>NZ_JAHRXF010000026.1 GCF_019104725.1 Streptomyces corallincola | reverse complement strand
GGCCCCCACACCCCCGACCGGGGGAGGGGGATTTCCGCCTCCGCCGCGCGGGCCGGGGGGGGGGTTTCCCCCCGCCGCTCCGGCGGCACCCCGGTCATCACCCTGTGCTGCTCCCCGGACTGGATGAAGGGCGGCGGCACCGACGGCCGCACCGACTGGAGCCAGGCCGCCCTGGAGACCGCCCCCGACCCCGCCCACTACGCCGACTTCGCCGCGCTCGCCGCGACCGTCGCCCGCCGCTACCCCGACGTACGGCACTTCGTCGTCTGGAACGAGTTCAAGGGCTTCTGGAACGACGCCGAGGAACGCTGGGACGCCGAGGGCTACACCCGGATGTACAACCTCGTCCGCGCGGCCCTGAAGAAGGTGGACCCGCGCATCATGGTCGGCGGCCCCTACCTGCCGATGAACAGCGTGACCCCCGGCGACCACCACGCCTCCGCCCAACTCCGGGGCGCGTGGGGGGCGATGGATCAGCGCGTCCTGGACGCCTTCACCTACTGGAACGCGCACCAGGAGGGCGCCGACTTCGTCGTCGTGGACGGCTCCAGCTATCCCGACGACGCCGCCCCGCGCCCCGACGAGTTCGCGGCCACCGCCAAACTGACCGCCGTCAGCGAGTGGGTCCGCGCCCGCACCCGCGGACTGCCCCTCTGGTGGGCCGAGTTCTACGTCGAACCCGCCGGACCCGGCGACGCACGCGACCGCTGGTCCGAGCCGCACCGCGTCGCCGTCCAGGCCACCGGCATAATCGCGCTGGCCAGGGGCGGCACCGGCTCCGCGTTCTACTGGAACCCCGAACGCGAGACCGGCCCCGGCTGCCCCGGCTGCCTGTGGACCCCCACCGACACTGCCGACGGGGGCCGCCCGCTGCCCATGTACGGCCTGCTGTCCCGCTTCGCCCGCGCCTTCGCCCCCGGCACCCGCTACGACACCGTCCGGGTGGCCGGGCCCGACGCCGCCCGCGTCCAGGTGCTGGCGAGCGAGCGGACCGTCCTCGTCGTCAACACCCTGGACCGCGCGGCGACCGCCGACGTGGACGGCGGCCGGGTCGCCCTGCGCGCCTACGAGGTGAAGTGGATCGATCGCTGAACAGTCCCCGACCCCCGCTTCTCCGGGCCGACTCGACCGGGCCTACCTCATCGTCCAGAACCGCTCCGCCAGTGACACCAGGAACAGCCCGAGCAGCGGCAGTGAGCAGCGGAACCCCCGGCGCAGCCAGCGTGGTTGACGGGAGCCCGGCCGGGCGGTGACCCGGATCAGCTCGCGGGCCCCGAGCAGCAGGGCCAGCAGGACGGCGGCGAGCGCACCGGCCACCGACCACGGGGTCCAGGTCACCCGCGGCCCGATGGGACCCGGCGCCGGACGCGCCACCGGTCCGGGCGGCGGGGCGCGCAGCGCGTACACCGTGACACCGTCGCCCGACAGCACCCGGTGCAGCTCCGGCCGCGCGTCCAGGCTCCGCAGCAGCCGGGGCGCCCAGTCGGCCGGGTACCCCGCGTCCAGTTCCAGATAGGTCACCTGACTCGCGTTGACCATGAGATACGACCGCGGACCTGCGTCCTTCAGCGCCTCCACCAGCCCGGTCACCCGGTCGGCGGCCAGGGGTGCCGCCGTCGGTACGTAGTCCACCCGCTCCATGTCCCGCGCACCCCACGGCAGCGCGGGCGTCACGTCGTTCACCGGGTCCTGGGTCAGCCACAGCAGCCGCAGCGTCGGCCGGTCGTGGGCGTACACCCAGTCCATCGCGGCGACCTCGCCGCTCCGGGTCCGCTCGAAGGTCTCGTTGCCCCACCGGGCCACCAGGAAGCCGCCCATCAGCAGCAGCCCGGCGAGCAACGCGGCCAACGGGGCCAGCAGCGGCGGGCGTTGAGCCGCACGGGCATCGGTGCCGCCGCCCGCGCCGCCCCCGCCGTCCGTGAGGACGCGCGGGAAGAAGGCGAGCGCGCCCAGCAGGGCCGCGCCCGGCACCGCGAACATGAAGACACGCAGCGCCATCTCACCGCCGTACGACTGCATGCCGAAGCCCAGGAACGGGACGAAGGCCAGGACGGGCAGGGCGCGTTCGCGGTACCCGGCGCCGCGGCGGCGCAGCCAGCCCCAGCAGGCCAGCGCCATTACCGAACCGGCGAGCAACACCCTGGAGTAGAGCACCAGTTTGTGCACCGGGCTGCCGCCCTGGATACGGCCGGAGACCGACGTGGAGACGTTGCCGCCGACCCCGCCGATCCCGCCGAACAGATCGTCGAAGTGGCCCGACCAGTACGGCTCCGCCATGAAGCACACCCAGGCCGCGACCAGCACCCCGAACAGCAGCGGCAGCCCGCGCAGTCGGCACCGGCGCAGCAGCACCAGAACCGCCAGGACACCCAGCATCATGAACGGGGTGAGCTGGTGGGCCGGGACACTCGCCGTGAACAGCCCGATCAACAGCAGCAGCAGTACGGCACGTTGACGCCGGTCAGCCGGTTCCGGCACCGCTTCACCGGGCAACAGCCGCCCCGGTGTGAGGCGTTCGGTACGGAACCAGACCAACAGCACCGCCACGAAGACCAGATAGAGCAGAAAGGTGAACCCCTGCGGGGAGAAGTAGTCCTGGCCGACCCAGCCGCACAGCGCGAACAGCCACACGCCCGTCCACCGGGCCCGCCAGCTCGCCCGCATCGCGCGGGCCAGCAGGAACATCGGGGCCAGATAGACGAGTTGGATCACGGTCGGCCACCAGCGGATGACCTCCGTGAAGTCGGTGACCCCGCACGCGCGGCCCACGAACGCGGCCACCGCGAAGAAGCCCGGCCAGCTCCAGCGGGCGTCCAGATCGGGCACCGCCGAGCCGGTGCGGTCGATGTAGTCGATGAACCCCAGGTGCTGCCACGCGGTCGGGAACCGGGGCTCGCTCTCCAGTACGGCCGGAAGCGCGTGCAGGGACACCACCGTCGCCATCAGGGTGAGCAGCAGCAGCGCCCGGTGCTCGCGGTGCCGCCGGAGCAGCGCGGCGAACACCACCACCAGCAGCGCCGCACCCGCCCATGTCGGCACCGGCAGCACGGACACCAGTCCCAGGCCGCCCATCCGGTCCAGGTCGGCATCGGTGAGGCGCAGGGCCGGGAGCCAGTAGAGGAGCAGGGCGGCGAGGAGCAGGGCGGACAGGGCGAGGGTGGTGCGGCGGGCGGTCGGTTCCCGAGGGGGCGATGGGGGTGGCGCGGTGTCGGGGCCGCGCGTCCCGCCGGGCGCCTCGGCCGGTGCGCTCTCCGCACCCGCGCGCACACCGGCACCCGCGCCTCCCGGCGCCCGCACACTCCCGCCGGAATCCAGCGCCCCCGCAGTCCCCGCCGCCGCGACCTCCACCCGTGCCCACGCCGGTGCTCTCCGGCGGCGTACCGGTACCGCCACCTCGTGGGACCCGAGGTCCGCGAGGTCGCCGTCCGGGGCGGTGGCGTCGGCCGGGGGAGGGGCGGGGGGTTCGGCGCGCAGGGTGCGCCAGAGCTTCGGCGCGGCGACGGCGACGATCACCGCGAGGCTGGACACCTCCGCGACACCCGCGCCGGTCAGGCCCATACGGGGCAGGAGCAGCAGGGTCAGACCGAGCACCAGCACGCACAACAGGCCCTGGAGCCAGGCGAGTCCGGAGGTGCGGTTCTGCGCGCGCAGCACCGCGAAATACGTCTCCATCACGACCCGCAGCACCGCGCCGACCGCGAACCAGCGCAGCAGCGGGGCCGCCGCGTCCGCGTAACCGGCGCCGAACACGCCGAGAATCCAGGGGGCGCCGACGAACAGCACGGTGGCGACCGGCAGCATGATCCGGGCCATGCGGCGCAGCGCGGCCCGGGTGTCGGCGGCGAGCCGCGCCGGTTCGTGCGAGCCCTCCACGGTGAGCGAGGCGCCCATGTTGACGGCGAGCAGGTTGGTGGTGCCGCCGATGGTGGTGGTGATGTAGAAGTACGCGTTGTCCTCGGAGCTGACCTGCGCGGCGATGATCACCGGCACCAGATAGACCACGGCCAGCGAGAACAGCGACCCCGTGCAGTCACCGGCGAGGAACCGGCCGATCTCCCGCAGCGTCGGCGGACGCGCCTGCCCCGCCGTGGCCCGCACATGCCGGGGCACCAGGCGCCGGAAGACCAGCCAGCCCAGCGGCAGCACCGAGGTGGCGATCGCGGCGGCCCAGGAGACGAAGACCCCGGTGGCCGGGACCGCCACCGCGAACGCCACCAGCAGCCCCAGTTTCACCGCCGAGAAGACGGTGTTCCCCACCGGCACCCAGGGCGCGCTGCGCAGCCCGGTCAGCACCCCGTCCTGGAGGGTGAGCACGTTCCAGCCGACCACCGCCAGCGTGAACCCGATCCCGGCGGCCGTCCCGTGCAGGAAGGCGTACGACGGCCCCCACGCGTCCAGTGTCAGCAGGAACACCCCGGCCGCGCCCGCGACGACCAGCGAACCGGCCGCGTAGGTACGGAGGATGAGCCGTCCGGTGCGGGCCCCGGACACCGGGATGAACCGGGCCAGGGTGCCGGTCAGGGTCACCGCCGTCACCCCGGCGAGCAGCTTCATCGCGGCGATGGCGGCCGAGCCGCGGCCGACCGCCGACTCCGGGTAGTAGCGGGCGGCGGCCAGCCAGAAGCCGAGGCCGAGCACGGCGGAGATGCCCGTGTTCAGCATCAGCGCGTACGCGTTGCGGAACAGCGGGCTGCCGCCGGGCGCCCCGCCGGTGCCGGGCAGCCGCAGCCGCCGTACGGGCCGGACGGCCGCCTCGGGCGCGGGAACGGTGGCCGTCCCGGTGGTGGCAGTGGTCTCAGTCACGGGTGCGGACGGCCTTCCCGAGCACCTGGCGGGCTCCGCGGACCAGGGCGTACCCCTGGGTGAGGGCGCGGTCCGCCGCGAAGTTCGCGCCGACGGCCCGCCCCCGCAGCAGCCGCTCGAACTCCCCGGCACCCGTGGCACGGCGCACGGTCACCCGGCGCAGCGCGTACGGCCCCTGACGGCGCCGGGCCAGCGCGTTGCCGACGGCCAGCGCCTGCGCGTACCCGGCCGCCCGCACCGCCCGGCGCACCCGGCGGCTGGAGTAGCCGTACGGGTACGCGAACGACACCGGGGGCGCGCCGAGTTCGGCCGCGATGATCTCCGTACTGCGGGCCAGCTCGGCGTGGAGCGCGGTGTCGTCCAGCTGGTCGAGCTGCGGGTGGCTGTGGCTGTGACCGCCGATCTCCACACGGGCGCCCGCGAGTTCGCGCACCTGTGCCCAGTCGAGCATGGCGTCGGGGGCGCCCCCGGTGGTGCGGGCGCCCTTCAGCCAGCCGGTGGAGACGAACAGGGTCGCGGGGAAGGCGTGTTCGGCCAGCACGGGCAGTGCGTGCCGGTGCACGCCCTCGTAGCCGTCGTCGAAGGTGATCAGCACCGGGCGGTCGGGGAGCGGGCGGCCGTCCCGCCAGTGCGCGGCGAGTTCGGCGGTGGTCAGCGGGGTCATGTCCAACTCGGCTATTTTCGCCACCTGTTCGGCGAAGGCGTCCGGGGAGACGGACAGGGCACGGGTGGCGGGGGCGGGGGTCGCGGACACCGCGTGGTACATCAGCACGGGGACGGCGGTGTCAGTCATGGACGGGCTCCCCGGCACGCTCCGGCTCCGCTGCCGGAGTGGGGAGTCGGGCCGTCGTCCGGGCGGCCGGTGTGATCCGCCCGACCGTGAACGAGGTGCCGCCGAGCCGGGCGCGCACCGTGCCCAGCGCGTAGCCGCCCGCCGTGCTCAGCAGACCGGCGACGATGGCGCCCGCGCGGCCCGCGCCGCCCGGCCGGGCCAGCAGCGCGTCCCGCAGCCCCCGTACGACTCCGGCGGGCAACACCCGCGTGGCGTAACGGCGTTCGGACTCCAGTCCCTTCGCCGCGCCGACACTGCGCGCCACCAGCGCCTTCGACAGGCCCTCCGCGAAGGTGCGGGTGCGGAAGTAGGCGAAACGCTCACGGGTGTGCGGCACCCGGTGGTGGATCACCGCGCGGTCGTCCAGCAGGAGGACGGCGTCGGGGCGGGCGCGGGCGAGGCGGATGCACAGTTCCGTCTCCTCGCAGCCCAGCGGGCGGCGGTCGCCGTCCCGGCCGATGCCGGTGGCGAAGCCGCCCGCCGCGTCGAACGCGGCGCGCCGGAAGGAGGCGTTGCCGCCCAGCACGTTGCGCACCCGGACCCGGCCCGGCGGCAGCCCCCGGTAGGCGCAGCCCACCACCCAGTCGAACTCCTCGGGGAACCAGACCGGCCGCCGCCCCGACGCCCACACCGGCACCGTGCGCCCGCCGACCGCGAGGACCAGCGGATCGGCGTACGCCTCCGCGAACCGGGCCAGCCAGTCGCGTTCGGCCACCGCGTCGTCGTCCAGGAAGGCGATCACCCCGCCGTGCGAGGCGGCGATCCCGGTGTTCCGCCCCGAGGACAGCCCGCGCGGCCCGGCGTTGGCGAGCACCCGCACCGGCACGGCCTCCCGCGCACCCGGTGCCGACGTGTCGTACTCCCGCGAAAGCCGTTGCAGCAGCGCGGAGTTGTGGTCCACGACCAGCAGGATCTCCCGCGCCGGACACGACTGCGCGCGCACCGAGGCGACGGCGGCGAGCACATCGCCCCAGCGGTCCTCGGTGTACGCGCAGATCACGACGGAGATGTCCGCGCCGCTCAAGACGCCTCTCCCCGCATCCCCGCGGTTCGCGGGGTGCGCCGCGAAACGCCGCGCGGGGAACGGCGGTTGGAGCGCTCCCGCAGGATGACGCGGAGCACCCGCAGCCCGTCCCGCACCGCACGCAGATTGCTGGTCCCGTGGATGCGGAGATACTCGTGGCTCGGGATCTCCTGCACCTTCAGACCCGCCGTGACCACCCGGATGTTCATCAGGGTCTCCACCTCGAAGCCGGTGCAGTCGAGGTCGATCTTGTCCAGGCAGTGCCGCCAGAACGCGTTGTAGCCGTAGCAGAGATCGGTGTAGCGGGCGCCGAACTTGCGGTTGACGACCGCGCACAGCGCCCGGTTGCCCAGCCGCCGGATCAGCGTCATGTCGTCGGTGCCGCCGCCGTTGGCGAACCGGGACCCCTTGGCGAAGTCGGCGCCGGAGACGAGCGCGGAGACGTAGGACACGATCTCCTCGCCGTCCGCCGAGCCGTCGGCGTCCACCATCACGATGATGTCGCCGGTGCACGCCTCGAACCCGGCGATCAGCGCGTCGCCCTTGCCCCGGCCGCGCTGCGCCACCACTCTCACGTCCGGCCGCAGCGAACGGGCCACCTCCACGGTGTCGTCGGTCGAGTTGCCGTCCACGAGGACCACCTCGTGGACCCAGTCCGGCAGGGTCTTGAAGACATAGGGCAGGTTCGCCGCCTCGTTCATGGCGGGGATCACCACACTGACCGGCGCGGTGATCGCGAGGTGGCTGGAGATCGGCAGATAGCGGGGAGCCGGTGCGGTGCTCTGGCTGTGAAGCGGTGTGGGCAGCACGGAACTCACGGTGTGTCCCTCTCGTCCGGTCGGACCGCCCGTCCGTGGGCGGTCCGGCTCTTGGGCCGGTTCGAAAGGGGGGTTCTCGCCGTCGGCACGGTGATGCGGCCACCGTGCGCGCCGACGTGTCGGCAGAACTTCCCGGCTCCCGTCCGGAGACGGGTTCCGTCCGGTGACGGCGGCCGGTCGCGCGGCCCGGTCCGGACACCCTCGCCGGGCACCGGACGCGGCACCCCCCTACCGCGCCCCGCACCGGAACACCGCGGCTCCGAGCCCTCCCCTGAACCGTTGGCCGGTGTTCCGTTACGGGTGAGTTGATGACGAACTCGACGATTGAAGCAGAAGATCTGATTCTGGCGCTGTTCTTCACACTTTTGTTGGTCCGGTCATGGCACAGCCCCGGCCGGTTTCCCCGCCGAACGCGGTGTCCGTCCCGGCCGGCGGCGGTCGCGGGCGAGCACCAGCAGGAGAAGCGCCAGGCTGAGTACGGTCACCGCGATCAGCCCGCCGCGCACCGACCAGCGGTGCACCGCGAGCATCCCCTGCGCCACCAGCATGTTCACCACGACCGCGCCCGCAAGAGCGGCCAGGGTCCGGCCGAACGGTTCCAGCCCGCGCAGCGCCGTCCAGATCGCCGCGCCCGGCGCCGCGAGCAGGAAGAACAGCGTGCACGGACCACGCAGCGGTGAGGCACCACCGGCGAACGCGAGCAGCGCGCCGACCGCCGCGACGGCGGTGGCGACCCCCGTGAGCAGCGGTTTCAGGTTCTTGCCGGTTCCGTCACCGGCCTCCCGCGGGCCGTCCGGCGAAGGTGGCTCGATCCTCGACGCCCTCAAGGTCCACATTGGCGACTTCGCCCCCCCAGCACGCCGGATGCCGGGCTTCAATGTGGCGCAGCCGCACAACGGCCGTCAAGACGCCCATTCCGCACGGGAGATGTGCCGTACGGGGGTGAAGTGGCGTGTGGGGCAGGGCTTCCGGGAGCGCTCCCAAAGCGGCGGACGGGCCGCTTACACGTGTCTCACGTGCGGGCAATATCCCGGACGGTGAACATCCGGCAATGCCTTTGTCGAGATATCGCCGCGTGCCGAAATTCTTGGCATGAACACTTCCGGTCAACGCGCGTAGCCGATAGGAACGTTCCCGCAGAGATCCTGCTAGAGGGAGACCCCATGAGACGTTCACGCTTGATGGCGTACCTGTCCTCGCTCGTCGCCGCCACCGCTCTGGCCTTCACCGGGGCCGCGGCGGCGCAGGCGTCCACCACCGCCACCGGCGGCTATGTGGCGCTCGGCGACTCCTACTCGTCCGGCGTGGGGGCCGGGAGCTACATCAGCTCGAGCGGTGACTGCGACCGCAGCACCAAGGCGTACCCGTATCTGTGGAACGCCGCCCACAGCCCGGCCTCGTTCTCCTTCCTCGCCTGCTCCGGCGCGACGACGGACACCGTGCTCGCCAACCAGCTCGGCACGCTCAACTCCTCCACGTCACTGGTCTCCATCACCATCGGCGGCAACGACGCCGGCTTCGCCGACGTCATGACCACCTGTGTGACCTCCTCCGACAGCACCTGCATCTCGAAGATCAACACGGCCCGCGCGTACGTCGGTTCGACGCTTCCCGGCAAGCTGAACGCCGTCTACGGCGCCATCCGCTCCAAGGCCCCGAACGCCCGTGTGGTCGTCATCGGCTACCCGCGCTTCTACCTGCTCGGGCAGAGCTGCCTCGGTCTCTCCGAGGCCAAGCGGACCGCGATCAACGACGCCTCCGACTACATGGACACCACGATCCAGGGGCGTGCCGCCGCGTACGGCTACGCCTTCGGCGACGTCCGCAACACGTTCTCCGGCCACCAGATCTGCTCCAGCGACTCCTGGCTGCACAGCGTCAACTGGCTGAACATCGGCGAGTCGTACCACCCGACGGCGGCCGGTCACTCCGGCGGCTACCTGCCGGTGCTGAACAGCCTCTCCTGACCCCGCTGTTCCCACTGCTCCACGGGCCGGTCCCGGACTTCGCGTCCGGGACCGGCCCTGTCAATCTCCGGGGTGGCGGACCTCCCACCCCTGCGGGTGAATTCCGGGTGCGTTCCGGGGGGTGCTCGGGGGTCGCTCCGGGTGGGGGTGGCGGGCCGTCAGGGCGTGGCGGAGGCCGACTCCGAGGGCGACGCCGACTCCGACTCGGTCGGGGTCCCGGCCGGGGTGCAGGACAGCGAGAACTCCACCGCGTTCGACGTGGTCCGCACCGGCGAGCGCACCTCGACCCTGATCGTGTCCCGGTACGGGCCGCCCTCCGCCGGGGCGGTCAGCGACAGGCGCTCCCGCCTGCTCCGGCCGTCGTCCGCCCCGAACGACACGGTGTGCCAGTCGTCGTCCACCAGCGAGCCGTGCCCGGTCACCCATCGGTACGTGACCTGCGCGGGCGTACGCCCCACCGTGAACGTCGCCGTGAACGCCGGTGCCTGCGACGACGGGGGCGGACAGGTGCCCTCGTACCGGGTGCGGCTCCCCGAAAGGGAGACCCGGACGGTCTGCGCGGCCTCGCTGCTGGGGGAGCCGGTGTGCGAGGGGGCCGTCGTGGTGGGTGTGGTGGCGCTCGGCGTGGGGGAGCGGTCCTGCCCCGTGGCCGTCCCGGTGGGGGACGCCCCGCCCTTCGCCTCCTTGCCGCTGTCGTCCCCGCCCCTGTCGTGGAGCAGCGCGTACGCCAGGCCCGCCACCGCGAGGACCAGTACCGCGACCCCGGCCGCCAGGACGGCGCGCGCCCGGCCCGCGCGCTCCGGGGTGGTCGTGGTGGTCGCCGGGTCCGGGTACCGCGTCGGCCGCGACACGGGCAGGGGCAACGGGGGTGTACGGCCGGGGTCGCGGTCGGCGTCGTGGGGCGCGGCGACCGCCGGGGCCGTGGACAGAGGGGTCGTCCGGGTGGTGCGGGGCGCGGTGCCGCCCGCCGCCACGATCCGCAGCTCGCGCTCCGCCGTCTCCGCCGGGGTGCGTTCGGCCGGGTCCTTGCGCAACAGCCCCTCGATCACCGGGGCCAGCGGACCCGCCCGCTCCGGCACCGGCAACTCCTCGTCCACCACCGCGCGCAGCGTGTTCAGCGCGGTGTCCCGGCGGAACGGGGAGGCGCCCTCCACCGCCGCGTACAGCAGCACGCCCAGCGACCACAGGTCCGACTCCGGGCCCGGCGTACGGCCCAACGCGCGCTCCGGGGGCAGGAATTCGGGGGAGCCGATCACCTCGCCGGTCATCGTGATCGCCGAGGTGCCCTCCACCGCCGCGATCCCGAAGTCCGTCAGCACCACCCGGCCGTCGTTGCCCAGCAGGACGTTCGCCGGTTTCACGTCCCGGTGCAGCACGCCCACGTCGTGCGCCGCGCGCAGGGCGCCCAGGACTTCCGCGCCGATGTGCGCGGCGGTCTCCGGGGGGAGGGGGCCTTCCGCGTCCAGGCGGTCCGCGAGGGACATCCCGCGCACCAGCTCCATCACGATCCACGGGCGGCCGTCGTCGGTGGCGACGTCGTAGACCGTGACGACGTTGCGGTCGCTGATTCTGGCCGCCGCCCAGGCTTCGCGTTCCAGGCGGGCGTACATCCTCCGCAGGTCCTGGGTGGAGAGGCCCGCCGGGGCGCGGACCTCCTTGACCGCCACCTCACGGTGCAGGACCTCGTCTCTCGCGCGCCACACCGTGCCCATGCCGCCCTCTCCGAGGGGGGTGAGAAGGCGGTAGCGGTCTGCGATCACCCTGTTGTCCGCGGGGTGGTGCGGGTCTTGTTCTGGCACGGGTCCCCCTGACTTCTGTGCGGTCTGCTTCAAGTTAGCGGAGGTGTGTTCGGGCGGCAGGTGCTGCTGACAACTCGCGGTTCGTCGTGGCTGGTCGCGCGGTTCCCCGCGGGTGCCTGCGGCGCTTTGCGCTTTTGGGTGCGGGTCCGCTGTGGCTGGTCGCGCAGTTCCCCGCGCCCCTTTGGAGTTCGGCTGGGAGTTCGCTTCATTGGCGCCGCCCACTGTGGCTGGTCGCGCAGTTCCCCGCGCCCCTTGGGTGGGGCTCCTGAATGTTTTTGATCTCTCGCCCGCGTTTTTGGGGTGCGGGTGCGTATCTCTGTTTCGGAGGTGCCGTATGAGTGTGCTGGACCGCATCCTCGGCCGCGACACGGTGCACGCGCCGGATGCCCTCGAACTCCGTGAACGGCGGCGCCGTGGACGGCACTTGGGCGGCTGTCCGCGCTGCGCCGACGACGTGCGGCTGGGGCGGGGGCCGGACCGGGCCGCCGGAGGCGCCGAGCCGCGGTGGGCGCTGCTGATGCCCTTCGCCACGGTGACCGCGGCCGCCGCGCTGGTCGTGGCCGCGCTCTTCGCCGTGCAGCAGCGGGACACCCGGGGGCGGCTGGACGGCGCGGAGGCGCGGGCGCGTGAGATCGCCCACGTTCTCGCGGCTCCGGACGCCCGCGCGGCGTCCCGGACCGATGCGCGCGGACGTGGCATCGGGGTCGTGGCGTCCGCGGCGCGGGGCCGGGCCGTCGTCACCCTCAGCGGATACGGCACCCTGTCCGGCGGCCTCACCCATCAGCTCTGGCTCACCCATCCGCACGCCCGGCCGCGCTCCCTGGGCCTCCTGAGCGGCGACACGCCCTTGGTCGCGGGCGGTATCGACCGGGCCGCCACATCACTCGCAGTGACCGTCGAACCTGACGGCGGTTCAGCGCAGCCCACCAGCCAGGCGATTGTCCAACTCACCCTGAAATCGGTTGGATTCGGAGAGTAATCAAAGAGGGATGATCAACACCCTTGTGGGGAAGGTGAATCCTGTGGCCGAGATACACGAGTGCCCCGCGGGGACGGTAGGGTTACCCTGCCCAGGGCCGGGTGGACTCGTACGGGTGGGGAGTGACATGGAGCAGATAACAGTGCGCAGCAGGGCGAGGATTCCTGCGATCACCTGCGGCAGCAGCGCGACCAGCTCGCGGCTCGACCGCCATCTGTCGGTGCTGGCGGGTCCCGCCATACCGCAGCGGGAGACGGTCGAGGCCACCTCGCTGATGCGCGAACTGACCGCACGCGACACCCCGCACCAGCGCAGCGACCGGGGCAGGCGGGTCAGCCGCGTCTCCCTCTTCGCGCCGCTGCGGCGTCTGAGCCGGTCCCTCTTCGGCGGACACTAGCGCTCACCCGCCAGGCCCCTCCGGGTCCCCGAGACCCGCGTTCCCCTTGAGCCGGTGTGCCGTCCGTCCCTGCCCCGTCCCCGCCGGGCAGTGCGACGGACCGCACCGGCGCTCACCGGACCACCCCGCGAGGCAGCCCCCGTCCGCCAGGCTCGCGGCGCGGGCTCCGGCTCACAGCAGCGCGAACTGGCCGTCCGGTCCCTCTTCGAGATGGTCCAGCACCGAGGCCGGACGCCGTGCCGCGTCCGGTACCGGCAGCACACCGGCCGCGCGCAGTTCGGCGGCCGTGATCCGCGGCGCCTCCGCCAACTCGGGCCCCAATGGCTCCAGTTCGGTCAGCAGCGTCAACACCGTGATCAGTTCCAGCAGTTCGGACGTCCAGCTCTGCGGCCAGTGGGCCGGGCGGATCGCGGCCAGCGTGCCCGGCTCGGCCGGTGCCGTCCGCGCGGCGAACCACGCCTCCAACACCCTTGCCCCGCCCACCTCGTAGGCCCACGCGGCGGCCGGGACGGGGGAGACGCGTCCCTCGTCCAGATGGAGTGCCTCCTCCTCCGGGTCGTAGCCGATGGTCTCCGGGCGGGCCGGGAGCGGGGCGCGCACGTAGGGGCGCCGACCGCCCGGCAGCCGGGGGCGCTCGCCGTCCCGGCGCATCAGCCACAGCGCGCGGTGCCCCGACGCGACCCCGCGCGACCACAGGCCCGCGTCGGCGGGCAGCGGCACGGACAGTCCGGGGCGGACGGCCGCCACGATCCACGCGAGCACGTCCAGCGGTGCCGGACGGACCCCCAGACGGTCCGCGAGCACGTCCAACAGGCCCGGCGCCAGGTTGGGTTCGGCGCCGCCGGGGCGCCGGAACAGCGGGCGGACCCGGCCGGTGCGGGCCAGCGGGAACAGCGTCGTCGCCAGCAGCGGCGGGCCCCCGGCCGCGTCCGCGCCGGTCTCCACGGTGAACACCTGACGCGCGTCCGCCACCCGCCACAGCTCCGGGCGGGCCGCGTCCAGCAGCCGGTGGTCCGGGATCAGCCACTGCTCGTCGAACGGCGCGGCCAGCACCCGTACCGGCTCCGCGCACGGGCCCGCCGCGTGCGCCAGCCGCTCCGTCCCGGCCGCCCGGCCGGGCAGCTGGGGCACGGCGGAGCGCAGGGTGCGGGCGCGGCTCGGCCCGAACAGGGCCTCCCGCGCGGCGCCCTCACGGGCCAGCAGGGCGTCCCAACGGGCCCGCAGGGCAGCCGGGTCGGGTCCCGTCGGCCAGGCGCGGCCGGGCCGCGGCGGTGCGACGGACCACGGCATGAGGTCCGCCAGCGGCGGAGCGTCGTCGTGCGTCACGCTGGGCATCGTACGGCGTGACCCCGGGCCGCGGCTCAGGTCGCCTCCAGGGTCACCGAGAAGGAGAACCGGTCGCCCCGGTAGTGGATGACCGCCACGTCCAGCACGCGGCCGTCCACGCCGTACGTCACACCGGTGTAGCGCAGAATCGGGCTGAGCAGCGGTACGCGCAGCAGCCGTGCGGTCTCCGGGTCCGCGAGCCGCGCCTCCACGGTGTCCGTGATCCGGCCGATGTCCACCCCCGCCACGTCCCGCAGCACCTTCGTCATCGGGTGCCGGGTCAGCTCCAACGGGTCGAAGAGCGCGGCCAGTTCGGGCCGTACGTGGTTGCGCGCGTGGTTCGTCGGCTCCCCGGTGCGCTCGTCCCCGCGCAGCCGGTGGTACGCCGCCACCTCCGCCAAGTCCGGGAAAAAATCGCTGAGTTCACCGGAGACCGGGACCTGCCCGTGCTCCAGCAGCTCCGTCGTCATGCCGGACTGCTGGGCGACGATCGCGTCCACCGAGCCGAGCAGCCGCACCGGGGACCCGCGCCGGGCACCGGGCTCGATGAACGTGCCCCGGCGCCGGTGCCTGCTGATCAGCCCCTCGTCCTCCAGTTCCTTCAGCGCCTGCCGCATCGTCAGCACGCTCACCCCGTAGTGCCCGGCCAGCCGCTCCTCGGTGGGCAGGCGCAGCGGGTCGTGGGGCGAGCGGCCGAGTATCGAGGCGCGCAGCGACTGCGACACCTGGTACCACAGCGGCAGCTTGCGGTTCAGGACGATCGAGTCCGGGGCGAAGGAGGTCACGGGGTCATCCGTATCCGGTGGCGGGGCGCCGGGGCAATGGGGCGGGCGGGGGAGCGGTGCCGGGCGAGGGAGGCGGGTCAGGGGGTGCGGAAGTGGCGTTCCAGGCCCTGCCACACGTCGTCGTAGCGGCGCTGGAGATGGTCGGCGCCCGCCGCCTGCGGGGTGAGGGTGAGCGGCCAGCGCGTCTCGAACATGAACGCCAGCCCGTTGTCCACCTTCTGCGGCTTCAGCTCGGCACCGCTCGCCCGGTCGAACGTCTCCCGGTCGGGGCCGTGCGCGGACATCATGTTGTGCAGCGAGCCGCCGCCCGGCACGAACCCCTCCGCCTTCGCGTCGTACGCGCCCTCGACCAGACCCATGTACTCGCTCATCACGTTCCGGTGGAAGTACGGCGGCCGGAACGTGTCCTCGCCCACCAGCCAGCGCGGTGCGAACACCACGAAGTCCACCCCGGCGAGCCCCGGAGTGTCCGTCGGCGAGGTCAGCACCGTGAAGATCGACGGGTCCGGGTGGTCGTAGGAGATGCTGCCGATCACGTTGAACCGGCGCAGATCGTAGACGTACGGCACATGGTTGCCGTGCCAGCCGACCACGTCGAGCGGGGAGTGGTCGTACGTGGCCGTCCAGAGGTTGCCGCAGAACTTGCTCACCACCTCCACCGGACCGGTGACGTCCTCGTACGCGGCGACCGGGGCCAGGAAGTCACGCGGGTTGGCCAGGCCGTTGGCGCCGATCGGGCCGAGGTCCGGGAGCCGGAACGGGGCACCGTAGTTCTCGCACACATAACCTCGGGCGGACTCGTCCAGCAGCTCCACACGGAAGCGGACACCACGGGGGATCAGCGCCACATGTGCGGGCTCCACATGGAGGCGGCCGAACTCGGTGTGCAGCAGCAGCCCGCCGCGCTCGGGGACGATCAGCAGCTCGCCGTCCGCGTCGGAGAAGACCCGGTCCATCGAGGCGTTCGCGTGGTAGAGGTGCACGGCCATGCCGGTGCGCCGCGTCGCGTCGCCGTTGCCGCCCAGGGTCCACAGCCCCGCCAGGAAGTCCGTGCCGGACGGCGGCTCGGGCAGCGGGTTCCAGCGCAGCCGGTTGGGGTCCGGGACCGACTCCGTGAAGGGCGCGGTGCGCAGGGCGCCGTTGTCCGTGCGGACGAAGGCGGGGTGGGCGGCCGAGGGGTGGACGCGGTACAGCCACGAGCGCCGGTTGTGCGCGCGGGGCTCGGTGAACGCGCTGCCGCTGAGCTGCTCCGCGTACAGCCCGAGCGGCGCGCGCTGCGGCGCGTTGCGGCCCACGGGGAGGGCGCCCGGCACCGCCTCCGAGGTGTGCTCGTTGCCGAACCCCGAGAGGTAGGACAGTGCTTCGGCGGTCTTCCGCGCGTCCCCGCTCATGATCGCTCCCTTGCGCTCCTGAATCCTGTGCATCACCGTAGGAATGCGGGAGGCCGGACGCAAGAGGGCTCCGCGTCCGCCGCGCCGTTCCGGCCCGCGGCCCGGATGAGTACGGGAGGGGGGCCGCCGCGTACCCCGAGGGGTGAGGTGACCCCGGACTCGGTGGAGAGGCATCATGAAAACCGTGCCTGACGCGACTTCGCTCCGTCGCGCGCCGGTCCAGCGGCGCAGCGCCGAACGGCTGACCCGGATCCTCGACGCCTGTGCCGTCCTCCTGGACGAGGTCGGCTACGAAGGGCTGACCACCAGCGAGGTGGCCCTGCGCGCCGGTGTTCCCATCGGCTCCGTCTACCGCTTCTTCGGCAACAAACGCCAGATGGCCGACGCCCTCGCGCAACGCAACCTGGAGCGCTACACCGAGCGCGTCGCTGAGCGGCTCGGGGGCGCGCAGCGCGGTGACTGGCGGCCCGTCATGGACGCCGTCCTGGACGAGTACCTGGCCATGAAGCGGAGCGCGCCCGGCTTCTCCCTGGTGGACTTCGGCAACCAGATGCCCGTCGGCTCCCGCCGGTCCGAACCCAACACCCGCGTCGCGGACCGCCTGGCCGCCCTCCTCTCCGGCGTCCTCGGCCGCACCCCCGACGACACCCTCCGCCGCACCCTCCTGATCGCCGTCGAAACCGCCGACACCCTCGTCCAACTCGCCTTCCGTACAAGCCCCGAGGGAGATCCGGCGATCATCGCGGAGACCCGCGCCCTGCTCCGGGCGTACCTGGGGACGACCCTGGGCTGACCCACCCCGCGCCGCCCGGCACCCGGTCCGGCGCGGCTGCCTCCTCGCGCCCGGCCGACCCCGTCCGCTCCGCGCACGTCCGCCGTCGTACCCCAGGCCTCCGGGGGACTCCCGGCCATGCCAACCGGTCGGTATGCTCGCGGCAGGTCGGCCCGTCGCCGCCGGGGCGGAGTCGTCGTACCGTTCACCGAACGATCCGGGAGGACCCGTGACCCGTAGCGCACTGCGTATATGCCCCCTGTGCGAGGCCACCTGCGGGCTGACGCTCACCGTCGAGGGGGGCAGGGTCACCGGGGCGCGCGGGGACCGGGAGGACGTGTTCAGCAAGGGGTTCATCTGCCCCAAGGGCGCGTCGTTCGGGGCCGTGGACAGTGACCCCGACCGGCTGCGCGCACCTCTCGTCCGCGTCAACGGTGAGCTGCGCGAGGCGAGTTGGAGCGAGGCGTTCGACGCGGTGGCCGCCGGGACGCGCCCGGTGGTGGAGCGGTACGGGGCGGACGCGCTCGGGGTGGTCCTCGGCAATCCCAACGTGCACACGATGGCGGGCGGGCTGTACCCGCCGGTGCTGCTCGGCGCCCTGCGCACCCGCAGCCTGTTCACCGCGTCCACGGTGGACCAGATGCCCAAACACGTCTCCAGCGGGCTCCTCTTCGGGGACGCGAACGCCATCCCCGTGCCCGACCTGGACCACACCGACCATCTGCTGCTCATCGGCGCCAACCCCCTTGAGTCCAACGGGAGTCTGTGCACCGCCCCCGACTTCCCCGGCCGCCTGAAGGCGCTGCGGGCGCGCGGCGGACGGCTCACCGTGGTGGACCCGCGCCGCACCCGCACCGCGCGGCTCGCCGACCGGCACCTCGCCATCCGCCCCGGTACGGATGCCCTGTTGCTCGCGGCGATGGCCACGACCCTCTTCGAGGAGGGCCTGGCCGACCTCGGCCGACTCGCCCCGCACGTCGAGCGGTTGCCCGAACTCCGGTCCGCGCTGGCCGAGTTCACCCCCGAGACGGTGGCGCCCGCGTGCGATCTCGACGCGCCCCTCATCCGCACCCTGGCCCGTGAACTCGCCGCCGCCCCGACCGCCGCCGTCTACGCCCGCATCGGCAGCTGCACGGTCCCGCACGGCACGCTCGCCAGTTGGCTGGTGGACGTGCTGAACGTCCTCACCGGCAACCTCGACCGGCCCGGTGGCGCGCTGTTCCCGCTGGCCGCCACCGACCGGCTCCGCCCGGCCGGTCCCGGACGCGGGTTCGCGCTCGGCCGCTGGCACTCGCGGGTGCGCCGACTCCCCGAGGCCAAGGGCGAGTTGCCGCTGTCCGCGCTCGCCGAGGAGATCGACACCCCCACCCCCGGGGGCGAGCCGGTCCGCGCGCTCCTCGTGGTCGCCGCCAACCCGGTGCTCTCCGCGCCGGACGGCCGCCGCCTCGACAAGGCCCTCGCCGGGCTGGACTTCATGGTCGCCGTGGACCCGTACCTCAACGAGACCTCGCGCCACGCCCACGTCGTCCTCCCTCCGCCCCCGCCCGCGCAGAGCCCGCACCACGACTTCGCGTTCAACACGCTCGCCGTACGCAACCAGGTCCGCTACACCCGCCCCGCCGTCCCGCTGGAGGACGGGCTGATGGCCGAGACCGAGATCCACGCCCGGTTGATCCTCGCCCTCACCGGACGGCACGGCGCCGACCCGGCGGTCGTGGACGCGACGGTGATCGGCCAGACCCTGGACCGCGCCGTCGAGGACCCCGACTCGCCGGTGCACGGCGGGGATTCACGTGCGCTCGCGGCCCGGCTCACCGGCGTGGACGGGCCCGAGCGACGGCTCGACCTGATGCTCCGGCTCGGCCCGTACGGCGACGGGTTCGGTGCCCGGCCGGGCGGCCTGACCCTGGCCCGGCTGATGGACCACCCGCACGGCATCGACCTCGGCCCGCTCGCCTCCCGGCTGCCGCAGCCGCTGCGCACGCCCAGCGGGCGGATCGAGCTGCTGCCCGGCCCGATCGCGGACGACCTGCCCCGGCTCGGCGCCGCGTTGCGCGAGCGGCCCGCCGGGCTGGTCCTGGTCGGCCGTCGTCATCTGCGGTCCAACAACAGCTGGATGCACAACGTCCCGGCCCTCACCGGCGGCAGCAACCGCTGCACCCTGCACATCCACCCCGACGACGCCCGGCACCTGGGCGTGCGCGACGGCGCCGACGTGCGGGTCACGGGCGCCGGGGGAGAGGTCGTCGCCCCGGCCGAGATCACCGAGGACGTACGGCCCGGCGTGGTCAGCCTGCCGCACGGCTGGGGCCACGACCGCCCCGGCACCCGCCAGCGCCACGCCGCCACCGCGCCCGGCGTCAACGTCAACCAGCTCCTGGACGGCAGTCTCCTCGACCCGCTCTCCGGCAACGCGGTGCTGAACGGCGTCCCGGTGGCCGTGGACCCGCTCGACACGCCGGTGGCGGCGGCCCCGGGGAGCTGATCCCGCGCCCCCGGGGGGTCGCCGCACGGGTGCCGCCGGACCGTGCCCGCCCGCCGGAAGACGCGCCGCGCAAGCCCGCTGACCCCCCGTCACACCCCCGTTACGCCCTCCCCGCCGCCCCTCGTCAGCCCCCGGCACGCCCCTCCCTTGCTCCGCCCGAGCGATATCCGGCGACACGTCCGGTGTCGATGCCGTCGGGCGGGGCGTGCATGCGTGACAGTCCCAACGAAAGGTCGGTTTGTATGAAAATCGTCTAACTCGGAGGAGCTTGCATGCCCACCCACACGCTTCCACGTACCTTCTCCCGCGCGGGAGCCACCGTCGTCCTCACCGCCCTCGCCGCGGCGGGCGCCTCGTGGGTGGCGGCGCCCCCGGCCCTGGCGGCCGGTGAGAACGGCGACATCCGCATCCACCGCGAGGGTGTCCCGTTCGGCGTCTCCAAGGACGACCCCACGGTCTGCAAGTTCTACCTGGACGCGGCCAACTTCGACGTCCTCCCCTCGATCGCGTACACCATCAGCCCGCAGCCCCCGCTGCCCACGGCCGCCACCGTCGCGGGCACCATCCAGCTCGCGGGCGGCGCCGGGCACACCGACCCGCTGGGCCTGGCGGACGGGCAGTACAAGATCACGTGGGTGGTCGCGGGCGCCGCCAAGGAGAAGGTGTTCCACGTGGACTGCCGCGACCAGAAGCCGGGCGCGCAGGGACCGGGCCAGATCGAGGACCACCAGAACGACGGCGCCTGGAGCGAGAGCGGCAAGGGCGACGGCCCCAAGGGCGGTGTCCACGCGGGCGGCGGCGGCCTCATCGACCCGAGCGGCGCGTTCTCCCCGGTGGCGGCGGCAGCGGCCGTCGGCCTGGTCGCGGTGAGCGGCGCGGTGTACCTGCGGCTCGTCCGCCGGCGGCCCAATGGCGCCGCGTAGGCGCCGACGCAGGCCGTGGCACCGGACCCGTGCCTTCCGGCTCGCCAGGACGGCCGCCCTCACGGCCGTCCTGGTGACGACGGTGGTCCGGTGCGGCGGGGGCGACGGGGGCACCGGCACCGAGGCGGCGGGCGCCGCCGCCCACGCCGACGGCCGGGGCTCCGGACCCCCGCCGCGCCCGCTGCCCCGGTCCCGGCCGACGTCCCTGCGCATCCCCTCGCTCGGGATCGACGCCCCGGTCATCGGTCTACGGCTGGACAAGGACCGGCAGTTGACGACCCCGCCGCTGGACCGGCCGAAGGAGGTCGGCTGGTACGAGGGAGGGGCCACCCCCGGCGAGATCGGCACCGCCGTCGCGGTCGGCCACCGGGACACCACCACCGGGCCCGCCGTCTTTGCCGCGCTCGCCCAGGTCAAGCCCGGCAAACTCGTCCAGGCGCAGCGCGCCGACGGACGCACCGCCGTCTACACCGTGGACCGGGTCAAGGTCTTCGACAAGGCGGGCTTCCCCGACAAGGAGGTCTACGGTCCGGCCAGCCGCCCCGAACTCCGCGTCCTCACCTGCGGCGGCCTGTTCACCAAGCGCACCGGCTACACCAGCAACGTCGTGGTCTTCGCACACCTGACTGCGACCAAGTAGCGCCTGCGGCAGGGCAGTCCGCCCGGCGGAGCGGTCCCGCCCGGCAGCACGCCCGGCGGGCGGTCGGCGCCCATCCCCGGCCCGGCCGCCCGCAGGCCGCGTACGGGCGCCCCGACCGGCGGGCCCGGGTCCGGAGCCGTCAGACCCCGCTCTCCGACCGGGGCTCCGGGGTCCCCTCCGCCGCCCCTCCCGTCCCCGGCTCCCGCGCGTCCTCACGGCCCGCCGCCCGTGGCGCGGGCCGTGCCGGGCGCGAGCGGGACACCGCCACGCCCGCCAGGCACAGCACCCCACCCGCCAGGGTGAGCATCCCCGGCACCTCGCCCAGCACCAGCCACGACATCAGCACCACCAGCGCGGGCACCGCGTACGTGGTCGCGCCCATACGGCTCGCGGTGGTGCGGGCGAGGGCGTAGGCCCAGGTGGTGAAGGCGAGGGCGGTCGGGAAGACGCCCAGATAGACCATGTCCAGGGTGGCGGCGAGCGGGGCGCGGGACACCTCGTGCAGCAACTGCCCCGCGAACGGCAGACACCCCACCGCGCCGACCAGGCACCCGAACGCCGTCACCTGGAGCGCGCTCGCCGCGCCCAGCGCGGGCTTCTGCGCGACGACCCCGCCCGCGTACGCCACGGCGGCCAGCAGGCACAGCACCACCCCGAGCAGCGACGACCCGCCGCCCCCGGCCGACATCGACAGGCCCACCGTCACCGCACCCGCGAACGACACCGCCATGCCCGCGAGCAGCCTCGGCGGCATCGGATCGCCCAGCAGCCGCGCGCCGAGCAGCGCGATCAGCAGCGGGCCGACGTTCACCACCAGGGCGGCGGTGCCCGCGTCCACCTGACGCTCGCCCCAGTTCAGGACCACCATGTAGAAGCCGAACCACAGCACCCCGGACAGCAGAATCCCGCGCCACGCCTCCCTCGGCGGCCACCCCTCCCGTCGTACGGCGCAGATCGCGCCCAGCACCGCGGCGCCCGACAGCAGCCGCCCGAGCGCCAGCGCGCCCGGTGAGTAGGAGTCACCGGCGCTGCGGATCGCCACGAACGCGGACGCCCACAGCACGACGGTGACGACGGCCGCGGCGACGGGCAGGGCCCGCCGGGGTGTGGTGGTGTGCGTCATGATCCCGAGCATAGGAACCGGGCGGGCGGCGCGGCGGGCGGATCCCCGACCCGCACACCCGGCATGGACGCCGGGCGCGGGCTCCGGTACGGAAGCCGGGTACGGGCCTCAGCCCCCGGCGGATTCCTCCCGTACCCGCCCGAACTGCTCGGCCAGCCCGGCCAGCAGTGCCGACAGGCCCGTCTCGAAGGCGCGTTCGTCGATCCTCTCCTGCCGGTCCGCGAGGAGGTGGGCCTGTCCGAGACGCGGATAGTCGGCCGGGTCGTAGGCGTCGGCGTCGTCCACGAAGCCGCCCGCGAAGGAGCCGAGCGCGGAGCCCATGATGAAGTACCGCATCAGCGCGCCAATGGAGGTGGCCCGGGCCGGGGGCCAGCCCGCGTCCACCATCGCGCCGTAGACCGCGTCGGCCAGCCGCAGCGCGGCCGGGCGGCGGCCGGGGCCCCGCGCGAGGACCGGGACGATGTTCGGATGATCGCGCAGCGCGGCCCGGTAGGAGACGGCCCAGTCGCGCAGGGCGGTGCGCCAGTCGCGGCCGTCCTCGAACATCGACAGGTCCACCTGTGCGCTCACCGAGTCCGCGACCGCCTCCAGGATCTCGTCCTTGGTGCGGAAGTGGTTGTAGAGCGAGGGTCCGCTCACGCCCAGTTCGGCCGCGAGCCGCCGGGTGGAGACGGCGGCCAGCCCCTCCGCGTCCACGAGTTCCCGCGCCGTCCGCACGATCCGGTCGATGCTCAGCAGGGGCTTGCGCGGTCTGGCCATGCCGCACATCGTAGGGCCGCGCCCCAGGTACCAGCGGGCTCGTTCAGCGCGTCCGGGGCGGGGTGCTTCCCCCCGGGCCGATCCCCCCAGCGGTCCGAGCGGTCCGCGTGCTGAGTACCCGACCTGAGTACGGCGACGGATGTCGGCCGGTGCCGCCGTGGCGGATGCTCGTCCCATGAGCGATACACAGGTCAAGCAGCAGAACACCGCCGCCTACTACGGCCAGGCCGTCGCGTCCTTCGGCGTCGCGATCTTCGCCACCGGCATCGGCATCGCACGGCTCCAGGCGGACGCCTGGGTCCGGGCGTTCCTCGGCATCGCCGTCCTCTACCTCGTCACCTCCGCGTTCACCCTCGCCAAGGTGGTCCGCGACCGGCAGGAGGCCGGGCAGATCGTCAGCCGGGTGGACCAGGCCCGGCTGGACAAGCTGCTCGCCGAGCACGACCCCTTCCAGAAGCTCTGAGCCCCGCACGGGACGCGGTCCCGGCCACCGTCCCCAGCACGGGCGCGCTAAGCGAGCGCTCACTCCGGACGGTATGGTGGTGTCCCTGTCACCGAGAGGGGCGAGTGATGAGTACGGCGGAGGAGACGGTCGGCGGAGAGGCCGAACCGTGGGACGAGGTCACCCCGGACGCGGCCCGGCGTCTGCTGGTCGCCGCCGTGGACGCCTTCGCCGAGCGCGGCTACCACGCCACCACCACCCGTGACATCGCGGGCCGGGCCGGAATGAGCCCGGCCGCGCTCTACATCCACTACAAGACCAAGGAAGAACTGCTCCACCGGATCAGCCGCATCGGCCACGACAAGGCCCTCGGCATCCTGCGGGAGGCCGCCGGAGGCGAGGGCACCGCCGCCGAGCGGCTGGCCGACGCCGTCGCCTCCTTCGTCCGCTGGCACGCGGCCCACCGCACCACCGCACGGGTCGTGCAGTACGAACTCGACGCCCTCGGCCCCGACGCCCGCGCCGAGATCGTCGCGCTGCGCCGCCAGGTCGATGCCGAGGTGCGGGGCATGATCGAGGACGGGGTCGCCTCCGGTGAGTTCCGGGTGGCCGACGTGCCCGGCACCACCCTGGCCGTGCTGTCCCTCTGCATCGACGTCGCCCGCTGGTTCAACGTGACCGGGCCGCGCACCCCCGAGGAGGTCGGGGAGCTGTACGCGGGGCTGGTGCTGCGGATGGTGGGCGCCGGGGCGTGAGCCCGGCGCTCCGACGGCGGTCAGAACAGGAACCGGGACACCGACTCCGCCACGCACACCGGCTTGTCGCCGCCCTCGCGCTCCACCGTGTAGACGACGGCGACCTGGACCCCGCCGGTCACGTCCGTCACGTCGGTGATGCTGCCGGTGGCGCGCAGCCGTGAGCCCACGGGCACGGGTGCGGGGAAACGCACCTTGTTCGTGCCGTAGTTGACGCCCATGCGTACGCCCTCTACCGCCATGAGCTGCGGCCCGAACAGTGGGAGCAGGGAGAGGGTCAGATAGCCGTGCGCGATCGTGGTGCCGAAGGGTCCGTCGGCCGCCCGCTCCGGGTCCACGTGGATCCACTGGTGATCGCCGGTCGCCTCCGCGAACAGGTCGATCCGCTTCTGATCGACCTCCAGCCAGTCGGTGTGGCCCAACTGCTCGCCCACCGCCGCCTTCAGCTCCTCGGGGGAGGTGAACGTCCTCGGTTCCGCCATGATCCCGGCCTCTCGCTCGTACGCCTGAGCAACTGCTCAGCATGGTCGGGCGGGTGGGCGATGTCAACGAGAGCGCGGGACGGGCGGGCCGGTGGGGACGCGGGCCGACCCCGGCGGCGGTCCGGAGAGCCCATGACACGCCGCCGGTCGGGAGCGCGGCGGGTCCACCGACCCGCCCGCCCCGGCCGCACGGCGAGGCGAGAACCGGCCAGCCACCGGCCCCCGGCGCCCCGCCGCGCGGGCACGCGGCCGACCCGCCGCCCCGCCCGCCCGCCCGGCGTCGGCGGGACGGCCGTGCCGTCCGTCGTGCGGAGAGTACGGTTCCCCGCGCACCCTCCGCCCCGGACGGGGGTCCGTCAGGCCGACATCAGCAGGCGCTCCCGGCGGGTGTGGGCCAGCGCTCCCGGAGTGAGCAGCGGGCGGGGGACGAGAATGCCGCAGTCGGCGCAGACCGGTCCGGAGGACGGTTCGTGGTCCAGGCCGTACTTCCAGACCAGGCGGCCGCCGTCGCACACCGGGCAGACGGCCCCCGGATCGCGGTTGAGCCCCGCGATCAGACGGCGCAGCACCTCGGCCAACGAGTCACCGGGGTGGACGCGGGGGTCGTCGCACCAGGCGACCCCGAAACCGCCCCAGGTCATCCGGTGCCAGTCGTCCACCGAGCCCGGCCGCCGCAGCCCGTCGTGCTTCTCCTTCCTGCGGCGCTCGGCGAAGTCCGACTCGTACCCGAGCCAGACCGCCCGCGCCTCCTCCAGCTCCTCCAGCGCGGCCACGAGCCGCACCGGATCGGGGGACCGGTCCTCGGGGCCGAAACCGGCCCGCGAGCAGAGATGGTCCCAGGTGGCCCGGTGCCCGTACGGAGCGAACCGCTCCAGGCACTTGCGCAGTGAGTAGCGCCGCAGTGCCAGATCGCACCGCGGGTCGCGCACCTGTCTCGCCAGACTTCGGAATCCGGCCATCGCCCTGCACCTCCGTCACACCTGCGTACGCGCTTGCTTCGCTTCGGCGTCGCCGTACGGGTTCCTCGGGACGTCCCCGAGTAGACGTGGCGACACGGAATTCGGCTCCATCCGTTCTCCGACGGCCTCCCGTGAGGCTCCACGGGGGCCGCCCCCGGACGCCCGTCCCCCTGCCGGAACTTGACGCATGTTCACCTTCCAACGCGGGGATGACCGCCGGTAACGTCCGGCCCCACCCCCGTCGGTAGGAGCTGCCATGTCACGGCGCACCCCACGCAACGTGTCGTCCGACAGAGTGAGAACTCCCCGCATCCTCTCCAGGTTCCTGAAGACCGCCTCGGTATGCGTCCTCGCGGCCGGTCTCCTCACACCACTCACACAGGCCGCCGCCGCACCGGCCCCGAAGGCCGCCGCGAACGACTACTGCGGCGGCCGGTGTTCCGACATCCTGCCGCCCGGCGAGAACGGCAACGCGACCCTCGCGCAGATCCTGCTCAACCAGGCGTTCGGCACCCAGCCCGCGCACGCCGAGGACCAGCTCGGCCCGTACGCGAACCTCGCCAAGGGCTATCCGGCGCTCACCGACGCCAAGATCAACACCTTCTTCAACGACGCCTCGTTCGGCGTCCCCGCCGACCAGGTCGCCTCCACCGAGAAGCCCGCCGGACGGACCGACGTCACCATCGTCCGTGACCGGAGGACCGGCGTGCCGCACATCACCGGCACCACCCGCTACGGCACCGAGTTCGGCGCGGGCTACGCGGCGGCCCAGGACCGGCTGTGGCTGATGGACGTGTTCCGGCACGTGGGACGCGGCCAGTTGACCGGCTTCGCGGGCGGCGCCCCCGCCAACCAGGGCCTGGAGCAGCAGTTCTACCGCAGCGCCCCCTACACCGAGGCCGACCTCCAGGCGCAGATCGACAGCACGGTCGCCAAGAACGGCGCGCGCGGACGGCAGGCCCTGGACGACGTCAACGCCTACGTCGCCGGGGTCAACGCCTACATCGACGCCTCCGACAGCGGCCGGTACTTCCCCGGTGAGTACGTCCTCACCGGCCACAAGGACTCCCTCACCAACTCCGGCACCATCGAGCACTTCAAGGTGACCGACCTGGTCGCGCTCGCCTCCGTCGTCGGCTCGCTGTTCGGCTCCGGGGGCGGCGGCGAGGTGGACAACGCCCGCTCCCTGCTGGCCGCCCAGGCGAAGTACGGCGTGACCGAGGGCACCAGGGTCTGGGAGTCGTTCCGGATGCGCAACGACCCCGAGGCCGTGCTCACCGTGCACGACGGCCGCGGCTTCCCCTACGCGGCCAAGCCCGCCGATCCGCAGGGCGAGGCGCTCCCCGACCCCGGCTCGGTCACCGAGGAACCCCTCGTGTACGACCGCACCGGCGGCGCCGCCACCGCCAAGGCCGAGGCCGCCTCCGGTCCGGCCGCCCGCAGCGCCCTCGGCTCCGCCCGGCGCGGCATGTCCAACGCCCTCGTCGTCAGCGGCGCGCACACCGCGAGCGGCAACCCGGTCGCCGTGTTCGGCCCGCAGACCGGCTACTTCGCCCCGCAGCTGCTGATGCTCCAGGAGATCCAGGGCCCCGGCATCAGCGCGCGCGGCGCCTCCTTCGCCGGCCTGAGCATGTACGTCGAACTCGGGCGCGGCCAGGACTACTCCTGGAGCGCCACCACCTCCGGCCAGGACATCATCGACACCTACGCCGTCGAACTGTGCCAGGACGACCAGCACTACCTGTACCGGGGCACCTGCACCGCGATGCGGCGGATCGAGCAGAAGAACGCCTGGAAGCCGACCGTGGCCGACGGCACCGCCGCCGGGTCGTACACCATGCGCGTCTGGAACACCGCGTACGGGCCGGTGCAGTACCGGGCGACCGTCGGCGGCAAGAAGGTCGCCTACACCACGCTCCGTTCGTCGTACCGGCACGAGGTGGACTCCATCATCGGCTTCCAGATGCTGAACGACCCCGATTACGTGAAGGGCCCGCAGGACTTCCAGAGCGCGGCGCAGCACATCAACTTCACCTTCAACTGGTTCTACGCCGACTCCCGGCACACCGCGTACTACAACAGCGGCGACAACCCGGTCCGCGCGACCGGGGTGGACGCCGAGT
The DNA here is from genome assembly GCF_019104725.1 of Streptomyces corallincola. Classification (GTDB taxonomy): domain Bacteria; phylum Actinomycetota; class Actinomycetes; order Streptomycetales; family Streptomycetaceae; genus Streptomyces; species Streptomyces corallincola. Next base: position 48,491 of record NZ_JAHRXF010000026.1, on the reverse strand, counting down.
TCCCGGTGTGGGCGCGGCCCGCCTACGAGTGGCGGAACTGGGACGCGACGGCCAACACCGCCGACTACACCCCGCCCGCCGAGCACCCCAACTCGGTGGACCAGGACTACTACATCTCCTGGAACAACAAGCAGGCCAGGGAGTACGCCTCCGCGCCCTGGGGCGAGGGCTCGGTGCACCGGGGCGACCTGCTCGACGACCGGGTGGCGAAACTGGTCGCCGCCGGGGGAGTCACCCGTACCCAGCTCGTCCAGGCGATGGGCGAGGCGGCCCTGACCGACCTGCGCGCCGAGGACGTCCTGCCCAAGCTGCTCAAGGTGATCGACTCCGCCCCGGTGACCGACCCGGCCACCGCCTCCGCCGTCACCAGGCTGAAGGCGTGGGTGGCGGCCGGGGCCAGGCGGACGGAGACGTCGGCGGGATCGAAGAAGTACGCCGACGCCGACGCGGTCCGCTTCCTGGACGCCTGGTGGCCGCTGCTGGTGAAGGCCGAGTTCCAGCCCGGCCTGGGCGAGGACCTGTACACCGCCCTCACCCGCGACCTGCCCGTGGACGAGGCCCCCTCCGCCGGACACGGCCCGACCGGCTCGCACGCCGGAAGCTCCTTCCAGTACGGCTGGTGGAGCTACGTGGACAAGGACGTCCGGACCGTGCTCGGCGAGTCCGTACCGGGCCCGCTCGCCCGCGCCTACTGCGGCGGCGGCACCCTCACCGGCTGCCGTGACGTGCTGCTCGGCACCCTCAAGCAGGCCGCCGGACTGACCGCCGCCCAGGTCTACCCCGGCGACGACCAGTGCGCGGCCGGTGACCAGTGGTGCGCCGACGCCATCGCCCAGCGCACCCTGGGCGGCGTCAAGCACGGCCTGATCAGCTGGCAGAACCGGCCGACCTACCAGCAGGTCGTGGAGTACGGCTCACACCGCTGAGCCACGGCCCGGCGTCCGGCGGGGACCTCGTACGGTCCGCCGCCGGGCGCCGCCGGAACGTCCCGGACCGCTCTACCGGTACATCAGATACTTCTCCCGCACCCGCCGGAACGCCCCCAGTTCCCGCTCCCAGGCCGCCGCCACCGTCTCGGTGTCCGCGCCCGCGTCGATCAGCGTGCGTACCGAGGCGGACCCGGTGAGCTTGTCGATCCAGTCGTCCTCCCGCCAGGCGAACCCGTCCCACACCTTCCGCGCGCTCACCAGCAGCGCGATCCCCGTGCGCACCGGGTCGAACGCGTTCCGGTCGGTCACATGCACCTGCACGCCCCCGGCGGTCTTCCCCTCGAACTTGGAGAACGTCGGCGCGAAGTACGCCTCACGGAACCGCACTCCGGGCAGCCCCGCCCGGTTGGCCTCGGCCGCCCAGCGCCCGTCGATGCCGACGGCGCCCAGCAGCTCGAAGGGCCGCGTGGTGCCCCGCCCCTCGGAGAGGTTGGTGCCCTCGAACAGACACGTGCCCGAGTAGACCAGCGCCGTGTCCGGGGTCGGCATGTTCGGGCTCGGCGGCACCCAGGGCAGCCCCGAGGCGTCGTAGAAGTCCGCGCGCCGCCAGCCCGTCATCGCCACCGTCTCCAGCTCGGTCCGCGAGCCGAGGAACTCCGCGTCGAACAGCCGGGCCAGCTCCGCGACCGTCATCCCGTGCGCCTGCGCGATCGGCTGCCGCCCCACGAAGGTGGCGAACTTCTTGTGCAGCACCGGCCCGAGCGCCGCCCGCCCGGTCACCGGGTTCGGCCGGTCCAGCACCACGAACCGCTTCCCCGCCAGCGCCGCCGCCTCCATGCAGTCGTACAGCGTCCAGATGTACGTGTAGAAGCGGGCGCCCACGTCCTGGATGTCGAAGACGACCGTGTCCACACCGGACGCGGTGAACACGTCGGCCAGCGGTTTCCCGCTCTTGAGATACGTGTCGTAGACGGGCAGCCCGGTCGCCGGGTCGTCGTAGCGGCCCTCGGAGCCGCCCGCCTGGGCGGTGCCCCGGAAGCCGTGCTCGGGGCCGAAGACCGCCGTCAGCTCGACGCGCGGGTCGGCGTGCGTCACGTCCACCAGATGGGCCGCGTCACGGGTGACACCGGTGGGGTTGGTGACGATCCCGACCCGCTGTCCGCGCAGGCGCGCGTACCCGTCGGCCGCCAGGCGCTCGAAGCCCGTGCGCAGGCGGTCCCCGGTGCGGGAGTGCCCGGCGGGCGCGCCCGCGACCGGCTGCTGCTCGACGGCCGTGGCCGCCGCCCCCGCCGCCGCCGTGGCGGTCGCCGCCGCGATGAGGGATCTTCTGGACAGGAGCATGGGCTGGGCCTCCGTGGAGTGGAAGGTGCCGTCCGGACAGTCGTGCGGGTGCTGTTCCCCGCGCTCTCAGGTTGGCCCCGTCACCCTTTCCCTCACACATACCGACTGGTTAGTCTGTCGCCGAGCCGCAGCGGGCCACCACGGCGCACCCGGTGCCCCACCCCTGCCGGACGCCGTGCCGGACCGTCTGCCGACCCCTGTGCCGAAGGAGACCGATGGTGGAAGCCGTGCAGGACGCGGGAGTGGTCGTCACCGGCGCGGGCGGAGGCATCGGCGCCGCGCTGGCCCGGCGGTTCGCCGCCGAGGGCGCCCGTGTGGTGGTCAACGACCTCGACGCGGCCCGCGCCGAGGAGGTCGCCGCCTCGATCCCCGGCGCCGTGGCCGTGCCCGGTGACGCCTCCGGCGTCGTCGAGCGGGGCCGCGCGGCGCTCGGCGGCACCATCGACGTGTACTGCGCCAACGCCGGGGTCGGCTTCCAGGACCCGGTCGCGGGCGACGGCCTGGACGAGTCCACCTGGGCCCGCTCCTGGGACGTCAACGTCATGGCCCATGTCCGCGCCGCCGAGGCGCTGCTGCCCGGCTGGCTGGCACGCGGAAACGGCCGGTTCGTCTCCACCGTCTCCGCCGCCGGACTCCTCACCATGATCGGCTCGCCCTCCTACACCGTCACCAAGCACGGCGCGCTGGCCTTCGCCGAATGGCTGTCCCTCACCTATCGGCACCGGGGCGTCGCCGTGCACGCCATCTGCCCGCAAGGGGTGCGCACCGACATGCTGGCCGCCACCGGCAGCGCCGGTGAACTGGTGCTCGGGCCCACCGCCCTCGCGCCCGAGGCGGTCGCGGACGCCCTCTTCGACGCCATCGCCGAGGAACGCTTCCTGGTCCTCCCGCACCCCGAGGTCGCCGGATACGCGGTGACCCGCGCCACCACCCCCGACCGCTGGCTCACCGGCATGAACCGCGTCCAGCAGACCTGGGAGGCCACCCGCTGACCACCTCCCGCGCCCGGCCCGCACCGGCACCCCGGTCGCCCCGGCGCCGGGGCGACCCCGGACGGGTCGGCCGGATACTGTGCCGAGCGGCCGGCCGCGCACACCTACCCGCGCCCGGTGGAGATCCTGCCCGACCCGCCCGGGACGGCGAGTGGGAAGATCCTCCGGCGGGAACCGCGTTCCCGTGATGCGACGATCAGGTGACGACGGAAGGCAGGTGCCGGCAGTGGCCAGAACGACGGACGGGGACGGGACACCGGTCCCCCGGAGGCTGCTCGACGCCGCCACCCGCCTCTTCGCCGAGCAGGGCTACGACCGCACCTCGGTGCAGGAGATCGTGGAGGCGGCCGGGGTCACCAAGGGCGCCCTCTACCACTACTTCGGCTCCAAGGACGACCTGCTGCACGAGGTGTACGCCCGTGTCCTGCGCGTCCAGCAGGAACGCCTCGACGCGTTCGCGGACGCCGACCGGCCGGTCGAGGAACGCGTACGGGGCGCGGCGGCCGACGTGGTCGTCACCACCATCGAGAACCTGGACGACGCCTCGATCTTCTTCCGCTCCATGCACCATCTGAGCCCGGAGAAGTACAAGCAGGTCCGCGCCGAGCGCCGCCGCTACCACGAGAGGTTCCGGGCGCTCATCGAGGAGGGCCAGCGCACCGGCGTCTTCTCCACCGCCACCCCGGCCGACCTCGTCGTGGACTACCACTTCGGCTCGGTCCACCACCTGTCCACGTGGTACCGCCCCGACGGGCCCCTCAGCCCGCAGCAGGTCGCCGACCACCTGGCCGACCTGCTGCTGCGGGCACTGCGGCCCTGACCGGTACCTGTGAGGGCCGCAGGGCGCCCCTCACAGGTACCGCTTGATCTCCCGCCGGGCCAGCGACCGCTGGTGCACCTCGTCCGGGCCGTCCGCCAGCATCAGCGTCCGCGCGGAGGCGTACAGCTCGGCCAGCGGGAAGTCCTGGCTCACCCCGCCCGCGCCGTGCAGCTGGATCGCCCGGTCCAGGATGCCGGTCACCGCGCGCGGGGTGGCGATCTTGATGGCCTGGATCTCGGTGTGCGCGCCCCGGTTGCCGACGGTGTCCATCAGCCAGGCCGTCTTCAGCACCAGCAGCCTGAGCTGCTCCACGGTGACCCGCGCGTCCGCGATCCAGTTCTGCACCACGCCCTGCCGCGCGAGCGCCGTGCCGAAGGCGGTACGGGACACCGCGCGGCGGCACATCAGCTCGATGGCGCGTTCCGCCATGCCGATCAGCCGCATGCAGTGATGGATGCGGCCGGGGCCGAGCCGGGCCTGCGCGATGGCGAACCCGCCGCCCTCCTCCCCGACGAGGTTCGCCACCGGCACCCGGGCCCCGTCGAAGACCACCTCGGCGTGTCCCCCGTGGGAGTGGTCCTCGTAGCCGAAGACCCGCATCGCCCGCTTCACCGTGACGCCGGGGGTGTCGCGGGGGACCAGCACCATCGACTGCTGGCGGCGGATGTCGGCGCCGTCGGGATCGGTCTTGCCCATCACGATGAAGACCGCGCAGTCCGGGTTCATCGCCCCGGAGATGTACCACTTGCGCCCGGTGATCACGTACTCGTCGCCGTCCCGCTCGACGCGGGTGGTGATGTTGGTGGCGTCCGAGGAGGCCACCTCCGGCTCGGTCATGGCGAACGCGGAGCGGATCTCACCGGCCAGCAGCGGTTCCAGCCAGCGCTTCTTCTGCTCGTCCGTGCCGAACTGGGCCAGCACCTCCATGTTCCCGGTGTCGGGCGCCGCGCAGTTGGTCGCCGTCGGCGCCAGGTGCGGGGAGCGGCCGGTGATCTCGGCGAGGGGCGCGTACTGGAGATTGGTGAGTCCGGCGCCGTACTCCCCGTCGGGCAGGAAGAGGTTCCACAGGCCCTGCCGCCTGGCCTCCGCCTTCAGCTCGTCCACCACGGCCGGGGTGTCCCAGGGCGAGCCGAGCGCGGCCCGCTGCTCCTCGGCCACCGGCTCGGCCGGGTACACGTGCTCGTCCATGAAGGCGAGCAGCCGGGTGCGGAGTTCCCCGGTGCGCGCGTCGAACGCGAAGTCCATGTCCGGTCAGCCTTCCTGAAGGGTGGTCAGTCCGTGCTCGACGAAGACGGGCACGAGGTCCCCGATGCGGTCGAAGCCCGCGCCCACGGTCTGCCCGAGGGTGTACCGGTAGTGGATGCCCTCCAGGATCACGGCGAGCTTGAACCAGGCGAACGCGGTGTACCAGGCGACCTGGGAGACGTCCCGGCCGGACCGGGCCGCGTACCGCTCGATCAGCTCGGCCGGTGCCGGGTGCCCGACGGCGTCGGCGGTGGTCGAGACCGGGGAGTCGGGCGTGCCGAGCGGGATGCCGTACATGACCAGCAGGCCCAGGTCGGTCAGCGGGTCGCCGAGCGTGGACATCTCCCAGTCGAGCACCGCGCGGATCGAGTCGTCCGGGCCGATCAGCACATTGTCGAGCCGGTAGTCGCCGTGCACGACGGCGGGCGCGGGGGAGCGGGGCAGGGCGCGGCCAAGGGCCGCGTGCAGCTCGTCGATCCCGGCGAGTTCGCGGTCGCGGGAGGCGTCGAGCTGCTTGCCCCAGCGGCGCAGCTGCCGGTCCAGGAACCCCTCCGGCCGCCCGAAGTCCGCGAGGCCCACCTCGGCGGGGTCCACCGCGTGCAGTTCGACCAGCGTGTCCACCAGGGACAGCACGGTGGCGTGGGTGCGCTCAGGGCCGAGCGCCGCGAGCTGGTCCGCCGTGCGGTACGGGGTGCCGTCCACGTGCTCCATGACGTAGAACGGCGCCCCGATCACGTCCTCGTCCTCGCACAGCAGCTCCGGGCGCGGCACCGGCACGTTCGTCGGGTGCAGGGCGCTGATCACCCGGTGCTCGCGCCGCATGTCGTGCGCGGTGGCCAGCACGTGCCCGAGCGGCGGCCTGCGCACGACCCAGGTCGAGGTGCCGTCGCCCACGGCGTAGGTCAGGTTGGACCGCCCGCCCTCGATCAGCCGCCCGGTCAGCGGGCCGCGCACCAGGCCGGGCCGCTCCCGGTCCAGCAGGGCGCGCAGCCGGTCGAGGTCGAGCCCGGTCGGCCGGTCCGCCGGTGAGCGGTCGCCATCCATACATCGCTCCTACGAACAGGTGAACGGGAACCCGACACATGATGCCGACCGGTCGGTATGCCGTCCAGTGCCCCGGCCCCGCGTGATCCGGCGCGACCCGGTCCACGGTACGGCGACAGCTCCCCGCGCGATGCGCCGGGGAGCTGCCGGAAAGGGGTGCGGGAGGTGCGGGAGGGACGGTGACCGGGACCCGCCGTACGGCCCGTCCCGGTGACCGGTCCGTCAGTGGTCGTCCCAGTGGTCGCCGTGCTCCGCGTGCCGGTGCCCGTCGTGCAGGTAGTCCACGTGGTCCCCGTGCGTGACCCGCGGGTGCCCGCACTCCTCGTGGTGCACGTGCTCGTGCCCCCGGTGCGCGGAGTGTCCGGCCGGTTCGCACTCGTCCCAGTGCCCGGAGTGCTCGCGGTGCAGATGACCGTCGTGCGCGTAGTCCGTGTGGTCGCCGTGCGGCACGGCGGTGTGCCCGCAGTCCGGTCCGTGGCTGTGGGTGCCGTGCGCGTCGTGTTCCTGGTGCGGGGTGCTCATGCTGTTCGCCTCCGCGGAGGTGGGGAAGGGGGCCTGCAACAGGCTACGCGCGAAACGTGCATATCGGTCGATAGGGGTTGCGCGGCGCGCGGACACCCCGGAGGGTCGAAGACATGAAGGGCATCAGCTACCGCCGCTTCGGCGGCCCCGAGGTCCTGGAGTACGGCGACCTGCCCGAGCCCCGGCTCGGCCCGGACCACGTGCTGGTCAAGGTGTGCGCGGCGGCCGTCAACCCGGTGGACTGGAAATGCCGCGAGGGGCGGCTCGACGCGGCCCTCGACACCGTCTTCCCGGTCGTGCCGGGCTGGGACGTCAGCGGGGTGGTCGTCCAGCCCGGCGCCGCCGTCACCGAGTACGCCGTCGGGGACGAGGTGATCGGCTACGTCCGCGAGGACTTCCTCTGCCGGGGCACCTTCGCCGAGTACGTCGCCGCCCCCGTGCGCACCCTGGCCCGCAAACCCCGCGCCCTCTCCTTCGAGGAGGCCGCCGGACTGCCACTGGCCGGGCTGACCGCGTACCAGGTGCTGGTGGGGGCGCTGAAGGTCGGTCGCGGAGACACCGTGCTGGTGCACGCGGCGGCCGGTGGCGTCGGCTCCCTGGCCGTGCAGCTCGCCGCCCATCTCGGCGCCCATGTGGTGGGCACGGCGAGCGAGCACCACCACGACTTCCTGCGCTCCCTCGGCGCCGAACCCGCCGCCTACGGCGAGGGCATGGCCGAACGCGTGCGGGGACTCGCCCCCGAGGGCGTGGACGCGGTGTTCGACACCGTCGGCGGCGACACCCTGCGCGCCTCCGCCGGGCTGCTCGCCGGGGACGGCCGCCTGGCGTCCGTCGCGGACCGGGACGTGGTGGACCTCGGCGGCACCTACTGCTTCGTCCGTCCCGACACCGGCGACCTCACCCGCCTCGCCGACCTCGCCGAACAGGGCGTCCTCACCGTCCACGTGACCGACACCTTCCCCCTGCACCGCACGGCGGACGCCCACCGGCTGAGCGAACGCGGCCACACCCGGGGCAAGATCGTGGTGACGGTGGACTGGGAGACCGAGGAACGCAGGCCGTAGCCACCGATACGCCAGGGGCATACGGCTCCGGCGGCGCCGCCTACGACACCAGTGCGGCGGCGCACACCGCCATCGCCAGCGCGCACAGCACCGCCGCCGTCGCCCGGCGCGGGGTCAGCGTGTCCGGGCGGGGTCCGGCGGCGAGGGCGCGGATACGCCGGTGCGCCAGCACGAGGAAGGCCAGCCAGAGCAGCCCGCACACCCCGCACGCCACCACCCCGGCGGGCGTGGCACCGTCCCGCAGTGCCGCCCGCACCGCGAGCACGGCGGCCACGGTCGCGGACAGCGTCGTACGGCGCCAGGCGAGCCGGGTCCGCTCCGGCTGAAGCCCCGGATCGCGCACCGGCGCGGCGGGGGAGCCGGCCGTACCGACGGGGTCCGCCCCACCGGGAGGGCCCACCGGGCCGGGAGAGTCCGCCGCGCCGGAGGAATCCCCCGGGCCGGAGGAATCCCCCGCGCTCACCCCGCCCACCCGGCGAGCACCACCAGCACCATCACCAGCGCGACCACCGCCACCACCAGGCTCAGCAGCACCGGGAAGCGGGATGCGGGCAGGTCCTCGCCGCGCCGCATCGCCCGCTCGCAGCGCACCCAGTGGTTGACCGCGCGCAGGGCGCACAGCACCCCGGCGGCCAGCAGCGCGAGCGCCAGCCCCACCCGCCATCCCCAGCGCAGGTGCGGCAGGAACTGGTCCACCGCGAACCCGCCGCCGATCAGCGCCAGCGCGGTCCGCAGCCAGGCCAGGAAGGTGCGTTCGTTGGCCAGCGAGAACCGGTAGTCCGGGGTGCCGCCCTCCTCGCGGATCAGCTCCGGGGCGAACCAGAGGCGGACGTTCCGTACGAATTCGATCACGCCCGGGACCCTACCGGCTCGCCGGGATCAGTCCCGGCCCGCCCGGAGCTCCCGCAGCCGGGCGTACGCGTCCAGCCCGTCCGGCACCCACTCCCACTCGGCCAGGCGCCGCTCCACCTCCGCGTCGGTGAGGAACGCGTGCCACTGCACCTCCTCGACCTGCGGGTCCACCGGCAGCTCGCAGCGCACCTCGTACACCGCCGACCACCAGCTCCGCCCGGCTCCGTCGTCGTACAGGAACGTGAACAGGTGCGCGGGGCGGGGCAGTCCGGTGACGCCGAGTTCCTCCTCGGCCTCGCGCAGCGCCGCGTCGTCGTAGGACTCGCCCGCGCCGACGACCCCGCCGACGAACATGTCGTACAGCGCGGGGAACACCAGCTTGGTCGCGGTGCGGCGGTGCACGAAGAGGCGCCCGTCGGCGTCCCGCGCCTGGATGAACACGCAGCGGTGCCGCAGCCCGCGCGCGTACACCTCGCCGCGCGGCACCCGGCCCACCACACGGTCGTGCTCGTCCACCACGTCGAGGATCTCGTCAGAAGGGTTCATGACGGTCATCCAAGCAGCCGCGGAGCGGGACGGGTCAGCGGGACTGGTAGTCCCGGACCGGCGTCTCCCGCTCGCCCTCGCCGGGGGTGCCGCACGGCATCGCCGGGTGCATGCCCAGCAGCACGATGCCCGCGACGATCGCCGCGAGCCCGGCCGCCTCCCAGGCCAGCGCGCCGGTGTCGGTGCGCAGCCGGTCGCCCATGAAGCCGACCCCGCACAGGATGCCCGCCAACGGTTCGGCGGCGGTCAGCGCGGGCAGCGACATCCGCAGCGGCGCCGTCTCGAACGCGCTCTGCACGAGGATCAGCCCGCTGACCCCGACCGCGACCACGCCGTACGGCTGCCAGCTGCCGAACAGCTCCCCGAAGCCGCCCGCCGCGAACAGGGTCCCGCTCACCCGCGTCAGCGCGTCCTGCACGCCGTACAGCAGCCCGGCCGCGGTGGCCAGCAGCACCGGGCCCCAGCTCAGCCGGGACCGCTTCGCGTACGTGGTGAGCAGCAGGGCGGCGCCGACCATCGCGCCGATGATCAGCCAGTGCCGCAGCGGGTCCGCGACGGCGGTGCCGCCGCGCGGCTCGCCCGCCAGGATGAACGTGGTCACCCCGCCCGCGAGCAGCCCCAGACCGGCCCAGCCCTGGCGGCCCAGGCACTGCTTCGTCTGGTGCCGGGACAGCGCGAGCGCGAACAGCAGATTAGTCGCCAGCAGGGGTTCCACCAGGGAGATCTCGCCCTTGGCGAGCGCCACGGCGCCCAGGATCATCCCGGCCACCATCAGCCCGAGCCCGCCCAGCCAGCGCGGCACCCGCATCAGGTCCAGCAGCAGCCGGAACGACAGGAAGTCCCCGAGCGGCGCGTTCTGCGCGGCGTTCTGCTGGAGCACGAAGCCGAAGCCGAGACAGCACGCGGCGCACACGGAAAGGACGAGAACCAGGACGGACACGCTGCGTACCTCGATCATCCGGCTGTGCCACGGACGGGTAGTGGCCGACTGTAGCGCCACCGGAGCGGCATTACTGCGGAGAGTACCCGGAATGGGACGGTTGTCTCCCTGGCGGTGCCGCCCGCCCACGCTCCGGCCGGGCCCCGCCCGTACCGTCCGGCCATGCTGGGGCAGACCCGCGCCCGCCGCCATGTCGTACGCCACACAGCGTGCCGCCGCAGCCCTCCGCTTCCGGCCCCGGCACCTCGGTGACCTGGGGGTCCCGTGCGTCAACTGCCCGGGGAACACGCGGGTTGACCCCCGTCACACAGGGGTTCCGCTTGACGTGGCGGGTGGCTGGGGCTTTGCTGTGCGTGATCGACTGATGGCAGCCCGAACAACAGGAAGTCCTGCGGTGCCCTCACTCCCACCCCTGCTCGGCGCGCACCCCGACGCGCCCGCCCCCGCGCACCCGCACGCCGCGACCCCGGACCCCGCGGGTTCCGGCGCCGCGACTTCCGGCTCCGTCGGGTCCGGCTCAGCGGGTTCCGGCTCGGCGGGTTCCGACTCCGGGGTCTTCGACGACGCCCTCGGCGACACCGCGCTGCTCGCCGCCCGCGCCGAACCCCCGTGCGGCAGACGGCAGGCGTTCCGCGCGCTGCTGCGCGCCACCCGCGACGACTGGGACCGCCGGGGCCACCGCGTCACCGTGCTCGCCGCCCAACCCGGCACCGCCGCCCTCGCCCGCGAGTGGCTCACCGCCGACCCCCGCTCCGCCGACGCCGCCACCCTGCACGCCCACGCCCTCGTACGGCACGCCCTCGACGGCACCGGCGACCCCGGCGCCGCCCGCACCGCCTGCCGCGCCGCCGCCGCGCTGGCCCCCGCCGACCCCACGCCCTGGCTCGGCCTGCTCCTGCTGGCCCGCACCCTCGGCTCCCGGCACGCCACGCACCGCGTCTTCACCGAGATCCGCGCCCGCCACCCCGAGCACCACCACGCCCACCACCTTTACATCGCCCGGCTCGCCGAAGCGCCCGAGGACCGCACCGCCCTCCCCGAACCCGACGACCACCGCGAGCCGTACGGCGCGCACCCGGTGTACGCCGTCGCGGGCAAGGCCGCCCTGTCCGCGCCCGCCGACTCGCCCCTCGCCCTGCTCCCGGTCGTCGCGCACGCCGAACGCTTCCGCGTCCTCGCCGCCACCGGCCGCGCACCCGCCGACCCCGACGCCGTCGCCCACTGGGCGGGACCGCGCGCCCGGCAGGCGCTGAGCACAGCGTTCGACTGGTGGCTGGAATGGGAGCACGGCGACCACCCCCGGCGGCACGTGGACCTCAACCACCTGGCCCACGCCATGTGCGCCGCCGGTCGGCCCGCCGAGGCAGCCGTCCTCTTCCGCCGCATCGGCCGCCACGCCACCCGCGCCCCCTGGTCCCACCCCCACCAGGACCCCGCACCCGCGTTCCACGCGGCACGCGGCCGGGCCCTCGGCACCTCCTGACCGCCTTCACCGGCCCGTGACCGGGGTCACTGGCGTCCACACAGGTCAGGGTGCTCGAATGGACACGTGAACCTTGAACCGTCCGCCGACGAGAGCGGCGAGGAGCCCCGAGGGCCCGAGCCCCGAGGTCCCGAGGGTCCCGACAGCCCCGAGAGGTCCGACAGCCCCGAGAGGTCCGGGTCGCCCGACGAACGCGGCCGTCCCCTCGGCCGCCGGGTCTTCCTGGGCACCCTCGGCCTCGGCGCGCTCGGCGTCGCCGCCGCCCCCGTCCTCCAGCGCGGCCTGGAGGGCTTCCTCGGCGCGGTCTCCGACAACGACCCCACCGGCCTGACTGGTCTGCTCCCCAACGGCGGCGGCTTCCGCTACTACTCCGTCGCCGCCTCCGTCCCCGTCCGGGGCCCCGCCGACTACCGCCTCACCGTGGACGGCCTGGTCGAACGCCCGCACACCTACACCCTCGCCGACCTGCGCGCCCTCCCGCAGACCCGCCTCGTACGGGACGTGCAGTGCGTCACCGGCTGGCGGGTGCCCGGCACCCCGTTCCAGGGCGTGCGCCTGGCCGACCTGCTCGACGCGGCCGGGGTCCGCTCCACGGCCCGCGCGATCCGCTTCACCTGCTTCGACGGCACGTACAGCGAGAGCCTCACCCTCGACCAGGCCCGCCGCCCGGACGTCCTGGTCGCGCTGCGCATGCAGGACAAGGACATCGGCCACGACCACGGCGGCCCCGTCCGCCTCTACGTCGCCCCCATGTACTTCTACAAATCCGCCAAGTGGCTCTCCGGCATCACGGTCACCGACCGCGTCCTCCCCGGCTACTGGGAGCACCTCGGCTACGACGTGGACGCCTGGGTCGGCAAGTCGAACGGACGCACCGATGACCCCACCGGCTGACCCCGCGGACCTGGCCCACCGGCCCGGCCCCGCCACCCCGCCCGCCGGGCGCGTCCGCCGCTTCACCCCGGCCGAGCGCTGGACGCACCGCGCCACCGCCGCCCTCATGGGCGTCTGCGTGGCCACCGCCGCCTGCCTCTACGTCCCCGAACTCGCCGTCATGGTGGGGCGCAGGGAACTCGTGGTCCGCGTCCACGAGTGGGCCGGGCTCGCACTGCCCGTCCCGGTACTGCTGGGCCTCGCCTCACGGGCCTTCCGCGCCGATCTGGGGCGCCTCAACCGGTTCGGCCCGCACGACAGGGTGTGGCTGCGCGCCGCCCTGCGCCGCGACAGGCGGCCCGCGTCCCGCCCGGCGGGCAAGTTCAACGCCGGTCAGAAGATCTACGCCGCGTGGATCGCCGGTGCCACGCTGGTGATGCTCGGCACCGGTCTGATGATGTGGTTCACGCATCTCACCCCGCTGATGTGGCGCACCTCGGCGACCTTCGTCCACGACTGGCTGGCGCTCACCGTCGGCATCGTCCTCGCCGGGCACATCGGCATGGCGGTGGCCGACCCGGAGGCGCGGGCGGGGCTGCGCACCGGGACGGTCAGCCCGGAGTGGGCTCAGCGGCACCACTCGCTGTGGCGCCGCTGAACCCCTGCGACAGCGACCGGCCGGTCTCCCGGGGCGTGCTTCGAGAGCAGCGTCGTCCGCCCGCCGGGCAGCCGGTACTTTCGCAACACGCCCTACACCACCAGCGACAGCAGGAGCACCAGCCCCCCGGCCACCACGGACACGATGGTCTCCATCAGCGACCACGTCTTGAACGTCTGCCCGACGCTCAGCCCGAAGTACTCCTTCACCAGCCAGAACCCGGCGTCGTTGACCTGGCTGAGGAACAGCGATCCGGCGCCGATGGCGAGGACCAGCAGGGCGGTGTGGGTGGTGGACATGTCGGCCGCGAGCGGGGCAACGAGTCCGGCCGCGCTCACCGTGGCCACGGTCGCGGAACCGGTGGCCAGCCGGATCGCCACCGCGATCAGCCAGCCCAGCAGCAGCGCCGGGACGGACCAGTCCCGCGAGACGTCCAGGATCATCTGCCCGACCCCGCAGTCCACCAGGGTCTGCTTGAAGCCGCCGCCCGCGCCGACGATCAGCAGGATGCCCGCGATGGGCATCAGCCCCTTCTCCACGGTCTGCTGGAGCCGGTCCCGGCCGAACCCGGCGGCCCGGCCCAGCGTGAAGAACCCGACCAGTACGGCCGCGAGCAGCGCGATCAATGGTGAACCGATCACGTCGAACACCCGCTGCGTCCTGTTGGCGGGGTCGTCGATCACGATGTCAACCAAAGCCTTGGCCAGCATCAACACCACCGGCAGCAGCACCGTGCCGAGCGTCGCGGCGAAACCGGGGCGCCGCCGAAGCTCCTCCGACGGCCGCTGCGGCAGCATCCGGTCGGGCGCGGGAACGTCCACCCAGCGGGCGGCGACCCGCGAGAACAGCGGCCCGGCGACGATCACCGTCGGCACCGCGACCACCAGACCGAGCGCCAGCGTCACCCCCAGGTTGGCGTGCAGCGCGTCGATGGCGACCAGCGGACCGGGGTGCGGCGGGATCAGCCCGTGCATCACCGACAGACCGGCCAGCGCCGGAATCCCGATGCGCATCAGGGAGTAGCCGCCACGCCGGGCGACCATCAGCACGACCGGGATCAGCAGCACGATCCCGACCTCGAAGAACAGCGGCAGACCGACCACGGACGCGATCAGCACCATCGCCCACGGCATGGCCCGGCCGCCCGCCTTCGCCAGGATCGTGTCCACGATCCGGTCGGCGCCGCCCGAGTCGGCGAGGAGCCTGCCCAGGATCGCCCCGAGCGCGATCAGGACGCCCACACCGGCCACGGTGCTGCCCAGCCCGTTGGTGAAACTGAGGATGACCTTGTCCAGCGGTGCCCCGGCCGCCGCGCCCAGCGCGAGTGAGCCGACGGTGAGCGCCAGGAAGGCGTGCAGCCTGAACCTGGTGATGAGGACGACGATGACGGCGATGCCCACCAGGACGGCGACGCCGAGCTGACCGTGCCCCGCCGAGGTGATCGGCGGGGGCGCGTCCGCTGCCAGCGTCGCCACACGGAGACTGGTCACGGGGTTCCCTTGCGGTGACGTAGGGGGAGGGGCGGGAGGGGTCCGGGATGCCGGGGGTGACGGCTCCGGGCGAGCGGCTGCCGGGGGCGCGGCCTGAGTGAGGTGCCTCCGGGTGGGGACCGGCTCCGGTCCGGGGGGAAGGGGCTAGGCGGGCTGCCCGGACAACGCGTCGAGCGCCCGTACGGCACGCTCGGTGATCTCCTGGGGCCCGCCCGAGACGTCCACGTCCACACCCGCCTCGTCCGCCTGGAGCGGCTGGAGGGTGGCGAACTGGGAGTCCAGCAGCGTGGTCGGCATGAAGTGGCCGCGCCGCCGCGCCATCCGCTCCTCGATCAGCCGACGGTCACCGGTGAGGTGCACGAACACCACACCGGGCGCGACCGAACGCAGCCGGTCCCGGTACGCCCGCTTCAGCGCCGAACTGCTCACCACCCCGCCGAGCCCCGCCCGGCCCTGCGCCCAGTGCCCGATGGCGTCCAGCCAGGGCCACCGGTCGGCGTCCTCCAGCGGGACACCGGCGGTCATCTTGTCGATGTTGGCGCGCGGGTGGAAGTCGTCGCCCTCGGCGTACGGAACGCCCAGCCGGGCGGCCAGCAGCGGACCGATCGTGGTCTTGCCCGTACCGGCGACGCCCATCACGACAACGACGTGGGGGGTGCGCATGACTGCCTCGCTGTCTTCCTCGACATCCGGCGCCGACGTTCCGGCGTCGCCACACTGAAACCCATTACATAGGACTAATTCAAGAGCCTGTGACATATAAGTCTGACTTTTTGGCCGCGTGATCCAGGTCGTACGCTGAGTACATGACCACTCCGGGCCGAGGGCTGCACGGCCGCGTACTGGACAGCCTCGGCCCGGCGATCACGGCGGGCGAGTACCCGCCGGGCAGTGTTCTGCGCACCGACGAACTCGCCCAGCGCTTCGAGGTGTCCCGCTCCGTGATGCGCGAGGCGGTCCGGGTGCTGGAGTCGATGCACCTGGTCGAGTCCCGCCGCCGCGTCGGCGTCACCGTCCGCCCCCGCGCCGAGTGGAACGTCTACGACCCGCAGGTCATCCGCTGGCGCCTGGCCGGTGCCGACCGCCCGCACCAACTGCGCTCGCTGACCGTGCTGCGCTCGGCCGTCGAACCCGTCGCCGCCCGGCTCGCCGCCCGCCACGCCACCCCCGAGCAGTGCGCCGAACTCACCGAGTGCGCCCTCGGGATGGTCGCCAACTCGCGCGGACACCGCCTGGAGCGGTATCTCGTGCACGACATCGCCTTCCACCACGTCGTCCTCACGGCCTCCGGCAACGAGATGTTCGCCCGCCTCGCCGACGTCGTCGCGGAGGTCCTCGCGGGCCGCACCCACCACGAGGTGATGTTCGAGGACCCCGACCCGGCCGCCGTCACCCTGCACGTCCGGCTCGCCGAGGCGGTCCGCTCGGGCGACGAGGACCGCGCGGAGGAACTGACCCGGCAGATCACCGTGGGCGCGCTCCAGGAACTGGACATTCTGGCGCCGTAGGGGGCGTGTGCCGGTGCGGGCGGGGTTCCGGGGTGAGCAGTGTGCTTGCATCAGCGGGTGGAGGTTCCGGGGCGGACCGGTTCCCGTCAGTCCAGGAAGACGCCGTCCACGTACACCCATGCCCCGTCCACCCGTGCGAAGCTGCTGCGCTCGTGCAGCGAACCGCCCCGGTAGGACGCCCGGAAGGTCACCGTGCCGTTGCCGTGGAACGCGGAACCGGCGCTCGTGTCCAGGATCTCCAGCCCCGTCCACCGCATCCGCGGGTCCAGGTCCAGCGACTGCGGCCGGGTGTCCGGGTGCCAGGTCCGCAGCAGATACGACGCCTCGCCCTTCACGAACGCGCAGTAGCGGGACCGCATCAGCGCCTCGGCGGTCGGCGCCGCCGCCGCGCCCGTGTGGAAACGCCCGCAGCAGGCGTCGTACGGCTGGGCAAGTCCGCAGGGGCAGGAGGCGCGCGAGGTCATGGCCCCCATTGTGCCCGCCCGGCGACCGGGCGGGCACAACAAAAAGACCCCAGGTGAACTGGGGTCTTCGTTGGTGTCCGAGGGGGGACTTGAACCCCCACGCCCGATAAAGGGCACTAGCACCTCAAGCTAGCGCGTCTGCCATTCCGCCACCCGGACCAGGTGTCTGTCGAGCGGGCTTCCCCGCGGCGACGAAGGAAACAGTACCAGGCTTTCCGGGGCCTCCGATCACACCCCGTTCCCGCCCCCGCCCGGCGTGAACGGCCGGTGACGGGCCGGGACCGGTCTTGGGCGCGGGGCGGGGCCGGAGGGAGGATGAGAGGGACCCGGCAGCAGTGGGCAGCAGCCAACAGCAGTCAGCAGCAGCAGTCACAGCGGGAGGAAGCACCGTGAGCCAGACGGACACGACCAGCGGCGTCACCGGCGAGGACGAGGTCGTGGACCTCTGCCGCGACCTGATCCGCTTCGACACCAGCAACTACGGCGACCACTCCGGGCCCGGCGAGCGCAAGGCCGCCGAGTACGTCGCGGAGAAGCTCGCCGAGGTCGGCCTGGAACCGCGCATCTTCGAGTCGCATCCGGGCCGCGCTTCCACGGTGGCCCGCATCGAGGGCACGGACCCGTCCCGGCCCGCGCTGCTCATTCACGGCCACCTGGACGTCGTCCCGGCCAACGCCGACGACTGGACCCACCACCCGTTCTCCGGCGAGGTCGCGGACGGCTGCGTCTGGGGGCGCGGCGCGGTGGACATGAAGGACATGGACGCGATGACCCTGGCGGTGGTGCGCGACCGGCTGCGCAGCGGCCGACGCCCCCCGCGCGACATCGTGCTCGCCTTCCTCGCCGACGAGGAGGCGGGCGGCACCTGGGGCGCCCGGCACCTCGTGGACAACCACCCCGACCTGTTCGAGGGCGTCACCGAGGGCATCAGTGAGGTCGGCGGCTTCTCCTTCACGGTCAGCGAGGAGCGGCGGCTCTACCTGATCCAGACGGCCGAGAAGGGCATGCACTGGATGAAGCTCACCGTGGCCGGCACCGCGGGGCACGGTTCGATGATCCACCGGGACAACGCCATCACCGAGCTGTCCGAGGCCGTCGCCCGCGTCGGCCGTCACCGCTTCCCGGTCCGTGTCACCAAGACCACCCGCGCCTTCCTCGACGAACTCGGCGACGCCCTCGGCACCACGCTCGACCCCGAGGACATGGAGTCCACCCTCGCCCGGCTGGGCGGCATCGCCAAGCTCATCGGCGCGACGCTCAGCAACACCGCCAACCCCACGCAGCTGAACGCCGGTTACAAGGTCAACGTCATTCCCGGCGAGGCCACCGCCCACCTGGACGGCCGCTTCCTGCCGGGCCACGAGGAGGAGTTCCTCACCGATCTCGACCGGCTGCTCGGCCCGCACGTGCGCCGCGAGGACGTGCACTCCGACAAGGCGCTGGAGACCGGGTTCGACGGCAAGCTGGTCGAGGCCATGCAGTCGTCGCTGCTCGCCGAGGACCCCACCGCCAAGGCCGTCCCCTACATGCTCTCCGGCGGCACCGACGCCAAGTCCTTCGACGACCTCGGCATCCGCGGCTTCGGCTTCGCGCCCCTCAAGCTGCCTCCGGAGCTGGACTTCGCGGGCATGTTCCACGGGGTGGACGAGCGGGTGCCGGTGGACGGGCTCAGGTTCGGGGTGCGGGTACTGGACCGGTTCATCGACGCGTCCTAGTCCGTCGGGGTCGGTCAATCCGTCGGGGTCGGTCAATGCGGTCAAGGTGATCAATGTCAACCGGTCACCTTGGCCAAGGTGGTCAACCTGATCAAGATGATCAACTCGTTCCATGTTCACCGGTGCTCGTCAACGTGCCGTGCGGGACGCGGGCGCCCGTGAATCGGGCGTCCGTACGAGTGAACCGGGATGAGTGAATCCGACCATAAGCTCGTAGCTCCATTACTCCCTCCTCGTTACACCGGATGCGATCCCGCACCTTGGGGCCGCATTTGCCTACTAGGAGGAACAATGATCAAGAAGGTCGTCGCCGCCGCGGCTGCCACCGGTGGCCTCGTTCTCGCCGGCGCGGGCCTGGCCGTTGCCGACTCCGGTGCCCAGGGTGCCGCCGTGCAGTCGCCCGGCGTCATCTCCGGCAACGTCATCCAGGTGCCCGTCCACGTTCCGGTCAACGTGTGCGGCAACACCGTCAACGTGATCGGGCTCCTCAACCCCGCTTTCGGCAACACCTGCGTCAACAACTGACGCCGACTCCCTCAGGGGGCGTCCAGACCAGCCGTCGGCCCCGGAGCGCGCGCCATGCGCTCCGGGGCCGTCCGGCCTTGTAGGAAGAACGAAGGCAGGGGGGAACACCACAAATGCGACAGGGCACCCGCAAGGGCCTGATGACCGTGGCCGCGGCCACCGGCGTGATCGCCGCCGCGAGCGGCTACGCACACGCGGACTCCGGCGCGTCCGGCGCCGCCACCCGCTCGCCCGGCGTGCTGTCGGGCAACACCGTGCAGGCGCCGGTCCATGTACCGGTCAATGTGTGCGGCAACACCGTCAATGTCGTCGGGCTGCTCAACCCGTCCGTCGGCAACGCCTGCTCCAACACGAGCGGCTCCACCGGCTCCCACCAGGGCGGCTCCCACGCCGGCGGCCACACCAACGGTTCGCCGGGCGTCGGGTCCGGCAACACCGTCCAGGTACCGATCGACGTACCCGTCAACGTGTGCGGCAACAGCGTCAACGTCATCGGGATCGGCAACCTCGCCACCGGCAACAACTGCGACAACGGGGGTCACGGGGGCGGCCACGGAGGTCACGGAGGAGGCAACCCCGGCCAGCCGGGACACCCCGGCCATCCGGGGAACCCCGGTCACCCTGGGAACCCCGGTCACCCGGGCAACCCTGGTCACCCCGGCAATCCCGGTCACCCGGGCAACCCCGGTACACCTGGCAATCCGGGGACCCCCGGTAACCCCGGCACCCCTGGCAACCCCGGCACCCCTGGAACTCCGGGCACCCCCGGGCACCCCGGTACGCCCGGCACCCCCAGCACTCCCGGCCACCCGAGCACGCCGGGCACTCCCTCCGGGGGCGGTAACGGCGGTGGCGGGCACGTGTCCGGTGGCGGGACGGGGACGCAGGTGCGGCAGCAGGGCGGGGTCGGTACCGCCCAGGCGTCCACCGGCGGTCAGCTCGCCCACACCGGCGGCGACGTACCGCTCGGCCTGGCGGTCCCGGCGAGCGCGGGCGCGCTGCTCGCGGGCGTGGTGCTGTACCGCAGGGCACGGCGCTCCGCGTAGCACCCGCGTACGGCACAAGGCGATCGAAACGGGCCCCCGCCACCGGCGGGGGCCCGCTCGTGTCATCGGAGGAGCCTCACCACGTGGCCCGTAGCTGGCGGATGATCCGTCGGCGCAGCCGCACCCTGCGGCTGCCGTCACGCAGCAGGCTCAGTCGGTCAAGTTCCCAGTGTCCGTACTCGGCGTGGTCGGTCAGGAGACGGGTGGTGTCCTTGCGGGAGACCCCGCGCGGCACGTACACATCGACAAATTCGTATTCCGGCATCGCATCTATTGTGCGTCGCGGCGCCCGGTACGGATAGCGTCTGCACTATGTCTGATGCTGCGCAGCCCACCGCTGCCGAGGTACGCGCCGCCGCCGAGGCGGTCAAGACCGCGCTCGACCGTCACCTGGCCGCGGTCGAACGCAGGTCCGGCGAGGACGACCCGGCCGTGTACGAGGCGTTCAACGAGCTGGCCGCTGCCGCCGAGGTGTACGACGAACTGCTCTACGACCGCCACGACGAGGTGACCCCCTTCGAGATCCCCGGCACGGACGACTCCCTGCCCCCGTACGCCGGTCCCGACGAGCCGCACGCGGTCAGCGTGCTGATCCGCCGCGACTACACGGTGGCCGTGCCCCAGCGGCTGCTGGCGCAGGCCCGGCGGGTGGAGGCGGCGGAGACCACCGGGGCCGCCGACTACGCCGCCGCGCTCGGTGAAGCCGCCGGGCCCGCCGCGACGGTCCCCGGCGCGCTGGGCATCCTGTTCGGCGAGTACGAACCCGACGAGATCGCCTCCCGGCACAAGGAGTTCGGTCTGGAGGAGGGCGATTCCACCCTCTGGGTGACCGCCACCGAGGATGCGGCCGATCCGGGGGAGTGGCTGGAGACGCCGTTCGAGCCGGTCGATCCGCAGTCGGTCGTCTGCCGGTTCGACGTCAGCGCCGTCTTCGACGACGAAACCGATGACGACGACGATGACGACGAGGACGACGGCCCCGCCGCCGGACTCGACGACGCCCTCGACACCCTGGACGAGGACGACCTGGAACCGCTCGACGCCGAGCGCTGACAGGAGGCACCCCGCACCGGGCCCGCCAGGGGCGCCGGTGCGGGCCTCCCGCCCCCGCCCACTCCGCTCCCGCCCACTCCGCTCTCCCCCCGGCCTGCTCCGCCCCCCGCCTACTGCCCTCGCCTACTCCGTCGTCGGCACCTGCGCCCGCAGCAGGGTCCGCAGCCGGGTCGTACGCGGCTTGTGCGGGACCTCCGCCACCGCGCGCGGCAGCGCCTGCTCCACCCCGTGCACCACCGACAGATGGCGCTCCGCCCGCCCGAACGCCGTGTACACCCACGGCCTGCTGAGTGTCTGCGCCGCGTCGCCCGGCAGGACGGCCACCACGGCGGGCCAGCGGCCCCCGGCAGCCTGGTGCGCGGTCAGCGCCCACCCGTGCCGCACCCGCTGCTCCACCCGCTCCCTGGGGACGACCACGGGGGCGCCCGCGCACTCCAGGTGCAGCCCGTCCGCGTCCGCGTCCACCACCCGGCCCGGTGTCGTACGGCCCGGCGCGGGGGAGTAGGCGATCCGGTCGCCGGGGTCGAACCCGCCGAAGCGGCCGGGGCCGGGGTTGAGGCGTTCCTTCAGGGCCGTATTGAGCGCGACGGTGCCCACCGGACCGCCGTGGCCCGGCACGATCACCACGGTCCGCTCGGGCGGTACCCCGAGCGCCCTCGGCACCGAGTCCGCGACCAGCTGCACCGCGCGGTGCACCGCCTCGCCCGCGTCCCGCACGGGCACGATGACGATCTCCTTGCCCGGCGCCGCCACCTGCTGCAACTCGCCCACGCCGATCCCCGACACCAACTCGCCCAGCGGGCCGGAGTCCGGGAGCCGGGACGCCACCTGCGGGCAGCTCCGGGCGGCGAGCAGATCCGCGAAGACCCGGCCCGGCCCCGCCGACCACAGCACCGCCGGGTCGCCGCTCAGCACCAGCCGGGCGCCGTCCGGCAGCGACTCGACCAGCATCGCCGCGCTCTCCACGTCGAGCTGCGGGGCGTCCAGCACGACCAGCAGGTCCAGGGCGAGAGCGCCCTCGGCGTCCCGTCCCGGCCCGCCCTCGGTGCCCGACAGCAGCCCGGCGACGGTGCCCACGGGCGCCGCGTCCGTCTCCCGGTCCGACCCGGTGAGGCGGCGGGCGCCGTCGGGGGTGTGACACACGCCGTACGCACGCAGCCCGGCGGCGCGCGCGGCGCCCAGCAGGGCCGCCGGTTCGGCGCGGGCCGCCTCACCGCCGGTGTGCAGCACCAGACCGTGCCCGGCGACCGCGCGGGCCAGCTCCGCCGCACCGCCCGCGAGCGCACCCGCCAGGGACTCCCACGGCCCGCCGGACTCCCCGGCGCCCTCCTTGGGCACCGCGTTCACCAGCCGGGCCAGTGCGTCCGCGAGGCTCTCTTCGGCCAGCGCGTACCGCTCCAGGCCGACCAGGACCCGTACCGGACGCTCCTCCTCCGCCTCCTCGCCGTCCTCGCCGTCTCCGCCGTCCGTCCCGGCCGCGCGGGACGGGGCGGGCGCCCCGGTCTCCTCCACGGCGTCCTGGAAGACCAGCGCCTCGCCCTCCCCGAGCGCGCCCTGCACGGCCGCGTCCGCGTCGGGGACGCCCTGTCGGCCCAGGGCCGTGACCAGCGCGGCCAGGTCGAGCGCGGTGTGCCCGGCGACGGCCGCCTGTTCCAGCAGCCACACCGTCAGAGCGCGGCCCCTGCGCTCGTCGTCCGGGCCGCACTCCGCGCCGAGCAGCGCCCGCGCAAACCCGTCCGCCTGCTCCGGTTTCACCCCGCCGACCCGCAGCAACTGCCACGGGTCGTCCCGCAGCACCGCCTCCGCGTCCTCGCCGACGGCCGCCGTAACCCGTACCGCGAGCGGCTCGGGCGCCCCGCCCTCGGCGAGCACCCGGCGCACCGCCTCCACGGCCCCGGCCGACGGCCCGCCCGGCTCCACCGGCACGGGCACCGGACGGGGCGCGCGCACCGGCTGCTCGGGCGGGGTCCGGGGCACCGCCTCCGCCTCCACGAAGTCCAGCCGAACCGGCTTGTCCCCGCTCTCCACCGCCCGTACGGCGGCCAGCAGTTCGGCCGCGCTCCCGCTCAGCTTGCCGCCGCTCTCCACCGGCCCCTGCCGCGCCGCCCGCCGTCGCTCGATCCGCTCCCGCTCCACCCGCTGCGCGGCCAGCTCGGCCTCTGCCTCGGACCGCTTGGCCACGCCGTCGTCGGCGCCTTCGCCGACGTCACCTCCGTCGGCCGCCGCCCCGGAGACCTCGCCGTCAACCTCCGCCTCCCCGGCCGGTGCCGTGTCGGTGTCCCCGGCAGCGGGCTCCGTACCGGCGTCCCCGGCCGCCGTCCCGGCGCCGTCCGCGTCCCCGGAACGCTCCCGCGCACCCTCGGGTGTCCTCGGTTCTTCCGGGGTTGCCGGGGTGGCCTCCGGGTCCGTGCTCACAGGGTGCTCCAGTCGTGATCGGGGTAGCGGTGTATGGGCGCCGAGACGTCGTCGAGGGCCCGGCAGATCTCGTGAGGAAGCGTAAGCGCCTCCACCGACAGAGCGGCCGTGAGCTGGCGGGCGTTGCGCGCGCCGACGATCGGGGCGGTGACGCCGGGCCGGTCGCGGACCCAGGCGAGGGCCACCTGGAGCGGGGTGACGGCGAGTCCGTCGGCGGCGGTGGAGACCGCGTCCACGACCCGGCTCGCGGTGTCGTCCAGATACGGCTCGACGAAGGGCGCCAGATCCTCGGAGGCGCCCCGCGAGTCCGAGGGCGTGGCGGTGCGGTACTTGCCGGTCAGCACACCCCGGCCGAGCGGAGAGGAGGGCAGCAGCCCTATGCCGAGGTCCCGCGCGGCCGGGAGCACCTCCCGCTCCACCCCGCGCTGGAGCAGGGAGTATTCGAGCTGGGTGCTGGCCAGCCGGGTCCGGGTCCCCGGTGCCGCGAGCTGCCAGGTGGCCGCCTTGGCGAGCTGCCAGCCGCAGTAGTTCGCCACGCCCGCGTACCGTGCCCGCCCGCTGCTGACCGCCAGGTCGAGCGCCTGGAGCGTCTCCTCCAGGGGCGTGTCGGGGTCGTAGGCGTGCACGTGCCACACGTCCACGTGGTCCGTGCCGAGCCGGGCGAGGGAGGCGTCCAGCGCGGCGAGCAGATGGCCGCGCGAGGCGTCGAACCGCCGCTCGGGGTCGGGCACACTGCCCGCCTTGGTGGAGATCACCAGGTCCCGGCGCGGCACCAGACGCTCCATCAGCTGCCCGAGCAGATACTCCGCCTCCCCGTCGCCGTACACGTCGGCCGTGTCCACGAGGTTGCCGCCGGTCTCCCAGAACGCCTTGAGCATGTCCGCGGCGTCGTGCTCGTCGGTGTCCCGGCCCCAGGTCAGGGTGCCGAGCCCGATCCGGGACACGCGCAGGCCGGTGCGGCCGAGATGCCTCTGCTCCATGTGCGCGAGATTACTGGCCCGGCCCGCCGCCGTGGGATGCCTGTGGACAACGTTTCCACAGGCCCGCGCGCCGGGTCCGCACCGGCCGCCGGGACACGGTTCCCCGGTGCCCCACCCCCGCCCCCGTCCGTCCGTACCCGTCCGCACCCGTCCGCCGGGACGCCGTTCCACCCCCGCCCGCACGGCCGCGCTAAGGTCTGCGACAACGGACGTTACTCACGGGTAAGGGGAATCGGCCATGCAGCTCGGGATCAACCTCGGCTACTGGGGTGCCGGAATGGACGCGGACAACCTGGCCGTCGCCCAGGAGGCCGACCGGCTCGGCTACGCCGTCTGCTGGGCGGCGGAGGCGTACGGCTCGGACGCGGCCACCGTGCTGACCTGGGTCGCCGCGCACACGGAACGCATCGACGTCGGCTCGGCCATCTTCCAGATCCCGGCCCGCCAGCCCGCGATGACCGCCATGACGGCCGCCACGCTCGACTCGCTCTCCGGGGGCCGCTTCCGCCTCGGCCTCGGCGTCTCCGGACCGCAGGTCTCCGAGGGCTGGTACGGCGTCACGTTCGACAAGCCGCTCTCCCGCACCCGTGAGTACGTGGAGATCGTGCGCCGCGCCATGAGCCGCGAGCGCCTCTCCTTCGAGGGCGAGCACTGGACGCTCCCGCTGCCCGGCGGGCCCGGCAAGCCGATCCGGCTCACCGTGCACCCCGAACGCCCGCACATCCCGCTCTACATCGCCGCCATCGGCCCGAAGAACCTGGAGCAGACCGGCGAGATCGCGGACGGCGCCCTGCTGATCTTCCCCTCCGCCGACCACCTGGAGGACACCGCCGTCCAGTACCTGCGCGCGGGCCGGGAGAAGGCGGGCAGGACCCTCGACGGGTTCGACATCTGCCCCACGCTGCCGCTGGCCGCGGGCGACGACAAGGACCTGTCCGCGCTCGCCGACACCTTCCGCCCGTACACCGCGCTGTACGTCGGCGGCATGGGCAGCCGCAAGCAGAACTTCTACAACCAGCTCGCCCGGCGCATGGGCTACGAGCGGGAGGCCGCCGAGATCCAGGACAAGTACCTCGCCGGTGACAAGCAGGGCGCGGCCGCCGCCGTACCGCAGGACCTCATCGACAACACCACCCTGCTCGGCTCCGTGGACCGCATCGCGGACCGTATGAAGGCGTACGCCGCCGCCGGGGTCACCACCCTCAGCCTCGCCCCCGCCGGGTTCACCCTGGACGAGCGCCTCACCTCGCTCCGCGCGGGCGTCGAGGCCCTGGAGCGTTCCGGCCTCGCCTGAGCCGCACCCCCCTGGCACCCCGGCACCCCGTACGCCAATGAGAACTCCCCCGGTCCCGCGCTGTCGCGGGACCGGGGGAGGAGGTTCCGCGGCCGTGGTGGGGGCTCGGGGGGTCTTCCCCGCCACGGCCGTCACCACCACAACGCGCCGCACACCCGCCGGGTCACGGCCTCGCGTTCCCCCGTTCGGCGGAACGCCGCCCCCACCCCCGTCGCCCCACCCCCGTCGATCAGAGCCACCCGCGACGTTTGAACGTCCGGTACAGCAGAACCTCCAGCACCGCCATCACGGCGATCACCGCGGGGTAGGACCACACCCAGTGCAGCTCCGGCATGTACTCGAAGTTCATGCCGTAGATCCCGGCGATCATGGTCGGCACCGCGGCCATCGCCGCCCACGCCGAGATCTTCCGCATGTCGTCGTTCTGCCGGACGCTCATCTGCGCCAAGTGCGCCGACAGGATGTCCGACACCAGCCGGTCCAGGCTCTCCACCGAGTCGTTCACCCGGGTCAGGTGGTCGCCCACGTCCCGGAAGAACGGCCGCGCC
This sequence comes from Streptomyces corallincola, assembly GCF_019104725.1. GTDB lineage: Bacteria > Actinomycetota > Actinomycetes > Streptomycetales > Streptomycetaceae > Streptomyces > Streptomyces corallincola. The sequence goes on along the minus strand of NZ_JAHRXF010000026.1, from coordinate 22,144 downwards.
GAGTCGTCCACGTACGGCATCCCGGCGCCGAACTGCCCCGCACCCGCGAGCCGGTTCAGCGGCGGCGCCAGCGGTCCCGTCGCCCGGCGGAACTCCAGCACCTGCCGCTTGAAGGTGTAGATCCGCGACGCGGTGTTCCGCGAGCCGCCGCCCTCCGGCCGGAACACCTCCGCCTCCAGCTCCTCCAGGTCCGTCTGCAACTCGGTCGCCACCTCCAGATAGTGATCGACCACCGTGTCCGAGATCGCGTACAGCGCCGCCGTGGGACCCTTCGCCAGCATCTCCGGATCGCTCTCCAGCCGCTGCCGCACCGCCGACAGCGGCGCCCCCGACCCGTGCCGCACCGTCACCACGAAGCACGACCCGACGAACACCATCACCTCACCCGCCGACACCGTGTCGCTCGCCGCCTCGTACACCACCGGCTTGAGCACCATGAACAGCGAGTCGTCGTACGTCTCCAGCTTCGGCCGCTGATGCGCCTTCAGCGCGTCCTCCACCGCCAGCGGATGCAGCCCGAACTCCTCCGTCACCAGAGCGAACTCGCGTTCCGAGGGCTCGTGCAGCCCGATCCACACGAAACCGCCCGCCGCCCGCGCCTCCTCCAGCGCGTCGGAGAAGTCCTCCGGGCCCTCGATCCGGTGCCCGTCCTTGTAGATGGCACAGTCCACGATCACGGAGCGCATTCTCCCCTCGCCCGAACACCACCGCACTCGGCGGTGCGCTTACCCTGGCCGCATGCCCACGCTGATCCTCGTCAGGCACGGACGTTCGACCGCCAACACCTCGGGAGTGCTCGCCGGCTGGACCCCCGGCGTCGCCCTCGACGAGCGCGGCACCGCCCAGGCCGCCGCGCTCCCCGCCCGCCTGGCGGACCTCCCGCTCGCCGAAGTCGTCGCCAGCCCCCTCCAGCGCTGCCAGGAGACCGTACGCCCGCTGCTGGACGCCCGCCCCGGCCTGCGCGCGCACACCGACGAACGGATCGGGGAGTGCCACTACGGCGACTGGTCCGGCCGCAAACTCGCCGAACTGAACGACGACCCCCTGATGGAGGTCGTCCAGTCCCACCCCTCCGCCGCCGCCTTCCCCGGCGGCGAGTCCATGCGCGCCATGCAGACCCGCGCCGCCGAGGCCGTCCGGGAGTGGAACGCCCGGATCGAACGCGACCACGGCCCCGACGCCGTCTACCTGATGTGCTCGCACGGCGACATCATCAAGTCCCTCGTCGCCGACGCCCTCGGCCTCCACCTCGACCTCTTCCAGCGGGTCTCCGTCGAACCCTGCTCCGTCACCGCGATCCGCTACACCCGGCTGCGCCCCTACCTCGTCCGGCTCGGCGACACCGGCGACCTCGCCTCCCTCGCCCCGCACGGCGCCCCCTCCGGCAGCGCCGGGGAAGACGCACCGGTCGGTGGCGGTGCGGGCGCACCGTGATCGTCGGCCGCAGTAGGGTTGAGCGGTCCCCGCAGACGCCCTCCCGCATGACCGGCGCCGCAGCAACCACGATTCTCAATGGAGTCAGGACGTGTCCCGTCAGGTGTTCCTCTACGATCCGCCGGACCGCTTCGTGGCCGGCACGGTCGGACTGCCCGGACGCCGTACGTTCTTCCTCCAGGCCACCTCGGGCCCCCGGGTGACCAGTGTGGCCCTGGAGAAGACACAGGTCGCCGCGCTCGCCGAGCGCATCGACGAACTGCTGGACGAGGTCGTCCGGCGCAGCGGCGGCAACGCGGCCGTCCCCGCCGTCGCCCCCACCGAGGTCTCCGACACCGCGCCCCTGGACACCCCCGTCGAGGAGGAGTTCCGGGTCGGCACGATGGCCCTCGCCTGGGACGGCGACGAACAGCGCATGATCGTCGAGGCACAGGCCCTCGTCGAACTCGACGCCGACTCCGAGGAGGATCTCGCCGAGGCCGAGGAACGCCTCCTCCAGGACGAGGAGAACGGGCCCCCGATGCTGCGGGTCCGGCTGACCGGCGCGCAGGCCAGGTCCTTCGCCAAACGCGCCCTGGACGTCGTCAACGCCGGAAGGCCGCCGTGCCCGCTGTGCAGCCTCCCGCTCGACCCGGAAGGACACGTATGTCCGCGCCAGAACGGATACCGCCGCGGAGCGTGACCGCCGACCCGCACGCCGCCGAACTCCTCGCGCGGGGTGAGCTGTCCGTCCGCGGACGCATCCGCGAGGCCTCCAACGCGGCCCTGCTCTGCACGGTGGCCCTCGACGGCCGCGAGGCGTCCTGCGTCTACAAACCCGTCGCCGGTGAACGCCCCCTGTGGGACTTCCCCGACGGCACCCTCGCCGCCCGCGAGGTCGCCGCGTACGAGGTCTCCGAGGCCACCGGCTGGGGCCTGGTCCCGCCGACCGTGCTGCGCGACGGCCCGTACGGCGAGGGCATGTGCCAGCTCTGGATCGACGTCGGCGGCGAGAGCGAACTCCTCGCCCTGCTCGACGCCGAGGAGGCCGGGCCCGGCTGGAAGGCCATCGGGCTCGCGGAGGTGGACGAGGACCGCACCGCGCTGCTCGTGCACGCCGACGACGAACGGCTGCGCCGCCTCGCCGTCCTCGACGCCGTCGTCAACAACGCCGACCGCAAGGGCGGCCACCTGCTGCCCACCGCGGACGGCCGCCTCTACGGCATCGACCACGGCGTCACCTTCAACGCCGAGAACAAACTCCGCACCCTGCTGTGGGGCTGGGCCGGGGAACCCCTCACCGAGGAGGCCCTGGCCGTGCTCAAGACCCTGCGCGACGCCCTCGCCGACGGCGCACCGCTCGCCGTCCGGCTGGCCGGGCTGATCACCCCGGCCGAGGTGGACGCCACCCGCGCCCGCGTGGACGCCCTGCTGGCCTCCGGCACCCACCCGGAACCCGACGGGGAGTGGCCCGCGATCCCCTGGCCGCCGGTCTGACACCCGGCCCGCGACCGGCCCGGCGGTGCCCCCGCGCACCCCGCGCCGGGCCGTCGCGGGCCGCCCCCCGGCCGCCCGGCCGGAGGCCGCAGGCATCCGCGCCCCCCGGCCGGGTTACGCTCATGTACATGCATGCCTGGCCCGCTTCCGAGGTCCCCGCCCTGCCTGGTCAGGGCCGCGACCTGAGGATTCACGACACCGCGACCGGCGGACCCGTGACCCTCGAACCCGGTCCCGTCGCCCGTATATACGTCTGCGGCATCACCCCGTACGACGCGACCCACATGGGACACGCGGCGACCTACAACGCGTTCGACCTCGTACAGCGCGTCTGGCTCGACACCGAGCGGCAGGTCCACTACGTCCAGAACGTCACCGACGTGGACGACCCCCTCCTGGAGCGCGCCCAGCGCGACGGCGTGGACTGGGTCGGTCTCGCCGAGCAGGAGACCGCCCTGTTCCGCGAGGACATGACCGCCCTGCGGATGCTCCCCCCGAAGCACTACATCGGCGCCGTCGAGGCCATACCCGGCATCGTCCCGCTGGTGGAACGCCTCCGCGACCTCGGCGCCGCCTACGAACTGGACGGCGACGTCTACTTCTCCGTCGAGTCCGACCCGCACTTCGGCACGGTCTCCGGCCTCGACGCCGCCGCGATGCGGCTGCTGTCCGCCGAACGCGGCGGCGACCCGGACCGCCCGGGCAAGAAGAACCCGCTCGACCCGATGCTGTGGATGGCCGCCCGCGAGGGCGAACCCAGCTGGGACGGCGGCTCGCTGGGCCGGGGCCGCCCCGGCTGGCACATCGAGTGCGTCGCCATCGCCCTCGACCACCTCGGTATGGGCTTCGACGTCCAGGGCGGCGGCTCCGACCTCGCCTTCCCGCACCACGAGATGGGCGCCTCGCACGCCCAGGTGCTCACCGGCGAGTTCCCGATGGCCACGGCGTACGTGCACGCCGGGATGGTCGGCCTGGACGGCGAGAAGATGTCCAAGTCCCGGGGCAACCTCGTCTTCGTCTCCCAGCTGCGCCGCGACGGAGTGGACCCGGCCGCCGTACGGCTCGCCCTGCACTCCCGCCACTACCGCTCCGACTGGGAGTGGACCGACGGCGTGCTCCAGGACGCCGTGGACCGGCTCGGGCGCTGGCGTGCCGCCGTGTCCCGGCCCGACGGCCCCTCCGCCGAGGCGCTGGTGGACGAGATCCGCGAGGCCCTCGCCGACGACCTCGACGCGCCCGCCGCACTGGCCGCCGTGGACCGCTGGGCGGCCCGCCAGGAGGCCGACGGCGGCACCGACACCGGCGCGCCGGGCCTGGTGAGCCGCGCGGTGGACGCGCTGCTCGGCGTGGCTCTCTGACGACACGGTCGGTCCGCACACACGTCCGTACCCACGGCGGAGGGGCGGTTCCCGTACCGGGAACCGCCCCTCCGCCGTACTGCTCTGCCGGGCCTCGCGCTCAGTCCTCCGACGCGTCCCCGGAGGAGTCGCCCGAGGAGTCCCCGGAGCCGCCGTCCTGCGGTCCCTCGCCGCCGCCCTCCGGCGACGCGGTGCCGGACGCCCCCGGCTTCGGGCGCTGCGGCCTGCCGCGGCCACCGGGTGCCGGGCCGTCCCGCAGATACGCGTCCTGGCCGTCCGCCGTGGCGTGTCCGCCGGGCGGGCTCACGTCACGGCGCCGCAGATAGCGCTCGAACTCACGGGCGATGGCCTCACCGGACGCCTCGGGCAGCTCCGCGGTGTCGCGGGCCTCCTCCAGCGACTGGACGTACTCCGCGACCTCGCTGTCCTCGGCCGCGAGCTGGTCCACGCCCACCTGCCAGGCCCGCGCGTCGTCGGGCAGCTCGCCCAGCGGCATCCGCAGGTCCAGCAGATCCTCCAGCCGGTTCAGCAGCGCCAGGGTGGCCTTCGGGTTGGGCGGCTGCGACACGTAGTGCGGCACGGCCGCCCACAGCGACACCGCCGGGACACCCGCGTGCGCGCACGCCTCCTGGAGCACGCCCACGATGCCCGTCGGGCCCTCGTACTTGGTCTCCTCCAGGTCCATCCGGCGCGCCAGTTCCGCGTCGGAGGTGACCCCGCTGACCGGCACCGGCCGGGTGTGCGGGGTGTCGCCCAGCAGGGCGCCCAGCACGACGACCATCTCCACGCCCAGTTCGTGGGCGAAGCCCAGCAGTTCGTTGCAGAACGAGCGCCAGCGCATGGACGGTTCGATACCGCGCACCAGGACCAGGTCGCGCGGCTTGTCGCCGCCCGTCCGGACCACCGAGAGCCGTGTCGTCGGCCAGGTGATCTTGCGCACCCCGGCCTCCGTGAACACCGTGGGACGGTTGACCTGGAAGTCGTAGTAGTCCTCGGCGTCCAGCGCCGCGAATACCTCGCCCTTCCACTCGCGCTCCAGATGCGCGACCGCCGTGGAGGCGGCGTCACCGGCGTCGTTCCAGCCCTCGAACGCGGCCACCATGACTGGGTCGATCAGCTCGGGAACCCCCTCCAGCTCGATCACCCAGTGCCTCCTTCCGACGTGCTCTCGCTTGACGTGCCAACTTTACGGCGTCCCGCCGCGACTCCCGCAGTCCGTGCGCTCCCCGCGAATGGATCACTGCCCCGCCCCCGGGCCCCGGACACCCCTGTCGGGGGCGGCTCCGGGACGAATCGGGGACGGGGCAGCGGATGCCCGGGTGCGGGCCGGGCGGCTCAGTGCCGTTGGTCGAGCAGGTTCTGCACCCCGGCGCGGATCTCGTCGGTGGCGAGCCCCCGGACGGTCAGGGTCAGCCGTCGGCGCAGCACGTCGTCCTGCGTCTCGGCCCACTCGTGGTCCCTGGCCCACACCACCTGCGCCCAGATCTCGGGCGCGTCGGGGTGCATCCGCCGGGCCAGGTCCGGGTTCTCGTTGGCCAGCCGGACGATGTCGAAGGCCAGCGAGCCGTAGTGGGTGGCCAGATGGCGGGCGGTGTCGGCGGCCATCCGGGGGCCCGGCGCCGGGTTGTCCACCAGCAGCCGGTGCGCGACCGCGCGCGGGTTGGCGACACCGGGCAGCGGCAGCCTCTTCGGCAGCGAGGAGACCGGCTCGAAGTCGTCGCCCAGCGGGTGGCCGGGCAGCCGCTCCAGCTTCTGCATCACCGTGCGCCCGATGTGCCGGAACGTCGTCCACTTGCCGCCGGCCACCGACAGCATGCCGCCGGGACCCTCGGTGACGACCGTCTCCCGCTTGGCCTTCGCGGTGTCGCCGGGACCGCCCGGCAGCACCCGCAGACCGGCGAACGAGTAGGTGATCAGCTCCCGCCGCACCTGCTCGTCCCGCACCGACAGCGACGCCTCGTCCAGGATCTGCGCGGTGTCCTTCTCGGTGACCGCCACGTCCGCCGGGTCGCCCTCGTACACCTCGTCGGTGGTGCCGAGCAGCAGCATGTCCTCCCAGGGGAGGGCGAAGGTGATGCGGTACTTGTCGATCGGCGTGGCCAGCGCGGCCTTCCACGGCGCGGTGCGCCGCAGCACCAGATGCGCGCCCTTGGACAGCCGGATCGACGGCGCCGCGTGCGCGTCCTCCATGCGGCGCAGATGGTCCACCCAGGGGCCGGTCGCGTTCAGCACCAGCCGGGCGTTGACCCCGAACTCCACGCCGTCGATCCGGTCGCGCAGATCGGCGCCGGTGACGCGGCCGCGGGTGAAGCGCAGCCCGCCGACCTCCGCGTGGTTCAGGACGACCGCGCCCGCCTCGACGGCCGCGCGGACCGTCATCAGCGCCATCCGGGCGTCGTTCATCTGGTCGTCGCCGTACACGGCCACGGCCCTGAGGTTCTCGGTGCGCAGCTCCGGCACGTCCTGCGCGGCCCGCGCGGGGGACAGCAGGTGGCCGACGCCGTCGCCGAACGCGGACAGCGCCGAGTAGGCGAAGACCCCCGCGCCCAGCTTGGCGGCGCCGTGCGGGCCGCCCTTGTAGACGGGCAGGTAGAAGGTGAGCGGGTTCGCCAGGTGCGGGGCGACCTGGCGGGACACCGCGCGGCGCTCGAAGTGGTTCTCCGCGACCAGCTTCACCGCGCCGGTCTGCAGGTAGCGCAGACCGCCGTGGAGCAGCTTGGAGGAGGCGGAGGAGGTGGCTCCGGCGAAGTCGCCGGCATCGACCAGCGCCACCCTGAGCCCGGACTGCGCGGCGTGCCAGGCGGTGGAGATGCCCAGGATGCCGCCGCCGATGACAAGGAGGTCGTACGACGCCTTGGCGAGCTGCTCCCTGGTCTCGGCCCGGCTCGGGTGGGAGCCGGAGGCCGGGTGCGTCCCCAGGGCAGGTACGGAACTCAGGGTGGACTGACTGGTCATGTCGGGTATTACTCCTCGTCGGAGCCGATGGGGGGTCCGGCCCTCAGCTCTCGTCCTCGATCCAGCCCGTGGACCGCTCTACGGCCTTGAGCCAGTTCTTGTACTCACGGTCGCGGGTCTCCGCGTCCATGTGGGGCGTCCATTCGGCCGCCCGGCGCCAGTTGGCGCGCAGTTCCTCGGTGCCGCCCCAGAAGCCGACGGCCAGACCGGCGGCGTAGGCGGCGCCGAGGCAGGTGGTCTCCGCGACCATCGGGCGCACCACGGGCGCGTCCAGCACGTCGGAGAGCGTCTGCATCAGCAGGTTGTTGGACGTCATGCCGCCGTCCACCTTGAGCGTGACCAGCTCGTCGCCGGAGTCCTTGACCATCGCGTCCGCGATCTCGCGGGTCTGCCAGGCCGTGGCCTCCAGCACCGCGCGGGCCAGGTGCGCCTTGGTGACGTACCGGGTCAGGCCGGTGATCACCCCGCGCGCGTCGGCCCGCCAGTGCGGGGCGAACAGGCCGGAGAACGCGGGCACGAAGTAGGCGCCGCCGTTGTCCTCGACCGACAGCGCGAGCGTCTCGATCTCGGCGGCGGTGGAGATCAGCCCCATCTGGTCGCGCATCCACTGCACCAGCGAGCCGGTGACGGCGATGGAGCCCTCCAGCGCGTACACCGTCGGCTGGTCGCCGATCTTGTAGCCGACCGTGGTCAGCAGGCCCGCGTACGAGTTGATGATCTTGGTGCCGGTGTTCATCACCATGAACGTGCCGGTGCCGTACGTGGACTTGGTCTCGCCCTCCGCGAAACAGGTCTGCCCGAACAGGGCCGCCTGCTGGTCGCCGAGCGCGGAGGCGACCGGGACGCCGCCGAGCAGGTCGCCCAGGCGCCCGCCGGTGATCTCGCCGTACACCTCGGCGGAGGAGCGGATCTCCGGGAGCATGGCCAGGGGCACCCCGATGGACTCCGCGATCTTCGGGTCCCACCGCATGGTGTGCAGGTTCATCAGCAGGGTGCGCGAGGCGTTGGTGACGTCGGTGACGTGCCGGCCGCCGTTGACGCCGCCGGTCAGGTTCCAGATGACCCAGCTGTCCATCGTGCCGAACAGGATGTCGCCCGCCTCGGCACGCTCCTGGAGGCCGTCCACGTGGTCGAGCAGCCAGCGCGCCTTGGGACCGGCGAAGTACGACGCCAGCGGCAGCCCGGTCTCGCGCCGGAAGCGGTCCTGGCCGACGTTGCGGCCGAGTTCCCGGCAGAGCGCGTCGGTGCGGGTGTCCTGCCAGACGATGGCGTTGTGGACCGGCTCACCGGTGGTCCTGTCCCACAGCACGGTCGTCTCGCGCTGGTTGGTGATGCCGATGGCCTTGATGTCGTCCCGGGTGATCCCGGCCTTCTCGATCGCACCGGCGACGACCTCCTGGACGTTGGTCCAGATCTCGTTCGCGTTGTGCTCGACCCAGCCGGGCTTGGGGAAGATCTGCTCGTGCTCCTTCTGGTCCACCGAGACGATCCGGCCGTCCCGGTCGAAGACGATGCAGCGCGAGGAGGTGGTGCCCTGGTCGATCGCCGCGATGAACGGGCCTGTGGTGTGCGCGTCGGTCACTGTGTGCTCCTGGAGGTCCGTGGGTGTGGGCTCTGTGTACGGGCGCGCGGTGCGCGCTCCCCTAGGCGAAGGCGACGTTGTAGATACCGGCCGCGGCGGCGGCGCCGAGCAGCGGGCCGACCACCGGAACCCAGGCGTAGCTCCAGTCGGAGCCTCCCTTGTTGGGCAGCGGGAGCAGGGCGTGGACGATACGGGGGCCGAGGTCGCGGGCGGGGTTGATCGCGTACCCGGTGGGTCCGCCGAGCGACAGGCCGATGGCCACCACGACAAGCGCGGTGATCAGACCGCCGAGGACGCCGAGCCCGGTGCCCTTGGCGTTGAGACCCTGGGTGAGCACCGCCAGGATCAGGACGAAGGTGCCGACGATCTCCGTCAGCAGGTTCATGACCGCGTTGCGCACCTCGGGGCCGGTGGAGAAGATGCCGAGGACCGGACCCGCGGCCGGTTCCGTCGCCTCCACGGCCTTGACGGCCGCCCGCTCCTCATCGGTGCCGACGATCTCAGGGTCGGTCATGTGGGCCTGGAACTGCCCGTAGTAGGCGACCCAGACCAGCGCCGCGCCGATCATCGCGCCCAGCAGCTGGCCGAGCAGATAGACCCAGACCTGGCTCCAGACGCCGCTGGTGAGGGCGAGCGCGATCGTGACGGCCGGGTTGAGCTGGGCCCCGGAGAGCGGCCCGGAGATGTAGACGGCCGTCAGGACCGCGAAGCCCCACCCGAAGGCGATGGCGAGCCACCCGGCGCCGCGCGCCTTGGAGGCCTTCAGCGTGACCGCGGCGCACACACCGCCGCCGAGCAGGATGAGTACGGCGGTACCTATGGTCTCGCCGATGAAGATGTCGGAGCTGGACACCCGCGACTCCTTTGTCCTTCGTCCAGGGATGCCGAACCCCGTCCCATCAGGGGTTCCGGCGCCCTCGTGGTGAGAGCGACTCCGGCCCTTGGCGTTGCCCACTCTAACGCGTACTTGCCGATAGGTGTTCGACAATGCCGACCGTTGGTCGGGAGTCTCGCGCCGTGGTCACGGGTGCGTCAAGAGCTCTGTTGTCGAAAACGGGATCGTTACTGATCGCCCCGCCGATCGCCGTCCGGGGTCTCCCACCGTTCACTCGCTACGGTCTCGCCCGTTATGTCCATTTCAGAGTAGGTCGAGATCGGCAACGCCGCCTCGCGTCCCGGACGGCACCCGGGAGACACCCCCGCCGACCAGGGAGAACCCGCCGCGGACCGGGTGGGGGGAGCGGGGAGCCGCGCCCCTGCCGGGGCCGCGCGCGGGACGGTCAGAAGCGGCCCGCGCCCAGGTCGCGGGAGACCGCGCGGGCACAGTCCCGCACCGCCGCGATCAGTTCGGGGCGCAGCTCCCCGCCGAGCCCCACCCGCTCCACCGCGCCCGTGATGGCGACCGCGCCCACCGGCATCCGCCGCCGGTCGTGCACCGGCGCCGCGATCGACGCGACACCCTCCCAGGTCTCCTCCACGTCGGCCGCGTATCCGCGTGCCCGCGTCAGGTCCAGCACGTCCTCGAAGCCCCGGGCGTCGCACACCGTACGGTCCGTGAACGCGACCCGCTCCGCCTCCAGTGCCTCGCTGTGCGCCACCGGGTCGTACGCCGAGAGCACCTTGCCCAGCGCGGTGGAGTGCAGCGGCTGCATCGCGCCGATCTCCAGCACCTGGCGGCTGTCGTCGGGCCGGAAGACGTGGTGCACGATCAGCACGCCCTGCTGGTGCAGGACGCCCAGATAGACGCTCTCGCCGCTGGAGCGGGCCAGGTCGTCGGTCCACACCAGGGCCCGCGCCCGCAGTTCGTGCACGTCCAGATAGGTGGTGCCCAGGCGCAGCAGTTCCGCTCCGAGCTGGTAGCGGCCCGACGCCTCGTCCTGCTCCACGAACCCCTCCTGCTGGAGGGTGCGCAGGATGCCGTGTGCGGTGCCCTTGGCGAGCCCCAGCGACGAGGCGATGTCCGACAGGCCGAGCCGGCGCTCGCCGCCGCCCAGCAGCCGCAGCATCGCCGCCGCCCGTTCGAGCGACTGGATGTTCCGTGCCATCGCCGTCCTGCCTCCGTCCCTCGCGCACCGGCCGCCGCCGGGCGGGCTCCGCCCGGTCCCCGCGGCGCACCCACCGCACAACCACGTTCGGCAATGTCGAACACTACCGGTCGATGCCGACCTCCCGCCAATGGTTCACCCCACACCCACCCGTTCCCCGCAGCGCACCCCGCTCCACGCCCCGCCCCCACACCCCGAGCGCCCCCGCGCACACCCCCGCGCGCCCCACCCCCGGCACACCACCTCCGTCGAGACCCCGCCCGTGCTCTGCGCCATCCGGGGCGACACCGGCGACACCCCGTCCGCCCCGTGGACGCGCCCGACCTCCGGCGCGCCCGCCCGGTTACGCTGGCGCCGTGCCCCGTACCCGCACCATCGGGGAAGGCGCATAGCCGACAGCCGTCGCAACCAGGGAGTCCCTTCATGGCCTCGTCGCCAACGTCCCCTTCCGCCGACAGCCGGACCCGTGTGTCCGCGCTCCGAGAGGCGCTGGCCACCCGTGTGGTCGTCGCCGACGGGGCGATGGGCACGATGCTCCAGGCCCAGGACCCCACCCTCGCGGACTTCCAGGACCTCGAAGGCTGCAACGAGATCCTGAACCTCACCCGCCCGGACATCGTCTCCTCCGTCCACGACGCCTACTTCGCGGTCGGCGTGGACTGCGTCGAGACCAACACCTTCGGCGCCAACCACGCCGCGCTCGGCGAGTACGACATCCCCGACCGCGTCTTCGAGCTGTCCGAGGCCGGGGCCCGCGTCGCCCGCGAGGCCGCCGACCGGTTCACCGCCGGTGACGGCCGCCCCCGCTGGGTCCTCGGCTCCATCGGCCCCGGTACGAAACTGCCGACCCTCGGCCACGCCCCGTACACCACCCTGCGCGACGCCTACCAGCGCAACGCCGAGGGCCTGATCACCGGCGGCGCCGACGCGCTCCTCGTGGAGACCACCCAGGACCTCCTCCAGACCAAGGCCGCCGTCCTCGGTGCCCGACGGGGCCTCACCGCGCTCGGCCTGGACGTGCCGGTGATCGTCTCGGTCACCGTCGAGACCACCGGGACCATGCTGCTCGGCTCCGAGATCGGCGCGGCCCTCACCGCGCTGGAGCCCCTCGGCATCGACATGATCGGCCTGAACTGCGCCACCGGCCCCGCCGAGATGAGCGAGCACCTGCGCTACCTCGCCCGACACTCCCGCATCCCGCTGTCCTGCATGCCCAACGCGGGCCTGCCGGTGCTCGGCAAGGACGGCGCCCACTACCCGCTGACCGAGCGGGAGCTGGCCGACGCGCAGGAGACGTTCGTCGGGGAGTACGGCCTCTCGCTGGTCGGCGGCTGCTGCGGCACCACCCCCGAGCATCTGCGCCAGGTCGTGGAGCGGGTCCGCGACCTCACCCCCACCTCGCGCGACCCGCGCCCCGAGCCGGGCGCCGCCTCCCTCTACCAGACCGTCCCGTTCCGGCAGGACACCTCGTACCTGGCGATCGGGGAGCGCACCAACGCCAACGGTTCGAAGAAGTTCCGCGAGGCCATGCTGGAGGCCCGCTGGGACGACTGCGTGGAGATCGCCCGCGAGCAGATCCGCGAGGGCGCGCACATGCTCGACCTGTGCGTGGACTACGTCGGCCGGGACGGCGTCGCGGACATGGAGGAGCTGGCCGGGCGGTTCGCCACCGCCTCCACCCTGCCCCTGGTGCTGGACTCCACCGAGGTGGACGTCCTGCGCGCGGGACTTCAGAAGCTCGGCGGCCGGGCGGTCGTCAACTCCGTCAACTACGAGGACGGCGACGGCCCCGAGTCCCGGTTCGCGCAGGTCACCGCGCTGGCCGCGGAGCACGGCGCCGCGCTGATCGCGCTCACCATCGACGAGGAGGGCCAGGCCCGCACCCCGGAGAAGAAGGTGGAGATCGCGGAGCGCCTGATCGCGGACCTCACCGGGAACTGGGGCATCCGCGAGGACGACATCCTGGTGGACACCCTCACCTTCACCATCTGTACCGGGCAGGAGGAGTCCCGCAAGGACGGCATCGCCACCATCGAGGCGATCCGCGAGCTGAAGAAGCGCCACCCGGCGGTGCAGACCACCCTCGGTCTGTCCAACATCTCCTTCGGCCTCAACCCGGCCGCCCGCATCCTCCTCAACTCCGTCTTCCTGGACGAGTGCGTCAAGGCCGGGCTGGACTCCGCGATCGTCCACGCGAGCAAGATCCTCCCCATCGCCCGGTTCAGCGAGGAGGAGGTGCGGACCGCGCTCGACCTCGTCCACGACCGGCGCACCGAGGGCTACGACCCGCTCCAGAAGCTGATGCAGCTGTTCGAGGGCGCCACCGCGAAGTCCCTGAAGGCGGGCAAGGCCGAGGAACTGGCCGCGCTGCCGCTGGAGGAGCGGCTCAAGCGGCGCATCATCGACGGTGAGCGCAACGGCCTGGAGGCCGACCTGGACGCGGCCCTGACCGAGCGGCCCGCCCTGGACATCGTCAACGACACCCTGCTGGACGGCATGAAGGTCGTCGGTGAACTCTTCGGCTCCGGGCAGATGCAGCTGCCGTTCGTGCTGCAGTCCGCCGAGGTGATGAAGACGGCCGTCGCCCATCTGGAACCGCACATGGAGAAGACCGCCGACGGCGAGGAAGGCGCGGGCAAGGGCACCATCGTGCTCGCCACCGTCCGCGGCGACGTCCACGACATCGGCAAGAATCTCGTGGACATCATCCTGTCCAACAACGGCTACAACGTCGTCAACCTCGGTATCAAGCAGCCCGTCTCGGCGATCCTGGAGGCCGCCGAGGAGCACCGCGCCGACGTCATCGGCATGTCGGGGCTGCTGGTGAAGTCCACCGTCATCATGAAGGAGAACCTCCAGGAGCTGAACCAGCGCGGCCTGGGCACCCGGTTCCCCGTCATCCTCGGCGGCGCCGCCCTCACCCGCGCCTACGTCGAGCAGGACCTGCACGAGCTGTACGAGGGCGAAGTCCGCTACGCCCGCGACGCGTTCGAGGGACTGCGCCTGATGGACGCCCTGATCGGCGTCAAACGCGGCCTGCCCGGCGCCCGGTTGCCCGAGCTGAAGCAGCGCCGGGTGCGCGCCGCCGCCGTACCGGTGGAGGAGGAACGCCCGCAGGAGGGGCACGTCCGGTCCGACGTCGCCACCGACAACCCCGTGCCCACCCCGCCGTTCTGGGGCACCCGCGTCATCAAGGGCATCCAGCTCAAGGAGTACGCGAGCTGGCTGGACGAGGGCGCGCTGTTCAAGGGGCAGTGGGGTCTGAAGCAGGCCCGTACCGGAGAGGGACCGTCGTACGAGGAACTGGCCGAGACGGAGGGACGGCCCCGGCTGCGCGGACTGCTCGACCGGCTCCAGACCGACGGCCTCCTCGAAGCGGCCGTCGTGCACGGCTACTTCCCGTGCGTCTCCAAGGACGACGACCTGATCGTGCTGGACGAACGCGGCAACGAGCGGACCCGGTTCACCTTCCCCCGCCAGCGCCGGGGCCGCCGCCTCTGCCTGGCCGACTTCTTCCGCCCCGAGGAGTCCGGCGAGACCGACGTGGTCGGCTTCCAGGTCGTCACCGTCGGCTCCCGCATCGGTGCGGAGACGGCCCGGATGTTCGAGGCCAACGCCTACCGCGACTATCTCGAACTGCACGGCCTGTCCGTCCAGTTGGCCGAGGCGCTCGCCGAGTACTGGCACGCGCGGGTCCGCGCCGAACTCGGCTTCGCGGGCGAGGACCCGGCCGGGATCGAGGACATGTTCGCCCTCAAGTACCGGGGCGCCCGCTTCTCCCTCGGCTACGGCGCCTGCCCCGACCTGGAGGACCGGGCCAAGATCGCCGCGCTCCTGGAGCCCGAGCGGATCGGCGTCCAGCTCTCGGAGGAGTTCCAGCTCCACCCCGAGCAGTCCACCGACGCCATCGTCATCCACCACCCCGAGGCGAAGTACTTCAACGCCCGGTGACGCACGGTGACCTCCGGCCGCGCGGGGACCGGTGTACCGGCTCGCCCGTGACGTACGAGGCGGTTCGCACGCGCGCGACGTAGACTGGTCGGTCCACCGCAGGCCGGTTCCCGTTCCGGGAACCGGCCTGGTCGTCCCTCAAGGAGGTGCGCCGGATGACCAGTACGGTCCCCGCGCTCGGAACCCGTACGGCCGAAGGCTCCGCCCTGCAGGCGGTGCTGCTCGACATGGACGGGACCCTGGTGGACACCGAGGGCTTCTGGTGGGACGTGGAGGTCGAGGTCTTCGCCGGCCTCGGACACGTCCTGGACGAATCCTGGAAGCACGTCGTGGTCGGCGGCCCGATGACCCGCAGCGCCGGGTTCCTCATCGAGGCCACCGGCGCGGACATCACCCTCGCCGAGGTCTCGGTGCTCCTCAACGACGGTTTCGAGGCCCGGATCGGGCGCACGCTGCCGCTGATGCCCGGCGCCGCCCGGCTGCTCGCCGAACTCCACGCGCACGGCATCCCGACCGCCCTGGTCTCCGCGTCCCACCGGCGCATCATCGACCGGGTGCTGGGGGTGCTCGGCGCCCACCACTTCGGGCTGTCCATCGCCGGTGACGAGGTGTCGCGCACCAAGCCGCACCCCGACCCGTATCTGCTGGCCGCCGCCGGACTGGGCGTCGATCCGGCCCGGTGCGCCGTCGTGGAGGACACCGCGACCGGCGTCGCCGCCGCCGAGGCCGCCGGGTGCCAGGTCGTCGCCGTACCCTCCGTCGCGCCCATCGTGCCCGCCGAGCGGCGCACCGTCGTGGCCTCGCTGGAAGACGTGGACCTGGCATTTCTGCGCGGTCTGATGACGGAAATGCGCTAGCCCTTCACTTAGCGTGGGAAAGTGCTTTGCGTCACGCCGTGGGCATTCCCCGGTCGTACACGGGCGGGGAATTCCGGGCAAGAGATAAACCGAATTCAACTATCTCGTGGGGTTGTTGAAGGTGTGAGCTTCCCCACGTGTACGGGCCTCGACACCCGTGCCCGGATGTGCGTCCCACCCCCCGCACTCCGTGCCGCCCTCACCCTTGTGTCCCGATTGGGGAGACGCTGCACCAATCCCGCCACGCCCCCTCTTCCGGTGCGTCCGCACCCGGTTCCACTGCGTGATGAACCCTCAACTCAAGGCCCCGTGAACCCTCCAGCGAGCGCGGACTAATCTCGACGCGAGAACATCGCCGCCACCCCCGTGATCGGCCCGCGTCACCCCTGCATGCCGAATGCACGGACCCGATCAGCTCTGGAGAAACTCCCGCATGAACCGCAAGATTTTGGTGCTGCCGGCCGTGGCCGGGCTGCTCACGCCGGTTCTCGCCGCGTGCGGCGGATCGGACAGCGGGAGCAAGGCCCAGGACCCCATCGTCGTCGGCACCACCGACCGGTTCACCGCGACCAGCGACGCACCGGCCCCCCTCGACCCCGCCTACGCCTACGACGTCGGCACCTGGAACATCCTCCGCCAGACCGTGCAGACCCTCATGACCCAGCCCAAGGGCGACGGCGACCCCGTCCCCGAGGCCGCCGAGAGCTGCTCCTTCACCGACAGCGGCAACGAACGCTACGTCTGCAAGCTGCGCGACGGACTCGTCTTCGCGGACGGCGACAAGGTCACCGCCGCCGATGTGAAGTTCTCCATCGAGCGCGCCATCCACATCAACGCCGACTCCGGTGTCTCCACCCTGCTCAACACCATCGACACCGTCGAGACACAGGGCGACCGCGAAGTGATCTTCCACCTGAAGACCGCCGACGCGACCTTCCCGTTCAAGCTGTCCACCCCCGTCGCCGGGATCATCGACCCCAAGCAGTACGCGGCCGACAAACTCCGCGACGGCTTCCAGATGGACGGCTCGGGCCCCTACACCTTCAAGGCCGACGTCAGGAACAACGCCGTCGTCAGCGCCACCTTCACCAAGAACCCGAAGTACAAGGGCAGCGTGACCGTGGACAACGACCAGGTCGTCATGCGCTCCTACGCCGACGCCGACGCGATGGGCCGCGCCATCGACAAGGGCGACATCGACGTGATGACCCGCACCATGTCGCCGTCCCAGATCCAGAAGCTCGACAACGGCAGCGACGAGAACGTCGATCTCGTGGACATGCCCGGCCTCGAAATCCGCTACCTGGCGTTCAACACCAACGCCGACACCGTCAAGTCCAAGGCCGTCCGCGAAGCGATGGCCCAGGTCATCGACCGCGGTGAACTCGTCGCCAAGGTCTACGGCACCCAGGCCGAGCCCCTCTACTCGCTCGTCCCCGCCAGCGTCACCGGACACTCCAACTCGTTCTTCAACAAGTACGGCGACCCCAGCCCCGCCAAGGCCAAGCAGTTCCTCACCAAGGCCGGCATCACCACCCCCGTCAAACTGACGCTGCACTACACCACCGACCACTACGGCTCGGCCACCAAGCAGGAGTTCCAGGTCCTGCAGAAGCAGCTCAACAACAGCGGCCTGTTCGACGTCGGCATCGAAGGACACCCCTGGGCGACCTTCCGGCCCGCCGAACAGAAGGGCAAGTACGACGTCTACGGCATGGGCTGGTTCCCCGACTTCGCCGACGCCGACAACTTCCTCGCCCCCTTCCTCGACAAGGGCAACTTCCTCGGCTCCCCCTACAACAACGGCGAGATCCAGCACACCCTGATCCCGCAGTCCCGCCGCGAGGCCGACCGCATCAACGCCGGCGGCAGCCTCACCACCATCCAGGACATCGTCGCCGACGACGTCCCCGTCATCCCGCTCTGGCAGGGCAAGCAGTTCATCGCCGCCCGCGACAACATCACCGGCGTCGCCTACGCCCTCAACTCCTCCTCCACCCTCCAGCTCTGGGAGCTGAGCCGCGGCGTCAGCGAGTGACCCACCGGCCCGCCGACCGCACCTGACGGCACGAAAGGGCGCCCCCCTCCTTCCCGGAGAGGGGCGCCCCTTCGCCACGCCGCGCGGACGACGCGCCCGCCTACTGCGCCCCCGGACGCACCAGACCGCTCTCGTACGCGTACACCGCCGCCTGCACCCGGTCCCGCAGACGCAGCTTCGTCAGCACATGCCCCACATGCGTCTTCACCGTCGTCTCGCTCACGAACAGATCCGCCGCGATCTCCGCGTTCGACAACCCCCGCGCCACCAGCTTCAGCACCTCCACCTCACGGTCCGTCAGCGTGTGCAGGGTGTCCGGCACCCGCTCCTCGCCCGACGGCAGATGCGTCGCGTACTTGTCCAGCAACCGGCGCGTGATGCTCGGCGCCAGCATCGCCTCACCCGCCGCCACCACCCGGATCGCCTGCACCAACTCGTCCGCGGGCACGTCCTTCAGCAGAAACCCGCTCGCCCCCGCCCGCAACGCCTCCACCACGTACTCGTCCAGATCGAACGTCGTCAGCACCAGCACCTTCGCCGGACCGTCCCGGCCCGGACCACTGATCTGCCGCGTCGCCTCCACCCCGTCCATCCGGGGCATCCGGATGTCCATCAGCACGACATCCGGCTGCAACGCCCGCACCTGCTCCAGAGCCTGCAGACCGTCACCGGCCTCACCGACGACCGCGACATCCTGCTCCGCCTCCAGAATCATGCGGAACCCCGTACGCAGCAGCGGCTGGTCATCGACCAGTAGGACACGGATGGCCACCTGACACTCCTTCGCTAGTCCGCGCCCATTCTGCCCTGCGCCACCGGCCCCGACGCCCCCGCCCGCACCGGCAGCGGATACGGCGGGGGAGTCCCCCCGAACTCCGGACACAGCGCCCGGTGATCACACCAGCCGCACAGCTTCGTCGGCCTCGGCCGCCACTCACCCGACTCCGTCGCCTCCCGGATCGCCGCCCACAACGCCAGCAGCTTCCGCTCCACCCGCTCCAGATCCGCGACCACCGGGTCGTACGTCAGCACATCACCACTGCCCAGATACACCAGCTGCAGCCGACGCGGCACCACCCCCTTCAGCCGCCACACCACCAGCGCGTAGAACGTCATCTGGAACAACGCGCCCTCGGCGTACTCCGGCCGCGGCGCCTTCCCCGTCTTGTAGTCCACGATCCGGACCTCACCGCTCGGCGCCACATCCACCCGGTCGATGATCCCGCGCAGCCGCAGCCCCGAATCCAGCTCCGTCTCCACGAACAGCTCACGCTCCGCCGGTTCCAGCCGCACCGGGTCCTCCAGCGTGAACCAGCGCTCCACCAGCGCCTCCGCCTCACCCAGCCAGCGGGCCAGCCGCGCACCCTCCGGATCGTCCGCGAACAGCTCCCCGACCTCCGGACGGCTCTCCCGCAACCGGTCCCACTGCCCCGGCACCAGCGCCCGCGCCCGCGGCGCCGTACGCTCCGCCGCCGGCGCGTCGAACAACCGCTCCAGCACCGCGTGCACCAGCGTCCCCCGCGTCGCCGCCTCGCTCGGCCGCTCCGGCAGCCGGTCGATCACCCGGAACCGGTACAGCAACGGACACCGCATGAAGTCACTCGCCCGCGACGGCGACAACGACGACGGCGGAGCCACCACCCGCCCCGCCTCCCCGCCCCCCACGGGCACCTCCACCGAACCCGCCGGGGAACCCGCCCCGTCCACGCTGCTGTCCATGACCCCAGACCATACGGCCCCCCACCGACATCGACCCCGCCCCGGCCACCCCGCCGCACCACCTGCCCGGCGGACACAAGGGGTGCCGGGGCGGAACACCGGGCCGAGGACGCATACCATCGACCACGAACCCTCCGCCCGGCGGGCGGGGAGACGCTTCGAGCGAGGGGACAGTGTGGACGCGAGCGGCGGGAGCGGGCAGCCTCGGTCCGGCGACGACGAGCCGACCGAGCACCCCGCGGACCCTACGGCCCCGACGAACGACCCCACCCACCACCCCGAACCGGAACACCGGCCCACGAAACCCCCCACCCGGCCCGGCGACCCCGACCCCCAGCCCGAACACCGCTCCCTCGCCCACACCGAACCCCACGGCCCCGACCACGGCCCCACCGGCACGGCCGACGGCCGACCCCCCGCACGACGCCCCAGGGAACCCGGCGGCGGCCTCCTCATGGGCCGCCCCTTCGGCGTACCCGTCTACGTCGCCCCCAGCTGGTTCCTCGTCGCCGCCCTCATCACCTGGGTCTTCGGCGGCCAGCTCGACCGCGTCCTCCCCGAACTCGGCGCCCTCCGCTACCTCGTCTCCCTCTTCTTCGCCGTCGCCTTCTACGCCTCCGTCCTCGTCCACGAACTCGCCCACACCGTCGCCGCCCTTTGCTTCAAACTCCCCGTACGCCGCATCCAGCTCCAGTTCTTCGGCGGCGTCTCCGAGATCGAGAAGGAAGCCGAGACCCCCGGCCGCGAATTCGTCCTCGCCTTCGTCGGCCCCCTCCTCTCCCTCGTCCTCGCCGGACTCTTCTACCTCGCCCTCAAACCCGTACGACCCGACACCGTCCCCGGCGTCCTCCTCGCCGGACTGATGATCTCCAACCTCATCGTCGCCGCCTTCAACCTCCTGCCCGGCCTCCCCCTCGACGGCGGACGCATGCTCCGCGCCGTCGTCTGGAAGATCACCGGCAAACCCATGAACGGCACCGTCGCCGCCGCCTGGGTCGGCCGCGCCCTCGCCCTCTCCGTCCTCGTCGGCCTCCCCCTGCTCAACAACTCCGCCGCCCTCGGCGGCGACGGCACCGTCAGCGGCATGGACACCGTCACCGACGCCCTGCTCGCAGCCATCCTCGCCGCCATCATCTGGACCGGCGCCGGAAACAGCCTCCGCATGGCCCGGCTGCGCGAACACCTCCCCGAACTCCGCGCCCGCACCCTCACCCGCCGCGCCGTCCCCGTCGAGACCGACACCCCCCTCTCCGAAGCCCTCCGCCGCGCCAACGCCGCCGGGGCCCGCGCCCTCGTCGTCGTGGACACCGACGGACACCCCCTCTCCCTCGTCCGCGAGGCCGCCATCGTCGGCGTACCCGAACACCGCCGCCCCTGGGTCGCCGTCAGCTCACTCGCCACCGACCTCACCGACCGCATGCGCGTCTCCGCCGAACTCTCCGGCGAAGAACTCCTCGACGCCCTCCGCGCCGCCCCCGCCACCGAATACCTCGTCGTCGAGAACACCGGCGAGATCTACGGCGTCCTCTCCGCCGCCGACGTCGAACGCGCCTTCGTCAAGGCGATGGCCCGCCCCAGCTGACCCCCCCCGCACCCCCGCCCACCGTGGTCGGCGGCCCCGCCCCGGCCCGGTAGGCTGGTCACATGTCCGAACCGACCGGTGCCGCCCGCAGGCGCGGGCCCTTCACGGTCGGGGATCAGGTTCAGCTGACCGACCCCAAGGGCCGCCACTACACGTTCACGCTCGAAGCCGGGAAGAACTTCCACACCCACAAGGGTTCCTTCCCGCACGACGAACTGATCGGCGCTCCCGAGGGCAGCGTTGTCCGCACCACCGGCAACGTCGCCTACCTCGCGCTGCGCCCCCTGCTCCCCGACTACGTCCTGTCCATGCCCCGCGGGGCCGCCGTGGTCTACCCGAAGGACGCGGGACAGATCCTCGCCTTCGCCGACATCTTCCCCGGCGCCCGCGTCGTCGAAGCGGGAGTCGGCTCCGGCTCGCTCAGCAGCTTCCTGCTCCGCGCCGTCGGCGACCAGGGCATGCTGCACTCCTACGAGCGCCGCGAGGACTTCGCCGACATCGCCCGGCAGAACGTCGAACGCTACTTCGGCAGCCCCCACCCCGCCTGGCAGCTCACCGTCGGCGACCTCCAGGACAACCTGTCCGACACCGACGTGGACCGCGTCATCCTCGACATGCTCGCCCCCTGGGAATGCCTGGAGGCCGTCTCCAAGGCCCTCGTCCCCGGCGGCATCCTCTGCGCCTACGTCGCCACCACCACCCAGCTCGCCCGGACCGTCGAGTCCATCCGCGAGATCGGCTCCTTCAACGAGCCCACCGCCTGGGAGAGCATGATCCGCAACTGGCACATCGAGGGCCTCGCCGTACGCCCCGACCACCGCATGATCGGCCACACCGGCTTCCTGCTCACCGCCCGCCGCCTCGCCGACGGCGTCGAACCCCCCATGCGCCGCCGCCGCCCCGCCAAGGGCGCCTACGGCGAGGACTACGCGGGACCCAACGCCGACGCCGGCAACGGCCGCTGACCGCACCCCGCACCCGAACCACCCGAGGGCGCCGCGCCCCGGTCACCCGGCCCCGCCGGACCACCGGAGCACGGCGCCCCACCCACACCCCGGACCACCGGCCCGCACCCCCGCCCCCCGCCCCCCGGAAACCCGTCCCACCCCCCCCCTCCCCCCCGCCGGGACGGGGGGCACCCTGCTGG
>NZ_JAHRXF010000025.1 GCF_019104725.1 Streptomyces corallincola | reverse complement strand
TTATCAGAAGTTTTTGGCCGGTCTGACCGGCCGCTCATTTCTGACGTTTACGTCGGGGGGGGGTGCTTTCTCGATGCGCTTTCGCGGCTTATTCGGAGAAGCAGATAGATTCTAACCGCTGCGCCCCACTCTGTCGAGTTCAGGGCAACTGTTCTAACCTACCGCCTCGCTCTGGCCGTGTCAACGGTTTTTGCGGGGCGATGAGGAGACTAGCAGCTCATCGGGGCCCGATGCACATCAGGCGGCCGTGGGCACGCTGGCGCTTCGCTCGGCCGCGGAGAGGTCGCCCGTCTCGCCTGCCCGTTCCGCCCGGCCACCGATGACGTAGACGTAGGCCAGGAAGGCGAGTTCGGCCGTGATGCCGATGCCGATGCGGGCCCAGGTGGGCAAGCCGGACGGGGTGACGAAGCCTTCGATGGCGCCGGAGACGAACAGGACCAGGGCGAGGCCGATGGCCATGCCGACCGCAGCTCTGCCCTCTTCGGCCATTGCGGTGCGGCGGGTGCGCGGGCCGGGGTCGATCAGGGTCCAGCCGAGGCGCAGCCCCGTACCCGCGGCGATGAAGACCGCGGTGAGTTCGAGGAGGCCGTGCGGGAGGATCAGGCCGAGGAAGGTGTCCAGGCGTCCGGCGGAGGTCATCAGACCGATGCCGACCGCCAGGTTGAGGACGTTCTGGAAGAGGATCCAGAGGACGGGCAGGCCGAGGAAGACGCCGAGGACCAGGCACAGCGCGGCGGCCTGAGCGTTGTTCGTCCACACCTGGGCGGCGAAGGAGGCCGCCGGGTGGCTGGAGTAGTACGTCTCGTACTCGCCGCCGGGGCGGGTCAGTTGCCGGAGTTGGTCGGGGGCCGCGATGGTCGCCCGTACTTCGGGGTGGACGGCGATCCACCAGCCGATGAGGGCCGCGAGGGCGGTGGAGACTAGCGCGGTGGGGACCCACCAGTGGCGTGAGCGGTAGACGGCGGCGGGGAAGCCCGCGCCGAGGAAGCGGGCGGCGTCGCGCCAGGAGGTGCGGCGGGTGCCGGTCACCGAGCTGCGCGCGCGGGCGACCAACTGGCTGAGCCGACCGGTCAGTTGCGGGTCCGGGGCGCTGGACTGGATCAGCGAGAGGTGGGTGGCGGTGCGCTGGTAGAGGGTGACGAGTTCGTCGGCCTCGGTGCCGTTCAGTCGGCGTCGGCGGCTGACCAGGGTGTCGAGGCGGTCCCACTCGGCTCGGTGTGCGGCGACGAAGACGTCCAGGTCCATCGGGTCTGCCTGCTCCTCGGTGCTTGTCCGACACGCGTGGGAGATGCGCGGTCCGCTGTCAGCTTGTCGTACCGCGACGCGGTGTGTGCTCAGCTTGGCAGACTTGCCGTATAGGGGTGGACCAGGGGAAGGACGGGCGGCGTGAGTGAGCTGGTGACCGGTGAGGCGGTGGCGCTCGAAGTGCGCCCGGCCAAGCTGCCGAGCAGGGCGTTGGCGACGACGCTCGATCTGATCGTCTACATGGTGCTGTACGTGGGGGTGATCATCGGGCTGGCGGCGGCCACCTCGTCGCTGGACGAGGCCGCTCAGACGGCGCTGGCCATCGCGTCGTTCCTGCTCGTGCTGGTCGGTGTGCCGATCGCGGTGGAGACGCTGAGCCACGGGCGTTCGCTGGGGAAGCTGGCGTGCGGGCTGCGGGTGGTGCGGGACGACGGGGGGCCGATCCGGTTCCGGCACGCGCTGGTGCGGGGTGCGCTGGGGGTCGTCGAGCTGCTGATGACGTTCGGGGTGGTGGCGACCATCGCCTCGCTGGTGTCGGAGCGGGGACGGCGGCTGGGTGACGTGTTCGCGGGGACGCTGGTGGTGCGGGAGCGGGTCCCGGTCGGGTGGGCCGGTGCCGTACCGCCTCCTCCGCCGTGGCTCGCCGGGCGGTACGCGGAGGTGGATCTGTCGGCGGTGCCGGACGGGACGTGGCTGGGCGTCCGGCAGTACCTGACGCGTATGCACCAGCTCGATCAGCAGGTCGGCTGGGGTATGGCGCAGCGGTACGCGGCCGAGATCTCGGCGCTGACCGGGGCGCTGGTGCCGCAGGGGGAGCATCCGGCGGCCTTCCTGGCGGCGGTGGTGCAGGAGCGGCAGACACGCGAGCAACATGCCTACGGGCAGCGGGCGTACGGGAAGGGGGCGTACGGGCAAGGGGTGGCCTCTCCCCAGGCTCCGGGGACCTCGGCCTTCGCTGCGCCCTCTCCGCACCCTCTGCCCTCTCCGGCCTCTCCGGTGGCTTCCGCCCCTGCCGTCCCGTCGGACTCTCCAGCTCCTTCGTCCACCCCCGTGCCCCCGTCCGATGTCCCGGTGAAGCGGTCTGCCGGGGGGTTCGCGCCTCCCGCGTGAGGTCAGGCGAAGTCCGACGGGGGTGACTCCAGTTCCTCCAGTTCGATGCCGGGGGCCGAGAGGACCACGTCGCCGGTGATGTGGACGGTGTGCCGTTCGCCGGTGTCCAGGGCTGTGACCTGGTATTCGTCCACGGTCAGGGGGCCGTTGTCAGTGGGGTGTGCTTCTCTCTTCACCAGGGCCCAGGACTGGTCCACGGTGCGGGGGGCGAGGACCGGATCGGTGAAGGTGACGAGCCGTACGCGGGTCGCGGCGGCGGAGGGGGTGAGGCGGAGGAGACGGCTGGTGGCGACGAGGAAGGCGGGGGAGGTTCCGGTGAAGGCGTGGGCGCGCACGGTGCCTTCGGTGGCCTCGGCTCCGGCGGGGTCGGTGCGGACCCAGGTGACGCCGTCGAGGGCGGCGCCGCGCACCTGCCAGCCACCGGCGCGGAGTTCGAGCCGCAGGGGGCGGCCGAGGGCGTCGAGGGCGAGGTCCACGCTGCCGCGGGGGGCACCGTCCGGTGTGGTGGTCGTGGCGACGTAGCGCCAGCCGGAGGGGCCGGGGGCGCACTGGAAGCGTTCCTCGGCGAGGGGGGTGTGGTCGTGCGGATCGTGGAGTGTGTATCGGCCGCGGGGCATTGGGGGTCCTGGGTCGTGACGGGGCCGGGACGGCCCGGTGGTCGTGCTCCGTGGGCGGCGCGGCCACTTCGGGGGCGGACGGGGGGGGACCAAAGGGGCAGGCCCCCGGCACGGGGGTGCGGGGGCCTGCCTTCGAGGACTGCTGAGCGGTCGGCGCGGTGAGCCGCGCGTGGGCTCAGTAGCGGTAGTGGTCGGCCTTGTAGGGGCCGTCCACCTCGACGCCGATGTACGCGGCCTGCTCGGGGCGGAGCTGGGTGAGCTTCACGCCGAGGGAGGCCAGGTGGAGCCGGGCGACCTTCTCGTCCAGGTGCTTGGGCAGCGTGTAGACGCCGGTCGGGTACTCCGCCTGCTTGGTGAACAGCTCGATCTGGGCCAGCGTCTGGTCCGCGAAGGAGTTGGACATGACGAAGGACGGGTGACCGGTGGCGTTGCCCAGGTTGAGCAGGCGGCCCTCGGACAGCACGATGATCTTCTTGCCGTCGGGGAAGGTCCAGGTGTGGACCTGCGGCTTGACCTCGTCCTTGACGATGCCCGGGATCCTGGCCAGACCGGCCATGTCGATCTCGTTGTCGAAGTGGCCGATGTTGCCGACGATCGCCTGGTGCTTCATCTTCTCCATGTCCGACGCAAGGATGATGTCCTTGTTGCCGGTCGTGGTGACGAAGATGTCGCCCTTGTCGATGACCTCGTCCAGGGTGGTGACCTGGAAGCCGTCCATCGCCGCCTGGAGGGCGCAGATCGGGTCGATCTCGGTGATGATGACGCGGGCGCCCTGGCCGCGCAGGGACTCGGCGCAGCCCTTGCCGACGTCGCCGTAGCCGCAGACGACGGCGGTCTTGCCGCCGATGAGGACGTCGGTGGCACGGTTGATGCCGTCGATCAGGGAGTGGCGGCAGCCGTACTTGTTGTCGAACTTCGACTTGGTGACGGCGTCGTTGACGTTGATCGCCGGGAACAGCAGGACGCCGTCGCGCTGCATCTCGTACAGGCGGTGGACGCCGGTGGTGGTCTCCTCGGTGACGCCGCGGATCTCGGAGGCGAGGTCCGTCCACTTCTGGGAGCCGTCGGTGATGGTGCGGTTCAGGAGTTCGAGGATGACGCGGTGCTCGTCGGACTCGGCGGTCTCGACGCCGGGGACCTTGCCGTCCTTCTCGTACTCGACGCCCTTGTGCACGAGGAGGGTGGCGTCGCCGCCGTCGTCGAGGATCATGTTCGGGCCGCCGGTGGGGCTGTTCGGCCAGGTCAGCGCCTGCTCGGTGCACCACCAGTACTCTTCGAGGGTTTCGCCCTTCCAGGCGAAGACCGGGATGCCCCGCGGGTTGTCCGGGGTGCCCTCCGGACCGACCGCGATGGCGGCGGCGGCGTGGTCCTGGGTGGAGAAGATGTTGCAGGACGCCCAGCGGACCTCGGCGCCGAGGGCGACGAGGGTCTCGATCAGGACGGCGGTCTGCACGGTCATGTGCAGGGAGCCGGTGACACGGGCGCCGGCCAGCGGCTGGGTGGCGGCGTACTCCTTGCGGATCGCCATCAGGCCGGGCATCTCGTGCTCGGCGAGGGTGATCTCCTTGCGGCCGAAGTCGGCCAGGGAGAGGTCGGCGACCTTGAAGTCCTGTCGGTTTTCGACAGTCGTCATTGCGAGCTGCTCCTCGGTTTCGGGTGTCGAGGTCGGGTACGGCTGGTCTGCGCGGCGGCGGACACAGGTGTGCCCGAGAAGAGGACACAGGCATGCCCGCGTGCGCGCAGCGCAGTCCGTCGGAGGCCCTCTCTCCCTCGGACGGTCCTCGTCGGGACCGCCCGACCGCCATCAGCAGCGACGTCTGGCTCCGTCCCAAGCTACACCGAGGGGCGGGGCGTGCCCCAGTCCGCCTCCGTACGGTTCCGGCCGTTCGGAGCAGAGCGGCGGGTGGATCAGTGGTCGGCCGGGTGCCGGTCGGGGCCGCCGGGGGCGGCGTCGGGGTCGGCGCCGCGGGCGGCCTCGGCCTCGTCGTAGATGTCCGGCTCCAGGTAGATGACGCGGGCGATCGGCACGGCCGCGCGGATGCGGGCCTCGGCCGCGTTGATGGCGTTCGCCACCTCGGTGGCCGTGTCGTCGTGCTGGACGGCGATCTTGGCGGCGACGAGGAGTTCCTCGGGGCCGAGGTGGAGGGTGCGCATGTGGATGATGCCGGTCACGGTGTCGCCGTCCACGACGGCGGCCTCGATCTTCCTGACCTCTTCGATCCCGGCGGCCTCGCCGAGCAGCAGCGACTTGGTCTCGGCGGCGAGCACCAGGGCGATCAGGACGAGCAGTACACCGATGCAGACCGTGCCGATGCCGTCCCAGACGCCGTCGCCGGTGAGCAGGGAGAGGCCGACACCGCCGAGCGCGAGGACCAGGCCGATGAGCGCGCCGAAGTCCTCCAGGAGCACCACGGGCAGCTCGGGTGCCTTGGCGCGGCGGATGAACTGCGCCCAGGAGAGACGGCCGCGCAGTTCGTTGGACTCCTTGATGGCGGTGCGGAACGAGAAGCCCTCGGCGAGGATCGCGAAGAGCAGGACGCCCACCGGCCAGTACCAGTTGTCCAGTTCGTGCGGGTGGAGGACCTTCTCGACGCCCTCGTAGACGGCGAACATGCCGCCGACGGAGAAGAGGACGATGGAGACGAGGAAGGCGTAGATGTACCGCTCGCGGCCGTAGCCGAAGGGGTGCTGCGGGGTGGCGTCGCGCTGCGCGCGCTTGCCGCCGATGAGCAGCAGGAACTGGTTGCCGGAGTCGGCCAGTGAGTGGACACCTTCGGCGAGCA
Source organism: Streptomyces corallincola (assembly GCF_019104725.1). GTDB lineage: Bacteria > Actinomycetota > Actinomycetes > Streptomycetales > Streptomycetaceae > Streptomyces > Streptomyces corallincola. Next base: position 79,827 of record NZ_JAHRXF010000025.1, on the reverse strand, counting down.
TCGAGGACGAGCCGCTGAACGCGAACGCCACGAACTTCGATACCGCGATGGCGAGGTTGGCGCCGAGTGCCGCCACGATCGCCTTCGTACCGCCTGACGCGCTCATGTCTCCGCGTTGTCCCTTCGCCCTGGGTCGGGTGCGCACGCCCGTGCCGTCCCGGCGTGCGCCCGCCCTTTGCCCTTGCTTTGCCGGTGGGTCATTCTTGCAGCCCGGTCCGGCGGCGGTGCGTCAGGTATCCACAGGCGCGGTCGTACGATCGGCCCGGCGGCCGGTCGTACGACCCGTCAGGCGGCCGGTCAGAGGCGGACGGTGGCCCGGAACAGGGTGCCGGTGCCGGACACCTCGGTCTTCTCACCGGCCGGGACGAACACCGACCGGCCGGGGGCGAGGTCGAGGTCGCCCGCGCGGACCGTGCCCGCTGTGCAGAGCAGGATCTGCGGGGTGGCGAGGGTGAGGTCGTGGGCGGCGGCGCCCTCGGGGAGGACGTAGCGGGAGAGGCGGAACTCGTCGATGGGGGTCGCGTAGACCTCCTCGCCGTCCGGGCCCGCCTCGGGGTGCAGGACGCCCGCGTCGCCGGACTCGAAGCGGACGACGCGCAGGAGTTCGGGCACGTCCACGTGCTTTGGGGTGAGGCCGCAGCGGAGCACGTTGTCGGAGTTGGCCATGATCTCGACGCCGAGGCCGGTCAGGTAGGCGTGCGGGATGCCCGCGCCGAGGAACAGCGCCTCGCCGGGCTGGAGCCGGACGTGGTTGAGGAGCATGGCGGCGATGACACCGGGGTCGCCGGGGTAGTGGCGGGCGATCTCGGCGTAGGGGGTGTGGTCGCCGCCGAGCCGCTCGCAGGCGGCGCTCGCCTCCGCGACCGTACGGGCCATCTCGTCGCGGTCGGCGGTGAGGACGGCGGTGAGCACCTCGCGCAGGGCCGCCTCCTCGGGGCGGGCGCGCAGCAGGTCCACGTACGGCTTCAGGGAGGCGACGTCGAGGGCGTCGAGGAGGTCGGCGGTGCGGTGCGGGTCGCGGAAGCCGCAGAGGCCGTCGAACTCGGTGAGGGCGCAGATGAGTTCGGGCTTGTGGTTGGCGTCCTTGTAGTTGCGGTGCGGGGCGTCCACGGGGATGCCGCGCCGTTCCTCGTCCGCGTACCCCTCCTTCGCCTGGGCGAGGTCGGGGTGGACCTGGAGGGAGAGGGGCGAACCGGCGGCGAGCAGCTTCAGCAGGAACGGCAGGCGGGGGCCGAACCGGGCGACCGCCTCCGGGCCGAGTTCGCGCGCGGGGTCGGCGTCCAGGACCTCGGCGAGCGTGCCGCGCCCGGTGCGGGACGGGGCTCCGGGGTGGGCGCCCATCCACATCTCCGCCTGCGGTTCGCCGGTGGGTTCGACGCCGAGCAGCTGCGGGATGGCGGTGGGCGAACCCCACGCGTAGGGGCGGACGGTGTTGTCGAGGCGGTCCATCTGTCTCTCAGTCTCCGTGTGCGTGCGGGTGGTGCTGCCGGGCCGGCGCCGTTGCCGGTGAGTGTCTGTGGGGGGGGCGGCCGATCGTCCCGCCGGGCCGAGCGCCGGTGTCAGCCGGTGTCAGCCGGTGTCAGCCGGTGTCAGCCGGTACTACTGGACAGCGGGCCCGGTCGGAACGGTACGACCGGTCCGATGATCGTGCCGGTTCAGGCGCCGGAGGCGAGCGCCAGGTAGACCGCCGCGAAATCGGTGACGGCGATCAGCTCGGCGAGGGTCTCCAGTTCGGCCCCCTCCTCCGGCTCCAGCTCGCTCATCGGGGTGTCGTGCCCGAGGGCCAGTTCGCGGGCGGCCGGGGCGGCGGTGAGGCCGCCGAGGGGGCGGTCGCGGAGCAGCACCACACGGGCGTGCAGCGCGGGCGGCTCGTCCACCCGGTCGCGGAAGAAGTCGTCGGGGTCGGCACCGGCCGCGAGCGGTCCGGACAGCAGCGCGTGGTGCTCCGCGAGCGCCTCGGGCAGTTCCGCGACCAGCGCGGGACGCCCGGCGAGTTCCGCGAGCGCGGCGGCGAAGCGGCGCCCCGCCGGACCGGCGGAGCTGCCCTCGGTCCACACGACCGGGAGGGCGTCGGCGAGTTCGGCGGCGAGCGTCTTGGCGGGGTTGCTGTACGTCACAACGGCGGGCCCGCAGCGTTCCGCGACCCGGTCGAGGCGGTCGGCCACCTTCTCCAGCGCCTCCGGTGCCGCCTCCAGCAGGCCGACGCGGTCCAGCAGCGCGAGGAGCGGGGTGAGGAGCGCCCAGAAGACGCCGGGCGAGGACGCGGCGACGGGTTCCGACTGGTCGTAGGGCGCGGTCGCCATCGGCAGGAACAGGCCGTGCGCGCCGGTGACGGAGTCCGCGAGCGGGCTGCGCGGCGGGGCCACGGCGACGACGGAGCAGCCGCGCCGGTACGCCTGTTCCGCGAGCAGGCCGAGGCTGGGCTCCGAGCCGTCCGGTGTGATGATCAGCAGCAGGTCCACGGAGCCCGCCCAGCCGGGGAGTTCCCAGCGCAGCGCGCCCGGTGCCGGGGCCACGCCGGTCGGGGCGAGGCGGGTGACGGGGCTGCCGGGTCCGGCGAGGGTGCCGAGCAGGTCGGCGGTGTGGGTGGCGGCGGCGCCGGGTCCCGCGATGAGGACGGCGCGGGGGCGGCCGTCCGGCTTCAGCGCGGCGACGCCCGCCTCGGCGGCCAGCCGGGCGGCCGTGCGGACCCGCGCGCCCGCCTCCGCCGCGCCGCGCAGGAGCCCCCGGCGGTCGGCGTCGGCCAGGGCGTCCGGGGCGTCTAGCAGCGATTCGTCCAGCATGGGCGGCGTCTCCGATCGCTGGGGCCTGGGGCGGGTCGCGGGGGTGTGCGGCGCGGACCGGGGGCCGCACGGTCGTGCGGTCGTACGAACAGTCCGGCAGGGCGCGTACGCGTCGCACCGGTCGTACGCGTCGTACGGGTCGTACGGCGGGACCGGGACCCGGCCACGAGGTGCCGGGAGGGTTCCCGGAGCGTGGTGCCCGTAGGGGTCTTCCCTAGGCGGGGCGGCGGGCCTCGTCCACGAGGAGGACCGGGATGTCGTCACGGACGGGGTAGGCGAGACCGCAGTCCTGGGACGTGCAGATCAGCTCCGCGTCCTGCTCCTTGAGGGGGGCGTGGCAGGCGGGGCAGGCCAGGATCTCCAGGAGGCCGGCTTCGAGCGGCATGGGGTGTCCCTTCGAAAAGCGGTGGGCACACGGCGGTGGGCGTGTTGCCGATGTGCTGGTCAGGGTACCGCTGGTGGGTCACCGGGGGCTCGGCCCGCCTCCCCCGCCGTACGGCCGCCCAACCCCGGGCCGACCCTGGCCGAGCCCCGATCGGACCCCGGGCCGACCCCGGAGGCCGACCCCGAGCGGCCCCCGGGTATGCCCTCGATCAGCCCCTGATCAGGTTCAGCGCCTCGTCGCGGACCCGGATCATGGTGGCCTCGTCCCTGGCCTCGGCGTTGAGGCGCAGCAGGGGCTCGGTGTTGGAGGGGCGGACGTTGAACCACCAGTCGTCCGCCGACACCGTGAGGCCGTCGAGGTCGTCCAGGGTGATGCCGGGGCGGCCGGTGTAAGCGGCGCGGATCGCGGTGAGGCGGGCGGCCTGGTCGGCCACGGTGGAGTTGATCTCACCGGACCCGGCGTAGCGGTCGTACCGCGTGACCAGCGCCGACAGCGGGCCGTCCTGGCCGCCGAGCGCGGCGAGGACGTGCAGGGCGGCGAGCATGCCGGTGTCGGCGTTCCAGAAGTCCTTGAAGTAGTAGTGCGCGGAGTGCTCGCCGCCGAAGATCGCGCCGGAGCGGGCCATCTCGGCCTTGATGAAGGAGTGGCCGACGCGGGTGCGCACCGGGGTGCCGCCGAGTTCGCGGACCACCTCGGGGACCGTGCGGGAGGTGATTAGGTTGTGGATGACCGTGCCCGAGCCGCCGTTGCGGGCCAGTTCGCGCGCGGCGACCAGCGCGGTGACCGCCGACGGGGAGACCGGGTCGCCGTTCTCGTCCACCACGAAGCAGCGGTCGGCGTCGCCGTCGAACGCGATGCCCAGGTCGGCGCCCTCGGCCGGGACGCGCTTGCTCAGGTCCACGATGTTGGCCGGGTCCAGCGGGTTGGCCTCGTGGTTGGGGAAGGTGCCGTCCAGCTCGAAGTACATGGGGACGAGCGTCAGGGGCAGTCCCTCGAAGACCGTGGGGACGGTGTGGCCGCCCATGCCGTTGCCCGCGTCCACGACGACCTTCAGCGGGCGTACGGCGGTGAGGTCCACCAGGGAGCGCAGATGGGCCGCGTAGTCGGCGAGGGTCTCGCGGGCGGACAGGGTGCCGGGGGTGGCGGCCGGTTCGGGGGCGCCGGACTCCAGCCACCGCTCGACCAGCGCGCGGATGTCGGCGAGGCCGGTGTCCTGGCCGACCGGGGCGGCGCCCGCGCGGCACAGCTTGATGCCGTTGTACCGCGCCGGGTTGTGCGAGGCGGTGAACATCGCGCCGGGCAGATCCAGGGCGCCGGAGGCGTAGTAGAGCTGGTCGGTGGAGCAGAGGCCGATCTCGGTGACATCCGCGCCGCGCTCGGCCGCGCCGTGCGCGAAGGCGCGGGCGAGGCCGGGCGACGAGGGGCGCATGTCGTGGCCGACGACGATCGCGGTCGCGCCCGTCACCTCGGTGAAGGCGGCGCCGAAGAGGCGGGCCAGGGTCTCGTCCCACTGGTCCGGGACCACTCCGCGTACGTCGTACGCCTTCACGATCTGCGACAGATCAGCAGCCACGGCCAACCCTCCTGAAAGTCCTATGGGTGCCCACAAACTACCCAACGGGGATGGGGGGCGGCAGGTTTGAACCGCTGACGGCCGCTCGGTTGACGGCCCGTTGGCGTCCGGTCAGTTGTCCGGGGAGCGCAGGACGCGGAGGTGGCCCCGGCGGGGGACGTCACGGGGGTCGGCGCCGCGCTGGGGACCGGGTTCGCCGGAACGTTCCTGGGGGCGGGCGGCCTCGCGCACGGCGTTGGCCAGGGCCTCCAGGTCGTCACCGCTGGGGCGGGCGGGCGCGGAGGCGTCGAGCAGGCGGACGACCTCCCAGCCGCGCGGGGCGGTGAGGCGCTCGGAGTGCTCGGCACAGAGGTCGTAGCAGTGGGGTTCGGCGTAGGTGGCCAGGGGGCCGAGGACCGCGGTCGAGTCGGCGTAGACGTACGTCAGCGTCGCGACGGCGGGTCGGCCGCAGGCGGTGCGCGAACAGCGACGTACAGGGCTCACGACGTTGGACGGTACCGCACTCTTGAGCGGGCCGCGACGACTCCGGCCCGGCTCACTCCCCCGTGTCGCGCTGTGACTCCGGCCACATACCCTTCTGTGCAGGGGGTGTTGACCTGCAGGGACGCTCTCGGGCGGGGGCGCGGGGCGGTGCCCGCGCGGGGGCGGGACGGCGCAAACGCCGTCAATTGCCGCGAGTTCAGCGGTCCGGGAAGGTTACGGAAACGAGGCATTGCCCGGCCGGACCGGCTCCTCGGGGCTCCGCGTCGGGCGCGGGCGGCGCGGGGGCTCGCGGTCTACGCTTCACCAGTGATGGACAACCGTGTACCGCCCCGCGCCTCTGGCCCCGGACCCCGTCGCCGTGATCGTCACGGGCGGGGGATGCGGGGGCCCATCGCGCCGCCCCAGGTGCCGTTGGCGGCGTCCCGGGCCGATGCCTTCGCGGATCTGGTGCAGGACTCCGTGGAGCGGCTGGAGCGGCGGTGGCCGCAGCTCGCCGACATCGATTTCCTCGTGCTGGAGGTGCCTCGGCTGGAGGGCGGGAGCGGGGATGCCTGGAGCGACGAGCCGGTGCCGCTCGGCGGGGTCGCGCCCGCGCGCGAGGGGCGGCGGGCCAAGGTCGTCGTCTACCGGCGGCCGGTGGAGATCCGCAGCAAGGGGCGCGACGAGCGGGCGGCCCTGGTGCACGAGGTCGTCGTCGAGCAGGTGGCCGAGTTGCTGGGGCTGACTCCGGAGACGGTCGATCCTCGGTACGGGGAGGACTGAGGGGGTACCCCCGGGGCCCCTCTGCCCCTCTGCGCGGCCCCCGGCGGCACGCCTGCCCGCGCTCACGGCGGCTGTCCGCCGCAGCCATGCCGTGCCGCCCTCCTGCCACCGGCTACTGGCTACTGGCTACTGGCTACTGGCTACTGGCTACTTCTGGAGGATCGACAAGTCCTCGTTCGTCTGCGGTACCGGGACCAGGGAGTGGTCGGTGGGGAGGGTCTGGGTGGTGAAGGCGGAGGTGCCGTTCTCGGTGGAGGTCAGGGTGCGGGCGGCGTAGGCGGGGCCGCCGGTGAGGGTTTCGACGGTGAGGGCGTAGGTGCCCTTGAGGCCGGAGGGGACCGGGGCGGCGACGTCCTGGGTCGTGCCGGACTTGATGGTGAAGGTCTTGGACACCGGGGTGCCGCCCTCGGTGCCCGCGGAGGCGGTGACCTTGACGGTGGCCGTGGCGGTGGGGGCGGAGATCGAGAGCGTGGTGCCCTTGCCGCTGTTGTCGGCGGCGGTGGCGCGGGCGCCGACGGGGGCGGTGGCCGGGATGAACGCGGTCTCCTGGCCCGCGCCCTTGCCGCGTACGACGCGCAGCGCGGCGACGACCGGGACGGAGCCGTCGGACGGGGTCAGCACCAGTGAGCCCGCTTCCCCGCGGGTGACGGCGCCGAGGTCGGCGGAGGTGGTCATGCCCGCCTTGACATGCAGCGTCTCGTTGCCGGCCGGGGTGATCAGGCCGTCCGGGGAGGCCAGCCGCACCGTGAGGTCGGCGTCGTCGTCGCCCGGTGTGAAGGCGATCAGGCGGACGTCGGTGGCGTCCTTGGGGATGCCCGGCAGGACGAGCCGGGCGGCGGGGTCGGCGGACGCGGCCAGCCAGTCGCCGCCCTGCTTGTCGTCCAGGGCCTGCACGGAGGCGCCGATCCGGCCGCTGCGCGCGACGACGTGCACGGTGAGGTCGCTCTGGTGCTCGGCGGTGAGCGTGGACAGCAGTACGGGCTCGCTGCTGTGCGGCGGGACCGTGAAGCCGTCGGCGACCGTGGACTTGATCTGCCCGTCCTTGCCGTACAGCTGGACGTCCACCACGGCGGCCGAGTCGTCCGGGTTGGTCAGGTGGACGTAGTCGGTGCGGCTCTCGGCGGTGCTGGCGCCGGGGAACCAGAACTCGGTGTCGGGGGCCGAGCAGGTGACGCCGAGCAGGCCGCGCCCGGTACCGGCGGCGACCTTGGTGGTCTCCTGGACGGTCCAGCCGGGCGCGTACCTGCCGTCGGCGAGGCCGATCAGCGCGGGCGCGTCCCCGCCCGAGGTGTCGCCGGTGGCCGGGGTGCCGGGCGCCTTGGGGGTGACGGCGGGCCGGGCGGCCTTCTTGCCGCCCTTGGAGGTGCCGTCCCCGCCGCCGCTGGCGTCCGTGCCGTCGGCGGACTTCTCGGACGCCGCTGCCAGCGCCGCCTTCCCGTCGCCGGGCGCGCCCTTGGTGACGGGTGTGAACGAGGTGTACGACGTCTCGGCGATGTCGGAGGAGCTGGGCGCCGGGCAGAGCAGGCCGGAGCGCTGCACCGGCAGTTCGGCGGCGGCCTTGACGGTGCTCCCGCCGGGCGCGGCGGGGGCGTCCAGGGAGGCGAAGGCGGTGACGGCGGCCAGGGCCGCGCTCCCGGCGATCAGGGACAGGGTCGTGCGGTTCACTGCTGGCTCCCGTCGGGGCGCTCACTGCCGTAGGGGTGCTGGGCGGGGTCGTAGCCCTGCGGGTGGGCGGCCGGGTCGTACGGCTGCTGCTGCTCGTGGGCAGGGGTGCCGTCGTAGCCGTAGGGGTCGTACGCGCCCTGCTGGTAGGGGTCGGCGGGGTATGCCCGCGGGTCGTGGCCGGGCTGCTGGTACTGACCGGCGTCCTGGTAGGCGTCGGTGCCGTAGCCGCCGTACTCGGCGTTCGCGTACTCCCAGTCGCCGTACGGCTGCTGGTGCGGGACCTGGACCGGGTCCTGCCGGTGCGGGGTGCCGGGCGCGGGGTCGGGGAAGGGGTCGCCGGACTGGTGGGGGACGAACTGGCCGGGTGCGCCCGGCTGTTCGGGCATGCCGGGCTCGGCGCCGGGGTGGTCCGCGTGCTCCTCCCCCGTCGGCTGTCCCGCGAAAGCCTGGTCCGCCGGGGCTTGGTCCGCCAGAGCCTGGTCCGCCAGGGCCTGTTCCTCGGCCTGGGCGCGCAGGCGGCGGGCGCGGCGGCCGTCGCCGGTGGTGTCCTGGGCGGGCGGCGGCTCCTCCTCGGGCAGGTCGTCGTCGATGTCGCGGCGGCGGCCGGGGAGGGCGAGGACGACCAGGACGACGGCGAGCGCGCCCTGCGCCCACAGCCAGAGGGTGTGGGTGAACGGGGCGTCGTAGACGACGTCCAGCCGTCCGCCGGTGGCGGGGAGGCGGAAGCCCTGCGCCCAGCCGTCCACGGTGGTCCGGGTGAGCGGCCTGCCGTCCAGGGTGGCGCTCCAGCCCTCGGCTGCGGTGTCGGCCAGGCGCAGCACGCGGCCGTCGGCGCCGGAGGGGACCGAGGTGTGGATCTCGACGGGGCCCGCGGCGACGGGCCGCGCGGCGGCGCCGGAGTCACCGGCGCCGGACGGCGGCACGATGGCGGCGCGGGAGGTCTGCCGGTCGATCCGCCACAGTGCGCTGCCGTGCTGCTCGCTGAGCCGGGACAGGCCGGGCGTGGCGTCCAGGACGCGGCTGATCTCGCGCGGGGCGCCCTGGTGGACGATGACGTAGCGGACCGCGAAGCCGCCGAGTTCGTCGGCCTGGTCGGCGCCGGAACCGGCGACGAGGTTGGCGACGACCTTGTCGAGCCGGGTGTTGTCCCCGGCCGTGGCGGCGAGTTCGGCGTCACCGGTGCGGGCGCCGGAGCCGCGGACCAGGGAGTAGCGGACGTGGGCGGTGGAGTCGCTGTCCAGGACGAGGGTGCGGGCCTGGTCCTGGGTGGTGGTGTCCTCGGCGACGAACGCGGGGACCTGGGAGGGGTCGCGCCGCTCCAGGGGGCCGTCGGCACCGCCCGCCATCCAGCTCGCGGCGACCACCAGGGGGCCGAGGGCGGAGGCGAGGGCGATGAGGGCGGCCACCGGCTGGCGCCAGCCGAAGCTCTGCTCGGCGACTCGCGCGCGGGCGCCGTCCGCGCCGAGCGCGGCGGCGGCGAGCAGGGCGATGCCGTAGACCAGGGTGGCGGGTCCGGCCCAGGCGGAGCGGTTGGCGAGGACGGCGAGGACCAGGCCGGTCAGGGCGACCGCCCAGGCGGTGCGGATCGCGGGCTGCCGCTCCGAGCGCAGCAGCGCGGCGAGGGCGGCGAGCACGATGCCGAGGAGTGTCAGGCCGCTCACGGTGCCGGGGCCGCCGGGGCTGATGCCGAGGAGGTCGGTGGCGGAGGCGGCGGACGGGCCGTAGTCGAGCCCGGCCTCGGTGAGGAAGCCGGTGGGGAACAGGGTGAGCGACCAGGGGGCCAGGATCAGCAGCGGGGTGCCGAGCTGGGCGAGCAGCCGCAGGAGGTGCGCGGGCAGGTCGCCGCGCCGCACCGCCAGGACGCCGATGCCGAGGACCAGGGCGATGGGCCAGACGACCGGGGTGAACGCCGTGGTGATCGTCAGCAGCAGGGCGTACGCCCAGGTGGCGCGCCAGCTGCCGCGCGCGCCGGAGCGGTGCGCGAGGCCGCTCGCGGCGACCCCCGCGCGCGCGATCAGCGGCAGCAGCACGGCGAGTACGGAGGTGCCGATCCGGCCGCCCGCGAGGGCGCCGGTGACGGCGGGCAGGAAGGCGTACGCGATGGCCGCCCAGGCGCGCAGCAGCCGGGAGGTGACCAGCGGCCGGGACGCGAAGTAGGCGCTGAACCCGGCCAGCGGCACGGAGCCGACGAGCAGGACGGTGACCGCGAGCCCGCTGGAGCCGAACAGCAGCGCGGCGAAGGAGGCGAGGACGGCCAGGTAGGGCGGCGCGGCGGCGGTGGAACCGGCGCCGACCGTGTGCCAGGCGTCGGCGTAGCGGGACCAGAGGTCGCCCGCGCCGGAGGGTGCGGGCAGCAGGGCGCCACCGGCCAGGGCGCCGCCGCCGAGCAAGGCGCGGGAGGCCACCAGGGAGATCAGCAGCAGGGCCAGGAAGAGCACCGGGCCGGGTTTGCGGGCGATGCGCCGGAGCCGGGCGAACTGCTCGATCTGGAGGAAGTCGGCGTCGTCGCCGCCGGGCCCGGACTCCACGGCGCCGCCGTGCCGACCGGCCGAGGAGGTGTCGGTGTCGGAGCCGCTGGAGAAGTTCGCCGCGACCTGTTCGACGGTGGCGCGTACGGTCGCGCCGGGCGGCGGCAGCAGCTGCCGCAGTTCGCCCTTGTCGATGAGGGACGGGCCGCGCCTGCGCCGGGCCGCCATGACCCGTTCGGGCCGCAGCAGGGTGCCGAGCAGGCCCCGGATCTCGTCCACGGCCTGGCCGGGGACCTTGCCCACGAGGTAGGCCAGGGTGCGCAGCAGCGTGCCGAGGACGACGCGCAGCAGCACCCAGGGCAGCGCGGCGGCACGGGTGTTGACGAGCAGGGTGTAGACGGCGCCCGCCTTGTCCACCTTGTGCGGGGAGGCGGCGGTGCGGCCGACGCAGTCCACGGTGCGCCGTTCGCGGGAGGCGGCCTCGGCGTGCCGTACGACCGCCTCGGGAGCGATGAGCACCCGGTGTCCGGCCGCATGGGCGCGCCAGCACAGGTCCACGTCGTCACGCATCAGGGGCAGCCGCCGGTCGAACCCGCCGAGCTGTTCGAAGACGTCGCGGCGGACGAGCATGCCCGCGCTGGAGACGGCGTGCACGGTGCGGACGTGGTCGTGCTGGCCCTGGTCCTGCTCCCGGCGGTCCAGGCCGGTCCAGCGGCGGCCGGAGTTGGCGATGGAGACGCCGACCTCCAGCAACTGCCTGCGGTCGTACCAGCCGCGCAGCTTGGGGCCGACGATCGCCACGTCGTCGCGGCCGAGTTCGAGTTCGTTCTCGACGACGCGCAGCAGTTCGGCGAGGGCGCCGGGTTCGGGCGCGCAGTCGTCGTGCAGCAGCCAGAGCCACTGGACGGGTTCGCCGTGCGGCAGTTCGGGCATGTCGTACGCGTCGTCGCGCCAGGTGCGGGTGACCGGGTCCCAGCCGCTGGGGCGCCTGAGGTACGGCAGTTCGTCGGGGGTGAGCACGGGGGCGATCCGGGTCGCCTCCTCGACGGCCTGGCCGAAGCCGGTGCGCCGGGCGAGGTGGAGGACGCGGTCGTCGCCGAACAGCTCCGCGATCCGCTGGGCGGAGTCGTCCGCGCTGCCGGTGTCGGCGGCCACCGCGTACTGCACGGGGCGCTCCTGCCCGGCCAGCCCGGCGAGCACCTCGGGCAGCCAGCGGGCGCCGTCGTGGGCGACGAGGACCGCGGTGACCACATGGCGCGGGAACTCAGGTGCGGCAGCGGGTTCTTGACGGGCTGCCTGATGGCTGTGCACGGTCATCGAGGTACGGGCCCCGGTTCGCTGGACTGCGGTGGACGACCCCGTTGGACGGCGGGGTTCCTCGGACGAGCGTCCACACTATCGGCTGACCATGCCGACGGCCCGCCCCCTGTGGACAACCCACGGGGGACGGGCCGTTCGCGCTGTGGTGTCCCGGTGTCCGGCCGCCGTCCGGCGAGGGGCGGCGGGGGTCCGGTGCGGTCCGGTGCGCGAGGTGGCCCTAGACGGCGGCCTTCTTCAGCCGACGGCGCTCGCGCTCGGACAGGCCGCCCCAGATGCCGAAGCGCTCGTCGTTGGCGAGTGCGTACTCCAGGCATTCGGAGCGCACCTCACAGGCGAGGCAGACCTTTTTGGCCTCTCTGGTGGAGCCGCCCTTCTCGGGGAAGAAGGACTCGGGGTCGGTCTGGGCGCACAGCGCGCGCTCCTGCCAGCCGAGTTCCTCTTCCGCGTCTTCGACCAGCAGTTGCTGCACCAGCTCGGTCATGTGCGCCCCTCGATCTGTCTCCACGTCCCCGTGCGTAGCCGTCACCGATTTCGGCTGAACGACACGAGTGAAATTACAAGTGTGCTGCTCCGTGCGAGTCAAGCCGAGATCTGCTATTGGGCCCGTTATTCACTCTGCGGAACCAAGGGGCTGCGGAAAGTGTTCATATCGCCATAAACCTTGACATACCGACATGGCCCAAGCGGGGCGCCCACCCCGTACTCACTCGGTGTACGAAGGAGGACGTTCCCGCGTTCGATCACGTTCCGCGAGGCTTGCGCGCTCGGATGTGCGCCATGTGTCCCGAGGTCGGGGGGGACAAACCTTTCGCCTTCCAGAGGAACCGGATGGGGTGAAACGTGTCCCACATACCGGGCGTCGAGTTGACAGTGCGGGTGTGAGTAGGTCTCCTGGTGGGCATGTTCGCGTACTTGACCACCGCTCGGACCCGCATCGCCGGGTCCCTCGGTGTCGCGCGCGCGTGCTGTTGTTGTCGCCACAGCTGTTGAGCCCATCGCGCTCCGGCTGCCTCCGGGCCCATCACGGCCCGGCCGCACCACCCTCTTCCGTCCCCGATGCCGCGGGACACCCCTCGCCGCCCGCGATCCGGGCGCACGCACCGCCGCCCCCGCACGTCCCTCTGACGCCGAGGACTCACGCACCCCCATGAACAGCGACAGCGACCTCCAGATCGCGGGCGACCTCCTCGAAGTCCCGCACCTGCTCCAGCCGCCGCGCCCGCATCCGGTGACCGTCGCGGAGTTCGCGGGCCTGGCCCGCGCCATCGCCGCCGACCGCGCCGGGTGGGCCCACCTCGTCCGCTACGACGCCACCACCCGCTGGTACCACCGGCTGCGCACCGGGCCCGGCTACGAGGTGTGGCTGCTGTCCTGGGTGCCGGGGCAGGGCAGCGGACACCACGACCACGGCCGTTCCTCCGGCGTCCTCACGGTGCTCGACGGCACCCTCACCGAGCGCGCCGGGCGGCACACCCGCAGCCTCGGCGCGGGGGCCCAGCGGGTGTTCGCGCCCGGTTACGTCCACGAGGTGGTCAACGACGCCCTGGAGCCCGCCGTCAGCCTGCACGTCTACCACCCCGGCCTGACCCGGATGACCCCGCACGCGGCCCCGCACTGCGAGGCGGCGGCCGGGCCGTACGCGTCCGCCGGTCCCCGCCCGGTCGGCGCCTGAGCGCACGCCGGGCGCCGTGCCCCGCGCGGCCGGACGCCGTCACCGCGCGCCGCCGGGCCCTCCCGCCCCACCCGTCCCGGCCGCCTGCCGCGTCGTCGGACCCGCCTGCGAGACTTGGACCATGCGCATTGTGGTTCTGGCAGGCGGCATCGGCGGTGCCCGTTTCCTGCGCGGTCTGAAGCGGGCCGTGCCGGACGCGGAGGTCACGGTCATCGGCAACACCGGCGACGACATCCACCTCTTCGGGCTGAAGGTCTGCCCGGACCTCGACACGGTGATGTACACGCTGGGCGGCGGCATCAACGAGGAGCAGGGCTGGGGTCGTACCGACGAGAGCTTCCGGGTCAAGGAGGAGCTGGCCGCGTACGGCGTCGGACCGGAGTGGTTCGGGCTCGGCGACCGGGACTTCGCCACGCACATCGTGCGGACGCAGATGCTGGCCGCCGGGTATCCGCTGAGCGCGGTCACCGACGCGCTCTGCGAGCGGTGGAAGCCGGGCGTGCGGCTGATCCCGATGAGCGACGACCGGGTGGAGACCCATGTCGCCGTCGAGATCGACGGGGAGCGCAGGGCCGTCCACTTCCAGGAGTACTGGGTGCGGATGCGGGCCTCGGTGCCCGCCGAGGCGGTCGTGCCGGTCGGCGCCGAGCAGGCCAAGCCCGCGCCCGGCGTGCTGGAGGCGGTCGCGGCGGCCGACGTGATCCTCTTCCCGCCGTCCAACCCGGTCGTGTCCGTCGGCACGATCCTCGCCGTCCCCGGCATCCGGGAGGCCGTCGCGGAGGCGGGCGCGCCGGTCGTCGGCCTCTCCCCCATCGTCGGTGACGCGCCGGTGCGCGGGATGGCGGACAAGGTGCTCGCCGCCGTGGGCGTGGAGTCCACGGCCGCCGCGGTCGCCGCCCACTACGGCGCGGGACTGCTGGACGGCTGGCTGGTGGACACCGTGGACGCCGGGTCGGTGGACCGGATCGAGGCGGACGGCATCCGCTGCCGCGCCGTACCGCTGATGATGACCGACGTGGACGCCACCGCGCGGATGGCCCGCGAGGCGCTCGCCCTCGCCGAGGAGGTGCGGCAGCCGTGAGCGGTACGGAGGCGGAGACCGCCGGGAGCGGTACGGGCGGGGAGGCCGCCGGGTTCCGGGTCTGGGCGCTGCCCGGCATCCCCGAGGTGCGCCCCGGTGACGACCTGGCCAAGCTGATCGCCGCCGCCGGGCCCGGACTGGCCGACGGGGACGTACTGCTGGTCACCTCCAAGATCGTCTCCAAGGCCGAGGGCCGGATCGTCCACGCGGACGACCGGGAGGCCGCGATCGACGCCGAGACGGTGCGGGTGGTCGCCCGGCGGGGTCCGCTGCGGATCGTGGAGAACCGGCAGGGCCTGGTCATGGCCGCCGCCGGGGTGGACGCCTCCAACACGCCCGCCGGGACCGTACTGCTGCTCCCCGAGGACCCGGACGCCTCCGCGCGCGCCATCCGCGCGGGGCTGCGCGACGCGCTCGGGGTCGAGGTGGGCGTGCTGGTCACCGACACCTTCGGGCGGCCCTGGCGCGCCGGGCTCACCGACGTCGCCATCGGCGCGGCCGGGGTGCGGGTCCTGGACGACCTGCGCGGCGGCACCGACGCGCACGGCAACCCGCTGAGCGCGACCGTGGTCGCCACCGCCGACGAACTCGCCGCCGCCGGTGACCTCGTCAAGGGCAAGGCCGCCGGACGGCCGGTCGCCGTGGTGCGCGGCCTCGCGCACACCACCGGCGCCGAGGACGGCGAGGGCGCGCGGGCACTGGTGCGTCCCTCGCGGGACGACATGTTCCGGCTCGGCACCTCCGAGGCGGTCCGCGAGGCCGTACGGCAGCGGCGTACCGTCCGGACCTTCACCGACGAGCCGGTGGACCCGGCGGCCGTGCGCCGTGCCGTGGCCGCCGCCGTCACCGCGCCCGCGCCGCACCACACCACTCCCTGGCGGTTCGTGCTGCTGGAGTCCGCCGCCTCCCGGACCCGGCTGCTGGACGCCATGCGGGACGCGTGGGTCGCCGATCTACGGCGGGACGGCAAGGGCGAGGAGTCGATCGCCAAGCGGGTCCGGCGCGGCGACGTGCTGCGGAACGCGCCGTATCTGGTGGTGCCGTGCCTGGTCATGGACGGCTCCCACACCTACGGCGATCCGCGCCGGGACGCGGCCGAGCGGGAGATGTTCGTCGTCGCCACCGGCGCGGGTGTGCAGAACCTGCTGGTCGCGCTCGCCGGGGAACG
The DNA here is from genome assembly GCF_019104725.1 of Streptomyces corallincola. Classification (GTDB taxonomy): domain Bacteria; phylum Actinomycetota; class Actinomycetes; order Streptomycetales; family Streptomycetaceae; genus Streptomyces; species Streptomyces corallincola. Next base: position 64,467 of record NZ_JAHRXF010000025.1, on the reverse strand, counting down.
GCTGGGGTCGGCCTGGGTGTCGTCCACCATGTTCTGCCGTGACGTGGTCCGCGAGGTGCTGGAACTCCCCGCCGACTGGGACCCGATGGGGGCCGTCGCCGTCGGGCATCCGGGCGAGGAGCCCCGGGCGCGGCCGGAGCGGGACGCGGAGGCGTTCGTCGAGGTGCGGTGAGTCACCCCGGCGGGGGCGGGGGAGGCGGGGATTCCGTAGGACACTCGGAGGAGGCGTCTCCCCCCGCTCGTAAGGACATCAGCCGTGGCAGGACGTTTCGCTCCCCGGTCCCCCCGGCCGACGCGTACGACGGTGCGCGGCGGGGAGGCTGTCGTGCCGTCCGAGGTGCCCCGGCAGGGACCGTCCGCGCGGGTACGGCGCTGGGTGCCGCCCGGCGCGCTCGATCTGGGGCTGGTGCTCGGACCGCTGCGGCGCGGGCCCGGTGATCCGACGTTCCGTACGACCCCGGACGGGTCGGTGTGGCGTACCGCCCGTACGCCCGCCGGGCCGGGGACGCTCCGGGTGCACGCCGGTGCCGGGGAGGTCGTCGGGGAGGCGTGGGGGCCGGGCGCGGGGTGGCTGCTGGACACGCTGCCCGAGCTGCTCGGCGCCGCCGACGAGCCCGAGGCGTTCGAGCCGCGCCACCGGGTGGTGGCGCTCGCGCGGCACCGGCGGCCGGGGCTGCGGCTGACGCGGACCGGTCTCGTGCTGGAGTCCCTGATCCCGTCGGTGCTGGAGCAGAAGGTCACCGCCGAGGAGGCGTACCGCGCCTGGCGGCTGCTCGTCCGGGGTTTCGGTGAGCGGGCGCCCGGTCCCGCCGGGGCGAGTGCGCGTCCCCTCTTCGTCATGCCCTCGCCCCGTGAGTGGGCCCTGATTCCCTCCTGGGAGTGGCACCGGGCCGGTGTGGACGACAAGCGGGCGTCCACGATTCTGCGCGCGGTGCGGGTCGCCTCCCGGCTCGAAGAGGGGGTGTCCCTGCCGGTCTCCGACGCGCGGGCACGGCTGGAGGTCGTCCCCGGTGTGGGGCCCTGGACCTCCGCGGAGGTCGTCCAGCGCAGTCACGGGGCGGTGGACGCGGTCACCGTGGGCGACCTCCACCTCCCCGGCATCATCGGCTTCGCCCTCGCCGGTGACCGGTCCGCCGACGATGCGGAGATGCTGCGGCTCCTCGCCCCCTACGCGGGGCAGCGGCAGCGTGCCGTCCGGCTGATCCTGCTGAGCGGGGTGGTGCCGGGGCGGCGGGCGCCGAAGATGCGGAAGGTGGACATCGGGGGGCTGTAGTCGGGGCAGTTGTGCGGGGGCCGCTCGCTGGGAGGTGCCGCCCGCGAAGGGGGCACCTCCCAGGGCCGCCCCCGGGCGGGCCGCACCCCCGGGCGGGCCCTACTGGTCCGAGGAGAAGCGCAGCGCGCCGCCCGGGATGCGGGCGTCGCACCAGACGCGGGCGCCGGAGCGGAGTTCGTTGTCCGGGCCGACGAAGGCGCCGTCACCGATGACCGTGCCGGTGAGGACGGAGCGTTCGCCGACGCGGGCGCGGGTGCCGATGAGGGAGTCGGTGATGACGGCGCCGGGTTCGATGACGGCGCCGGGGAGGATGGTGGAGCCGGAGACGCGGGCGCCCCCGGCGACGAAGGCGCCCTCGCCCACCACGGTGCCGCCGGTCAGCTTGGCGTCCGGGGCGACCCGTGCCGTGGGGAGGATGAGCCGGTCACCGCAGCGGCCGGGCACGGCCGGGGACGGGGCGCGGCCCATGACGAGGTCGGCCGAGCCGCGCACGAACGCGGCCGGGGTGCCGAGGTCGAGCCAGTAGGTGGAGTCCACCATGCCCTGGAGATGCGCCCCGGCGGCGAGCAGTCCGGGGAAGGTCTCCCGCTCGACGGAGACGGGCCGCCCGGCGGGGATGGTGTCGATGACCGAGCGCCGGAAGACGTACGCCCCCGCGTTGATCTGGTCGGTGACGATCTCCTCGGGCGTCTGCGGCTTCTCCAGGAAGGCGAGGACGCGCCCGGTGTCGTCGGTGGGGACGAGCCCGTAGGCGCGCGGATCGGTGACGCGGGTGAGGTGCAGGGAGACGTCCGCGCCGGTGGTGCCGTGGGTGTCCACGAGGCGGCGGATGTCGAGTCCGGTGAGGATGTCGCCGTTGAAGACGAGGACGGGTTCGTCGGGTCCGGAACGCAGCCGGGAGGCGACGTTGCGCAGGGCGCCGCCGGTGCCGAGGGGCTCGTCCTCGGTGACGTACTCGATGTGCAGCCCGAGCTGGGCGCCGTCCCCGAAGTGGGGTTCGAAGACCTCGGCGAGATAGCTCGTGGCGAGGACGATGTGGTCCACACCGGCCGCCCGCGCGCGGGCGAGCTGGTGGGTGAGGAACGGGACCCCGGCCGCCGGGACCATCGGCTTGGGCGTGTGGACCGTGAGCGGGCGCAGCCGGGTGCCTTTGCCGCCGACCAGGAGAATCGCTTCTGTCACCTGTCGTCTCTGCTTCCTGCCGGGACCGGCCGAACTGATCGTTTCGGCCGGCCAGTGTATGCAGACCGTGCGACGGTGCCCCCGATGGCCGCGCGGTGTCCCGCGAGACTCGGCGTACGGTTCCCCCGAACCGCCCCCCGCCGGTCCCCCCGGACCTCCCCCGCCCGTCCCCCGACGGCGATGAACGCGCCGCCCCGGCCGCGCGGCGCGCGGCCGGGAGCGCCTCAGCGCCCCTGGAGCTTCGCCGCTTTGGAACGGACCGAACCGAGCTTCGCGTAGAGCCGCTTGCCCGGGCAGTCGGTGGAGTACCCGTCCCGGTGACCGGAGATCACGTTCAGTCGTACGTTCTTCCCCTTGGGGTAGAGGTTGCCACCGCCCGAGGTCAGGTATGTCTTTCCGCTCGGATTGGCGGCGAAGAGACCGAGCTTCCAGGCGACGATCTTCCCCACGCCGGTGACGGCGGCGGCGGGCGGCTTGGCGGAGCCGAAGCTGCCGATCACGGCGATGCCCATGCTGTTGGTGTTGAAGCCCATCGTGTGCGCCCCGAGGACGGCCTTGGTGACGCCCCCGGCCCGGCCCTCGTAGACCGTTCCGCACTTGTCCACGAGGAAGTTGTAGCCGATGTCCCGCCAGCCCATGCTCTTGACGTGGTAGCGGTAGATGCCGCGGATGACGGAGGGGGCCTGGGAGCAGGTGTACTTGTTGCCGGTGGCCGTGTGGTGGACGAAGGCCGCCTTGACCTTCTTGGTGTAGACGAAGCCGCGTTCGCGCAGCTTCTCGTCGGCGCCCCAGCCGTGCCGGGTGACGATCTTCGGGCGCGGTCCGATGTGCGGCTTGACGCGGGGGCCGTCGCCCGCGAGGGCCGCGAGTTCCTTCTCGGTGGCCGCCCGGTCCAGCGCGGGGATCTCCAGCGCCCCGGCGGGCGCGACGTCGCTGTTGGCGGCCTCGGCGGTGACCGCCGCGTCCGTCTCCGGGGCCGTCACGGCGCGCGTCCCCCCGGCGGGTTCCGCCGCGCCGGGGTCCACCAGCTCCAGGCGGAGCCCGGCGGGGAGCGGGAACGCGGCGGTACGGGTCCGGGGGCCGCCGGCGTCCTCCGGACCGGCGGGTCCGTCCGGACCGGTCGCCTCCGCCCGTACCCGTACGTCCACCCCGTCCGAGTCGCCCACCCACAACGGGGCCGTGGCGCCCCGGACATGGCCCGCGGCGCGCTCGGCCGTGCCGGGGTCGGCGCCGTGGTCCTCGTTGTGCGTGTCCACGTCCTGCCAGCCGGACCAGGTGCCGGTGGCGGTGTCGCGGGTGCGCACCTGGACCCGGCCGCGCAGCGGGGTGTCCGGGTCGTCCCAGATCACGCCGAGCATCGAGAAGGAGTCCACCGAGGCACGGTAGAGGCCCTGTTCGGGGGCCTGGCCGAGGACGCGCTCGCGCGTGCGGGGGGCGAGGGGCAGCGACTCGGTGCGGCCGGGGACGGCGGCCTCGGCGGTCCGGCCCGTGGCGGCCGTCCGCTCCGCGTGCGCGGGCGCGGCGGTCGCGGGCAGGGCCAGCGGGAGCGCGAGGGCGACCGCGCACGTGACGCCGATCGAGGTGGCACCGACGGAGGAAGAGAAGAGTCCACGCATAGGCATGATCTTGAACATAGTCAGACAAATATGTCCATCACGGAACTGACGGGTCGTCGGTTTCCGTTCCGCCGAACCGGTGGTGGCGGCACCCGGTCGGCGGGCCCGGCCGGGCGTACCCTTGCGCGGGTGACCGCCAACGACCGCACCCCCGCCGACCTGCTGCGTTCCGCGCTCGCCGCGGACGCCGGGCGCCCCCTGGTGACCTTCTACGACGACGCCACGGGCGAACGCGTCGAACTCTCCGTGGCCACCTTCGCCAATTGGGTGGCCAAGACCGCCAACCTGCTCCAGGGCGACCTGTCCGCGGGCCCCGGCGACCGGGTCGCGCTGCTGCTGCCCGCGCACTGGCAGACCGCCGTGTGGCTGCTGGCGTGCTCCTCGGTCGGCGCCGTGGCGGACGTGGGCGGGGACCCGGCCGCCGCCGACGTCGTGGTGAGCGGCCCGGACACGCTGGACGTGGCGCGGGCCTGCCGGGGCGAGCGGCTGGCGCTCGCGCTGCGCCCGCTCGGCGGACGCTTCCCCCGGACCCCGGAGGGCTTCGCGGACTACGCGGCCGAGGTGCCCGGCCAGGGCGACCGGTTCGCGCCGTTCGCCCCGGTGGACGCCGAGGACCCGGCACTGATCGTCGCGGGTGCCGAGTACAGCGGCGCCGAGGTGGTGGACCGGGCGCTCGCGGACGCCCCCGCGCTGGGGCTGACCGGACCGGGCACCCGCCTGCTGTCCGGGTTGCCGTACGACACCTGGGCGGGGCTGAGCGCGGGCCTGTTCGCCCCGCTGGCCGCCGGGGGCTCGGTCGTGCTGTGCCGCAACCTCGACCGGCTGGACGCGGAGGGGCTGGCCCGGCGCGTCGAGAGCGAGCGGGTGGGCGCGGTCCACCGGTAGCCGAGGATGCGCCCGGCGTTCCCGCGTCCCACGGGGCCCGTACGACCGTCACCCACATGGAGCAGCTGAAGGCGCCCCGCCCCCGGCCCGCCCGCATCGTCGTAGGGACAGGGACGACGTCGGTACGCCGGGAGGGGGCACGGTGCCGTGAGTGGACGGGACGGGGGCGGCACCGGCGCCGGGGCCTCGGCCACCGGGCGGGGGCTGGAGCGGCGCCGTCGGCGGCGCCTGCTGCGGGGCGGGGCGCTCGGCGCGGCGGTGCTGGTGCTCGCCGGGGCCGGTGCCGGATGGTTCGTGTACGCCAAGCTCAGCGCCAACATCACCCCGGACGAGGCGGCGGCGGACGAACTCGCGCGCTACGAGCGGGAGCGGCCGACCGCACTGGCGAAGGGCGCGCAGAACATCCTGCTGATCGGTTCGGACACCCGGTCCGGCGCCGGGAACGGCGCCTACGGGCAGGACCGGGGCACCGGGCGCTCGGACACCACGATCCTGCTGCACCTGGCCGCCGACCGGCGCAGCGCCACCGCCGTCTCGCTCCCCCGCGACCTGATGGTGCGCGTCCCGGACTGCCGCACCCCCGGCGGCGGACGTGTCACGCCCCGGCTGACCATGTTCAACCAGGCGTTCCAGCTGGGCGGTTCGGGCTGCACCATCCGCACGGTCGAGCAGCTGACCGGCATCCGCGTGGACCACCACATGGTGCTGGACTTCAGCGGGTTCAAGGAGATGGTGGACGCGGTGGACGGCGTCGAGGTCTGCCTGAAGGAACCGATCGACGACAAGGCCGCGAAACTCCGGCTGCCGGCGGGCCGGGTGACGCTGAACGGCGAGCAGGCGCTCGGGTACGTCCGCGCCCGCAAGTCCCTCGGCAACGGCAGCGACACCGAGCGGATGGCCCGCCAACAGCGCTTCCTGGGCGCCCTGGTGGACAAGGTGTGGGACGACGACGTGCTGCTCAACCCGGTGAAGCTGTACCCGGTGCTGGACGCGGCGACCTCCTCCCTCACCACCGATCCGGAACTGGCCAGCCTGCGCGGGCTGTACCAACTGGTGCGCGGGCTGCGGGACATCCCCACCGGCAGCGTCCGCTTCCTGACCGTGCCGCGCGAGCCGTACGCGTACGACGCCAACCGCGACCAGCTCGTACAGCCCGCCGCCGGGCGGCTGTTCGCGCTCTTGCGCGCGGACCGGCCGGTGGCGGTCGCCGACGACGGCTCCGCCCCTCAGGCGCCTCGTTCCGACCCGTCGGGCCCGGCCTCCCCCGCGCCGACCTTCTCCGGCAACACCGCGTCTGAACATCCGTGCGCGTGAGGCCGTACGGTCCCGTGACGCACCACCGGCCAGGAGAATGAGGGGGATTGCCCAGGTGTAGGACACCGGAATTTGTCACCGGCGTCGCTTGACGCTGAACTGGGCGGATAGTGTGTGCGATCCGGTGCACCCGGCGACGAGGTACGCCTCGGACCGGGCACCGGTTCACCGAGACCCGAGCGCCTGATGGGGGAGGGCGCCGCGTGGCCCCGACAGAGGATTGGGACGACCGTGGACGCGCAAGGCCGTGGGCGGGCGGGCGACATCGACCCCGCCGACCAGTGGGTACTCAATCCGGACACCGGCGAATACGAACTGCGACTGGGCAGTTCCGCCCCGCAGTCACCGGTCCCCGGACCGCGTGCGGCCCGCGCCCGGAACTCCGGCACGACCCGGGTCCGCACCGAGGCTCCGGCCGGTGCGCGCGGCCCGCGCGGCGCGCGGCCCGCGCCCGGCGGTGACGCGGGGGACGGCGGTACGGAGATCCCCGGACCGCGCAGGCGCCGGAGCCCCGAGCCGGAACCGGCGGCCCGGCGCGGCCGTCGGCCGGTGAAGAAGAAGTCGAAGGCCAAGAAGGTGCTGGCCTGGACGGCGGGCGGCACCGCGCTGCTCCTGGTCGCCGCGGGCGGCGCGGGCTACCTCTACCTCAAGCACCTCGAAGGAAACCTCTCCTCGACCGACGTCGGCAGCGCGGCGAAGAACGGATTCGCCAAGGACGAGGCGTTCAACATCCTGATCATCGGCACCGACAAGCGCACCGGCAAGGGCAACGCGGGCTACGGCGACCAGGGCAGCGTCGGCCACGCGGACACCAACATCCTGCTGCACGTCGCCAAGGACCGGTCCAACGCGACGGCGCTGAGCATCCCGCGCGACCTGATCGTGGATGTGCCGGACTGCCCGACCAAGCAGCCGGACGGCACCACGAAGGTGGTTCCGGGCACCGAGAACACCCGGTTCAACACCAGCCTGGGGCAGGAGGGCCGGGACGCGGGCTGCACCATGCGCACCGTCCAGGCGATCACCGGGATCGCGCCGGACCACTTCATGATGGTGGACTTCAACGCGGTGAAGACGCTGACCACGGCCGTCGGCGGCGTCGATGTGTGCGTGGCGCACGCGGTCAACGACAAGGACTCGCACCTGAACCTGCCCGCGGGCAAGTCCACCATCGAGGGCGAGCAGGCGCTGGCGTTCGTCCGCACCCGGCACAGCTGGGGCAACCAGGGCGACCTGGACCGCATCAAGGTGCAGCAGCAGTTCATGGGCTCGCTGATGCGCCAGATGTCCTCCGGCGACACCCTGACCAACCCGGCCAAGGTGCTGGACCTGGCGGAGGCGGCCACCAAGGCACTCACCGTGGACCAGGGCATCAAGAGCGCGGGCACCCTCAAGGACATCGCGCTGGAGCTGAAGCGGGTCCCGCCGAAGAACATCAGCTTCGTCACCGTGCCGGTGCTGGACAACCCGGCGGACGGTGTCGTCCACAAGACGGTGATCGTCAACCCGAACGCCGCTCCGGCCGTCTTCGACGCCATCAAGGGCGATGTCTCCTTCACCGAGGTGAAGCGCGAGCAGCGGGCCGCCAAGGACGCGGCGGCGGCCCGCCTCAAGGGCAGCAGGTCGGGGCCGGCCGACGTACGGGTGCGCATCCTCAACGGCGGTGCCCCGGCGGGCAGCGCGCAGGCCGAGCTGAACTGGCTGCAGAACAGCGCGGGCGTGCTGAAGTCGGAGAACGCGGGCAACGCCCCGGCGCCGCTGGAGAAGACCACCGTGGAGTACGCCCCCGACCAGGCGCCCCAGGCCCGTGAGCTGGCCGCGCTGATGGGGCTGCCGGGCAGCGCGCTGAAGCCGGGTGCCTCGGTCACCAACTCCCAGGGGCTGCCCGCGATGACACTCACCCTGGGCAAGGACTTCAAGGGCGCGGGCGTCTCCCTGACCGCGCCCAGCAAGGCGCCCAAGGTGGACAGCCAGTCCACGGCCGATCAGGTCAAGTGCGCCAGCTGACCGCTCCGTAACGGCGTACGGCCCTCAACACCGCGTCAGATGTGTGGAGTTGGGGGCCGTATCCGGGTTTGCGGGGGCGCGGGCGGGTCACCCGGTGACCGGGAGTGACCGGATTAGCACATAAAAGGTGTGCCTCTGGGAGGTAACTTATCCCGCTCTTCGTGCGTCTAACCGAAGGCGGGACGGACCCGCGGGACCGTCCCGCGAGACGGCGCACAGGGCGGGGAGGGCTGGGAGTTGGCGCAGAGCGAAGTACGCGGGGAGTCCCGCGCGGCCGGGGCGGAACGACGCGCGAGAACGGCGGCGGGCGGCGGACGCGGCGGCGACGGACGCGGCGGCGACGGCCCCCCGGACACCACGGCGGCCGGTGCCCGCCCGCGCGGACGGCGCGCCCTGCGCTGGTCGGCGACGGTGCTCGCGGTGGTCATACTCGGCACGGCCGGGGCCGGATACGTCTACCTCAAGCACCTCGACGACAACATCCAGAAGGGGCGACGCAGCAGCGCCGACGACTCCAAGGCGCTGCGGACCGCGCCGAACCGGGCCGGGCAGACCCCGGTGAACATCCTGCTGCTCGGCTCCGACAGCCGTAACTCCGCGGAGAACGTGAAGCTCGGCGGCAGCCGGGACAACGTGGGCAACCCGCCGCTCGCGGACGTCCAGATGCTGATCCACCTCTCCGCCGACCGCAGGAGCGCGTCCGTGGTGAGCATCCCCCGCGACACCCGCGTGGACATCCCCAAGTGCACCGACCCCGCGACCGGGAAGACGTACGGCGCGACCAACGACATCATCAACGTCTCCCTCGCGCGCGGCGGTGCGGGCTGCACGCTGGCCACCTGGGAGAACCTCACCGGGATCTACATCGATCACTGGATGACGATCGACTTCGCGGGCGTGGTGCGCATGGCCGACGCCGTCGGCGGGGTGGACGTGTGCGTCAACCAGAACGTGTGGGACCGCCCGCTGCCCAATGTGCCGGGCGGCTCGGGGCTGAAGCTGACCAAGGGTTCGCACAACGTCAAGGGCAAGCAGGCGCTCCAGTGGCTGCGCACCCGGCACGCCTGGGGCAGCGACCCGCTGCGCGCCCGCGCCCAGCACATGTACCTGAACTCGATGATCCGCACCCTCAAGGGCGAGAACGTCTTCACCGACGGCGGCCGGCTGATGGACCTGGCCGAGGCGGGCACCCGCTCCCTCCAGGTCTCCGAGGAGATCGGCAGCGTCAAGAAGCTGTACGACCTGGCCACGCAGCTCAAGTCGGTGCCGACCGACCGCATCACCATGACGACGATGCCGTGGGTGCCGGACCCCCGGGACCCGGACGCGCACGTCGTACCGGACGGCGGCAACGCGGCCAAGATGTGGCAGATGATCCGCGACGACGTGCCCTTCGACAAGAACGGCACCGCGTCGGACGCCAAGGGCGGCGAGGGCGGCGGGAAGAGCGGCGACGGCGGTCCGAAGGCCGAGCAGCCCTCGCAGCGCCCCGACCGGCTCGGTGTCCTGGTGCGCAACGCCACCCGCACCGCCACCGAACCCCCGGTCTCCGGGCGGGCGTCCGCCATCGGCCGGGAGCTGGTGGGCAAAGGTTTCAGCAGGGCGACCGCCGACCCCTCCGGCCCGGCCTCCGAGGAGCGGACGGCCGTGACCTACCCGAGCGCCGACCTCAAGGGCGACGCGCAGGCCGTCGCGCGGGCGCTCGGCATCCCGCCGGACTCCGTGAAGCAGTCCACCGACGCCACCGGGGTCACCGTCGTGATTGGCTCCGACTGGCGCACGGGGACGGCCTACCCCGCGCGGAAGAAGCCCACGGCGGGCGACCTGCCGGACAACGCCGACGCGCTGAACGGCTCCGAGGCCGACACGTGCATGGACGTGTACAGGCCGTACCAGTGGTAGCGGGCGCGGTGCGGGAAACGGGCGGGCGGTGAGCGCCGGGCGGTTGAGCGTCACCGCCCGGCCGTCGGGCGTACGGCCGCTCAGCCCGCGGCGGGCACCGCCGGGCGGCGCGAGGCGATGACCTTGCGCGCCAGGGACTTCGGGCTGGTCAGGAAGCCCCAGCCCCAGGACATGTGCATGGTGCCCAGCGCGACCGGGATGCGCAGCCGCGCCGTCAGCGGCAGCCCCCTGCCCGCCGGGACCGAGCCCGCGACGATCGCCGCGAGGTAGCCGCCGGGGACCAGCAGCGCCCAGGGGGTCAGGGCCGCGCCCACGACCAGGCCCGCCGCGATGGCGCACACGGCGGTCGGCGGGGCGAGATAGCGCAGGTTGATCGAGCCCTCGTGGTACCGGGCGACGACGTGCCGCCAGCGGCCGTAGTCCTTGTACTGCTTGGCCAGCGCGCGCACGCTCGGCCGGGGGCGGTACGACACCCGCAGCTCCGGCGAGAACCAGATCAGGCCGCCCGCCTCGCGGATGCGGAAGTTCAGCTCCCAGTCCTGGGCGCGGACGAACTCCTCGTTGTAGCCGCCCTGCCGCTCCAGCGCCTCGCGGCGGAACACCCCGAGGTACACGGTCTCGGCGGGACCGGCCTGGCCGCCGGTGTGGAAGGCCGCGTTGCCCACGCCGATCCTCGACGTCATGGCGGCGGCGACCGCGTGCTCCCAGTCGTTCTCGCCCTCGGCGTGCATGATGCCGCCGACGTTCTGCGCGCCGGTCTCGTCCAGCAGGCGTACGGCGGTGGCGATGTAGTCCGGCGAGAGGATGCCGTGGCCGTCCACGCGGACCACGACCGGGTGCCGGGACGCCTTGATCGCCGCGTTCAGCGCGGCCGGGGTCCGGCCCGTCGGGTTGGGCACGGTGTGCACCCGCGGGTCCTCGGCGACCAGCTCGGCGGCGATCTCGTCCGTGCGGTCCGCGGACGGACCGAGGGCGATCACGACCTCCATGTCACCGCCGTACTCCTGCGCGAGGATCGCGCGGACCGCTCCGCGCAGATGCCGTTCCTCGTTCAGCACGGGCATGATCACGGACACGGCGGGGAGGCGCACGTCGGGCTTGGTGTTCATAAGGACCTCACGTTACCGCGAACGGGGGACACGGGAGCGCGCCGCCGGGACGACGACGCGGGCTGGAGATCGTATCGGCCTACGGTTCTCACAAATCCCACGTATGGCCGCAAGGCCCCTCGCCGACGTCGCGGAGATCCGTCGCGGGGCCGTAGCCCGGAGGTGTCCCTTGCCCAGCCCGCCGAGGTCCCCCGCCCGGCCGCAGCGCAGACCGCAGCCGCCCGGCCGTGTACCACCGGCCCCCGCGCGGACCGCACGGGTGCGGCGTCCCAAGCGGCCCCGCTGGGCCATGCGGGCCCTGACCACACTGTCGGTGGTGGTGCTCGCCTCGGCCGGGATCGGCCACGCGGTGGTGACCAGCCTGGACGCGGGGATCTCCCGGATCGACGCGTTCAAGGACATGAAGAACCGGCCGCGCGCCGGGCACGGCATGAACGTGCTGCTGGTCGGCACCGACGGCCGCGACAAGATCAGCGAGGCGGAGCGGCGCGCGTTCCGCCTCGGCGGTGCGCCCTGCCACTGCACGGACACGATGATGATCGTGCACATCTCGGAGGACCGGGGGCGGGCGAGCGTGGTGAGCCTGCCGCGCGACTCCTACGCGGAGGTCCCCGCGCACCTGGACCGCACCACCGGCAAGCAGCACGGCGCGCATCCCATCAAGCTGAACGCGGCCTACGCCGAGGGCGGTCCGCAGCTCACCATCGGCACCGTCGAGAACATGACCCACGTGAAGATCGACCACTACATGGAGGTCGATTTCACCAGCTTCATGCGGACCGTGGACGTGCTCGGCGGGGTGCGGATCTGTACGGCGGTCCCGCTGAAGGACTCGTACACCGGGCTCGACCTCTCCCCCGGCCCGCACGCGCTGAACGGCGGACAGGCGCTCCAGTACGTACGCGCCCGGCATGTGGACGGGGCCTCCGACCTGGGCCGGATGAAGCGGCAGCAGCGGTTCCTGGCGGCGCTGATCGAGCGGGCCACCTCCTCGGGGGTGCTGCTGAACCCGATGAAGTTCCGGGACGTGACGCGGGCGGTGCTCGGGTCGGTGCGGGCGGACGCCGGGTTCGGCACCGACGAACTGCTGGACCTCGGGCGGGCGATGCGGAACTTCTCGCCGTCCTCCTCCGAGTTCACCACCGTGCCGATCGGGCAGATGGACTTCCCCGTCAAGGGCGTCGGCTCGACCCTGAAGTGGGACCCGGCCGCCGCCGGGCGGGTCTTCCAGGCGCTGCGCGACGACCGGCCGCTCGCGGTGGCACCGCCCCGCAAGGGCCCCGCCCCGGCGACCGTCGAGGTGGACCCGCACGCGATCCGGGTCCAGGTGGAGAACGGCACCGCGACGGCGGGGCTGGCCCGCAAGGCGGACGCGGCGCTCGCCGCGACCGGCTTCGCCACCACCCGGCAGCCGACCACCGCCGCCGGTCACGCCGTCAAGCGGACCGTCATCACCTACGACCCCCGCTGGGACCGCTCGGCCCGTTCACTGGCCGCCGCCCTGCCCGGCAGCGAACTCCGCGCGGCCCCCGGTCAGGGCCCGCTGCTCAAGGTCACGGTCGGCGCCGACTTCCGGACCGTGCACCAGGTCCGCGCCGACGACCCCGGCAGGCCGGAGCAGAGCGTCCAGCGCGGCAACGAGGTGGTGTGCGGGGCCCAGGCGTAACCGCCCTCGCGGCTTGAGCGGCGGTACGGGGCGGGGTGCAGGAATGCGGGGCAGCGGGGCAGGAGGCTCGGGACCTCCGGCCCCGCTTCTCGCTTCTCGCCTTCTCACGCGGGCGGGACGGATGTGCGGGAGAGCACGCGGGCGGCCGGATCGGGAGGCCGCCCGGCCAGGGCCGCCGAGCCGGGGGCGCCGAGCCAGGGGCGCCGAGCCAGGGGCGCCGAGCCAGGGGGCGCCGTCAGTCCAGGAACCCCTCCGCCGCGCGCTGCTCGCGGAGTTCGCGGATGGCGCGGCGGCGGGCGAGCCGGTGGGTGCGGCGGATCTGGGCCTCCTGGTAGCGGCGGCGGTCGCGGTCGGTCTCAGGGAGCACCGGGGGGACCGCGCGGGGCTTGCCGTCGGCGTCCACGGCGGCGAAGACGAGGTAGGCGGAGCCGACCTGGGTCGCCGGGGCGGACTCGTTCCAGCGCTCGGCCATGACCCGGACGCCGATCTCCATCGAGGACCTGCCGGTCCAGTTGACCTGGGCCTTCACATGGACGAGGTCACCGACCCGGACCGGCTCCAGGAACGCCATCTCGTCCATCGACGCGGTGACGGCGGGACCTCCGGAGTGCCGTCCGGCCACCGCGCCCGCCGCGTCGTCCACCAGTTTCATGATCACACCGCCGTGCACGGTGCCCAGCAGGTTGGTGTCACTGTGGGTCATGATGTGGCTGAGCGTGGTGCGCGAGGCGGACGTGGGCTTGCCCGGAATTTCCGGTTCCGCGTCCGTGGCCTGGTCTGTCATGACCCCCACCTTATGCCGAGGCGTACGCCGCGTATTTTGTGTCAGCTTGGCAACAGCGCCGCTCTGATTTTCCGACAGGCCTTGTGGGGCCCATACCGCGACCCTGCACACTGGCCGCATGAATGACTGGCCCCAGGGACCGTCCGACGACAACCGCGGACCCCGCTACGGACACGGCAGCGCCGGTGCGCAGCCGGAGGGTGCCCGTGTGATGCGCCAGGTGCGGCGCCCGCAGGCACCGCCCGGACAGCGTGGCCACGGCGAGCCCTCGGCGCCGCCGTACGGCAACGGTGTCCCGCAGCAGCCCGCGTACGTGGACGGGCAGGGACACGACGGCCGGGGCGGCGGCTACGACAGCGGGTACAGCTCGGGCCAGGTCTACGGCAACCGCCCCGGCGGTCCCGGTGGCCCGTACGGCACCGGCACCCGGCCCCCGCGTCCGGCGCCGAACTGGGGGCGGCGGATCAAGTGGGGCGTGCTGACACTGGCGGCGGTGCTGCTGGTCACGTCGGTGAGCACGTACTTCTGGGCCGACTCCAAGCTGCACCGGGACGTGGACCTCTCCAAGGTCATCGACCGCCCGGCCGCCGGCGACGGCACGAACTACCTGATCGTCGGCTCCGACAGCCGCGCGGGCATGTCGGCCGAGGAGAAGAAGAAGCTGCACACCGGTTCCGCCGAGGGCCAGCGCACCGACTCGATGATGATCCTGCACGTGGGCGGGAACGGGGACACCCTGATCTCGCTGCCGCGCGACTCCAACGTGACGATCCCGCAGTTCAAGGGGTCGGAGTCGGGCAAGATCCGGGGCCCGCTGGGCCAGAACAAGCTGAACGCGGCGTACGCGATAGACGGGCCGACCCTGCTGGTGCGGACCGTCGAGTACAACACCGGTCTGCACATCGACCACTACGTGGAGATCGGCTTCGCCGGTTTCGCCAAGATCGTGGACGCGGTCGGCGGGGTCGAGATCGACATCGACAAGGGGTTCAAGGACAAGTACTCCGGCGCCGACTTCAAGGCGGGCAAGCAGACCCTGAACGGTGAGCAGGCCCTCGCCTTCGTCCGCACCCGGCACGCCTTCGCCGCGTCCGACCTCCAGCGCACCAAGAACCAGCAGAAGTTCCTGTCCGCCCTCGCGCACCAGGTGGCGACCCCGTCCACGGTCATGAACCCCTTCACGTTCTACCCGACGATGGGCGCCGGGCTGGACTCGCTCACCGTGGACAAGGACATGTCCCTGTGGGACCTGGCCTCGATGTTCTGGGCCATGAAGGGCGTCAGCGGCGGTGACGGCACCTCCCTGAACATGCCGATCTCCGGCTCGGTCGGCGGCAACCTCGTCTGGGACAAGGCGAAGGTGAAGACGCTCGTGGACGAGCTGAACAACGACCAGAAGGTGACGGTCACGGGCAACTGACGTCGCGGTCGGCGCGCGCTCGCACGAGCTCGTACGAGGGGGAGGGACTCCGGTTCCTCCCCCTCGTCATGTCCGGGCGCCTCCGCGGCGTACGGCCGGGCCGAGGCCCTCGGCGTCCCGGCCGCCTCGGGCCCACCACTCCCCCGCTACGCGGCGGGAGCCGCCCACGTCCCGGACGCCAGTACGGCCACATGGGGAAGGGCCAGTCGCCGCGCGTCCCCGGTGGACCGCGACGGCCCGGTGACGAAGGGCGCGCAGAGCCGGTCGTAGGCCCGCCGGACCCGTACGACGGTCTCCGGGTCCTGGGCGGTCAGGACCAGCCCGACGGTGGCGACCCCGCCCGCCGCGGCGCCCCACCACTCCCCGGCGGTGGTGAGGTGGTCCCAGGAGGGCTCATGGGCCTCGACGCCGTGGAACCCGTCCCCCGCGAGCAGGCCCGCCACGCCCTCGGGGGTACGGGGGAAGTCCTCGTCGGGGTGGAGGCGGGGCAGATACGCGGGCGGTACGGCCCCGCCCTCGGCGAGCGCCCGGCCCAGCAGGTCCTGGCCCGCACCGCGCCGGGCGACCCACAGGGTGACGGCCAGCCGCCCGCCCGGCCGGAGCACCCGGCGCAGTTCGGTGAGGGCGGCGCGCGGCCGCCCCACGTGGTTGAGGACGAAGTTCCCCACCACGGCGTCGAACACCCCGTCCGCGAAGGGAAGTCCGGGGAGCGCGGCGACGCACGCGGAGACCCCGCGCCGTCCTGCCTCGGCGGCCATGCCGGGGTCGGCGTCCACGGCGTGGACCAGCGCGCCCCGCTCCAGGGCGGCGAGGGCGGCGGCGCCGGTGCCGGTGCCCACGTCGAGGACGCGGGTGCCCCGGCCGACTCCGGCCGCGTCGAGCAGCGCGGGGACGGGGTGCGCGCACAGCGGTGCGAAACCGTGGGCGTAGGCGCGGGTCCGCCCGGACCACATGGCCCGCTCGGCGGTGTCGAAGGCCGTGGTCGCGTCGGTGTCGATCATGCCCGCCAGCCTGCCGCACGCCCGGCCGGAGACACCACCCTCGGGGGCGTCCCGGCCGGACCGGGCATCCCGGACGCGGGGCGGGGACTCACATGGCGGCGCCCGCCATGCTCCGGCACATGTCCGCGCAGCGGCGGCACGCCTCGGCACAGCGGATCATCTGGGCGTCGTCGGGGAGGGACATGCACGCCTCGGCGCACATCTCGCAGGCGCGGGCGCACATCGCGCAGATGTCGGCGGACATCGGGGAGCGGCGCATCATCATGTCGGCACAGAGACGGGTGGTCTCTGAGCAGTCCATGAGGGCGCGCATGATCTGGAGCTGGGCCTGGCCGCCCATGTTCAGACAGGCGCTCATGGTCTCCTCGCAGATGCCGTGGCAGGTCATGCACGCCTCGACGGCGTCCTGGGTCTGCCGGGTCATGGCGGGTGCGGTACCGGACTGGGTCATGGCTCCTCCTTCGGCGGGCCCGGACCCGGAGCGGGTCCGGTCTGCCTTCCGTCCTACGCCCGTGCCCGCCCCCGCGCATGTGACCGGCCGGTCGGCAAGCGGGGCGGGGCCGTACGGGTGAGAGCCGCCGGGGGCGGGGTGCGCGGGGGCGGGGTGCGCGGGGGCGGGGGCGGGGTGCCGGGTCAGACGCCCGCCGTGCCGTCCACGCGTTCGCGGATGAGGTCGGCGTGGCCGTTGTGGCGGGCGTACTCCTCGATCATGTGGATCATGATCCAGCGCAGCGAGACGCCCTGGTCACCGAGGACGTCGGACTCCGGGCCGGGGAGTTCGGGCAGCGGGCCGCAGTCGTCGGGCGAGGCGAGGGCGATGAGTTCGCGGCCCCGCTCGATCTCGGTGCGCCAGGCGGCCATCACCTCGTCGATGCCCCGGTCGGGGCTGAGCGTGAAGCCCTCGCCGTCCCCGAACAGCGCGGGCAGGTCCTGGCCGGAGAACACCCGCCGGAACCAGTTCCGCTCGATCTCCGCCAGGTGCTGCACCAGCCCCAGCAGGGTCATCGGGGACGGCGGCACCGAGGCCGTCCGCAACTGCTCGTCCGTCAGCCCCGCGCACTTCAGCGCCAGCGTCTCCCGGTGGAAGTCGAGCCACGCCTCCAACTGGTCCCGCTCGGTGGCCCTCGGCTGCGGGACGGGTCGTCCGTCCGGTGTCGTCTTCGTCGTCATGTCCGCACCCTGCCAGACAAGACCCCCGCACCCACGGACGAAGGTCCCCCGGCGCGCTGCCGGGGGACCTTTCTCGTGGTGCGGGCGCCGGGAGGCTACGGCAGGTTGCGGGCCATGACGATGCGCTGGACCTGGTTGGTGCCCTCATAAATCTGGGTGATCTTGGCGTCGCGCATCATGCGCTCGACCGGGTAGTCGCGGGTGTAGCCGTAGCCGCCGAGAAGCTGGACGGCGTCGGTGGTGACCTCCATCGCCACGTCGGAGGCGAAGCACTTGGCGGCGGCGCCCTGGAAGGTGAGGTCGCTGTCGCCGCGCTCGGACTTGGCGGCGGCGGCGTAGGTGAGCTGGCGGGCGGCCTCGATCTTCATGGCCATGTCGGCCAGCATGAACTGGATGCCCTGGAAGTCGGCGATGGGCTTGCCGAACTGCTTGCGCTCCTGGACGTAGCCCTTGGCGTAGTCGAAGGCGCCCTGGGCGACACCGAGCGCCTGGGCGGCGATGGTGATGCGGGTGTGGTCCAGGGTGGCCATCGCGGTGGCGAAGCCGGTGCCCTCGGCGCCGATCATGCGGTCGGCGGGGATGCGGACGTTGTCGAAGTAGACCTCGCGGGTCGGGGAGCCCTTGATGCCGAGCTTCTTCTCGGGGGCGCCGAAGGAGACACCGGGGTCGGACTTATCCACGACGAACGCCGAGATGCCCTTGGACCGCTTGGTGGGGTCGGTGACGGCCATCACCGTGTAGAACTCGGAGACGCCCGCGTTGGTGATCCAGCGCTTCACGCCGTTGAGCACCCAGGAGTCCCCGTCGCGCACGGCCCTGGTCCTCATACCGGCCGCGTCCGAGCCCGCCTCCGGCTCGGAGAGGCAGTACGAGAACATCGCGTCGCCCTTGGCGAGCGGACCCAGGTACTTCTTCTTCAGCTCCTCGGAGCCGGACAGGATCACCGGGAGCGAGCCCAGCTTGTTCACGGCCGGGATCAGCGAGGACGACACACAGGCGCGGGCCACCTCCTCGATGACGATGACCGTGGCGAGCGCGTCGGCGCCGCCGCCGCCGTACTCCTCGGGGACGTGCACGGCGTGCAGGTCGTTCGCCACCAGCGCGTCCAGCGCCTCCTGCGGGAAGCGCGCCTCCTCGTCCACGGCGGCGGCGTACGGCGCGATCTTCGCCTCCGCCAGCGCGCGGACGGCGTCGCGGAGCATGCCGTGCTCCTCGGACGGGCGGTACAGGTCGAAGTCAGCCGATCCGGCCAAGGTCTCTCACGCTCCAAGGACACAGGGGACGCTAATTACCGTTAAGTAACACGAATTTTAGGGGCCGCTCCGCGAGACGCCTACGTGAGCTTGGCGACAGGGGGAAATTTTCCCGCCGAGGGCCGCGGCTATGCTCGCCCCGGCGGCCCGCCCGTCCCCCGTCCGTCTCCGTCCACGCACCGCACGCCGGTGCCGGACGCACCCGAGCTGGAGCACGTCCATGAGCCTGAAGATCACCGTGATCGGCACCGGCTACCTCGGCGCCACGCACGCCGCGGCCCTGGCCGAGCTGGGCTTCGAGGTCCTCGGTCTCGACGTGGTCCCGGAGAAGATCGCCCTGCTGGAGCGGGGTGAGACCCCGATGTACGAACCGGGTCTCGACGAGCTGCTGCGTCGGCACGTCAAGGGCATCGAGGGCTCCAGCGGGCGGCTGCGCTTCACCTCCGACTGGGCCGAGGTCGGCGCCTTCGGCGATGTGCACTTCGTCTGCGTGAACACCCCGCAGCGGCACGGGGAGTACGCGGCCGACATGTCGTACGTGGACTCCGCCTTCGCCTCGCTCGCCCCGCACCTGCGCGGTCCCGCCCTGGTCGTCGGCAAGTCCACGGTGCCGGTCGGCACCGCGGAGCGGCTCGCCGGTTACCTGGCCGAGCACGCCCCGGCCGGGACGGACGCCGAGCTGGCCTGGAACCCGGAGTTCCTCCGCGAGGGCTTCGCCGTCCAGGACACCCTGCACCCGGACCGGATCGTCGTCGGCGTACGCGGTGAACGCGCCGAGAAGCTGCTCCGCGAGGTGTACGCCACCCCGCTCGCGGAGGGCACACCGTTCGTGGTGACCGACTTCCCGACCGCCGAGCTGGTCAAGACGGCCGCGAACTCCTTCCTGGCCACCAAGATCTCCTTCATCAACGCGATGGCCGAGGTCTGCGAGGCGGGCGGCGGCGACGTGGCCAAGCTCGCGGAGGCCATCGGCCACGACGACCGGATCGGCGCCAAGTTCCTGCGCGCCGGGATCGGCTTCGGCGGCGGCTGCCTGCCCAAGGACATCCGCGCCTTCATGGCCCGCGCGGGCGAGCTGGGCGCGGACCAGGCGCTGACCTTCCTGCGCGAGATCGACTCCATCAACATGCGGCGCCGGGGCCAGATGGTCGAGATGGCCCGCGAGGCGCTCGGCGGCGGCTCGTTCCTCGGCCGCCGGGTCGCGGTGCTCGGCGCCGCCTTCAAGCCCGACTCCGACGACGTCCGCGACTCCCCCGCCCTCAACGTGGCCGGTCAGATACACCTCCAGGGCGGCCAGGTCACGGTCTACGACCCGAAGGGCATGGCCAACGCCCGCAGGGTCTTCCCGACCCTGGGCTACGCCGACTCCGCGCTGGACGCGGTACGCGGCGCCGATGTCGTCCTGCACCTCACCGAGTGGCGCGAGTTCCGCGAGCTGGACCCGGCCTCCCTCGGCGAGGTCACGGCCGCCCGCCTGATCCTCGACGGCCGCAACGCCCTGGACCCCGAGGTCTGGCGCCGCGCGGGCTGGACGTACCGCGCGATGGGACGCCCGCGCGCGTAGGGCCACCAGCACCCCGGCACCGGCCGGGGCCCCGTCCGCGCGGGAGGCGGCGGCCGGACGTGCCGGTCCGGCCGAGGCTCAGTCGGCCGGACCGGCACCCCGGCATTGTGCCGCAAGCGGCGGCGGAGGGGGCCGGGCAGGACCGGACAACCGGGCGGGACGGGACCGGAGCGCGGGGGATCAGACCCGCTTGGCCCGGTAGCGCCGCATCTTGGCGCGCGCCCCGCACACCCCCATCGAGCACCAGCGGCCCCGCCCGGCCGGGCTGCGGTCGTAGTACGCCCAGTGGCAGGTGACGGACTCGCACGCCTTCAGCCGGGTCCAGGTGCCCGCGACCAGCGCCTCCGCCACCGCCACCGCGACACGGGAGCGCAGCGCACCGGTGTCGGCGGCGGTGAGGGCGGCCGAGCCGTCGCCGGGGTCCACGGTGACGAGCAGCGGCGCGGCGGCGAGGAGTTCGCCGAGCGGGGTCACCTCGGCGTGCGGCGGGTACCCGGCGTGCGCGAGCAGGACCACGCGCAGCGCTTCGCGCAGCTCACGGGCGTCCTCCACCCCGGCGGCGCCGATGCCCAGCGCCGCCCGGCCACGCCCGGTGTCCAGCGCGTCGGCGCCGGTCTCCAGGTCGAGGGTGTTCACCAGGGCCTCGACCAGGACCAGCCCTCCCGGTGCGGGCGCTCGCTCAGTCATGGCTGCAAGTTACCTCCGCGAATCGGGTTGTGTCCGTTACCGCAGGGGCAGAACCATCAGGTAACGCGTTACCTGATGAGCACGTTCTACGGTAACTCCGTGCTCCCCGCGCCCCAGGAGGAAGTCATGGCCCTCGCCACGCTGGACGTCGTCGCCCTGGACTGTCCCGATCCGCGAGCGCTGGCCGCGTTCTACGCCGGGGTGCTGGGCGGCACGGTGAGCGAGGAGGACGACGGGGAGTGGGTGGAACTGGCGCTCCCGGACGGCCGGAAGCTGGCCTTCCAGCGGGCCACGGGGTTCGTCCCGCCCCGCTGGCCCGCCGCCGAGGGGGGCCAGCAGATGCACCTCGACCTGAATGTCCCCGCCGCCCAGCTCGACGCGGCGGAGAAGGGTGTGCTGGAACTGGGCGCCCGCCTGCTGGAGACCGGCCCGCCGGAGCGGGGCTGGCGAGTGTACGCCGACCCGGCGGGGCATCCGTTCTGCCTGTGCACCTGCTGACGACACCCCCACACCCTGTGCCATCCGTCCTTGAGGAGACCCCGATGACGTCCGTCGCCCGCCTCCGCAGCGTCGTCCTCGACTGCCCCGACCCGGCCGCGCTGGCCGCCTTCTACGCGGCCCTCGCGGGCGGCACCCCGGACGCGCAGGACGACGACTGGGTCGTCCTCCACGTCCCGGACGGGCCCCGGCTCTGCTTCCAGCGCTCCGAGGCGTACGAACCCCCGAAGTGGCCCGGACCCGAGGGCGCCCAGCAGTTCCACCTGGACTTCGACGGCGGGCCCACCTGGGCGGACATCGACCGGGCCCACGAGCAGGTGCTCGCGCTGGGGGCCCGCCCGCTGGACCTCACGGACCGCGAGACGAAGGACTTCCAGGTGTACGCCGACCCGGCGGGGCATCCGTTCTGCCTGTGCAGGATCGAGGAGGGGTAGGGCGGCCTCCCCGGCCCGCGCGCCCGGCGCTCCCTCAGCCGCCGTCCAGGTCGGCCAGCCGGGCCCGTGAGGGTTCGCCCCGGTCCTGGGCGGCACGGGCGGTGAAGTCCGCGCTGCGCAGGGCGCGTTGGACGTTCCCCCAGGTCAGCAGGGACAGCTCGGTGTCGCTCCAGCCGCGCCGGAGCAGTTCCGCGACGAGGTGGGGGTGGCGGGAGGGGTTGTCCAGCTCGGCGGGGTGCGCGGCTCCGGTGTCGTACGCACCGGAGAGGCCGACGCTCTCCGGTCCGGCCACGTCCCGTACGTGCCCGAGATGGTCGGCCACGTCCTCCACGGCCGTCCCGCACTGCTCGGCGGCGAACGGCACCATGCACAGGCCACCGGCGGCGCCGAGGGCGCCGAGCAGATCGTCGGAGACGTTGTCCGGGTGCGGGCGCAGGGCGCTCGCGGCCGAGCGGGTGCACAGCACGGGGGTGCGGGACAGCGCGAGCACCCGGTGCGCGGTGGACTCGGGGGCACCGGAGACGTCCGCGAGGACACCGAGACGGTTCATCTCCCGGACGACCTCCTCACCGAAGCGGGTCAGCCCGGTCTTCCCGCCCGCCCAGGCGGTGCCGGACAGGGTGAGGACGCGCAGGCCGAGCGTGTGCAGGGCGCGCAGTGCGGGGAGGGAGTCCGCGAGGGCGCGGGCCCCGGCGGGACCGAGTACGACAGCGGTCCGGCCGCAGTTCCGGGCGTCGATGACCTCCCCCGCCGACCGTGCCGGGCGCAGGCCCTCCGGGTGCGCGGCGATGACGGCCCGGGCGAGGTCGAGCAGTTCCAGGGTGGCGGCCAGCGCCCGGTCCCCGCCGGTCCCCTCGGGCAGGTCCAGCGCCCAGAACTGCGCCCCGACCCGGCCCGCCCGCAACCGGGGCACATCGGTGTCCACGGCACTCCCGCCCAGCTCCAGGTCGCACCGACCCGACCGCGCCAACACCCCCGGCAGCCCGCACCGCCCGTCCGCCACCGGGTACCGCTCCAACACCGCCCGCGCCAGCCGCAACGTGTCGTCCGCCTCCCCGCCGGGAAACGGATCATCCGGCAACTCGTCAAGACCGGCCGCCACGGGCACACCGTCCTGGAGGTGCGACATAAAGCCTCCGCGCGTCATCAAGGCCACACCACCCCGCAGTGGCCGCCGTCCCCCCACCGTCACACGCCCACCACGCGACCCACCTGACGAGTACGCCGTCCGAGGGACCAACAGCCCCAGGAAGGGCTGCGCAGCAGCCCTCAAAGGGGCGCGGGGAACTGCGCGACAAACCACGACGGACCCGCACCCGACAACGCACCTTCAAGGGGCGCGGGGAACTGCGCGACAAACCACAACGCACCCGCACCCGGCGACGAAGAGGGCGAGGCACGCACCCCGCCCCCCAAACCCGCGGAGCGCTACGCGTCCAGGACCTCGATCGTCGCGTTGGACGCCCCCCGCCGAGCACTCTCCGCGCGGGAGACCGACTCCGCCGCGTCCAGAACCCGCACCGCGTTCCGCCACGTCAGCTTGGCGAGGTCGGCGGAGGACCACCCGCGATCGAGGAGTTCGGCCACCAGACGGGGATAGCCGGAGACGTCGTCGAGGCCGGCCGGGGTGAAAGCGGTGCCGTCGTAGTCGCCGCCGATGCCGAGATGGTCGATCCCGGCGACCTCCCGCATGTGGTCGAGGTGGTCGGCGACCGTGGAAACGGTGGCGACGGGGCGCGGGCTGCGCTCCTCGAAGGCCCGGTGGACCCTCATCGCCTCGTCGGTGGTGTCGAGGTGGTGCAGCCCGTGCGCGCGCAGGTTCTCGTCGGCGGCGGCCGTCCAGTCCACGGCGGCCTGGAGGACGAACTTCGGCACGAAGGTGACCATAGCGACACCCCCGTTGGCGGGCAGCCGCTCCAGCACGTCGTCCGGGATGTTGCGCGGGTGGTCGCAGACCGCGCGGGCGGAGGAGTGGGAGAAGATCACCGGCGCGGTGGTGGTGTCCAGCGCGTCCCGCATGGTGGAGGCGGCGACGTGGGAGAGATCGACCAGCATGCCGACCCGGTTCATCTCGCGGACGACCTCCCGGCCGAACGCGGACAGCCCGCCCACCCGCGGCGCGTCCGTCGCGGAGTCCGCCCAGTCCACGTTCTCGTTGTGGGTGAGCGTCATGTAGCGCACCCCGAGCGTGTGCAGGGCGCGCAGGGTGGCGAGGGAGTTGGCGATGGAGTGCCCGCCCTCGGCGCCCATCAGGGAGGCGACGCGGCCCTCGGCGCGGGCGGCCTCCATGTCGGCGGCGGTCAGCGCGGGCGCGAGCCGCTCGGGGTAACGGGCGAGCATCTGCCGTACGCAGTCGATCTGCTCCAGGGTCGCCGCGACCGGCTCCGGGATGTCGGAGGGGACGTACACCGACCAGAACTGCGCGCCGACCCCGCCCTCGGCGAGCCGGGGCAGATCGGTGTGCAGGTCGGCGTCCTGGCGGTGGGCGACATCGAGCTTGTCGAGGTCGTAGCGGACCCGCTCGCGCAGCGCCCAGGGGAGGTCGTTGTGGCCGTCCACGACGGGCCACTCGCGGAGCAGTTCGCGGGCCGCGTCCAGGGAGGGGGAGGTCGTCTGCGTCATGAGTGCGTCACTTCCCGAAGCCGAAGCCGCCGACGGCACCCTCGGCCTTCTGCCGCAGCCGCTTGCCCTTCTCGGTCGCCTGGTCGTTCAGCTCCTGCTGGAAGTCCCGCATCCGCTGGGAGAGTTCCTCGTCGTGGACGGCGAGGATGCGCGCGGCGAGCAGCCCGGCGTTGCGGGCGCCGCCGACGGAGACGGTGGCGACGGGCACCCCGGCGGGCATCTGCACGATGGACAGCAGCGAGTCCAGGCCGTCGAGGTGCTTCAGCGGCACCGGCACGCCGATGACGGGCAGCGGGGTGACGGAGGCGAGCATGCCGGGCAGATGGGCGGCACCGCCCGCACCGGCGACGATCGCCTTCAGGCCCCGCTCGGCCGCGTGCTCGCCGTACGCGATCATCTCGCGGGGCATGCGGTGCGCGGAGACGACGTCCACCTCGTAGGGGATCTCGAACTCCGCGAGCGCCTTGGCGGCGGCCTCCATGACGGGCCAGTCGGAGTCCGACCCCATGACGATGCCTACGACGGGGCTCATTCGGTGATCGTGCCTCTCAGATAACCGGCTGCGTGACGGGCGCGCTCCAGCACGTCGTCCAGGTCGTCGCCGTAGGTGTTGACGTGTCCGACCTTGCGGCCGGGCTTCACGTCCTTGCCGTACATGTGGATCTTCAGCTTGGGGTCGCGGGCCATGCAGTGCAGGTACGCGGAGTACATGTCCGGGTAGTCGCCGCCGAGGACGTTGACCATGACCGTCCAGGGGGCGCGGGGGCGCGGGTCGCCGAGCGGGAGGTCGAGGACGGCGCGGACGTGATTGGCGAACTGCGAGGTGATCGCGCCGTCCTGGGTCCAGTGGCCGGAGTTGTGCGGGCGCATCGCCAGCTCGTTGACGAGGACGCGGCCGTCGCGGGTCTGGAACAGCTCCACCGCGAGGTGGCCGACGACGCCGAGCGCCTTGGCGATGGTCAGCGCCATCTCCTCGGCGTGCAGTGCGAGGTCCTCGTCCAGCCCGGGCGCGGGCGCGATCACGGTGTCGCAGACCCCGGCGACCTGCCGGGACTCCACCACCGGATAGGCGACGGCCTGGCCGTGCGGGGAGCGCACGACGTTGGCGGCCAGCTCCCGGACGAAGTCCACCTTCTCCTCCGCGAGCACCGGCACCCCGGCGCGGAACGGCGCTGCGGCCTCCGCCTCGGAGTCCACGACCCACACGCCCTTGCCGTCGTAGCCGCCGCGCACCGTCTTCAGCACGACGGGGAAGCCGTCGCCCTCGGCGGCGAACGCGGCCACGTCGGCCGGGTCCGCGACGATGCGGTGGCGTGGGCAGGGCACGCCGATCTCGGTGAGCTTCGCGCGCATCACGCCCTTGTCCTGGGCGTGCACGAGCGCGTCGGGCCCCGGCCGGACGGGGATGCCGTCCGCCTCCAGGGCCCGCAGGTGCTCGGTGGGCACGTGCTCGTGGTCGAAGGTGATCACGTCGCAGCCGCGCGCGAAGGCGCGCAGCGTCTCCAGATCGCGGTAGTCGCCCACGACGACGTCGTGGACGACCTGGGCCGCGGAGTCCTGGGGGGTGTCACTGAGGAGCTTGAACCTGATGCCCAGCGGGATGCCCGCCTCGTGCGTCATGCGCGCGAGCTGGCCACCGCCGATCATGCCGACTACCGGGAACGTCACCCCCCCAGCGTATCGGCCGCCCGGACCGGACCCCGATCGGCCTCCCGGAAGGTGTCGGACACGGGTGGCTCTTACCGGGCGCTTTCCATGCTCTTTACAACCCGTTCCGCGGGGCATGGCCTCGTGCGCGGGCGGTCGGGGGGATCACCTGGTTAGCATGGCCGGGTCGGCCGGGCCATGCGGAAAACGGCCGCCGAACCTACGGAAACAGGAGCTGCACCGCACATGGACCGTGGTTCCTCGGGGCTGCGCAGGCTCGTACGCGAGGTCGCCAAGTTCGGCGCCGTCGGCGGGGCGGGCGTGCTCGTCAACCTCGGCGTGTTCAACCTCGTCCGGCATGTCTCGGACCTGCCGGTGGTGCGGGCCAGCATCATCGCCACGATCGTCTCGATCGTCTTCAACTACGTCGGCTTCCGCTACTGGACGTACCGCGACCGCGAGAAGACCGGCCGCACCCGCGAGCTGGCCCTGTTCCTGGGGTTCAGCGCGATCGGCCTGGTCATCGAGAACGGCGTGCTCTACCTGGCCACCTACGGCTTCGGCTGGGACACCCCGTTGCAGAGCAACGTCTTCAAGTTCGTCGGCATCGGCGTGGCCACCCTGTTCCGCTTCTGGTCGTACCGCACCTGGGTGTTCCGGAGGATGCCCGCGCAGAAGACCGCGGTGGGCGCGGGCGGCCGGGGTCCGGAGCCGGAGGAGTCGGAGCCGGGCGAGCGGGTGTACTGAGCCCCGCGGAGCACACGGGGCTCACGGGGGCCGGGGCCGCTCAGCGGACCATCGGCTCCTCCTGCTCCTCCTCGTGGTGGCGCGCGGTGCGGGAGAGGAAGAGCCCGAAGACCGGCGGCTGGGACTGGAGCAGTTCGAGCCGTCCGCCGTCGGCCTCCGCGAGGTCGCGGGCGACGGCCAGGCCGATGCCGGTGGAGTTGCGTCCGCTGATGGTCCGCTCGAAGATCCGGGCGCCCAGGTCGGCGGGGACGCCGGGCCCCTCGTCGGTGACCTCGACCACGGACTGGTTGCC
The DNA here is from genome assembly GCF_019104725.1 of Streptomyces corallincola. Lineage (GTDB taxonomy): Bacteria > Actinomycetota > Actinomycetes > Streptomycetales > Streptomycetaceae > Streptomyces > Streptomyces corallincola. The sequence continues at coordinate 37,394 of NZ_JAHRXF010000025.1, read as the reverse complement.
GGTGACCCGCGTGCGCAGGGCGACCGTGCCGCCGCCGTGCATCAGGGAGTTCTCGATCAGCGCGGCCAGCACCTGCGCGACGGCGCCGGGCGTGCCGACCGCCTGGAGGTGCCGTTTGCCGGAGCTGACGATGGCCCGGCCGACATTGCGGTACGCGGGCCGCCACTCGGCCAGCTGCTGCTGGATGACCTCGTCCAGGTCGAAGGCGACGGCGGAGCCGGTACGGGGGTCGCGGGAGTTCGTCAGCAGCCGCTGTACGACATCGGTGAGCCGCTCCACCTGGGACAGCGCGACGTTCGCCTCCTCCTTCACGGTGTCCAGGTCGTCCGTGAGGGTGATCTCCTCCAGCCGCATCGACAGCGCGGTGAGCGGGGTGCGCAGCTGGTGGGAGGCGTCGGCGGCGAGCCGCCGCTCGGCGGTCAGCATCCGCCCGATCCGCTCGGCGGAGGCGTCCAGCACGTCCGCGACCCGGTCCAGCTCGGGGACGGCGTACCGCTTGTGCCGGGGGCGCGGATCGCCCGAGCCGAGCCGTTCGGCGGTCTCCGCGAGGTCGGTCAGCGGGGAGGCCAGCCGGTTGGCCTGGCGTACGGCCAGCAGGACGGCCGCGACCACGGCGAGCAGCGCGACCAGTCCGATGATCAGCAGGGTGCGGCCCACTTCCCGCGTCACCGCCGAGCGCGGCTCCTGCACGGTGACCGTCTCGCCCTCGCCGCCGCGCTGGGTGGCGTGGATCACGTCCCCCTCCGGCCGCGTCCCGATCTCGATCGGCGCCCGGCCCGGGATGCGGATCTCCGCGTACTGCTCCTTGCTCACCGGGTTCCGCAGCACCTCGGCGTTGACGTTCTCCGTGGCCAGGATCCTGCTGTCCACGATGCTCGCCAGCCGCACCGCCTCGGACTCCACCCGTTCCTGCGCGCTGTTGCTGATCGTCCGCGTCTCCACGATCACCAGCGAGATCCCGAACACGGCGATCACCACCAGCACGACGGCCAGGGTGGACTGAATGAGACGACGACGCACGGTCCCTCCGGGGGTTTGACGCTACGACCAGTGTGCCGGTGCACACGGACGGGACACCGGAGGGGACTCGCCTGCGGGAGCAGCCCGTTCAGGGGGGCGCGGGGAACCGCGCGGACGCGTGCCGGGGTCGGCCGCGGCGGCGCCGCTCAGCTCTTCTCGAAGCGGAACCCCACGCCCCGTACCGTGGCGATGTAGCGAGGGTTCGCCGCGTCGTCGCCGAGCTTCTTGCGCAGCCAGGAGATGTGCATGTCCAGCGTCTTGGTGGACGACCACCAGGTGGTGTCCCAGACCTCCCGCATGAGCTGGTCCCGCGTCACGACCCGCCCCGCGTCGCGCACCAGCACCCGCAGCAGATCGAACTCCTTGGCGGTGAGCTGGAGTTCCTCGTCCCCCATCCACGCCCGGTGGGACTCGACATCGATCCGCACCCCGTGCGTGGCGGGCGGCTGCGCGGGCTCGGAGGCCCCGCGCCGCAGCAGCGCCCGGACCCGGGCGAGCAGTTCGGCGAGCCGGAACGGCTTGGTGACGTAGTCGTCGGCGCCCGCGTCCAGACCGACGACGGTGTCCACCTCGTCGGCGCGCGCGGTCAGGATGAGGATCGGCACGGTGTGACCGTCGGCACGCAGGCGACGGGCGACCTCCAGGCCGTCCATGCCGGGCAGGCCGAGGTCGAGCACGACCAGATCGACACCGCCCTGCATTCCGGCGTCGAGCGCGGTGGGTCCGTCTTCGCGCACCTCGACCTCGTAACCTTCCCGGCGCAGGGCGCGGGCCAGCGGTTCCGAGATGGACGCGTCGTCCTCGGCGAGCAGTACACGGGTCATGACCTGATGGTAGACCGCCCGCGCGGGGTGCCGGGGTGCGACCGGTGCTCCGGCTCTTACCTTCCGGTCCCCGGCACGGACCGGGGGCCGCCCCGCCGACCAGGAACGGAAGATCGGGCCGACCCGTGAGGGACGCCGACGGGACCTGACGGAGCGCCACGGAGCCGCGTACCGAGCCCGGTTGACGGGTCCGGCACGGCCCGAGGGGCGGCTGCTACGCCGGGCCGCCCAGCTCCGCCCAGACCGTCTTGCCCGAGCGGCCGGGGATGCGCAGCACGCCCCAGTCGAGGCAGAGGCGCTGCACGATGAACATGCCGTGGCCGCCGGGGCGTCCGGCGCGGTGCGGGGTGCGGGGCGCGGGCTGGCCGCTGCCCTGGTCCGACACCTCGACGCGGATCACCTTGCGGTCGCAGCTGAGGAGGAGTTCCTCGGGTCCCTCGGCGTGCAGGCAGGCGTTGGTGACCAGCTCGGAGACGACGAGGAGGACGTCCTCGGCGGCGGCCCGCCGGTCGGCGGAGTCGGCGGGCAGCCAGCCCCACGCGTACAGCGCCTGTCGGCTGAAGTCGCGGGCGAGGGGTACGACCCCGCTCTCCCCCTCCAGCCGCAGCCTGCGGGTCTGTCCGTCCGGGTGCTCCTGGGCGCCGTCCGCCCCGCCCCCGTCGGGGGTCCCGCCCCGCTCGGCGACGGCACTCCCCTCGGAGACGACACCGGACGCGGGGACGACACCGGACGCGGAGGCCGCGCCGGGCTCGGAGACCACACCCGTGTCGGAGACCACGCCTCCCTCGGAGAGCGCGTCCGCCTCGGAGCCCGTATCCCCGCCGGGGGACGCGTCCGCCGCGGAGACCGCGGACACCACGGAGCCGGACAGCCGGGGGCCGGACCGTCCGGGCTCGGACGCGCCGGAGGCGTCCGGCACCCCGGAGGCACCGCTCGGCTCCGGGCCGCGGTCGCCCGGCGAGTAGGGCCGGGTGGTGCTCATCAGCGCTTCACCTCACCGATTCACCAGTTCACGATTTGAGAAGTCCGGCACCGTACGGTGCCGGCCGGTCCGCGCGTCGCCCGCGCGGCACCTGATTGTCAGCCGCCCGCAGAAGGCCCTCACGACCAGGTCGCTCCCGGGGCGTTCTCCGGTTCCCGCGCCGGGCCGCCGCGAGCGGCGGACGACGGGGCTCAGGTTGTCTCCTGCCCGACCGATCCGCCGGAACACCCCCGTTCTGGGCGTGACCCGTGCAACGTCGTGGACGCGGCACGTCCGGGGGTGGCCGGAGCGGGTCAGCCGGATTCGCCGGACAGGGCCGCCTCCACCGAATCGTGGAGGGTGAAGACCGCCTCGGCGCCCGTGATCTCGAACACACGGGCCACGACGGGAAGCATGCCCGCCAGATGCACGGCACCCCCGGCGGCCTCCGCCTTGAGGCGGGCGCCGAGCAGGACGTTCAACCCGGTGGAGTCGCAGAACTCCAGCCGGGAGCAGTCCACCACCAGCCGTGCGAAACCCTTGTCGAGAAGGTCGTCGAGCGGTTCGCGCAGGAGATCGGCGGTGTGGTGGTCCAGCTCACCCGCCGGTGTCACTACGGCGCTGGAACCCTCTTCCCGCACCTCCACCAGAAGCCGGCCCGACTGTGTGCTGCCGACCGTCCCGTGGTCCATGCCGTCTCTCTCCCGAGGTCGTGGCCATCTGATGCACTCGAACATTACGCCTTCCCCACGCACTCCGACAGCCGAACAACCCCACACAATCGGACATATGGGGACAGAGGGGACTTGCGACCGGCTCGGCAAAGCAGGTAGGGCTAGTGGGACACACCCAAACACACGCCGGCTCGGAGGCGCCGCACACCGCTGTGCACGTACCTGGCTTCGGCAGCCTTATGCCGACAACGATGGAGGACACCCATGTCACCCCGGCTCGACGGCTCGCACACCCCCACGGCGGCGTCGATACCCCACCCGGAACAACTGGATCAGACCATCGATCCGAAAGACCCGCTCGACCCCCTCGATCCCCTCGACCCCCTCGCGGGGCTGCCGGAGATCCCGCCCTTCGACGAGGTGGGCCCGGTGGACGCGCGCGCGCTGTCCAAGACCCTCTTCGCCCGTCTGGAGGCGCTGGATGAGGGCACGCACGAGCACGCGTACGTCCGCAACACCCTGGTCGAGCTGAACCTCGCGCTGGTGAAGTTCGCCGCGTCCCGGTTCCGCTCCCGCAGCGAGCCGATGGAGGACATCGTCCAGGTCGGCACCATCGGCCTGATCAAGGCGATCGACCGCTTCGAGCTGGCGCGCGGGGTGGAGTTCCCCACCTTCGCCATGCCCACCATCATCGGCGAGATCAAGCGGTTCTTCCGGGACACCTCGTGGTCCGTGCGCGTACCGCGCCGCCTCCAGGAGCTGCGCCTCGAGCTGGCCAAGGCCGGTGACGAACTGGCCCAGCGGCTCGACCGCGCGCCGACCGTGCAGGAACTGGCCGAGCACCTCGGGCTGAGCGACGACGAGGTCGTCGAGGGCATGGCCGCGTCCAACGCGTACACCGCGTCCTCGCTGGACGCGCAGCCCGAGGAGGACGACTCCGAGGGCGCGCTCGCGGACCGGATCGGCTACGAGGACCACGGCCTGGAGGGCATCGAGTACATCGAGTCCCTGAAGCCCCTCATCGCCGAACTCCCCGCCCGCGACCGGCAGATCCTCTCCCTGCGCTTCGTCGCGGGGCTGACCCAGTCGGAGATCGGCGAGGAGCTGGGCATCTCCCAGATGCACGTCTCCCGGCTGCTGTCGCGGACCCTGGTGCGACTGCGCAAGGGCCTGACCGTCGAGGAGTGAGCGACGCGGGGGTCCGCCCCGCGGGGGTCGTCCCACACCCCGCGTGACGGCGCGCACCGGCGCGTCCCGCCCCTGAGGCCGTACGACCCGTGACACCCCGTACGACCGCGTGAAGCGGCCCGGCCCACCGCCGGGCCGCTTCTTCCGTGTTCGGGCGCACTCCGGGCCGGGTGCCGGGTGCCGGGTGCCCGGTGTGTCCCACGTCATGCGCGCGGGAACGCGCCGGATCGTCACACCACGCGCACGCCCGCCCGCCAGACGGCCTCGACCAGGGGTACGCCGGGCCGGTAGGCCAGGTGCACATGGCTCGGCGCGTCCAGCAGGACCAGGTCCGCCCGCGCGCCCGGCGCGATCCGGCCCACGTCCGTGCGGCGCAGGGCGGCGGCGCCCCCGGCCGTCGCGGACCAGACCGCCTCGTCGGGGGTCATGCCCATGTCCCGCACGGCGAGCGCGACGCAGAACGGCACCGAGGACGTGAACGACGAGCCGGGGTTGCAGTCGGTGGAGAGCGCCACCGTCGCGCCCGCGTCCAGCAGCCGCCGGGCGTCGGGCCAGGCGGCGCGGGTGGAGAACTCGGCGCCGGGCAGCAGCGTGGCCACCGTGTTCCCCTGGGCCAGCGCGTCCACGTCGGCGTCGGTGAGGTGCGTGCAGTGGTCGGCGCTGGCCGCGTCCAGCTCCACGGCGAGCCGCACACCGGGGCCGAAGGAGAGCTGGTTGGCGTGGACGCGCGGGGTCAGCCCCCTGGCGCGGCCCGCCGTGAGGACGGCGCGGGCCTGGTCGCCGTCGAAGGCGCCCTTCTCGCAGAACACGTCGATCCAGCGGGCGTGCGGGGCGCAGGCGTCCAGCATCTCGCCGGTCACCAGGTCCACGTAGGCGGCCGGGTCGTCGGCGAGTTCGGGCGCGACGACGTGCGCGCCGAGGTAGGTGACCTCGTCGGTGTGGGCGGCGGCGATGCGCAGCGCGCGGGCCTCGTCCTCGACGGTGAGGCCGTAGCCCGACTTGGTCTCGAAGGTCGTGGTGCCCTGGCGCAGCGCCTCCGCGAGGTAGCGGGTGAGGTTGGCCTCCAGCTCCGCGTCGGAGGCGGCGCGGGTGGCGGCGACCGTGGTGCGGATGCCGCCCGCGCTGTAGGGGCGGCCGGACATCCGGGCGTTGAACTCGGCGGTGCGGTCGCCCGCGAAGAGCAGGTGGGAGTGCGAGTCCACGAAGCCCGGCAGCACCGCCCGGCCGCCCGCGTCGAACCGGTTGTCGGTGGCTGGTGCTTTGCTTGACCCACCGGTCCACACGACGCGGTCGCCGTCCACGACGACGGCCGCGTCCCGGACCAGTCCGAGGGGGGAACCGTCGCCGAGGGAGGGGTCGTTGGTGACCAGCGTGGCGATGTTGGTGATGACGGTGGTGCTGCTCATGGTGTCCTCACGGTGGGCGGTGTCCGCACGGGCCGTGTCCGCACGGGTGGCGGTCGGGGCGGGGGTCAGCCGTGCAGGGCGCCGATCGCGTCGGCCAGCGCCGCCGGAACGTCCGGCACGAGGGTGTGCGCCCCGTCGCGCACCACGGTCCGTCCAGCCACGACCGTGTGCCGTACGTCCGCCGCTCCGGCCGCGAATACGGCCGTCTCGGCGCCGAGCCGGGCGGGCGGTCCGGCCGTCCTGACGGTGTCCAGCGCGATCGTCGTGAAGTCGGCGGGCGCGCCGGTCTCCAGGATGCCCGCGCCGTCCCAGCCGAGCGCGCCGTGCCCGGTCCCGCTCGCGGCCCGCAGCAGCGCGGCGGCGGTCCAGTGCCCTCGGGTCCGGCTGCGCAGCCGCTCGTCCAGCTCCATCGCGCGCGCCTCTTCGAGCAGGTCGATCACGGCGTGGCTGTCGGAGCCCAGGGAGAGCGGGGAGCCCGCGCGTTCCAGGGCGACGGCGGGGCCGATGCCGTCGGCGAGGTCGCGTTCGGTGGTCGGGCACATGCAGGTGCCGGTGCCGGAGCCGCCGATCAGGGCGATGTCGGCATCCGTCAGATGGGTGTTGTGCACACCGGTGGTGCGCGGTCCGAGCACCCCGTGGTCCGCGAGCAGCCGGGCCGGGGTCCGGCCGTGCGCGGCGAGACAGGCGTCGTTCTCGGCGGTCTGCTCGGAGAGATGGACGTGCAGCGGTGCGCGCCGCTCCGCCGCCCACCCGGCCACCGTCCCCAACTGCCCGGCGGGTACGGCCCGTACGGAGTGCACGGCCGCGCCGATCCGGGCGTGGTCCCGTTCCTTGAGAAGTGAACAGCGTGCGGCCCACTGTTCCGCGTCGCCGTCGGAGAAGCGGAGCTGATGGTGGTTCGGGGGCTCACCGAAGCCCGCCGACAGGTAGGCGGTGTCCAGCAGGGTGATGCGGATGCCCGCCTCGGCGGCGGCCTCGATCAGCGCCTCACCCATCGCGTTCGGGTCGGCGTAGCGGGTGCCGCCCGGCGCGTGGTGCAGGTAGTGGAACTCCCCGACACAGGTGATCCCGGCGAGCGCCATCTCGGCGTACACCGCGCGGGCGAGCGCGTGGTAGGTGTCCGGGGTGAGCCGGTCCGCGACGGAGTACATCACCTCCCGCCAGGTCCAGAAGGTGCCGGAGCCGACCTGTACGACCCCGCGCAGCGCCCGGTGGAAGGCGTGCGAGTGCGCGTTGGCCAGGCCCGGCAGGGTCAGTCCGCGCAGCACCTCGGCGCCGGGCGGCGGGGTGTCGGCGCCGGTGCGGAGGGCGGTGATCCTGCCGTCCGCGACGTCCAGGGCGACGCCCGGCTCGGTACGGGTGCCGAGCCAGGCGTGCTCCAGCCAGTACGTCCGTGTGGTCACCGGCAGGCCAGTCCTTCCAGTACGTCGGCGAGGGCGCGCACCCCGGCCAGGCAGTCGTCCTCGCCCGCCGACTCGGCCGGGGAGTGGGAGACCCCGGTGGGGTTGCGCACGAACAGCATGGCGGTCGGGACACGGCCCGACAGGATTCCGGCGTCGTGTCCGGCGCCGGTGCCGAGGACGGGGACCGTGAGGTCGGTGTCCCGGCCCAGGATGCGGCCGAGTTCGTCGCGGAGGGCGTGGTCGAACTCCACGACCGGGGTGAACGACTCGCGGACCACGTCCAGGTCGATCCCGTGCGCCGCCGCGTACTCCCGCGCCGCCCGCTCGATGCCGGTGACCACGGTGTCCAGGGTGGCCTGGTCGGCGGCGCGCGAGTCCAGCCAGCCGCGCACCAGGGACGGGACGGCGTTGACGCCGTTCGGCTCGACCGCGATCTTGCCGAACGTGGCGACGGCACCGGCGAGTTCGGCCTCCCGGCGGGCGGCGAGCACGGTCTCGGCGTACGACAGCATCGGGTCGTGCCGGTCCGCGAGCCGGGTGGTGCCCGCGTGATTGGCCTCGCCCCGGAAGTCGAACCGCCAGCGCCCGTGCGGCCAGATGGCACTGGCGATGCCGACGGCGTCCCCGGACAGGTCCAGCGCGCGGCCCTGCTCGACGTGCAGCTCCACGAACGCGCCGATGCGGGCGAGGCGTTCGGGGTCGGCGCCGATCGCGTCCGGGTCGTAGCCCGCCGCCTCCATCGCGCGCGGCAGACTCACCCCGTCCGCGTCGGTCAGCCGGTGCGCGTCCTCGACGCCGAGCTGCCCGGCCGTGAGCCGCGAGCCCACGCAGGCCAGCCCGAACCGGGCGCCCTCCTCGTCCCCGAAGTTGACGACCGCGAGCGGCCTGCCGAACCGCGCCCCCCTGTCTCGCAGTTCGTCCAGCGCGGCCAGCGCGGACACGACCCCGAGCGGCCCGTCGAACGCGCCCCCGTCCGGCACGGAGTCCAGATGCGACCCGGTGACCACGGCGTCCCCGGCCTCCGGGTCCCCCAGCCACCCCCACTGATTCCCGTTCCGGTCCACCTCGTAGGCGAGCCCGCGCCCTTCGACCTGCTCCCGGAACCACTCCCGGCACTCCGCGTCGGCCCCGCCCCAGGCGAACCGCCGATACCCCCCGGACCGGGAGTCGCGCCCGAGCGGCAGCAGTTCCCGCCACATCTCCGCGAAGGAGGGGGCGTTTCCGAGCCGGTTCGCCACGGACGCCGCGGTCGGCGCCGAGCCGCCCGCCCCCGCCGAGCCGTCGCCGTCCCCCGCACCGGTAGCCGAACTCACGCCTCGTCACCCTCCCGCATGGGCACCCGGACCCCCCGCTCGTCAGCGACGGAGTCCGCGATGTCGTACCCGGCGTCCACATGCCGGATGACCCCCATACCGGGGTCGTTGGTCAGCACACGCCGGATCTTCTCGCCGCCCAGCTTCGTCCCGTCCGCCACGGTGACCTGCCCCGCGTGGATGGACCGCCCCATCCCGACCCCGCCCCCGTGATGCAGCGAGACCCAGGAGGCCCCGGACGCCACGTTGACCATCGCGTTCAGCAACGGCCAGTCGGCGATCGCGTCGGACCCGTCGAGCATCGCCTCGGTCTCCCGGTAGGGCGACGCGACGGACCCGCAGTCGAGATGGTCGCGCCCGATGGCGAGCGGAGCGGCCAGTTCCCCGGAGGCCACCATGTCGTTGAAGCGCTCACCGGCCTTGTCCCGCTCGCCGTACCCGAGCCAGCAGATGCGCGCGGGCAGCCCCTGGAAGTGGACCCGCTCGCCCGCCATGTTGATCCAGCGCGCGAGGGACTCGTTCTCCGGGAAGAGGTCGAGGATCGCCCGGTCGGTCTTGGCGATGTCGGCCGGGTCGCCGGACAGCGCGGCCCAGCGGAACGGGCCCTTGCCCTCGCAGAACAGCGGCCGGATGTAGGCGGGCACGAAGCCGGGGAAGGCGAACGCCCGCTCGTAGCCGTGGAGCTTGGCCTCACCGCGGATGGAGTTGCCGTAGTCGAAGACCTCGGCGCCCGCGTCCATGAAGCCGACCATCGCCTCGACGTGCCGGGCCATCGACTCGCGGGCGCGGGCGGTGAATCCGGCCGGGTCCTTGGCGGCGGCGTCGGCCATGTCGTCGAAGTCGGTGCCGACGGGCAGGTAGGCCAGCGGGTCGTGGGCCGAGGTCTGGTCGGTGACGATGTCGATCGGGGCGTTCATCGCCAGCAGTTGCGGCACGAGTTCGGCCGCGTTGCCGAGGACGCCGATGGACAGCGGCCGGCGCTGGTCGCGGGCCTCGGTGGCGAGCCGGAGCGCGTGGTCGAGGTCGTCGGCGCGGACGTCGAGGTACCGGTGCTCGATGCGGCGCTCGATGGCGCGCGGGTCGCAGTCGATGCAGAGGGCGACGCCGTCGTTCATGGTGACGGCGAGCGGCTGGGCGCCGCCCATGCCGCCGAGTCCGGCGGTCAGCGTGATGGTCCCGGCCAGGGTGCCGCCGAACTTCTTGGCGGCGACGGCGGAGAAGGTCTCGTAGGTGCCCTGGAGGATGCCCTGGGTGCCGATGTAGATCCAGGAACCGGCCGTCATCTGGCCGTACATGGTGAGGCCGAGCGCCTCCAGGCGGCGGAACTCCTCCCAGTTGGCCCAGTCGCCGACCAGGTTGGAGTTGGCGATGAGCACGCGGGGCGCCCACTCGTGGGTCTGCATCACACCGACCGGGCGGCCGGACTGCACCAGCATGGTCTCGTCCTGCTTCAGCGTGCGCAGGGTGCGGACCATCGCGTCGAAGGAGCGCCAGTCACGGGCCGCCTTGCCGGTGCCGCCGTAGACGACCAGTTTGTCGGGGTGCTCGGCCACCTCGGGGTCGAGGTTGTTCTGGAGCATGCGCAGGGCGGCCTCCTGCTGCCAGCCCAGGGTGCTGAGTTCCGTGCCGCGCGGTGCTCGTACGGGGCGGGGTCCCGACATCGTCTGCCTCCTCTGTTGCCACCTCTATTCACATCCTTGCCGGATGAATAGTCCTAGTCAATACATCGGCGCGGCCGTGTGTACGCGCCACCGTGTTTGGCTGGGGCCGCACAGAACACGAGGAGGGCGACCCGGCACCGGACCGGACACCCCCGGCCCGCCGCCTCCGACCCCCCGCCTCCCCGGACCCCACCCCCCGAGGCCCCGTCCCCCGAGGCCCCGCCCCCGAACCCGCACGAAGGGACACCCCGTGGCACACGGCACCGACAGCGAGCGCATCGACCGCGAGCGGACCGGCCGCGAGGCCCGCGCCCGCGCCGACCGGCGGGACGCGGCGGTGCGCGCGGTGGTCGGACAGGGCCTGCTGCACCCGGACGCCCCAGTCGTGGGCCTGCTGGACGTCACCGGCATCCGGGAGTCGGCGGCGGCACTGCGCGCGGCGTTCGACGCGGTCACCGCACCCGGCACCCCGGTGCTGCACGCCTTCGCGGTGAAAGCGTGCCCGCTGGTCCCGGTGCTGCGCCTGCTGCGCGAGGCGGGCATCGGCGCCGAGGTGGCGAGTCCGGGCGAGCTGGCACTCGCCCGCGCGGCGGGTCTCGCCCCGGAGCACACGGTGCTGGACTCCCCCGCCAAGACCCCGGCCGAGCTGCGCGAGGCGCTGGCCTCGGGGATCGCGGTCAACGCGGACAACCCGCAGGAGCTGGACCGGCTGGACGCGCTGGTCCGCTCGGGCCCGCCCCGCTCCCCGCTCGGGCTCCGGGTCAACCCGCAGATCGGCGGCGGCTCCATCGGCGCGACCTCGACGGCCACCCCGACCTCCAAGTTCGGCGTGGCGCTGCGCGATCCGGGGGCGCGCGAATGGGTCGTACGGGCCTACGCGGAGCGGCCGTGGCTGACCCGGCTGCACACCCACACCGGCTCGCAGGGCGTCCCGCTGGAGCTGATGGCGCGGGGCGTGGCGGAGGCGTACGCGCTGGCCGAGGAGATCAACGCGGCGGCCGGGCGGCGGCAGATCGACACCCTGGACATCGGCGGCGGCCTGCCGGTGGACTTCGGCGCCGAGGCGGACTCGCCGACGTACGCGGAGTACGCGCGGCTGCTGGCCGGGCGGGTGCCGGGGCTGTTCGACGGGCGGTACGGCCTGGTCACCGAGTTCGGCCGGTCGCTGCTGGCCCGGCACGGCACGGTGGTGGCGCGGGTGGAGTACGCCAAGCGCAGCGGCGGGCGCCGGATCGCGGTGACGCACGCGGGCGTACAGGTGGCGACCCGGACCGTGTACGCGCCGGGGGCGTGGCCGCTGCGGATCGCGGCGTACGACGCCGAGGGGCGCCCCAAGTCCGGCCCGGCCGAGGTGCAGGACGTGGCCGGACCGGCCTGCTTCTCCGGCGACCTGCTCGCCGAGGGCCGTAGCCTCCCGCCGCTGGAGCAGGGCGACCACGCGGCGGCGCTGGACACGGGGGCGTACTACTTCGCGCACCACTACGCGTACAACTCCCTCGCGCGGCCCGGTGTCTACGGCTTCGGGCCGGACGGCACGGGAGGCGTGGCGTTCGCGGCCGTACGGGAGCCGCAGACGGTGGCGGAGATCGTGGCCGAGTCGGGAGGGGCGCACGCGGAGGCCCTCACCACCCTGAACGCGCCCGCACGCCCTTGACGGGAGCAGCCCGTGTAGCGGACGAATAGGTCAACTGACGGGAAACAGTCCTCAGTTGACCAACCCTAGTACGCCGGGCGCACATTCCAACGGAAAATGCCAAACCCCTCACCCGCCACGCACACGATGCGTAGTGTCGGCGTCACTCAACCGGAAGTCCACGGCGGGAGGGGAGCCACGGTGCCCGGAATCGACGAGTGCCTGCTGGAGGCCATGCGGCTGCCAGGCGCACGGGGGGCGGCGCTGGTGGACTGGACGAGCGGGCTGGCCCTCGGCACCGTCGGGGAAGCCCCCGGCGACGACCACGAGACCACGGCCGCCGAAGCCGCCGAACTCGCCCGGCTCGCCGCCGAGCACGGCGCCTTCGCGGCGGGAGGGAGCGACCACGGCGGGCCGCCCGTCGAAGATCTGATCGTCAGCAACCGCGACAGTTACCACCTGCTGCGGTTCGTGGACACCACGTTCGACAGCAGTGTCTTCCTGCACCTGTGGCTGGCCCGCGCCGAGGGCAACCTCGCGCTCGCCCGCATCCGGCTCGGCGAGATGGCGGCCCGGCTGGTGCTGGGATGACCGTGACGTTCTCACCGCCGCCTCCACCCCTGCCGGTGCGCGACCGGGCCACCGCCCAGGACCGTACGACGGGCGCGCTCTCCCCGATGCTCCGCCGCCTCGCGGAGGAGGAGGCCACCGGCGTCCTGGAGCGCGAGCACGGCACCCTGCACCTCGCCGGGGGCCGGGTGGTGCACGCCGAGAGTCCGCACGCCCCTGGTCTCGGCGTGCTCCTCACGGCCCACGGAACCCTGGCCACGGCCGCCTGGCAGCGGGCGGCGGAAGCGGGCGGTCCCGCCGACGCGGCCCACCGGCTGCTGGAGGCCGGGCTGCTCCCGGAGGGCGCGCTCGCCCTGTGCCATCTGGACGCGCTGTACGACGCGGGGTACTTCGCCCTGTCGCCGAGCAGCACGCCCGGCCGGTTCCGGTACGACAGCACGCCCCGCCGGGGCCCGCTGCCCTCGGTCCCGGTGGTGCAGCTGGAGCGGGAGACGCTGCACCGGCGGCTGCTGCTGCACCGGCTCTGGCCGGACGCGGCGGCCGACTCCGCCGCGCTGGTCCGCGCCGTCCCGGCGGGCACGGCACCGGTCACCCCGCGCGGGCGGGCGGTCCTGGACCGGGTGGACGGCGTCCGCACGGCACCGGAGATCGCCCGCGCGCTGGGACGGCAGGCGTTCCACACCCTGGTGGACGTACGGCGGCTGACGGCGGCCGGACTGGTCCGGCCGGTCTCCGTGCCGTACCACCCGCCGTACGCACCGCCCGCTCCCCCGCCGCCCCCGCTCACGGTCACCGACCCCGACATCGCGCTGCTGAAGAGGCTCAGGGATGCGCTGGAGGCGCTTTGAACGGCAACGCTCCGCCGAGAGGAGAGAGCTGATGGTGTCCGAACAGGATCTCGGCACCGTACTGGACGAACTACGCAGGCTGCGCACCAGCGTGCCGCAGCTCACCGGTGCCCTCGCTGCCGGGGTGGACGGCCTGGTGGTCGCCCACGACACCCCCGGCATCGACCCCGAGGGCCTCGCGGCACTCACCGCCGCCTCGCTCGGGGTCGCCGTAAGGGTGGCCGACGCCACCGGCAACGGCGGCTTCCGGGAACTCCTGGTGCGGGGCGAGCGCGGCTACGTCGCCACCTACGCGGCCGGACGGTCCGCCGTGCTGACGCTGCTCAGCGAGGACCGGGTGAACGTCGGCCGCCTGCACCTGGAGGGCCGACGGGCCGCCGTCCGCATCGGCGAACTGCTGGACGCCGCGGAGACCGCGGCGCGGGCCGCCCGCCCGAGGCTCGGCACCGTACCCGGCACACCGGCTTCACCGGGTGCACCGGGTGCACCGGGTGCACCGGGTGCACCGGGCACGCCCGGTCCCGTACCCGGACCACCACCGCAACGGACGAGAACGACGCGCGCGCCGCGTGGCACGGCCACCGAGGCGCGCACCGCAACCGAACGCTGACCCGAGAGGACTTCTCATGGCGAACACCGAGACCGCACTGAAGGAAGCGCTCACCATCGAGGGCGCCACCGGCGTCGCGCTCGTCGATTACACGAGCGGCATGGCGCTGGGCACGATGGGCGGCAGCAAGACGTTCGACCTGAACGTGGCCGCCGCCGGGAACACCGACGTGATCCGCGCCAAGATGCGCACGATGGAGCACCTCGGCGTGAAGGCCGAGATCGACGACATCCTGATCACGCTGACCGACCAGTACCACCTGATCCGCCTGCTCCGGGGCCGGGGCGGCAACGGCCTGTTCCTCTACCTGGTGCTGGACGGCGCCCGCGCCAACCTGGCGATGGCCCGCCACCAGCTCAAGCGCATCGAGGAGGACCTGGAGGTCTGACGGGCGTCGGCGTACGCCTTCAGCCCCGGACCGGTGCTGCGGACCGGCGGCGCGCTCCTCCGGGAGCCGCGTCGCCGGCCGCGACGCCCGTGCCGCGCAGGGCCTTCACGGCCCTGCCCGCCGGGTTCCCGGCGCGTGCGTCGAGCCAGTCCACCCGGACCCACAGCAGGGTGTCCCCGGCGCGTTCGCGGCGGCCCACCCAGGCGGCCTTGAGCCACAGTCCCGTCCCGGCCCCGGCGAGCAGCATGCCACCGGCCGCCGGTACGGCGAACGCGCTGCCCAGGGCGAGCGCGCACGCCGCCAGCAGCCACCAGCGGTGTCCGCGCCGCCAGTCGCGCAGACTCACCGCCCGGTCCTGGAGCACGTCGTGCCTGCCCGCGCGGGACGCGCCCCGCGCCAGTTCGGCGTATCTGCGGCGCCGTACGAGCGCCACGGCCGCCGCCGCGACCAGGAACAGCGCGGCCCCGGCGCACACCCCGATCCGACGCCCGGTCAGTCCCGGCACCAGCAGCCCCACACCGCCCGCGAAGACCCCGCACCACCACAGGGGCGCGGCCCCGGCCCGTACGACGACGGCCACTCGGGCCAGCCCCTGCGCTCCGCCTCGCGCCACGCCCGTCCTCCTCGTTCCCGGACATCCCCGTCCGTGGCGGCACGGTAACCGGGGAAGCTGAGACGGACCTGAGAGCGCGGGAACGCGGTGACCGGACGGGATGTGGCGGTGCGGCCGGGGTGAGGGGCGGTGGGGGGTGAGGGGGGTGGTGGGACGGGGGTGCCCTGGTGGGGTCACTCCACGAACAGTCCCCGGGCCGCCGCGCGGGCGTCGAACTCCTCCAACCGGGCCTGCGCGTCCGGAAGATCGTCGCAGAGCGCCTCCAGCAGCACCCGCCCGAGCAGCATCGGCGCGCACGCGGTGTCGAAGGCGAGCCCGGTGCCGACGGCGGCGGGCAGCAGCAGGTCGGAGTAACGGGCGACCGGCGCGAACGCGGAGTCCGCGACGGTGACGACGGTCAGCCCCGCGTCCTTGGCGTAGGCGAGGGTGTCCACCACCTCGCGCGGGTGCCGGGGCAGCGCGAAGCAGAGCAGCGCGGAGGCGCCCGCGCGGACGGCCGCGTCCAGCCGGTCGTGGATCATCGTGCCGCCCTCGTTGAGCAGCCGTACGTCCGGATGCACCTTGGCGGCGAAGTAGGCGAAGCCGTACGCCTGCGAGGCGGCGGCGCGCAGCCCCAGCACCGGCAGCGGCCGGGACCCGGCGAGCACGCGCCCGGCCCGCCGCACCGGGCGCGGGTCCGCGAGCAGGTCGGCGAGGTGCCGCAGATTCTCGATCTCGGCCTCGACGGCCTGCTGGTACTCGTTGTACGAGCCCGCGTCGGCGGCCGGTTCGGCGGGTACGACCTCGCGCAGGTGGCGGCGGAGCGCCGGGTAGCCGTCGAAGCCGAGGGCCACGGCGAACCGGGTCACCGAGGGCTGGCTGACCCCGGCGAGTTCGGCCAGTTCGACGCTGGACAGGAACGGCATGTCGGCGGCGCGGCGGACCATGCTGTGCGCGATGCGCCGCTGGGTCGGTGTCAGCCGGTGCCCCTCGAACAGCGCCTGAAGCCGCGCGGCGGGGCTTTCCGCCGACGCTGTACTCGGGTCCATGCTCATGACGCCCGCTTCCCCTCCGGTCCCGGCCCGCCGACGGCGGCCCGTGCCACGACTGCCTATTCAGTCATGCAGCACTTTGCATGACCCTATGCAGGCAGGCAAGCGGTTCGGGGGTTCTCCGGTGGATCGGGGGAAGGGCCGAGAGGGTCGTGGGGGCATGGGGCACGTGGGGCGCGTGGGGCGCTTGGGAGGCAGGGGGATCGGGGGCGGGAGCAAGAGGTACGGGGCGGACCGGGTGGGGCGGGTCCCAGGAGAAGAGGGGGGTTGTCCCCAGTGTGCCGGAGGGCCGGAATTCCTAATCTGAATCCCATGAACGCAACCGCACCCGATCCACGGGACACCGATCTCAAGAAGGACCTGGACGCCACTGTGCGGGCGCGCCGGGATCTGGGCGACGAGTACGAATCGGCGCTGGTCGAATCCTTCCTGGAGAAGGTGGACCGGCGCATCGACGAGGCGGTGGACCGCCGGGTGCGGCGACAGCTGGCCGAGCGGCGGATGGAGGACGCGCGGGACGTCCGCCGGGCGCGGGACACCGATTCATGGGCGGAGCGCTTCGGCCTCTCCGTGGTCTCACTCCTGCTGGCGATACCCCTCTCCGCGATCGCCGCCTCGCTGGCGGGCCTGCCCGGCCTGATCACCGCGTGGGTGGGCATCGTCGGCGTGAACATGGCCCAGGCGGCACGCCTCAACCCGGATCTGTTCGCGGGACGGCGCGGCGCGAAGGGGTGAGACGCGAAGGAGCGAGAGAGAAGTGAGGTGCGCGGGGACCGCCGCACCCCCGTTTCCGGGGGGCGGGACGACGGCGGTCCCCGCGAGGGACGCGTGCCGGGTCAGGCCGGGCGTGCGCGTCCTGGGCGTTTCAGGAGGTCCGGGAGCCGCTCCGGAAGTTCCTTGACGCCGTACGGCGCCGGCTCGGACGGGGAGCCGCTCCCGCCCTGCCGACACCCCCTAATCTGCCGAACCCGTGTTAAGCCCGTGCTGCGTACACGTGACACGTGCGTAGCACTTCACCACCAACGAGCCCAACCCACTCAGGGTGGGTGCCGGGGCCCGGAGAAGGCGACGGCGCCGACTCAGCCGAGTGCCGCCGCGACCTCACCTACTTACCGCTCTCCTTGGCGAGGAACGCCAGCAGATCCTGCCGACTGACAACCCCGGTCGGCTTCCCTTCGACCAGCACGATGGCCGCATCCGCCCGCCCCAGCACGGCCATGAGATCCGCGACCGGCTCCCCCGACCCCACCTGGGGCAGCGGCGACGACACGTGCTTCTCCAGCGGATCACCCAGCGAGGCCCGCTGGGAGAACAGCGCGTCGAGAAGCTCCCGCTCCACGACCGACCCGACGACCTCGGCGGCCATCACATCGGGATGTCCGGCCCCCGGCTTGACGACCGGCATCTGCGAGACCCCGTACTCCCGCAGCACCTCGATCGCCTGCCCGACGGTCTCCTCGGGGTGCATGTGCACCAGCGAGGGAATGGTCCCGTCCGCCTTGTAGCTGAGCACGTCCCCGACCCGGGCACTGGAGCCCCCGTCGTCGAGGAACCCGTAGTCCGCCATCCACTCGTCGTTGAAGATCTTCGAGAGGTAACCGCGCCCGCTGTCCGGCAGCAGAACGACGACGACGTCGTCCTCTTCGAGCCGCTCGGCGACCCGCAGCGCCGCGACGACGGCCATGCCGCAGGACCCGCCGACGAGCAGCCCC
Organism: Streptomyces corallincola; assembly: GCF_019104725.1. Classification (GTDB taxonomy): domain Bacteria; phylum Actinomycetota; class Actinomycetes; order Streptomycetales; family Streptomycetaceae; genus Streptomyces; species Streptomyces corallincola. The sequence continues at coordinate 19,539 of NZ_JAHRXF010000025.1, read as the reverse complement.
TCCTCCTTGGCGAGCCGCCGGGTCATCTGGAACGCGTCCTTGTCGGACACGGCGACGATCCCGTCGGCGACGGTCCGGTCGTAGGCGGTCGGCCAGAAGTCCTCACCGACGCCCTCGATGAGGTACGGCCGCCCGGAGCCGCCGGAGTACACGGACCCCTCGGGGTCGGCGCCGATGACCTGGACCCTGCCGTCGCTGGCGTCCTTCAGATAGCGGCCGGTGCCGGAGATGGTGCCGCCGGTGCCGACGCCCGCCACGAAGTGGGTGATCCGCCCCTCGGTCTGCTCCCACAGCTCGGGGCCGGTCGAGTGGTAGTGCGAGAGGGGGTTGTTGGGGTTGCTGTACTGGTCCGGCTTCCAGGCACCCGGCGTCTCACGGACCAGCCGGTCGGAGACGTTGTAGTACGAGTCGGGGTGCTCGGGGTCCACGGCGGTGGGGCACACCACGACCTCGGCGCCGTACGCCCGCAGCACGTTGATCTTGTCGGTGCTCACCTTGTCGGGGCACACGAAGATGCACTTGTAGCCCTTCTGCTGGGCCACGATCGCCAGACCCACACCGGTGTTGCCGCTGGTCGGCTCGACGATGGTGCCGCCCGGCTTCAGCTCGCCGCTCTGCTCGGCGGCCTCGATCATGCGCAGGGCGATGCGGTCCTTCACGGAACCGCCGGGGTTGAAGTACTCGACCTTGGCCAGGACGGTCGCCTTGATGCCCTGGGTCACGTTGTTGAGCCGCACCAGCGGGGTGTTGCCGACGAGGCTGATCATCGAATCGTGGAATTGCACCGTTGTCTCCGGTTGCTTGCACAGCGGTCGTAGTGATTCCGCCAGCCTAGGGCCTGTCGCGGGGCCTCCCGCAGGTTGTTCACTCCCCGTCGAGATTGACGCACGGCCTGTACGGGGCAAGGAGTGGGTGTACGGCTACGAGGAGGTGGCGGCGACGCATGACGAGCATGTCGAGGGCACGGGTGGCCCGACGCATCGCGGCCGGTGCCGCGTACGGCGGCGGCGGGGTCGGCCTGGTCGGAGCGGCGGCGGTGGGTGTGCTGCTGGCGGAGATGCGGCTGGCCAGGCGCCATGTGGGCAACGGGGGCGCGGACCGCGTCCCGGTGGCCGAGGGGATCTACGGGCACGTGTACGACGCCCCCGGTGAGCCACCGCTGCGGCTGGCGATGCTGGGCGACTCCACGGCGGCCGGTCAGGGGGTGCACCGCGCGGGCCAGACACCGGGCGCGCTGCTCGCCTCGGGACTCGCTGCGGTGGCCGAACGGCCGGTGCGACTGCGGAACGTGGCGCTGCCCGGCGCCCAGTCCGACGACCTGGACCGGCAGGTGGCCGAGGTGCTGTCGGCGCCGGAGGCGTTCCCGGACGTCTGCGTGATCATGATCGGCGCGAACGACGTGACCAACCGGATGCCCCCGACCCGTTCGGTCCGGCACCTGTCGGCAGCGGTACGGCGGCTGCGCACCGCCGGTGCCGAGGTGGTCGTCGGCACCTGTCCCGACCTGGGCACCATCGAACCGGTCCAGCAGCCCCTGCGCTGGCTGGCCCGGCGCACCTCACGGCAGCTGGCGGCGGCGCAGACCATCGGCGTGGTCGAGCAGGGCGGGCGCACGGTGTCCCTGGGCGATCTGCTCGGCCCGGAGTTCGAGGCCAACCCGCGCGAACTGTTCGGCCCGGACAACTACCACCCCTCGGCCGAGGGGTACGCGACCGCCGCGATGGCCGTCCTGCCCACCATGTGTGCCGCACTCGGCCTCTGGCCCGCCGAGGAGGACCGCCCCGACGCCTCCCGCCGCGAGGGCTTCCTCCCGGTCGCCCGCGCCGCCGCCGAGGCGGCCTCGGAGGCGGGTACGGAGGTGACGGCGGCCATGCCGACCGGTCCGCGCGGCCCCTGGGCCCTGCTGAAGCGGCGCCGCAGGCGGCGGGTACCGGAGCCGGAGGTGGCGACGCGGACACAGTGACGCGGACACAGTGAGGAGAGCCCGCACAAGCCAAGCAAGCGCTTGCACAGATGCGGCACGTGTCACACCGCAGCGCCGATGACCCGAACACCTACGGACGGGTAACTTCCCAACCGGTAGGAAAAAAGCCGCACGCCACACAGGAGCCCCGATGCCCGAAGCCGTCATCGTCTCGACCGCCCGCTCCCCCATCGGCCGCGCCGGCAAGGGTTCCCTCAAGGACCTCCGCCCCGACGACCTCACGGCGACGATCATCCAGGCCGCCCTCGCCAAGATCCCCGAGCTGGACCCGAGGGACATCGACGACCTGATGCTCGGCTGCGGCCTGCCCGGCGGCGAGCAGGGGCACAACCTGGGCCGGATCGTCGCCGTGCAGATGGGCATGGACCACCTGCCGGGCTGCACGGTCACCCGGTACTGCTCGTCCTCGCTCCAGACCTCCCGCATGGCGCTGCACGCGATCAAGGCCGGGGAGGGCGACGTCTTCATCTCGGCCGGTGTCGAGACCGTCTCCCGCTTCGCCAAGGGCAGCTCGGACGGCCTGCCCGACACCCACAACCCTCTCTTCGCCGACGCGGAGGCCCGTACCGCCGCGACCGCGCAGCAGGAGGGCACCACCTGGCACGACCCGCGCGCGGACGGCCTGATCCCGGACGCCTACATCTCGATGGGCCAGACCGCCGAGAACCTGGCCCGCTGGAAGGGCGTCACCCGGCAGGACATGGACGAGTTCGGCGTCCGCTCGCAGAACCTCGCGGAGGAGGCCGTCAAGGCGGGCTTCTGGGAGCGGGAGATCACCCCGGTGACCCTGCCGGACGGCACGGTCGTCAGCGCGGACGACGGCCCCCGCGCGGGCGTCACCCTGGAGGGCGTCCAGGGCCTGAAGCCGGTGTTCCGCCCGGACGGCCTGGTCACGGCGGGCAACTGCTGCCCGCTGAACGACGGCGCCGCCGCCCTCGTGATCATGAGCGACGTGAAGGCGCGCGAGCTGGGCCTGACCCCGCTCGCCCGGATCGTCTCCACCGGTGTCTCCGGTCTCTCCCCGGAGGTCATGGGCCTCGGCCCGGTCGAGGCCAGCCGCCAGGCGCTGAAGCGGGCCGGGCTGACCATCGACGACATCGACCTGGTCGAGATCAACGAGGCGTTCGCCGCCCAGGTGATCCCCTCCTACCGCGAGCTGGGCATCGACCTGGACCGGCTGAACGTCAACGGCGGTGCCATCGCCGTCGGCCACCCCTTCGGCATGACCGGCGCCCGGATCACCGGCACGCTCATCAACTCGCTCCAGTGGCACGACAAGCAGTTCGGCCTGGAGACGATGTGCGTCGGCGGCGGCCAGGGCATGGCGATGGTGATCGAGCGTCTGAGCTGACGTTTCGGCACACCCTCGGTAGCCGTTCGGGCACCGCAGGTCAGAAACGGTCTGGAACCCGTAAAACCCCAGGGTTCTGGGCCGTTTTGTGATCCAATCTCCCCCAGGATGTGACCTATCTCGCCCATAGGACGCATAGGTGCAGGTCACGGCAGGTGAACCGGGTCAGGACGGAAGGGTTCCGCCCAACATCCTGTCCGTTTCGTGACGTTACGCACTGACAGTTGTCCGGTCCGCCCCGCAAGCTGATGTAGGAAGTCGGGGGACGCCTTTGAACCTGGGAGTACGTCAGTGAGCGCCATGCCGATCGCCCTGCTGCTCACCACGGCCGCCACCGGCGCCGTGGGCGTCGCCGTTCTGCGCACCGTCGTGAAACTGCGCCGACAGCTCACGGAGCTGCAGGCGCAGCTCGCGGTGAACCACGTGCCCGCGGCGGGCACGCTGCTGCCCGCGGCCCGCACCGCCGCCGACACCGAGCAGATACGCGCGGCCGTCTCCGCCGCACTCGCCGAGGAGCGGGAGCGGGAGCTGGCCGAGGCCCGCGCGTTCTGGGCCGCGCAGGAGGCGCGCGACGCCACCGACGCCCCCTCGCTGCTGGGCTTCCCCGACACCGATCTCTTCCTCCCCCGGCAGGCCGACTTCACCGGCATCGAGCCGCTGGAGCCGGTGTCCGAGCCGAGCACCGAGGCCGAGGACTTCGCCTCCGGCACCCGTGAGGACTCCCCCGAGCTGGCCGCGGCCCGCCGCCGCCACCCCTCGCACCCCGACTTCGTCCCCGTGCAGTCCCCGGTCTCCGGCGGTCACGAGCGCACGGTGACGACCCTGGAGGAGCTGGCCTCCGGCCGTGTGGAGCTGGCCGACGTACGGCCCGGCCCGCTCGGCACCCTGGACGTGTACGTCTTCGCCGACGGCACCACGCTCTGCATGACGCCGGGTCACAAGGAGACGGCCGAGCGGCTGGCGGCGGCGCTGCGCGAGGGCGAGCGGCCCTACCTGCTGGGCGGCTCCGGCATCTCCGGCGCCTACACGCTGACCTTCGCGTGCGGCGACGACACCCTCTACATCCTGGCGGACCGGGTCATCGCGTCCCTCTGAGGAACGCCCCGGTGAGCTGCCGCGAGGGGGCCGCGCGCCCGAGGGCCGGTGATCACACCCCCGCCCGCCCCCGCGCCTCCTCCACCAGCCGGACCGCCTCCGCGACCTCCCCGTCGCTCTCCAGGACGTGTGCCAGGTCGTGCCCGGCCACGAGCAGTTGGTCGGCGGCGGCGAACATGCCCGCGTCGGGCATCGTCCGGGGTTCGCTCCCCGGCTCCTCCACGCGCTGTGTCCATCCGGCGAGTTCCCGTGCCAGGGCGAGCGCCTCGGCGGCGGCCCCGCGCTGGAGACGGCTCTGCGGGGCGGCCCGCAGCCGGTCGGCGAAATGGTCCAGTGCGCGGGTCAGGGGCGTCGTATCAACCACGGGCCGAGCGTAGCGCCCCGGACTGTTGCCAACGCGCGAAGGCTCAGGCACGGTGACGTGAAGGACCGGCTCACATCCCCTTTGCGTTCGGAGGCGCCGATGTCCCAGCTGTTCTCGGAGGAGACCCACCGCAACCTGCTCGCCCGCATCCCCCAATGCACCGGTCGTGAGGTGTCCGACTGGCTCCGCACCGTCGAGGACGGTCCCGCCCTGTTCCGCTTCGAGGAGAAGGTGAGCTGGCTGCGCAGCGAGTACGACCTCGCCTACGGCCACGCGAAGGCGCTCGTGCACGAGTACGACCTGCGGCGCGCCGCCCGCAACCTGCGCTGACCCGCGGGCGGCGAAACGGCGAAGGGCCCCAGGAGAACCTGGGGCCCTTGCGCGTGCCGTAACGGGGTCGGCTAGTCGTTGCTACTGAAGATGGCGACCAGCCGCAGCATCTCGATGTAGATCCACACCAGGGTCATGGTGAGGCCGAAGGCGGCCAGCCAGGACTCGTTGCGCGGGGCGCCGTAGGCGATGCCGTCCTCGATCTGCTTGAAGTCGAGGGTGAGGAAGAAGGCGCCGAGCACGATGGCGATGATGCCGACGATCGCGCCGAGCGGGCCGAAGCTGCGCAGGCCGCCGTCCGGGGCGACACCGAACACCACGAGCAGCAGATTGACCGCCATCACCGCGATGAACGCCACGGCGATGGCCATGCCGATCCGGGCGTACCGGGCGGTGACCCTGATCCAGCCCGCCTTGTAGATCAGGAGGGTCGCGCCGGAGACCGCGAAGGTGCCGAGCACCGCCTGGAAGGGCGCGCCGCTCCAGCGGGAGTTGAACATCTCGCTGATCACACCGAGGAAGACGCCCTCGAAGACGGCGTACCCGATGATCAGCGCGGGGGACGGGGTGCGCTTGAAGCTCTGGATCATCGCCAGCACGAACGCGACGATGGCGGAGCCGATGGCGAGCCCGTAGCTGGTCGTCGAGACCGGCAGCAGCGCCCAGGCAAGGGCGGCACCGACGACGACCGTGCCGAGCGTGATGCCCGAACGGGTGACGACGTCGTCCATCGTCATCCGGTCGGTGGTCGCGGGCGCCTGCGGCGGCGCACCCTGCTGCACGCCCTGCTGGGCGTAGGGGTTGCCCGCGTACGGGTTCTGCGCGTAGGGGTTGCCGCTCGGCGCGGACCCGGCCTGCGGTGCGGTGCCGAAGCCGGCGTAGCCGTTGTCGCGGCTGAAGCCCCGCCGCGAGAAGACCGGGTTACTGCTCCTCATTTCACTCCTCCATGCCCACCCTGCGTGGCCTTGCCCCAAGAGTAATGGATTGGCAAAAGCCCGGCTGTACTACCTGAGAAGGATCTTCCCTCCCCCCACCTCGGAACACCTTCACGAACCCCACCATTCCCCTGAGACGAGCACCTGGGGGATGTGGTCGCGCGGGCGGCGGAAGCGGGGGACGGCCGACGTGCCCCGGGCGGAGGGAGGGCACCGGCGGGACATGGCGGGAGAAAGCGCGCGGCGACATCGTGAACAACCGCAAACTCAAGGAAAGTGCCCGGAACCGGACTTGAACCGGTACGCCCGCTGAGGGGCAGCGAGGTTTAAGCTCGCCGTGTCTGCATTCCACCATCCGGGCAGGCCAAGAGCGCCGCTTCGAGCGGTCCGCAGCCTATCGGGGGACGTCCCCCGAACAGCGGACGGGACAGCCCGATGTTGTCTTATTTTATTGATGTCTGAGGGTGCATCAGACCGTGGAACGCGCCATCCGCACTTGCCAATAGCGTGACGCGGGCCGGGTGGCCGCGAAGGCGGAATGACGGAATTTCACCTACCGAACGAGGGCGCTCCACCCGTTCTGTACGACCGGAACCGCCCCTGGCCTCGGGGTCCGCCGTCCTCCCCAGGTATGAGGGCCCGCGCCCGGTGTCCGACCGAGGTCGCCCCCACAACCGGAACAGCGGCTGATTCCGGCGGCCCGCGCCGACGGGACGATGGACGTGTCCCCCGCATCCAGCGCCGACAGGAGCACCCTCCCGTGACCACCACCCCCGCCCCCGGCCGCGCCACCGCCGTGGCCGCCCGCGCGAGCGAGCTGTCGAAGATCTACGGACAGGGCGAGACCCGCGTGGTCGCGCTGGACCAGGTCTCCGTCGATTTCCGGCAGGCCGAGTTCACCGCGATCATGGGCCCCTCCGGCTCCGGCAAGTCCACGCTGATGCACTGCGTCGCGGGCCTGGACACCTTCTCCTCCGGCTCCGTGCGGATCGGGGACACCGAACTCGGCTCGCTGAAGGACAAGCAGCTCACCCGGCTCCGCCGGGACAAGATCGGCTTCATCTTCCAGGCGTTCAACCTGCTGCCCACGCTGACCGCGCTGGAGAACATCACCCTCCCGATGGACATCGCCGGACGCAAACCGGACAAGGCGTGGCTGGAGCAGGTGATCGGCATGGTCGGGCTCTCCGGACGGCTGAGCCACCGCCCCGCCCAGCTCTCCGGCGGCCAGCAGCAGCGCGTCGCCGTGGCCCGCGCGCTGGCCTCCCGGCCCGAGATCGTCTTCGGCGACGAGCCCACCGGAAACCTCGACTCCCGCTCCGGCGCCGAGATCCTCGGCTTCCTCCGCAACTCCGTGCGCGAGCTGGGCCAGACCGTCGTCATGGTCACCCACGACCCCGTCGCCGCCGCCTACGCGGACCGGGTCGTCTTCCTCGCCGACGGCAGGATCGTGGACGAGGTCCTCTCCCCCACCGCCGACTCCGTCCTCGACCTGATGAAGCGGTTCGACGCGAAGGGCCGTACGAGCTGATGTTCCGCACCGCCCTGCGCAACGTACTCGCGCATAAGGCCCGGCTCCTGATGACCGTGCTCGCCGTGATGCTCGGCGTGGCCTTCGTCTCCGGCACCCTGGTCTTCACCGACACCGTCTCCGACGCCTACCAGAACAGCTCCGCCAAGGGCTTCGACGGCGTGGACGTCGCCGTGCGCCCCAGGTTCCAGGACTCCGAGGGCGACCGGGTCGGCAAGCGGGCCGAGCTGACCGAGGCGCTGCGCGAACGCGCCGCGAAGGTCCCCGGCGCCGCCTCCGCCACCGGTGTCGTCACCGGCTTCACCGCCGTGGCCGACAAGAGCGGCAAGCTGCTCGGCAGCGGCTGGCAGTCCCAGGGCGGCAACTACTGGGGCACCCGGGACAGCCGCTACCCCCTGGTCTCCGGGCACGCCCCGCACGGCCCCGGCGAGGTGCTGCTCGACTCCGCGAGCGCCCGCCGCGCCGGATACCGGACCGGCGACACCGTACGGATCTCGGTGGACGGCCCCGTCCTCACCCCGCGCGTCAGCGGCATCTTCACCACCGACGACGGCAATGTCGCCGCGGGCGGCAGCCTCGCCCTGTTCGACACCCCGACCGCCCAGTCCCTGTTCGGCAAGAAGGGCACGTACGACGAGATCGACGTGAAGGCGGCCCCCGGCACCGGCCAGGCCGCCCTGAAGGCCGCGCTGGACGGGGCGCTGCCCGCGAAGGCCGTCAGGACCACCACCGGCACCCGGCTCGCGGAGGACCAGGCCGAGCAGATCTCCGCGTCGATGAGCGGCCTGCGGCAGGGCCTGCTGGTGTTCGCCGGGATCGCGCTGTTCGTCGGCACCTTCATCATCGCCAACACCTTCACCATGCTGGTCGCCCAGCGGACCCGTGAACTCGCCCTGCTGCGCGCCGTCGGCGCCTCCCGCCGCCAGGTCACCCGCTCGGTGCTGGTCGAGGCGCTGCTGGTCGGCGCGGTCGCCGGGGTCACCGGCCTGGTCGCGGGCATCGGCATCGGCGCCGGACTGCGCGGCCTGCTCGACGCGTTCGGCGTGACCCTGCCCGACGGTCCGCTGGTCGTCGCGCCCGCCACGGTGGCCGCGGCGCTCGGGGTCGGTGTCGTCGTCACCGCGCTCGCCGCCTGGCTGCCCGGCCGCCGCGCCGCGAAGATCCCGCCGGTGGCCGCCATGAGCAGCGTGCACGCCAAGGCGACCGCCAAGTCCCTGGTGCTGCGCAACACCCTCGGCGCGCTGCTCTCCGCCGCCGGTGCCGCCGCGATCCTCACGGCCACCACCATGAAGACCGACATCGGCCAGGTCGTCATGGGGCTCGGCGCGGTCCTGCTGATCACCGGCGTGTTCGTGCTGACCCCACTGCTGTCCCGGCCACTGATCGCCGCCGCCGCGCCCCTGCTGCGCCTGTTCGGCGTCTCGGGCCGCCTCGCCCGCCAGAACTCGGTCCGCAACCCGCGCCGTACGGCCGCCACCGCGTCCGCGCTGATGATCGGACTGACGCTGATCACCGGTATGACGGTGATGGCGGGCAGCCTCCAGCACGCGATCGACCGGATGGCCAGTTCCGCGATCCGCGCCGACTACGTCGTCTCCATGACGACACACGGTCCGCTCTCCCCGGACGTGGAGCGCCGGCTCGCCGCCGACCCGGACGTCACCGCCAGCAGCCCGCTGCGCGACGCGCCCTCCCGCATCGACGGCCGCACCGAGTTCCTGACCGGCGTCAACGGCCGCACCATCGGCGGGCTGACCGACCTGAAGACCGACGACGGGTCCTTCCGGGTCGGCGGTGACCGCGTCGTCGTGGACCAGGACACCGCCAAGGCCCACCACTGGCGCGCCGGATCGGAACTCACCGCGTACTTCGAGGACGGCAAGGCCGTACGCCTCACCGTCTCCGGGGTCTACACCGGCAACGCGATGATCCGGGGCATCATGCTGGACAACGCCACGCTCTCCCGGCACCAGGCCGACCCCAGCGACATGCAGATCATGGTGAAGACCGCCGGTGGCACCTCGGAGGCCGCCAAGGATCGGCTGGTCAAGGCCCTCGGCTCCAACCCCGCCCTCCAGGTCCAGGACCGGAAGGACATCTCCGACGGCATCGCGTCCGCCTTCACCCTGATCCTGAACATGGTCTACGGCCTGCTCGGCATGGCGGTGATCGTCGCCGTCCTCGGGGTCGTCAACACCCTCGCCATGTCGGTGTTCGAGCGCGCCCAGGAGATCGGGATGCTCCGGGCCATCGGCCTGGACCGCCGGGCGGTCAAGCGGATGGTACGACTGGAGTCCCTGGTCATCTCCCTGTTCGGCGGGGTGCTCGGCATCGGGCTCGGCGTGTTCTTCGGCTGGGCGGTCGGACGGCTGCTGGGCACACGGATGCCGACGTACGAACTCGTCCTGCCGTGGGACCGGATGGCACTGTTCCTGGTGCTCGCGGGGGTCGTCGGCATCCTGGCCGCGCTGTGGCCCGCGCGGCGGGCGGCCCGGCTGAACATGCTGGGCGCCATCAAGGCGGAGTAGCTCCGCGGGTTCGCCGGTGGGACACGAGGTCCCGCTCCCCCCTCGCCGGGGGGAGCGGGACCTCGCCGTTGGTGCGGTCCGGTCAGGCGCCGGTCCAGGTGCGGGTGCGCAGCGGCAGGCCCGACGCTCCCTGGTCCGGGGTGCGGACCGCCAGGACCTGGTTGACGCCGATGCGGTTGTGCTCGAAGGCCAGCGCGGAGGCCGCCATGTAGAGCCGCCACACGCGCGCCCGGCCGGGGCTGGTCAGCCGGGTCGCCCGCGTCCAGTCCGACTCCAGGTTGGCGACCCACTCGCGCAGCGTCAGGGCGTAGTGCTCGCGGATCGACTCCACGTCCCGTACCTCGAAGCCCGCCCGCTCCAGCTGGGTGACCGTCGTGCCGACCGGGGCCAGTTCGCCGTCCGGGAAGACGTAGGAGTCGATGAAGCGGTCCACGTGGTACCCCGACTCGTCGCCCCGCGGGCGGCGCGCGATCTGGTGGTTGAGGAGTCGGCCGCCCGGCTTGAGCAGGGCGTACAGGTCCCTGGCGTACTCCAGGTACCGTTCGGCGCCGACGTGTTCGGCCATGCCGATGGAGGAGATCGCGTCGTACGGGCCGTCGGTGACGTCCCGGTAGTCCTGCACCCTGATCTCCACCCGGTCGGTCAGGCCCGCGTCCGCGACCCGCTTGCGGGCGTACGCGGCCTGCTCCTGGGAGAGGGTGACGCCGACGACGCGTACGCCGTGCTCGCGGGCCGCGTGCAGCGCCATCGAGCCCCAGCCGCAGCCGACGTCCAGCAGGCGCTGTCCCTCCGTCAGGCCGAGCTTGGCGCAGACCAGTTCGAGCTTGTCGCGCTGCGCGGACTCCAGGGTGCCGCCCGGCTGCCAGTACGCGCAGGAGTACACCATCGAGGGGCCGAGGACGATCTCGTAGAAGTCGTTGCCCACGTCGTAGTGGTGGCTGATGGCGCGTCTGTCGGTGCGGCGGGTGTGCAGGTGGCGGGTTCTGCGGATCTCCTCGCGCGGCGGGGGCGGGGGGATCGGGGGACCGGCCAGCCGGAGCAGGTCGCGGGCCGCGGCGCGTACGGCCGGGTCGCGCAGCGCCGTCAGCAGGCCGGGGGCGTCCTCGTCGCGCTCCCAGATCAGCGACGACATGGCGTTCAGGGCGGTGTAGAGGTCGCCCTCGATGTCCAGGTCGCCGGAGACCCAGGCGCGGGCCAGGCCCAGTTCGCCGGGTTTGAACAGCAGGCGGCGCAGAGCGCGGCGGTTGCGTACGACCAGGGCCGGCGCCTCGGGCGGGCCCGCCTCCGAGCCGTCCCAGGCGCGCAGCCGCAAGGGGAGCGGGACTCCCAGCAACTGCTCGGCAAGACTCCTGAGCCGCGACGCGGCGTCGGCCATAGCGCACCTCCGGTAAGGGAAATCGGGCCGCTGGATCGTCTGTCGTCGGACGGGGAAACGAGCGGCACGCGGAGGGCATTCCCGCGCGGGGGCACGGGTTTGTCAGGTTGCCGGAACCGTCACACGGTCGCCTCATCCGCCGTCCGGCGGGTCCGCGTTCCGCGGGGCGGGGTGCCCGCGGCGTGTCCGTCCCCTCGGTGGGGGCCGTAACGCCTGTTCGGGGGGTGGGTCGGTGCCGTGCGCGGCCTCCGCGTCCACCGTGGTTCCGGTACGCCGAAGGGGCCGCCCGCACCACGGATGGCGGGCGGCCCCTTCGGGGTGTGCCTGAGGTCAGGAGGCCTCGGGTCAGGAGGCCTGAGGTCAGGAAGCCTTGGCCTTTTCCTCGGTCTTGGCGGCGACCGGGGCGGGGCGGGCGGCCTCGAAGAACTCCTCGCGGGGGTTCTCCATCGCGCCGAGGGAGACGACCTCGCGCTTGAGGAACATGCCGAGGGTCCAGTCCGCGAAGATGCGGATCTTGCGGTTCCAGGTCGGCATGGCCAGACCGTGGTAGCCGCGGTGCATGTACCAGGCGAGGCGGCCCTTGAGCTTGATCTTCATCTTGCCCATGACGATCATCGCCACGCCCTTGTGCAGGCCGAGACCGGCGACCGCACCCTTGTTGGCGTGCTCGTACTCCTTCTGCGGGAAGCCCCGCATGCCGGAGACCACGTTGTCGCCGAGGGCCTTGGCCTGGCGCAGCGCGTGCTGGGCGTTCGGCGGGCACCAGGCGTTCTCGTTGCCCGCCTTGCGGCCGACGAGGTCCGGGACCTGGGCGTTGTCACCGGCGGCCCAGATGTAGTCGGTGCCCTTGACCTGGAGCGTCGGTTCGCAGTCCACGTGACCGCGCGGGCCGAGGGGGAGGCCGAAGCGGGAGAGCGCCGGGTTCGGCTTGACGCCCGCCGTCCAGACGATGGTGTTGGAATCGACCTCAAGGCCGTTCTTCAGCACGACGTGGCCGTCCACGCAGGAGTCCATCGAGGTGGAGAGGTAGATCTCCACACCGCGGCTCTCCAGGTGCTCCTTGCCGTACTGGCCGAGCTTGGGGCCGACCTCGGGGAGGATCTTGTCGGCGGCGTCCACCAGCACGAAGCGCATGTCCTCGCGGGAGACGTTGCGGTAGTACGAGGCGGCGTCGCGGGCCATGTCCTCGACCTCGCCGATGGTCTCGGCACCGGCGAAACCGCCGCCGATGAAGACGAAGGTGAGCGCCCGGCGGCGGATCTCCTCGTCGGTCGTGGAGTCGGCCTTGTCCAGCTGCTCCAGCACGTGGTTGCGCAGGCCGATGGACTCCTCGATGCCCTTCATGCCGATGCCCTGCTCGGCGAGGCCGGGGATCGGGAAGGTGCGGGAGACCGCGCCCATCGCGATGACCAGGTAGTCGAACGGCAGCTCGTACGCCTCGCCCACCAGGGGGGCGATCGTGGCGACCTTGCGGTCCTGGTCGATGGTGGTGACCCGGCCGGTGAGGACCTCCGCCTTCGGCAGCACGCGTCGCAGCGGGACGACGACGTGCCGGGGGGAGATGCTGCCGGCGGCGGCTTCGGGGAGGAAGGGCTGGTAGGTCATGTACGACCGGGGATCGACGACCGTGACGGTCGCCTCGCCGTAGCGCATCTTCTTGAGGATGCGCCGAGCTGCGTACAGGCCTACGTACCCACCGCCTACTACGAGGATCCTGGGACGCTCCGTGGTGCTCATGGGATCGAGTATGTACCCGCCCTCAGGGGGGTGCTCGTGCGCCCCTTCACAAGGTTCACCCACCCCTGTGTTATCCTCCGCGCCCCGCTTGGGACGCACCCGGAGGCGTCGGCGGGCCCGGGCCCGGTTCGCCCCGTTGTCAAGGCCGTGTGAGCAGCGACTCTTGCCCTCCGGAGCTCTCTCACCTCCCTCTCACCCACACGTGCCGCGCGCGACGCGGGCTCCTTCACCCCCTGCAACTGAACATGTTCAACCCGTCCAGCACCCCCCGGAAGGGCCAACCGGCCCCTTTTGGCCCTCCCCCTGAGCGGAAATCCTTGTGAAGAACTTCACGATGTTTCCGGGGCGAGGGGCACCCGATGATCGCCCAAGACACCTTTTCCCCGCTCAGACGTTGTGCGGGGCTGCTCAGACGGGGGTGGACGCGTGGGCGCTCACTCCCGAGACCGCTCGCGTGTACACCATCATGCGTACACTTTCTTCATGGCCGACAACATCGTGACCGTGAGGGAAGCCCGCGCGCACCTGGCGGACCACATCAACCACGCCGAGGAGGGCACACCGACGGTGATCACCCGCAACGGCGTGCCCGTGGCGGCCGTGGTGCCCATCGCGGACTTCTACGCGCTGGAGGAAGCAGCCGACGTGTTGCTGGCGCGCGAGGCGGAGGCCGTTCTGGCCGAGGACGGCCCGACGGTGTCCATGTCCGAGCTGCTGGCGGATCTGTTCGCCGATCACGCCGACGACGCGGCATGAAGTACGCGTTCCGGTTCACCGCGGCGGCACAGCGGCAACTCCGGGCCATCGACCGGCCCACCGCCATGCGCATCCTGACCGCGCTGACCGCGCTCGGCGATGATCCGTACCGTGAGGACGCCGACATCAAGAAGCTCACCGGTCCGTCGGGCCTTTTCAGGCTCCGGGTCGGCAGCTACCGGGTCGCCTATCGGGTCGAGGACGGCGAGCTCGTCGTCCTCGTCGTCAAGATCGGCGACCGGCGCGACGTCCACCGCACCATCTGAGAGCGGACGTCCCGGAGCCCGGAGACTCCGGGGTCGTCCGCGTGGTCAGGTCAGTGACCACGCGATGCCGTCGAGGATGTCGTGTTCGCTGACGACGACCTCCTCGGCGCCGACGCGGGTCATGATCGTCAGGAGGACCAGGGCGCCCGCCGCGATGACGTCCACGCGGCCGGGGTGCATGGAGGGGACGGCGGCGCGCTCGGCGTGGGTGGAGGCCAGCAGGCGCTCGGTGATCGTGCGGACCTGGTCCAGGGTCATCCGGGAGTGGTGGATGCGCGTCGTGTCGTACGCGGGGAGGTCCTGGGCGATGGCGGAGAGGGTGGTGACCGAACCGGCCAGGCCGACCAGGGTGCGGGCCTCCTTGAGGGGGACCGTCCGCTCGGCCAGGTCCAGCGCCGCCTCGATGTCCGCGCGCATCGCGGCGATCTCGTCCGGGGTCGGCGGGTCGCTGACCACGCCGTCGTGGACGAGGTGGCGTTCCGTCATCCGGACGCAGCCCACGTCCACCGAGCGGGCCGCGCGGACGCCGGTGTCGCCGACGACGAACTCCGTGGAGCCACCGCCGATGTCCACCACGAGGTAGGGGCGGGCCAGGTCGTCGCCGCCGGTGAGTTCCTTCGTGGCGCCGGTGAAGGAGAACTCCGCCTCCTGGTCGCCGCTGATGACCTCGGGCTCGACGCCGAGGATGTCCACCACACCGCGGACGAAGTCGTCGCGGTTGGAGGCGTCGCGGGAGGCGGAGGTGGCGACGAAGCGGACCCGGTCCACCCCGTGCGCCGCGATGACCTCCGCGTACTCCCGGCACGCGGCGAAGGTGCGGTCCAGCGCCTCGGGGGCGAGGCGGCCGGTGCGGTCCACGCCCTGGCCGAGCCGCACGATCGTCATCCGGCGGTCCAGGTCGGTCAGTTCGCCCGTCTCCGGGTCCGCGTCGGCGACCAGCAGGCGGATCGAGTTCGTACCGCAGTCCACGGCGGCCACGCGGGTCACTGGGCGGCCTCCTCGGCACCCCGGGTGGCCCCGGCGGCCCCGGTGTCGTCCGCGGCCTCGGCACACGGGCCGCCCGCCGTGACGCACGGGCCCTTGGCCCACCACTCGGGGAGCATCGCCAGTGCCTCGTCGCCGAGCGGGTTGACGCCCGGTCCGGCGGCCAGCGAGTGGGCGACCAGGACGTGCAGGCACTTGACCCGGTCCGGCATGCCCCCGGCGCTCGGGAAGCCCGCCAGCACCTCGATCTCGTCGCGGCGCCGGATGTAGTCCTCGTGCGCGGCCCGGTAGGCGTCGGCCAGTTCCGGGTCCTCGGCCAGCCGCTGGGTCATCTCCTTCATGACGCCGTTCGCCTCCAGCGTGCCGATCGCGGAGGCCGCGCGCGGGCACGTCAGGTAGTACGTCGTCGGGAAGGGCGTGCCGTCGGGCAGCCGGGGCGCCGTCTCCACGACGTCCGGCCGACCGCAGGGACAGCGGTGGGCGATGGCGCGCAGACCGCGCGGGGGGCGGCCGAGCTGCTGCTGGAAGGCCGCCACGTCGGCGTCGGTGGGCTCGGTGCGCGGGGTGGGCGGCGGAGGCGTTTCCATGACTGCTTTCGGAGTTGCTTTCTGGTCGGTGACGGCCCGGCACCCCCCCGGGGGGGGCGCGGGGCCGGTCTCACTGGTCGGAGGCGTCGGCCTTGTCCACGCCGTCCCAGACGTTCGCGTACCAGGGCCGGTGCGCGGCGCCGAGGTCGGCGCGGGACTGCTTGGCCGCGTCCGGGTCCACGACGATGTATCCGGTCTCGCCGGGCTTCACGTAGTGCAGCCGCCGCCGGATCTGCTGCTCGGCGTAGGCGTCGTCCTGCCAGCGGGCCTTGAGGTCGCGCAGCTGCTCGACGCGGGTGCGGGCCTGCTGCTGCTGGCGCCGCTGGTCCGCGATCTCGGCGCGCTGCGAGACGTACTGCCGCATCGGGTAGGCGAGGGCGACGATCATCGAGCAGAGCACCAGCGCGAGCAGCGCGGCCCGGCCGGTGAGCCGGGAGCGGCGGGCCTGCCGTTTGGTCTGGGAGCGGTAGACCCTGGCCGCGGTCTGCTCGCCGAGCAGCTTGAGCCTGGTCGTGGTGGAGAACCGGTCCCGGTCCTTCACGGCCATGTCCCGCCTCCCCTTCACACGCGTACGTCCCCGCACACGGTACGGGACCGGGTACGGGGACGTACGTACGACTGGCTCAGGACGGGGCGCCGGGTGACCCTGATCGGCTCACCGGGACCCGTTCGTCCGCCTAGCTCAGCCCTTGAAGCGCGGGAAGGCGCTGCGGCCGGCGTAGACGGCGGCGTCGTCGAGGATCTCCTCGATGCGCAGCAGCTGGTTGTACTTGGCGACGCGCTCGGAGCGGGCCGGGGCGCCGGTCTTGATCTGGCCGCAGTTGGTGGCGACGGCGAGGTCCGCGATGGTGACGTCCTCGGTCTCGCCGGAGCGGTGGGACATCATGCACTTGAAGCCGTTGCGCTGGGCCAGCTCGACGGCGTCCAGGGTCTCGGTCAGCGAGCCGATCTGGTTGACCTTGACCAGCAGGGCGTTGGCCGCGCCGTCCTCAATGCCCCGGGCGAGGCGCTCGGGGTTGGTGACGAACAGGTCGTCACCGACGATCTGGACCTTGTCACCGAGCTTCCCGGTGAGGACCTGCCACCCGGCCCAGTCGTCCTCGAACAGCGGGTCCTCGATGGAGACCAGCGGGTAGGCCGCGACCAGCTCCTCGTAGTACTCGGTCATCTCGGCGGCCGAGCGCTCCTTGCCCTCGAACGTGTAGACGCCGTCCTTGTAGAACTCGGAGGCGGCCACGTCGAGCGCGAGGGCGATCTGCTGGCCGGGGGTGTAACCGGCCTCCTTGATCGCTTCGAGGATGAGGTCGAGGGCCTCGCGGTTGGAGCCGAGGTTGGGCGCGAAGCCGCCCTCGTCGCCGAGACCGGTGGCCAGGCCCTTGTTCTTCAGGACCTTCTTCAGCGTGTGGTAGACCTCGGTGCCCCAGCGCAGCGCCTCGGAGAAGGACTCCGCGCCGATCGGCGCGATCATGAACTCCTGGATGTCCACGTTGGAGTCGGCGTGCGAGCCGCCGTTCAGGATGTTCATCATCGGCACCGGGAGCAGGTGCGCGTTCGGGCCGCCCAGGTAGCGGAACAGCGGCAGGTCGGACGCCTCGGAGGCGGCGTGCGCGACGGCGAGGGAGACGCCGAGGATGGCGTTGGCGCCGAGCGAGCCCTTGTTGTCGGTGGCGTCCAGGTCGAACATCGCCTGGTCGATGAGGCGCTGCTCGGTGGCGTCGTAGCCGACCAGCTCCGGGCCGATCTGCTCGATGACGGCGAGGACGGCCTTCTCGACACCCTTGCCCTGGTAGCGGTTCGGGTCACCGTCGCGCAGCTCGATGGCCTCGAAGGCGCCGGTGGAGGCACCGGACGGGACGGCGGCACGGCCGGTGCTGCCGTCGTCGAGGCCGACCTCGACCTCGACCGTGGGGTTGCCTCGTGAGTCGAGGATCTCCCGAGCTACGACGACGTCGATGGACGGCACGAGCATCTCCTTCATGGGATGTGACGCTGGGTGTGCGGGGCTGGGTGCCCTGCGGCTAGAGCCTAGCCGCCCCCGGAGGGTCGGCCCGCGACCGACCGTTCCGTGGACAGGGAGACCGTACCTATTGTTCACCGTCGGAACAAAGGGGTGGGGGGATGAGGCGCGGGCGAAGAACGGGGAAAGCCCGGTGGAACGACCCCGCCCCGGCGCGACGGGGGAATGCGCGCCGGGGCGGGGAGCCCGTGGGGACGGGGGGATGCCGTCGCCCGGCCCACTGGGTGCGGGGGGGGGCGGCCGGGCGGGGCGGTGGTTCTCGGGCGGGGTGGCGGCTCCGGGGCCCTACGGCGATTCGGGCCGTACGGGGCACACGTGCCGCACCGGGCCCACTCGCCGTGCGGGGCCTACTTGAGGTGGAGCTGCTGGCCCGGGTAGATCAGGTCGGCGTGCTGGACGATGTCCTTGTTCAGGTCGAACAGCTTCTGCCAGCCGCCCTTGACGCCGTGCTTGGCCGCGATGGCGCTGAGGGTGTCGCCCTTGACCACCTTGTACTCGCCGTCGCCCTTCTTGACCTTCTGGCCGGTCGGGGTGGTGACGGTCTTGGTGACGGCCGGGCGCTCGGCGGAGCGGTTGGCGGCCTGCGGCGCGGTGGCGCGGTCGCTGGTGCCGGTGGCCGGGGCGGACTTCTGCTCGGCCTTCTGGTCGGTCTTGGGGGCGGCGGAGGTGCTGCCCGAGGACGCGGCCGGGGTGCCGTTGTACGGGGTGCTGGTCAGGCCCGTGCCGCAGACCGGCCAGGCGCCCTTGCCCTGGGCGGCGAGGACCTTCTCGGCTACGGCTATCTGCTGGGACTCGCTGGCCTTGTCGGCGGTGGCCGCGTACTGCGTGCCGCCGTAGGCCGCCCAGGTGGAGGCGGAGAACTGCAGGCCGCCGTAGTAGCCGTTGCCCGTGTTGATGGACCAGTTGCCGCCGGACTCGCACTGGGCGACGGTGTCCCACTGGGAGGTGGTGGCGGCGGAGGCACTGCCGGCCGCCATCAGCGGGGCGGCGACGGCGGCGCCGGCCACTCCGGCGAGCGCGATGGCGCGGGTGGCCCTGGACGTGCGGCGGTGCTTGCCCTTGGCGGTGAACAGCATGGATCGATCCCCTCACCGACGCCTGCGAGGTGAGCTGTCGGGTTCGGGCCGGTTGAGTTGCCCGGCCGTGCCCCTGTCCGGGACACGGCTCCACCCCTAGCCGTCGGCGGCGTCAACTGCCGCCCTACGGCACTTACCTGGGTCCCCCGCTCCTGCCTGCGGCGCATGACGCGACGACTGTTCCCGGGTGGTCGCTGGCAGGATTCGGCGTTGCGACGGCCGGGGCCCGTGGTGACGAGCGGTCATGACCGTAGACAGGTGATCGCGGGATTTTCAAAGACGATCAGGGCTTCTGAGACTCATCCCACACTTTCACCAAAGCGGACATTAGCCACCGAAACGGGGCGTCAACTGGCGTTGGTTTTCGCCCGATTAGCCACCGACTCGGAGGGTCTGACCGGCGGCTATGTGGTTCGGGTCGCCGCCGACCGCCTGCTCGTTGGCCGCGTACAGCGCGTGCCACCCGCCCGCGACACCAAGGGAGTCGGCGATGGAGGCGAGGGTGTCGCCCTCGCGGACCGTGTAGGTCTCCGGCGCGGCGGAGGCGTGGCGACCGGAGACGGCTGCGGTCTGACCGCTCTTGCCGCTCCCCTCGCCCTTCCCGTTCGCCCCGCTCTTCACGG
>NZ_JAHRXF010000024.1 GCF_019104725.1 Streptomyces corallincola | reverse complement strand
TCTCGGGCGGGTGTGGTGCCGGTGGCCCGGGGCGGGGCTGTGAGCTGGGCGTCGTGCCGGTCGGGGGGCGGGCGGAACGGATGTGAATCCGCCCCGTACGGCGTGCTAATGTTCTGCGTGTCGGAAGGGGCCAGCCCGAAAGGGCCGGAAACGGAAGACACACCCAATGCGCGGGTGGCGGAATAGGCAGACGCGCTGGATTCAGGTTCCAGTGCCCGAAAGGGCGTGGGGGTTCAACTCCCCCCTCGCGCACAGCGAATGGGCGGCATCGAAAGATGCCGCCCATTTTCGTATGCCCGTATGCCCGTTGGGGCGGTGACTCGGGGACTCGGGCGGGCGCGGGCGCGGGCGCGGGCGCGGGTGCGGGGGTGGGGGTGGGGGCGAGGTGCGGGGCGCGAGGCGTGGGGGGGGCGGGGGTCGGGAGGGCGATTGTGGGGGTGGGGGGCGATGATCGTTTGTGAGCAAGGTCTCAGGGGCGGGGGCCCGGTGAGGTGGTCGGGTGGCCGCTTTTTCCACAGGCCGGGCGTTGTCCACAGGGTCTGACGGCCTCGTTCGCCCGGCGGTAGCGTCTGTGCCGGTCGAGTTCGGGTCGTACCGCGAACAGGGCGGTGCACGGGGGAGGTCGTGATGGTCGGGGACGCGGGCGCGCTTGCGGGCGTGATGGATGCGGTGGACGCGGGAGGCAGCGCGGGTTCTCCGGGGGGTGGTGTGGCGCGGAGGCTGCCGTTGGTGCGGGGGTTCGCCGTCTGGCCGCCGGAGGGGTCCGCGAAGCGGGAGGGGAAGGCGCTGCGAAACGCGGTGCCCCGCTCGGCGCACCGGGAGTTCGAGGTCGATCCCGGTCGGCCGGACGCCGTGGCCGCCGTGGAGGCGTCGAACGCCGGGCGGCTGCCGGAGCTGGTGCCGATACGGGTCGGGCGGATGGCGGCGACCCCGTTCGCGTTCCTGCGCGGGTCCGCGGGTCTGATGGCCTTCGACCTGGCGCGCACTCCGGTGACGGGGGTCGGCACCCAGCTCTGCGGGGACGCCCACGCCGGGAACTTCGGGCTCTACGGCGACGCGCGCGGCGGGCTCGTCATCGACCTCAACGACTTCGACGAGACGGTGCACGGGCCCTGGGAGTGGGATCTCAAGCGCCTCGCCGCCTCGCTGGTCCTGGCGGGGCGGGAGGCGGGCGCCGACGAGGACACCTGTCGTGCGGCGGCCCATGACACCGTCGGCACCTACCGGCGGACGATGCGGCTGCTCGCCGGGCTGCCGTCCCTGGACGCCTGGAACGCCATCGCCGACGAGGAACTCGTCTCGCACTCCGACGCGCGTGATCTCCTCGGCACGCTGCGACGGGTCTCGGAGAAGGCGCGGGCCAACACCAGCGGGCGGTTCGCGGCCAGGGCGACCGAGGAACAGCCCGACGGCACCGTCCGCTTCCTCGACGCGCCTCCGGTGCTGCGCCGGATACCGGATGCCGAGGCGGCTTCGGTGGCGGCCTCCCTGGAGGGGTACCTGTCCACGCTCTCCCCCGACCGGCATCCGCTGCTCGCCCGGCACGCGGTGCACGACGTCGCCTTCCGGGTGGTCGGCACCGGCAGCGTCGGTACACGGTCCTACGTGGTGCTGCTGCTCGACCATCGCGGGCAGCCGCTCGTGCTCCAGGTGAAGGAGGCCCGGCCCTCCGTGCTCGTCCCGCATCTCGCCACGGCCGGGTTCCCGGCGGCGGCCACCGAGCACGAGGGGCGCCGGGTGGTGCTCGGGCAGAAGCGGATGCAGGTGGTGAGCGACATCCTGCTCGGCTGGACCACCGTGGACGGACGGCCCTACCAGGTACGCCAGTTCCGCAATCGCAAGGGCAGCGTGGACCCCGCCGCCCTCCCCGCCGACCAGCTCGACGACTACGGGCGCATGACCGGTGCGCTTCTCGCCCGCGCGCACGCCCACAGTGCCGATCCTCGGGTTCTCGCGGGGTACTGCGGCAAGAACGAGGAGTTGGACGAGGCAGTCGCCGCGTTCGCCGTGGCCTACGCGGATCGGACCGAGGCGGATCACGCGGAGCTGGTGGGGGCGGTTCGGGGTGGGCGGGTGCGGGCCGAGATGGGGGTTTGAGGGGCGGGGAGGGAGGGGGTGGGGGGAGGGGGGAGGGGCCCCCTCCCCCCTGTGTCGTTTCCGCGTCGGTCAGGGGCGGCTGCGCCGCCGTCGCCGGTGCTCGTTCGGCTTTGGGCCTGGTCGGTTGGGGGTGTGGCCTAGGGTGGACGGGTGACGAGTTCGGAAGCTGAGCAGGGGCGGGTGGCGCGGCCCGAGGAGCGGTTGGAGAAGGCCGTTCGGGCTGCCGAGCAGGCGTTGATCGAGTTCGAGATCGCGGTGGAGACCTTCCGGGTGGAGGTGGAGAACTTCTCGCGGCTGCACGAGCGGAAGCTCGGTCCTCTCTATCTGCGGATCGAGGAGCTGGACGCGCTGATCGCGGAGGCGAAGGCCGCGCGGACGGGCGATCCCGAGGACATCCGGCTGGCCGAGGAGGCCCGTGCGCGGGTGCTGCCGATCCCCGGTGTCGAGGAGTTGCTGAACGGCTGGATGGACGGTCACGGGCTGTTCCCGGAGGCCGCCGCGATGCTCACCGACCAGGCCGTCCGGCCGCCGCAACGGGTGCGGCCCAGCGAGGAGGCCCGGCGGCTCTACCGCGAACTGGCCCGCAAGGCGCACCCCGATCTCGCGCAGGAGGAGACGGAGCGGCAGCGCCGGGAGGAGTTCATCACCCGGGTGAACGCCGCGTACGCCCTGGGCGATGTGCAGCTGCTCGGTGAGCTGGCCGAGGAGTGGGCGGCCGGGCCGGTGCTCGCCGAGCCGGAGCCGAGCCCCGCCGACGAGCTGTACGCCCGGCTGGAGTGGCTGACGCAGCGCAAGGAGCTGCTGACGATGGTCGCCAAGGAGCTGGAGGACGGTGCCATCGCGGGGATGCTGCGGCTGGCGCCCGACGATCCCGACGGGCTGCTGGACGAGGTCGCGGCGCGGCTGCGTACGGACATCGAGGAGCGGGAGCGGGAGCTGGCCGGTCTGCGGGCCCAGGAGTGAGCCGCGTGGTGCTTCGGGTAGCGTCGGCGGTATGAGTTTCGGAGCTGGTGTGCCCACGGTCGAGGTCTCGGACCTCAAGGACGGCGACTTCCTGCTGGACGTCCGTGAGGACGACGAATGGGCCGCCGGTCATGCCGGTGGGGCGCTGCACATCCCGATGAGCGACTTCGTCGCCCGGTACGGCGAGCTGACCGAGGCCGCGCCGCAGGACGGGCGGGTGTTCGTGATCTGCCGGTCCGGCGGGCGATCGGCGCAGGTCACCATGTACCTCGCCCAGCAGGGCATCGACGCGGTGAACGTGGCCGGTGGCATGCAGGTCTGGGAGGCCGCCGGGCGACCGGTGGTCACCGACTCCGGGGCGCCCGGCGTGGTCGCCTGAGCGGAGTGGAGTGAGTACGGAAGGCCGGACGCCCCCCGTGGGTGTCCGGCCTTCCGCGTTCCGGTGCCGTTCTTCGGCGGTCAGCGGTCGAAATCGACCTCGACCTTCTCCGTGACGGGGTGGGACTGGCAGGCCAGGACGTAACCGGCCTCGGTCTCCTCGCGTTCCAGGGCGTAGTTGCGGTCCATGCGGACCTCGCCCGCGACCAGGAACGCCCGGCAGGTGCCGCAGACGCCGCCCTTGCAGGCGTACGGGGCGTCGGGGCGGTTGCGCAGGACGGTGTCCAGGACGGACTCGCCCGCCTGGACGGGCCAGCTGCCGCCGCGTCCGTCGAGCCGGGCGGTGACGGTGCTGTGCGCCGGGGTGCGGGTGCCGGGTGCCGGGGCGGCCGGGGTGCCGCTGTCCACGTGGAAGATCTCCTGGTGGATGCGGGCGCGGGCGACGCCGAGTCCGCGCAGCGCCTTCTCCGCGCCCTCGACCAGGCCGTACGGCCCGCACAGGAACCAGCCCTCGACCCGGTCCACCGGCAGCAGCGCCGGGAGGAGGGCGGTGAGCCGGTCCCGGTCCAGGCGGCCGGAGGGCAGCCCCGCCTGCTGTTCCTCGCGGGAGAGCACGGTGACGAGCTGGAAGCGGTCGGGGTAGCGGTCCTTCAGGTCGGCGACCTCTTCGAGGAACATCGTGGAGGCGGCCGTACGGTCGCCGCGCAGCAGGCAGAAGCGGGCCTCGGGCTCGCGGGCCAGCAGGGTCGCGGCGATGGACAGCACCGGGGTGATGCCGCTGCCGCCGACGATTGCCGCGTACCGGCCGGGGGCCGGGTCGAGGGTGAAGCGGCCCGCCGGGGTCATCACGTCCAGCACGTCTCCGGCGGCGATCTCCTTGAGGGCGTACGTGGAGAACGCGCCGCCCTCGACCAGCCGGACACCGACGCGCAGGGTGTCGGGGCCGTCGCCGGAGGGGGCGGGGGCCGCCGAGCAGATGGAGTACGTGCGGCGCACATCGGTGCCCTCGGCGCGGCGGCGCAGGGTGAGGTGCTGGCCGGGCGCGTGCCGGAACTCCGCGCGCAGGGCGGGCGGGACGGTGAGGGTGAGGGCGACGGCGTCCTCGGTGACGCGGTCCACCGCGGCCACCTGGAGCGGGTGGAAGCGCGCCATCACAACTCCTTGAAGTGGTCGAACGGTTCACGGCAGGCGAGGCAGCGGCGCAGCGCCTTGCACGCGGTGGAGGAGAACCGGCTGAGCAGTTCGGTGTCCGGGGAGCCGCAGTGCGGGCACTCGACCGGGGCGGGGTCGGGGGTGTGCGTCCCGGTGAGCGTGCGGGTGGCGCCCAGGGCGAGCGGCACCGGTCCGGCCGCGTGCTGTTCGCGGGGCGGTGCTATGCCGAACTCCCGGAGTTTCCGGCGGCCTTCGGGGGTGATGTCGTCGGTGGACCAGGCGGGGCTGAGGACCGTGCGGACGGTGACCTCGCGCATCCCGTGGGCGCGCAGGGCCCGTTCTATGTCGAGGCTCATCGCCTCCACCGCCGGGCAGCCGGTGTAGGTCGGGGTGAGATCGACCTCGGCGCGGTCGGCGCCGTGCACCCGGACCGCGCGGACCACGCCCAGCTCGCTCAGGGTGAGCACGGGGAGTTCGGGGTCGGGCACCTGACCGGCCAGGTCCAGCAGTTCCGCCTCCAGGGCGGTGGCCGTCACCATGTGGCACCCGGGTGGCTGCGGTGCAGGTGCTGCATCTCGGCCAGCATCCGGCCGAAGGACTCGGTGTGCAGGCCCTGCCGTCCGGCGCCCGCCGACCAGGCGCCGGTGCGCGGGCCCTCGGGCAGTGGGAGTCCGGCGCGGGTGAGGACGGCCGTGACCGACTCCAGCCAGCGGGTTTCCAGGAGGGCCATGTCGGCGTCCAGGCCCGCCACGGGCTGGAACATCTCGCCGGTGTACCGCCACAGCGCCGTCAGGGCCGTCAGCATCCGCTCGCGGCTCTCCTCCGTGCCGTCGCCCAGGCGCAGCGTCCACTGCTCGGCGTGGTCGCGGTGGTAGGCGGTCTCCTTGACGGCCTTCCCGGCGAGGGGGGCGAACGGGCCCTCCCCCGCTGCCAGTTCGGCGTACAGCAGGTGCTGGTAGGTGGAGAAGTACAGCTGGCGGGCGATGGTGTGCGCGAAGTCGCCGTTCGGCTGCTCGGCCAACTGGAGGTTGCGGAAGGCGCGTTCCTCGCGGAGGTAGGCCAGCTCGTCCTCGTCGCCGCACAGGGAGAGCAGGACGCGGGCCTGGCCGAGCAGGTCGAGCGCGATGTTGGCGAGGGCGACCTCCTCCTCCAGCACGGGGGCGTGCCCGGCCCACTCGGCGAGGCGGTGGGAGAGCACCAGGGCGTCGTCGCCGAGGGCGAGCGCGGCGGTGGTGGCGGGCACGGTCGCGGTCACAGGTGCTGCACCCCTTCCGGGATCTCGTAGAAGGTGGGGTGCCGGTACGGCTTGTCGGCGGCCGGTTCGAAGAACGGGTCCTTCTCGTCGGGGGAGGACGCGGTGATCGCGGTGGCGGGCACCACCCAGAGGGAGATGCCCTCGCCGCGCCGGGTGTAGAGGTCGCGGGCGTTGCGCAGGGCCATCTCCGCGTCGGGCGCGTGCAGGCTGCCCGCGTGGGTGTGGGAGAGGCCGCGGCGCGAGCGCACGAAGACCTCCCACAGGGGCCAGTCGGTGGTGGTCATGCGCGTGCCTCTCCCGTCGTGCCGGTGGTGGCGGTCGTGGTGGCCGTGGTGGTCGTGCCCGTGGCGCGGGCGTGCTTCGCCGCGTGGGCCGCCGCCGCTTCCCGTACCCAGGCGCCCTCGTCGTGGGCGCGGCGGCGCTGGGTGATGCGCTGCTCGTTGCAGGGGCCGTTGCCCTTGAGGACGTCCCGGAACTCCGACCAGTCGATGGCGCCGAAGTCGTGCTGTCCGCGCTCCTCGTTCCACTTCAGGTCCGGGTCGGGGAGCGTCAGGCCGAGGGACGCGGCCTGCGGGACGCAGATGTCCACGAAGCGCTGCCGGAGTTCGTCGTTGGAGTGCCGCTTGATCTTCCACTCCATCGACTGCGCGGAGTGCTGGGACTCGTCGTCGGGCGGGCCGAACATCATCAGCGACGGCCACCACCAGCGGTCCACGGCGTCCTGCGCCATCGCGTGCTGTGCCTCGGTGCCGTTGCTCAGCGCGAGCAGAAGCTCGTACCCCTGGCGCTGGTGGAACGACTCCTCCTTGCAGATCCGGACCATCGCGCGGGCGTACGGGCCGTAGGAGCAGCGGCACAGCGGGACCTGGTTGGTGATCGCGGCGCCGTCCACCAGCCAGCCGATGGCGCCGACGTCGGCCCAGGTCAGCGTGGGGTAGTTGAAGATCGAGGAGTACTTCTGGCGCCCGCTGTGCAGCTTGTCGAGCAGTTCGTCGCGGCCGGTGCCGAGGGTTTCGGCGGCGCTGTACAGATACAGCCCGTGGCCCGCCTCGTCCTGGACCTTGGCCATCAGGATGGCCTTGCGGCGCAGGCTGGGGGCGCGGGTGATCCAGTTGGCCTCCGGCTGCATGCCGATGATCTCGGAGTGCGCGTGCTGGGCGATCTGGCGGACCAGCGTGGCGCGATAGGCGTCCGGCATCCAGTCGCGCGGCTCGATGCGCTCCTCGGCGGCCACGGCCGTGTCGAAGGCGTGCTGGAGGGCCGCCGTGTCCGTGGCGGTGTCCGGTGCGTCCGCCCCGGTGCGGGCCGTGCGGTGCGCGGCTGCTGTGGCCATGCGGTCCCCCTAGACCTCGGGCTCTCGGTTCTGCCTACCGACCGATCGTTCGGTTCGTGCGTCATCAATGGTGGGCCGGGCCGTCGCGGGTGTCAACCGCTGTGGACAACCAGGGGTACGACCCGCGTCCCCCAGGGGGAAGGCGGCGGAAACCGGCGCGGCGGCGGGCGGACGTGGCACGCGCCACGGCGTCCGGGTCCGTACCGGGGCTGCGCCGGGCGGCACCGGCTGAGTACCGTTCCGTGCGGGCGCCGTACCGGGGCCCGAGGGAAGCGAGGGGCGCCCGCGCGGTGCCCGGACGGCTGAGCGCGAGCGGGAAGCGGGGGACCGGGCGGAATGGGCGGAATGGGCGCGTACGACGAGGAGCCGGAGGCTCCACAGAGGCCGTCGGGGGCGTCCGGGCCCACGGAGGCGGGGGAGCCTTCGGGAGCGCGTGGGGCCGGTGACGTGCGTGGGGCCGGTGACGCGCGTGGGTCCAGTGACGCGCGTGGGGCCGGTGACGCGCGTGGGGTGCCTGCTACGGGTGCGCCGTCCGAGGCAGCGGCGGCGCACAAGCCGGCCGCGAACCCCGAGCCAGTCCTGACCACCGAGCCAGCCCTGACCACCGAGGCGGTCCCGCCCCCCAAGGCAACCGAGCCCTCCGACCCCGCCGCGCTCCCCGAGGCCGACGCCGCCCCACCCTCCGACCTCGGCCCTGCTCCCGCCCCCGACCCCCTCCCTCCACGCACCGGCGTGGCCGCCCTGTCCCCCGCTTATCAGATCGGTGCCGCCGTCGTCCTGGCCGTCGTCGCCGTCGCCGCCTGTGTGCATCTGGCGATGGTGTTTCTGAGCCTCGCGCCCGCGAACACCGTGACCAAGGCGCACGGTCAGGCGGTCGAGGACTGGGTGTACCCGGAGTTCGAGCAGAACTGGAAGCTGTTCGCGCCCAATCCGCTCCAGCAGAACATCGCCGTACAGGTCCGCGCCGAGCTGCGCGCGGGGGACGGCGGGACGCGGACCACCGGCTGGGTCGATCTGTCCGCGCAGGACGGCACCGCCATCGACGGCAGCCTGCTGCCGAGCCACACCCAGCAGAACGAACTGCGCCGCGCCTGGGACTTCTTCGTCACCACGCACGGCACCGACAACCGCCCGACGGGGTCGCGCGGGAGCCTGGCCGAGGAGTACGTACGGCGGATCGTGGTGATGCGGCTGTACCGCATGCCGTCGGTCCGTGAGGAGGGCACCATCGAGCGCGTGCAGGTCCGCTCCAGTACCACCAATGTCGCTCCGCCGCCGTGGAGCCGGGAGCGGGTCTCGCTCCAGCCCGCCTACCGCGAGCTGCCCTGGTGGCAGGTGTCCGCCGCCGAGGCCGCGGGAGGTGTGCGGTGAACCGGTTCTCCCGGCTGCTGTCGCTGGGCGTCGCCCGTGTCACCGGCTCCGCGCTCGGCCCGTACCAGAGCGCCGTCGTGCGGATCGGGTTCGCCACCACCTGGCTGCTGTTCCTGCTGCGGGAGTTCCCGCACCGCGAGGAGCTGTACGGTCCGGACGGCCCGTGGAGCTGGGCCCTCGCGCACCGGCTGACGTCGGAGAACCACGCCTTCACGGCGCTGATGTGGTCCGACGGGCGGTTCTGGTTCGAGACCGTCTACGTTCTCGCGCTGCTGGCGAGCCTCGCGCTGCTGCTCGGCTGGCGCACCCGTACCGCGTCCGTGCTGTTCATGCTCGGCGTGCTCTCGTTGCAGAACCGCAGTGTGTTCATGGGCGACGGCGGCGACAACGTGCTGCACCTGATGTCCTTCTACCTGGTGTTCACGCGCTGCGGCCGGGTCTGGTCGCTCGACGCCCGCCGGGAGGCCCGCCGCGAGGCGGCCCGCGCGCGCGGTGAGCGGGTGCGGGCCGAGGTGACCGGGCCGGTGCTCTGGGCGGTCTGCGGTGCCGCGCTCGCCGGGGTGACCGCGGGCGGCCGGTTCGGCGACGGCCTGCTGATCCCCGTACTGCTGTGGACGGTGTGGGTGGCGCTCGGCCTGTGGGCCCTGGTGTGCCGCCGGGCCGCCGCCTCGCCGCAGCCGCGCGTCCTGCTCGACGTGATCGCCAACGTCCTGCACAACGGGGCGCTGTTCGTGATCATGGCCGAGGCGTGCCTGATCTACGCCACCGCCGGCTGGTACAAGATCCAGGGCACCCGCTGGCAGGACGGCACCGCCGTCTGGTACCCGCTGCACCTGGACTACTTCTCCCCCTGGCCCGCGCTCGCCGGGCTGCTGGCGTCCAGCGGCACCCTGCTGATGATCGTCACCTACGGCACGGTCATGGTCCAGGTCGCCTTCCCGTTCACCCTGTTCAACCGGCGGGTCAAGAACGTCCTGCTGGTGCTGATGATGACCGAGCACGCGTGCATCGCCGTCGTCCTCGGGCTGCCCTTCTTCTCGCTGGCCATGATCGCGGCGGACGCGGTGTTCCTGCCGACCTCCTTCCTGCTGCTCCTCGGGGGCTGGGCCGCGCGGGCCGCCGGGCGGACCGGGAGTCCTGGGGGCGGCGGGCCGTCCGGTGGCGGCGGTACGGGACCCGGCGCGCCGGAGGGCGGCGCGGTGGCCGTGGCCGCCGACGGGGGCGCGCTCCCGGCCCAGCGGTCCGACGAGAGCGCCCCGCACCCGGCCGCGTAGGGTTCACCGCATGACCGACCCCGTGACCCGCTGGCGGGCCCGCGCCGGGGACGCCGTGCTGCTGGACGGCTTCCACGCGCTCAAGCACGCGCTGCGCTTCGGCGCCGATGTCCCGGTGGCGGTCACCACCGACCGGCGGGCCGCGCTCGCCCTCGCCGACGAGCTGGCCGGTGACGTCCGGGACGCCCTGGACGCGCTGCTCACCGAGGTCCCGCCGGAGACGTACGCCTCGCTGGTGTCCCGGCCGCACCCCACGGGCGTGGCCGCGCTCGCCGCACGCCCCTCCCGCGAGGCGGGGCTGCGGACGCTGGCCCGCACCCCCCGGAGCGCGCCCGTGGTCGTGCTCGACAACCCGCGCAACCTCGGCAACGCGGGCGCGGTGATCCGGCTGGCCGCCGGGTTCGGCGCCACCGGGGTCGTCACCACGGGCAGCCTCGACCCCTGGCACCCGACCGTGGTGCGCGGCGGGGCCGGGCTGCACTTCGCCACGGTCGTCGAGCGGCTGGAGCCCGGACCGCTGCCCGCCGGGCCGCTGTTCGCCCTCGACCCGGAGGGCGAGGACATCCGGGGCACCGAGCTGCCCGACGACGCCGTACTCGCCTTCGGGTCGGAGCGCACCGGACTCTCGGAGGCCCTGCGCGCACGGGCCGACCATCTGCTGGCGCTGCCCATGCGCCCCCAGGTGTCCAGCTACAACCTGGCCACCAGCGTGGCGATGACGCTGTACCACTGGAGCGCGGGCGCCCCGCGCGCCCACACCGGCTGACGCGCGCCCACATCGGCTGACGCACGCCCACACCGGCTGACGCGCGCCCGGCGCACCGGCACCGGCATGCACCTCGGCGCGCCGGTGCCGTACCGCTGCCTGGGCGAGCCCCCCGCGCCCGCCCAGGCCGTTCATGAAACCCGTGGCCGCACCGTTTCCGCGGCCACTGTGGCCCTACGCCTGTCGGCGGACCTCCACCACCCGGAACCGGTTCGCCACGAACGCGCCGTCGGTGAGGGCCGCGTTGGCGGCGGGGTTGCCGCCCGAGCCGTGGAAGTCGGAGAAGGCGGCGGTCTGGTTGACGTACACCCCGCCGGTCAGGTTGAGGGAGAGCTGCGCGCACTCCTCCAGGCAGACCTCCTCGACCGCGGCCTCCACCTCGGCGTCGGTGGTGTACGCGCCGACCGTCATCGCGCCCTTCTCACGGACCGTGCGCCGCAGCAGCTCGACCGCGTCGGCCGCCGAGTCCACGGCGACCGCGAAGGACACCGGGCCGAAGCACTCGCTCATGCAGGCGGCCTCGTCGTCCGGCTTGGCGCCGTCCAGCTTGACGATCACCGGGGTGCGCACGACCGCGCCGGGGAAGTCGGGGTTGGCCACCTCGCGGGAGGCCAGCGCGACCTCCCCGAGACCGGCCGCCGCCTCCAGGCGGGCCTTCACGTCCGGGTTGACGAGCGCGCCCAGCAGCCCATTGGCGCGGGCGTCGTCCCCGAGGAGGCCGTCCACCGCGCGGGCGAGGTCGGCGGTGACCTCGTCGAAGGTCTTGTGGCCGTCGTCGGTGGCGATGCCGTCGCGGGGGATCAGCAGGTTCTGCGGGGTGGTGCACATCTGGCCGCTGTAGAGGGACAGCGAGAACGCCAGGTTGGCGAGCATCCCCCGGTAGTCCCCGGTGGAGTGCACGACGACCGTGTTGACGCCGGCCTTCTCCGTGTAGACCTGCGCCTGGCGGGCGTTGGCCTCCAGCCAGTCGCCGAAGGCGGCCGAGCCGGTGTAGTCCACGATGCGGATCTCGGGGCGGGTGGCGAGCGTCTTGGCGCTGCCCTCGCCGGGGCGCTCGGCGGTCAGGGCGACCAGGTTGGGGTCGAAACCGGCCTCGGTGAGCACCTGGCGGGCGACCTGGACCGTCAGCGCCAGCGGCAGCACCGCGCGCGGGTGCGGCTTGACCAGGACCGCGTTGCCGGTGGCCAGGGAGGCGAACAGCCCCGGATAGCCGTTCCAGGTCGGGAAGGTGTTGCAGCCGATGACCAGGCCGATGCCGCGCGGGACGGGTGTGAACGTCTTGGTGAGCGCGAGCGGGTCGCGCTTGCCCTGCGGCTTGGTCCACTCGGCGTTGTCGGGCGTGCGGACCTGCTCGACGTAGGCGTAGGCGACGGCCTCAAGGCCCCGGTCCTGGGCGTGCGGGCCGCCCGCCTGGAACGCCATCATGAACGCCTGGCCGCTGGTGTGCATGACCGCGTGCGCGAACTCGTGGGTGCGGGCGGAGATCCGCTTCAGGATCTCCAGGCAGACCATCGCGCGCAGTTCCGCGCCCGCGTCGCGCCAGGCGCGCTGCCCGGCCCTCATCGCGGGCAGCAGCACGTCCGGGTCGGCGTGCGGGTAGCTGACGCCCAGTTCGATGCCGTACGGGGAGGTCTCGCCGCCGACCCAGTCGTCGGTGCCGGGCTGGCCGAGGTCGAGGCGGGTGCCGAGGACGGCGTCGAAGGCCGCCTTTCCGGCCGCCGCGTCCAGACCGCCGTGCTCGCCGTACGCCTTCGGGTGCTCGGGGTGGGGCGACCAGTAGGCACGGGTGCGGATCGTTTCCAGTGCCTGGTCGAGCGTGGGCCGGTGCTCGGCGATCAGCTCGTGCGCGGTCAGTTCGGCGGCCATGCGGGACCAACTCCTCGTCGTTCGGAACTCTCCGTCGAGTTCATGACGTGGCGGAAACGGAAGCGGGATCGTGCGGTCAGGGCTAGAGTAACCGAACGATCGGTCGGGACAAGGGGGTCCGCCGTATCTGTGGACAACCCCGTGGGGGAGGATCACGCACATGACAGCACTGGACCTCGAACGCCCCGTGGCCGTGGTCGGCACCGGCACGATGGGCCAGGGGATCGCCCAGGTCGCGCTGGTCGCCGGGCACCCCGTGCGGCTCCACGACACGGTGCCCGGCCGGGCCCGCGAGGCCGCCGGGGCGATCGGCGCCCGCCTGGACCGGCTGGTCGCCAAGGACCGGCTCGGCGCCGACGCCCGCGACGCGGCCCTCGCCCGGCTGGTGCCCGTGGACGACCTGGCGGAGCTCGCGGACTGCGGACTGGTCGTCGAGGCCGTGCTGGAGCGGCTGGACGCCAAGCGGGAGCTGTTCCGGGCGCTGGAGGAGATCGTCGCCGACGACTGCCTGCTCGCCACCAACACCTCCTCCCTGTCGGTGACCGCCATCGGCGGCGCCCTGGCGAACCCCGGCCGCTTCGTCGGTCTGCACTTCTTCAACCCGGCGCCGCTGCTGCCGCTGGTCGAGGTGGTCTCCGGTTTCGCCACCGACGTCACCTCCGCCACCCGCGCGTACGAGATCGCCCGTGCCTGGGGCAAGACCCCGGTGGCCTGCGCGGACACCCCCGGATTCATCGTCAACCGGATCGCCCGCCCCTTCTACGCCGAGGCGTTCGCGGTGTACGAGGCGCAGGCGGCCGACCCGGCGACCATCGACGCCGTACTGCGCGAGTCGGGCGGCTTCCGGATGGGCGCGTTCGAACTGACCGACCTCATCGGCCAGGACGTCAACGAGTCCGTCACGCACTCCGTCTGGGAGTCCTTCTTCCGGGACGTGCGCTTCACGCCCTCGCTGGCCCAGCGGCGCCTGGTCGAGTCCGGGCGGCTCGGCCGCAAGACCGGACACGGCTGGTACGACCACTCCGCCGACGCCGAGCGGCCCGAGCCGCACACCGCCGACCGGGAGGAACCGCCCGCGTACGTCACCGTGGAGGGCGATCTCGGACCGGCCGCCGAGCTGCTGCCGATGCTCCGCGAGGCGGGCATCGAGGTCCGCCGGGAGGACGAGGAGGACGGCACCCGTCTGGTGCTGCCCGGCGGCGGACAGCTCGTCCTCGCCGACGGCCAGACCTCCGTGGAGTTCCGGGACGTCGTCTACTTCGACCTCGCCCAGGACTACCGGCGGGCCACCCGGATCGCCCTGTCGGCCGCGCGGGACACCCCGCCCCGGACCCTCGCCGAGTCCGTCGGGCTGTTCCAGGCGCTCGGCAAGAAGGTCAGCGTCATCGGGGACGTGCCCGGCATGATCGTGGCCCGCACGGTCGCCCGGCTCGTGGACCTCGCGCACGACGCGGTCGCCAAGGGCGTCGCCACCGAGGAGGACATCGACACCGCGATGCGCCTCGGCGTCGGCTACCCGCTCGGCCCCTTCGAGTGGAGCCGCCGCCTCGGCCGCGGCTGGGCCTACGACCTCCTGGACGACCTGCACCTGCGCGACCCCTCCGGCCGCTACGCGCCGTCCCTCGCCCTCTACCGGCGCGCCTACGCGGGCGACCAGCGGGAGGGCACCCCGTGACCACCGCCCGGCGCGACACCTACACCCCCGAGACGCTGCTCTCCGTCGCCGTCCGCGTCTTCAACGAGCGCGGCTACGACGGCACCTCGATGGAGCACCTGTCCAAGGCGGCCGGTATCTCCAAGTCCTCGATCTACCACCACGTCAGCGGCAAGGAGGAACTGCTGCGGCGGGCGGTCAGCCGGGCGCTGGACGGGCTGTCCGGCATCCTCGACGAGGAGGGCGCCCGCACGGGACGCCCGGTGGAGCGCCTGGAGCACGTCGTCCGGCGCATGGTCGAGGTGCTGATAGCCGAACTGCCCTACGTCACGCTGCTGCTGCGGGTGCGCGGCAACACCGGCACCGAGCGCTGGGCGCTGGAGCGGCGCCGCGACTTCGACCACCGGGTGGCGGCACTCCTCAGAGCCGCCGCCGACGACGGTGACGTACGCGCCGACGTGGAGGTGCGGCTGGCCACCCGGCTGGTCTTCGGGATGATCAACTCCCTGGTGGAGTGGTACCGCCCGGAAGCGCGGGGCGCCAGCGGGCGCGAGGTGGCGGACGCGGTGGTACGGCTGACGTTCGCGGGGTTGCGGGGGGAGTGAGGGCGCGCAGGCGTACGGCGCTTGAGGGCGCGTATGGCTTGCCCGTGAGGGCTCGCGCGCACGGGTGCGTACGGCTCGCCCATGAGGGCTCGTCACGGCCGCCGGTGGGCCGCCTCTTCTGCGGCCGGGTGCCGGTAAACCCGCCCGTGCCCCTGCCCGCACCCTGAACTCGTCCGGAGCGCGCGGCACCCGCCCGCCGCACGCCCCCCCGGTGCCTCCTCACGCCCCCGGTTCCACGTCCTCCTCCTCGAAGACCAGCAGGGTCCGGGTGCCCAGCACCTCCGGGAGGGCCTGGAGCCGGGTGAGGACGACCTCGCGCAGGGCGCGGTTGTCGGGGGTGTGCACCAGCAGCAGGACGTCGAAGTCGCCGCCGACCAGCGCGATGTGCGAGACGCCGGGCACGTGGCGCAGTTGCTCGCGGACCGTGCGCCAGGTGTTCTGCACGATCCGCAGCGTGATGTACGCCGAGGTGCCGTGCCCGGCGCGTTCGTGGTCCACCCGGGCGCCGAAACCCCGGATCACCCCGTCCTCGACCAGCCGGTTGATCCGCGCGTAGGCGTTGGCCCGCGAGACGTGCACCTGTTCGGCGACCGACCGCACCGAGGCCCGGCCGTCCGACTGGAGCATCCGCAGGATGTCCTGGTCTATCGCGTCGAGCGGGCGCGGCGGCGGCGATTCCGCGTCGCCCCGCGTGCCGTCGGCCATTTGTTCACCCGCCATGTCCCCCCGCTTCCCCGCTGTGGACGTCCTGCGTCCATCGAAGGCTGTGGAGAACCGTTTGTCCACAGCCTGCGGGGGCCAGTAGCCAAATTGCGCCAGCGACCGAACAATCGGTAGGTGAGGTGCCTCCACGTGGACGTGCCTCGCACAGTCGCTCGCACGAGGAGGTGCCGTCATGACGGTCACGGAGCAGCAGGGCGGGTACCGGCCGTCGCCGCCGCCCGCCTGGCAGCCCCGCACGGACCCGGCACCGCTGCTGCCGGACGCGGAGCCGTACCGCGTCCTCGGCACCGAGGCGGCCGAGGGCGTGGACCCCGCCCTGCTGCGGCGGCTCCACGCCGAGCTGGTGCGCGGGCGGCGGTACAACGTGCAGGCCACCGCGCTGACCAAGCAGGGCAGGCTGGCCGTGTACCCGTCCAGCACCGGCCAGGAGGCGTGCGAGGTCGCCGCCGCCCTGGTCCTGGAGGACCGCGACTGGCTCTTCCCGAGCTACCGGGACACCCTCGCCGTCGTCGCCCGCGGGGTGGACCCGGTGGAGACGCTGACGCTGCTGCGCGGCGACTGGCACCACGGCTACGACCCCCACGCGCACCGGGTGGCGCCGCTGAGCACACCGCTCGCCACCCAGTTGCCGCACGCCGTCGGCCTCGCGCACGCCGCCCGCCTCAAGGGCGACGACGTGGTCGCGCTGGCCATGATCGGCGACGGCGGCACCAGCGAGGGCGACTTCCACGAGGCCCTGAACTTCGCCGCCGTCTGGCAGGCACCGGTCGTCTTCCTGGTGCAGAACAACGGCTTCGCCATCTCCGTACCCCTCGCCAAGCAGACCGCCGCGCCCTCCCTCGCGCACAAGGCCGTCGGCTACGGCATGCCGGGCCGCCTGGTGGACGGCAACGACGCCGCCGCCGTGCACGAGGTGCTGGCCGACGCCGTACGCCGGGCCCGCGAGGGCGGCGGCCCGACCCTGGTCGAGGCCGTCACCTACCGCATCGACGCGCACACCAACGCCGACGACGCCACCCGCTACCGGGGCGACGCCGAGGTGGAGGCCTGGCGCGCGCACGACCCCGTGCGGCTCATGGAGCGCGAACTGACCGCGCGCGGCCTCCTCGACGACGCCGCGCTGGACGCCGTACGGCAGGAGGCCGAGGAGATGGCCGCGGACCTGCGCGCCCGGATGAACCAGGACGCCCGGCCGGACCCGATGTCGCTCTTCGACCACGTCTACGCCGAGACCACCACCCAGTTGCGCGAACAGCGCGAGATGCTGCGCGCCGAACTGGCGGCGGAACAGGACGGACCCGAGGGCCGGGACGGCCGCACGGCCCAGGAAGGCGACCGCCGATGACCACCGTGGCCGCCGCGCCCGTCAAGCCCGCCAAACCCGCCACGATGGCGCAGGCGCTCAACCGCGCCCTGCGCGACGCCATGACCGCCGACCCCGGCGTGCACGTGCTCGGTGAGGACGTGGGCGCCCTCGGCGGTGTCTTCCGGATCACCGACGGGCTCACCAGGGAGTTCGGCGAGGACCGCTGCACGGACACCCCGCTCGCGGAGGCCGGAATCCTCGGCACCGCCGTCGGCATGGCCATGTACGGCCTGCGCCCGGTGGTGGAGATGCAGTTCGACGCCTTCGCGCACCCGGCGTTCGAGCAGCTGGTCAGCCATGTCTCCCGGATGCGCAACCGCACCGCGGGCCGCATGCCGCTGCCCCTGACCGTGCGCATCCCCTACGGCGGCGGCATCGGTGGGGTCGAGCACCACAGCGACTCCTCCGAGGCGTACTACATGGCCACCCCCGGCCTGCACGTCGTCACGCCCGCGACCGTCGCCGACGCCTACGGGCTGCTGCGGCAGGCCATCGCCTCGGACGACCCGGTCGTCTTCCTGGAGCCCAAGCGGCTCTACTGGTCCAAGGACACCTGGGACCCCGAGCGGCCCGCCGAGGTCGAGCCCATCGGCCGCGCGGTCGTCCGCCGCACCGGCACCAGCGCCACGCTGGTCACCTACGGCCCGTCCCTGCCGGTCTGCATGGAGGCCGCCGAGGCCGCCCGCGCGGAGGGCTGGGACCTCGAAGTCATCGACCTGCGCTCGCTGGTGCCGTTCGACGACGAGACGGTGTGCGCCTCCGTACGGCGCACCGGGCGCGCGGTCGTCGTCCACGAGTCCCCCGGTTTCGGCGGTCCCGGCGGCGAGATCGCGGCCCGGATCACCGAGCGCTGCTTCCACCACCTGGAGGCACCGGTGCTGCGCGTGGCCGGGCTGGACATCCCCTACCCGCCGCCCATGCTGGAGCGGCACCACCTGCCCGGCGTGGACCGCGTCCTGGACGCCGTCGCCCGGCTCCAGTGGGAGGGCTGATGGCTCAGGTGCTGGAGTTCAGGCTCCCCGACCTCGGCGAGGGTCTCACCGAGGCGGAGATCGTCCGCTGGCTGGTCGCCGTCGGTGACGTCGTCGCCGTGGACCAGCCGGTCGTCGAGGTCGAGACCGCCAAGGCGATGGTCGAGGTCCCCTGCCCCTACGGCGGTGTCGTCACCGCCCGCTACGGCGAGGAGGGCACCGAACTGCCCGTCGGCGCCCCCCTGCTGACCGTCGCCGTCGGCTCCGGGAGCGGCCACCCGGCCGACGCGCCCGCGGCCGCCGGAGCTCCGGGCGGCGCCGGGGGATCGGGCAACGTCCTGGTCGGCTACGGCACCTCGGAGGCACCGGCCCGCAGGCGCAGGGTGCGCAGCGGGCTCGCCGGTGCCCCGGACACGGCGACTTCGGCACCCGCGCCGACCGCCGCCCCGGCTGCCGCGCCGACCCCTGCCCCGGCACCCGCAGCGGCCGCTTCGGCCACCGTCGCCCCGCCCGCCCAGCCGTCCCGCGGCGGCGCTGCGGAGGGCGCGTCCGCGCCGGGACCCGTCCCCGTCATCTCCCCGCTCGTCCGCCGTCTCGCCCGCGACAACGGGCTGGACCTGCGGTCCCTCGCCGGGTCCGGGCCGGACGGGCTGATCCTGCGGGCCGACGTGGAAGGCGCCCTGCGCCCCCGCACCGCCCCCGCACCGGCCGCCCTCCAGCCCGCCCCGGCCCCGTCCGGTGCTCCCGCCCACGCCCGCGAAGGCGTCCGTACGCCTCTCAGGGGGGTCCGGGGCGCGGTGGCCGACAAGCTGTCCCGCAGCCGCCGGGAGATCCCGGACGCCACCTGCTGGGTGGACGCCGACGCCACGGAACTCATGCGGGCGCGGGCGGCGATGAACGCGGCGGGCGGCCCGAAGATCTCCCTGCTGGCGCTCCTCGCCCGGATCAGCACCGCCGCGCTCGACCGGTTCCCGGAGCTGAACGCGTACGTGGACACCGAGGCGCGCGAGCTGGTCCGGCTGGACCGGGTGCACCTCGGGTTCGCCGCGCAGACGGAACGCGGTCTGGTCGTGCCGGTCGTCCGGGACGCCCACACGCGGGACGCCGAGGCGCTGACCGCCGAGTTCGCGCGGCTCACCGAGACCGCGCGGGCCGGGACGCT
The DNA here is from genome assembly GCF_019104725.1 of Streptomyces corallincola. Classification (GTDB taxonomy): domain Bacteria; phylum Actinomycetota; class Actinomycetes; order Streptomycetales; family Streptomycetaceae; genus Streptomyces; species Streptomyces corallincola. The sequence continues at coordinate 67,664 of NZ_JAHRXF010000024.1, read as the reverse complement.
CACCCCGGCCGACCTGACCGGCGGCACGTTCACGCTGAACAACTACGGCGTGTTCGGGGTGGACGGCTCCACGCCGATCATCAACCACCCCGAGGCGGCCATGCTCGGCGTCGGCCGGATCATCCCCAAACCGTGGGTGCACCAGGGCGAACTGGCCGTCCGTCAGGTCGTGCAGCTCTCGCTCACCTTCGACCACCGGGTCTGCGACGGCGGTACGGCGGGCGGCTTCCTGCGGTACGTCGCGGACTGCGTGGAACAGCCGACGGTGCTGCTGCGCACCCTGTGAGAGAGGTCGCGGCCGGTCCCCCGGCCGCGATCACGGCCGCCCCCACCGGTTCCCTGTGATCAGCCCTGCCCGCATACTCGGAGGGTGACCGCGAACGCCTCCGCCACCGTCCGGGACACCGCGCCGTACGACGCCGTCGTGCTGGCCGGTGGTGCCGCCCGGCGGCTCGGCGGCGCCGACAAGCCCGGCCTGCGGGTCGGCGGACGCGCGCTGCTGGACCGGGTCCTCGCGGCCTGCGCGGACGCGGCCCGTACCGTCGTCGTGGCCGACCCCCGCCCCACGGCACGCCCGGTGCGCTGGGCGCGCGAGGAACCCGCCGGGGGCGGGCCGGTGGCCGCGCTGGACGCCGGGCTGCGCGGGGGCACGGCCGGGGACACGGTGGTGCTCTCCGCCGACCTGCCGTTCCTCACCCCCGCCACGGTGGCCCGGCTGCTGGCCGCGCTGCGCGCCTCGGGGGCCGACGGCGCGCTGCTCACCGACGCCGACGGCCGTGACCAGCCGCTCGTCGCCGCCTACCGGACCGCCGCCCTCCGCCGGGGCCTGGCCGCCCTCGCGGACGGGCCCGACGGCCTCGCCGGGCTGCCCCTGCGTCGGCTGACCGGCGCACTCGACCTCGTCCGCGTCCCCGACCCCCTCGCGTCGTTCGACTGCGACACCTGGGACGACATCGCCGACGCCAGGGCACGCATCAGGGAGCATGGGCACGTGTTGGATGAATGGATCACCGCAGTCAAGGACGAGCTGGGCATCGAGCTGGACGTGGACACCCGGGTCCTCCTGGACCTGGCCCGCGACGCCGCCCACAACGTCGCCCGCCCCGCAGCCCCGCTGACCACGTTCCTCGTCGGCTACGCGGCGGCCCTCGGCCAGGGCGGCCCGGAGGCCGTCGCCGAGGCCGCCCGCAAGAGCGCGGCACTCGCCCTGCGCTGGGAGGAGGAAGAGGACGGCGGGGGCGCCACCGCCCCGGACGCCGGATGACCCCCCACGGCATCCGCGCCGGAGCCTCCGCGGGCGACCACGACGACCTGGACGTGGAAGAGGCGCTGGCCCTGGTCAGGGAGGGACGGGAGCACACCGCGCCGTCCGCCGCCGCCACCGGCAGGGACCCGCACGGCACCCCGCACCGCCCGTCCCGGCCCCCGGAAACCGCCGAGCACCCGGAGCACACCGGGCACACCGGGCACCCCGCTCCGGCGGCCGGGACCCCCGCCCCCGACCGGTCGGCCGACCGGCACCGCGCCACGCCCTGGCCCCGCGCCCGCGAGATCGCCGCCCGCGCCGCCCGCTCCGGCAGCCGCCGGACGCCGGTCTCGGTGGCCCTCGCGGACTCCCTCGGCCTGGTGCTGGCCGCCCCGCTGGACGCCCTCACCGACCTGCCGTCCTTCGACACCTCCGCGATGGACGGCTGGGCGGTGGCCGGGCCCGGCCCCTGGACCGTGCGCGACACCGGCGCCCTCGCCGGGCACGCCCGGCCGGACCCGCTTACCGACGGCGAGGCGGTCCGCATCGCCACCGGCGCCCGGGTCCCGGCCGACACCACCGCCGTACTGCGCTCCGAGCACGGCAGGACCGACGCCCAGGGCCGGTTGCACGCCCTGCGCGAAGCGGGCCACGGCCAGGACATCCGCCCGCGCGGCCAGGAGTGCCGCAGCGGCGACCAGCTCCTGCTGGCCGGAACCCTCGTCACCCCCGCCGTCCTGGGTCTCGCGGCGGCGGCCGGATACGACACGCTCGTGGCCGTACCCCGGCCCCGTGTCGAGGTGTTCGTGCTCGGGGACGAACTGCTCGCCGACGGACTCCCCCGCGACGGCCTGATCCGGGACGCGCTCGGCCCGATGCTGCCGCCCTGGCTGCGTGCGCTCGGCGCCGACGTCACCGCCGTGACCCGGCTGGAGGACGACGCCGAGACGTTGCACAAGGCGCTCAGCACCTCCGGCGCCGACCTGGTCGTCACCACCGGCGGTACCGCGGCGGGCCCGCTGGACCATGTCCACCCCACCCTGGAGCGCCTCGGCGCCGAACTCCTCGTGGACAGCGTCAAGGTGCGCCCCGGTCACCCCATGCTGCTGGCCCGCCTCAAGGAGGACCAGCATCTGGTGGGCCTGCCGGGCAACCCCCTCGCGGCCGTCTCCGGGCTGCTCACGCTGGCCGAGCCGCTGCTGCGCACCCTGGCCGCCCGCCCGGCGCCCGAGCCGTACACCCTGCCGCTCGCGGAGGCGGCGCCGGGCCACCCGCACGACACCCGGCTGGTCCCGGTACTGCTGCGTGGCGACCACGCCGTACCCCTGCGCTATCAGGGCCCGGCCATGCTGCGCGGCATCGCCGCCGCCGACGCGCTGGCCGTCGTACCACCGGGCGGGACGCGTCCGGGAGAAGAAGCGGAAATGCTGGACCTGCCGTGGACCACGGCGGGGATGGGGGTGTGTTTCACGTGAAACTTCTGCGGGCCACGGCGGGAACGAAGGTGTGTTTCACGTGAAACTTCCGGGCCATGACGCCATCGCGCGCCAGGCGGGCGAACATCTGGTCACCCGTCAGGTGAAACTGCCGAGGAAGGCGGTCGAGCGGCCGATCCGGCAGGTGGGAAAACGGCTGCTCATGGCCTTGGTGGTCCTTGTCGGCACCGCCCTGATCGTCTGGGCCGACCGGGGCGGCTACCACGACAACTCCGACGGCCCGGTGGACCTGCTGGACGCGTTCTACTACGCGACCGTCACCCTCTCCACCACGGGCTACGGCGACATCACCCCGGTCAGTGACGGGGCGCGGCTCACCAACATCCTGGTCATCACCCCTCTGCGCGTGCTGTTCCTGATCATCCTGGTCGGCACCACGCTGGAGGTCCTCACCGAGCGCACCCGCGAGGAATGGCGCCTGAACCGCTGGAGGTCCACCTTGCGGGATCACACCGTCGTCGTCGGCTTCGGCACCAAGGGCCGGTCCGCGATCCAGACCGTGTGCGCGACCGGGCTGAAGAAGGAGCAGGTGGTCGTGGTGGACCCCAGCTCCAAGGTGATCGACGCGGCGACCGCCGAGGGGTACGCAGGTGTCATAGGCGACGCCACCCGCAGCGACGTCCTGCGCCGGGCCGAGCTGCACCGGGCCCGGCAGATCATCATCGCCCCGCAGCGCGACGACACCGCCGTACTGGTCACCCTGACGGCCCGCCAGCTCAACAGGGGCGCCAAGATCGTCGCGGCGGTGCGCGAGGAGGAGAACGCGCCGCTGCTCAAGCAGTCCGGCGCGGACGCCGTGGTCACCAGCTCCGGCGCGGCCGGGCGGCTCCTCGGGCTCTCCGTGCTCAGCCCGGCCGCCGGAATGGTCATGGAGGACCTGATCCAGCAGGGCACCGGCCTCGACATCGTGGAACGCCCGGTGGTCAAGGCCGAGGTCGGGCGCGCCCCGCGCGAGACGGCCGATCTGGTCGTCTCCGTGGTGCGCGGTCACCGGGTGCTCGGCTACGACGACCCGTCCGTCGGCACCCTCCAGCTCACCGACCGGCTGATCACCATCGTGCGGGCCAGCCCCGGCGCCCAGACCACCCCGTACGCCCGCACCCTGCCGATCGACTGACGGGCCCGCCGGGGCCCCGAGGAGTAGCGTCGCGTCCATGCGTGCGATCACGATTCCCGAACCCGGAGGGCCCGAGGCGCTGGTGTGGGCCGAGGTCCCCGATCCGGTGCCCGGCGAGGGCGAAGTGCTGGTGGAAGTGGTGGCCGGCGCCGTCAACCGCGCCGATGTCATGCAGCGCCAGGGCTTCTACGACCCCCCGCCCGGTGCCTCCCCCTACCCCGGCCTGGAGTGCTCCGGCCGGATCACCGCGCTCGGCCCCGGTGTCACCGGCTGGGCCGTCGGCGACGAGGTGTGCGCGCTGCTCGCGGGCGGCGGCTACGCCCAGCGGGTCGCCGTACCCGCCGGGCAACTGCTGCCGGTGCCGGACGGCGTGGACCTGCGGACCGCCGCCGCGCTGCCCGAGGTGGCCTGCACGGTCTGGTCCAACGTCTTCATGGTGTCCCACCTGCGCCCCGGCGAGACCCTGCTCGTGCACGGCGGCTCCAGCGGCATCGGCACGATGGCGATCCAGCTCGGCAAGGCCGTCGGCGCGCGGGTGGCCGTCACCGCCGGGACCAAGGAGAAGCTGGACCGCTGCGCCGACCTGGGCGCCGACATCCTGATCAACTACCGCGAGCAGGACTTCGTCGAGGAGATCGGGCGGGCCACGGACGGCGCGGGCGCCGATGTCATCCTCGACAACATGGGCGCGGCCTACCTGGACCGCAATGTCCGTGCCCTCGCCGTCAACGGGCGGCTGGCGATCATCGGCCTCCAGGGCGGTGCCAAGGGCGAACTGAACATCGGCGCCCTGCTGGGCAAGCGGGCCGCTGTCAGCGCCACCTCGCTGCGCGCCCGCCCCCCGGCCGAGAAGACGGCGATCGTCGCCGCCGTACGCGAACACGTGTGGCCGCTGCTCGCGGCGGGCCGGGTGGTGCCGGTGGTGGACCAGGAGATCCCGATGGCCGAGGCGACGCGGGCGCACCGGGTGCTGGAGGAGAGCACGCACATCGGCAAGGTGCTGCTGATCGCGCCGTAGCGGACCGTGCTCCCCCGGGGGGCGGGTCCGTTCAGCCGCGGCGGGCCCGCAGCCCCAGGAAGGCCAGTCCGAGGCCCAGTCCGATGAGGACCAGGCCGGAGCCGAGCGGCAGAATCCGGGCGATGGGCGCGGTCGCCTCCTCCCCCTGGCCCAGGGCGTGCCCCGGCTCCGGGTCGGCCGAGGGGGACGCGGTGCCGGAGGTGCCGTCCGTCGGCCGCGCCGAGCCCGGCTGCCGCGCCGGGGCCGTCGTACCGGTGCCCGGCCGTGGCGTACGCGTCGGGGTGGCCGTGTCGTCCTCCCCCACCACCAGCCCGTACGGCCCGTCCGGGCGCCCCGGCCGCAGCCGCCCCTCACCGGCGTGGCTCCCGGCCCGCGACGGTTCGGCGGAGGCGGAGGCGGAGGCGGCGGGCACGGTGGCGGGTGGGGACGCGGGCGGGTCAACGGAAGCGGGCGCGGACACCGGCGTGGACGCGCCGGGGGAGTCCGGGGCCGTACCGGAGGGGTCGGCGGGCTCCCCGGCGGCGGGCACGGTCTCCGCACCGGAACCGGACGCCTCCGGGGCCCCGCCCGTCTCCCCCGCCGCCTCCGCCCCCTGGGAGGCCGGGGCGGACGGACGACCGGCCGGTTCGCCGGACGGTGCCGGGGCCCGCACCGTGGGAGAGGCCGACGCGCGGGCCGTCCCGGACAGCAGGGGGGCCACCGCGAGGACCAGCAGCAGTCCCACGAGGCGGAGAGCGAGGCGCAGCCTTGGAGTCACGCCGGTGACCTTTCGGAGCCCAGACGTCGTACACCGACGACACCAAGCCTCACCCCCAGTGCGTACCGGGGCATTCCGGGACGGTCCGATGGGATGAGCGGGAGCCGCGCGTGGGCGCCGTGCGGGGAGCGGGGGCGCGGGGGCGGCCGTCCGGCCCGGTGCGCGACAATGACCGCATGGAGATGCCGAGGAACGAACGCTCGCCGGAGAACCCCCAGATCCTGGTCGTGGGCCAGGACGGCATGGCGATCGGGGGCGGCGGTGACGAGGACTCCCGCGAGATTCCGGTGACGGACCAGGTCGAGCAGCCGGCCAAGGTGATGCGGATCGGCAGCATGATCAAGCAGCTCCTGGAGGAGGTGCGGGTCGCGCCGCTCGACGAGGCCAGCCGCGTCCGGCTCAAGGAGATCCACCGCAGCTCGGTGAAGGAGCTGGAGGACGGGCTCGCCCCCGAACTGGTCGAGGAACTGGAGCGCCTCTCGCTGCCGTTCACCGACGAGGGCACCCCGAGCGACGCGGAACTGCGGATCGCGCAGGCCCAACTGGTCGGCTGGCTGGAGGGCCTCTTCCACGGCATCCAGACCACCCTGTTCGCCCAGCAGATGGCGGCCCGCGCCCAGCTGGAGCAGATGCGCCGCGCCCTCCCGCCGGGCGCCGCCGGACCCGAGGGCGGCGACGACCCCCGCGCGGGCGGCCGTACCGGCGGCCCGTACCTGTAGCCGTCGGCGCGCCCGCGAACGCGACGAGGGGCCCGGCGGAATCCGCCGGGCCCCTCGTCGCGTTCCGCGCCCCGCTACTGCGGGTTCCCCGTGGACACGCTCAGCTCCACAGTCCCCGGCTTGTCCGGATCGACGTCGGTACCGGCGGACGGGAACTGGTCCAGGACCGTCCCGTCGCCCCAGGTGTTGTTGTCCTCCGTCTTGACCTTGTACCGCCACTCGGCGGCCTGGAAGCACGCCTTCACCGAGTCGATGTTCTTGTAGCGGAAGTCGGGCAGCCGGATCTTGCCGGTGACCGAGTACGACTTCTCCGGCTCGGTGCACGCCGTCGTCTCGATCGTCCGCGTCCGGTCCGGGCCCCGGTAGCCCTCCGGATGCGTCGTCGCCGATGCGGAACTCCCGCCCCCGGAGCCGCCCTTGCCGCTCTTGTCGTCCTTCTTGCCGTCGCCGTACACCGTCAGCGCCACGATCAGGCCGACCACCGCCACCACGGCGACCAGCACCGAGCCGACGACCACCGGTCTGGTGTTCCGCGGCGCGCCCGCGCCGCCGACCGCCGTCGCCGGTGTCCCGCCGTACGGCGGCGGTGTGGCGGGGGTGCCGTAACCGGCCGACGGCGAGCCGAAGCCGTTCTGCTGCGGATAGCCGTAGGCGGGACTCGGCACCGGGGTGCTCGGGGTGCCGTACGGGTTCGGCTGGTACGGGGTCTGCACCGGGCCGGGGGCGGGCGCCGCCCGGTCCACCGGCGGGAACACCGCCGAACCGACGCCCGAACCGCTCTGCACCGGCCCGGCGCCCGGCACGATGCTGGGCGCGCCGCCGGTCAGCGAGGCCGCGACCCGCAGGCACTCGTCGCGCATCGCCTCGGCGGTGGGGAACCGCTCGCCCGGATTCTTGCGCAGCGCGCGGGCGACCAGCGCGTCCACGGCCGGGGGCAGCGCCCGGTTGACGGAGGACGGCGCGACCGGCTCCTCCTGCACATGCGCGTACGCGATGGCCAGCGGGGAGTCCGCGTCGAACGGCAGCCGCCCGGTGACCAGCTGGAACAGCATGATCCCGACCGAGTACAGATCGGCGCGGGCGTCCACGCCCCGGCCGAGGGCCTGCTCGGGGGAGAGGTACTGCGGGGTGCCGACGACCATGCCCGTCTGCGTCATCGAGGTGACACCGGACTGCATGGCGCGGGCGATGCCGAAGTCCATCACCTTGACGACCCCGCGCTTGGTCATCATCACGTTGCCGGGCTTGATGTCCCGGTGGACGAGGCCCTTCTCGTGGCTGACCTCCAGCGCGGCCAGCACGTCGGCGGTGATCCTCAGCGCCTTGTCGGCGGGCATCGCGCCGAACTGCCGTACGTCCGCGTCGAGCACCGAGCCGAGCGGGCGGCCCTCCACGTACTCCATGACGATGTACGGCGTCGGCAGGGTGTCGTCCGGGGCGCCGCCGCCGGACAGCGCGTCCTCGCCGGTGTCGAAGACGGAGACGATGTTGGTGTGCGTGAGTTTGGCCACGGCCTGCGCCTCGCGGCGGAACCGCTCGCGGAACGCCTGCTCCCGGCCCAGCTCGGTGTGGAGCGTCTTGATGGCGACCTGACGGTCCAGCACCGCGTCGTACGCCAGGTGCACCGAGGCCATGCCGCCCTGGCCGAGCAGGTCGCGGAACTGGTACCGGCCGCTCGCCAGCGACCGTCCGGCATACCGGCCCTGCGTACCGTCCTGACTCATCTCCGTGCCCCCCATAGGCCGTCGCGCGCCGCCGTCACGAAAATGCCTTGATCGAAAGTGTCATTCCCGGCCAAGTCTGCCCGAGGGCACCGACACGTCAAGCGGGGTGTCCTTTCCGTGACCGTACGCGGGGGAAGCGTCGCGGAAGCGTTACAGCGGTCCCACGGCCGGTACACGGAACATGCACAGCGGTGCGCACCGGACGTTCCCGGCCACCTCCCGCGGTGCGCTTCCCGGTCCCCGATCCGGACCGGCGGTCCACCGGGAGGCTGTAGCGTGGCCGGAGAAGACCGTGACGACCCGCGCGCGTCGCGGGCAGATACGACGGCGAGGACCGATGGCACAGACGCACAGCGCCCAGGGCCCGTCCGACCCCGAGGCGACTGGCGGCGGCATGTCGGACGCGCCGGAGATGTGGGGCGACGGAGGGCTCGTCGGCGACGGCCGGTACCGGCTGACCCACCGGCTGGGCCGGGGCGGCATGGCCGAGGTGTACGCCGCCGAGGACGTCCGGCTGGGCCGCACCGTCGCGGTGAAGCTGCTCCGCGCCGACCTCGCCGAGGACCCGGTGTCCAAGGCGCGTTTCACGCGCGAGGCGCAGTCCGTCGCCGGTCTCAACCACCACGCCATCGTCGCGGTCTACGACAGCGGCGAGGATGTCGTCGGCGGCCAGTCGGTGCCGTACATCGTGATGGAGCTGGTCGAGGGCCGCACCATCCGTGACCTGCTGCTGAACGCCGAGGCACCCGGTTCCGAACAGGCCCTGATCATCGTCTCCGGGGTGCTGGAGGCGCTGGCCTACTCGCACCAGCACGGCATCGTGCACCGGGACATCAAGCCCGCCAACGTGATCATCACGAACAACGGCGCGGTGAAGGTCATGGACTTCGGCATCGCCCGCGCCCTGCACGGCGCGTCCACCACGATGACGCAGACCGGCATGGTCATGGGCACCCCGCAGTACCTCTCCCCGGAGCAGGCGCTCGGCAAGGCCGTGGACCACCGCTCCGACCTGTACGCCACCGGCTGCCTGCTGTACGAACTCCTCGCGCTGCGGCCCCCGTTCACCGGTGAGACCCCGCTGTCGGTGGTCTACCAGCACGTCCAGGACATCCCGGTGCCGCCGTCCCGCACCTCCGACGGCTGCCCGCCGGAGCTGGACGGGCTGGTGATGCGCTCGCTGGCCAAGGAGCCCGACGACCGTTTCCAGACCGCCGAGGAGATGCGCGGCCTGGTCCAGTACGGGCTGCAGATGCTCTACGACCAGGGCGGCCACACCGGCACCTGGAACACCGGCCCGGTGGACGGCCCGGCCGGTGGGCAGACGCCCGCCGGGGGGTTCGCGGGCGGTACGGCGGTCATGCAGAACGGCGCCGCCGGGTTCGGCGCGGGCACCGCGCAGATCCCGCGGCCCATCCTGCCCGGCGGCTACGGCGGCCGGGACGACGGCGGCTTCGAGGGCAACGGCAACCGGGGCGGCGGGCGCGGCAAGCTGTGGATGGTCGCCGTCCTCGCGGTGGTCGCCGTGGTGGCCGGTGTCGCCTACGCGCTGAGCAGCACCGGCGGCCACAAGAGCGGTACGGACACCAAGCCCAGCCCGACGCACTCGCGGCACCAGCAGGACGACCGGGACAGCAAGTCCCCGACCGACTCCGGCACCGACCGGCCCGCGCAGTCCGGCACGGGCGGCAACTCGCAGGGCGACGGCGGCTCCGACTGGCAGGGAGGGACGGGCAGGCCCTCGTCGTCCGCCACGGACGACGACCAGGGCACCGACCGGCCTAGCGACGAGCCGACCGACCCGCAGACCACGCAGCAGCCCCCGAAGACGACCCCGCCCGCCTCCCCGACGGGCGGCGGCTCCGGGACGACCGGTGGCGGTACGACGACCGGGGGCGGCGGCAGCGGCAACGGCGGGACCGACGGAGGCACCGGCACCACCACGACCGGCGGGGCGAACTCCGGGACCAGCGCGGGGACCACGACGGGCGGCGACACCGCCGGTGGCGACACCGGCGGTACGGACGCCGGCGGCGGTACGACTTGAATGCCGACGCCGCCGGCCGACCCTGACCCGCCCCTGCGCCGTTCCCGCTGAGCGCCGCACGCCGCCCCGCACCCGCCGGGCAGCCGTACGCCGCTACTCCGCGAACGCGTCCCGCACCGCGTCGTACTCGCGCGTCCACCACACCGAGAGTGCCGACGCGGCCGGGAACTGGCAGTCGGCGCGGGTGTCGCCGCGCTCGTAGTGCCAGCGGAGCATCCAGAAGTCGTTGAGGCGTTCCCACCACACCCGGTGCGCGGCGGCGGCCAGTTCGGCGGACGTGACCCCGGCCGCGCGCCGGTACGCGCGGGCGTACGCCCGGACCTTGGGCAGATCGAGGTTTCCCGCCGGACGCACGTAGAAGATCGCGGCGGCGCGCACCGCCTCCTCCGCGCGGGGCTGCACGCCCAGCCGGTCCCAGTCCACGATCGCCGCCGGGACGTCGCCCTGGTAGAGCAGGTTGAACGGGTGGAAGTCGCCGTGCACCCAGCCGACCGGGCCGCCGGGCGGCGGGCGGCGGTGCGCGTGCCGTTCCAGCAGCGGGCGGCGCTCCAGCAGCCGGTGCCGGGCCAGTTCGTCGAAGGCGTCGGCGGGCCGGTGCCTGCGCACCTGGGCGAGCAGGGAGTCGATCAGGGCGAACGTGGCGGCCGGGTCGGCGCTCTCCACGGGGTGCGGGCTCGTCGCGGGCCGGGTGCGGGCCTTGGGCGGCATCACCTGCTCCAGACAGGTGTGCACGGCGCCCAGGACGGCCCCGAGGCGGGCGCTCTCGGTGCGGGTGAGCTGGCCGCCGTGCCGGTGCCGTCCGTCGATCCAGGGGTGCAGCGCGTACGCGTGCCCGCCGACCACGGCGACCGTACGGCCCTCCCGTGAGGCCAGCGGCGGTGCGACCGGCACCCCCAGCTCCGCGAGGCGGCTGGTGGCCAGGTGACGGCGCTCGATGGCGTCCGGGTCGGCGGTGTCCGGGTCGAAGTGGTGCTTCAGGAAATAGCGCCCCCTGGTCGTGCGCAGCCGGTAGCCCCGGTTGAGCAGCCCTTGATCGACGGGTTCGCAGGCGAGGACGGTGCCGGCGGAGTACAGGCGTGAGAGGGCGCGCAACGGGGGCGCGTGGGAGAGCGGAGGTGGTACACATGAGCGCGGCACGCGCCAGATGCTAGGGCACGGACGGGCGCCTTGAGCTGGGGTTTGTCACGGTCAGTCGCCGTCGGTCGCAATCGGTCACCCGGCGCATCGGGGTGAACGACGAAGTGAAAATCCCGCCGCGCGCCCGAAAGCGGAGAGCGTTTTCCGCAGGGGATTTTCCGCGCGCGCTGATCCACCCGTACCGGAATACCCGCACATTTCCCCGCTTGCGGCTGAGGCGGGAGTCACAGGCCGACTCTTCCCGTCGCCGGGGTGGCCGGGATAACGTGCCCCTGCTCCGGCCTCCTGCAAGGCTGTGACCAGCAGCTCTCCAGCGCTCGCGGATTTACTTGGAAATCCAAGCAAAAACGCAGGTCAGGAGGGGTTTCACAGAAATGTGGAGCACTGGGTAACGTGAAAGCCGCAGGACGCTCGCCGGGGCACCTGTCACGCCCTTTCCCGGCCTTCCGGCACCCACCCCGTGCCCGGTGGCAGAGAAACGGTGAGCCGCTCTCCCCGCGCTCGGAACGGGCCGGGGAGGACCCCAGCCTCCCGGCAACCCCGAGGGCCGGAACGACGGAGGAGCACACGTGACCGTGGACAGCAGTGCCGCGCGCAAGCCGCGACGCAGCGCCGCAGGCAAGGCCGGCACCACCGGTGGAACCACCGGAGCCACCGGCACCGGGCGGGCCGCCCGCACCACCCGCAGCAGGAAGAACACCGACCCGGAACTCGTACAGCTCCTGACGCCCGAGGGCAAGCGCGTCAAGAACGCCACGTACGACTCCTACGTCGCCGGGATCACCCCGGAGGACCTGCGCGGCCTGTACCGCGACATGGTGCTCACCCGGCGCTTCGACGCCGAGGCCACCGCGCTCCAGCGCCAGGGCGAGCTGGGCCTGTGGGCCTCGCTGCTCGGCCAGGAGGCCGCGCAGATCGGCTCCGGCCGCGCCCTGCGCGACGACGACTACGTCTTCCCGACCTACCGCGAGCACGGCGTCGCCTGGTGCCGTGGCGTGGACCCGGCCAACCTGCTCGGCATGTTCCGGGGCGTCAACAACGGCGGCTGGGACCCGAACGGCAACAACTTCCACCTCTACACGATCGTCATCGGCTCGCAGACGCTGCACGCCACCGGCTACGCGATGGGCGTGGCCAAGGACGGCGCCGACTCGGCCGTGATCGCGTACTTCGGCGACGGCGCCTCCAGCCAGGGCGACGTGGCCGAGTCGTTCACCTTCGCGGCCGTCTACAACGCGCCGGTGGTCTTCTTCTGCCAGAACAACCAGTGGGCCATCTCCGAGCCCACCGAGAAGCAGACCCGTGTGCCGCTGTACCAGCGCGCGCAGGGCTACGGCTTCCCGGGCGTCCGCGTGGACGGCAACGACGTGCTGGCCTGCCTCGCGGTCACCAGGTGGGCGCTGGAGCGCGCCCGCAACGGCGAGGGCCCCACCCTGGTCGAGGCGTTCACCTACCGGATGGGCGCCCACACCACCTCCGACGACCCCAGCCGGTACCGGGGCGACGAGGAGCGGCTCGCCTGGGAGGCGAAGGACCCGATGCTGCGCCTGCGCCGCCACCTGGAGGCCGCAAACCACGCGGACGAGGGATTCTTCGAGGAACTGGAGACCGAGTCCGAGGCGTTGGGCAGGCGAGTGCGGGAAGCGGTCCGCTCGATGCCGGACCCGGACCGCTTCGCCATCTTCGAGAACGTGTACGCGGACGGGCACTCGCTCGTCGATGAGGAGCGCGCCGGATTCGCCGCCTACCAGGCGTCGTTCTCGGACGCAGAGGGGGTCTGATCATGGCAGCCGAGACCAGGACCATGCCGCTCGCCAAGGCGATCAACGAGTCGCTGCGCCGCGCGCTGGAGACGGACCCCAAGGTCCTCGTGATGGGTGAGGACGTCGGCAAGCTCGGCGGTGTCTTCCGCGTCACCGACGGCCTCCAGAAGGACTTCGGCGACAGCCGGGTCATCGACACCCCGCTGGCCGAGTCCGGCATCGTGGGCACCGCGATCGGCCTCGCCCTGCGCGGGTACCGCCCGGTGGTGGAGATCCAGTTCGACGGCTTCGTCTTCCCGGCCTACGACCAGATCGTCACCCAGCTGGCCAAGATGCACGCCCGCTCGCTGGGCAAGGTCAAGATGCCGGTCGTCATCCGCATCCCCTACGGCGGCGGCATCGGCGCGGTCGAGCACCACTCCGAGTCCCCCGAGGCGCTGTTCGCGCACGTGGCGGGCCTGAAGGTGGTCAGCCCTTCCAACGCCTCGGACGCTTACTGGATGATGCAGCAGGCCATCCAGAGCGACGACCCGGTGATCTACTTCGAGCCCAAGCGGCGCTACTGGGACAAGGGCGAGGTCAGCACGGAGGCCATCCCCGGCCCGCTGCACAAAGCCGTCGTCGCCCGCGAGGGCACCGACCTCACCCTCGCCGCCTACGGCCCGATGGTGAAGCTCTGCCTCCAGGTGGCCGACGCCGCCGCCGAGGAGGGACGCTCCCTGGAGGTCCTGGACCTGCGGTCGGTCTCCCCGCTGGACTTCGACACCATCCAGGGGTCGGTGGAGAAGACCCGCCGTCTGGTCGTGGTCCACGAGGCACCGGTGTTCTTCGGCTCCGGCGCGGAGATCGCCGCCCGGATCACGGAGCGCTGCTTCTACCACCTGGAGGCACCGGTGCTCCGGGTCGGCGGCTATCACGCCCCGTACCCCCCGGCCCGCCTGGAGGAGGAGTACCTGCCGGACCTGGACCGGGTGCTCGACGCCGTCGATCGTGCCCTGGCGTACTGAGGAGAGGGTTCGTGACGACGATGACGGAAGCTTCCGTGCGCGAGTTCAAGATGCCCGACGTGGGCGAGGGGCTCACCGAGGCCGAGATCCTCAAGTGGTACGTCCAGCCCGGTGACACGGTGACCGACGGGCAGGTGGTGTGCGAGGTCGAGACCGCCAAGGCGGCCGTCGAACTCCCCATCCCCTACGACGGTGTGGTGCACGCCCTGCACTTCGCCGAGGGCACCACGGTGGACGTGGGTACGTCCATCATCGCGGTGGACGTGTCGGGCGGCTCGGCGGGCACGGCCCCCGTGGCCGCCGCGCCCGCCGCCGAGGCGCTGCCCGAGCAGGCGACGGCTCCGGCCCCGGTGGCTCCGGCCGCTCCGGCCGCCGCTGCTGTCGCGGAGGAGCCGAAGAAGGAGGCCCGCCAGCCGGTGCTGGTCGGGTACGGCGTCTCCACGTCCGCGACCCGCCGCCGCCCCCGCAAGGGCGCCCCGGCGGCCGACGGCGCCCAGGCGGCCGGTGCGATCCAGGCCGAGCTGAACGGCCACGCGGCCCCCGCCCCCGTGCCGGTGCCCGAGGCCCCCGCCGCCTCCCGCCCGCTGGCCAAGCCGCCGGTGCGCAAGCTGGCGAAGGACCTGGGCGTGGACCTGGCCCTGGTCGTCCCGTCCGGCAAGGACGGCGTGATCACCCGCGAGGACGTGCACGCGGCGGTGGCTCCCGTCGCCCCGGCGCCCGTGGAGACGGCGGCGGCCCCCGTCGCCGTACCGGCGGCTCCCGCCCCGGTCGGCCAGGAGGGCGCGGGCGCCCGCGAGACCCGTGTCCCGGTCAAGGGTGTCCGCAAGGCGACCGCGCAGGCCATGATCGGCTCGGCGTTCACCGCCCCGCACGTCACGGAGTTCGTGACGGTGGACGTGACCCGCACGATGAAGCTGGTCGAGGAGCTGAAGCAGGACAAGGAGTTCCAGGGGCTGCGGGTCAACCCGCTGCTGCTGATCGCCAAGGCCCTGCTGGTCGCCATCCGGCGCAACCCGGAGATCAACGCGGCCTGGGACGAGGCGAACCAGGAGATCGTGCTCAAGCACTACGTCAACCTGGGCATCGCCGCCGCCACCCCGCGCGGTCTGCTCGTCCCGAACATCAAGGACGCCGACGCCAAGACCCTGCCCCAACTGGCGGGCGCCCTGGGCGAACTGGTGTCCACCGCCCGCGAGGGCAGGACGTCCCCGGCGGCGATGCAGGGCGGCACGGTGACCATCACCAACGTCGGCGTCTTCGGCGTGGACACCGGCACCCCCATCCTCAACCCCGGCGAGTCCGCCATCCTCGCCGTCGGCGCCATCAGGCTCCAGCCCTGGGTCCACAAGGGCAAGGTCAAGCCCCGCCAGGTCACCACCCTGGCCCTCAGCTTCGACCACCGCCTGGTGGACGGCGAACTCGGCTCCAAGGTCCTGGCCGACACGGCAGCGATCCTGGAGAACCCGAAGCGGCTGATGACCTGGGCGTAACCGCCTCCGGCTCATCGACCGGGCCGCGCATCCTCACCGGGTGCGCGGCCCGTCGCCGTATCCGGCACTCCGTCACTCTCCCGACAGGCGCGAGGTGTTCAGGGCCTGTGGCACGGTGCCGGACGTGTCCAGTTCGGCCCAGACGCTCTTGCCCACGGTCAGCTTCTCCACCGCCCACCGCGTCGCCACGGCACGCACCAGAAGCAGTCCACGCCCGAACTGCTCGTCCGCCCCTGCCTGCCGGGGTTCGGGCAGCCGCTCGCCCTTGGGGTCCGTGACGGTGATGCGCAGGACTCCGCCCGTGAGCGAGGTCTCCACCCGGAACAGCCGGTCCCGCAGGCACCCGTGCAGCACTGCGTTGGCGCACAACTCGCCCGCGATCAGCGCCGCGTCCGCCACGAGGGCGTCCTGTCCCCACAGCGCCGTCAGCCGCGCGACGTTGCGCCGCGCGAGCGGCACGCTTCTCGGGTACGGCGCGTAGGTGGCGGTGTCGTAGCGGTCGTACTTCTTGATGCCGGGGGGCGGGCATGCGTCGGACATCGACGGACCTCCTTGAGCGATACCGGGAGACACGGGTGGCCGGATGGGGTGGCTCTGCCGCGCACGCAGCGCGGTGCACTTCCGCCAACCGTTCCTGGGAGTAAGCGACTTGATACTGAAGGTAGCGGTAGAATCTCTTCGTCATCAACCGGTTGTCGCAGAAATATTGATGTCCGAACGAATAGTCGAATCGGTGAGCCGTCAGAATTGGCGGTGCATCGACCGGGGAGGCGGAGAGAGATGGCCGGTAGAGATCCGAACCGGGGCAGGACGATCGCAACCGTTCTCGGGCGCAGGCTCGGTGGCGAGTTGCTGCGCATGCGGGAGCAGTGCGGGCTGCGACAGACGCACGCGGCCGAGGCGCTGACCGCGTCCGTCGCCAAGGTCGCCAAGATCGAACGCGGGCAGGTGCCGCTACGCGACCCTGATGTACGGGCGCTGTGCCATCTGTACGGCGAGCAGGACGAGGCGGTGCTCGGCAGGCTGCTGGCGCTGGCGAAGGCGGACCGGGAACGACGCCGGGCGAAGGGCTGGTGGAATCAGTACCCCGAGCTTCGCTCCCTCGTGGAGTACGTCGCTCTTGAGGACATCGCGACCGGGGTCCGCACCTGGCAAGGAGCGTTCGTGCCGGGCCTCCTCCAGACGCCCGACTACGCCAGGGCGCTGGCTGTCGGCAACGCGTCCTGGGACGACCCCGAAGAGATCGAACGCTTCGTGGAAGCGAAGATCGCCCGACAGGCCCGGCTGAGCGACGGCAACCCTTTGAACCTGTGGGTGTTGGTGGGCGAGGCGGCACTGCATCAACTCGTCGGCAGCCGGGACGTCATGCGCACCCAGTTGGCACATCTGGCGGCAGTGACCGAACTGCCGAACGTGAAGCTCCAGTTGATCCCGTTCAGCGCCGGTTCGCATCCGGGGATGACCGGCGCCTTCAGCATCGTCTCGTTCGCAGAACCCGGCGCGATGGACGTGGTCTACATGGACACGACCTCGTCTACGCTGTGGCTGGAGAGCGAAGAGGATGCCGCGCGGCACAACGCCACGTTCGAGCGGATCTCCCGTGCCGGGCGCGCTCTACGCGACTCCACCGCCCTGATCGAGCGCATCCGCAAGGAGTTGTGAGTCATGCCGCACTTCGAGTTCGTCAAGTCCAGTTACAGCAGCGGCAACGGTGAGTGCGTCGAGGTGGCCCGGAACGTGGCCGCTGTCGTGGCGGTGCGTGACTCCAAGCTGATGGACAGCCCTGTCCTGGTCGTGGCTCCGTCCGCGTGGGCCGGATTCGCCGCCGGGTTGAAGTAGTTTCCGAAGCACGGAAGGGAGCTGTGGATCATGCCGCACTTCGAGTTCGTCAAGTCCAGTTACAGCAGCGCCACTGGCGAGTGCGTCGAGGTGGCCCGGAACGTGGCCGCTGTTGTGGCGGTGCGTGACTCCAAGGTGGAGGACGGCCCCGTACTCGTCGTGGCTCCGTCCGCCTGGGCCGGATTCGCCGCCGGTTTGCAGTAGTCCCGAACGACGGAGAGGGCCCGCCGCGTTGATGCGGCGGGCCCTCTTCATCCCTGTGCGGATCAATCCGTCTCCGAAAGCTGCCTACTTGGCGAAGCCGTAGGTCAGGAGCTTCTTCGCGTCCGATTCGCGGTTCGGGATGGACGTGGAGGAGAGCACGGTGCCGATGACGGTCTTGCCGTTGCGGGTGGCGGCGAAGACGAGGCAGTAACCGGCCTCGGGGCCGGAACCGGTCTTGACGCCGATGGTGCCGCTGTAGCTGCTGAGCAGGCCGTTGGTGTTGGTCCAGGTGGCCATCGTGCGGGTGGAACCGGTCTTCGTCTTCGTCTTCGCGGTGTACGACTTCGTCTTGACGATGGCGCGGAAGTTCGCGCTCTTCATCGCGCTGGAAGCGATCTTCGTCAGGTCGCGCGGCGTCGAGTAGTTGGTGCCCTTGCCGATGCCGTCGAACGAGTCGAAGTGCGTGTTCTTCAGCTTCAGCGCCTTCGCGGCGCTGTTCATCTTGCCGATGAAGTTGGACACGCGGGCCGACATGGTCGAGCCGCTGCCGTACTTGTCGGCCAGCGCGTACGCGGCGTCGCAGCCGGACGGGAGCATCAGGCCGTAGAGGAGCTGACGGACGGTGACCCTGTCACCGACGATCAGATGCGCCTGGGACGCGTTGTTCTTGACGACGTAGTCGCTGTACTCCTTCTTGATCGTGACCGTGGCGTCCAGGTTCAGGTTCGACTGCGCGAGGACGACCTTGGCGGTCATGATCTTCGTGGTGGAGCCGGTGGAGCGCTTGGTGTCCGCCGCCTTGGTGAAGAGCGACGTACCGGTGGAGTTGTTCATCACGTAGCCGCCCTTGGCCACGATCGAGGGCGTCGTGACGGCCTGGGCGGGCGCAGCGGTGAGGGCCCCGGTGGTGAGCAGCGCGCCGGAGGTGATGGCGACGGCGGTGGCTCGGCGGAAACGGCGGGTGCCCTTGATGCCGGTAATCAAAGTGGAATACCCCGATTGTCTTGAATGCCCCTGAAATGCGGCCAAGTTGAGGTCGAGAAAGTGGGGCCGCACATGTCTGACACGTCGGCAGCCCGGAAGGTTGCGCATCCGAACGGGGTGATATGCGTCACGTTCGTATCGTGGACGGCCCTGCCTCTTGCGTACGTGTTGTATCTATCCTGTCGGCATGGCCATGCCGACCAGACAGCCGCCCGCCGCCGAACGCGTCTACACCCATGTCAAACAGGGCGTCCTCGACCGCCGGTACGAAGGCGGCACCCTGCTCACCGAGGGCGAACTCGCGGACGCCGTGGGCGTCTCCCGCACCCCCGTCCGCGAGGCGCTGCTCCGCCTGGAGGTGGAGGGCCTGCTCCGGCTCTACCCGAAGAAGGGCGCCCTCGTCCTGCCGGTCTCCGCGCAGGAGATCGCGGACGTGGTCGAGACCCGGCTGCTGGTGGAGTCCCACGCCGCCCGCCGGGCCGTACCCGCCCCGCCCGGTCTGCTGGACCGGCTCGCCGTACTCCTGGAGCGGCAGCGCGAGCAGGCCGCCGCCGGGGACTTCGCCGCCGCCGCGACCACCGACCGCAGCTTCCACGCCGAGATCGTGCGCAGCGGCGGCAACCAGATCCTCGCCCGCCTCTACGACCAACTCCGCGACCGTCAGCTCCGGATGGGCGTCGCCGTCATGCACTCCCACCCCGACCGCATCGCCAAGACCCTCGCCGAGCACGAGGAACTCCTCGACGCGCTGCGCGCCGGGGACGCGGAGGCGGCCGTCGCGGTGGTGGACCGGCACGTCAGCTGGTTCTCGCACCTCGCGCGCGGGGAGGTGCGGTGAGCGCCGCCGCCCCCGCCCCCGCCCTGCCCGGCGACCCGCCGGGCGGCCGACGCGCCGTCCTCGTCTGGTCCGTCGGCGTCGCCGTCTACCTCGTCGCCGTCGTCTTCCGCACCTCGCTCGGCGTCGCCGGACTCGACGCGGCGGCCCGCTTCCACATCGACGCCTCCGCGCTGTCCACGTTCTCCATCCTCCAACTCCTCGTCTACGCGGGCATGCAGATACCCGTCGGCCTGCTCGTGGACCGGCTCGGCACCAAGAAGGTCCTCACCCTCGGCGCGGTGCTCTTCACCACCGGCCAGCTCGGCTTCGCCCTCTCCCCGTCCTACGGCACCGCGCTCGCCTCCCGCGCACTGCTCGGCTGCGGCGACGCCATGACCTTCATCAGCGTCCTGCGGCTCGGCACCCGCTGGTTCCCCGCGCGGCGCGGTCCGATGATCGCCCAGGTCGCGGGGCTCGCGGGGATGGGCGGCAACCTCGTCTCCACCCTGGTCATCGCCCGGCTGCTGCACGGTGTCGGCTGGACCGCCACCTTCGCGGGCAGCTCCCTCGCGGGCGTCGCCGTCCTGCTCCTGACCCTGGTGTTCCTCAAGGACCACCCCGAGGGGTACGCCCCCGAGCCCTCCCCGCACCGGGGCGCCTCCTACGTCCGCCGTCAGATCGCCGCGTCCTGGCGGGAGCCCGGCACCCGGCTCGGCATGTGGGTCCACTTCACCACCCAGTTCCCCGCGATGGTGTTCCTGCTGCTGTGGGGCCTGCCGTTCCTCGTCGAGGCCCAGGGGCTCTCCCGTGCCACCGCGGGCACCCTGCTCACCCTCGTCGTGCTGTCCAACATGGTCGTCGGGCTCGTCTACGGCCAAGTCGTCGCCCGGCACCACGCGGCGCGGCTCCCGCTGGCCCTCGGTACGGTCGCCGCCACCGCCGCGCTCTGGGCCGTCACCCTGGCGTGGCCCGGCCCGCACGCCCCCATGTGGCTCCTGGTCGTCCTCTGCACCGTCCTCGGCGCCTGCGGCCCCGCCTCCATGCTCGGCTTCGACTTCTCCCGCCCCGCCAACCCCCCAACCCGCCAGGGCACCGCCTCCGGCATCACCAACATGGGCGGCTTCATCGCCTCCATGACGACCCTTTTCCTCGTCGGCGTTCTCCTCGACTCCACCGGCCAGAACTACCGGATCGCCTTCTCCTCCGTCTTTCTCCTCCAGGCGGTGGGTCTCACGCAGATCCTTCGTCTGCGGGGGCGTGCCGCGCGGTTGGAGCGGGAGCGGCTTGTCGCCAGCCGGGTGGAAACGGTCCACGTCCCGGCGTGAGGGGGCGAATGGGGTGCGGGCCCGCTGTCGATGGTTGCGCAGTTCCCCGCGCCCCTGACGAGTCTGGTTCGTTGTCGGGTGCGGGCCCGTTTCGGCTGGTTGCGCAGTTCCCCGCGCCCCTGGAAGCTCGGGCCGTCCGTTGCGTGTACGTCCGCTGTGGCTGGTCGCGCAGTTTCCATCGCCCCTGGGGGCGGCTGTGCCGCCGTTCAGTCGGGGATCTGTCCGCTCAGTGGGACCAAGGTCAGGTATGCCAGGCCCAGCACGCCCCGGTAGGCCATCCACTGGGCGCGGTGGGTGTCCAGGCGGTCGCGGGTCTGCGGGGCCAGGGGGTGGGTGGGGTGGTGGGCTAGCCAGACTTCGGTGTCGGCCTGGTAGGCGGATTCGAAGGCGTCCCACTCGTCGGGGCCGGCGGTCTCGGTCCACTCGGGGCGGAAGCCGGTGGAGACGGCGAGGTCGAGGAGGGCGGGGAGGGAGGGGTGGTCGGTGGGGGAGGCGCCGGGCCACATGCGTGACAACTCGTCCGCCGTGGGCGTCCGTTGCCAGAAGCCCTCGCCCAGCAGCACGCGCCCGCCGTCCGCGACGAGCCGCCGCAGCGCGCGGAGCGCGTCCGGCAGGCCCGCGCCGTCCTCGGTCAGCGCGTGGCTCGCGCCCAGGCACAGCACGAGGTCCGCCGGTCCCCGTACCGTCCCGACGGCCGACTCCGCGACGAACTCGACCCGTTCACCCAGCCCCCGGGCCACCGCGTTCGCGCGGCCCCGCGCCAGATCCTCGCCGTTCAGATCGACCCCGACGCCCGTCGCGCCCGGTACGGCCGCCAGCACCCGCAGCATCAACTCGCCCCAGCCACAGCCGATGTCCAGCACGCGGGCGGGGCGTGGAGTGGCCAGCCGCCGCACCATCGCGTCCGCGCGGGCGTCGGACAGGGGGCCGTGGAAGGTGAGCCGGGACAGGCGAGGGGGGAGATCGTCCATTCCGCGCACGCTAGTGGCGCGGCCCGCCGGGCACATCCGGATTTCCCGCCCCCGGACCCTGCCCCCGCCCCGCCAGCGCTACGGCGTCACCGTGAAGTTCCGCAGGATCGCGGAGGCCAGATCGAGATCGCCCTCCGTCTTCACCCGGTCCGCCACCGCCTCCGGGGTCAGACGCCCGGCGGCGAGCCGGACGTACGTCTCCCAGTCGAGGGTGAGGGTGGCGGCGGGGCCCAGCGCGGGGGAGGTCTCCAGGGTGCCGCGGCCCTGGATGTCCACGCGGATGGTGCGCAGGAACTCCAGCGGCCCGTGCACGTCGAAGACGACCGCCGAACTGCGCGGCGCCCCCGCGTCCTTGGCGACCACCTTGGGCAGCGCCTCCAGCAGCGCGTCCCGTACGACGTACGCGCCCGGCGAGTCGAGGTTGCCGGGGCGGCCGAGTGTCCAGCGCAGGTCCTGCTCGTGCAGCCACACGTCGAACGCCCGCATCCGCATGGAGTGCTCCAGCGTGACCTCGCTGCCGAGCGGGCCGCGCACCTTGGTGCCGGGGTCGCGGGACTCGTTGCGGAGCTGCCGGTTGCGCCGGATGACCGTGTACTCCAGCTCGGACGTCATCTCCGGCGCCGTGTGGTGGCGGCGGACGTCCACCTGCATCTCCATGTACCGCTGGTGCTCGTTGGTCACGTGGAACAGGTCGCGTGGGAGCGTGTGGATGGGGCGCGGGTCGCCCAG
The DNA here is from genome assembly GCF_019104725.1 of Streptomyces corallincola. GTDB lineage: Bacteria > Actinomycetota > Actinomycetes > Streptomycetales > Streptomycetaceae > Streptomyces > Streptomyces corallincola. The sequence continues at coordinate 45,274 of NZ_JAHRXF010000024.1, read as the reverse complement.
CGCCTCGCAGTCCAGGCCGATGACGTGCGACACGATGTCGCGCACCGACCAGCCGGGGCACGGCGTCCGACGGTTCCAGTCGGCCTCCGGCAGCGGCTGCACCAGCTCGGATATCGCGTCGATGGAATGGGTCCAGGCGTCGGCGTAGGGCTGGAGGGTGGGATGCAGACTCACGGAAACGGGACCCCTCGGCGGTCGGTACACGGGCGGGTGATGGCGGCTGTGCCAGCGGGAGGTGGCTGCACTCGGCGGGCGTCTCGAAACGCTAAGTTACGCTGCTGTGAGGCACCCCGGCAGTGCTTTCGTGTGACGATCGTAGGCCCGTGTGGACGACTCGAATGCCAGGACGGTGGTAGTGTGCGCGCCTCGCTGATCCAGATCGCCGTGGACGAGGCCGAATCCCCGGACGCCCGGCGGCTGCGCGCCGCCGCGCTCGTCCGCGAGCAGACCGGGTCCGACCTCGTGGTCCTCCCCGAACTCTGGACCACCGGAGCCTTCGCCTACGAGGCGTTCGGCACCGAGGCCGAGCCGCTGGAGGGCCCCACCTACGAGGCGATGGCCGCCGCCGCCCGCGACACGGGCGTCTGGCTGCACGCCGGGTCGATCCCGGAGCGCGACCCCGACGGGCCCCTCTACAACACGTCCCTCGTCTTCTCCCCCTCCGGTGAACTCGCCGCCGCCTACCGCAAGATCCACCGCTTCGGCTTCGACCGGGGCGAGGCGGTACTGATGGGCGCGGGGCGGGACCTCGTGACCGTACGGCTGCCGGGGACCACGCTCGGTCTGGGCACCTGCTACGACCTCCGTTTCCCCGAGCTCTTCCGCGCCCTGGTGGACGCGGGAGCCGAGACGCTGGTCCTCCCCGCGGGCTGGCCGGAGCGGCGGCGCGGCCACTGGACCCTGCTGGCGCGGGCCCGCGCGGTGGAGAACCAGTCGTTCGTACTCGCCTGTGGAACGGCCGGGACGCACGCCGGAGTTCCCCAGGCGGGTCACTCGATCGTGGTCGATCCGTGGGGCGAGGTGCTGGCGGAGGCGGGGCCCGGCGAGGAGGTCCTGACGGTCGAGTTCGACCCGGCGACGGTCACCGATACCCGCGAGCGGTTCCCGGCCCTGAAGGACCGCCTGCTGGGCCTGGCCCCGCCGCGCCGCTGAGGTGGGCCGGGACCAGGACGGGCACGGGAGGAGTCAGTCGTCCTCCCGCTCCTTCTCCGCGAGGTGGATCACACACACCGCGATGGCGATGAGCAGCGCCGGATCGGCGTCGTCCCGTACGACGTCCACGCCGTAGGTGTCCCGCAGGTGCAGCCAGCGGCGCGAGATCACCGCGAGCAGCTCCCCGTCGTACTCGACCGCGAACTCGTGGTCGAGGATCTTGCCGCTGACGTCCAGGTCGGTGCCGTCCGCCAGCGAGACCCGGTAGTGGTTGCGCAGCAGCGACAGCCGCTTGCGCTTGATCCGCGCCAGGCCCTCCCCGTCCCGCTCGATCACCATCGTGTCCCGCAGCGCGAACATCTTCTGGTGGATGTCGATCAGCACCCGCCCCTGCGCGTCCTTCAACTCGAAGGTGTCCCGCAGCCGCATCGCCTTGCCATCGACCAGGTACACCTTCCGCCCCTGGTCGTCCTCGATCCAGTAGTCGTCCCCGATACCGAGCAGCCGGTCCCGCACAAGAAATCTCATGGAGAGACCGTTCCCCATCCCAGGGCCGCCGTCACGGACCGGCTCACCCGAGATACGGCGCGTTCCGGTGTTCCAGGTAGTGCCGCAGCCGCAGCCGCTGCGTGTGGTGCATGGCCAGAGCGTCGAGCTCGGCGGGGTGCACGAAGCGGAGTTCGGTGCTCTCGTCGGAGATGGCGAGATCGCCCCCGACGATCCGCGCGGTGAAGCACACGTTGAACTGCCGCCGTACTTCCCCGTCTCCGTACGCGATCACATGCCGGGGGTCGGTGTACGTCCCCACCAGCCCCGTGATCTCGACCTCCAGGCCGGTCTCCTCCCGGACTTCCCGCACCGCCGCCCCCGGCAGGGTGTCCCCCATCTCCATGCCCCCGCCGGGCAGCGCCCACAGCCCGCTGTCGGCCCGGCGCTGGAGGAGGATCCGGCCGTCCTCGTCGGCCACGACCGCCGAGGCGGCGACCACGAGACTGTTCGGTTCCGGCGCTTCGGGGTCGTCGTAGAACTCGGTACGTGCCACGCGCTCATCCCTCCGCCGCGACCGGTACAGCGGTCGCCCACACGGCCCGAGGGCGGGGGAAGGAGTGGGAGGTGCTGCCCGCCACCGTGGTCCGTGGCGGCACCCGACCCCCCCACACCCCCGGACGACCCGGATGTCCACCATACGGACCCGCGCGGGAGGGGGCGCGCAGGTCGTGAGCCGGGGTGCCACCCTGGTCCCATGACCGGTACCGTCCCCCGCCGCGCCGCCCGCGTCCGTGCCCCCGAGTTGGTCGGGGCGGGGGGCTGGCTGAATACCGGCGGGAAGGCGTACCGGCTGGCCGATCTGCGGGGACGTGTGGTCGTGCTCGATTTCTGGACGTTCTGCTGCGTCAACTGTCTGCATGTGCTGGACGAGCTGCGGGAGTTGGAGGAGCGGCACCGGGAGACGCTCGTCGTCGTCGGGGTGCATTCGCCGAAGTTCGCGCACGAGGCGGAGCACGCGGCGGTGGTGGACGCCGTGGAGCGGTACGGGGTGGCGCACCCGGTGCTGGACGATCCGGAGCTGGCGACGTGGAAGCAGTACGCGGTGCGGGCGTGGCCGACGCTGGTGGTGATCGACCCGGAGGGGTACGTGGTGGCGCAGCACGCCGGAGAGGGGCATGTGCACGCCATTGAGCGGCTGGTCGGGGAGCTGGAGGCCGAGCACGCCGCGAAGGGCACCCTGCGCCGGGGCGACGGTCCGTACGTGGAGCCGGAGCCGGAGGCGACCGCGCTGCGGTTCCCCGGCAAGGTGCTGGCGCTGCCCGGCGGGACCTTCCTGGTCAGCGACACCACCCGGCACCAGCTCGTGGAGCTGGCCGAGGACGCGGAGACCGTCGTACGGCGCATCGGCAGCGGCGGGCGGGGCTTCACGGACGGTCCGGCGGAGACGGCCGCGTTCAGCGAGCCGCAGGGGCTCGCCCTGCTGGACGACGGCGGGATCGTCGTCGCGGACACCGTCAACCACGCCCTGCGCCGCCTCGACCCCGCCACCGGCGCCGTGACCACCCTCGCCGGGACGGGCAGGCAGTGGTGGCGGGGCTCGCCCACCGGGGGTCCGGCCCGCGCGACCGACCTCTCCTCGCCGTGGGACGTGGCCGTGTTCGGCGGGCGGGTGTGGATCGCCCTGGCCGGTATCCACCAGCTGTGGACGTACGACCCGGCGACGGAGACGGTCGCCGTCGCCGCCGGGACCAGTAACGAGGGCCTGGTGGACGGGCCGGGCGCCGAGGCGTGGTTCGCGCAGCCCTCCGGGCTCGCGGCCACCCCCGAACGGCTCTGGGTCGCGGACTCCGAGACCTCCGCCCTGCGCTGGGTGGAGCCCGACGGCAGTGTCCACACCGCCGTCGGCACCGGCCTCTTCGACTTCGGCCACCGCGATGGCTCCGCCGAACAGGCCCTGTTCCAGCACCCGTTGGGCGTCACCGCGCTCCCGGACGGCTCGGTCGCGGTGGCCGACACGTACAACCACGCGCTGCGCCGCTACGACCCCGCCACCGGTGAGGTCAGCACGCTGGCCACCGATCTGCGCGAGCCCAGCGGCGCGGTGCTGGCCGGGGACGACATCGTGGTCGTGGAGTCGGCACGGCACCGGCTGACCCGGCTGCGGCTGCCCGAGGAGGCGGTCAGGGTGGACGCGGTCGCGCACCGCACCCCGCGCGCCGCGACCGAGGTGGCACCGGGGCGCCTCGCCCTGGACGTGATCTTCCGGGCCCCCGCCGGGCAGAGACTCGACGGGCGTCACGGCCCCGCGACCCGGCTCTTGGTCTCCGCCACCCCGCCCGAGCTGCTGCTCGGGGGCGACGGCGCGGGCACCGCCCTCACCCGTGAGTTGGAGCTGAACCCGGCCGTCCCGGAAGGCGTCCTGCACGTCTCCGCGACGGCCGCCTCCTGCGACGAGGCCGATCCCGACGCCGCCGGGGAGACGTACCCGGCCTGCCATGTCCACCAGCAGGACTGGGGCGTTCCGGTACGACTCGTCGCGGGTGCCGCCGACCGGCTCCCGCTGGTGCTGACCGGGCTCGACGGGCGGAGCTGAGCGGCGGCGTCCCGGGCGTACGAAGGGCCGGGCGCCCGGGGCCTGTTGAGGCTCCGGGTGTCCGGCCCGGTGTACGGAAGGGAGCGGGTGCCTCAGACGCCGTAGCCGTCCCGGTACCCGTCTCCGTGGTGATGGCGGTGGGGGTCCTCCTCCACGACCTCCGTCGGCGGGAGCAGGACCCGGCGACGGCGGGCGATGCCGCTGAACGCGGCGATGCCGATGAGACCGACGGCCATGAGGATGACGCCGACGAGGTCGATGTTGATCCCCTGCATGTGCCAGTCGGTCGCGAACGTGAGGATGGCTCCCACGGCGATGAGGATGATGCAGCCGCCGAGACCCATAGTCGTCGCCTCCCCTTGCGTCACCGGAATCTCCGGTGCGTTCCGGGTACCCCCCGCCGACGCACCCATGCGGAACCGGAGTTGACGCGTCATCGGGGAGCCGACGGGTGAACTACCCCTCCAGGAACACCACGAGCGCGTTCGCCAGGAGGAACGGGTCCTGGTCGCCGCAGAGTTCGCGGGCGCTGTGCATGGAGAGGATGGCGACACCGATGTCCACGGTGCGGATGCCGTGCCGGGCGGCGGTGATCGGGCCGATGGTGGTGCCGCAGGGCATGGAGTTGTTGGAGACGAACGTCTGGAAGGGGACGCCCGCCCGCTCGCACGCGGCGGCGAATACCGCGCGGCCCGAACCGTCCGTGGCGTAGCGGTTGTTCACGTTGACCTTGAGGATGGGTCCGCCGTTGACGCGCGGGTGGTGCGTCGGGTCGTGCCGCTCCGCGTAGTTGGGGTGCACGGCATGCCCGGTGTCGGAGGAGAGGCAGACGGTGCCCGCGAAGGCGCGGGCGCGGTCCTCGTACGATCCGCCGCGCGCGAACACCGAGCGCTCCAGGACCGTACCGAGCAGCGGGCCGTCGGCGCCGGTGTCGGACTGGGAGCCGTTCTCCTCGTGGTCGAAGGCGGCCAGGACCGGGATGTGGTTCAGGGCGGTGCCCGCGGACGCGGCGGCGGCGAGCGCGGCGGTGGCCGCGTGCACCGAGAGCAGGTTGTCCATGCGCGGCCCGGCGAGGAGTTCGCGGTCCCGGCCCAGGTAGGCGGGCGGCTCGACGGAGTGCGTCATCAGGTCCCAGCCGGTGACGGACCCGGCGGCGAGCCCGGCCTCCTCCTCCAGGAAGGCGATGAGGTCGCCCTCACGGGGGTCCGCCGCGTCGCCGGTCAGTCCCCACACCGGCTGCACGTGCCGCTGCTTGTCCAGCTTCAGCCCGTCCGTGCCGACCGAGCGGTCCAGGTGGATGGCGAGCTGCGGCACCCGCAGCAGCGGCCGGTCCACGTTGACCAGCGTCTCGGAGCCGTCGCGCAGGGTCAGCCGCCCGGCGATGCCGAGGTCCCGGTCCAGCCAGGAGTTGAGCAGCGGTCCGCCGTAGATCTCCACCGCGACCTGGCGCCAGCCGTGCGCGCCGCTGTCGGGGCGGGGCTTGACCCGCAGGTTCGGGGAGTCGGTGTGCGCGCCGACGATCCGGAACGGGGTGTGCGGGGCGGCGCCCTCGGGGACGTACCAGGCGATGATCGCGCCGCCGCGCAGTACGTACCGGCCGCCGCTCGTCCCGTCCCAGGCGTCCGTCTCCGCGACCTGCCGGAAGCCCGCCTTCTCCAGCCGCCGGGCCGCCTCGGCCACGGCGTGGAACGGCGACGGGCTCGCCGCGAGGAAGGTCGTCAGGTCGTCGGTGTGGCCGCGGTCGAAGCGGGCGGGTGCGCTCATGGGCTCAACCTTAACGACGTGACCGGGCCCGCCCCCCTGCGGTGGGGAGCGGGCCCGTGCGTACGGCGGGGGCCCGGCGCCGGGGTGTCCCGGCGTCGGCGGCGGGTTCCTAGAACGCGGCCTCGTCCAGCTCCATCAGGTCCAGCTCGACGCCCTGGGAGAGCTTGCGGGCCAGGGTGACGCCGGGCAGGACGTTGGCGGCGAAGAACTTCGCGGCCGCGATCTTGCCGGTGTAGAAGGCGCGGTCCTTCGCGGAGGCGGTCTCCAGCTTCTCGGCGGCGACGGCCGCGCCGCGCAGCAGCAGATGGCCGACGATGACGTCACCGGAGGCGAGCAGCAGGCGGGAGGTGTTGAGGCCCACCTTGTAGATGTTCCTGACGTCCTGCTCGGTGGCCGCGAGGTCGGTCAGCATCAGACCGACGATGCCCTCCAGCTCGGTCGCCGCGCGGGCCAGGTGCTCGCGGGCGCCCGCCAGGTCCTCGCCGCCGGTGCCGAGCGCGAGGAACTTCTTGATGTCCTCGGCCAGCGAGTTCAGCGCGGCGCCCTGGTTGCGGACGATCTTCCGGAAGAAGAAGTCCTGGCCCTGGATGGCGGTGGTGCCCTCGTAGAGGGTGTCGATCTTGGCGTCCCGGATGTACTGCTCGATCGGGTACTCCTGGAGGAACCCGGAGCCGCCGAAGGTCTGGAGCGACTGCGCGAGCTGCTCGTAGCCCTTCTCGGAGCCGTAGCCCTTGACGATCGGCAGCAGCAGGTCGTTGAGGGCGTGCTCGGCGGATGCGTCCTCGCCGTTCGCCTCCTTGACGGCGATGGTGTCCTGGACGGCGGCGGTGTGCAGCACCAGGGCGCGCATGCCCTCCGCGTACGCCTTCTGCGTCATCAGGGAGCGGCGCACGTCGGGGTGGTGGGTGATGGTGACCTTGGGCGCGGCCTTGTCCATGAAGTTCGCCAGGTCGGGACCCTGGACGCGCTCCTTGGCGTACTCCAGCGCGTTCAGGTAGCCGGTGGAGAGGGTGGAGATGGCCTTCGTGCCGACCATCATGCGGGCGAACTCGATGATGCGGAACATCTGGCGGATGCCGTCGTGCTTGTCGCCGATCAGCCAGCCCTTGGCGGGGTGGCGGTCGCCGAACGTCATCTCGCAGGTGTTGGACGCCTTCAGGCCCATCTTGTGCTCGACGTTCGTGGCGTACACGCCGTTGCGCGCGCCCAGTTCGCCGGTCTCGCCGTCGAACTCGTACTTCGGGACGAGGAAGAGGGACAGGCCCTTGGTGCCGGGTCCGGCGCCCTCGGGGCGGGCGAGGACGTAGTGGAGGATGTTCTCCTCCATGTCGTGCTCACCGGAGGTGATGAAGCGCTTCACACCCTCGATGTGCCAGGTGCCGTCCTCCTGCCGCACGGCCTTGGTACGGCCCGCGCCCACGTCCGAACCGGCGTCCGGCTCGGTGAGGACCATCGTGGAGCCCCAGGTCTTCTCGACCGCGAGCGCCGCCCACTTCTTCTGCTCCTCGGTGCCCTCCTCGAAGAGGATGCGCGCGAAGGCGGGGCCGGAGGAGTACATCCAGATCGCCGGGTTGGCGCCGAGCACCAGCTCCGCGTACGCCCAGATCAGCGACGGCGGGGTGTTGGTGCCGCCGATCTCCTCGGGCAGGCCGAGCCGCCAGTACTCCGAGTCCATGAAGGCGCGGTAGCTCTTCCTGAACGTCTCGGGGACCGGCGCGGTGTTGGTCTCCGGGTCGAAGACCGGCGGGTTGCGGTCGGCGTCGGCGAAGGACTCGGCCAGCTCGTTCTCGGAGAGCCGGGTCAGCTCGGCGAGCACGCTCTTGGCGGTGTCGGTGTCCATCTCCTCGAACGGGCCGGTGCCGTACAGCTTGTCGCGGCCGAGGACTTCGAACAGGTTGAACTCGATGTCGCGGAGGTTCGACTTGTAGTGCCCCATTGGCGCGGCTCCGTATCGGACTCGGCGAGGCACTGACTCCTCGCGATCGTGCACGTATCAGTAACGCCTTCGATGATGCTACCCGTCGGTAATAAGAAGCAACCCCGAACCCGCCATCTGTGACTCAGTACGCTTTGACGCATGTACGGCTACGACCAGAACCTCGGTGCCCAGCAGGGGTACGTGCCGCCGCAGCAGCAGATGCCGGGCGCGGCCGGCGGCTACGGGCAGCAGCCTCCGCTGTACCCCGAGCCGTCGCCGCCGTCGCTCGCGGACGCGGTGCGCGCCTTCACCACCGGCCAGCTCGCCGCCGAGGACTTCCAGCAGACCTTCGCCACCTCCAAGGTGTACTGCCCGCGCGGGGACACCCCCGGCTTCCTCGCCCTGCACAACACCCAGCAGCCGGTGATCCCCATGTTCACCTCACTCAAGGAGCTGCGCAGGTACGCGGGCAAGGAGTCCAAGTACTTCGTGATCACCGGCGCCGAGGTGATCGACCTGCTCCCGACCGGGTACGGCTTCGTCCTGGACATGGAGGGCGAGCACCGGATGGTGTTCGACGCGAAGGCGGTCGAGCAGATGGTGGAGTTCGCGATGCGGCGGATGTACGGCTGAGGGGCGCCGCCCTCTGTCCGAAGTGTGCGGGGAGCCCGGAGGAATGTCCTCCGGGCTTCCGGCGTTGCGGGGTGGTAGAAAGTTCAATCGTCAACTAAACTTGGCGCACACAAGGAGGTACCGACATGCCCGCAGTGACCGTCGAGAACCCGCTGACGCTGCCCCGTGTGACCGCGCCCGCCGACGCGGTGGCCCGTCCCGTGCTCGCCGTCGCCACCGCTCCGAGCGGCTTCGAGGGCGAGGGCTTCCCGGTGCGCCGGGCGTTCGCCGGGATCGACTACCGGCACCTGGACCCGTTCATCATGATGGACCAGATGGGTGAGGTGGAGTACGCGCCGGGCGAGCCCAAGGGCACCCCCTGGCACCCGCACCGGGGCTTCGAGACCGTCACCTACATCATCGACGGCACCTTCGACCACCAGGACAGCAACGGTGGCGGCGGCACCATCACCAACGGCGACACCCAGTGGATGACCGCCGGTGCGGGGCTGCTGCACATCGAGGCGCCGCCGGAGTCCCTGGTCGTCTCCGGGGGCCTGTTCCACGGGGTCCAGCTCTGGGTGAACCTCCCGGCCGCCGACAAGATGATGGCCCCGCGCTACCAGGACATCCGCGGCGGCTCCGTCCAGCTGCTCACCACCCCCGACGGCGGCGCCCTGCTCCGCGTCATCGCCGGTGAGCTGGACGGCCACGCCGGTCCCGGCATCACCCACACCCCGATCACCATGATCCACGCCACCGTCGCCCCGGGCGCCGAACTCACCCTCCCCTGGCGCGAGGACTTCAACGGCCTCGCCTACGTCCTCGCGGGCAGGGGCTCGGTGGGCGCGGACCGCCGCCCGGTGCACACCGGCCAGACCGCGGTCTTCGGTACGGGTTCCTCCCTCACCGTCCGCGCCGACGAACGCCAGGACTCCCACACACCCGACCTGGAGGTCGTCCTCCTCGGCGGACGCCCCATCCGGGAGCCGATGGCCCACTACGGCCCCTTCGTCATGAACACCAAGGACGAGCTCATGCAGGCCTTCGAGGACTTCCAGAAGGGCCGCCTGGGCAGCGTCCCGGCGGTCCACGGGATGTCCGAGGGCGGTCTGTAGACCCCGTCCGCACGAGCCCCGCGCCCTTACCCGGTGCGGGGCTCGCGCGTGTTCCGGCCGCGCGGACGTCCGGATGGGGCAGTCCGGCAGGGCGCGGGTCCTCCGGAGAACGGACGATGAGCGCAGGCCCCCACCCCCGAGGAGACAGGTCATGCCCAGCGCGCGCACCCTCGCCCCCGCACCCGTCGCCCTCATCTTCGGCGTCCTCTCCGTCCTCGCGGTGGCCGCCGTCGCCCTCACCGGCCTCGTCGTCCCCGTCCTCTGCGGCATCCTCGCCGTCGCCTTCGGCGCCGTCGCCCTCACCCGCCACCGCCGCTCCCTCCCCGCCCTCACCGGCCTGACAGGCGGCCTCTTCGCCCTCCTGTACGCCCTCCTCGCGGTACTGGGCGCACGAACCTGACCCCAGCCGGTCCCACCGGCGGCGCAGCCGCCTCCTAAGGGGCGCGGGGAACGGCGCGACCAGCCACGGCGGACCCGCACCTGGCGGACGGCCGGGCTGTGAAGGGGCGCGGGGAACTGCGCGAGCAACCGCGGCGGACCCGCACCTGGCGGACGGCCGGGCTGTGAAGGGGCGCGGGGAACTGCGCGAGCAACCGCGGCGGACCAGCACCTGGCGGACGGCCGGGCTGTGAAGGGGCGCGGGGAACTGCGCGACCAGCCACGGCGAACCCGCACCCGACAGCCGGACCCGTGTTCAGGGGCGCGGGGAACTGCGCGACCAGCCACGGCGGGCCCGCACCCGGATGACGGAGCCTCACCCGGTAGGCCCCCGCAGCGTGCCGCAGGCAACCCCGCGTGGTCGGCTGGACCACGTGTCCCTCCTGCCCGAACCCGTGCGCCGACTGGCCGCCTGGTGTGCCGTGCTGCTGCTGGTCATCGGGGTGGGGTGGGTGGGGATCAGGCTGTGCGGGGAGTTGCGCACCGCGGTCGTCCCCGTACTGCTCGCCCTGCTGGGCACCGCGCTGCTCGGCCCCTTCCACCGCCGACTGGTCCGCGCGGGGGTGCAGCGCAGCCTCGCCGCCGGGCTGACCTGCGTCGCGGTGGTCGGCGTCGTCGGCGGCGCCGTCTACATCGTGGTCGCCGCGCTGATCGACACCGGCGCCCAGATCACCGCCTCGCTGAAGCAGGCCGCGCAGGCCGTCGCCCGGCACTTCGGCGCCGCCGGCACCAGCCTGGACGACCTCGCCTCGCACGCCCGCGAACTCCTCGCCAAGTTCGGCGGAACGGCCGCCTCCAACGTCATCAGCGGCGTCAGCGTCGTCGCCGAGGGCATCGCGATGGCCGTACTCGCCCTGCTCCTCGTCTTCTTCTTCCTCCGCGACTCCCACCGCGTCGCCGGTCTGCTCCGCTCCCTCGCGCCGGGCGGCAACGGGGACGCGGTGGAGGCCACCGCGCGCCGCGCCTACGAGGCCGTGGAGGGCTTCATGCGCGGTACGACGCTGATCGCGCTGATCGACGCCGTCTGTATCGGCGTCGGCCTGCTGGTGCTCCGGGTCCCCGGCGCCGTCGGTCTCGCGGCACTCGTGTTCGTCACCGCGTACATCCCCTACCTCGGCGCGTTCCTGTCCGGCACGATCGCCGTCCTGGTCGCCCTCGCGGACCGGGGTTTCGTCATCGCCCTGTGGGCGCTCGGTGTCGTACTCGCCGTCCAGGTGCTGGAGGGACACGTCCTCCAGCCGGTCATCCAGAGCCGTACCGTCCAGATGCACCCGGCGGTGGTGATGCTGGCCATCACGGCGGGCGCCTCCGTCGCGGGCATCCTCGGCATGCTGCTGTCCGTACCCCTGACCGCTGCCGCCTTCGCCGTGGCCCACGAACTCCGCGCCCGCTACGCCCCTTCGGAGACGTGACCCCCGCCGAGGGCCCCCGCGCCCCGCTCACGCCCTCCCGGGCTCCCCCGCCCCCACCGGCTCGTACAGCCGGAACCAGATGCTCTTGCCCTCGCCCCGCGGGTCCACCCCCCACTCGTCCGCGAGGAGTTCGATCAGGACCAGCCCCCGCCCGGAGGAGGCGAGTTCGCCGGGACGGCGCTTGTGCGGGAGGTCGTCGCCCGCGTCGGTGACCTCGACGCGCAGCCGTCGCCCGCCGCGCTCGCCGGTGACCTCCGCGAGGAGCAGCGCGTCGGCGTCGGTGTGCACCAGCACGTTGGTGATCATCTCGGAGACCAGCAGCACGGCGGAGTCCACCTGCTCGGCCGAGGCCCAGTCGTGCAGGAGTTCGCGCAGATGCTGCCGGGCCTCCGCGATCCGCTCCGGCTCGTCCTGCCCCACCGACAGCAGGGTGCGGCGCAGCGTGGGCGGCGCGACCGTCATCGTCCCGTCGCCGTCCCCGCCCCGCCGCGCGAGCAGCAGCAGCGCGATGTCGTCCTCGCGGCGGTCGGCCAGCGGCCCGGTCGTATGGTGCGACGACGGCCCGGCGACCCCCTGCACCAGCGCGTCGGCCAGCGTCTCCAGGTCGCCCCGGTGGCCCTCCAGGATGGCGCGGATCCGCTGCCAGCCGCTGTCGATGTCGTGCCCGCCGGTCTCGATGAGACCGTCCGTGCACATCACCATCGCCTCGCCCGGCTCCAGCGCGAACAGCGTCGTCGGATAGTCCGCGTCCGGGTCGATGCCCAGCGGCAGCCCGCCCGCCGTGGGCCGCGCCATGACCGTCCCGTCCGCCATCCGGATCGCGGGGTCGGGATGGCCCGCGCGGGCGATCTCCAGCATCCCCGTCACCGGGTCCACCTCGGCGTAGAGGCAGGTGGCGAAGCGCGGATCGGGGTCCGGGATGCTCTCGTCGTACGTGACGCCGTGCAGGAAGCGGGAGGCGCGGGAGAGCACCGCGTCCGGGCGGTGCCCCTCCGAGGCGTAGGCGCGCAGCGCGATCCGGAGCTGTCCCATCAGCCCGGCCGCGCGCACGTCGTGCCCCTGGACGTCCCCGATGACCAGCGCGAACCGGCCGCCCCCGGCCTTGGTGCGGTACGTGCCACCGGGCAGCGGGATCATGTCGTACCAGTCGCCGCCGACCTGGAGGCCGCCGCCGGTCGGGATGTAGCGGGCGACGATGTCCATGCCGGGAATGCGCGGGCCGAGCGTGGGCAGCATGGAGCGCTGGAGGCCCTCGGTCAGTTCGCGCTGGGTGTCGGCGGCGCCCGCGCGGGACAGCGCCTGGCCGAGCATCCGGGCGACCGTGGCGAGCACGGCCCGCTCGTCGGGGGTGAAGGCGACCGGGTAGGTGAACGCGGCCATCCACGCGCCCATCGTGTGGCCGCCCGCCGTGAGCGGCATGAACGCCCAGGAGCGGCGGCCGAACTCGCGGGCGAGCGGCCAGGTCAGCGGATACCGGCCGCGGTACTCCTCGGGGGAGGACAGATAGACGGCCCGCCCGGTGCGGACCACCTCGGCCGCCGGGTACGCCGTGCTCACCGGCATGTAGGAGAAGGGCTCCTCGGCGCCGGGCCGCTGGCCGTGGTGGCCGATGATCGTCAGCCGGTCGCCCTCCACGCCGAACACCGCGAGGCCGTCCGGGGAGAAGCCCGGCATGGACAGACCGGCGGCCACCCGCAGCACCTCCTCGGTGGAGCGGGCCTCCGCGAGCGCGCGGCCCGCGTCCAGCAGGAACGCCTCGCGCGAGCGCCGCCAGTCGCCGGTGACCGCGCCGCGCGCGGCGGCCGTGCCGGGCACCGGCTCGGTGACCTCCTGGAGGGTGCCGATCAGCTCGAAGGACCGGCGTTCGCGGTCGTACGACGGCTTGGAGCGGCTGCGGACGACGCGGACGATGCCGCCGTGCTCGTCCATGATCCGGATGCGGACCTCGGCGAGGGTGCCCTCGGTGACGGCGAGCGGGACGACGCCGGTGATCTCGTTCCAGTCCTCCGGGTGCAGCCGGGCCCGCGTCTGGGCCTCGGTGAGGGTGACGGGCCGGGGTGGCAGCCCGAGCAGCCGGGCCGCCTCCGCGTCCACGGTGACCAGCCCGGCGGCCGTGTCCCAGTGCCAGAGCCCGGTCGAGAGGGCGGCCAGGACGTCACCCACGGACGGCAGGGGCTCGCCTGTTCGCATTGCCCCACTTTAAGAAGATCTGCCCGGAGCCTGCCACCGTTGACCGGCCGTTCGCCGCCCGTCGGCCCCTCTTTCCGTGCCCGGTACCCTTGACGGGTCCGGTGAGAGCACCGGGTCACCCACAGGTCATCACAACCAGAAGGACGCTGAACGACGATGCATCGGTACAGGTCCCACACCTGCGGCCAGCTCCGCGCCTCTGACGTCGGCACCGACGTCCGGCTGAGCGGCTGGCTGCACAATCGGCGCGACCTGGGTGGCATCCTCTTCATCGATCTGCGCGACCACTACGGCATCACGCAGCTCGTGGCGCGTCCCGGCACCCCCGCGTACGAGGCCCTGGACGGGATCTCCAAGGAGTCCACGGTCCGGATCGACGGCCGCGTCGTCTCCCGTGGCACCGAGAACGTGAACCCCGACCTGCCCACCGGTGAGGTGGAGGTCGAGGTGGCCGAGGCCGAGCTGCTGGGCGCCGCCGCGCCGCTGCCGTTCACGATCAACACCGAGGACGGGGTCAACGAGGAGCGGCGTCTGGAGTACCGCTTCCTCGACCTGCGCCGGGAGCGGATGCACCGCAACATCATGCTGCGCTCGGCGGTCATCGCCGCGATGCGGCAGAAGATGGTCGCGATGGGCTTCAACGAGATGGCGACGCCGATCCTGTCCGCCACCTCGCCCGAGGGCGCCCGCGACTACGTGGTCCCCTCGCGGGTGCATGCGGGCCGCTTCTACGCACTGCCGCAGGCGCCGCAGCAGTTCAAGCAGCTGCTGATGATCTCCGGGTTCGACCGGTACTTCCAGATCGCGCCCTGCTTCCGGGACGAGGACGCCCGCGCGGACCGCTCGCCGGGCGAGTTCTACCAGCTCGACGTGGAGATGTCGTTCGTCGAGCAGGAGGACGTCTTCCAGCCGATCGAGAAGCTGATGACGGAGCTGTTCGAGGAGTTCGGCGGTGGCCGTCCGGTCACCAGCCCGTTCCCGCGCATCCCGTTCCGCGAGGCGATGCTGAAGTACGGCTCCGACAAGCCGGACCTGCGGGCCAAGCTGGAGCTGGTGGACATCTCCGACGTCTTCGCGGGCTCGGAGTTCAAGGCGTTCGCGGGCAAGCACGTGCGCGCGCTGGCCGTGCCGGACGTCGCCGGGCAGCCCCGCAAGTTCTTCGACCAGCTCGGTGAGTACGCCGTCGAGCAGGGCGCCAAGGGTCTGGCCTGGGTGCGGGTCGGCGAGGACGGCGCGCTGAGCGGCCCGATCGCCAAGTTCCTCACCGAGGAGAACGTCGCCGAGCTGACCAAGCGGCTCTCGCTGGCCGCCGGGCACGCGGTGTTCTTCGGCGCGGGCGAGTACGACGAGGTCTCCAAGATCATGGGCGCCGTCCGGGTCGAGGCCGCCAAGCGCGCCGGGCACTTCGAGGAGGGCGTGTTCCGGTTCTGCTGGATCGTGGACTTCCCGATGTACGAGAAGGACGAGGAGACGGGCGCGATCGACTTCTCGCACAACCCGTTCTCCATGCCGCAGGGCGGTCTTGAGGCGCTGGAGGCCCAGGACCCGCTGGACATCCTCGGCTGGCAGTACGACATCGTCTGCAACGGCGTCGAGCTGTCCTCCGGCGCCATCCGGAACCACGAGCCGGACATCATGCTCAAGGCGTTCGAGATCGCCGGTTACGACCGCGACACCGTCGAGGACAAGTTCGCCGGCATGCTCCGCGCCTTCCGCTTCGGCGCCCCCCCGCACGGCGGCATCGCCCCCGGCGTGGACCGCATCGTCATGCTCCTCGCCGACGAGCCCAACATCCGCGAGACCATCTCCTTCCCCCTCAACGGCAACGCCCAGGACCTCATGATGGGCGCCCCCACCGAGCTGGACGAGTCCCGCCTCCGCGAACTCCACCTCACCATCCGCAAGCCCCAGCCGAAGTAACCCGCAGCAACCGAGAGGGCCCGGACCGCGTCTGCGGTCCGGGCCCTCTCGTACGGGCGCCGGTCGTCAGGAGGCGCTGCCTTCGGCGTCCTCGTCGTCGGCGAAGAGGTCCTCGGCCCGCTCGACCGTGGCGGCCAGCGCGAGCCAGCGGTTCATGCGGGCGATGTCGTTGCACTCGGTGATACGGGCACGCGCGGCCTCGGAGACCACAACCCCGCGCACCCCCAGCACGGCCAGCACACCCTTGGCCTCACCCTTGGCCTCACCTTCGGCCACCCCGTCGAGGTACGCCCTCTCGATGACGGTGCCCCGACCGGGGAAGTAGTTGACGAACCCCACGATGTCCCTCCATTTTTCTCCCGCCGGGGTCTGCCCCAGCGCGGTGTCCATGAACTGGCCGAAGTAGCGGGCCGCGTCGGGGCCGAGGTGTACGAGGGCTCGTCCCAGCGCGTCCAGTATGGCGTCCCCCGCCGGGCTGTTGGCGTGCGCCAGCGCGGAGAACGCGGTCATGGCGGGCTTCTCGGCCGCCGTTCGCGGGTCGGTGATCGGCGGCAGGTTGTCCGGGCCGACGACGAGCGGTGTGGTGCGCTGCGCGGTCCAGCCGCGCGCTCCGCAGTCGAAGGGGCCCGTGGCCCACTTGGCGGTGGCCCGGTCCCGGCAGACGACGAGCAGCAGGACCGGCAGGCCGTACTTCGACTGGAGATGCGCGACGTAGTACGCCCAGCTCGCCGCCTTCTTCGGGTCCCGGCGTTCCTGGGCCTCGACGGCCAGCAGGAAGCCGTCGCCGTCGGAGGGTTCGATGCGCAGGACGGTGTCCACGTGCCGGACGAGCGGGCGGGTCTCGGTGACGTCCGAGGTGACGGCGTAGGTGGCCGTCTTCTCCGGTAACTCGATGCCGAGCGCGCCGAAGACGGGCGTCAGGATCTCGGGGCGCTCCTCGAAGATCCGGTGCATGCCCTCGTGGGCTGAGGTGACCATGAGCGCAAGCTAGGAGCGCTGTTCGGCGTGGCATACGGGGAACGGGCGTGCGGTCACCCGTTCGGGTGGTGCAGAAACGTTCGCAGCCCGGCCGGAACGGGTCGGCCGGGCTGTTTGTGACGGGTGGGGCAGGGGTTACGCGTCCTGGCCGCCGAAGCGGGACTTGTAGGTTTCCAGGTCTTCTTCGGTGAGCTTGGCGAAGAGGACCGGGGGGACGGTGAAGGGGGTGCCGGGGGGGAGGGTGGTGAGGGAGTTGGCCTCGGCCGGGGTGGTCCAGGTGGCGGTGTCGGCCGGGAGGGTGAAGGCGGCGCGCATCGCTGCCGCCGCGTTCGGGATGAGGGGTTCGGAGACGACCGCGTAGAGGTGGATGAGGTTCATCGCGGTGCGGAGGGTGAGGGCCGCGCCGTCCTTGTCGGTCTTGATCTCCAGCCAGGGGGCCTTCTCCTCCAGGTAGGAGTTTCCGGCCGACCACAGGGCGCGCAGGGCGGCGGCGGCCTTGCGGAACTGGAGGGTCTCCATGTGGGTCTCGTACTCCGCGAGCAGCGCCGCGATCTCCTCCCCGAGGCGGGTCTCCGCCGCGCCGGGCTCGCCGCCCGCCGGGACCTCGTCGCCGAAGCGCTTGCGGGAGAACGACAGCACCCGGTTGACGAAGTTGCCCAGGGTGTCCGCGAGGTCCTTGTTCACCGTCGCCGTGAAGTGCTCCCAGGTGAACGACGTGTCGTCAGACTCGGGGGCGTTGGCGACCAGGAAGTACCGCCAGTAGTCGGCGGGCAGGATGGACAGCGCCTGGTCGGTGAAGACGCCCCGCTTCTGCGAGGTGGAGAACTTGCCGCCGTAGTACGTCAGCCAGTTGAACGCCTTGACGTAATCGACCTTCTTCCACGGCTCCCGCACGCCCAGCTCGGTCGCCGGGAACATCACCGTGTGGAACGGGACGTTGTCCTTCGCCATGAACTGGGTGTAGCGCACGTCCGCGTCCGCCTCGTACCACCACGCCTTCCAGTCGCGGCCCTCCGGCTCCAGGTCGGCCCACTCCTTCGTCGCGCCGATGTACTCGATCGGGGCGTCGAACCAGACGTAGAAGACCTTGCCCTCGGCGGCCAGCTCCGGCCAGGTGTCGGCCGGGACCGGCACGCCCCAGTCCAGGTCACGGGTGATCGCGCGGTCGTGCAGACCCTCGGTCAGCCACTTGCGGGCGATGGAGGAGGCCAGCTGCGGCCAGTCCTCCTCGTGCCGGGCCACCCACGCCTCGACCTCGTGCTGGAGCTTCGACTGGAGCAGGAACAGGTGCTTGGTCTCGCGGACCTCCAGCTCCGTCGAGCCCGAGATCGCCGAGCGCGGGTCGATCAGGTCGGTGGGGTCCAGGACACGGGTGCAGTTCTCGCACTGGTCGCCGCGCGCCTTGTCGTAGCCGCAGTGCGGGCAGGTGCCCTCCACGTAGCGGTCCGGCAGGAAACGCTCGTCGGCGGGCGAGTACACCTGCCGGATCGCGCGCTCCTCGATGAACCCGTTCTCGTGCAGGCGGCGCGCGAAGTGCTGGGTGATCTCGACGTTCTGCGCACTGGAGCTGCGGCCGAAGTAGTCGAAGGCCAGCGCGAACCCGTCGTACACCGCCTTCTGCGCGTCGTGCGCCTGCGCGCAGAACTCCGCCACCGGCAGGCCCTGCTCCTTCGCGGCCAGCTCGGCGGGGGTGCCGTGCTCGTCGGTGGCGCAGATGTAGAGGACGTCGTGGCCGCGCTGGCGGAGGTACCGGGAGTACACGTCCGCCGGGAGCATGGACCCCACCATGTTGCCCAGGTGCTTGATCCCGTTGATGTACGGAAGGGCGCTGGTGATGAGGTGTCGAGCCATCGGGGGCTGCTCCCAGGTCGGGTTGTTTGACGAACCTTGAAATGGTAACGGAGACGGCCGGGGCGACCGCTTCCCGTTCTGAGGGGTGGGAAGCGGACGCCCCGGCCGCCGTCGCGTTCCTCCGGGGCTCGACCGGTTCTACGGCGCTACGGGCGCCAGTTCGCCAGTACGCCCGCGTACAGCTCCGTGTCCGTCAGCTCGCTCGGGGCCGGGCCCGCGTGGAAGAAGGACGCGTTCTCCGCCTTGAGCCTGCGGAGGTAGTCGAACGCCTTGGTGTCGTGCTCGCCGAACGCGACGAAGGAGAAGAAGACGTCCGGGTGGGTCTTCGCCGCGTCCGTCAGGGCCTGGGTCGCGGGGATCTTCGCGTCCGGGGCGCCGTCGGTCTGGAAGACCACCAGGGCACGGGTGCCGGGGGCGTGCTCGGCGTCGTAGTGCTTCAGGACCGCCTCCACCGCCGTGTGGTAGCTCGTACGGCCCATGCGGCCCAGGGTCGCGTGGGTGTCCGTGATCCGCGTGCCGTGGTCCTTGGCGAGGGTGAGGTCCGTGGTGCCGTCGATCTCCGTGGAGAAGAAGACGACGTGGACCTCCGGGTCGCGGTCCAGGTGGGCGGCCAGGGCGAGGGTCCGGTCGGCGAGGATCTGGGTGGAGGCGTCCTTGTAGTACGGGCGCATGCTGGCCGAGCGGTCCAGTACGAGGTAGAGCTTCGCCCGGGTGCCGGTGAGGGACTTCTTCCTGAGGGTGGCGGTGGCCGCCTTGTAGGCGGGGGCGAGGGCGGGGGCGCGGTTTTTCAGGGTGGTGAGGGGCGTTGCGGGGGCGAGGGGCCGCGGTGCGGTCGCCGCTTCCGGCTCGGGGGTCCTCTCCTCTGCCCGGGCTTCGCCCTCCGGGGCCTGCGGGGCCTGCGGGGCGACGGCGACCGTGGGCTCGGTGGCCGGGGTCGAGGGCAGAGTCGGCTCGGGCTGCCGGTCGGCGGTCTGCTCCGGCTCGGTGAGCGCCTCGGGCGCGGCCACCGCCGCCTGCTCCGGTTCCGGGGTCGGCTCGGGCTGCGGGGTCGGCTCCGGTTCCGCCGTTGCCTCGGGCTCCGGGGTCCGCTCCGGTTCCGCCACCGGCTCGACGGCCGCCTCGGGTTCCGGCTCGGCAACCGCCTCCGGCTCGGGTACGACTACCGCCGTGGGCTCCCGCTCCGGCTCGACGGCCACCTCGGGCTCCGGCTCGGCAACCCTCTCCGCGACCGGCTCGGCCACGGCCACCGGCTCGGGCTCGGCCACGACTACCGGCTCGGGCTCGGCCACGGCCACCCGCTCGGGCTCCGCCGCAGGCGGCTGCTTCGGGATGGTGATGTTGTCGAAGGCCGCCGAGACGAGTTCGTGCTCGCGTTCGTCGTCGGTCGGGGTGGTGGCGGAGACGGGGTGGTGGGGGGTGGGGTCCGCACCCTCTGTCTCCGCTGTTCGCCCCTTGCGGGAGCGGCCGAACGTGTTCCGCAGGAGAGAGAGGATGCCCATGTGCGCAACCCTTCGCGTGAGTTGGTGGCGTCAATCCCTGGCCAGGACGGACACGTAAGGTTAGCGGCCCTGGACGAGGGGCCGGTCCGCCGGGCCGGTGATGGCGCGGGCGGCGGCGACCTCCTGGCGTACCGGTTCCAGGACGCTGTCCGGCGGGCCGGTGAGGTGGGTGCGGACGGGCGCCGGGGTGTCCGTCCGCCGTACGGAATCGGCCAGTTCACGCAGTTGCAGGGAGACCTGGCGGATCTCGGCGGGGTCCGGGGGCGGAGCCCCGTCCCGGACGTGGACGCGCGCGGCGGTCGTCGCGTCCACGATCCGTTCGACCGCGACGACCAGCGGCCACCACGCGGCGGCCCGCCGCCCGACCGTCGTCGGCTCGGTCAGCGCCCGCTGGAACTCGGCGCGGACGGTGGACAGATCGCGGTACAGACGGCGCCGCATCCGCGCGCGGGCCGCCGGGTCGGTGCCGGGCCGGAACGCCGAGTCCACGTACGCCGCCGTGTCCGACACCGCGCCCGCCAGCCGGTCCCCGACCCGGGTGCGCCAGCTCTCCGGCCAGAGCAGATAGCCGACGATCAGGACGACCACGCAGCCGATCAGCGAGTCCACCAGCCGGGGCACCAGCAGGCTGAAGCCCTGGTGGTTCAGGATGTCGGAGAGCACCAGGATGATCGGTGTGATGACGGCCGTCTGGTAGGCGTAGCCGCGCGGTGTCAGCACCGGGATCAGCAGGGCCAGCGCGAACACCACCAGCACCGTCCACCAGCCGGGCGGCACCGCCGCCAGCACCGCCGCCGAGATCACCACCCCCGCGACCGTGCCCAGCGCCCGCAGCAGCGCCCGCGAGAACACCGAGCCGAAGTCGGGCTTCAGGACGAACGTCACGGTCAGCGCGACCCAGTACGAACGCGGCAGGGGGACCACCGACACCAGCGCCTGCGCGATGCCGATGCTCAGCGCGAGCCGGAGCCCGTACCGCCACGAGTGCGCCGACAGCACCGCCCCCCGCACCGCGCGCGCCGTCCGCGGCCCCGGCGGCACCGGGCTGCCCAGCAGCCGGTCCTCCACCCCGCTCGGGTCCGCGTCCGGCGCCGCGACCACCTCCGCCGCGTACCGCAGCGCGCGGTCCACCGCCCGTTCGGTCTCCGTGGCGGGCGGCGGCAGCACCGGCAGGACCGGCGGCGGGCCGGACGGCCCGCCGGCCGCGAACGCGTCCGCGAGCCGCCGCAGCGTCTCCGCCGCCTCCGGGGGCAGCGGGCGGCCCGCGAGATGGACGGCGGGCGCCGCCTCCAGGATCGGGGTGAGCGCGTTCAACCGGGCGAGCAGCCGGGTCAGTTCGTTGCTGCGGCCGTGGTGGCGGGCCCGGTGGGTGAGGACGGCGTCGTACGCGTGGTTCAGGGCCTCGGTGACGTCGAGGCGCGCGGTCTCGTAGCGGGCGGCGTCCCCGCAGGCGGCGAGCAGGGCGGCGGCGGTGCGGTAGGCCGCCGCGACCGACGACCGCTCGGGCACCCCGGCGCGCAGCGGCCACGCGAGCAGCGCGAGCGCGAGGACGAGCAGCCCGCCGCCGGTGATCAGCGCCGGGGCCGCCCACCAGGGGCCGGGCAGCGGCAGCCCGGCGGCGATGATCGTGTTCAGCAGCAGGAGCAGCGCCGAGACCGACGAGACCGCGCCGACCGTCGAGATCATCCCGGACACCAGCGCCACACCCGTGATCACCGCGACCGCCGTCCACCCCTGGTCCCGTACCAGGGAGCCGATCACGATCCCGATCGCGCCGACGAACTGCGGTACGGCGATGGTGATCACGCGCAGCCGGTACGCGTCGGCCGTGTCGCACAGCACGCCGTACACCGCGCCGATGGAGGCGAGCGCTCCGTACCCGGGCATGCCGAGCGCGAATCCGGCCGCCAGCGGCACCGACATGGCCACCGCCGAGCGCATCATCGCGGGTCGGCTCGAACGCGCCCGGCCGGGCCGCAGATTACGGGCCAGCCAGTCGGGAGGCATGAGGCCGAGGGAACGCCCGCGGGACATGCGCCCATTATGACCGGGTTCGGGGGCGGGAGGCCGGGCGGGGTGCCGGGGGCGTACCGGCGCGGGCGTTACTCCGTTCGGGTTCTGCCGCCCGCCCCCGTGTACGGCTCCGGCCCGGCCGCCGTCCCGCCGGTGCCGGGAACGCGCCCCGGCTGCCCCGCCGCCCCCGTCCCGCCGTACGTCCCCGTTCCGCTGCGCGTGGCCCCGTACGCCGCCGGGAGCAGCGGGGTGCCTCGGCGGCGGCGGGTCAGCCAGGTGGCGAGGGCGACGGTGGCGCCGAGGGTGAGGAGGAGCCAGGCGGCGGTGCGGAGCGTGGCGGTGAGGGCGTCGTAGACGGCGCCCGCCGCCGGGTGGGGGATGTCGGCGGGCAGGCCGGAGAGGGTGAGGTCGCGGCCGACGGCGAGGGCGAGGGCGAGCAGGGCACCGCCGAGGGCCGTGCCCAGGGCGGTCGCGGTGACCGCGCGGCGGCGCCGTACGGCGAGGGCGATCCCGGCGACGGCGAACGCGACGGCGGACACCGGCAGCCAGAAACCGGCGACTTCGAGGACGTGGTAGCCGCGCCGCAGGTGGGACACCTCGCCCGCCGGGAGCAGGGTCACGGCCCGGTGCTCGACCGGGATGCGGGCGGCGAGCGGGACGTGGTCGCGGGTGAGCTGCTGCTTGACCTCGGCGGCCACCGGCGCGAAGTCGATGGTCACCGCGCCCGCTTCGGTCGCGTCCCCGGCGCCGTCGCCGCCCCGCAGCGCGCGCAGCACCGCGTCGTGGGTGACCCGGTTGCCGGTGTCCCAGGCCAGCCGGAACGCCTGTGTCTCGGTGAACGAACGCACCGCGTCGTGCACGAACGGGTCCACCGAGGCGCGCACCGGGCGTACGTCCGTGCGCCGGTCCACCTGGCGCAGGATGCCGTCCCCGACCGTGTCCGCGACGGCCTCCCGCACGGCCGGGTCGGCGGCCAGCGGCGCCATCGTGGTGACGTAGCGGCCCGTGTCGGTCAGGCCGTACGCCGCCCAGGCGGCCAGCGCGCCGAACGGCACGAGCAGGCAGGCCAGGACGATCAGTACGGCCGACAGGGCGCTCCTCAGGCGGGGGGACACCCCTCCAGGCAAGGCGGGCCGGGCCGGGGACGCGAGCCGGACTGCTGCGTCCGGGTGAACCGGGACGCTCCGCGCACCTCGCGCCCCCACGCACCCCGCGCCCCGCCCGTCCCCCATGCCCCGCCCGTCCGGCGGCTCACCGCACCCGGTGTCCCACCGCGTCCTCGTGCGTGTAGAACCGGTAGAAGAAGACGATGAACGTACCGGCCGCGAAGACCAGCCCCAGCCCGGAGCAGCGCAGGACCGACACCCCGCTCTGGGCGTAGAGGAACCCCATCGACATGCCCACGAAGGCGGCCCACAGCGCCGCGTGCTGTTCGCGCCTCAGGCGCGGGCCGATCCGCATGACCGCGATCAGCACGAACGCGAACACCACGCCGGTGACGATCCCGAAGAACACGTTCCAGCCGGTGATCGGGCCGCCGTAGCGGCGGTTGGCGGCGGCCCAGTAGCCGTAGATCACGCCGAGCACGACGGGTACGGCGATGCGGGCGAGCGCGTGCGTGCGGTCGTCGAGGACGGTGGGCAGCGGGCCCCTGGGCAGGGCCGGGCGGGCGGCGCCGGGACGGACCTGCCCGGCGGACGGGGTCGTACCGGTGGGCCGGGCGCCACCGGCGGAGGGTGCCGCATGAGCCATGAGCGCGCTCCTCTCTCTGCTCCCCCCGGTCTCCGGGGCAGGGTTCTCCCCGGTCTCCAGGGCACACCGGGGGAGGCCGCCCGGCAACTCGGCCGGACGGGTGACGGTGCCCGGATGCGGCCGTCCCGGTCCCGTGTTTCGCTGGGGGGCGCTCCGCGTCTCGCCCTCAGGGTGCGGCCCGAGGGCCCCGAGCCACCGGGAGGGCCGCCCGCCATGACGCACACGGAGCACCGGCCCCGGCGGCGGCAACTGCTGCGGGTGCGGGGGCGGAGCATCGCGTGGCTGGTCCCCCTGCTGCTGCTCGCCGGGATCGTCGCCGCCGACTACCACACCACCGAACAGTTCCGGATCGTGTCCTGGATCGTCCTGGTGCCCGGCATCGCCGCCGCCGTGTGCGGAGTGGCGACGACGGCCGGGTTCGCGGTGCTGTCGCTGGTGACGTTCGTGGCCGAGGACCACGCGTGGCCGCACCAGTACCAGGTGGGAAGCGCCGACTTCGTGCTGGTCGCGCTGGGCGGCGCGCTGGCCGTGTGCGCCTCGGTGGTGCGGGTGAACCGGGAGCGCGAGAGCCTGCGCATGCGGGACATCGCCGAGACCACCCGGCGCACCGTGCTGCGCCCGCTGCCGCCCGGCTGGGCCGGTCTCGAACACGCGGGCGTGTACCTCGCCGCCGACTCCGAGGCCCGTGTCGGCGGCGACTTCTACGACATCCAGCCGGGCCCGCACGGCACCCGCGTCCTCGTCGGGGACGTGCAGGGCAAGGGGCTCGGGGCGGTGGCGACGGCCGCCGCGCTGCTCGGCACCTTCCGCGAGGCCGGGTACCACGAGGCCGACCTGCGGGTCGTCGCGGAGCGGCTGGAGATCCGGATGGCCCGGCACCGGCGGCACACCGAGGCGCTCGGCCGCCCCGGTGACACGGAGGCCGACCGGTTCGCCACCGCCGTGCTCATCGGGTTCCCGCAGGACGGCTCGGGGACCGTCGAGCTGATCGACTTCGGCCACGAACCGCCGCTCGCGGTCGGCCCGCAGGGGGTACGGGTGCTCTCCGGGGAGGTCGGGCTGCCGCTCGGACTGGAGGAGCTCGCGCCGGGCCGCCCGCAGCCGCGCCGGGTGCCGCTGGCCGCCGGGGAGACGCTGCTCCTGGTCACCGACGGGGTCACCGAGGCCCGCGACCGCGCCGGGCGCTTCTACGACCTGGACGCCTCCGTCACCCGCGCCCTCGCCGCCGACCCCGCGACCGCCCGCCCCGCCCTCCTGGTCCTCCGCGTCCGCGACAGCGTGCTGCGCCACTGCGGGGGACACCTGGGCGACGACCTGACGGTGTTCGCGGTGCGGCGGTTGACGGGAGACTCCGGTGACCCGGCGGCACCCGGAGACGCCGGTCCTCCCGGCTGACGCACCGGAGGACTGCGGGACCGCGCGACGCAACCCCCGCACCGGAGGACCGCGCGACGGAGCCCCCGCGCCGGAGGACGAAGAGCCCGTAGGGGGGCGATCCCGGTGCGCACGCCCTGTCGGCCGTCCCCGCCGGTTACGGTGCTGGCAGGAAAGGCGGGGGTGCTTCGGCGGCCACGCGGACGACAGGGGACAGGGGAGGCACGATGCCCGGAACCGTGCTGCTGCTCGCGGCGGCGCCGCTGGGCCGGGGGCGGCTGGTGGACGCGGCCGGGGTGCTGCCCGTGCTGGCGGCCGTCGCGCCCGCCGTGCTCTCCGGCACCGGCACCGCGAACATCGTGGAACTCGCCGACCCGCTGGAGCCGCAGGCCGTCCTGACCCGGCTGCGCGCGGCGGCGGCCACCCCCGGCCCGCTCACCGTGTACGTCACCGGCCAGCTCCACCTGGACCGCCGCCAGCGCCTCCCGCACCTCGCGCTGGCCCGCACCACCCCGGCCACCGTCCGCTACACCGCGCTGCCCTGGCACTGGATCAGGGAGGAACTCCGGCTGCGCTCCGCCACGGACACCGCCCTCCTGGTGGACCTGCACGCCGACACCGAGACCTGGCACCACCTCGCCGGACGCCCCCTCGACACGGGCCGTACGGCGGCGGTGTACGGCAGGATCACCCCGGCACACGGCCGCCGCACCGGCGCCCCGGCCGAGCCGTCGTACATGCGCGCCGTCGCCACCCTGCTCCGCAGCGGCCACCGACCGCCCCTGCCCGACCTGCACGAACAGGCGCTGGCCCGCGTCGAGGGCGCGGGCGGCGACCTCCTGCTCTCCGGTACGGGCGGCGGCCCCGGCCGTACCCGCACCGGCGCACCCCCTGCGGCGGCCGTGCGCCGGGCACCGGCGGAGCCGCACCCGACGCCGTCGGTGCCGGGCCCGTCCGCGGCCCCGCTCCCGGTGCCGGGCCCCGCCGTATCCGTCCCCGTGTCCCCGGTGCTCCCGCCCATGCCCACGGTGCCGCCGCCCGGCTCCGGTGTCCGGGACCCGCACGAGGTGATCAGCGCCGCCGTGCGGCACGGCCGGTACGCCGAGGCGGACGCCCTGGCGGCGGGGCATGAGCGGCAGGCGGCGCACGCCCGTGGCGCGGCCTCCGACGAGGCGCTGCACTGGGCGGAGGTCCGGGCCGACCTGGCGATGTTCGCCGGTGACGCGGTGGGCAGTTGCCGCGCCTGGCTGCGGGTGGCCGGGACCCGTCTGGCGGCCGGGCAGCCCCCGGCCTCCCCCGCCGTCGAGGCGGCGGCCGACCGCGCCCACCACCAGTGGTCCCGCGTCCACGACCCGGCCCTGACCCGCGAACTCGGCTCCGAGTTGGCCGAGTTGCGCCGCTGGGTCCCCGGCAGCCGACAGGGCGCCTTGGCGGACATCCACCGCGCCCTGAGCCAGCTCACCGCGCCCTGATGGTCATGGGGCCCGCGCCGGAAACGGCGGTGCCCACCGGCACGGGGGTGCGGACACCGGGGGCGCCGGTGGCGGGGGGCGGGGGCGTGGCGGTCGGAGCGGGGGGCCGGGGTGTGGCGGCCGTACCCGTAGGGGTGCCCCCCCACCCGTTCACCCGTCCGGGGCGGTGGGTGAGCGCCGTACGGGTCTCAGCGGTTGGTGTGGGACGCCGTGGGCGGGACCGGGCGGGAGTCCTCGGCGTGCACCGGGCCCGTGTTGGCCGCCGCGACCAGTGCCAGCACGGTCAGTACGGCCGCCGCGAGACCCCGGACGGCGGGGGTGCCGGGGACGGCGGTGCGCGCGCGGGACTGGGGCCGTGCGGTGTGGTGTCCGTAGGGTGCGGATGTACGTCCGTTCACGGCGACCTCGCAGGCAACAGCGGCGTGTTAAGCATGTTTAATACGCCGTTTAACCTAGGGGTTGTATGACGTGAACGGCAAGAGGGCACAAGGGAGTTGGGGAGCGGCGGCATGCGGGAACGGGACGAGCCCGAGGTCATCGGGCGGCGCGTGCAGCAACTGCGCGCCGAACGCGGACTCACACAGCGGCAGTTGGCGGAGCCCGCCTACACCCCCGCGTACATCTCCACCGTGGAGGCGGGCCGGGTGCGCGCCTCCGACGAGGCGCTCGCGCACATCGCGGACCGGCTCGGCGTCGCCTTCGAGGAGCTGGCCGTCGGCCGCCCCGCCCGTCTCGCCACCGATCTGCGGCTGCGGCTCACCGAGGCACAGCGCGCCCTCGCGGACGGCAAGGCGGAGGAAGCGGCCGTGAGTTACGCGGAACTGCTCGCGGAGGCCGAGATTCACGGTCTCGCCGCCGAACAGGCCACCGCGCTGCTCGGTCTCGGTGAATGCGCCCTGGAGACAGGGGAGTTGACCGAGGCGCGGGAGCGGTTCGAGAAGGTCGAGGAACGCCTCGCCGGGGAGTCCCTGCCCGCCCGCGTCCCGGCCGTCCGGGGCCGCGCGGTCGCCCACTACCTCGCGGGTGAACTCCGTTACTCCGTATACCTGTTGGAATCCACCATCGACGAGCTGAACCGGAGTGGCCTGCACGACCCGGACGCGCTGCTGCTGCTCTACGCCAGCGCCATCGGCCCGTACATGGACATGGGCGCGCACGCGCGGGCCGCGCAGGCGGCCGAGTTCGCCCTCGCGCTGGCCCCCAGCGCCGCCGACCCCGCGACCATCGCCCGGATGCACCGCTCCGTCGCCCGCACCCTGCTCGCGGAGGGCCGGGTCGCGGAGGCGGACGCCTCACTGGCCAAGGCGGCGGAGCTGTACCGCCAGCTCCAGTTGCGCACCGAACTCGCCAACTGCCACTGGATGCGCGGCTACGTCTGCGCCCAGGACGGTGAACTCGCGCGCGCCGAGAACGAGTTGCGTCTCGCGCTCAGCATGCTCGCGGAGACCCGTGCCGCCCTCTACCGCAGCCAGGCGGCCGTGGAGCTGGCGGACGTACTGCACCGCCGCGCCAAGTCCGCCGAGGCCGCCGCCCTGCTCACCGAGGTGCTGGGCGGGCTGTCCTCCGAGCGGGGCGCCGTGCACGCCGCCGCCGCGCACCGGCTGCTCGGCATCATCGCGGAGGACGCCCGCGACACCGAGGCGGCCGAGGAGCACTACGTCCGCGCCCTCAGCCTGCTCGAACGCGCGGGCGCGGCGGGCGACCTGGCCGACCTGTGCCGTCTGCTGGGCGACCTGCTGCGCCGTACCGGCCGCGTCGAAGCGGCCTTGGACGCCTATCGCACGGGCCTCGGCCACCGCACCGCACCGGGCACGACCACCCTGGGCCCGGCACCGGCCCAGCCCCCGCTGTAAGGGGGGAGCGGGGCAAGGGGTGGGGCGGGGGTTTCCCCCACGGTCACACCTGGGCCCGCCCCTGACGCCGTACGTCCGCCAGCCGCAGGGCGCCGATCTGGACGGCGGCCTGCGTCGCGTCGTTGGGTACGTCACCGAGCCCCGCGTTGGTGAGCGCGAACGCGTCCTCGCCGACCCGGACGGCGGCGACGTCCATCGTCAGCACGACCGGCTCCCCGGCCTCGGTCATCGTGGCGAAGGTGAGGCGCAGACCCTGCCGGGTGTCCCCGACCTCGGGCAGCGGGGCTTCGCCGACCTGCACGTCCTCCATGTACCCGGTCTCCGTGGTCGCGGTGAAGCGGGCGCACCGGGCGGGCATCGTCCGCAGCCACTCCAGGGCGCCGTCCACGTCGGCGGGGCGGCGGGCGCCGATCTGGTAGCGGAGCTGGGCGTCGGTGTCGGCGTCGTCCAGACCGACGGCCACCCGCGCGGGACCCCCGAGGAGTTCGTCCGCGTACACCGCGTCCAGCAGCCGCTGGCACTCGGCGGTGTCCGTCCTCGCCTTCAACAACCCGTCCCGCCAGGTCGCCGCACCACGCGTCGCCGTCCAGGGCGCGCCGAGGTCGGACTCCGTGACCAGAGCGGCCCGCGCCTGCGCGTCGGTGAGGGTGGCCGCGTCCCCACGCGCCGGTTTCTTCCCGGTCGGGGACGGCGAGTCGATGGTCGGCAACGGCACCGGCGCGGTCGGCGGATGCTCCAGCCCGAGCGCCACACACCCGCTCACGCTCAGGAGCGCGGCACCGAGAGCGGCGAGGCGCAGCGCGGGACGGGGGAGGGGGCGGGGGCGGGGGCGCGGGGCGTGCGCGCCGGTGCGTCCAGCGGCGTGCGCGCGGGTGCGTATCGGAGCGTTCATCGGGGTGCCTCCAGGACGGGGCCGGCGCGGATACCTCCCCCCACGCCACCACCGGCCCCCCGCCCCCACCAGCGCACCGGTCCGACCGGGTGAGCGGTCCCGGCCGGGGGCGGAGCCGTACGGGTGAGCGCTGCCCACGCGGGCCGGGGAGGCTTCACGGACGAGTCGCCGGATCGGCCGCCGTCGCACCGCCCACGCGGGCCGGTGCGCCCCGCGGCCCGCCCGCCTCTATGGTCGCCGTACGACGGAAGGAGCCCCCGTGCCCGAGCCCACACCCGCCCCCACCCCCGACGCCGCCCGGCCCGTCCCCGTGATCATCGACTGCGACACCGGAGTGGACGACGCGCTCGCGCTGCTGTTCGCCGTGCGGCATCCGGGGCTCGACCTGCGGGCGGTGACCTGCGTGGCCGGGAACACCGACGTGGACGGGGTGGTCCGGAACACGCTGACCGTGCTGGAGCGGGCCGGGGCCGGGGACGTGCCGGTGGCGCGGGGTGCCGAGCGCCCGCTGATCGAACCGGCCCGCGCCGCCCATCATGTGCACGGTGCGGACGGCATGGGCGACCTGGGGCTGCCCGCGCCGACCCGCGCGCCGGACGCCGCCGACGCGGTCACCGTGCTGCGCCGCGAGATCCTCGCCTCGCCCCGCCCGGTCACCCTGATCCCGACCGCACCCCTCACCAACATCGCCCTGCTGCTGCGCACCCACCCCGAGGTGACCCGCAACATCGAGCGGATCGTGTTCATGGGCGGCGCGGTCACCACCGGAAACGCCACCGCGGTGGCCGAGTTCAACGTGTGGCACGACCCGGAGGCCGCCGCGATCCTGCTCACGGCGGGCGTCCCGATCACCATGTACGGCCTCGACGTCTTCACCCGTGTCGTCGTCCCCGCCCCCGGGGTCCACCGCCTCCGCGAGAGCGCCGACCCGGCCGCGAGGCTCGCCGGTGCCCTGCTCTCCCACCGCCCCGCCACCCCCGGCGAGGCCCCCGACGCCGAGGAGGCCGGTGGCCTGGGGGACGCGGGCGCCGTCTGCGCGGTGGCCGACCCCGCCGGGCTCACCACCCGCCTCCTCCCCGTGGAGGTCACCCTCGCCCCCGGCCCCTCCCGGGGCCAGACCGTCGTGGACCTCCGCCCCCGCCCCGGCGAGGCCGAGATCCACGGCGGCACCCGACGGCGCACCCTGGTGGACGTGGCGTTGGACGTGGACGTACGGCGGTACGTGGACCTGTATCTGCGGACGGTGGACCGCTCCGGGTGACCGACGCGGCGGCCCGCGGACGCTCAGTCCCGCACCGCGGGCTCCGCCGCGGGCGGGCGGGCGGACACGCACCCGCCGCCGCCCGAAGGTTCCTTTTCCGGGTGATGTGGACAGGTTTTCCGGGAGTCCCGCCGCGACCGACGATCGGAGCCCGTATGACCCGCCCCGCTGCCGACCTCTCCTCCCGCAACCCCGACTGGTGGCGCCAGGCCGTCATCTACCAGGTGTATCCCCGGAGTTTCGCGGACGCCGACGGGGACGGACTGGGGGATCTGCGCGGCATCACCGCACGGCTGGGACACCTGGCGACCCTCGGGGTGGACGCGCTGTGGCTGAGCCCGTTCTACCCGTCGGAACTGGCCGACGGCGGGTACGACGTGGCCGACCACCGGGACGTCGATCCGCGCCTCGGCACGCTGGAGGACTTCGACGCGATGGTGGCGGAGGCGCACCGGCTGGGGCTGAAGGTCGTCGTGGACCTCGTGCCCAACCACACCTCGCACCAGCACGCCTGGTTCCAGGAGGCGCTGGCGGCCGGGCCGGGATCGGCCGCGCGGGAGCGGTACGTCTTCCGGCCAGGCAAGGGCGCCCACGGTGAACTCCCGCCCACCGACTGGCAGTCGGTGTTCGGAGGCAGCGCCTGGCAGCGCGTCGCGGACGGCGAGTGGTATCTGCATCTCTTCGCCTCCCAGCAGCCCGACCTGAACTGGGACAGCGAGGAGGTCCGGGAGGACTTCCGGACCACGCTGCGCTTCTGGTCCGACCGGGGCGTGGACGGCTTCCGCGTCGATGTCGCCCACGGGCTGGCCAAGGACCTCACCGACCCGCTGCGCGACCTCGGCAACCTCGGCGCGACCGGCGAGGACGCCCTGCTCAGTGTGGCGCCCGGCAGCCATCCGTACTGGGACCGGGACGCGGTGCACGAGATCTACCGGGACTGGCGGCGCGTCTTCGACACCTACTCCCCGCCCCGCACCGCCGTCGCGGAGGCCTGGGTGCCGGACGCCCGCCGCGCCCTGTACGCCCGCCCCGACGAGCTGGGGCAGGCGTTCGACTTCGGTTATCTGGTGACCCGTTGGGACGCGGCCGAGCTGCGCCGCGTCATCACCGGCTCGCTCGCCACCGCCCACGCGGCCGGTGCGTCCGCCACCTGGGTGCTGTCCAACCACGACGTGGTCCGGCACGCCTCCCGCCTGGTGCTGCCGCCGGGCACCGACGAGAACGCCTGGCTGCTGAGCGGCGGGCGGGCACCCGCCATCGACCGGGACGCCGGGCTGCGCCGGGCCAGGGCCGCGACCCTGCTGATGCTGGCGCTGCCCGGCTCCGCCTACCTCTACCAGGGCGAGGAACTGGGCCTGCCCGAGGTCGCGGACCTGCCCACCGAGGTCCTCCAGGACCCGATCTGGGAGCAGACCGGCCATGTCCGCAAGGGCCGCGACGGCTGCCGGGTGCCGCTACCCTGGACACCCGGCGGCCCCTCGTACGGCTTCGGGTCGGGCGGTGCCTGGCTGCCGCAGCCGGAGTCCTTCGCGGCGTACGCCGTCGAGGCGCAGAGCGGGGTCGAGGGCTCGACGCTGGAGCTGTACCGCACCGCGCTCCGGCTGCGCCGCAAGCTGCTGGAGGGCGAGACCCTCACCTGGACGCCCCAAGTGCTGGACGGCGTACTGGACTTCACCCGCACTCCCGGCTGGCGCTGCGTCGCCAACTGCTCCGGCGCACCGGTGCCGTTGCCGCCCGGCGAGGTGCTGCTGGCCAGCTCGCCGCTGCCGGGGACGGAGGTGCTGCCGCCGGACACCGTGGTGTGGGTGGCGTAGCGGGCGGTTCCTCGGGAGGGTGAGCGCGGTCCGGCCGGTCGGCCGACCGGACCGCGCGCCGGTGGGTACGGGGTGCGGGGCGTGAGGTGCGGGGGTGCGGGGCGGGCGGTGCGGGCGGTGCGGGGTGCCGGGGGTCAGCCGACGGTCGGGGTCGTGCCGGGGTTCGGGGTCGTGCCGGGGTTCGGCGTCGTGTTCGGGTCCGGGGGCGCCTCCCCGGCACCCCCGCCGTTCCCGTTTCCGCCGCCGTTCCCGTTCCCGCCGCCGTTGCCGGTCCCGCCGTCCCCGCCCACCAGCGCGCCCAGGTTCAGCGGGGTCGAGGTGGCGTTCGGGGGCGGGGTGAGGACGATCTCGGGCTGTCCGGCGGGCGGGGGCGGCGGGGTGAGGTCGGTGTCGGGCAGCTTGGGCGGGGTGGTCTGCTGGAACAGGGTCTGGTCGAAGTCCACCAGACCCGTCTTCTCCATCACCGTGATGTGGTCGAGCACCGTGTCGTTGGCCTGGTCGGCCAGCGCCCGCACCAGCGAGTTCTTGGTGGTGGAGCGGACCTTGGCGATCGTGTTGAAGATCGAACCGTGGGTCATCCGGAGGATGTTGGCGAAGTCGATGTCGAACTGCTTGCCACTGTCGCTCTTCAACTGGTTGACGAAGCCCTCCTGTTGGGGGCTGGCGATGTTGGGCAGCGTGATGTTCAGCATCGGCGCGATCTTGCGGCAGCTCGCGTCCAGCGCCGAGTGCCCGTCGATCAGGTGGCGGCTCGCCGTGAGCACCGCCTTGCCGGTGCCCTTCTGGAGTCCGATCTGCCCGACCGGGTACTCCCAGAGCCCGGCCGCCCGGACCTTCACCACGAAGTCCCGGTCGCCCTCGGTCAGCGGCCCCCACTGGGTCTGGGCGATGATCCGCGACGGCGAGCTGGACACCGTGTTCAGGCCGAGCATGCTCGGATAGGCGAGCGCGCCGAGCGTGAGGGCCATCGCGCCGCCCACGAAGAGCGTTCCCGTCGCGTTCCGCGAAAAGCGCACCGTGCCTCCTGGTCGTGGTCCCGTCCGCGCGGACGGTTCGATCGCCGTGCAGTACGGACGCGGACGCCGTTCGTCTCGAAGGGAACGGGTAAAAAGTCTCCCCGGCGCCGACTAGACGCCCAACACCACTGCGATGACCGGCTGTTGGGATTCATGGCGAACGGTTGAGGAAAGGTTGACCGGAGCGCGGGAGAGGGCCGGGCCGGGCGCCGCCTACATTCGCGGCATGCAGCCGCAGCCCCCCACGAAGGCGCCCGCAGCACAGCTCCCCCTCCCCACGGCGCCCGCAGCCCAGCCGCTCCGCGCGAACCCGGCCGCGGCCCGGCCGCCCGCCGCCCTCCCGGTCCTGCCCTACCGCAAGCCCACGAAGGGCCGCGACTACTGGGTCCTGGACGACGTCCTGCCCGACGTGGACGCCGTCCGCGCACGCTGCCTCGCCAAGGACGACTGGGCCGAGGGCTACCCGTACACCAGCCAGACCTGGCCCGGACTGCGCGCCACGCCCGGCCTGGAGCCCGCCGAACTCGCCCGCGTGGAGAGGCTGGTGCGGCAGGCGACCCGTGCGAAGGAGCTGTGGGTGCGGAGCGCGCCCGGCGGCGGCACCCTCAACCACAACTGCGTCCAGGTCGTCGGCGCCGGGGAGAGCGAGCCCCGCCCGCACACCGACTCCCGCGCGCTGTGCCGGTACGCGGCCGTGCTCTACCTCAACCCCACCGCCCCCAAGGACTGCGGCACCGCCTTCTACCGGCAGTCCCTGCCCGGCGGACGGCTCGGCGGCAACGTCGTCCAGGCCCCGCACACCAGCCTCGTCGATGCCCTCGGCACCCGCTTCGTCGCCCCGGACGCCTTCGAGGAGGACGTCCGCGTCCCGCATGCGTACAACCGCCTGCTCCTCTACAACGCCAACCTCGTGCACAGCGCGACCGGTTACTGCGGTACGACGCTGGAGGAGAAGCGGATGACGGCCGTCTTCTTCTGGATGGCCTGACCCGCGCCCGACCCCCGCCCGCCGCGTCCGGGTGTGCGGCGGGCCGCACGTGGGCACTGGTGGTGCCGTGCGCCGTGAGGCGACAGGACGCGCCCGTGCGCGCCCACCGCCGCGCACCCACCGCGAGGGGAAGGACGCGCCCATGAGCAGCAGCAACGACACCGGTGACGGCGGCGGGAGCATCGTCGTCGTGGGAGCCGGACCGGGCCTCGGCGCGGCCGTCGCCCGCCGCTTCGGCCGTGAGGGGTACGGCGTCGGCCTGGTCGCCCGCGACCGCGCCCGGCTGGACGCCCTCGTCGCCGACCTGGCCGCCGACGGCGTCCCCGCGCGCGGCTACACCGCCGACGTGCGCGACGCCGAGCAACTGACCGACGCGCTCGGCGCCGCCGCCGCCGACCTCGGCCCGGTCGAGATCCTCCAGTACAGCCCCGCCCCACACCGCGACTTCATGCGCCCGGTGCTGGAGACCGGCCCGCGCGACCTGCTCGGCCCGATCGAGTTCTCGGTGTACGGCGCGGTCGCGGCCGTGCGCGAGGTGCTGCCCGGCATGCGGGAGCGGGGGCGCGGCACGCTGCTGTTCGTCAACGGCGGGACCGCCGCCGTACCCCACCCGGAGCGGGCCGGGACCTCGGTCGCGTTCGCCGCCGAGAGCGCGTACGCCCATCTGCTGCACGAACGCCTCGCCCCCGAGGGCATCCACGTCTCCCAGCTGATCATTCCGGGCGCCATCGTCCCCGGCCACGTCCGCAAGGACCCCGCGATCCTCGCCGAGACCCTGTGGGGCCTGCACTGCGACCGCACGGGGTTCCGGCACTACGCGGACGACCTGGACAGCTGAGCGGCGGGGGGCCGCAGTGCGGGGCCGCCGTACCGGCTCGCCCTGCGGGGGCGTACGGACTCCCTGCCGAGGGCGCACCGGGGCGTACCTGGCTGCCGTGCGGCCCCCACCAGCCCCGTTTCCGGTCCCCTCGGGACGGAGATCGCTTCGCCCTGCGTGATGACCATTTGTGAGCCAATATGTTCACGTTGGCCGCATTTGCTCTCTATCAAGGGGGCCGCAATGGCTGTCGAAATCTCTCCGATCGTCAAACCCTCCCGGCTCAGGGCCCGTGCCGGACTCCTGGGCGAGTGTGTTGCGGAGTTCCTCGGAACGTTCATCATCATCGCGTTCGGCTGCGGTGTGGTCGCGATGGCGGTCGCCGCGCTGCCGGGATCGGGCCGGGCCGCGACGCCCACGACGATTTTCCTGGCGGCCGGGGACTGGCTGCTGATCGCCTTCGGCTGGTGCTTCGCCGTCGTCTTCGGCGTCTACGTCGCCGGTGGCGTCAGTGGCGCCCATCTGAACCCGGCGGTCACCCTGGCGATGGCCGTGCGCCGCGGCTTCTCCTGGGCCAAGGTGATCCCGTACGTGTTCGCGCAGGTCGTGGGCGCCTTCGTGGGCGCGGCGCTGGTCTATCTCGTCTACCACAACGCGATCGACGCCTACGACGCGGTGGCGACCGGACCGAAGGTGAACGGGCACACCAACGCCACGTTCTCGATCTTCGCCACCTTCCCGGCGCCGTTCTTCCACGGCGGCATCTGGGGCCCGCTGATCGACCAGATCGTCGGCACCGGCTTCCTGGTCATGTTCGTGGCCGCCATCATCGACCTGCGCAACCAGGCGGTGAAGGCCAACCTCGGCCCGCTGATGGTGGGCTTCGCGGTCGCCGCGATCGGCATGTCCTTCGGCGCGAACGCGGGTTACGCCATCAACCCGGCCCGCGACTTCGGCCCCCGCCTGTTCACCTGGCTGGCCGGCTGGGACAGCCTGGCCTTCCCCGGCACAGTGGCCGGGGCCTACAGCAACTACTGGTGGGTGCCCATCGTCGGACCCCTGGTGGGCGGCGTGATCGGCATCCTGATCTACGACCTCTTCATCGGCGACGTCCTGGTGGCGCGCGCCCGTGAGAAGGAGGCCCCGGAACCGGGCCGTACCCGCCCGGTCCAGACCCTGGACCAGGGCGACGAGTAACGCCCCCTCTCCACAGGCGAGTTGTACCGCCCGGCGCGGCCCCCGGAACTCCCGCGAGTCCCGGAGGCCGCACCGGCGTGCCCGGCGGCGGACCGGCCCGCCGCTCCCGCATAACCTGCGGGTATGCCTGATCGACACGAGCCCGTCCGTCTGCGCCCCGTCGCCGAGTCCGACCTGCCCGCGCTGGAGCGGCTGTACGGCGATCCGGCGGAAGCCGGTGAGCTGGGGTTCTTCGGGTTCCGTAATCCGGGGCAGCTCAGGAAGCTCTGGCACGACCCCGGTTTCCTCACCGAGCACGGTGGACGGCTGGCCGTCGCGGCGGCCGGTGACGACCGCCTCGTCGGGGAGGTCCAGTGGCGCGAGACGCTGCGCGGCCCGGCCTCCCCGTGCTGGAACATCGGCATCGCCCTGCTCACCGCGGAACGCGGCAAGGGCTACGGCAGCCGCGCCCAACTCCTCCTCACCCGCTACCTGTTCGCCCACACCAAGGTCAACCGTGTCGAGGCAAGCACCGAGTCGGTGAACGTCCCCGAGCAACGCGCCCTGGAGAAGGCCGGGTTCACCCGCGAGGGCGTACTGCGCGGCGCGTGCTTCCGGTCCGGTGCGTGGCGGGACATGGTGATGTACGCCGTCCTGCGGGAAGAGGTAGAAATCTAGCGGGAGTTGGCACGCCTGTCGGCTCAACCCTCCCGCCCCCCCGCCTCCCGGCTCACGCCTGTCGGGGATCGGGCTTGAGCACGGCGAACACGGCGCCCGCCGGGTCGGTGAGCAGGGCGACCCGGCCCGCCTCCGGGACGTCGGCGGCGGGCATCAGCACCGTGCCGCCGGCCGCCCGTACCGCCGTGACGACCGTGTCCGCGTCGGCCACCGCGAAGTACGGCACCCAGCGGGACATGCCCTGCTCGCCCTGGAGCGGAGCGGCGCCCCCGAAGGTGCCGTCCTCCTGGTCGCCCTCCGCGATGCTCAGCACCCGGTACGTCAGGCCGGGCGCGGGCAGATCGGCGTACCGCCAGCCGAACAGCCCCTGGTAGAAGCGGATCGCCGCCTCGGGGTCGGCGCTGTGCAGCTCGGCCCAGACCAGCGCGTTGCCCGCGGAGGTCACCTCCAGCCCGCCCCCGCCCTCCAGCACCGCGAACCGGGCCCCCTCCGGGTCGCTGACCTGCGCCATCGTGCCCGCACCGAGGCTCACCGGCCCGTACCGCACCTCGCCGCCGCCCGCCCGCACCGCGCGCACGGCCGCCTCGGCGTCGGCGCAGCGGAAGTACGTGGTCCAGGCCGACGCCGCCCCCTCCTCCGTCAGCGGCCCGATCCCGGCGACGACCCGCCCGCCGAGCCGGAACAGCCCGTAACCCCCGGCCTCCGCCCCCAGCGACTCGTACCGCCACCCGAAAACGGCCCCGTAGAAGCCCACCGCCGCCTCCTGGTCGGGGCTGCCGAGATCGAGCCAGACGGGTGAGCCGACACGGAAGTCGGTGCCGAGCATGGGGGCCTCCTGGGGTGGTGGTCGCGGTCCGGTACGGCAACTGTGCACCGTCCGCGCCCGCCCGCACCCGAGGCACGCCACCGGTGCTGTAGCACCCCGTACGGCTGCCCGAGGTCTTTTGCTGCTCCGTCCGGGTGGCCGGGTCCGCGGGACGTGACCCGGGCGGCCCGCACCGGCGCATGAATCCGTCGAGCCGGACGAGGGAGACCCCTTCGCGCGGCCGACCGACACATGACCGGTGCCGTACCGCCGTGGGCACCGCAGGAGAAGGGACCCGGATGACCCGGACGCGGCTGTTGCGCCGTCTCGTCATGAGCGCGCTCGCCTCGACGCTGCTGCTGCTCGGCATCACCCCGGCGCCCGCGCGGGCGGCCACGCCGGTGCACACGCACGGTGGCGGCCGGGACTGCCCGGTCACGCACCGCGCGGCGAGCACGACGACCGCCCCGCCGACGGGACTTGAGGCGTACTACGGCGACGACTGGCGGCTCGGCCCGAGCACGCTGCCGTCCTCCGGGCCGGTCGCGCGGATGCTGCGGGGCTACAGCCCGCAGGACGGCACCTCGCGCTACTGGTTCCTCGGCTGCTACTGGCAGACCGACCAGCAGAACAAGTCCGGCTGGTGGTACCCGGACAACAACGGCTTCGTGCTGCGCGACGGCCGCCCCGTCCAGTCCGACAAGACCCTCCAAGTCGGCACGCTGGTGGACCTGTTCGGCAGCGGACGCGGCAACTTCCTGGCCCCGGCGGGCACTCCGTACGCCCAGCGCGCCATCCCGCCCACCAACCTGGACGCGTACAACACCACGTCCCCCGCGTACAACTACCACCTGTACCGCGTCACCAAGTCCTTCACCGTCCAGGCCGGCCCCATCCGCCCCTGGTTCGGCCAGCCCGGCCTCGGCCAGCAGTACCTGACCACCCCGGCCGTCCCCGCCCTCGTCTCGGCGGGCAACCTGGAGGAAATCCCGTCCTCGGCGGCGGGGTCGTAGGACGGGGCGAAGGTCCGGCTTGACCCTCGACCAGGTCGAGGGTGGACGCTCCGGGTGTGGAGAACGAGATGCGCGGAATCGGGGAGATGGCCCGTGACTGCGGGCTGAGCGCGAGTGCGCTGCGGTTCTACGACCGGGCCGGGGTGCTGGTCCCGGCGTGGGTGGACCCGGCCACCGGGTACCGCTGGTACGGCGCCGAACAGCTGGGCGAGGCACGGCTGTTGGCGCGGCTGCGGCGGGCGGGGACACCGCTGGCGGACATCCGGCTGCTGCTGGCCGCGTGGCCGGGGCCGGACACCGGGCTGGTGCGCAGGCTGCTGGACGCGCATCTG
Source organism: Streptomyces corallincola (assembly GCF_019104725.1). Classification (GTDB taxonomy): domain Bacteria; phylum Actinomycetota; class Actinomycetes; order Streptomycetales; family Streptomycetaceae; genus Streptomyces; species Streptomyces corallincola. Next base: position 6,084 of record NZ_JAHRXF010000024.1, on the reverse strand, counting down.
CGGCGCCTCGAAGCGGGGCTGTCCCTCGCGCGCGACGAGTTCTCCGCGATCCGAGCCCTGCTGGACCAGAGGAGAACCGACATGACCGCACCCGGCACCACCACCCGCACGCATCTCACCCTTCCCGCACCGGAGTTGGCCGACGCGCTGGACGCCGTACGGTTCGCCGTCGGCACCGACCCGGAACTGGCGGCGCTCGCCGGAATCCTCTTCGACATCGACGGCACCTCGGTGCACACGGTCGCCACCGACCGGTACCGCCTCGCGGTGGGCCGGGTCGCCGCCACCGCCGGGACCGGGGGCGCCCGCGCGCGGGTGACCGTCCCCACCCCGCTGGCCGACGCGATGCGGGCGCTGCTGACCGGCGAGGAGCGCGCGGACCTGACGGTCGAGGCGGACCAGGTGACCCTGGCGACCGGCGGGCGGCAGATCACCGGCCGCGCCGCCGCCGACGGCTTCCCCGACCACCACCGCCTGCTCGCCCTCCCGGACGGCACCCGTACGACGGTCGAGGTCCGCGCCTTCGCCGAGTCCCTCCGCTCGGGCCCGACCCGCACCGCCGAGGGCCCCGACGGCGAGCCGTACGACGTCTCCGTCCTCGTCCTCCCCGCCTCCGGCACCCCCACCCCCACCGACGACCCGGCCCCCGCGCCCCCCTACGTCGCCGTCAACCGCACCTACCTCCTCCAGGCCCTCACCGCCACCCCCACCCCTCACCTCACCCTCCACCTCACCACCCCCACCACCCCCCTCGCCCTCCTGCACCCGGAGACGGGTGAGACGGTGTCGATGCTGATGCCGGTACGACTGGACGACTAGCCCCACCGGACCGCCCACCGCGCAGCCGGAGCGCACGGCGGGGTTTGCCGTTCCCTGTCGTCCCCGCGACGATCGACCTCGGCCGGGGCCCGGGCGGTGGGGCGCCGCGGTCGTGGCCGGAGCCCCAGGCAGGCATCCCCGGCCCCCGTGCCCACCGCTGGCGGTGGACCCCTGATGAGAAGGCCGCAGCCCCCACCCGCCCCCGATCCCGGTACGCTGTACCCGCTCCGGCCTGCCGACCGGAGCGAGGTGGGTTGCCCGAGCGGCCTAAGGGAACGGTCTTGAAAACCGTCGTGGCGGCGACGTCACCGTGGGTTCAAATCCCACACCCACCGCAGAGTTCGTAGATGTGCTGGTCAGAGGGCGGGTCCCCGAAACGGGGGCCCGCCCTCTGTGCTCACCCTGTCTCACCCCGCACCCTCGAATCCCGGCGTTGACCAGGGCGTGTGGGCCATAGGCGGGCCAGGATCGGGCCCTACTCCTCGGAGCTGAGACCCAGTTCAACGAGCCGGTTGGCCGCCGCGGCCTTCTACACCGGTGTGGTGTGGCTGAAGCCGAGGGAGACGAGTCCTTCGGACCGGCAGAGCCGGTCGGAGGGACCATCGACCTCGGTCTGGAGGAGTTGGTAGGCGGCGCCATGAGCCTGGCCCCAGTGCATGGCGGCCTGCCACAGGAAGCGGCCCAGGCCCTGGCCTCGGAATTCGGGCAGGACAGCGAAGTACTGGGGCATGAGCTGGGGCCGTGCGAGCGCGTCCGGCCGTACTTCCAGGGGGCCGATCGCGCCCACGATGCGGCCCTCGACGGCTGCGGCAAGGACCGGGCCGCACCGACCGACCCGCATCTGGGTGTGGAGGAAGGCCAGGCCATCGCCCGTCATGGCCTCGGCGAACGGGGCGAAGGTGTCCCGCACGGCGGTCGGCCAGGCGGTGACGGGCCGGACCGGGCCATCGGGGGCGGGGCAGAGGGCGGTGGTGAAGTCCTTCAGCTGGATGCGGGTGCCGCGCTGGTGTGCGGTCTCGGGGCCGAGGGGGCGTACGACCCTGGCGATGACGGCGTCATGCCTGGTGGCGAGCTTGGCGGCCAACTCGGCGGCCTCATCCACGACGGTGTCGCGGAGCCCGTAGGCGAAGACCTTCACAGCGCCGCGTCCACGTCGGCTCAGGGTGGGAACGAGGGTGTGCTCGGGCTGGTGAACCACGTCCTCGCGGAGGATTTTCTCGGCTTTCCCGCCGCCCCACCGCCGGTCCTTGTCGTAAGGCAGGAAGCCCTCGGTGTCGGCCGCCCGTCGGACGTCCTCGAAGACCCCAACGGTCAGGGCCTCGGGGTGGACGGGACCGAGGGTCGGCACGATCGGCGCGGTCAGTTGAGGCCGGAGCCAGTCCCAGCGGAAGAACATGAGCGGCACCCTAGCTGTGGTCCGGGCAGGCCTCAGGCCCCGACGCGAGCGCGCCGGGGCCCGAGCGGAGTTGACCGGATTGTGCAGGTCAGTGGGGGTTGTCGTCACCGGCGTCGCAGGAGCACTCCGCGCTCTCCACGATCACGTCGAGGTCCTGGACGGCGGTGATCGACGCGGTCGTGACAGGCGGGGAGGATGGCCACCGGGCGGGGTCATGAGGCGTCTCACCTCACACCCCCCGAATCCCGGTGTTGACCAGGGCGTGTGGGCCCTACCTTGCCAGCCGTGACGTCGAAGCAGCCGGTGCGAAGCTCGCGGAGGTGTTCGGTGCCGAGGGAGACACGGGCATCATCATCAGGCTCCGCAGTCCGCGCGCTCCTCGGAAGCGAGCCGTACCGTGGCGCACAGTCGGCAGTCGATCTCCGCGCGCACATTCACGAGGTGACCGTCCGGCCCGCTCTCGCCGGCCACTCTACGGAGCCCCGATGACCGCCCAGCCCGCGCACGATCAGTTGGTCACCGATCGCAGCCTTCTTTCCACCAAGGCGTACGGCACGGGTCAGCACCTGGCCGCCCGCCAATCCCTCTACCAATGGCAGACCCCCAGCCACGACCTTCCGGGCATCGTCGTGAACGAACTGGCCGACGTACGCGGTGCGGTCGCCGACGTGGGGTGCGGCAACGGAAAGTTCGTCGCCCGGGTGCGGGACGACCGTCCCGACCTGAACGTGCTGCCTGTGGACGTCTCTCCCGGCATCCTCGGCGTCATCCCCGGAGCGGTCGTCGCGGACATCCAGCAGTTGCCCATCGCGGATGGAGCCGTCGGTGCGGTTCTTGCGCTGCACATGCTGTACCACGTCGAGGATCAGGCCCGGGCCGTAAAGGAGTTGAGCCGTGTACTGCCGCCCGGTGGCATCGCAATCGTCTCCACGAACAGTCAGAACGACAAACGGGAACTGGAGCAACTCTGGCGCCGGGCCGCAGGCGATGTGCTGGGCATCCAGGAGGGCCCGGCCCGAGTGCAGCTCTCTGCTCGCTTCACCCTGGAGGACGCGCCCGCGATCCTCGGTACGGTCTTCAGCGAGATCCGTACGATCCCTCTGCCAGGAGTGATCGAGGTGACCGACGCTGAACCAGTCGTCGCGCACTTGGCCTCCTACGAAGCCTGGGCGGACAAGATGGGCGTCCCGTTCCGGGAGACGATCGAGCGCGCGCGGGAACGGGTCAACGAGACCATCCAGGCAGAAGGTGCCTTCCGGGTCGCCTGCTTGGGCGGCATTCTTGTCTGCCAGGCACCGGATCGGTAGAAAGACACCACCTTCGGGCCCTGTGGACCAGATGCGGACCGCCATCGGCGCGAGGCCAGGGACGGGGACCCAGCAGGTCAGCTCCTGTGAAGGGGCTCCCTGCAGCACTCTTCTGAAAACCGTCGTGGCGGCGATGTCACCGTGGGTTCACATCCCACACCCACCTGCAGCAGGCCAGGCAGAGGGGTGCCCTCATGGGAGGGCACCCCTGGCTGGTTCGCCCGCCTTTCCCGGATCAGCCAGCGCTTGACGTCTCCTTCTGCTCGCTCTCCCAGGTGTGCCGTCCCCCATGCCCGCCGAACAGACAGCAGCCGTCCCCGTCCGGAGCAGGGGCGGATACCGGGCAGTCCGAAAGGGCGGCCAGGGTCGCCTTGGTGCTGCCGGTCCAGTGGAGCCACAGTGCCGTGCCGTATGCGCTGAGGTCGGCCAGGAAGCCGTAGTGCTCGTCGTTCTCGTGCGGCGCCAGTTGGCATTGGACCGCACCGTCGATGTACGGCGCCGACGACCGTTCCCGTGCTTCCCGTGCCAACTCCAGAGGCAGTCGGCGCCAGTTCCCGCACCGCATCAGGACCGTTCCCGTGAGGGCAGGCTCGTGCAGTGGAGGCACGAACAGGGCGGGTAGTTGCCGGAGTTCATCGCGATCACAGGGTTCTCGTCCTCCAGTACCTCCAGGAGCCTGCCCCACGTCCGGCCGGAGTCTCGGGACACCCGGAGCGTCATGCGGACTCGTCGTTCCGTACCCAGCCCCTCCCTCTTCGTGTCGCCACCCGGCACTTCGTCCGTCGTCGTCATGAACCCACTCCTCCGTGATCCCGCCCCTCGTGCGGGGCAACATCCAGCAAAGCGGCAGGAGTCGGCGGTCTCCACGGCGTCGTTGCGGCACTCTTGACGCAGAACCGTGCACGCACACCACAGGGGCCGGAGCCACGGGAAGGGGGGCGTCATGGGACTGGCGGAGCGGCGGAGAACCCTGGGCTACAGTCAAGAGAGACTTGCCCAGTTGGTCGGCGTGGACCGGACCACGGTCGGGCGCTGGGAGTGTGGGCGCATCGCTCCGCAACCGAACCAGCGGCGTGGCCTGGCCGCCGCTCTCGAAGTGGGTCTTCACGAGTTGGACGCCCTGCTGCCGTCGCCACGAGCCGCGAGCCGGGGCGCAGCCGGGCCCGAGGCCAGTGTCCCCCCGAGTGCGGGAGATCCCGACGACATGATCCGACGCGAGTTCCTCCGCATACTGACGGTCAGCGGCGCTCTGACCGCTCTCCCAGCAGAGGAGGCCGATGCGCTGGCCGAGGGCGTGGGGCGAGGGGCGCCCGCGGACTTCGCCCGGATGAACACGCATCTGTGGCAGGTGTACCAACTGGCTCGCGCGAAGGGATCGGTGCGGCCCGTCGTACGCGATCAGTTGATGACCCTGAACGAAGCGCTGAGCAGTGGACGGGGCGACCCGCGCCCCCTGCTGAACGCGGCTGCGGATCTCTTCCAACTGGCCGGTGAGCTGGCCTTCGACGCGGACCGGCACTCCGACGCTGTGGCCTCGTATTCGCTCGCCGCGTCGCTCGGCAAGGAGGCGGGGGCGTACGACCTGTGGGCCTGCGCGCTCGTCCGGCACGCTTACGTGGACATCCCGGAACGGCGCTACCACCAGGCCGCGCAGCTGCTCGGCGCGGCGGAGCGGCTGGCCCGTCGCGGGGACAGCGGGCTCGCCACTCGGCACTGGGTCGCCTCCGTCCAGGCCGAGGCGTACGCCGGTCTCGGGGATCTGGACGCGTGCGAGCGGGCGATGGAGCGGGCGGAGGCCGTGCGGGAGCTCGCCGGGGGCGGTGTCCCTGGCGGTTGGCTCAGGTTCGACGGCTCGCGGGTGGCCGAGGAGCGGGGGTCTCGGTACGTACAGCTCGGTCGGCTCGACCTGGCGGAGAGCACACTCAGGGGTGCCCTGGGGCAGACGGGCCTCGCGTACGGCCAGTCGTACCGGCGGCGTGCTGCCGTCCTGGTGGATCTGGCCGCCATCGGGGCCAGAAGGCGCGACAGTGATCAGGTGGTGGAGTTCGGGAAGCAGGCTGTCGGTCTGTTCCGGTCCTCCGGGTCGGGGTACGTCGCCCGTAGACTCCGGGCTCTGCGTGACGAGTTCGGTTCCTTGAGCGGTGACCACCGCGTGGCGGAACTGGGGGCGGAGATCGCCGCTCTGGGTACGCCGTGACGAGAGAGGTTGGCATGTCCCAGACCGAGGGTGCGCGAGTGTTCCGGGAAGCCTGGATCGACGGGGTGCGCCGGCACTTCCCGGGGGAGCCGAAGGCCGGGTACGTGACGCCGTGGGAGGGCACCCCGGAGTGGGAGCGTGCGGCTGCCGGGGCCGTCTACCAGCAGGTACGGCACTTCGTCGAGGTCAGCGGCGGTGCCGCGGGGCGGCTGTCCCGCGAGCAGAAGGGCCGCTTCGTCGCCGTCTGCTGGACCGCCCAGATGTACCGGCATTTCGAAGACCCCAAGCCCGGCTACGTCGCCGACTGGCCCGAACTGCCCGGCTGGCAGCGGGAGACCGACGCCGACATCTTCGAGGCTGTCGAG
>NZ_JAHRXF010000023.1 GCF_019104725.1 Streptomyces corallincola | reverse complement strand
ACCCACCACCACCCTTATGGGAATGGCTTCGCCATGCCGAGTAGCCCGCGAGTGCTCTCCGGAATCCAGCCCACCGCAGGCTCGTTCCACCTCGGCAACTACCTCGGCGCCGTCCGCCAGTGGGTGGCGCTCCAGGAGTCCCACGACGCGTTCTACATGGTCGTGGACCTGCACGCGATCACCATCCCCCAGGACCCCGCCGAGCTGCGTGCGAACACCCGCCTCGCGGTGGCCCAGCTGCTGGCCGCGGGCCTGGACCCGGACCGCTGCACCCTGTTCGTGCAGAGCCATGTCCCCGAGCACGCCCAGCTCGCCTGGATCATGAACTGCCTCACCGGCTTCGGCGAGGCCAGCCGTATGACCCAGTTCAAGGACAAGTCCGCCAAGCAGGGCGCCGACCGCGCCTCGGTCGGCCTGTTCACGTACCCCGTGCTCCAGGTCGCGGACATCCTGCTGTACCAGGCCAACGAGGTCCCGGTCGGTGAGGACCAGCGTCAGCACATCGAGCTGACCCGTGACCTCGCGGACCGTTTCAACGGCCGCTTCGGCGCGACGTTCACGGTCCCGAAGCCGTACATCCTCAAGGAGACGGCGAAGATCTACGACCTCCAGGACCCGGCGGTCAAGATGAGCAAGTCGGCGTCCACGCCCAAGGGTCTGATCAACCTGCTCGACGACCCGAAGGCGACCGCGAAGAAGGTGAGGAGCGCCGTCACCGACACCGACACGGTGATCCGCTTCGACCCGGCGGAGAAGCCCGGCGTCAGCAACCTGCTGACCATCCAGTCCGTGCTGACCGGCACCCCCGTGGCCGACCTGGAGGCCCGCTACGAGGGCCAGGGCTACGGCGCGCTGAAGACGGACCTCGCCGAGGTGATGGTCGAGTTCGTGACCCCGTTCCGCGAGCGCACCCAGCAGTATCTGGACGACCCGGAGACGCTGGACGCGATCCTCGCCAAGGGTGCCGAGAAGGCCCGCGCGGTCGCCGCCGAGACGCTGGCCGCCGCCTACGACCGGGTGGGCTTCCTGCCGGCGAAGCACTGACGGCGCGCCGGAGCACGGGCGGGCGCGGGCAGGGGCGGGCGGAGCGCTGCACATCACTTCCGCTGCGCCTGCCCCCGGCCGATCCGTGGCCGTACAGTCGAGTGCAGAGGACCGGACGGATCACCGCCGTCCGGACATCACGTGACGACAGGAGACGTACGTGGGGACTGTGACGATCGGTGTGTCGATCGCGGTCCCGGAGCCCCACGGCAGCCTGCTCCAGGAGCGGCGCGCGGGCTTCGGCGACGCCGCGGCGCACGGTATTCCCACGCACGTCACGCTGCTGCCGCCGACCGAGGTGCAGGCCGCCGACCTGCCCGCCGTCGAGGCGCACCTGACCCGGGTCGCCGCCGCCTGCCGCCCGTTCCCGATGCGGCTGTCCGGCACCGGCACGTTCCGCCCGCTCTCCCCGGTGGTGTACGTCCGGGTGGTGCGCGGCGCCGAGGCGTGCGCCCGGCTCCAGCGCCAGGTGCGGGACGCGTCCGGGCCGGTCGCCCGCGAACTGTCCTTCCCCTACCACCCGCACGTCACCGTCGCGCACGGCATCGACGAGGCGGCGATGGACCGGGCGTTCGCCGAACTCGCCGGGTTCGAGGCGCACTGGCCGTGCGCCGGGTTCGCGCTGTACGTGCAGAGCCTGGACGGGGTGTGGAGCAAGCTCCAGGAGTTCGCGTTCGGCGGGACCGTGGTCCCCCCGCAGGCCGGTCACGCGGACGTCGGCCAGGACACCCCGATCCCCAGCTGCTGACTCCCGGCCCCGCGAAGCGAAGCCGTCGATGTAGCCGAGCGTCATGTCCGGCGGGCGCGTCTCGCGGGCGGTTGCCCCCGCGCACAGCGCGTCGCTTCGTACCCTGACCATCGGCCTGGTCTGTCAGGGGTGTTGGGCGCTGGGGTGGCGGGTGAGGGCGTAGCCGATGTCGAAGGTGTCGGCCGACATGCGGGTGTCGTTGATCTCCAGGACGGTGCCGTCGGGGCCTGTGGTGGTGCGGGTGATGCGCAGGAGCGGGACACCTTTGGGGAGGTGGAGACGGTCGCTTTCGGTGGGGGTGGGCATGCGGGCGCTGACGGCTTCCTCCCAGGACAGTGGAGCGTGGCCCATCTGTTCGAGGAGGTCGTAGATGCCTCCGGGGCCGGTGTCTTTCTGGGCGAGACGGGTGCCGCGGGCCAGGGCAGCGGGCAGGTAGCTGGTCGCCAGCTGGAGCGGGGTCCCGGTGGCGGCCTCGCCCATGACGCGGTCTCGTACCAGAACGTCCTGCTGTTCTTCGCCCTCGGGCAGGTGGAGGAGGGCGGCGATGTCGCGGGGAGCGGGTGCCCAGGTGACGGTGGGTGGTTCGAGGGCGGTCCAGGGCTGGGCGGAGGCGTCGAAGTAGTAGCCGCGTTCGTCGCGGAGGACCTGGCGGCCGCGGGTGAGGCGCCGCCGGGCGGGCCGGGCGCGGACGACTGTTCCGCGGCGGCGGGTGACGTTGACCAGTCCTTCGGCCTCAAGCTGGGTGACGGCTTCACGCGCGGTCTGCTTGGCGACCCCGTGCCGTTGGGCGAGGTCGATGATTTTCGGCAGGGTGCCGCCCGGGGGATAGGTTCCGGCCTCGATGGCGGCGCGCAGTTCAGCGGCCAGCTGCCGGTAGGCGGGGCTGCTCATCCGTACCTCCTGTTTCGCGCGGATTCGGACAACCTCACCCGATAGTCCTAGCCCTATTGACGGTGCATGAGGCGCCGCCGAAGATAGTCCTAGTTCTAACGTGCCGTCAGTGATGCAGTCCATCCCACCGCCGGTCGCCGCCACCGTTCGTCGTACACCCGGTGCGACCGCGACACCGGGCCGAGGCGGCCGCGGCCGCCCGACCGCTGGGCCTCTCCTGATCCTCATCAGTCCCCACGCACGGGGGAGTGACGCATGCTTCTCACCGTCGTACGCGATGCCGAGTCGATCGAGAACACGACCAAGCACACCAGCTTCCACCAGGACCCCTGGCCGCGGACCAGCCCGGCCGCGCACAACCTGTCCCGCGGACCTCGTCGGGCTGACACCGCACGGCTACCGACCGTGCCAGTGGCTCGTCACCGTGCTTGAGGACTTCGCGGGCCGTGACCCGTTCGTGTGCTGCTCGCCGTACCGGCGGGCCCCGGACAGCGTCGAGCCGGCGCCGACCATAGAGCACCGCGCCGGGCTCTTCCACCAGATCGACCCCGCCGAGCCGGACTGATGAGCCCAGCGATGAGCGACGTCGTCTACTTCAACGGACCCGTACAGAATGGCGACTTCACCTTCGCCGAGCGACCGGGCAAGGCCGCGGGCATCCGGCTCGCCGAGGCGCTCAACGCGCTGCTCGGCCTGGCACCGGTGCCGCACCTGTGGAACACCGTCACCCTCGCCGGGGACGTACGCCACCGCTTGGCGGCAGACCGGGACACGGTCGGCAGGACGCAGCGCGAGGAACAGACCCTCCAGGCGAAGTACGCACCCAGCCCGCCCCCGACGGCCGGCCTGTTCACCGACAACGACCCACGGGTGGCCGCACTGGCCCTGACCATGACCCGGTCCCTGCTCGCCGACGGGACGCTGACCGTGCACGACCTGCCGGTCCGGCTGTGCGCCCGCTGCGCACACATGGCCGGAACGAGCGTGGCAGGCGACTGCCGCTCCTGCGGGCACCACGTCCTCAGGGCAGTACGTCGTGAGCTGCTGGTCCTCGACCGCGGCGCGCACGGCCCGCTGCTCGAACGGGACGACCTGCACGCCGTCGGCGCCCGGACCCCGGCGCACCTGCTGAACATCGCCCACCACGCCCCCCGACTGCTGGTGCTCTCCCGTACCCGCGACCACGGTGTGGATCTCGCACCGATCGGGCTCCCGGGCCTGGTGCTGGACCCCCGGGCGGGGCTGCACGTCGCGGTGCTGGCCGCCGCCGGCGAACGTGCCTCCACGCGGCCGGTGATGACGGTCACCGAGAACGCCGCAGCCAACGTGGCCGCCTACGGGGCTCCGTTCCGTCGGCACGGCGCCACACGGCTGCGGTACGCGCTGCACGGAAAGATCCCTTACGAGACCGCGGCGAGCGACCGGCTGTACGAGGTACACCGCGCCCGGGCGGTCCGCGAGCTGTTCACCGACTGGTACCTGCCCCTGTGCGCAGCCCGGGAACGGTCCGGCGTAAGCGCCGCCCGGATTCCCGCCCTGCTGAAGTTCCTGCGCCGGGCCCACCTCGCCCGGCCGACGACACCCCCGGGTGATCTCCTCAACCACCTGCGCCACCGCGCCGCGGCAGGTGATATGCGCTGGGTGACGGACGCCCGGGCCCTGGCCTGCGCCCTGTCCGACCGAGAGAACGCCACCTGGCCCGCAGGGCCCACGAGAGGAGCACCTTGATGAGGACAACCGATTGGCGGTTCGTCAAAAAACGGACCGCTGACGCCGACGGGACGGTCTATGTATCCGCGGACGGCACCCGCTACCGGCGCACCGGCGGCGCCGCACTGCGCGGCGAGGCGGCGTTCCAGCAGATGGCCGCCGCGCTGGGCTACCCGGTGCCGCGGGTCCTTCAGCAGGGGGAGCTGGGCGACGGCACGTTCTTCGCCGACGAGGAGTCCCTGGGCAGGCAGTCGCTGCACGAGAAGGCGCTGTCCTTGCTGGACGGCGGGCGGGTGCTACCGGACCAGGTGGTCGATCAGCTCGCCGAGGTGTCCTCCCGGCTGCTGTCCGCCCAGGCCGCGCACCCGGTCGAAGCAGGGCCTGATGCGCTGCGGCAGTGGGTGGAGCAGGCGGGCTGGACGAACAACGTCTTCGCCGAGAACCCCGACCTCGACACCCCCCGAACCCACGCGGCCCTCGCCCGCGCTGCCGACGACCTCACCGGTATGCCCCTGGCGTGGGGTCACCTCGACTACGGCCTGCCGAACGTCCTGCCCGCCGGTGTCATCGACTGGCAGCACCACGGCGTGACACCGCTCGGATATGACGTCGCCCCAGCCCTGGAGGTCATCCCCTTCAAAGGCGGCGCCAAGGGCTACACCGCCACCCCGGATCAGCGCACGCGATACCTGGGCGTGCTGGATGCGGCGGCCCTCTCCGCCGGCAGTCCGCCGATCAGCCCGCGCCTGGGGGCGCTTCTCCTCGTCAAGAGCCTGTTCTTCCTCGCCCTGACGCGCCCGACCGATCCGGCCCAGGCCGACAAGCAGCAGAGGTGGCACTACCGGCGCCACCTCTTCCTGAAAGGACTCGAACAGTATGAGCGCACCGGGAACATCGATACCGCCGGCTTCCCGACCCTCGACGACTTCGCCGCTGGGCAGGGCGCTGCCGACGGTCCGTGACCGGGACTACCTGCTCGACCGGTCCGGCGTCATCTTCAAGGTGATCGGCGACGTCCACCCGGGCTCGCACTGGCTGGGGTACGTGAAGTACTACCCCAACGAGCGCGGCGACCGAACCCTGTTCGGAAGGACCTACCGGCAGAACACGGTCGTCTCCAAGGCGTTCGGGATCCTGGCCGACCGCCCCGAGTGCTACGTCTACTCACCCGCGATCGGCTGCGTGATCACCGGCGTGCCCCGCGAGGACGTCGCACTGCACTACCCGTGCCGACAGGCCCTGGCCGCTCTGCACGCCTCACCGGGCCTGCTGAACGGCACGGCGGTGGGCGAGGACCTGCTCGCCATCATCGACTGGATCGTGGAGCAGGGCGCCGACGACGTCATCGGTGTCACCGGCTCCTTCCTCGTCGGCGTGGCGGGAGCCCACTCGGACATCGATCTCGTCTGCTACGGCCCCCGCGGCTACGAGGCGGCCCAGTACCTGTTCACCCAGCGGTCACTGATCCACCCCTACGAAGGTGAGACCCTGACCAGGCTGTACCTGCGCCGGGCCGCGTACATGGCCGGGTCGTCCTTCGACACACTGCTGCGGCAGGAAGCCCGCAAACTCCAGGGGCTGACCGCCGGTGCCGGGGCCCACATCAACTGCGAACCGCTGCGCGCGGACGGCGACCGGACCTTCCACGACATGATCGCGCAGGAGGTCGGGCAGATCAGCGTGCTCGCCCGGATCACCGACCACCGTGAAGGACTGGCGACGCCGGCGCTCTACGGCATCGACGTCGAGACGGTCATCGCGTCCACGCTCGACGAAGCCGACGTCTTCGCCCGTCGCATCACGCACCTCCGCAGCTACCTCGGCGCCTACACCGGCGCGTTCCGCCAGGGCGACACCGTCCACCTGTCCGGACGCCTCGTCCACACCCAGGGCCCCACCGGCACCTTCGGATTCGGCATCGAACTGACCCCCTGGAGCGCCACCGAGAGCTACCTCGCCAACCTCGCCCGCTGACCGCTCCGCCCAGGTGACCAGCTTCCCGAACTGCCGCGGACTCCGCCCGGTGAACGGGGCTGCCCAGGATGACTCCGACGCCGCGATGGCAGCAGACACCACAGCTCATCCTCCCCATGACCGGCAGCTACGGGGGACAGCCCTCAGAACAAAGGCAGTCGGCGGAACACCGCGCGTGGCAGGTGGCGTAGGAACGCCGATGCCGCGCGCAGGGTGCCCGGTACCCACACCGTCTCCGAGCCGCGCCGCAGGCCGAGTTCGACCGCCGTGGCCACCTCCTCCGGGGTGGTGGAGAGCGGCGGTGCGTCCGCCCGCCGTACGCCGCGGGCGCGCACGAAACCGGGGCGTACGACCATGACCCGCACCCCCGTGCCGTACAGCGCGTCCCCGAGTCCCTGGGCGAACACGTCCAGGCCCGCCTTGCTGGAGCCGTAGATGAAGTCGTCGCGGCGGGCCCGCTCGCCCGCGATGGAGGAGAGCACCACGAGCGAGCCGTGGCCCTGGCCCTGGAGTGCGGCGGCGGTGACCAGCCCCGCCGAGACCGCGCCGGTGTAGTTGGTGGCCGCGACCTCCACCGCGCGCAGCGGCTCCCGCTCGTCGTGCGCCTGGTCGCCGAGGACACCGAAGGCGAGCAGCGCCAGATCGATGTCCCCCTCCGCGAACACCTTGCCGAGCGCCGTCGGATGGGACTCGGGGTCGAGCGCGTCGAAGGCGACCGTGTGGACGTCCGTGCCGAGGCTACGCAGGGACTCCGCCGCCCGCTCCAGCGCGGGGGAGGGGCGACCGGCGAGCCACACGGTCCGGGCGCCGCGGGCGATCAGCCGGTGGACGGTGGCGAGGGCGATCCCGGACGTCCCGCCGAGGACGAGGATGGACCGGGGGAGCCCGGAGGCGTCCTGCACGTCAGCTCCTGGGGGTCGGGGAAGTCGAGTCGAGGATGCCCGTGACCGTATCGTCGCCATATGGGCGATTGATGGTGAAACATCGTGCCCCTCGGCAGAACGGGTGATTAATGGGATGTCGGTCCGCCGTGCCAGGGGGTACCCGCACATGGGGTTCCCGACCGGAGGGCAGAGACGGATCATGGACTGGCTGAAGAAGCTCCCCGGCATCGGGCCGCTCGTCGTACGTCTGATGGCCACGCACGCCTGGCGTTCGTACGAGCGGCTCGACCGGGTGAAGTGGACCCGGCTGGCCGCCGCCATGACGTTCATCAGTTTCGTGGCGCTGTTCCCGCTGCTGACGCTGGCCGCCGCGATCGGCGCGGCCACCCTCAGCCAGGCCCAGCAGAAGAACCTCCAGGACCGGATCGCCGACCAGATCCCCGGCATCGCCGACAAACTGGCCATTAACTCCCTGGTGGAGAACGCCGGTACGGTCGGGCTGATCGCCGGTGCGCTGCTGCTGTTCACCGGGATGGGCTGGGTCGGGCAGATGCGGGACTGTCTGCGGGCGGTGTGGGAACTGCCCGACAAGGACGAGAACATCATCAGGGCCAAGGGCAAGGACGCGGGCATCCTGGTCGGGCTCGGCGGCGCGGTGATCGCCACCCTCGCCCTGTCCACCCTGGCCTCCGCGCTGGTCGGCCGGATCGCGGGCGGGCTCGGCCTGGACCAGGCGAGCTGGGGGAGCGTGCTGCTGCGGGCCGTGGCGATCCTGGTCGCGGTCGCCGCCGACTTCCTCGTCCTGCTCTACGTGCTCACCCTGCTGCCCGGCGTCGAACCGCCGCGCCGCCGCCTGCTGGTGGCGGCACTGATCGGCGCGGTCGGCTTCGAGCTGCTGAAACTCCTGCTCAGCGGTTACATCCAGGGCGTCGCCGCGAAGAGCATGTACGGCGCGTTCGGGGTGCCGGTCGCGCTGCTGCTGTGGATCAACTTCACGTCGAAACTGGTCCTGTTCAGCAGCGCCTGGACGGCGACCGGCAGCAAGGCGGAGGAGGGCGTCACGTTCACGGACGCGTCCGGCGCCGCATCAGATCGGGCAGCGGCCAGCGGCGGTTGACCAGGAACACCCCGGCGCCGACCAGCACCAGCAGCCCGCCCGCCACGGCCAGCGCCGTGCCGATCCCGCTCGACGCGCCGCCCGCCGTGGCGCTCGCCACCGGACGGCCGTCCCTGCCGCCGTCCGTCCCGGAGCCCGCCCGCGCACCGGCGTCGGTCGGCTCCGGCGACGGCGAGGTCCCCGGCGCTGTCGTGGCCACGCTCCTCGGCGCGACCAGTTCGCCCACCGGGTTGACCTTCCCGGCCGCCCGGAAGCCCCAGTCGAGCAGCCGGGCGCTCTCCTTGTAGACCTCGTTGTGCTCCTGCTTCGCCGGGTTCATCACCGTCACCAGCAGCACCTTGCCGTTCCGTTCCGCGACCCCGGTGAAGGTGGCGCCCGCGTGGGTGGTGTTGCCGTTCTTCACCCCGGCGATGCCCTGGTACACCGGCACGTCGGTATCCCCGGCCAGCAGCCGGTTGGTGTTCCGGATGTCGGCGTCCCCGAACCTGGCGCTCACGGTGGAGCAGTAGTCCCGGAAGTCCTTCTTCTGGAGCCCCGAGCGGGCGATCAGCGACAGGTCGTACGCGGAGGACACCTGGCCGGGGGCGTCGTAGCCGTCCGGGGTGACCACATGGGTGTCCCCGGCGCGGAGTTCGTCGGCGTGGTCCTGCATGTCCGCCACGGTCTGCGGCACCCCGTGGTTCATCGCGGACAGCACGTGCACCGCGTCGTTCCCGGAGCGCAGGAAGACACCGAGCCACAGATCGTGCACGGAGTAGCTGCGGCCGGCCTTTATCCCGACCACGCTGGACCCCTCGCCCATGCCGTCGAGGTCCGACGCCACCACCTTGTGCTCGGTGGACGAGGGAAACCTGGGCAGCAGGGTGTCCGCGAACAGCATCTTCAGGGTGCTCGCCGGGGGCAGCGGCCAGTGCGCGTTGTGCGCGGCCAGCACCTCGCCGGACTCCGCGTCCGACACGATCCAGGACCGCGCGGTGAGGTCCTTGGGCAGCACCGGCACCCCGGGCGCCAGGTTCACCTGGGTACCGGGCATCCCCAGCCGGACCCCGCCGAGCTGCGACATGGCCGCCGGGGGCGTGGCGGTCGCGCCGGAGGACGGGTCCGGTGCCGCGAGGGCGGCGGGCACGGTGGCGGACAGGGACAGCAGTGACACGGAGGCGATCAGCACCGATCGCCCGACGGTCCGTTTCGGAGCGGGCACGGCCCCGAACGTACCCGGCGCGGCCCCCGAAGTCCCGCCCCGCACCCCACCCCGGCCGGGGAGCCGGACCCCAGGAGGCGATACTGGTCCCATGAAGCTCAGCCGCCCGGTGTCCTGGTTCCTGCTCGCCTTCGGCGTGTGGTCGTGGATCATCTGGGTCACTTTCGTCAAGAACCTGGTCAAGGACGGCAGCGGACTCGCCTTCGACCACGGCCACCCGACCGCGTACTTCTGGGTGCACCTGCTGCTGGCGATCGTGTCCTTCGTACTGGGGACGGCCATCGGGGTCATCGGGTTGCGCGGTCTGCGCGCACTGAGTCGGACGTCATAGCGGCAGCGGGGGATACGGCAGCGTGGTCATCGTCTTCGTGTTCGTGGGTCTGGTCGCGCTCGCCGTGCTGGCGGCGGGCCACTGGTACGTGTGGCGCCGTCTGGTGCGCGACACGACCGCACCGTCCGGCGCCGCCCGCCGCGCCGGTACGGCTCTGTTCGTCGCCGCGCCCTTGCTGATGGTGGCGGCCGTCGGGGCGGAGCGCTCCGGGGCGCCCTTCTGGCTCCAGCGCACCCTGGCCTGGCCCGGCTTCCTGTGGATGGCGCTCGCCCTTTACCTGCTGCTCGCGGTGCTGGTCGGCGAGGCCGTACGGCCGCTGCTGCGGCGGGCGCTGGAGCGGCGGGACCGGGACGGCACGGTGCCCGAACCGGCGGCCGTGCCCGCCGCGACGGTACCCGCCGGGGCCGCGCCGCCGCCCGCCCCCGAGGAGCCCGCGCCGGTCCGCCCGGCCCCCTCCCGGCGCCTGTTCGTCTCCCGCGTGGTCGGCGGAGCAGCAGCCGCCGCCGCCGTCGGCACGGTCGGCTCCGGCACCTACGGCGTGCTGCGCGGCCCGGCCGTGAAGCGGGTCCGGGTCCCGCTGGCCAAACTGCCCCGCGCGGCGCACGGTTACCGGATCGCCGTGGTCAGCGACATCCACCTGAGCCCGGTGCTGGGCCGGAGCTTCGCCCAGCGCGTGGTGGACACCGTCAACTCCACCCGGCCCGACCTGATCGCGGTCGTCGGTGACCTGGTGGACGGCAGCGTGAAGAACCTCGGCCCGGCGGCCGAGCCGCTGGCCCGACTCAGCGCGCGGCACGGGGCGTTCTTCGTCACCGGGAACCACGAGTACTTCTCGGGCGCCGAACAGTGGCTGGACGAGGTCCGCGAATTGGGCCTGCATACGCTGGAGAACGCCCGCACCGAGCTGCCGTGGTTCGACCTCGCCGGGGTGAACGACCTCCAGGGCGAGAGCCAGGGCCAGGGACCGGACTTCGACCGGGCGCTGGCCGACCGGGACCGGGCCCGCGCCTGCGTCCTCATGGCCCACCAGCCCGTCCAGGTCCACGAGTCCGTCCGGCACGGCGTGGACCTCCAGCTCTCCGGCCACACCCACGGCGGCCAGCTCTGGCCCGGCAGCCTCCTCGCCGAACTCGCCAACCCCACCGTCGCCGGGCTCGACCGCTACGGCGACACCCAGCTCTACGTCAGCCGGGGCGCCGGGGCCTGGGGCCCTCCGACCCGCGTCGGCGCCCCGTCCGACGTGACCGTGATCGAACTCGCCTCGCTACAGGCGTGACCTGAGCGGACCCGCCCCGAGACCCGCGCGGCCCCGCCGCGGAACGCAGCGTTCCGCGGCGGGGCCGTCCTCACTTCTGTGCCCTTCCTGTGAAGACGGCGCACAACAACACCTTGGTAAGTCTTTGGGCGCCGCATCCGATTGCTCTTCCCTCAGGTGAAAAACGTGTGATTAGGTGAGCGGCGCCGCCACAGGTGTGGCGTTTTTGTGCTGGGCGGTCAAGGCCCGGTAGGCAGGGGAGGGCACCACCATGCGATCTGTTCGCATGCGCATTCTTGTCACACTCGTCGTGCTCGCCGTCGTGGGCGTGGGTGGCTGGCAGTTGCTGCCGTCGCAGGGGGACAAGAACAGGACGATCACCGTCGGCACCACGGACGCCGTGACCGACCTCGACCCGGCGGGCGCCTACGACGCCGGTTCCTGGGCGCTGTACAGCAACGTGTTCCAGTCGCTGCTGACCTTCGAGCCCGGTGGTGTGCAGCCGGTCCCGGACGCGGCCAAGAGCTGCGCCTTCCAGGGCGGCGGCCTGCGCACCTACCGCTGTGTGATGCGCGACGACATCAAGTTCCCGAGCGGGCGCAGGATGACCGCCGAGGACGTGAAGTACTCGTTCGACCGGGTCAGGAAGATCAACTCCGAGGTCGGTCCGTCCGCGCTGTTCTCCACCCTCGGCTCGGTGAGTGTCGAGGGCACGGACACCGTCGTCTTCCACCTGTCCTCGCCGGACGCCACCTGGCCGCAGAAGGTCGCCACTGGCGCGGGCGCCATCGTGGACAAGGACAAGTACCCGGCGACCTCGCTCC
Organism: Streptomyces corallincola; assembly: GCF_019104725.1. Classification (GTDB taxonomy): domain Bacteria; phylum Actinomycetota; class Actinomycetes; order Streptomycetales; family Streptomycetaceae; genus Streptomyces; species Streptomyces corallincola. The sequence goes on along the minus strand of NZ_JAHRXF010000023.1, from coordinate 77,347 downwards.
GCAAGGACGGCGGACTCGACGGCACCGGCGCGTACATCCTGACCTCGTACAAGAAGAACAGCGCGGCGGTGCTGACGCCGAACAAGAACTACCACGGCTATCTCACCAGCACCGGCCGCCCGATCGACCTGCGCTACTACGCCGACTCGCAGAAGCTGGACGCCGCCTGGAAGGCCAAGCAGGTGGACGTCGCCACCCGCACCCTCCCGCCGCACGTGCTCTCCGGGCTGAACCCGAGCGACCCGGACAACCGCGTCACCGAGTCCGACAGCTCCGAGACCCGCAACCTGTACTTCAACACCCGTACCGGTTCCCCGCTGCACGACGACCGGGTGCGCCGCGCGATGGCCTGGCTGGTCAACCGCGAGGAACTCGCCGCCACGGTGTACGAGGGCACGGTGGACCCGCTGTACTCGCTGATCCCGACCGGCATCACCGGCCACACCACCTCGTTCTTCGACAACTACCCGACGCAGAGCGTGAGCAAGGCCCGCGCGCTGCTCACCCAGGCCGGGGTCACCACGCCCGTCCGCTTCACCTTCGGCTACGGCATCGGGCGCGGCGCCAGCGCCGAGGAGGCCGCCGCGCTGAAGAAGCAGCTGGAGGCGGGCGGCCTCTTCACGGTGGACGTCAAGGGCTACGAGTGGACCGACTTCCAGAAGCGCTGGGCCTCCGGCAAGATGGACGCCTGGGCCGTCGGCTGGGTCCCCGACTACCCGGACCCGGACACCTTCGGCTCCCCGCTGGTCGGCACCGACTCCACGATGAGCACCGGCTACAGCAACAAGGCCGTGGACGCCCTCATCCGCAACAGCCGCCAGTACGCCGACCGCGGCCGCGCGGCGGGCGACTACCGCCAGATCCAGGCGGACGTGGCGACCGACGTGCCGCTGATCCCGCTCTGGCAGCGCAAGGAGTACGTGGTCAGCACCGAGGACGTCGGCGGCGGCCAGTACCTCGACGACGGCACCGGCGTGTTCCGCCTGTGGCGCCTGAACTGGATCTGATCCGCCCGCACCCGCACCGCCCGTGAGCCGCGTCCCCTCCCCTGTGGAGGACGCGGCTCACGCGTTTCCCGCGCGGGACCTCAGCCCTTGGGCGCCGGGCTCCGCAGCACCCGTGTCATCCCCGGCAGGAAGTCCGTGAACAGCTCGTGCACTTCCAGCACCAGCGGACGCAGCACCCGGAACCGGGCCAGCGCCACCCCGCGCGCCGTCAGCCGCGCCCCCCGGCGGGCCAGCCGGTAACTGCGCTCCGAGCCCTCGGTGCGGTCGAAGATCCAGTACAGCACCAGACCCATCTGTGCCAGCCACATCAACTCCGGCAGCACGTCCCGCAGTTCGGGTGCCACCTTGACCTTGGCCCCGGCCAGCACCGTGCGGTGCACCCGGATCGCCTGCTCCCGCGCGTGCTCGCTCTCCGGCGAGAACGGGCTGAGCGGACTGTCCGGGTCCGCCGCGTTCTTGAAGAACTGCACCGCGAACTCGTGGTACGGCCGCGCGAGGTCCAGCCACACCGTCAGCACCCCGGCGAGCCGCCCCTCCAGTTCCGTCTCGCGCTCCAGGACATCGCGGACCGCCGCCTGGTGCTCGGCGGCGATCCGGTCGTAGAACCCCTGGATCAGGTGTTCCTTGCCCGCGAAGTAGTAGTACGCGTTCCCCACGGAGACCCCGGCCTCGGTGGCGATGGCCCGCATCGTCGTCTTGTCGTACCCGCGCTCCTGGAACAGCCGCATCGCGGTCTCCAGGATGAGGGCGCGGGTCTGTTCGGACTTGGACTGGGAGCCGGCGTCGGGGCCGTCGTTCTTCGCTGACACGGGAGGAGCCTAACCAGTGGGGCAGGAGCCGTCGGCGCAGGTCCCCGGTGCGGCCGTGGCCGGTGCCGGGGCGCGGTTCCAGGACGCGTGCACCCAGCCCTGGTCCGGGGTGTAGCGCCAGCCGTCGGACGTACGGTAGACGTTCCGGCCGCCGCCCCACCGGCTGCTGTCGCCGGGCCGGGCGCCGCGCCACTTGGCGGCGGCGAGCACCGCGCCCCGCGCCAGCCAAATCCCCTGCGGGGTGCTCAGCCGGTGGGCCAGCGGCCGGTACGCCCGCAGCGCCCACAGCACGGTGATCCAGGCCGCCGTGGACCGGTAGACCTGCCCCGCGTCCCCGACCACGGTGATCTCCTCCAGCGTCGCCGGGTGGTCGAGTCCGGGGAAGCGCCCCCGCGCCTCGGGAGAGTCCGCCGGGACCATCCGCAGGGGCACGAGCCTCGGCTGCCGGAGCAGCCAGTCGCGCAGGTGGACACAGAGCGAGCACTCCGCGTCGTAGAGGACGGTCAGCCCGCGGACCGGGGCGCCCGCGGGGCCCCGGTCCGGACCGCCGGTGGTGGCGGTCATCCCGTCACGCCCCGGCCGTCGGCGCGACCCAGCCCTGCGGCGCCACCGGCGGAAGCTGCTCGTTCTCCATGATCCCGCGCCGCCTGATCCTGCTGAGCACGAAGACGTTGCCCAGATGCATCGCGCCCAGCACCAGCAGCACCACGCCCACCTTGGTGGACAGGGCCTCGAAGATGCCGCGCGTGTCCGCGATCTCGTCGCTGCCGTGCAGGTACAGGGCCACGAAGCCGAGGTTCACCAGATAGAACCCGACCACCAGCAGGTGGTTCACCGCGTCGGCGAGCTTCTCGTTGCCCCGCAGCACGTCGGAGAGGAAGATCCGCCCGTTGCGGCTCAGTGTGCGGGCCACCCACACGGTGAGCGCGATGCTCACGACCAGGTAGATGACGTACGCGATGACATTGCGGTCCATGCCGCCCCACCCCTTCTTGAACGCGTTCAAAACGCTGTCGAGAAGGAACTGTAGACCTGTTTTTGAACGCGTTCAACCCGAGGGTGCGCGAAGGGGGGGCGGGGTGGGGGAGACCGGGTGGGAAGGCGGGGCGCGGATCAGGAACGGCGGGCCAGTTCGGGCCGCTTGGTGTAGTCGGTGAAGCCGACGACGTTGCCCCAGGGGTCCGCGATCTCCACGGTCCAGCCGGTGGCCACCGAGGCGGGCTCGTCCAGCGGCGGGATGCCCGCGGCCTCCAGGCGGCGGGCGGCGGTGCGGGCGTCCGGCACCTCAAGCCAGACGCGGGGCCCCGCCCAGGGCGGCGGCCGGTGGCCGAGCGCCTCCTCGGTCCGCAGCAGGATGCCGGGCGTCTCGGCGCCCACCTTCAGCTGCGCGATCCCGCCCTCGTCGAACCGGAACCCCACCGCGAACCCGGCCCGCTCGTAGAAGTCCACGGCCTCCGCGAGGGAGCCCACCGGCAGCAGTACGTTGTCGAACCCGAGCAGTTCGTACGACTCGTCATCTGACATGGCGTCAGGCTAGGCCGGACCGGGCCCGGAACCGGTGAGCCCCGCGCCACGACCGCCACGGGACCCACCGGGCGGCTCACCCGCCCGGCGGACCGTCGTGGGTCACACGCTCAGCGAACGGGCGTGGTTGACCTGGGCCAGCACGGCCGGGAAGGTCTGCGGGCCGAACGCCGGGATCATCGCCGCGTGGTGCCGTCCGCCGCTGGTCACGGTGACCTGCACATAGCCCACGGTCTTCCTCTCCTTCATCAGCAGGAACAGCAGACCGAGCAGGCAGAACACGAAGAAGACGATGGCCAGCACGATGGCGTGCGCCGGGATCTTCTCCTCGGTGTGCGACATGTCGGTGGCGTTCCACATCGCCCCGCGCAGCGGCATGGTGCCCGACGGCGTGATGATCCGGTCGCCCACCACCGTGATGTCCCCGATGGCGAGTTGCGGCCCGCCCCCGGGGAACTGCCCCATCGGCTGGGCGCCCATGAGCGGCAGGTGCGGCGCGGGCGGTCCCACCGGCGTACCCATCGGCGGCGTCACGGGCTGCGCCGGGTACGCGTACGGGGACGGCACCGGGGCCCCGCCGCCCTGCTGGTGCGGGAAGCCGTAGCCGGGCGCCTGGGGTGCCGGCGGGGCGGGGTGGCCGTAGCCGGGCGGCCCGGCGGGCGGCTGCGCGGGCGGTGCCGGTTGCGCTGCGGGGCCCCAGCCCTGCGTCCCGCCCCGGTCCCCGTGGTACTCCGGCTGTTCCGTCATGCCCGTCCCCCTCCCGTGGGCGGCCCGTGGGCCGGGCCGCCGCCTCCCTGCGTGTCGTGCCACGTCATCCTGCCAGTCCCGGACGCGACGAGGGGCCGTACCTCCCCGGCGGGAAGGCACGGCCCCTCGTGCGGCGCGTACGGGTGGTCAGAAGCGTCGCGTGATCAGCGCGCGCTTGACCTCCTGGATGGCCTTGGTGACCTCGATACCGCGCGGGCAGGCGTCCGTGCAGTTGAACGTGGTGCGGCAACGCCACACCCCGTCCCGGTCGTTGAGGATCTCCAGGCGCTGCTCGCCCGCCTCGTCACGGCTGTCGAAGATGAAACGGTGCGCGTTGACGATCGCGGCCGGGCCGAAGTACTGCCCGTCGTTCCAGAACACCGGGCAGGACGACGTGCACGCGGCGCACAGGATGCACTTGGTGGTGTCGTCGAAGCGGGCGCGGTCCTCGGCGGACTGCAGCCGCTCACGGGTCGGCTCGTTGGTGTCGTTGGTGATCAGGAACGGCATGACGTCCCGGTACGCCTGGAAGAACGGCTCCATGTCCACCACGAGGTCCTTCAGGACCGTCAGGCCCTTGATGGGCTCGATGGTGATGGGCTTGGCCGGGTTGATGTCCTTGATCAGCGTCTTGCACGCCAGCCGGTTCTTGCCGTTGATCCGCATCGCGTCCGAGCCGCAGATGCCGTGGGCGCAGGACCGGCGGAACGTCAGCGAACCGTCGAGCTCCCACTTGATCTTGTGCAGCCCGTCGAGGACGCGCTCCTTGGGGTCGATCTCCAGCTGGAAGTCTTCCCAGGTCGCCTCGGCCGAGACCTCCGGGTTGAACCGGCGGACCCGGAAGGTGACGGTGATGTAGGGGGAGTCGGCGAAACCGGGCTCGGGTGCCGCGTCCGCCTTGTCCAGAACAGGGGTAGCCATCAGTACTTACGCTCCATCGGCTGGTAGCGGGTCTGGACGACCGGCTTGTAGTCGAGACGGATGGTCTCCGAGCCGTCGGCCCCGACCTCGCGGTAGGCCATCGTGTGACGCATGAAGTTGACGTCGTCGCGGTTCGGGTAGTCCTCGCGGTAGTGACCGCCGCGCGACTCCTTGCGGGCCAGGGCGGAGACGGCCATGACCTCGGCCAGGTCGAGCAGGTTGCCCAGCTCGACGGCCTCCAGCAGGTCCGTGTTGAACCGCTTGCCCTTGTCCTGGATCGACACGTTGCGGTACCGCTCGCGCAGCTCGGCGATCTTCTCCACGGCCGTCTTGATGGTCTGCTCGGTGCGGAACACCATGACGTTGGCGTCCATCGTCTCCTGCAACTCGTTGCGGAGTACGGCCACCCGCTCGGTGCCGGAGGAGGCGCGCAGCCGCTCGATCTGCTCGACGACCAGCGACGCCGGGTTCTCCGGCAGCTCGACGTACTCGTTGGCATGCGCGTACGCGGCGGCGGCGATGCCCGCCCGGCGGCCGAACACGTTGATGTCCAGCAGCGAGTTGGTGCCCAGCCGGTTGGCGCCGTGCACGGAGACACAGGCGACCTCACCGGCGGCGTACAGACCCGGCACGACGGTGGTGTTGTCCGACAGGACCTCACCCTCGACGTTGGTCGGGATGCCGCCCATCGCGTAGTGCGCGGTGGGCTGGATCGGGATCGGGTCGGTGTACGGCTCGATGCCCAGGTAGGTGCGCGCGAACTCGGTGATGTCCGGGAGCTTCGCGTCGAGCTGCTCCGGCGGCAGGTGGGTGAGGTCCAGGTAGACGTGGTCGCCCTCGGGACCGCAGCCCCGGCCCTCGCGGATCTCCGTGTAGATGGAGCGGGAGACGACGTCGCGGGAGGCGAGGTCCTTCATGACGGGCGCGTACTTCTCCATGAAGCGCTCACCGTCCTTGTTGCGCAGGATGCCGCCCTCGCCGCGGGCGCCCTCGGTGAGCAGGATGCCCATGCGCCAGATGCCGGTCGGGTGGAACTGGAAGAACTCCATGTCCTCCAGCGGCAGACCCCGGCGGTACACGGCGGCCTGGCCGTCACCGGTGAGGGTGTGCGCGTTGGACGTCACCTTGAAGAACTTGCCGGTGCCGCCGGACGCGTAGATCACGGCCTTCGCCTGGAAGACGTGGATCTCGCCGGTGGCCAGCTCGTACGCCACCACACCGGCGGACCGCTTGACGCCGTCCACCTCGGTGATCAGCTGGTCCAGGACGTAGAACTCGTTGAAGAACTCCACGCCCTCCTTGACGCAGTTCTGGTACAGCGTCTGGAGGATCATGTGGCCGGTGCGGTCCGCCGCGTAGCAGGACCGGCGGACCGGGGCCTCGCCGTGGTTGCGGGAGTGCCCGCCGAACCGGCGCTGGTCGATGGTGCCGTCGGGCGTCCGGTTGAACGGCAGGCCCATCTTCTCCAGGTCGAGGACGGCGTCGATGGCCTCCTTCGCCAGGATCTCGGCGGCGTCCTGATCGACCAGGTAGTCACCGCCCTTGACCGTGTCGAAGGTGTGCCACTCCCAGTTGTCCTCCTCCACGTTGGCCAGCGCGGCGGCCATACCGCCCTGCGCGGCGCCCGTGTGGGAGCGGGTCGGGTACAGCTTCGTCAGGACCGCGGTGCGGCTGCGCTTGGTGGACTCGATGGCCGCGCGCATGCCCGCGCCACCGGCGCCGACGATGACCGTGTCGTACTTGTGGATCTTCATGATTCTCGCAGCCCCGTGCCTAGCGGATGTTCGGGTCGAAGGTGAAGATCACCAGCGAGCCCAGCAGGATGGTGAACACCGTGGCGGTGTAGAGCAGGCCCTTGAGCCACAGCCGGGAGGTGGCGCGCTCGGCGTAGTCGTTGATGACCGTGCGCAGGCCGTTCGCGCCGTGCAGCATGGCGAGCCACAGCATCAGCAGGTCCCAGACCTGCCAGAACGGGGACGCCCAGCGACCGGCGACGAAGGCGAAGCCGATCTTGGAGACGCCGCCGTCCAGCACCAGCTGGATCAGCAGGTGGCCGAGGACCAGGACGACCAGGACCACGCCGGACAGGCGCATGAACAGCCAGGCGGCCATCTCGAAGTTGCCGCGCGTGGAGCGCGGGGTCTTCTTGGTCCGGCGGCGCGGGGCCTCGATCAGCGGCGCGGGGTTGTCCACACCGTAGACGGGGGCGCTCTCGACGGGGCCGATGCCGTTTGCGGGGGATTCAGTCGTGGACATGCGCGTCAGCTCCCGAACAGAACACGAGCGGCGTGGCCGAGGACGGGGTAGATCGCGCCGAGCATCAGCAGGACCCACACGCCGACGACGGTCCAGAGCATCTGCTTCTGGTAGCGCGGCCCCTTCGACCAGAAATCGACGGCGATCACACGCAGGCCGTTGAGCGCGTGGAACAGGATCGCGGCGACGAGGCCGTATTCCAGCAGCGCGACGACCGGCGTCTTGTACGTGGCTACGACCTTGTCGTAGTCCTCGGGGGAGACACGGACGAGTGCGGTGTCCAGCACGTGAACGAACAGGAAGAAGAAAATGAGGACGCCGGTGACTCGATGAGCCACCCAGGACCACATTCCTTCCCGGCCGCGGTACAGCGTTCCAGCCGGCACGGAAGAACCCTCCGGGAGCGGTGACTGAGAGCCGCGCCGGCTTCGGTGTCGGTCGGGCCCGGCCGGGTACGGTCCACCGGCCCCCAGCATCGTATCCGTGTGCTCCGGCGGCCATTACGGGGGGCCTGTCGCCGGGGGGAAAGAGGCACCGGACGGGCTACCGGCTCCCGCGCGGACCGGCGGGCGCCGCCCCCGGCCCCCGGGTGCCGGGGCGCTACGTGCCAGGTGCGGGCGCGTTCGGCCTGGTCGTACGGTGTCCGGCCGCCCCGAGACGGCCCGTCAGGCGGCTGCGGGCCAGCCGCCGCAGCTCCTCGGCGGCCACCACCCGCTCCTCCTCCGGATCGTTCGTCAATCGTGACCGGATGCCTTCGAGCACCCGGTCCACGGCCTCCCCCGGCGCGGTGTCGCCCGGATGGATGACGAAGACGTGCCCGAACCGGGCCTCGTAGGCCGCGTGCGCCGCGCTCAGCGCCGTCCGCGCCGCCGTGTACGCGCCCGGCGGCAGTTCCGGCAGCGCCTCGGCCGCGAGCGCGCCGGACAGCTCGGCGGGGGTGAGGTCGTACGCCGCCTCGTCGGCGGCGGCGAGCAGGGCGTCCAGGTCGGGATAGGGGCGGTGCTCGGCGACCCGGCGGGACCAGCGGGGACTGCTCAGACAGCGCATGAGGAGGGCACGCGCCTCGTCCTCGGACGTGGCGTTGAAGGCGTTCAGCGGCTGGGGGAGACGCGGGAGTCGTTGCGCGGGCAGCGGGTGTCCTCGTGTCGCATGGAGCGGGGCGGGATGCCGTGGAAGCGGCGGATGAGGGGGCGGGTGCGGGGGCGGGTGCGGGCGGGAATGGCGTGCAAAGTGTGCCGTCACGCTATCGACAGTGGTCAGTCCGAGTCCGAAGGATGCGCGAATTTCACTCGAACGGAAGAGTTTCGGAACGCCTCGGTGACGAAGGTCCGGCGAATCGGTCGTACGTTGATCGTGTGAGCCAGCACAGACGCCGTCCTGCGGCGGACCAGACGAGACGTAAGCGGGCGGTCGTGGCCGCCGTGGTCGCGGGGACCGTCGCGCTCGGTGTGGGCGTCGGCGTATGGGCGTCGTCGGGCGGTGACGGCAGCCCCTCGGGCGACGGCACCACCCAGGCGTCCTCGGACCGCGCGGCGACGTCGGCCACCCCCTCCCCGACCCGGTCCTACCCGCTCTCCGAGGCACCGCGGACCATCCCGGCGGTCAGCTCCCACACCGCCGAGCGCGGCCCCGGCTGGCAGCCGAAGAAGGGCGGCCGGGTCCTGATCGGCGACCCGGGCCTGGCCGACGAGGGCAAGCTCATAGCCGGTGAGCTGGGGCTGACCTACGCGGGCGAGGGGAACGACGCCGCCCCCGGCGACCTGCGCCTCTCGCTCGGCGGCTCCGGCGGCGCCGAGTCGTACACCATGACCGTGCGCGGCGGCCGGGTGGACATCACCGGGCCCGGCGAGGCGGGCGTCTTCTACGGCACCCGCACCCTCAAGCAGGAGGTGCACGGCGGCGGCACCGCGCCCGAGGGCGTGGTCCGGGACACCCCCGCCAAGCAGGTCCGCGGCTTCATGCTGGACATCGCGCGCAAGCCGTTTACCGAGGACTGGATAGAGAACGAGATACGCACGCTCGGGGACCTGAAGTACAACGAGCTGGGCCTGCACTTCTCCGACGACCAGGCGTTCCGCATCCAGTCCACCACGCACCCCGAGATCGTCTCCCCGGTCCACCTCACCCAGGACCAGGTGCGCAGGATCATCGCCGTCGCCGACTCCCGGCACATCACCGTCGTCCCCGAGATCGACTCGCCCGGACACCTCGGCGCGGTCCTCGCCCACTACCCGGACCTCCAGCTCCGCAACGCGCAGGGCGTGCCGACCCGCGGCGCCATCGACATCTCCGAACCGGCCGCCGCCAAGCTCGTGGACGACCTGCTGAACGAGTTCACCGGCCTCTTCCGGGGCAGGCAGTGGAACCTCGGCGGCGACGAGTACCAGGCGCTCACCGTCTCCGACCCCGAGGCGTCCTACCCCCAGCTCGCCACCGCCGCGCGGCAGCGGTTCGGCGCGGACGGCACCGTCGCGGACCTCACCACCCAGTGGCTCAACGACCGCGCCGACACCGTCCGCGCCCACCAGCGCACCATGCGCGCCTGGAACGACGGCTTCTACGCCGACAGCTCCGTCCCCGCCGCCAAGGACCTCCAGGTCGCCTACTGGACCGGCAAGGAGATCGGCGCCCGCGAGCCGGTGACCTACCTGGACGCGGGCCGCCGACTCATCAACTACAACGACGAGTACCTCTACTACGTCCTCGGCGAGCCCCAGACCTTCGTCTACCCCACCGGCGAGCGCATCTACGAGCAGTGGACCCCGCGCGTCATCCGGCACACCTCGCCCGTCCCCGCCCGCTACGACAGCCAGATCCTCGGCGGCACCTTCGCCGTCTGGTGCGACTTCCCCAACGCCCAGACCCAGGACCAGGTCGCGGCGGGCATCCGGCTGCCGCTGGCGGCGACCGTGCAGAAACTGTGGGACGCGGACCAACCTGCCCTGTCCTGGCCGGAGTTCCAGAAGCTGGCGAACGGGCTGGTGTGAGGGGGCGGTCGGGCGCGGGGCGGGATTGACGCGCCGGGCCGGTGGGACGGATCGGTGGGGCGGGCCGACGGGCGCGCACCTCTTGGCTGTTGGCCGAAAACCTGCCACTGTGACACCCCCGCGTGATCGGGCGTGGTGAGGGGATCAGGGGGAGGGGTGGGGCGGATGAGCCTTACGGGGCTGTTCGAGGGGGCCGACGGGATCACGCTGGCGGCGAGCGGACTGGCTTGTTCCGATCGATGCCTTCCGCTGCTGGGGTCCGACGAGGAGTTGCTGCGCCCGCTGTGGGCGGCGCTCGCGGAGGACGCCGACTGGGCAGCGGCCCTGGACAAGGCGCGGGGTGCGGTGGGGAGTGCCGTACCGGGGGAGGACGAGGCGGTGACGCTGGCCCGCCGGATGCTGCTGGAAGCGCCGGGGGACCGGGACGTCGCGGCGCTGCGGGCCTGGGCGGAGTCCTGCTCGACGGACTCCCTCCGCGTCCACCTCCTCCTCGATCCCACGGCCCACCTGGAATCCGGCGAACTCCGCCGCCAGACCACCACCCTGGACCTGCTCACCCATCGCGGCCCCCAGGGCCTCCGTCCCGCCCTGGACCTCACCGTCGAGGGCCGCCGCATCCTGAGAGCGGCCCTGTCCCGCCGAGCGAGGACACACTCCTGAGCCTGAGCCTGAGCCTGAGCCGTGGCGGGGAGCGCGGAGGCTTCTGGAGGGCGCGGGTCGCCGGGCGAATGCCACAGCGGGCCCGCACCCACGTCTCGCCCACCGCTTGGGCGGAACCTGTGGCCGTACTGCGCACACCCTGCGTCAATCCTGCGCCGGTCCGGGAAAACCCCCGGATTGCCTGTGACACCCGGCCCCCGCGCAGCGCTGACCCCCATATGACGGTCCCGTACACGACACCCCAGCAGACCGGCCCGCACGGGGCGGCGAACCCCACGAGGTGGGCGGCGGACACGGTCGCCACGATGCGCGAGGGCGCCCGCGTCCGCCTCGACTACTCGGCCGGCAGCCTGCGCCGGGTGGACCTCCTCATCGACGAGATCCGCGCCGAGGGCGCCCCGTACGAGGCGGTGGAGACGGCACTGCGCGGCTTCGGCGCGTACGCGGGCGAGGTCCTCGTACGCCACTGCGGCGCCCAGTGGTGGGACACGGGCGCGGAACCCTGGCTCCGCACCAGGGACGGCCGCCTCTGGGACCCGCTCCAGGAAGCCCGCCGCCGGTTCGCCGCGCAGGGCTCCCTCCGCCTGATGTACCGGGCGGCCTCGGGGGCGGGGTGAGCGGGAGCGGCGACGGCGGGGCCCCGGAGGCCCGGTGACGGAGCACTCGGCGCCGGGTGCCTCCCCCGGTCCAGGACGCCCCGGTACCGTCACGCCGTATGACGGACACCTACGCCGACCACGACGACGCCGACAACGGAACCGGGATCGGAACCGGGTCCGGGTCCGGGACCGGGACCGAGGTCACCGAAGGGCTCGTGCGGGAGTTGTTGCGGGAGCAGCATCCGGATCTCGCGGGGCTGGCGGTTCGGGAGGTGGTGGGCGGGTGGGGCAACCAGATGTGGCGGCTCGGGGACGAGCTGGCGGTGCGCGTGCAGCGCATGGACCCGACCCCCGAGCCCCAGTTGAAGGAGCGGCGGTGGCTGCCGGTGCTGGCGCCGCGCCTGCCGCTTCCGGTGCCGGTCCCGGTGCGGTCCGGTGAGCCGTCCGCGCGCTTTCCCAAGCACTGGACCGTGATGACGTGGGTTCCCGGCGAGCCGCTGGACCACGGTTCGATCAGCCGCGGTGCCCACGCGGCCGACACCCTGGCGGGTTTCCTCCGGGCGCTCCACGTGGAGGCGCCCGCCGATGCGCCGGTCTCCCGGCACGCCGGTGCTCGTCTTGGGGACGGCGCGCACGGCTTCGAGGAGTCCTTCCGGGCCGTCGTCGTACCCGATGCCGTCGCCTCCGGCGTCCGGGCCGTCTGGGACGACGCCGTCGCGGCCGGGGCGTGGGAGGGCCCGCCGGTGTGGGTGCACGGCGACCTCCATCCCGCGAACGTCGTCGTCTCGGACGGCACGCTCTCGGGCGTCATCGACTTCGGCGACGTGTTCGCCGGTGACCCCGCGTGGGACCTCGCCGCCGCATGGGTGCTGCTGCCCGAGGGCGCGGCCTCCCGGTTCTTCGACGCGTACTTCGGCACCCGCGCGGACGCCGACGAGGCCACGATCCGGCGCGCCCGCGGGCTGGCCGCGCTGAAGAGCCTGTTCCTGATGCGCATGGGGCAAAACGGCGACCGAGGTCTCCCCGGCGGCAAACCCCACTGGGGACCACTGGGCCGCGCGGCCCTCGACCGCGTACTGACCGGCGCCTGACCCCGGCCTCCCCAACCCGCGGACAGGAGCTTTGTTCCTACGCAGGTGCTACGGAGCTGCTGCGGCGAAGGCCAGTCCGTCCCGCTCGGCCCGCACGTCGGCCAACTGTTCCTGGAGTTCGTCCAGTTCCGCGCGGCGTACGGTGAGCCGTTCCAGCAGTCCGGGATCCAGCGTGCACCCGATCGTGGAAGCCCACCGGCCACAGTGAGCAAGGGGCCGGACAGTCACTTCCCCATCTCGCGTGGCAGGGGCATGGAGCGGGCCGGATTCCTGCCGTCCCGCCGACACAGGGGCCCGGCCCGGGACACCCGCCAGGACTGGCGACTTCTCCTGCCTCCCGGACTCGCACGGCGGGATGTGCTCACTGGCCCACTCGGCCGTCGATCCGCTCCCGAAGGAGGTCGGCGTGGCCGCAGTGCCGCGCGTATTCGGTGATCTGTGCCACCAGGATCTCGCGCAGTGGCGCCTCACCGGTCCGCGTGCCGAGGTCAGCGAAGTCGGCGATGAAACGGTCACTCACCTGGCTCTCGGCTCGCCACTGCCGCCAGGCGTCCTCCACGACCGCCGGGTCGGCGACCGCTCCGTTCCAGTCGCCGTCACGGTCTTCAGGGGTGCGATAGATCCTGGGCGAGTCCTCTCCGGCCATTCGGCGGAAGTGCCGTTCGTCCTCAGCCATGTGCCGCACCAGCCCGAGCAGGGACATCGTGGACGGCGGTACGGAGCGCCAGGCCATCTGCTCGGCATTCAGGCCCGCACACTTCATCTCGATGGTGAGCCGGAAGTGGCGCAGACTCTCCAGCAGCGTTCCGCGTTCGCCGACCGTCTCGACTTTCGTCTCGCGCGGGTCGTCATCCGGATCGACCCACATGTCGGGGTAGATGGTGGACGGGGTCCACCGCGTCACCGCTGCTTCGTTGTCGCGCTTGCCTGAGTCCATGATCGCATCGTGGTGCGCGTCGAATCGGCCTGCCACCGAATATCGCCGTCCGATTCGGCCGACGGTCGCCCAACCGTATGTACTCCTCCGCAGTGACAGATGACCTACACCGCAGACTGCTGCTCAGGGCCTGCGTGAGCGCCCGGGCCGAGAACGCTCACCGCATGGCGTTCTCACCAGCCCAGCCCAGCGCATTGGGTGGGGCGTGCGAGATGGGGTTCCTCGTCCGGTGGTCGCGCCGCTGGTCACGGAGGCGGACCCACCGGAGCGTCGTCGCCGTTCAGACACCCTGAATCCAGGGCAACGGCCGGAGCCGCCACCCCCCACAGGAGAGGCTCCGGCCGTCGCGTTCGCGGGCCGCGTGCGGCCCGTACTTCCTTCTGCGCCGCCGGTGCGGTTTCTGTCACACGGGGGCCCACACGGACGGATCACGAGTTAGTTGCATCTTCTACAGACATGGACGAGGGCCGGTTTGACGCCGTAGCGTGCCTTTCGCGCCGACCGAGAACATGATCAAGGGAGTGCGGTGCAGGGGGACGACGCGGAGCTGACCGCCGCGGTACGTGCGGCACAGGACGGGGACGAGACCGCGTTCCGTACGGTGTACCGCGCCGTGCACCCCCGTCTGCTCGGCTACGTCCGCACGCTGGTCGGCGACGCCGACGCCGAGGACGTCACCTCCGAGTCCTGGCTCCAGATCGCCCGCGATCTCGACCGCTTCGACGGTGACGCCGACCGCTTCCGCGGCTGGGCCGCCCGTATCGCCCGCAACCGCGCCCTGGACCACATCCGGATGCGCGGGCGCCGTCCCGCGGTGGGCGGCGACGAGACCGAGCTGACCGGCCGGGCCGCCGAGTCCGACACGGCGGGCGAGGCCCTGGAGGCGCTGTCCACCGACGGCACCCTCGCGCTCATCGCCCGCCTCCCGCAGGACCAGGCCGAGGCGGTCGTCCTCCGGGTCGTCGTCGGCCTCGACGCCAAGACCGCCGCCGAGACGCTCGGCAAGCGCCCCGGCGCCGTACGCACCGCCGCGCACCGGGGCCTGAAGCGGCTCGCGGAGCTGCTCGGCGCCGATCCGGAATCGCCCGGCGGGCTCGGCGCGCTCCCGCCCCCGCGAGAACCGCGCGGTGGCGCGGTGACGTCCGCGACTGTGACGCATACGCGCGCGCGGACGCAGAAGGACATGTGATGGCCGACGAGCAGTACAAGTGGCTTACCCGTGAGGCGGCGGAACGTCTGCTGCGCGGCCGGTCACCGGAGCCCGTCGAGGAACCCCTGCCCGACCAGGCACGACGCCTCGCCCGGGCGCTGGAAGCGCTGTCCGCCGACCCCGCCCCCGGCCCCGCCCCGCTCCCCGGCGAGGACGCCGCGCTGGCCGCCTTCCGCGCGGCGCGTGAGCGCCGGGTGACGGGTGGGACCGGGGGTGTCACGGACGCCGGAACCCGTGCCGTGGCCCCCGTCCCGCCGCGCGGTGCCGGGCGCGCCGACGGCAGGGCCGTCCTGGGCGCCGACGCGGGCCTCGTCCGCATCGGCTCGCCGGACCGTACCGGAATCCGTACGCGCCGCTCCCGCCCGGTGCGGCTCTCGCTGCTCACTCTCGCCGCGGCCGCCGCGTTCGGCGGGCTCGCGCTGGCCGCCGGTACCGGGGTGCTGCCCGTGCCGTTCCGCGGCGGCGGCCCCGGACCCGCCGTCTCCGTCTCGGCCGCCGAGAGCCCCGGCCGCTCCGGCGCCCCGTCGGCCTCCTCGTCGCCGGGCACCCCCGGCGGCGCCGAACTGCCCGACGGCGGTACGAACGGTGCCCTGAGCGGCGACACCTCCGGCGGCCGGACCACCGACGGCTACGACGACACCGTCACCGGCATCACACCCGGCGCCGGTGACGCCCTCACCGCCCCGCGCCGCCGCGCGGCGGAGTCGGCCTGCCGCGACCTGCGCGCCGGGCGCGACCCCGGCGCCGCCCGCAGACGCGCCCTGGAGAACCTCGCCGGTGGCAGCACACGGGTCGGCCCGTACTGCGGGACCCTCCTGGCCGCTCACCAGTCCGCCACCGGCCGGAACCGCGTCAAGGGCGACGCCAAGGCCGGGGACACCCACGACACCAAGGACGGCCGCAGCAACCGCACCCCCCGCGAGCCCAGGAAACAGGGCAGCGGGAGCGGGAGCGGTGGAGGCAACGGCAAGGGCAAGGGCGGCGACAAGCGTGGTGACGGCAAGGGCGACGGCCGGGGCCGCGACGACGACAGCCGCTCCCACCACCACCGCCCCACCCGCGCCCCCCATCAAGGCCACGCCCCCGGCCACGGTCCCGGACACGGCCACCCGCACGCCGTGAGCGGCCCCCCCCGCGCCCCCGCCCCGCCCCACGAGGGCCGCCGTCCGAGGACATCACCCCCAGAGGTGTGACGTTTTTTCGCACCCCGGCGCTGTACTGAATGAGCCGACTGGTCATCGGCCGTCGCACCGAGCCGGGGTTCCCCCCGTACCCGTGGCTCGTGCACCCCGCGCGGGCGGGACACGTTCCCCCGGTCCCGCCCGCGCATCAACTTCCCCTCCCCTCCGGTGAGTTCACCCCGAGCGGGAGCCACACCCCCAGCCGCTTCCGGCGGGGTCCTTCGTACGGGTGAGCGGAGGCGGAAACCCGGCGGGCGCGGTTACGCTCGTGGAGAGTGTTCCCCGAAGGAGGACGCATGGCCGTACTGCAGCACGAGCCGAGTCTGAGCGAGGCCGCCGACCAGCTCGCCCGTGTGCTGCCCGGCCACCGCGTGGAGATCCTCCAGGGGAGACTCACTGTGACACCGCCGCCCGACGGCTCGCACGCTCTGACGCTGACCAAGCTGGGCAGAGCACTGGAACGGGCGGGCATCGAGGGCAGCGGGGTGGACTGGGTGCAGGCTGTCGGCCTCTGGCTGCCGACCCTGCCGGAGGACTTCGCCATCCCGGACCTCTCCGTGGTGGACGACGACTTCCGCGACGCGCACGTCACCAAGAATTTCTACGCCCCGCACGTCTTCCGCCTGGTCGTCGAGGTGACCTCCTCGAACTGGTCCGACGACCTCGGTCCGAAGGTGGAGTGCTACGCGCAGGCGGGTATCCCGGCCTACCTCGTCGTGGACCGCAAACACGACGAGGTCCTCCTCTACACGGACCCTCTCGACGGCGCCTATCCCGAGCCGCAGCGCTTCCCACGGGGCCGGACCGTGCCCGTACCGAAGACGGTGGGCGTACAACTCGACCTCCTGGTGGACACCCTGCTCGACGGCTGACTCCTCCGACTGTCGGACCCTTGTGCCACACTCGTCCCCATGTTCGGTGTCATCGACCTCCCCACCTACCTGGCCGGCCTCGCCCTGATCGTGCTGCTGCCCGGGCCCAACTCGTTGTACGTGCTGTCCGTGGCCGCGCGGCGCGGGGTGCGGGCGGGGTACACGGCCGCTGCCGGGGTGTGGTGCGGGGACGTGGCGCTGATGACGTTGTCGGCCGCCGGGGTGGCCTCGCTGCTCCAGGCGAACGCGGTGCTGTTCGGCATCGTGAAGCTCGCCGGTGCGGGTTATCTGACGTGGCTGGCGTTCGGGATGATGCGCGCCGCCCGGCAGTTGTGGCGTATGCGGCGCGAGCGGGCGGTGGCCGAGGCGGAGCCGGAGGAGGCCGGGGACGAACGGCCGTTCCGCCGGGCCTTCGTGGTGAGCCTGCTCAATCCGAAGGCGATCCTGTTCTTCGTCGCCTTCTTCGTGCAGTTCGTTGACGCGTCGTACGCCTACCCGGCCCTGTCCTTCCTCGTGCTGGGCTTCTTCGCCCAGGTCACCAGCGCGCTCTACCTCAGCGTGCTGATATTCGGCGGCACCCGGCTCGCCGCCGCCTTCCGGCGCCGCAAGCGCCTCTCCGCCACGGCCACTTCGGCGGCGGGCGCCCTCTTCCTCGGCTTCGCGGTGAAGCTCACCCTGGCGAGCACCTGACCCCGTACCCGCCCCTGGACCCCCGCGTCACCCAGAGGTACGCGGCCGTCCCGAGCCCGGTCCGCACCGCCGCGTCGGCCCACACGGACACGCCCGCCGCCAGGTCGCCCGGCCGGGTCAACACGCCCACCAGCAGCAGCGCGAGCGCCCCCGCGCACCCGGCCCCGACCGCGTACCGCGCCCAGGGCGCCCGGCCCCGGCCCAGCCGGGTCGCCAGCAGCCCGGCCGGGATCTGCACCAGCACGTGCAGGGCGAGGCAGAGCACCGGTACGGCGAACAGCAGTACGTAGGGCGCGTCGGTGGTGGGGGCGCCGGGCGGGGTCGCGTACGCCGTGTCCGTCAGCCACACCGGCGGGACCAGAAACCCGGCCAGCAGCACCGCCCCGCTCACGTGCATCGCACCGAGGTGCCGCAGCACCGGCCGCCCGGGACCGGACCCGTTCATGTGACGCCCCCTCCGTACGCGAGCCCCGCCCGCGAACGCGCCCATCGTAGGCACCGAGTCGCCGGGAGCCGCATCGCCGCCACCACGGGGGGATCGCTTCCAGGCGGCTCAGCCCCCGCCTCCTCCGCTCCTCGGGAGGGAGAACGCGGAGGGCGCCGCAGGGCGTACTTTTCTCAGTGCCCGCCGCAGCCGGGGCCCGAACGGTCTCTCCACGAAGCGGTGGATCAGCCAGGCCAGGGCCAGCATGGCGGCGACCGTGAGGCCGAGGGTGGACAGCGGGGGCACGCCGAGCCCCCGGTGCAGCACCCGGATGACGAACCAGCCCAGGTGTTCGTGGACCAGGTAGAACGGATAGGTCAGCGCGCCCGCCGTCACCAGCCAGGGCCAGTCCGCCCAGCGGGTCCAGCCCAGTGCCACCGCGGCCACCGTGGCGTACGCCAGCGCGACGATCAGCACGATCACCCACGGATGCCGGACGAACTCCGGATGCCCGCCCGGATGCCACAGCCCCCGGACGGCGGTGTGCTGCCCGATCAGGAAGGAGACGCCGACGATCCCCCACAGCATGAGGTCGCTGCCGAACCGGTGGATCAGGTACAGCGCCAGGCCGCCGATGAAGAACGGGGCGTACTCCGGCATGACGATCTGATCGACCAGTGCGCTGTCCGAGGCCGTGCTCAGCACGACCGCCAGCGTCCACACGGCGCAGAACAGCACCACGCGCCGGTAGGTCACCCCGCGCGCCACCACGAGCAGCGCGAACAGCGCGTAGAAGCGCACCTCGGCCCAGAGCGTCCAGCACACCCCGAGCACCCGCGGCACACCCAGCGGCATCTGGAGCATCGTCAGATTCACCAGGAACTCGTCGGGCCGTACGGCGCGCACCACCACCGGCAGCGCGATCGAGGCGGCCGTCACCAGCACCAGGGCCACCCAGTACGCCGGGTAGAGGCGGGAGACCCGCGAGCGGAAGAAGTCGCCCAGCGTGCGGCCCCAGCTGCTCATGCAGATGACGAAGCCGCTGATGACGAAGAAGAACTGCACACCCAGGCAGCCGTAGGTGGACACGGGGGAGAGCGACGGGAAGACACCGGACGGCGAGCCGCGCCAGGACCCGGAGACCTCGCCGCCGCGTCCGGCGTAGTGGTAGAGGCACACCATCAGCGCGGCGACCAGGCGCAGGCCGTCCAGTGCGAGCAGCCGCCCGGGACGACCGCCCGGCGCGGCGGCCGGAACGGTCGGTGCCGACTCTGTGAGCCGCGCGGTCCGCGCGGTCCGGGAAGGGGAAATCGATGCAGGCATGATGCTCGACATGTTCCCGAACGGACGTTGCCCCGCCCGGATATTCATGTGAATTCCCGAGCGTGTCGGCCCCCTGCTGTTCACCCCGCGGTCACGCGGAATTACCGGCACCTCGGCCGATGCGTGCGGCAGGGGTGCGGCAGGAATGCGGTATGAATGGGAAGCGAATGGGGAGCGAATAGGGTGCGAATGCGACAGGAATGCGGCACGAAAAAGAGGGAACGCCCGGCGGACGGCCCTTTTCCGGACCCTCCGTCAGGCGTTCTCCCGTTCCCCCGTTCTCCCGTTCCGCCGGAGAATCGGCCGTGCTCGGCACAGTCGGCCGTCAGCGGAACCGGCCCTGTTCGGCGGCGACCGCACGCCCCAGACTCCGAGCCCTGCGGGCCACCCTCCGCACCGTCGCGTTGCGCGGGATGAACGCGAGCTGCGCGGGCACCCCGCCGGGCAGCGCCAGCGAGGTCAGGCGGCGGCGCTTGAAGTAGCGCATCGTGCGCGGGCCGGGGTTCCGGGCGAGGTACTCCTCGGTCTCCCGGCGCAGGCCGGGCAGGATCTTCGGCTGCATGGCGAAGCCCACCGCACGCACCAGCGCGCCCAGCGCCTCGACGTCCATGCTCTGCCGCCGCGCGGCCACCGCGTCCGCGTCGCCCACCTCGGGCAGCAGCGCGTCCACCACGGTGACCGGCACCCGGTTGCTGTTCTCGTACGGCGCGAGCCGCTCCAGCAGCAGTTCGGTGCCGACCCGCGCCACCGGCAGGCCGTACAGCGCGGTCGCCGTGAACAGGGCGGTGGAGAAGCAGCCGACCACCAGGGCCGGGCGCATCCGCTGGTAGGCGACCTCCGCGAGCACCGGGGTGTGCAGCACGGTCAGCTCGGCGCCGAGCCGTTCCGCCTCCTCCTCCAGCGAGCGGGTGAAGCCCGCCGGGGCCGCCGGGTGCGGCTTGAACACCACCGAGGTGTGGCCCAGCGCGACCGCGCCCCGCAGCATCCGCAGATGCAGCGCGTCCTCCTCCTCGGCGGTGAGGATGTCCAGCGCCGAGAGGTACTGCCCGAGCAGCAGCGCGGACCCGGTCGGTTCGGGCAGCCCGTCGCCCAGCGGCGCCAGCTCGGCCAGCACCTTGGTGAACGCCTGCGTCGGCACGATCTCGCCGGGCACGTCGAACTCGGTCAGCAGCAGCGGCGCCAGCCCCGGCACCAGGTCCAGGTGCAGCACCCGGTCCACCCGGGTGCCCACCAGCGGGTCGATCTTGTTGCGGGTCGGGCCGTAACTCATCAGGCCGTCGGCGTAGACGGTGACCGGGGCGCCGGTGAAGATCTGCGCCAGCCCCAGCGACGGGTTGACCTGGATCGACTCGACCGCCAGCTCCACGTCGTCCGTGCCGAGCCGCCACTCGTGGCGCAGATACCGCTCCCACAGCGGCAGGTCGTCCGGCCGGGGCGCCCAGCCGCCGGGGTGGAAGGGGAAGATCGCCTCGTTGTACGACAGCACCTCGTCGAAGCGCTCGCTCAGCCGCTCGAATCCCGGCATGGTGTCCGGCGCGGGCGTGGTCTCGGGCGTCGCGGTGTTGTTGCAGACCAGCAGGACGCGGCGGTCGGCGGGCCCGAAGCAGCCGGAGTCCAGCGCGGCGGCCAGCGTCGCCGTGCCGTACAGGGTGGACACCTGGAAGATCTGGGTGGTCACGCGGCCACCCCCGCGGCGGAGCGGCGGCGCAGGCGGCGCAGTTTGCCCGCGCGCAGCAGGTCCATCGAGTCCAGCGCCTCGTCCAGCACGTCCTGCGGCATCCGCCGCAGCGCGGCGGCACTCCGGGACTTCAGTTGCTTCGCCACGGCGGGCTCGAACCTCTCGATGGAACCCACGTGGTGGGAGATGATCGCGCAGTACGTGCGCACCGCCTTCGGCAGCAGCGCGGCGGCGTCCCGGTCCCGGGCCGTCTCCGCGACGACCTGGTCGAACGCCCGGATGAAGTCGAGCTGGCGGACGTCGCCGATCTGGGTGAGGGAGGTCGCCACACCCCGCCGGTAGAACACCCCGAGCAGGTTCACCACGGCGAACGACTCCGCCTCCCGGTGCAGCCGCCAGATCCACGGCCGGTCCTCGGCGGTGCGCAGTCCGTCGGTGAAGTGCAGCAGGCCCCGGTCCACCAGTCGGCGGTGGTAGACGCCCGCCCAGGCGAAGGCGTAGTCCACCGAGGTCGAGCGGTCGGCGGGCAGGATCGCCGCGCGCGGGTCCATCACCACCCCCCGCCTGCCGTGCGGGACGCGCTGCACGCCGCGCGCGCGGGCGGTGCACTGGACATGGTCGGTGCGCAGGAAGTCGCAGCCCAGCTCGTCCATCGCGGCGACCAGTCGCGGGTAGTAGCCGGGGGCGAGCCAGTCGTCGCCGTCCAGGAAGGTCAGGTACTCGCCGCGCGCCCGGTCGATACCGGTGTTGCGGGCGGTCGCCAGCCCTCCGTTCTGCTCATGGCGGACGACCACCGCGCCCGGCAGCTCGCGTTCGGCGCGCTCCAGGATCTCTGGTGTCCCGTCACGGGAACAGTCGTCCACGAGAATGAATTCGAAGTCCTCACGCGCGTTCGCCCGAAGGCTGCGCAAGGTGTCCGGTGCGTATTGCCGCACGTTGTAGAACGGCACGATGACGGAGAGCTTGACCACGTCAGGGACGTTAGGGCGCGGCCCGTGATTCGTCTTGGCCACCGAGTTGACGAGGGGTGAACGAAGCGTGGCGAACCCATGAACCAGGCTTTCCGCCCCGCCTTTCCCGCCCCGAATCCCCATTCGGCGATGTGCTGTTAACCGTTTGTTGCATTCCGGTTGGGCGGAACATCGAAATGGCTTCCTAGCTTCTAGGGCGTGCCAGCAAGTGCAACGAAGTCCCTGCGGGTCGCCGTCCTCGCGGATTCGGACACCCGGTGGAAGTGGGGGGCGCTCACCGCGCAGCGCCTCGCCCCCGCCGGAGCCGTACTCCGCCTCGACGGCCACCTTCTGCGCGGCCGTGCCACCCCCACCGCCCGCCAGCTGGAGGAGGTCGGCGTCCGCGCCGACTCCCTCCGCGAGGTCACCGGCCTCGAATTCGTGCGCGCCATGACCGAGGAGCGTTACGACATCCTCGTGATCGCGCTCGTCGGCGGCGGGGTGCAGGCGATGCTGCACGGGCTGCGGCACGCCTGGGGCGACGGCCCGCGCCCGGTGGTCGTCACCGGGTACGTCGGCGTCGTCTACGAGAAGCTCACCGACGGCCTGCTGCTCCGGCACGGCGCGGACCTCGTCCTCGCCAACTCCCGGCACGACACGGACCGGTTCCGCGCGGTGTACGAGGGGGTGGGCGCCGACGCCTCCGCGGTGACCGAGGTCGCGCTGCCGTTCCTCGGCGGAGCGCCGTACGAGGGCGAACACGACCCGTACACCGTGGTGTTCGCCGCCCAGCCGTCCGTGCCGGACAACCGGCGCGACCGTACGTACCTGCTGGACCGGCTGATCGGGCACGCCCGGCTGCACCCCGAGCGGGAGGTGCTGCTGAAGCTGCGTTCCCAGCCCGGCGAGCACACCACCCACATCGAGGAACTGCCGTACCAGAAGCTGGTCCAGGGCAAGGACGTGCCCGCCAACTTCCGTCTGGTGTACGGGCACATGGGCGAGGTGCTGGACCGTACCGACCTGCTGGTCACCGTCAGCTCCACCGCCGCGCTGGAGGCCCTGCACCGGCGGGTGCCGACGGTCGTGCTCACCGACCTCGGGGTGCGCGAGACGCTCGGCAACCACCACTTCACCGGCTCCGGCTGCCTCGCCTCCTGGGACCGGCTCGACGCCGGGCACCGCCCCGAGGCGGACCCCGAGTGGGTCGCCCGGCAGGGCGTCGCGGCCGACGGCGGCTACGAGCACGCCTTCGACGCGGCCCGCGACCGGATCACCGCCCTGCTCGCCGGACCCGGTCAACTCCCGCCGCTGAAGCCCTACTACACGCCCGGGACCGCCCCCGGCTATCTGCCGGGCATCCTCGCCCGCCACCACCTCGGCCCGGACGGCGCCCCGCTGCCCGGCGCCCCGGCGGCCGACCGGGAGCCCGGCCCCGTCCGCCAGATCGTGCGCCGGGCCGCGCGCGGCGCCTACCGCCACGGAGTGCAGCGCGTGGCCCCCGTGATCCGACGAATGGGAGAGCTGTGAACCACCGGCCGCCCCCGCAAGGAGTACCGCCCATGACCCACGCCGACCCGGAACCGGGTCCCGTGCCCGCCGTCCGCCGCGTGCTCGCGGTGATCCCCGCCCGCGGCGGCTCCAAGGGGGTCCCCGCGAAGAACCTCGCCCCCGTCGGCGGTGTCCCGCTGGTGGCCCGCGCGGTCCGCGAGTGCCGCGCCGCCCGCCTGGTGACGGACGTGGTGGTCTCCACCGACGACCGCGCCATCGCCGCCGCCGCCCGCCGGGCCGGTGCCGAGGTCGTGCTCCGCCCCGCCGCCATCGCCGGGGACACCGCGACCTCCGAGGCCGCCGTACTGCACGCGATGGACGCCCACGAGGCCCTGCACGGCGCCGCCGTGGACACCGTCCTGCTCGTGCAGTGCACCAGCCCGTTCCTCAGCCGCGAGGACATCGACGGCGTCGCCGGTGCCGTCCTGGAGAACGGCGCCGACACCGCGCTCACCGTCGCCCCCTTCCACGGCTTCGTCTGGCGCGACGCCGCCGACGACCCGGTCCCCGCCCCCGCCGCCCGCACCGGGGAGATCGCCGGGGACGGTCCCGTCGCGGTCGTCAACTCCACGGTCACCGGCGGCGGTTACGGCGTCAACCACGACAAGTCCTTCCGCCCCCGCCGCCAGGACCGCCCGCAGGACCTGCTGGAGACCGGCGCCGCCTACGCGATGGACGCCGCCGGGTTCCGCGCCCACCGGCACCGGTTCTTCGGGCACACCGAACCCGTGCGCACCGACCCGGCCCGCGTGCTGGAGATCGACGACCCGCACGACCTGGCCCGCGCCCGCGCCCTCGCGCCGTTCTTCGACGCTGACCGGCCGGACGCACTCCCGGCGTACGACGACATCGACGCCGTGGTCCTCGACTTCGACGGCACCCAGACCGACGACCGGGTGCTGATCGACTCCGACGGACGGGAGTTCGTCTCCGTGCACCGCGGGGACGGCCTCGGCATCGCGGCCCTGCGCCGCAGCGGACTGAAGATGCTGATCCTGTCCACGGAACAGAACCCGGTGGTCGCCGCCCGCGCCCAAAAGCTCCGGCTCCCGGTGCTGCACGGCATCGACCGCAAGGACCTCGCCCTCAAGCAGTGGTGCGAGGAACAGGGCATCGCGCCGGAGCGCGTGCTCTACGTCGGCAACGACGTGAACGACCTCCCGTGCTTCGCCCTCGTCGGCTGGCCCGTGGCGGTCGGAAGCGCCCATGACGTCGTACGCGGCGCCGCCCGCGCGGTCACCACCCTCCCCGGCGGCGACGGCGCGATCCGAGAGATCGCCGGCTGGCTCCTCGGCGCCTCTCTCGACTCCCTCCCCGAGTAAGGAAACCCCTGCCATGACCAACGCCTCCCGCATCCGCAACTTCGGCACCCGCGAAGCCGGTCCCGGCCGCCCCGTCTACATCTGCGGCGAGATCGGCATCAACCACAACGGTGAGCTGGAGAACGCGTTCAAGCTCATCGACGTCGCCGCCGAGGCGGGCTGCGACGCCGTGAAGTTCCAGAAGCGCACCCCGGAGATCTGCACCCCGCGCGACCAGTGGGACATTGAGCGCGACACCCCCTGGGGCCGGATGACGTACATCGACTACCGCCACCGCGTGGAGTTCGGCGAGGACGAGTACCGCCGGATCGACGCGTACTGCAAGGAGAAGGGGATCGACTGGTTCGCCTCCCCGTGGGACACCGAGGCCGTCGCCTTCCTGGAGAAGTTCGACGTCCCCGCCCACAAGGTGGCCTCCGCCTCCCTCACCGACGACGAGCTGCTGCGCGCCCTGCGCGGCACCGGCCGTACGGTCATCCTCTCCACCGGCATGTCCACCCCGAAGCAGATCCGCCACGCGGTCGAGGTGCTCGGCTCGGAGAACATCCTGCTCTGCCACGCCACCTCCACCTACCCGGCCAAGGCCGAGGAGCTGAACCTCCGCGTGATCAACACGCTGGAGAAGGAGTTCCCGAACGTCCCGATCGGCTACTCCGGCCACGAGACGGGTCTCCAGACCACCCTCGCCGCCGTCGCCCTCGGCGCCACCTTCGTCGAGCGCCACATCACCCTCGACCGCGCCATGTGGGGCTCCGACCAGGCCGCCTCCGTCGAGCCGCAGGGCCTGGTCCGCCTGGTCCGCGACATCCGCACCATCGAGGAGTCCCTCGGCGACGGCGTCAAGAAGGTCTACGACTCCGAGCTGGGCCCGATGAAGAAGCTGCGCCGCGTCTCCGGCGTCGTCGCCGAGGCGGAGATCGCCGCCGCCGCGGGCGAGCCGCTCGCCACGGTCTGACCCCCGCGTCCAGCCACCACCACGGGACGGTCGTACGCCGATGAGCCCCCGCGCCGGTGACCCCGGCACCCCCGCCCGCACGCTCGCCTTCGTGGAGAGCCCCGTCCAGCTGCTCAACGTGCTGGAGTGGGCGCATCTGCACGGCCTGCGCGGCATACCCGGCCCGGCCCTCCCCGCGGTCCCGGCGCAGACCCGGCGCCGGACCCGGGGGACGGGCGCGGGAACGGGCGCGGGGGAGGGCCCGGGGGCTCCGGCGCCCGCCGCGGACGACCCGTCCGGCACCGGCGGGCCGGGCGACGAACCCGAGCTGACGCTCGTCGTCCTCGCACCCACCGACCCCATGACCCGCGGCCAGCTCCGCCGGATGGCGGACCTGGCCCGGGACGAGGGACACCGGGTGCGCTGGGAGGAGGCGCGGGGCGGCACCACCGCCCCGTTCCACACCATCGGCGGGCTCGCCGGACGGCTCCGCCGGGCCGACCGGGTCGTCATGGGCGACCCGTTCTCCCGCTACGTACAGCTGCTGCTGACCATCACCCGCGCCCGTGACCTCGTCGTCGTGGACGACGGGACGGCGACGATGGAGTTCGTCACCCAGCTCGCCCGCGGGGAGCGCCTGGTGCGCTGGCACCGCAAGGGCGGCCGTCCCGGCCCGCGCGATCTGCTGTTCGCCCCGGTGTCCTCCTCGGCCCGCCGCCGCCTCACCCCGAACGGCCGCCGCCGGGTGGAGGTGTTCTCCTCGATGCCGGTGACCGAGATCCCCGAGGGCGTCACGGTCACCGCCAACGCGTTCGCCTGGACCCGCGCCCGGTTCGGTCCGCCCCGGATCACCTCCGGCGCCGACCTGGTCGGCACCTCCCTGGTGGAGACCGGGGTGGTGGACACCGAGCGGTATCTGGAGGCGGTCCGCGCGCTGGCCCGCGCGCACGGCGCGACCCGCTACTTCGCGCACCGCCGGGAGAGCACCGGGAAACTGCACCGGCTGGCCGGGGAGAGCGGACTGGAGATCGTCCGCCCCGATCTGCCGCTGGAGCTGATCGCCCGCCGGGGCCCGATCGGCCGAACCGTGGTGAGTTTTCCCTCCACGGTCGTCCACACCCTGCCGCTCGCCCTGGCCGGTACGGGTGTACGGGTCGCGGTCTGCGACATCGATCCCGCCTGGCTCACCGACACCGCGTCCCCGCGCGCCCAGGGCTTCCTGTCCGGGGTGACCGGCACCGCGCGGGACGTCCACCGGCTCACCTCGGCCGTGTCGGCGACCCCCGCCCCCGGTCCCGGCTGACCCGCCCGCCCCACCGGTGCCCCGGCCCGCCGGGGCCGGGCGCCGGTCCGCTCCGTGGACAAAAGCGGCGTGGTCATGGTCAACCGTGGTATCCGTGGAGGAAGGAAGAAGAGTTCCTACCCAACCGAGACCACCGCCATGCGTCCACCGGTCATATTTTCTTCACCTCACGGGCTGAACTTTTGCTGATCGTGGGTCGTCCGACCGGTCGCGCGTCCTACCCTGCAGAGGGTGAACCACGTGATGTCCCGAGAGTCCGAGGCCGAACCCACCGGGAATGTGCTTCCCGGCTCGCTCAGCGAGTCCCTGCGCGCGGAACTGATCGCGTTCCGCCGTGATCTGCACATGCACCCGGAACTGGGCAACCAGGAGTTCCGCACCACCGCCGCGCTCAAGGAACGGCTGGAACGCGCCGGGCTCCGGCCCCGCGTCCTGTCCGGCGGAACCGGCCTCCTCTGCGACATCGGCGCCACCGGCGGCGGCCGTCCCGCCGTGCCGTTCCTGGCGCTGCGCGCCGACATCGACGCGCTGCCCATCCCGGACACCAAGACCGACTGCGCGTACCGCTCCACCGTGCCGGACCGGGCGCACGCCTGCGGGCACGACGTGCACACCACCGTGGTGCTCGGCGCCGGTCTGGTGCTGGCCCGGCTGCACGCCGAGGGGTTGCTCTCCCGCCCGGTGCGGCTGGTCTTCCAGCCCGCCGAGGAGGTGCTGCCCGGCGGTGCCCTCGGGGCCATCCAGGACGGCGCGCTGGAGGGTGTCGGGCGCATCCTGGCCCTGCACTGCGACCCCAAGGTCGAGGCGGGCCGGGTCGGACTGCGGCACGGTCCGATCACCAGCGCCTGCGACCGGCTGGAGGTCGCGCTCGACGGCCCCGGCGGCCACACCGCCCGCCCGCACCTGACCACCGACCTGGTCACCGCCGCCGCGCGCATCGCGCTCGACGTGCCCGCGCTGGTCGCCCGCCGGGTGGACACCCGCAGCGGACTGGCCGTCACCTGGGGCCGTATCGAGTCCGGGCACGCCCCGAACGTCATCCCGCAGCACGCCGAACTCTCCGGCACCGTCCGCTGCCTGGACCTGGAGGCGTGGCGGGAGGCGCCGGACATCGTGCACGCGGCCATCGACGAGATCGCCACCCTGCACCGCGCCAAGTCCGAGATCACCTACGTGCGCGGGGTGCCCCCGGTCGTCAACGACCGTGAGTCCGCAGAGCTGTTGCGCCGCTCGATGGTGGCCCGGCGCGGGATGGACTCCGTCGAGGGCACCGAACAGAGCCTGGGCGGCGAGGACTTCTCCTGGTACCTGGAGCAGGTGCCCGGCGCGATGGCCCGGCTCGGCGTCCGCACCCCCGGTGAGCGGGTCGTACGCGACCTGCACCAGGGCGACTTCGACGCCGACGAGTACGCCATCACGGTCGGCGTGGAGATGTTCACCGCCGCCGCTCTTCTCGACGACCAGCAGACCCCGTAGCGCGGGACCCGCGGCGACTGCCGGGGCGGAGGGGTGCGTACGGTACGCACCCCTTCGTCCCGTTGCGCAACACCCCCGCAACTCCCCGCTCACGGCGGTGATTCCGAGTCGCCACGAATCGATAACGGCCGCGAGCAATCCCGTTCCCCTCCGCTTCTACGCGCGTTACTGTGCGCCGAACTCGCCATCACCGGCGGCTCATTGGGGACAGCGGCCCGTGACGGCGCCGTGGGGATGAAGGAGTCTTGCTGTGCGCGCTACCCGGAAGATGTCCCGGAGGGCCCTGCTCTCCCAGGCCGCGGCGGCCGTCGCGGTCGTCGCCCTCGCGGCCACCGGCTGCGGCAAGTCCAGCACCGAGGCATCGACCAAGCCGAGCAAGGACGGCGCGTACTCCGGCAAGGGCATCGGTCTCGCCTACGACGTGGGCGGCAAGGGCGACCAGTCCTTCAACGACGCGGCGTACTCCGGCTTCCAGAAGGCCGAGGACGAGTTCAAGATGGGCGGCCGGGACGTCGAGCCGCAGGACAACGAGTCGGACGCGGACAAGACCCAGCGCCTGGAGACCCTCGCCAAGGCGGGCTACAACCCGGTCATCGGGGTCGGCTTCGCCTACGCGGGCGCGGTGAAGGACGCCGCCGTCAAGTACCCCAAGGTGACGTTCGGCATCATCGACGACAACCAGACGACCGCCAAGAACGTCGCGGACATGGTCTTCCACGAGGAGCAGTCCTCGTACCTGGCGGGCGTGGCCGCCGCGAAGGCGACGAAGAAGAACCACATCGGGTTCGTCGGCGGGGTAGACGTGCCGCTGATCCACAAGTTCGAGGCGGGCTTCGCGCAGGGCGCCAAGTCGGTCAACCCGAACATCAAGATCGAGTCGCAGTACCTGACGCAGACCGCGCAGGAGGGCGGCTTCTCCAGCCCGGACAAGGGCGAGAACGCGGCCGACGGCGAGATCGACGCGGGCGCCGACGTGCTCTACGCCGCCGCCGGTCTCTCCGGCCAGGGCGTCATCAAGGCCGCCGCCGAGCACAAGATCTGGGCGATCGGCGTGGACTCCGACCAGTACAACCAGGCCCCGCTCGCCAAGTACAAGGACTACATCCTCGGTTCGGCGCTGAAGAACGTCGGCGGCGCCGTCTACGACCTGGCCAAGTCGGTACACGACGGCAAGCCGCTCAGCGGCGAGGTGCGCGGCGACCTGAAGACGGGCGCGGTGGGCTTCGCGGACTCCAACCCGAAGTACAAGGCCATGACGGACGTGGTCGCCGCCGTGGACAAGGCGAAGCAGGACATCATCGACGGCAAGGTGACCGTCGCCACGAAGTGACCCGGCCCGGTCCCGGACCGGTGTGATCGCGGTCGCAACCCCGCGCACCCCTTGCCACCGGCAAGGGGTGCGATGCTGTCAGTGACC
Organism: Streptomyces corallincola; assembly: GCF_019104725.1. Lineage (GTDB taxonomy): Bacteria > Actinomycetota > Actinomycetes > Streptomycetales > Streptomycetaceae > Streptomyces > Streptomyces corallincola. The sequence goes on along the minus strand of NZ_JAHRXF010000023.1, from coordinate 47,478 downwards.
GCGGCCCGTGACAGTGGCCACAGGTAGATAACGGACCGGACATTGGGGGTTTTCCGTCCCGTCTACGCGCGTTACGCTGCCGCGGAACCAGCGCCTGGTCGGGCGCTTGCACAAAGGAGTCACGTTCCATGCGCCGGGTGTCCCGTATAACGATTGCAGGCGTTGCGACCGCAGCCCTCGCCGTCACCGTGTCCGCTTGCGGCAGCTCGTCCACCGCGTCCACCAGCGGTGGCGCCTCCAAGGGCATCGGTCTCGCCTACGACGTGGGCGGCAAGGGCGACCAGTCCTTCAACGACGCCGCGTACGCGGGCTTCCAGAAGGCCGAGAAGGACTTCGGTGTGAGCGGCCGTGACATCGAGCCGCAGGACAACGAGTCCGACGCGGACAAGACCCAGCGCCTGGAGACCCTGGCGAAGGCGGGCTACAACCCGGTCATCGGCGTCGGCTTCGCCTACGCGGGTGCGCTGAAGGAGGCCGCCGCCAAGTACCCGAAGGTCACCTTCGGCATCATCGACGACGACCAGACCCAGGCGAAGAACGTCGCGGACATGGTCTTCCACGAGGAGCAGTCCTCCTACCTCGCCGGTGTCGCGGCGGCCAAGGCCACCAAGAAGAACCACATCGGCTTCATCGGTGGCGTGGACGTCCCGCTGATCCACAAGTTCGAGGCCGGTTACGAGCAGGGCGCCAAGTCGGTCAACCCGAACATCAAGATCGAGTCGCAGTACCTGACGCAGACCGCGCAGGACGGCGGCTTCTCCAGCCCCGACAAGGGCGAGAGCGCCGCCGACGGCCAGATCGACGCGGGCGCCGACGTGCTCTACGCCGCCGCCGGTCTCTCCGGCCAGGGCGTCATCAAGGCCGCCGCCGAGCACAAGGTCTGGGCGATCGGCGTGGACTCCGACCAGTACAACCAGGCCCCGCTCGCCAAGTACAAGGACTACATCCTGACCTCGGCGCTGAAGAACGTGCAGGGCGCGGTCTACGACCTGGCGAAGTCCGTGATCAAGGACAAGAAGCCGCTCTCCGGTGACATCCGCGGCTCGCTGAACAACGGTGGCGTCGGCCTGGCCGACTCCAACCCGAAGTTCAAGAACGACACCGCCATCCAGGACGCCGTGAAGAAGGCCGAGGCGGGCATCAAGGACGGCAGCATCAAGGTGAAGACCTCCTGACGATCGGCCGGAACGACTGGCCGACGTGGTGCCGCAATGGCAGCGTCACAGCCGTGGAACGGGGTGCGGGAAGCATGGTCCGACCGCACCCCGTTCGCGCGGCACAATGCTCGGGGCGATCGAGAACGGAACGCAGCGAAAACTCCCGATCGTTCCCGGGCACATTTGAAGCAGGGGCGCTACGCGCGTAGAGCGGCCCTTTTCCCGTAGGAGAGTGCGCCATCGACGCGTCCAGCAGCCCTCCGTCCGCCGCCCTGTCGGTGGAACTGGCGGGCATCACCAAGCGGTTCCCCGGAGTCGTGGCCAACCACGACATCCACCTCACCGTCCGCAAGGGCACCGTGCACGCCCTGGTCGGCGAGAACGGCGCCGGCAAGTCCACCCTGATGAAGATCCTCTACGGCATGCAGAAGCCGGACGAGGGCACCATCGCGATCGACGGCGAGCAGGTCTCCTTCGCCTCCCCGGCGGACGCCATCGCCCGCGGCATCGGCATGGTCCACCAGCACTTCATGCTGGCCGACAACCTGACCGTGCTGGAGAACGTCGTGCTCGGCAGCGAGAAGCTGCACGGCATCGGCGGCGCCGCCCGCCGGAAGATCAAGGAGATCTCCGACCGCTACGGCCTCGGTGTCCGCCCCGACGCCCTGGTCGAGGACCTCGGTGTGGCCGACCGGCAGCGCGTGGAGATCCTCAAGGTCCTCTTCCGCGGCGCCCGCACCCTGATCCTCGACGAACCGACCGCGGTCCTGGTCCCGCAGGAGGTCGATGCCCTCTTCGACAACCTGCGCGAGCTGAAGTCCGAGGGCCTGTCCGTCATCTTCATCTCCCACAAGCTGGGCGAGGTGCTGTCCGTCGCCGACGACATCACCGTCATCCGGCGCGGCACCACCGTCGGCACCGCCGTACCCGCCGAGACCACCCCGCGCCAGCTCGCGGAGTTGATGGTCGGCAGCGAGCTGCCCACCCCGGAGACCTCCGAGTCCACCGTCACCGACCGGCCCGTGCTGGAGGTGCGCAACCTCACCGTGCACGCCGCCGGTGTCTCCCTCGGCGCCGAGGACGAACCGGCCGGTGGCGGCCTGACCGAGTTCGCGGGCGCGGGCGAGACCAAGCGCGTCCTGGACGACGTGTCCTTCACCATCCACGCCGGTGAGGTCATGGGCATCGCGGGCGTCGAGGGCAACGGGCAGACCGAACTGATCGACGCCCTGATCGGCACCAAGCACGCCGATTCCGGCGCGATCCGCTTCCTCGGCGAGGACATCACCCCCTGGCCCACCCGCAGGCGCCGCGAGTCCGGCGTCGGCTACATCCCCGAGGACCGGCACCGCCAGGGGCTGCTGCTGGAGTCCCCGCTCTGGGAGAACCGCATCCTCGGGCACGTCACCGAGAAGCCCAACGCCAGGGGCTTCTGGCTGAACCCCAAGGGCGCCCAGGCCGACACCCGCCGGATCGTCGAGGAGTACGACGTCCGCACCCCCGGCATCGACGTCACCGCCGCCTCGCTCTCCGGCGGCAACCAGCAGAAGCTGATCGTCGGCCGTGAGATGAGCCACGACCCCAAGTTCCTGATCGCCGCCCACCCCACCCGCGGTGTGGACGTCGGCGCGCAGGCACAGATCTGGGACCGCATCCGCGAGGCCCGCCGCGCCGGTCTGGCCGTGCTGCTGATCTCCGCCGACCTCGACGAGCTGATCGGACTGTCCGACACCCTGCGCGTCATCTACGACGGCCGCCTGGTCGCCGACGCCGACCCGGCCACGATCACGCCCGAGGAACTGGGCTCGGCCATGACCGGTGCCGCCTCCGGCCACCTGGAGCACGAAGAGACCGCCCCCGAGGGCACCGACAACGCCGGTCCGGAGGACGAGGCCCGATGAAGAAGTTCGACAAGGAGCGGGTGCTCACCGCGCTGGCCGGTCCGGTCATCGCGCTCGTCCTGGCGATCGTGCTGACCAGTGTGGTCCTGCTCGCCTCCGGCAAGAACCCGATCCAGCCGTACGCCCTGATGCTCCAGCAGCTGCCGTTCTCGGACATCCAGGTGCTGATCATCAACCAGGCGTCGCTGTACTACATCGCCGCCATCGCGGTCGCCCTCGGCTTCCGGATGAACCTGTTCAACATCGGCGTGGACGGGCAGTACCGCCTGGCCGTCGTGATGACCGCCGTGGTCGGCGCGCACCTCGCGCTGCCGAGCGTGCTCCAGATCCCGGTGCTGCTGATCACCGCGATGGCGACCGGTGCCTTCTGGGCCGGTATCGCGGGCGTCCTGAAGGTGACGCGCGGGGTCAGCGAGGTCGTCGCCACGATCATGCTGAACTCCATCGCCACCGCCGTCATCGGCTACCTCACCCTCACCGACGTCTTCGGCGTCCAGGTCGGGGACAACGTCACCACCGGCACCATGAAGAAGTCCGGCTGGGTCCCCGGCATCGACCTCGGCTCCGACGTCGGCGAGATCTACGGCCTGGTCTTCCTCGCCGCGCTCCTCGGCATCGCCTACTGGGTCGTCCTCAACCGCACCCGGTTCGGCTTCGACCTGCGCGCCACCGGCGCCTCCGAGACGGCCGCCGCCGCCTCCGGTGTCAACGCCAAGCGCATGGTGCTGGTCTCCATGCTGATCTCCGGCGCGGTCTCCGGTCTCGCCGGACTCCCGCTGCTGCTCGGCGACACCCACACCTACAGCCTGAGCTTCCCCTCGGGCCTCGGCTTCACCGCCATCGGCATCGCCCTGCTCGGCCGGAACAACCCCGGCGGCATCGCCCTCGCCGCCCTGCTCTGGGCCTTCCTCGACAAGGCCTCGCCCGCCCTGGACTACGCGACGCCGGTCGCGTACGACAAGGAGATCGCCACGATCATGCAGGGCCTGATCGTCTTCGCGGTCGTCATCTCGTACGCCGCCGTACAGCAGTGGTCGCTGCGTCGGCAGCAGCGCCGGGTCGGTGCCGAACTGGCCGCCGCCGTCAACACCAAGAAGGAGGTGGCTGCCTGATGTCCACCGCGACCCTCTCCAAGCCGCAGGCGAAGCAGCCCCGCAAGGGCGGGCGCCGCATGTCCCTGCCGGTGCTGCTGCTCGTCGTCGCGGGCGTGCTGGCACTGACCTCCGCCGTCCGCCTGATCACCGGCGCCGACGGCATCACCTCGGTCGGGCAGATGTCCACCGCGCTCCAGCTCGCGGTGCCGATCGGCCTCGCCGGACTCGGCGGCCTGTGGGCCGAACGCGCGGGCGTCGTCAACATCGGCCTCGAAGGCATGATGATCCTCGGCACGTGGTTCGGTGCCTGGGCCGGTTACCAGTGGGGCCCGTGGGCCGGTGTCGTCCTCGGCATCGTCGGCGGCGCCCTCGGCGCGCTGCTGCACGCCGTCGCCACCGTCACCTTCAACGTCAACCACATCGTCTCCGGTGTGGCGCTGAACATCCTCGCCCTCGGCACCACCCGCTACCTGTCGAAGTTCACCTTCGCCAACGCCCCCGGCGGCTCCACCAAGCAGTCCCCGCCGATCGACTCGCTCGGCGAGTTCAGCGTCCCCGGCCTCGCCGGATGGCTGGACACCCTCAACGGCAAGCACTGGTTCCTGGTCTCCGACATCGCCGGTCTGCTCGGCGGCCTGTTCACCGACCTGTCCCCGCTGACCGTCGTCGCCGTCGCCACCGTCCCGCTGACCTGGTGGGTGCTGTGGCGGACCTCCTTCGGGCTGCGGCTGCGCTCCTGCGGCGAGAACCCGGTCGCCGCCGAGTCCCTCGGCGTCAACGTCTACAAGTACAAGTACATCGCCGTGCTCATCTCCGGCGGCTTCGCCGGTCTCGGCGGTGCGTTCCTGTCGATCGTGGCGTCCAACGTCTACCTCGACGGCCAGACCGCCGGGCGCGGCTACATCGGCCTCGCCGCGATGATCTTCGGCAACTGGATGCCAGGCGGCCTCGCCCTCGGCGCGGGCCTGTTCGGCTACACCGACAGCCTCAACCTGCGCGGCGGCACCACCAACGTCCACGCGCTGATCCTGCTGCTGGCGATCCTGCTCGTCCTCGGCGCCGCCTGGCAGGCATGGCGGAAGAAGTACGTCCCCGCCGTGATCACCGTCGTCGTCGCCGCCCTGATGTTCGTCTGGTACGCCACCACCAACGACGTGCCGCGCCAGCTCGTGACCGCCACGCCCTATATCGTCACGCTGCTCGTACTGTCGCTGTCCGCGCAGAAGCTGCGCATGCCCAAGGCGGACGGCCTGCCGTACCGGAAGGGACAGGGCAAGTGACCGACGCCGCCTTCGACTGGGATGCCCTGCGCGCCGAAGCGCGCACCGCCATGTCCCACGCCTACGCCCCCTACTCCGGCTACCCGGTGGGAGCGGCGGCCCTGGTCGAGGACGGCCGCACGGTCACCGGCTGCAACGTGGAGAACGCCTCCTACGGACTCGGCCTGTGCGCCGAGTGCGGACTCGTCTCCGAGTTGCAGCGCACCGGGGGCGGCCGGCTCACGCACTTCAGCTGCGTGGACGGCACCGGCGCGGTCCTCGTGCCGTGCGGACGCTGCCGACAGCTCCTCCACGAGTTCGGCGGCCCCGGCCTGCTGCTCGACACCCCGGCGGGCATCCTCCCGCTGTCCGGGATGCTGCCCCAGGCGTTCGGCCCGGACCACCTCACCCAGTAGATCCATCCAGCACGAACCCCCGTACGGCCCCTCTGAACCGGCTGACCGGCACAGGGGGGCCGTTCACTTCGCACCCTCCGGAAGGAAAGCCTCCAGCATGGACGCCATCTCCGTCATCCGCACCAAGCGGGACCGCGGCGAGCTGACCGACGAGCAGATCGACTGGGTCATCGACGCCTACACCCGCGCCGAGGTCGCCGACGAGCAGATGTCCGCGCTCAACATGGCGATCCTGCTCAACGGCATGAACCGGCGCGAGATCGCCCGCTGGACGGCGGCCATGATCGCCTCCGGCGAGCGCATGGACTTCTCCTCGCTGTCCCGCCCCACCGCCGACAAGCACTCCACCGGCGGCGTCGGCGACAAGATCACCCTGCCGCTGGCCCCGCTCGTCGCCGCCTGCGGCGCGGCCGTCCCGCAGCTCTCCGGGCGCGGTCTCGGCCACACCGGCGGCACCCTCGACAAGCTGGAGTCCATCCCCGGCTGGCGCGCGCTGCTCTCCAACGAGGAGATGCTGCACGTCCTCGACACCACCGGCGCCGTGATCTGCGCCGCCGGTGACGGCCTCGCCCCGGCCGACAAGAAGCTCTACGCGCTGCGGGACGTCACCGGCACCGTCGAGGCCATCCCGCTGATCGCCTCCTCGATCATGTCCAAGAAGATCGCGGAGGGCACCGGCTCGCTGGTCCTGGACGTCAAGGTCGGCTCCGGCGCCTTCATGAAGACCATCGAGGACGCCCGCGAACTCGCCTCCACGATGGTCGGTCTCGGCACCGACCACGGGGTGCGGACCGTCGCCCTGCTCACCGACATGTCCACCCCGCTCGGCCTCACCGCGGGCAACGCCCTGGAGGTCCGCGAGTCCGTCGAGGTCCTCGCGGGCGGCGGCCCCGCCGACGTCGTCGAACTCACCGTCGCCCTCGCCCGCGAGATGCTCGACGCCGCCGGAGTCAAGGACGCCGACCCGGCCAGGGCCCTCGCGGACGGCTCCGCGATGGACGTCTGGCGCCGCATGATCACCGCCCAGGGCGGCGACCCCGACGCCACCCTCCCCACCGCCCGCGAACAGCACGTCGTCACCGCCCCGTCGTCCGGCGTGCTGACCCGCCTGGACGCGTACGGCGTCGGGGTCGGCGCCTGGCGCCTCGGCGCGGGCCGCGCCCGCAAGGAGGACCCCGTGCAGGCGGGCGCGGGCATCGAGCTGCACGCCAAGCCCGGCGACACGGTCACCGCGGGCCAGCCCCTGCTGACCCTGCACACCGACACCCCGGACCGCTTCGCGTACGCCCTGGAGGCCGTCGAGGGGTCCTACGACATCGCCGCCCCCGGCACCGCGTTCACGGCGTCGCCGGTGGTGCTGGAGCGCATCGCCTGACCGCGCCCGACCGGGGCGGTACGAGGTGATCCGCCGCCGGGGCCGATGAGTTGCCGTCGCCCCGGCGGTCTACCGCTCGTGGATGCCGAGACACCGCCCGTGATCGTGCTCGCGGAACCCGCCGGACCCGCCCGCCGGGACGAGCGGGCGGCGCTGTGCGACCGGGTGCGGGCGCTGCTCGCGGACGGCCGGTGCGCCGTCGTCGTCTGCGACGTGAGCGGGATCGGACCGCCCGGCCTCGCCGCCGTGGACCTGCTCGCCCGGCTGGACCTCACCGCCCGCCGCACCGGCGGACGGATCCGCCTCCGGGGCGCCGGACCCGCCCTACGCTCCCTGCTCGACCTGACCGGGCTCCGCTTCCAGACGGAGCGGCAGCCCGAACAGCGGGAACCACCGCGCGGTGTCCAGGAAGCAGTGGAAACCGGTGATCCGGCCCGCTGAGATCTCCAGCGCCTGCACCGCCCACGGGCTGAAACCGCCCTGCTCCGGGTCGGGTTTGTAGTGCGCGAAGCCGGGCAGCCCGTTGACCTCCACCGGCAGCAGCCGGGAACCGGCGCAGGACGCGCCCACCGTCGTCATGAACCCGGTGATGTCCCGCGGGCCGCGCAGCCACAGGTCGAACGGCGGCATCGTCATGATCGCGTCCTCGTGCAGGATCGCGGTCAGCGCCGTCATGTCGTACCCCTCGAACGCCTTCACATAGCGTTCCAGCAGCCGCTGCTGCTCCTCGTCCAGCGGGTCCGACACCGCGCCCGGCGCGTTGTCCCGCCCGGCCTGCTCGGCACGCTCCGCGAGGGTGGCCCGCGCCCGCTGGAGCGCGCTGTTCACGCTCGCCACCGAGGTGTCCAGCAGCTCCGCGACCTCGCTCGCCCGCCAGGCCAGCACCTCGCGCAGGATGAGCACCGCCCGCTGCTTGGGCGGGAGCTGCTGGAGCGCGGCCATGAACGCCAGCCGGATCGACTCCTTGGCGACGGCCGCCTCCGCCGGGTCCTGCGGGGCGGGAAGCACCCGCGCGTCCGGCACCGGTTCCAGCCAGGTGTTGTCCGGCCGGGGCGCCAACGCCACCTTGGCCAGCGGCGTCGCCTCGGACAGGTCCATCGGCCGTGCCCGCCTGTTGCCCGCCGTCAGCATGTCCAGGCACACGTTGGTGGCGATGCGGTACAGCCACGAACGGAGACTGGAGCGCCCCTCGAACCTGTCGTACGCGCGCCACGCCCGCACCAGGGTGTCCTGCACCGCGTCCTCGGCCTCGAACGAGGACCCGAGCATCCGGTAGCAGTACCCGGTCAGCTCCGTGCGGTACTTCTCCAGTGCGACGTCCAGATCCGCCGTCGCCGTGCTGTCGCCCATCGCCCACCCACCCCTGTGACCGTCTGTCCGCGCGCCGTCGCGCCCCAGTCACTCCGGAAGCTACCGCAGCCCACCGACAACGGCCCCCCGAGTCGGGAGAACAGCGGCTCGGCGCGGGTGCTTTCCGGTCAGGGGGAGACCTGCCCCGACGGCTCGCCGCCGAGGTCGCGGTCGCGGACACCGGCCCCGGCCGCCGCCGAGCGGGCCGCCCGCGTACCGAGCAGGGTGATCGCCCCGACGCCCAGCATCGCCAGCAGCCCGACCGCGACCGTGCCCTTCCAGCCCGCCGCGTGGAACGCCGTCGCGCCGACCGTGCTGCCCACGCTGGAGCCGATGTAGTACGCCGACTGGTACAGCGCGGCGGCCTGCGCGCGGCCGTGCCGTGCGGTGTGGCCGACCGCCGACGAGGCGACCGCGTGCCCGGCGAAGAACCCGGCCGTGATCAGCACCAGCCCCAGCAGCACCAGCGGCAGCGGAGTCGCCAGGGTGACCAGCAGCCCGGCGGCCGTGGTGCCGCCCGCCAGATACAGCGCGCCCCGCCGCCCCACCCGGCCCACCAGCCGCCCGGCGCTGGACGCGGACACCGTCCCCACCAGGTACACCAGGAACACCGAGCCGATCACGCCCTGCGGCAGCCCGTACGGCGCCTGCGTCAGCCGGTAGCCGATCACCGTGTACGCCCCGCCGAACACCGTCATGAACAGCGCGCCGATCGCGTACAGCCGCCGCAGCAACGGGTTCGACAGATGGTCCCGTACGGTCCCCAGCAGCACCCGTGGCCGCAGCGAACCGGCCGTGAAGTGCGTCGGCACCGGCAGCAGCAGCCGGAACGCCACCGCGCACAGCACCGCGACCGCGCCGATCACCCCGACCGCCGTACGCCAGCCCCACTCCTGCGCGACCCAGCCGGTGATCAGACGGCCGCTCATCCCACCGACGCTGTTGCCCGCCACGAACAGCCCGATCGCCGTGACCAGCGCCTTCGGCCGGACCTCCTCCGCCAGATACGCCGTCGCCGACGCGGGCAGCCCGGCCAGCGCCGCGCCCTGCACCGCCCGCAGCACCACCAGCGTCCCCAGCGAGGGCGCGAACGGCACCAGCAGCCCGACGCCCACCGCGACCGCCAGCGAGGCCGTCATCACCGTGCGCCGCCCGAACCGCTCCGACAGCGCGCTCATCGGCAGCACGAACAGGGCCAGTCCGCCGGTCGCCGCCGCCACGGTCCAGCTCGCGTCGCCCGCCGACACCCGGTACTCGTCGGAGATCAGCGGCAGCAGCGCCTGGGTGGAGTACAGCAGCGCGAAGGTGGCCACCCCGGCGAGAAACAGCGCGAGGCTCATCCGGCGGTAGCCGGGCCCGCCCGGAGTCAGCCGCGCGTCGGCGTCGGCGTTGACGTCCGAGGACGCCCCGGTACTGGCGGCACTGGCAGCGGCAGGCATGTCCCCGACGCTAGGCACCACTCCTCTCATCCGTCCAATGCACGGAATCGCCATAATCGATCCCATGCCGCATCAGCACAGCTCACCGGCGCAGCCGCCGTCCCGGCCGCCGTCCTTCGGTGACCCGGACGACATGGCACTCCTGCTCGCTCCCCGGCTCGCCCACTTCGCCGGAGTGGCCCGCACCGAACACGTCACCCGCGCCGCCCATGCGATGAACGTCCCGCAGTCCACCCTGTCGCGGGCCCTGGTCCGGCTGGAGCAGGACCTCGGCGTGAGCCTGTTCGCCCGGCACGGCCGCACCGTCTCCCTCACTCCGGCCGGGCGCACCTTCCTCGCCGCCGTCGAACGCGCCCTCGCCGAGGTGGAGCGGGCCGCCGAGGAGGTCAGGGCCGACGCCGACCCGGCCACCGGCAGGGTCGCCTTCGGCTTCCTGCACACGATGGGCGCCGAGACCGTCCCCGGTCTGCTGCACGCCTTCCGCGCCGACCACCCCGGCGTCCGCTTCGGCCTGGTCCAGAACCACGGCGAGGCGATGCTGGAGGGGCTGCGCGCGGGCCGCCTCGACCTGTGTCTCACCTCACCCGTGCCCGACGCGCCCGATCTGGTGGCCCGGCGCCTCGACGAGCAGCGCATCGACCTCGTCGTGCCCGCCGACCACCGGCTGGCCGGGCGCCGCCGGGTCCGGCTCGCGGAGGCCGCCGACGAGACCTTCGTCACCCTGGAACCCGGCTACGGCCTGCGCCGCATCACCGACGCCCTCTGCCGCGAGGCCGGATTCACCCCGCGCATCGCCTTCGAGGGCGAGGAGGCCGAGACCCTGCGCGGCCTGGTCGCGGCCGGTCTCGGCGTAGCCCTGCTGCCACCCCCGGCCGTGCCCCGCCCCGGCGTCACCGAACTCCACGTCACCGCCCCGAAGGCCGCCCGCGAGATCGGCGTCGCCTGGCTCGCGGGACACCCCGACACCCCGCCGGTCGCCGCCTTCAAGAACTTCCTCCTCTCCCGCCGCGACCACCTCCTGCCCGGCTAGCGACTCTCATTCACCACCTCTCTTCTCCCTGCTCCGCTTCCAGCGCATCCCTTCTCCCTGTTTCCCTTTCACTTCCTCTCTTCAGCGCTCTCCGACCGCCTCTCTTTCCGGCCCCGCCGTGTGTCTCCCGCCAGGCCATTCCGGGCCGCAGCGCTAGCCGATCCCGCGCGCGCCCGCTCCGGGAAGCGCTGTCACCCCGCCCCACTGGGCGAGCATCTCCAGGGCCTCCGTCCGGTCGGGCTCGGTCAGGTCGGAGAGGGCGACCCCGTGGTTGGCCTCCGGCGCCCACAGCAGCCGGGAGTCGCGTGGGCCGGGCCGGAAGTGCTCGGCCACGGCCGGGTCCTGGCCGCCGTTGACGAACAGCGTCCCGCTGCCGTGCCGTCGTACCCAGTGGTCGATGTCGGGCATCGCGTCCCGGTCGAACCGCATCGGTATGTCACGCGGGACGAAACTCCGGGGCTCGGTCACCCCCGGATACCGCAGCAGCCCGGCGAGATAATCGGTGGCCACATCGAAGTACCCCATTTCCGTGCCCAGTTGGTAGAAATACGGGATGAAGTCCCGCGCGACGGCGTCCGTGTAGAGGTTCAGTCCGGTGACGCGGTCCAGCCAGGTGTAGAGCGCGTCGGCGCTCGCCGCCGGGCCCGGTATGCCGGCGGCGTCACCGGGGTTGCCGCGCTGCCAGAACATGAACGGCGCCCGCAGTACGGCCGCTTCGAATGCCCGGTCCGCGCTGCCGACGATGCGGAATCCGGTGCCGTCTGCGGACGCGCGGTCCGCATACCGCGCGACCAGCTCCGTCCGCAGGGCCAGCGCCTGCCGCTGCACGTCGCGCAGCGCCTCGCGGATATCCGGGGTGCCCACGGTCTCCAGGAACCGCAGATACGCCGAGTCGTCCCGGTCGTCCACGTTGTCCGGCGCCGAGTACGCGACCGTGCCGTCCACGTCGTGCGGATGGAAACGGCGGTGATACACGCTCACCATGCCGCCCTTACTGCTGCCCGTGGAGACCCAGCCGCCGGGATACAGCCCCCGGAACAGCCGGACCACACGGTGATGGTCGTCGGCGGCCTGGCGGACGGTCAGATGCGCGAACCCCGTGCCCGGCGGGACCGAATCCCCGAAGTACCGGTGCTCCACCTGGAGCTGGTTCGCCCCCAGCAGCACCGCCGGTTCGGACCGGCGCGGTGACAGCGTCGCCGCGTACCCGGTGGAGAACAGCACCGTCGGCCGGTCGCGCGAGGTGTGCAGCAGGGTCAGGCGCTGCTCGAAGGTGCCGGGGGTGCGGCCGGTGTGGTCGATGGGCTGGCGCAGCCCCAGGACGAAGAACCGGTACCCGGGCTCGGCGCCCTCCCGTTCCTCGATGATCCGCAGCCCCGGCAGCGCGGCCAGCGCCGCCGCGATGTCCCCGCCACCCGACCCCCGCGCACCGGAACCCACCCGCGCCGGCATTCCCGTCGCGGCGGCGGCTGCGGCACCGCCTGCCGTCACCGCTGTCGCCGCCGACAGGGCCGTCACCGCCGAGGTCAGCAGGTTTCGCCTCGTCCACATGTGCATCCCGGTCCCTCCCCGGCCCCCGACCGCATCCGTCCGAGGGACGCGGCGCCGGTCTCGTCCTGACTGGCTGACCACTCCAGTACAGCCGCCGGACACCGCCGGGAGATCCCCCACACAGGGGGTTCGTCTCCCCCGTGCGGGGGAGAAGCCGGAGCCGGGCGGGGGAAAGAGGGGGAGGGAGAGAAGCCAGGAACAGTGGGCCAGGGAAAGGGGATTGAGGCCCGGGGGCCGACCCGTGCCGACTCCGTGCCCACCCGTGCCGACTCCGTGCCCGCTTGCGCCGATTCCGTGCCCGCTTGTGCTGATCCCCGTGGCGACCTGTGCCGCCCCGCGCCGACCGTCGCCCCCCCCGTGCCAACTCCGCTGACTCCGCCCCCTACCGCCGCAGCGACTTCCCGAAGCCCGCCGCCAGCGGCATGCGCAGGCCGATGGGCGGGGGAGCGGCGAGGGCGTCCTCGACGGGGCGGGACACGGGGGTGCCGAAGAGGGCGCCGAGGGCGAAGTCCACGGACAGGCTGACCACTTCGTCGCGGTGCTGGTGCATCCCGTGGCCGTCGGAGTGCACTTCGAACCGGCACACCTCCCGGTTGGCCTTCTTCGCCCGCTCCGCCAGCCGGAACGACAGCTCCGGATCGGTACGTTCGTCATTGGTGCCGTGCACGATCAGCACCCGGCGCCCGGTCAGCTGCCGTACTGGCTCCACCGGCGCCGCCATGTCCTCCTCCGGCAGCCAAGGAGCGAGCGCCACCACGGAGTTGACGGCCTCGTGCCCACCCGCCCGGAGTGCGGCCCGGCCGCCGACGCCGACACCGATCAGGCAGACCGGGACATCGCCGTAGCGCCGCAGCACCTCGTCGGCGGCCCACTCGGCGTCCGCCGCCGGATGCGCCTCGCTGCCGTTCCAGCCCCGGTAGCGGTACTGGACGGCGTGCACCGCGAGCCCCTCGGCCCGGCCCGCGCGGGCGAGCCCCCGGCCGAGGGCGCGGACCAGCGGCGTACCCCGGAACAGCGAGGGCCGCCGGGCGGAGACCTCCTCGCCGCGCGGAAGCAGCAGCACCGCCCCGTTGACCGCCGTCGGCTCAGCGCCGACCGCCCTTCCCAGTCCGGCCGTCCGCAGCGTCGTCGCTTGCTGTCCCATGACAGAACAGTGGCAGAACCACGGACACACCAAACCTGCCGTGCCGGTCACCGTTCCGTATCGACACCCCGGAGGGCCCGTCGGACCCGTCGGACCCGTCCCCCCTGCCCGGCAGGGACACCGCACCCCACCCCGGCGCCGGACCAATCCCCCTTCCCCGGCGACGCGTTCGCCCCGCACTCGAACGCTCTCGCAAACTTCTCCGTCAATGCGATGAGAACAGCGTTCATTCCTTTCGATGAAACAGCGCGACCGATCCCTGACGTGACCGGGCCCCGACGAGGCGTGCCGATGGGCGAATGGCCGTGCCGACGTGTCCGTCTGACCTGCGAAAAGACCCACCTGGCCGGGGAGTTGGGGTCCGAATTCCGATACGGAATCCGGACGCGTATTCACAAGGCGTCCGCATTTCGGTGTTTGCTCGGGGTGGGGAGGCGTGTTTACGGTCGTGGACCGCTCGGATCGTTCGTGATCACCCGTCTCCGTATTCAAGGACGCATTCACCATGAAGCAGTCTGCTGGCAAGACCCTCGGTGTCGCCGCGCTCGGTGCCGCCTTCGCCGCCGTCGGCGCGGGCGCTGCCAACGCGGCCCCGGCCGTCCCGGACGCGACGCACGCCCTCGACACCGTCACCAGGACGCTCCCGGCGGAGAACCTCGCCCACGCGCTGCCGGGCACCGGTGAGGCGCTCACCCAGGGTCAGGGCGCCGTGGGCGCCGGTATGGCCGCCGCGCAGCCCGCGGTGCAGAAGGTCCTCGCGGACGGCCCCACCGCCCCGGTCGGCGGTCTGCTCGGCGGGCTCCCGCTCAAGGGCCTGCCCACCCACGGTGTCCCGGTCAACGGCATCCCGCTCGGCTGACGCACCCCTCCCCCCAGACACCGTCGGCGCGCTCCCACACCCCCGGAAGCGCGTCGGCGGTTTCCGCGCGTCCGGACACCGCCCGACCACACCCGGGCCCGCGCCCCCTCACCAGGCACTCGCCCGCGCCTTCTCCTCCGACGGCAGCAGCAGCCACAGCGCTATGTAGACCACGAACTGCGGGCCGGGCAGCAGGCAGGACAGCACGAACACGATCCGCATCGTCGTCGCGGACGTACCGAAGCGCCGGGCCAGTGCGGCGCAGACGCCGCCGATCACGCGGCCGTGGGTGGGTCGGGCAAGGGCGGTCATCTCGGCTCCTCCGTCGTCGTCGGCTCGGACACCGGGACACGCGTCCCGTGTCGTACGCCCCTCGGGCCGGGTCACCGGACAGTGCCCCCGACTCCTCATACGGTACGGAGGCGAACAGGGAGGAAGCATCCCTCTAAGGGGCGATACCGACCCTGGGAATCGTCGGGGTCCGCCCCTGGGGGACATCGTCCACGACGGTGATCCGACCGGCCCCGTACGGCCGGTCCGCGAGGGGGCCGAGGGCCCCGGCCCGGGGATTCTCCTCCCCGGACGACCCCTCGGGGTCGGGGTGCCCCGCGCCGAGCCGCCGCAGCCGCGCCCGCGTCGAGGGGACCACCGCCAGATGCGCCACGACCACCCCGGCCGTGTTCAGCAGCACCGAGTCCACGTCCACGACCCGCCCCGGCACGCCCGTCTGCAACAGCGCGATGCCCAGTGAGACCAGGGTGCCCGCAGCCGCCGTACGGATCAGTGAGCCGAGCGGCGAGGCGTCCGTCCTGCCGTGCGCGGCGGGCAGCAGCACCCCCAGCGGCGCCAGCAGCGCGAGCCCCTCCCCGAGCCGCCGGGCCGCCTCGGGCCAGCCCAGCGAGAGATCGGCGCGGATGCCCGCCAGGGGCGTCAGATTGGCGGGAGCCACCCAGGGGACGTTCAGGGGCCGCAGCATCAGCCAGGCGACGACGGTGAGATGGGCGACGAGGAGAACACCCCCGGCCACCCGGATACGGATCGCGGCGCTGCCGCCGATGGAGCCTTGACGCTGCACGCCCCCCTAGACGCCCACGCCCGCGCCATCGGTTCCGCCACCACCCCCCGCTCACGGGTGAGGCGTCCGCCACACCCGCCCGCGATCACGCCCCACCTGCCCGCGCTCCGTCACACCCGCGCGCCGTCACACCCACGCTCCGGGGCACCCGCACCAGCACCCGCATCCGCACCCGCGAACGCCCGCCGGAGACCGCTCAGTTCTCCGGCACCGCGCTGGACGGCGGCTGCTCCGCGCCCGGACTGGTGCGTACGTCCTCCGTGCACTCGTACCGCCGCAGCGGGTCGGTGCCCGGTCCGGCCAGGACGACCGAGCCGTCGCCCTCGGCCGCCGCCGAGTCGGAGAGCGTGCAGACCAGTTGGGCGAGGGCGTAGCCGGGCAGCCGGGACGGTGCGCTGCTCAGTCGCAGCGTCTCCTCCGGGTCCCGGGACGCCCGCGGGCCCGGGGTCGCCACGGCCAGGCCGCCCGGTACGTACGTCGTGTAGCCCGCCGCGCGCTCCGCCGCCGAGGGCGCCGCCGCGAGCTGGTCCAGCAGCCCCTGTGCGACGATCGCCCGGCGCCGCGCGTCCGGTGTGCCCTCGGGCACGGTCACGGTCCGGTCCACGGCCACCAGGGACGCCCCGCACAGCAGGAACACCCGCACCGGCACCCCGTGCCCGGACTGCGCCGCCGTGTCCGACCCGGACAGCGAGCACGGCACCCGCGAGGGCGCCGGGCCGAAGTCGGTCGGTACCTTCGTCGGCCGGATACCGCACCCGGCGAGCGCCACCGCGAGCAGCGCCACGGCCACCCCGCCGCGCAACCCGCGCACACTCCGCCCGGTCACGCCTCCCCCTTTCCGGCACCCGAAGTCCCGGAGCCGGAGCCTGAGTTCGGGCCCGCGTCGGCATCCGCCCCCGAGCCCACCCCCTCCTCGTCCACCTCGTCCACCGCGTCCGGCGCCTCCGGCTCCCCCGTGCGCGACACGTCCCGAGGCAGCCGCAGCGTGAACACCGCTCCGCCCTCGGGGGAGTTGGCGGCATTGATTCCGCCCCCGTGAATGTGGGCGTTCTCCATAGCGATGGAGAGGCCGAGCCCGCTGCCCTCCGAACGCGGCCGGGAGGCACTGGCCTTGTAGAAGCGGTCGAAGACGTGCGGGAGGACGTCCTCGGGGATGCCGGGGCCGCCGTCGCGCACGGCGACGACCAGATCGTCCCCGTCGATCCGCACCGCGACCCGCACCGGGGAGCCGCCGTGCTTGAGGGCGTTGCCGATCAGGTTGGCCAGGATGACGTCCAGGCGGCGCGGGTCGAGACGGGCGTGGATGCCGCGCTCGGCGTCGAGTTCGACCGCGTCCAGCCAGGCGCGGGCGTCGATGCACGCGGTGATCTGGTCCGCGATGTCCACGTCGTCCAGCACCAGCCGGGCGGTGCCCGCGTCGAAGCGGGTGACCTCCATCAGGTTCTCCACCAGGTCGTTCAGCCGCCGGGTCTCGCTGACCACCAGCCGTACGGCGGGCTCGATCATCGGGTCGATGCTGCCCGCCCCGGCGTCGAGTTCCTCCTCCAGCACCTCCGTGACGGCGGTGATCGCGGTCAGCGGGGTGCGCAGCTCGTGCGACATGTCGGCCACGAACCGCCGGGAGGACTCGTCACGCGCCGCCATGTCCGCGACCCGTTTCTCCAGTGCCTCGGCCGCCTTGTTGAACGTCCGTGACAGATCGGCGAGTTCATCGGTGCCGGACACCTGCAACCGGGTGTCGAGCCGACCCTCGCCGAGCCGCCGGGCGGCCACTCCGAGCCGGTGCACCGGCTTCAGCACGGTCGTCGCGGCGGCCTGCGCGAGCAGCGCGGAGCCGATCAGCGCCAGCCCGGTGGCGATCCCCAGCGACCAGGCAAGGGAGTTGAGGTCCTTCGCCTCCGGCTCCAGCGACTTCTCCATGTAACCGGTCGGCCCGCCGCCGATCAGCCGCGTGCCCGCGACCAGGAACGGCGTCCCGTGGTCGTCCACCCGCTGCCAATACAGGTGATACGGCGCCTTGTTGACCCCGCCGACCGGCTGCCGCCTCGCCACCGCGCGGCGCAGCGAGGCGGGTACGTCCTCCAGCGCGAAGCCGTTGATGCCGCCCGAAGTGCCGTACAGCGTACGGCCGTTGGTGCCGGGGGAGACGAGCAGGACGCTGAACCGCTGGCTGCTCCCCGCCATCTGCATGGCGGCACGCTGGAGTTCGTCCTGTGAGGGTTCGGCGGGCAGCGCGCCCGCGCGGTTCTGCATCTCCTGCTGGAAGTCGCGCAGCACCGCGTCCTGGGCGCGGGTCAGCACCGCCTCCCGGTTGAGCCAGTAGGCGATGCCGGACGCGGACACCGCCGCCGTCAGCGCGACCAGGCCGAACACCACGACCAGGCGCAGCCGCAGACTGGTGAACCGCAGCCGCGACAGACTTCCCGTGCGCCGCGCGGCCCAGCCGCGCGGTCCCCCCCGTGCCTCGGTCACTGAGGCGCGTCCAGGCGGTAGCCGACACCCCGGACGGTACGGATCAGGGTCGGGGACGAGGGCACGTCCTCCACCTTGGCGCGCAGCCGCTGCACGCACGCGTCCACCAGACGCGAGTCGCCCAGATAGTCGTGCTCCCACACCAGCCGCAGCAACTGCTGCCGGGACAGCGCCTGTCCGGGCCTGCGGCTCAGCTCCAGCAGCAGCCGCAGCTCGGTCGGGGTGAGCTGGAGATCCTCACCGTTCTTGGTCACCGTCATCGCGGAGCGGTCGATGACCAGGCTGCCGAAGGCCGCGGAGTCGCTGGACTCCCGCTCCCCGCGCCGCAGCACGGCCCGGATACGGGCGTCCAGCACCCGGCCCTGGACGGGCTTGACCACGTAGTCGTCGGCGCCGGACTCCAGGCCGACGACCACGTCGATGTCGTCGTTGCGGGCGGTCAGCAGGATGATCGGCAACTGGTCCGTGCGCCGGATGCGCCGGCACACCTCGAACCCGTCGATGCCGGGCAGCATCACGTCCAGCACGATCAGGTCCGGCCGCTGCTCGCGCAGCAGCTTCAGACCGTCCTCACCGCTGGCAGCGGTGGCGACCCGGTGGCCCTGGCGGGTCAGGGAGAGCTCCAGGGCCGTACGGATGGCGTCGTCGTCCTCGATCAGCAACAGGGAAGGCACGGGCTCATTCTGGCCCATGCACCCGCTCCGGGACGACCTGCGGGCACCAGACCTCTCCATCGTCCTCACGCGGTCACGCCGGGTGACACCCCAGCGGCCCGACCCCTGTGACACGTCTGTGACAGTCGGCGGACATGGCGATGAAGGTCGGTCGGCAGGATTTTCGGCACAGGCAGGGAAGCGGCGCCCGGCGGCACACGAAGCGACGGGCACCGCCGAGCGACACCGAGCACCACACAGCACCACGGACACCGGCCAACCACGACGGGGAGCGCGAGATGAACACGCTGCACGGCATCAGCACCACCGCAGTGGTCACGCGTCTGCACGACGTGAACCGGGGTCCGGAGAAGTCCGGCGCCGCAGGCCCGCGGGGGTGCGCTCGCGGCGCCGGGCGTCAGCACACCGGGTTCATGACGGTGGTTGACGCGCACACGGGGGAAACGCACGGGGGAACCGCGTACGGGGAGGGCACGGGGGAGCGTCGCTCGCTGACGGAGGCGGAGTTCACCGCCTACGTCCAGGAGCGCCGCGCCTCCCTGTACGCGACCGCCTACCACCTGACCGGCGACCGCCACGAGGCCGAGGACCTGCTGCAGAGCGCGCTGTTCTCGACCTACCGGGCGTGGGACCGGATCAGCGACAAGGCGGCGGTCGGCGGCTATCTGCGCCGCACCATGACCAACCTGCACATCAGCGCCTGGCGGCGCCGCAAGCTCAACGAGTACCCGACCGAGGAACTGCCCGAGACGGCCGGTGACACGGACGCCATGCGCGGCACGGAGCTGCGCGCGGTGCTGTGGCAGGCGCTGACCCGGCTGCCCGAACTCCAGCGCACCATGCTGGTCCTGCGCTACTACGAGGGCCGTACGGACCCGGAGATCGCGGAGATCCTCGACATCAGTGTCGGCACGGTGAAGTCCAGCATCTGGCGGTCGCTCCGCCGGCTGCGCGAGGACGAGGTCCTCAGCTTCGGCCGTGACGAGGAGGACGCCTTCGGCGAACTTGTCGCCTGAAGGTCCCCGGGGGGGGAACGGGGGAGCACGGTGGGACCGCTGGGGGGCGGTCCCACCGGCAGCACGGGGGAAGTCCGGAGGCCGGGGGGCTCCGGAACGGGGGGAAACCGGAGTCGTGGGGGCTCCGGGACACGGGGGAGAACCGGAGCCGTGGGGGCTCCGGGACACGGGGGAAAACGGGGGGAGCACCACCAGGAGCGGGACGGTCGGGCCGGGGGGCCCTGCCGTCCCGTTCCGCCGTTCCCGGAACGCGCCACGACAGCGCCCGCCACGACACTGCCCGCCACTACCCCGCCCGTTACGACGCCGTACGCTCCCGTGGCGCACGCCCCGCCACCGCGGCCGTGGCCAGACGGCCGAGGGCTTCGTCCCGGTCGCAGGGGTGGGCGCCCAGCGCGACCTGGCGGTTCACGATCGACCGCTCGGCGCGCATCAGCCGCCAGCCGCGCCGCAGCAGGAACGGCACCGACTTGCGGCCCTCCTTGAGGTCGCGCAGGAACCGGCGCCGGAAGGTGGTGACCGGGCCGCGCCGCAAGCACAACGCGTCGGCCAGCAGCCCGAGTTCACGGCAGCGGTCCACGATCTCGGCCGCGAAGATGCCCTCCGCTATGAACAGCGGCGTACGGCCGATGTCCAGCGTCTCCTCGCCGGTGCGGGCGCTCAGCGAGATGTCGTAGACCGGCACCGGGGTCGTACCGCCCGCGCAGAGTCTGCCGATGGCGGCGACGGCGACCTCCGCGTCCCAGGACTCGGGGTGGTCCCAGTCGATGTCGGAACTCCCGTCCACCAGGGGCAGGGTCGGGTCGTCGCCCTCCTTGTAGAAGTCGTCGAGACGCAGCACGGGCAGCCCGGAACGGGCGGCGACGAGGGACTTGCCCGAACCCGAGGGGCCGCACAGCAGCACGACGCGGGCGGGGGACGGCGGATGAATGCTCACGGAACACCAGTTTGACGCATGGGAGGCGTCCTGCCGACCCCGCGGGTCGGCTTTGGAGCGCGCATCACACGTCAACTACCCTACGTGTCGAGTCCCTTACCCTGCGCACCAGAAGGTGGCACCCCCGATGGCCCGACACTCTTCCTCCCCGCACCCCACCGCGCGCCGCGTCCTCGTCGCGCTCGCGTCCGCCGGAGCGGCGCTCGGGGCGGGCGCGGCCACGGCGCACGCGGCGCCCGCGCCGGTGCTGGAGGTGCCCTGGCACCCCACCTCGCTCGGCAACGTGAACCCGCAGGCGGGCCTCACCGTCCTCACCGGCACCGTCGGCTACGTCACCGGTCCCGTGGCCGGTCTCAAGCCCAACCCGCTCGCGGGCACCGGCGTGGACCCGCTGGACAACGGCGTCGGCACCCAGGTCGCCGACTTCAAGCCGCTGGGCACCCGGATGCTCACCGCACCGGTCGCCCAGGCGACCTCGCTCGGTGCCATGCCGGTGGTCGGTTCCGTCACCGGCCTTCTCGGCAGCGCCGCCCACCAGGCCTGAACACCCCGTCGCCGTACGGGACTTGATGGCGCCCACGACACGGCCGCGCCGCCCCCTCGGGTACGGGGACGGCGCGGCCGTGGTGCGTGCAGTGGCTCAGTAGGCGGAGCCGGAGGCGCCCAGCGAACCCGTGGGGTGCCAGACGGTCTTGGTCTCCAGGAACGCCGTCATCCGGTCGATGCCCGGAGTCGCGGCGAAATCCACAGGCTGTGGACGCAGTACGCGCTTGAGGTTGTCCGCCGCCGCGATCTCCAGCTCCTTCGCCAGCGCCTCGTCGGCGCCCGCGAGGTCGATCGCGTTGACGTCCTGGTGCGCGGCGAGCGGCGCCGCGATCTCCGCCGTACGGCCGGACAGCACGTTGACCACGCCGCCGGGCACGTCGGAGGTGGCCAGCACCTCACCGAGGGACAGCGCGGGCAGCGGGGACCGCTCGGAGGCGATCACGACCGCCGTGTTGCCCGTGGCGATCACCGGGGCGAGCACCGAGATCAGGCCCAGGAACGACGACTCCTGCGGGGCCAGCACGGCGACGACGCCGGTCGGCTCCGGGGAGGACAGGTTGAAGTACGGGCCCGCGACCGGGTTGGCGCCGCCGATCACCTGGGCGATCTTGTCGGTCCAGCCCGCGTACCAGACCCAGCGGTCCACGGTGGCGTCCACCACGGCCGCCGCCCGGGACTTCGACAGGCCCTCGGCCTCGGCGACCTCGCGCACGAACTGCTCGCGGCGGCCCTCCAGCATCTCCGCGACCCGGTACAGCACCTGGCCCCTGTTGTAGGCCGTGGTGCCGGACCAGCCGCCGAACGCCTTGCGGGCGGCGACGACCGCGTCCCGCGCGTCCTTGCGGGAGGACTGCGGGGCGTTGGCCAGCCACTGGCCCTTCGAGTCCGTCACCTCGTACACCCGGCCGCTCTCGGAACGCGGGAACTTCCCGCCGACGTACAGCTTGTAGGTCTTGAAGACGCTCAGGCGGCCCGCGGCGGCACCGGTTGACTCTTTAGACATCGAGGTACGCCTCCAGGCCGTGCCGACCGCCCTCGCGGCCGAAGCCCGACTCCTTGTACCCGCCGAACGGCGAGGTCGGGTCGAACTTGTTGAACGTGTTGGACCAGACGACACCGGCGCGCAGCCTGCTCGCCACGGCCAGGATTCGGGAGCCCTTCTCGGTCCAGATGCCCGCCGACAGGCCGTACTGGGTGTTGTTGGCCTTGGCGACGGCCTCGTCCGGGGTGCGGAAGGTCAGCACGGACAGCACCGGGCCGAAGATCTCGTCCCGCGCGACGGTGTGCGCCTGCGTGACGTTCGTGAACAGCGTCGGCGCGAACCAGTAACCGGCGGACGGCAGTTCGCACGCGGGCGACCAGCGCTCGGCGCCCTCCGCCTCGCCCTGGTCGGCCAGCGCGCTGATCCGGGCCAGCTGCTCGGCGGAGTTGATCGCGCCGATGTCGGTGTTCTTGTCCAGCGGGTCGCCCAGCCGCAGCGTGGACAGCCGCCGCTTCAGCGAGTCCAGCAGCTCGTCGTGGATCGACTCCTGCACCAGCAGACGGCTGCCCGCGCAGCACACCTGGCCCTGGTTGAAGAAGATGCCGGTGACGATGCCCTCGACGGCCTGGTCGATCGGCGCGTCGTCGAAGACGATGTTCGCGCCCTTGCCGCCCAGTTCGAGGGTGACCTTCTTGTCCGTGCCCGCGACGGTCCGCGCGATCTCCTTGCCGACCGCCGTCGAACCGGTGAACGCGACCTTGTTCACGCCCGGGTGCGCGACCAGCGCGGCGCCCGCGTCGCCGTAGCCCGGCAGGATGTTGACGACACCCTTCGGCAGACCGGCCTGGCGGCAGATGTCGGCGAAGAACAGCGCGGAGAGCGGGGTCGTCTCGGCGGGCTTCAGCACCACCGTGTTGCCCGCGGCCAGCGCCGGGGCGATCTTCCACGCCAGCATCAGCAGCGGGAAGTTCCACGGGATGACCTGCCCGGCGACGCCCAGCGGCTTGGGATCGGCACCGAACCCGGCATGGCCGAGCTTGTCCGCCCAGCCCGCGTAGTAGAAGAAGTGCGCGGCGACCAGCGGGAGGTCCGCGTCGCGGGTCTCCTTGATCGGCTTGCCGTTGTCCAGTGTCTCCAGGACGGCCAGTTCGCGGCTGCGCTCCTGCACGATCCGGGCGATGCGGAACAGGTACTTGGCCCGCTCGGAGCCGGGCAGCGCCGACCACGAGGTGAACGCCCTGCGGGCCGCGGCGACCGCGCGGTCCACGTCCTCGGCGCCCGCCCGCGCGACCTCGGACAGCACCTCCTCGGTGCTGGGGGAGACGGTCTTGAAGACCTTGCCATCGGCCGCGTCGGTGAACTCGCCGTCGATGAACAGGCCGTAGGAGGGGGCGATGTCCACGACCGAGCGGGACTCGGGCGCCGGTGCGTACTCGAATGCGGAAGTCATGGTGATGTCAGTCCACCGTCACGTAGTCGGGGCCGGAGTAACGGCCGGTGGCCAGCTTCTGACGCTGCATCAGCAGGTCGTTCAGCAGCGAGGAGGCGCCGAAGCGGAACCAGTGGTTGTCCAGCCAGTCCCCGCCCGCGGTCTCGTTGACCAGGACCAGGAACTTCACGGCGTCCTTCGTGGTGCGGATGCCACCGGCGGGCTTCACGCCGACCTGGACGCCGGTCTGCGCGCGGAAGTCGCGCACCGCCTCCAGCATCAGCAGCGTGTTGGCGGGGGTCGCGTTCACCGCGACCTTGCCGGTGGACGTCTTGATGAAGTCCGCGCCCGCCAGCATGCCCAGCCAGCTCGCCCGGCGGATGTTGTCGTACGTGGACAGCTCGCCGGTCTCGAAGATCACCTTCAGCCGGGCGTCCCCGCAGGCCGCCTTCACGGCGGTGATCTCGTCGTACACCTTGAGGTAGTCGCCCGCGAGGAACGCGCCCCGGTCGATGACCATGTCGATCTCGTCCGCGCCCGCCTCGACCGCGTCGCGCACGTCGGCCAGCTTCACACCGAGCGCGGCACGCCCGGCCGGGAAGGCGGTGGCGACGGAGGCGACCTTGACGCCGGACCCGGCGACGGCCGCCTTGGCGGCGGCCACCATGTCCGGGTACACGCAGACGGCCGCCGTGGTCGGCGCCGTACGGTCCGTCGGGTCCGGGTGCACCGCCTTCGCGCCCAGCGCCCGGACCTTGCCCGGCGTGTCCGCGCCCTCCAGCGTCGTCAGATCGACCATCGAGATGGCCAGGTCGATGGCGTACGCCTTGGCGGTGGTCTTGATCGAGCGGGTCCCGAGCGCGGCGGCACGGGCCTCCAGCCCGACCGCGTCCACCCCGGGCAACCCATGCAGGAAGCGGCGCAGCGTGCTGCCGGACGAGGCGACATCGGCGAAGGGGGCTCCACCCGCGCGGTCTGGCGCGGGCCCGGCTCCGGGAGATGCGGATGCAGTGGTGGGCATGGTCACCACGTGAGCATATCTACGCGCGTAGCGGCTGTATAGGGGTGGGTGGGGAAATGGTGGGGTGTGGGTGGTGGGACTGGTCGGGGTGGGGCCCGGGAGGAGGCTCTGGCGGGTGTCGGGCGGTGCGGCCCCGGGGGGTTTGGATAAGGGGCACGTGAAGGTGTCCCGGCGGGGGTCGGGCAGAATCGGGAGCATGACGACCCCGGACCACCCCTCGCCCGCGCCCCAGCCGGCGGAGCCCGCCGCCAAGGACCGCGTGTACCGCTCGTCCAAGGGCATCGCGGGTGGCCTGCTGCTGCTCGTGATCATCTGCTGGCTGGGCATCGACGCCCTGTTCCGGGGAGCCGGGCGCACGCCGTGGCTGGCGCTGGCCGGGATGATCCTCGCCGTGCCGCTGGTGATCGCCTTCACGCTCCGCCCGGCTGTCCAGACCAACGACGAGCGGCTGCGCATCCGCAACCCGTTCCGCCTGATCACGCTGCCGTGGGGGCAGGTCGCGCTGCTCCGCAGCGGCTTCTCCAACGAGGTCGTCACGCACGCGGGCGCCAAGTACCAACTCTGGGCCCTCCCGGTCTCCCTCCGTGGCCGCAAGAGGGCCACCCGCCGCCAGGCCCGCGCCGAAGCCGGGGCGTCCCGCGCGCTGCGGTCCTCCGGGGGTCTGCTGGGCGGCGGCCTGCTCGGCGGCGGGCGTGGCCTGGGCGACCAGCACCACCCCGACGCCCCCGACGACGCCTTCCGCCCCGAGAGCGACCGCGCGATGGACGACCTCCGCGACGCCCTCGAACGCCGCGGCCACTCCGACGCCGCCCAGGGCGAGATCGGCGTCCGCTGGGCCTACGAGGTTCTGATCCCGGCGATTGTGGGGGCTGTCCTGCTGGTGGTGCTGTTCGCGGTGGGGTGAGCGGGACTCTGCGCTTCTGGGCCGATCATCAGCTTGGCCCAGACGGTCTTGCCGCCGCCCGTCTCCCGGTGGACTCCCCAGTCCCGCGCCAGCAGCCGTACGAGCAACAGCCCGCGCCCGTTCTCGTCCCCGGCGTCGGGGGTCCTGGGGGCGGGGGCGTGGTCCGAGGCGTCCCGCACCCCGATGACGAGGCTGTCCCGGAGGGTGGTCAGCCGTACGGCGATCAGTGCGGGACCTTCTGATCCCGGCCCCGCTCGCCTCGTGGCCGTGACGGCGTTGGTCACCAGCTCCGAGGCGACGAGTAAGGCGTCGTCCTCCGCGGACAGGGGCTGCCACTTGCGCAGGGCGAGCCGTACGAAGTCGCGTGCCGCCGCGACCGCCTCGGGCACGGCGGCCAGAGTCAACCGGTCGTGGCTCCGGGTGTCCTGCGGCCGGTACGGCGGCCTACGGTCCGTCGTCATGAGCGCCCGTCCAGGTCGTCCAGGCTGACGACCTCCGCGCCGGTGGCGTGTGAGAGGTGGGTCAGCATCGCGTCCTGGAGCGACCGGTTGAGTGCGAGCTCCCGGTACGACGGCACGATCACGTGCGTGGCCTCGGCGTGCCGCACGGCGTCCACCAGTTCCGTGAACGCGGACTGCGATCCCGGTACGTACTCGTGGAACACGGTGGCCAGTTGGTAGCCGTTCGTCTCCGCGTAGGCGTCCAACTCGTCCTGCGTCTTCCTGGCCTCCGCGTCGCTCATGTCGTCGGGGACCCGCATGTAGCCGAAGATCAGCGGTTTCATCGCTTCCCGTACCCCCTCACCGCGCCGGAGTTCACACGGCGTGATCGCCGCGTTCTCTGGAGTGACGAGTGAAGCACCGTAAGACTCTGCAATGCAAGACTACTTTTTTAAGTAATCGCTCCGAAGTGCTCGAAAAAAGGTACGACATTGCGGGTCGTAACCTTCGGCTACTACATTCCGGGTGCAAGAGGTATCCGTGGTGAAGGAAGGTGGGCCGCCCGTGAGTGGCGCAACGACTGGTTCGACGGTTCCCCGACGGCAACTCGGCCGCCACCTGCGCGATTTGCGGAACGCCTCACGGCTGACCGTGCGTGCCGCCGCGAAGCAGTTGGAATGGTCCGAGCCCAAGATCTGGCGCATCGAGACCGGCCAGGTGTCGCTGCGCAGCCTCGACGTCGAGGCGATGTGCAAGGTGTACGGCGCGGACGCCGAACTGACCAAGGGTCTGATGGGTCTCGCCAAGGAGACCAAGAACCGAGGCTGGTGGCACGCCTACGGCGACGTGATCCCCGAGGGCTTCGACCTGTACATCGGGCTGGAGGAGGCGGCGGAACGGCTGTCCTGGTACGAGGCTGAACTCGTTCCCGGCTTGTTTCAGACTCCCGACTATGCGCGTGCCCTCATCAAGCGGTCGAAGCCTGAACGGAATGATGCCGAGGTGGAGCGACGCGTCCACGTGCGTGTGACTCGGCAAGCCTTGCTCAGACGCGTGACCGCTCCTCCCAAGGTGGACGTGGTGCTGAACGAGGCTGTTTTGCGACGCCCAGTGGGTGGCGTTGAGGTCATGGCAGAGCAACTTGCGCACCTGGTTTACTTGAACGAGCTGGACAGCGTCTCGATTCGCGTTGTCCCGTATGCCGCTGGTCTGCATGAAGGGCTCATGTCCGGCCCGTTCGTCACACTGCACTTCCCGTCGGATGGCAACGGCCGGAATGCGGAGCCGCCCACGGTCTACGTGGAGGGTTTCACCGGGGCGCTCTACCTCGACAAACCCAACGAAGTCGAACGCTACGAAAGCGCGTTCACGTCCATCTGGGGCTCTGCGCTTGATGAAGCAGGTAGCACGAGTCTCCTCAAGCAAGCAGCGAGGGAGCTGACCAAGTGAAGAGTGCCGACCTGACAGACGCGGTCTGGCGCAAGAGCAGCCGCAGCAATGGCGACGCCAACTGTGTTGAGGTCGCGTTCATGAACGACGGCCGCGTAGGCATGCGTGACAGCAAGGAGAACGGCACCGGTTCGGCTCTCCTCGTTACCCGCCGTGAGTGGGTCGCTTTCCAAGGCGGTCTGCTGGACGATGGGTTCACGGGTCTCTAGGTATCGCCTGGTCCTGCGCGGCGCCTGGAAGCCACCGATTCCGATCAAGGAAACAGTGAGGGAGCTGAACATATGAACAGCGCCGATCTGACAGGTGCCGTGTGGCGTAAGTCCAGCCGTTCCCAGAACAACGCTCAGTGTGTCGAGGTCGCGTTCCTCGGCAACGGCACCGTGGGTATGCGTGACAGCAAGGACGGTGACAACGGGTCGGCTCTGCTCTTCACGCGTCGTGAGTGGGCTGCTTTCCAAGGCGGCCTGTTGGACGATGGGTTCACTGGGCTCTAGGAGCCGTATGTCTGCGCGGCACCTGTGAGTCACCGATTCGCGCTAGCTAGCAGTGAGGGAGCTGGGTCAGTGAAGAGTGTTGATCTGACAGGTGCCGTGTGGCGTAAGAGCAGTCACAGTAATGGCCAGGCCGAGTGTGTCGAGGTCGCCTTCCTCGGTGACGGCACCGTAGGGATACGTGACAGCAAGGAGAGCGGTGACGGTTCCGCTCTCCTTGTCAGCCGTCTCGGGTGGGTGGCCTTTCAAGGTGGCCTGTTGGGCGAGGAGTTCACGGGGTTCCATTGATCCGAAACGCTTTGTGTTGAGGCTTGTTTGGCGGTACGTGAGTGATCTGGTGGGGGATGCGCGGACCAGGTCACCGGCCGCACCTGGGGCGAACGGGGACGGACTCCGGGCGTCCGCCGCACCGGGAACCGGTTCTCCGTGAACGCGATGTCCGCGATCAGCGCGAAGGGCCGGATGCACTTCATGGTCTTCACCGGCACTTCCGACGCACAGGTCATGTGCCGCTTCCTGGCCCGGCTCGCCGGTCACTTCGACCGGAAGGTGCGCCTGATCGTGGACCGGCACTCAGCCCACCGCTCGAAGGCTGTCCGGGCCTGGCTCACCGACCACACCGACGAGATGGAGCTGCATTTCCTGCCGTCGTACTCACCCGAGCTGAACCCCCGACGAGCTGGTCAACTCCGACCTCAGACGCAGCCCGCCCCACACCCACCGGGTCAGAACCAGCACGAACTCGCAGCCGAAACCCGCAGGTTCTTCCACCATCGACAGCGTCAGCCCCACGTGATCACCAGCTACTTCATAGCCCGGCACGTCCGCTACGTCATCGACGGGTGAACCCCATGAATTCCCGATCAGATAGCAGGAGTTGGGGTGTGGAAGATAGCTTGGGGTTATGGGTAAGAGCCATCAAGTCGTTTGTGATCATTTCGCGCAGGTTGACGGCTACCGTGTGCCATTCGTTGCCGGGAGCGCCTGCTCTGAGATTCACATGGTGGACAGGGGTGTGAATGGTAGGCGTAGGGGTGGATTGGCTGGTGGGGTTGCCGCTGTCTTCTTCGGGTTCGCGTTGGCCGCGCTCGTATCGTGTTCCTCGAGTTCCGCGGGTGGGTCGCCTGCTCCGGGGCGGCCAAGTGGGTCTGCCTCTGGGGGATCTGCGTCCGAGTCGGTAGGGACGGTCAGTCCGTCGCCTTCGGCGACCGGGCCCTGTGCTGATGGGGTGTGTGAGATCAAGGTCGGCGTGGGGGATGTCGTGACAGTGCCGAAGACGTATGGGCTTGGGCCGATCAAGGTCACGGCGATCACTGGTGTCAGAGTAGAGATGGTCGCGTCTCTGACGGGGTCGGACGCTAGTATTTCGGGCTGTTCCGGTGGCAGTGCCGTGTCGTCCGGAGGTGGCGGCGGCGTGACGTTGATGTGCGACAAGGGGCCTGCTGCGACCATCAACGACACCATGAGCCTGCAGATCGTCGAGGTCCACGACAAGGTGGCTACCCTGCGTATCAAGCCTGCCGGGTGATGGGGCGAGACAACACTGACTGCTCTGCGGGGAGCTGGTCGGAGGGCATGAGCGCTGCCCCATGCGAGTCGGCCGGGATGTGCCCCATCTCGCCGTGGAATGGGCGGTGAATGTACCAGTCGATCAACTCGGCGGTGGCCAACTCGACCTGGGAGAGTGTCTTCCAGGACCGCTGAGGCTTGATCAGTTCCGTTTTGAACAGGCCGATCGTGGACTCGATCAGGGCGCCGTTCGAGGGCAAGCTGTTCGGAGTTTCGTCCCGAGGGTGTCCGCGTCGTTCCGGCACAGGACGAGCTAGGTCCTGTCTGGAGTTTGATCATGAGTGCGTTGCGATACTGCGGAGCCAGAGCATCGCACCGCACAGGTGGAGCCCGGCTTCGTAGCTGTGCGGGGTCTTGTCGAAGCGGGTCGCTATGCCGCGCCAGTTCCGCAGGCGGTTGATGCACCGCTCCACGGTGTTGCGTTCGGTGTACAAGTCTGCGTTGTGGCTGACGGGGCGGCCGCCGCGTGAGCCGCGCTTCTTGCGGTTGGCGGCCTGGTCCACCTTTTCCGGGATCACCCCGCGGATCCCTCGTTTCCGCAGGTAGCGGCGGTTGCGGCGGGAGGAGTACGCCTTGTCGGCGGCCACCGCGTCCGGCCGGGTCCTCGGGCGTCCGACCGGCCCGCGCACCGTGATCCGTTCCAGGACCGGGATGAACTGCGGGCTGTCGCCGGCCTGTCCGGGTGTGAGGACGAACGCCAGCGGGCGGCAGCGCCGGTCTGCCGCAAGGTGGATTTTGCTGGTCAAACCGCCCCGGGAACGCCCCAGTTCGGCAGCCTTTAAGCGGGCGTGGTGCCGTCGGCGGGTCCGGCGCCGTTCAGCCCGCCCGCCAGCGTCGGATTGCCCCTCTCGCGGCTCTTGTTCCTTCGGGGCGCCCCCTTTTCAGACTCGACGGCCGCCTCCAGGGCCGTCAACTGCTCCGCGTCGAGGATCATCCCGGCGGCGTGGTGGTGGGCCCGAGACGTCGCGGAGTCCACGCTGACCAGGCCCATGTCGATCTCACCGCGCGCGGCTGCCTCGGCGATCAACGCCTCCATCAGCTGCTGGAAGGTGCCCTGCCCCACCCAGATGCGGAAGCGGTCGTAAGTGCTCTGCCAGGGCCCGAATTCGTTCGGCAGGTCGCGCCAGAGCTGCCCGTGCGGAAGCGCCACATCACCGCGTTGAAATGTTTCCGGAGGTCGGGGATGGGCCCGACCGCAGCAATCGGGAGATGGGGCTCGATCAAGGCCCACTGCTCGTCGGTGAGATCGCCTCGCGCCATGACTGACGATCTATCAAGAGCAGACCTCACCGCGCAGGCGATCTACCGAACTCGTGATCCAAACTCCAGACAGGACCTAGGACAGCCTCGGCTTCGTCTCCGTAGTCAGCGCCCTTGGATCACACCGCCAGGAGGACCAGTGTCGTACCCGCAGCCGCTTGCCCCCGAGGCGCAACTCGTCCAGGCGAAGGAGCTGTTGGGGCTTCCTCGCATCGTCGTGATCTGCGGCTCCACCCGTTTCATGGCCGAGATGAACGACGCCGATCTGCGGGAGACCGAAGCCGGGAAGATCGTCGTCAAGCCGGGCTGTGACATGAAGGCGCCGCACGAACTCTGGTCCGATCCCGGCGAGGCCGAGGCGTTGAAGGTTCGACTCGATGAGCTGCACCGGGCGAAGATCCGGCTCGCTGACGAGGTGCTCGTAGTCGGCGGCTACGTCGGAGACAGCACCCGAAGTGAAATCGCGTATGCCCGGTCGCTCGGCAAGCCGGTGCGCTTCACGCATCCCGAAGTTGACCCTGATGCCTGACCGCCTCGCGGGAGCAGTCGGAGCGACCCATGACCTGTGGCCGGATTCCGGACGACAGTGCGAGGTCCGCGTCGCTGCCGGTCTGGCCTGGCTGTGCCTACCGGTGCCGTGGCTCACCTGGATCGATGACCGCACCGGGCTGCGCAGCCGCATCGCCGAGACGCTCACGCCGTACATCCCGGAAGCAGTACTCGACGCTCCCTGAACGGAGAAAATCGCTGGGGTGTTCGGGCCGTGTCGGGGATGATCCGGGCGTGGACACTTATCTGGAGACCGAGCGACTGGTGCTGCGGCGGTTCACCGCCGATGACGCGGAGTTGCTGATCGAGCTGGACAGTGATCCGGCGGTGATGCGGTACCTGAGCGGTGGTGTTCCGACCGAGCCGGAGATCGTCCGTGAGCGGTATTTGCCGAACATCCTTGCCGGGTACGAGAAGTGGGGTGGCGATCTCGGGCTGTTCGCCGCGCAGGAGAAGGACGGCGGGGCGTTCATCGGTTGGTTCATTCTGCGTCCCGAGGCGGAAGGTCCGCTGGACGAGGTCGAACTCGGTTATCGGCTGCGGCAGGCCGCCTGGGGCAAGGGGTACGCCACCGAGGGCTCGCGGGCGTTGCTGGACAAGGCGTTCACCGAGCTCGGGGTGCGCATGGTCTGGGCCGAGACGATGTTCCTGAACCTCGGCTCGCAGAACGTGATGAAGAAACTCGGCATGACCCTGGCCCGTACCCTCCCGACCCCGCCAGACATGGCGATGGTCGAGGGCGCCGAACACGGGGGCGTGCGGTACGAGATCACCAAGGAGCAGCGGTAGCGGCGTCAGACCTTGATCACGGTGACCCGGCCGTCGCACAGGACCATCAGGTCCTCGGGGTCGGAGGTCAGGAGGGTGACGGGGCCAGGGGCGGACAGTGCGGTGGCGCCGAGTATGGCGTCGATGGCGTACTTGTGGCCGTGGAGGCCGGCGTCGGCGAGGAGTGCGGCGGCGTGGCGGGCGACGGGCTCGGTGACCGGTTCCACGACGAGGCGGGAGAGCGTCCATTCCAGGGCCGGACGGTTGATCCGAGGGTGGACCACTTCGACGAGGGTGGCCGCCGAGGTGACCACCCGCAGGTCGTCGGCGCGGGCCAGGGCGAGCCAGCCGGTCACCGTACGGTCGCGCAGGACGGCCTTGGCGAGCCCTTCGCTGTCCAGGACCAGAGTGCCGCCCGGGACGGCGGGTGAGCGGGTCACGCGGCGTTCGCTCCGCCCCGCGCCTGGTCGCGGCGTGCCTGGTGGAGCTGATCGCGGAGCGTCTGGATCTCCTCGTCCGTGACGGGACCGTGTTCGGCCTCGGCGACCTGGATGAGTTCGTTCAGGTTGTCCCGCTCGATCTGGCGGGCGACCGCCGCGGCCACGTAGGCGGACAGGCCGGAGGCGCCGCCGCGCGCTTTCGCGGCCTCCGCGATGTCGCGGGGCATGGTGATCGAGTATTTGCCGGTGGGCTCACTCATGCCACCAATCCTACCCGTCATCCTCCCGGGCTCGGGGTCTCGGAGACGGGGCCTTGGGGTCGGGGCCTCGGGGCTCGTGGCCCCGAGGCCGCCCGCCGGCTCGTTCAGAGACCCGCTGCCCTCGCGAAGTCGCGCTTCAGGGCCGTCAGCAGCTCCGTCGCCTTCGCTCGGGCCGCTGCGATGGTTTCCCGGTTCTCCACCGGCACCACCACCTCCAGGTAGCACTTCAGCTTGGGTTCCGTGCCGCTGGGGCGGGCGATGACGCGGGCGCCGGTGAGGGTGTAGCGGAGGCCGTCCGTGGGGGGGAGGGAGTCGGTGCCCTTGGTCAGGTCCTCCGCGTGGGTGATGGGGAGGCCGGCCAGCTCGGTCGGGGGGTGGTCGCGGAGGCGGGTCATGGCGTCCGTGATGATCGACAGGTCGTCCACGCGGACCGAGAGCTGGTCCGTGGCGTGGAGGCCGTGCTCCAGGGCCAGGTCGTCCAGCAGGTCCAGGAGCGTGCGGCCTTCCCGCTTCAGTTCGGAGGCCAGCTCCGTGATCAGGAGGGCCGCGGTGATGCCGTCCTTGTCGCGGACGCCGTCCGGATCGACGCAGTAGCCGAGGGCTTCCTCGTAGCCGTAGCGCAGGCCCTCGGCGCGGGCGATCCACTTGAAGCCGGTGAGGGTCTCCTCGTGGCGCAGGCCCGCCGCCTCCGCGATGCGGCCGAGCAGGGACGAGGAGACGATCGACTCCGCGAAGGTGCCCCGGACGCCCCGGCGGACCAGGTGGGCCGCGAGCAGGGAGCCGACCTCGTCGCCGCGCAGCATGCGCCAGTCGGCACCGTCCTTCACGGCCGCGGCGCAGCGGTCGGCGTCGGGGTCGTTGGCGATGATCAGGTCCGGGTCGGCGGTGCGGGCCGTGGCGAAGGCCAGGTCCATCGCGCCCGGCTCCTCCGGGTTGGGGAAGGCGACGGTGGGGAAGTCCGGGTCGGGCTCGGCCTGCTCGGTCACCAGGACCGGTTCCGGGAACCCGGCGCGGGCGAACGCGGCCAGCAGGACGTCCTTGCCGACGCCGTGCATCGCCGTGTAGACCGTGCGCGCGGTACGCGGGGAGTCCGGGGCCAGCACCTCGTCCGTACGGGCCAGATACGCGTCCAGCACCGCGTCGTCCAGGATCTCCCAGCCGCTCTCCGGGCGGGGTACGTCGTCCAGGGAGGCGATCGCGTCGATCCCGGCGGCGATGCCCGCGTCGGCGGGCGGCACGATCTGGGAGCCGTCGCCCAGGTACACCTTGTAGCCGTTGTCGCGCGGCGGGTTGTGGCTGGCGGTGACCTCCACGCCCGCGACCGCGCCCAGGTGCCGGATGGCGAACGCGAGCACCGGCGTCGGGAGCGGACGGGGGAGTACGGCGGCCCGCAGGCCCGCGCCGGTCATCACGGCGGCCGTGTCCCGCGCGAAGTCGGCCGACTTGTGCCGGGCGTCGTAGCCGACGACGACGAGGCCGTCCCCGTGGCCCTGCTGCTTCAGGTAGGCCGCGAGACCGGCCGCCGCGCGGATCACCACCGAGCGGTTCATCCGCATCGGGCCCGCGCCCAGCTCTCCGCGCAGGCCCGCCGTGCCGAACTGGAGCGTCCCGGCGAACCGGGCGGTCAGCTCCTCGGTGTCACCCGCCTCGATCAGCTTGGCCAGTTCCTCGCGGGTCTCCGGGTCGGGGTCCTCCGCGAGCCATGCGGTGGCCTTGGCCATGAGATCGTCGTGCACCTTGGGTTCAACCTCTCCTGATGTCTGCCGACTCCGTACGGTCCGCCGACCGGCGTTTCCTACAGCTTGCCCAGCACCTGCGTGAGCAGCTCGCCCATGTGCGCCGCCGAGTCGCGGCCCGCCTGGAGGACCTCCTCGTGGTTGAGCGGCTCACCGGTCATACCGGCGGCGAGGTTGGTCACCAGGGAGATGCCCAGCACCTCGGCGCCCGCCTCGCGCGCGGCGATGGCCTCCAGCACGGTGGACATGCCGACCAGGTCGGCGCCGATCGTGCGGGCCATGCGGATCTCGGCCGGGGTCTCGTAGTGCGGGCCGGGGAACTGCGCGTAGACGCCTTCCTCCAGGCTCGGGTCGATCTCCTTGCACAGCGCGCGCAGGCGCGGGGAGTACAGGTCCGTCAGGTCCACGAAGTTCGCGCCGACGATCGGGGAGGTCGCGGTGAGGTTGATGTGGTCCGCGATCAGCACCGGCTGGCCGGGGCGCATGCCCTCGCGCAGGCCGCCGCAGCCGTTGGTGAGCACGATGGTCCGGCAGCCCGCGGCCACGGCGGTGCGGACGCCGTGCGCGACGGCCGCGACGCCCCGGCCCTCGTAGTAGTGGGTACGGCCGAGGAAGACCAGCGCCCGCTTGTCGCCCGTGGCGTACGAGCGGATCTTGCCGCCGTGGCCCTGTACGGCGGGGGGCGGGAAGCCGGGGAGCTCGGTGACCGGGAACTCGGCGTCGGGGGTGCCGAGGGCGTCCACGGCCGGGGCCCAGCCGGAGCCCATGACGAGGGCGACGTCGTGGGTGTCCGCGCCGGTCAGTTCGCGCAGGCGGGTCGCGGCGGTGTGGGCGGCCGTGTACGGGTCCGCCTGGGTGTCGTCCGGAAGAAGAGATGCGTTCACGGGTTGAGGGTAGCGGGTGTTCGTTTACGCGCGTAGACCCCTGGGGGGACGGGAATGTGATCGTTGTCTTCCCGGGGGTGGTGGGGAACGGGGGTGGTGGGTGCGGGTGCGGGTGCGGGTGCGGGTGCGCGTGCGCGTGCGTTGTGGCTTGTCGCGCCGTTCCCCGCGCCCCTTTCTGTGCCTGGGGTTGTGTGTCGGGTGCGGGATCGGCGTGGTGGTTCGCGCAGTTCCCCGCACCCCTGAGGGGTGGCTTGGGTGTGTTTTCGGGTGCGGGGCCGTCGGGGTTCTCGCGCAGTTCCCCGCGCCCCTTGGGGGTGGCCCGGGTTTCGGGGGTCCCCGCGGGTGCGTTGTGGCTTGTCGCGCAGTTCCCCGCGCCCCTGAGGCGGCTTCCCGCCGCCGGTCTCCGCGCCTCTGAAGCGGCTTCCGGCCGCCGGGCTTCGGGCCCCGATGCGGCCTCTCGTCGCGGGGGATCTGCCCCCCGGCACGGGCATGGGGTGGGGTGCGGGAGAATGGGGGGCGTGACTCGGATCGTGATCATCGGTGGCGGACCCGGCGGATACGAAGCGGCGCTGGTGGCCGCGCAGCTCGGGGCGGAGGTGACCGTCGTGGACTGCGACGGTCTGGGCGGCGCGTCGGTGCTGACCGACTGCGTGCCGTCGAAGACGCTGATCGCCACGGCCGAGGTGATGACGACGTTCGACTCCTCCTACGAGGAGCTGGGCATCATCGTGGCCGACGACACCCCCCCGATGGAGCAGGCCGCGCGGGTGGTCGGGGTGGATCTGGGCAAGGTGAACCGGCGGGTGAAGCGGCTGGCGCTCGCGCAGTCGCACGACATCGCCGCGTCCGTCACGCGGGCCGGGGCGCGGGTGCTGCGCGGCCGGGGCCGGCTGGACGGGATGCAGGCGCTGGACGGGTCCCGGAAGGTCGTGGTGACCGCCGCCGACGGTACCGAGGAGACGCTCACCGCCGACGCCGTACTCCTGGCCACCGGCGGTCATCCGCGCGAGCTGCCCGACGCGCAGCCCGACGGCGAGCGCATCCTGAACTGGACCCAGGTGTACGACCTGGACGAGCTGCCCAGGGAACTGATCGTGGTCGGTTCCGGCGTGACCGGTGCCGAGTTCGCGGGTGCGTACCAGGCGCTCGGTTCCGAGGTCACCCTCGTCTCCTCCCGCGACCGGGTGCTGCCGGGCGAGGACCCGGACGCCGCCGAGGTGCTGGAGGACGTGTTCCGGCGCCGGGGCATGAACGTGATGGCACGCTCCCGCGCCCAGTCCGCCAAGCGGGTCGGGGACCGGGTCGAGGTCACGCTCGCGGACGGCCGGGTCATCTCCGGCACGCACTGCCTGATGGCGGTCGGCGCCATCCCCAACAGCGCGGGTCTCGGTCTGGAGGAGGCGGGCGTCAAGGTCCGCGACTCCGGGCACATCTGGACGGACAAGGTCTCCCGCACCACCGCCCCCGGTGTCTACGCGGCCGGTGACGTGACCGGTGTCTTCGCGCTCGCCTCGGTGGCGGCCATGCAGGGCCGTATCGCCATGTACCACTTCCTGGGCGACGCGGTGGCCCCGCTGAACCTGAGGACGGTCTCCTCCAACGTCTTCACCGACCCGGAGATCGCCACCGTCGGCACCACCCAGGCGGACGTGGACGCGGGGAGGATCGACGCCCGCGTGGTGAAGCTGCCGCTGCTGCGCAACCCGCGCGCCAAGATGCAGGGCATCCGGGACGGCTTCGTGAAGCTGTTCGCCCGCCCCGGCACGGGCATCGTGGTCGGCGGTGTGGTGGTCGCGCCGCGCGCCTCGGAACTGATCCATCCGATCTCGATCGCCGTGGACAACAATTTGACGGTTGAACAGATCGCCAACGCTTTCACGGTCTATCCCTCGCTCTCCGGGTCGATCGCGGAAGTCGCCCGCCAGTTGCAGACCCCCAAGGCCGGCGCCGACTTCTGACCCGGCCGCCGACTTCCCGCTGGTCACGGCGCGTTGTCGAGCATGCGTACGGCATAGGCGGGACGGGTAGGCCCTATACCACCTCCCGCCATGCCCTGCGAACAACTTCTGCTATTCGGCGCAAACTGCTGAAAGCAGACGGTCGTTGGCGTTACTGTCAGTTTCGTGTTCGCTGCAGAACGTCGTCAATTGATCCTCGAAATGGTGCGAGCCAACGGAGCGGTGTCGCTCCGGGAACTCGCCCGCGTCGTCCAGACCTCCGAAGTGACCGTACGGCGGGACGTGCGCGCACTGGAGGCAGAAGGACTCCTCGACCGCCGGCACGGCGGTGCGGTATTGCCGGGTGGATTCACGCGAGAGTCCGGCTTTCCGCAGAAATCGCATCTCGCCACCGCGGAGAAGACGGCCATCGCCGACCTCGCCGCGGGACTCGTCGAGGAGGGCGAGGCCATCGTCGTCGGTGCGGGGACGACCACGCAGGAGCTGGCCCGTCGGCTCGCCCGTGTCCCCGGCCTCACCGTCGTCACCAACTCCCTCCTGGTCGCCCAGGCGTTGGCCCATGCCAACCGCGTCGAGGTCGTCATGACCGGCGGCACCCTGCGCGGCTCCAACTACGCCCTGGTGGGCTCCGGGGCCGAACAGTCCCTCCAGGGGCTGCGGGTGTCCAAGGCGTTCCTCTCCGGGAGCGGACTGACCGCCGAGCGCGGGCTGTCCACCTCCAACATGCTCTCGGCCTCCGTGGACCGGGCGCTGGTGCAGGCCGCCGCCGAGGTCGTGGTCCTCGCCGACCACACCAAGCTGGGCACCGACACCATGTTCCAGACGGTGGCCACCGACCTCATCACCCGGCTGGTCACCGACGACCCGCCCGCCCACGACGAGCGCGCCGCCACCGAGTTGCAGGCCCTCGCGGACCAGGGGGTGCAGATCGCCGTGGCCGGGGCGAACGGGGCTCCGGGGGGTGAGCAGGGGTCCACACCGCGCCGCCGCGCGGTGCCCGGACCCCGCCGCCAAGCCACCGGCGGCCTGCGCGGCATGCTGGGCGACCAGCAGCAGCCGGGCCCGGCGGAACGGGAACGGGAGCGGAGCCGCGTGGCGGACCTGCGCCGCAGATAGCGGCGCACGCCGGGCGGCACGGGCTCCGCGGGGCCGTACGGCGGGCGTACGGCCCCGGCCACCTGGGGCCCGCGTACCGCGCCCGTACGGCCGCCCCGCGCGACCTCCCCGTACGACAGCCACGTACGGCCGCTCCGTACGACGAAACGCCCGGCGGGACCGAAGTCCGCGCCGGGCGTCGTCGAAACGTGCGGGCCGGGGCCCGCTGCCTCAGTCCTGGATCTCGCAGATCGCCGCGCCGGACGTCACCGACGCGCCGACCTCGAAGGTGAGGCCCTTGACGGTGCCCGCCTTGTGGGCGTTGAGAGGCTGCTCCATCTTCATGGCCTCCAGGACGACGACCAGATCGCCCTCCTGGACCTGCTGGCCCTCCTCCACGGCCACCTTCACGATGGTGCCCTGCATCGGGGACGTGAGGGTGTCTCCGGAGGCCACCGGGCCGGACTTCTTCGCGGCGCGGCGCTTGGTCTTGGCACCGGCGGCGAGACCGGTACGGGCCAGCGACATGCCCAGCGAGGACGGCAGGGAGACCTCAAGACGCTTGCCGCCGACCTCGACGACGACCGTCTCCCGGCCCGTCTCCTCGTCCGCCTCGGCGTCGGCGGGCGCGGTGAAGGGCTTGATCTCGTTGACGAAGCCGGTCTCGATCCAGCGGGTGTGGACCGTGAACGGGTCGGCGGAGCCGGTCAGTTCCGGCGCGAACGCCGGGTCCCGCACGACCACCCGGTGGAACGGGATCGCCGTCGCCATGCCCTCGACCTGGAACTCGTCCAGCGCGCGGGCCGCCCGCTCCAGCGCCTCCTTGCGGGTGCGGCCGGTGACGATCAGCTTGGCCAGCAGGGAGTCCCAGGCGGGGCCGATGACCGAGCCCGCCTCCACGCCCGCGTCCAGCCGGACACCGGGGCCGGTGGGCGGGTCGAAACGGGTGACCGTGCCGGGCGCCGGGAGGAAGCCGCGGCCCGGGTCCTCGCCGTTGATGCGGAACTCGAAGGAGTGCCCGCGCAGCTCGGGGTCGCCGTAGCCCAGTTCCTCGCCGTCCGCGATACGGAACATCTCGCGGACGAGGTCGATCCCGGCGACCTCCTCGGTGACCGGGTGCTCCACCTGGAGGCGGGTGTTCACCTCCAGGAAGGAGATGGTGCCGTCCTGGCCGACCAGGAACTCGCAGGTGCCCGCGCCCTCGTAACCGGCCTCCTTCAGGATCGCCTTGGAGGCGCGGTACAGCTCCGCGCGCTGCTCCTCGGAGAGGAACGGCGCCGGGGCCTCCTCCACCAGCTTCTGGTGGCGGCGCTGGAGCGAGCAGTCACGGGTGGAGACGACGACCACGTTGCCGTGCTTGTCGGCCAGGCACTGGGTCTCCACGTGCCGGGGGCGGTCGAGGTAGCGCTCGACGAAGCACTCGCCCCGGCCGAAGGCGGCGACCGCCTCGCGGACCGCCGAGTCGTACAGCTCGGGGACCTCTTCGAGGGTGCGGGCGACCTTCAGGCCGCGTCCGCCGCCGCCGAACGCCGCCTTGATGGCGATGGGCAGGCCGTGCTCCTCGGCGAAGGCCACGACCTCGTCGGAGCCCGAGACCGGGTCCGGGGTACCGGCCACCAGCGGGGCACCGGCGCGCTGCGCGATGTGCCGCGCGGCCACCTTGTCGCCCAGGTCCCGGATGGCGTGCGGGGGCGGACCGATCCAGACCAGACCCGCGTCCAGCACGGCCTGCGCGAACTCCGCGTTCTCCGAGAGGAAGCCGTATCCGGGGTGGACGGCGTCCGCGCCGGACTCGCGGGCGGCGTTCAGGACCTTGTCGAAGTCCAGGTAACTGGTGGCCGGAGTGTCACCGCCCAGCGCGAACGCCTCATCCGCGACGCGGACATGCAGAGCGTCCCGGTCCGGCTCGGCGTAGACGGCCACGCTGTCGATACCGGCGTCCCGGCAGGCACGGGCCACGCGGACAGCGATTTCGCCACGGTTGGCGATGAGCACCTTGCGCACGATTGAGGCTCCCTCCTTGAAACAAGCCGAGTTTAGGGACTGCCGACACGGCACTTCGACCCGTCCCCGGTGGTGAGCTTGCCCACACGGAGCGTGACGCGAGGCTCACTCGTCCGTGAAATCCCATGTCCCGGCCCGGTACGCAGGAGCCCACCGGGAAACCCTAGCCCCGTCATGTGGCCAAGGTCTCTGTGAAGGCGTGCTGCGGCCCACTCGGTTTCTTTGTGGAGTCCCTACGAATGGCCCAATGATTCTTTGCCGGTGCCCGAACTCTTGTCCCCGGGTTTACCCGTTAGTAGCGTGCGCGGTGACAGGACGTACTACGGGTAACAGCAGCTCCGGACGGGGCTGTGGGAGAAAGTGGGTGGGGGCCGGTGCTGCGCAGACCGCTGGCGTGGGTGCTGACGGCCGTACTGCTCGCCGAGGCGTTCGCTATCGCCTGGCTCAACTGGTTCCTCGGAGTGGTGGTCGGCCGCCAGCGGATGTCCCTGGCGGGGCT
Source organism: Streptomyces corallincola (assembly GCF_019104725.1). GTDB lineage: Bacteria > Actinomycetota > Actinomycetes > Streptomycetales > Streptomycetaceae > Streptomyces > Streptomyces corallincola. The sequence continues at coordinate 6,445 of NZ_JAHRXF010000023.1, read as the reverse complement.
GGACCCGCACGTCATGTCGCTGTCGTCGAAGCTCGGCGGCCTGCTGTTCGGGCTCTACTTCGTGCTGTGCGCCCTGGTCACCCTGCTGGTCGCGGTGCGCGGCCGGGCCCCGGCCGGGGTCGGGCGTGTCCTGCTGGTCAGCGCGGCCGTGGTGCACGCGCTGCTGGGCGCCGTCTGCCTGGCCCTGATCGGCCCGCGGCCGTTCCTGTTCATGCTGGCCGTGCTGGCGCTGCTGGTGCTGCTCCTGGTCACCTACGACCGCGAACCCGGTACGGCGCCGGGCGTGCCGCACCCCCGGACGGGTGAACCGGGGCCGGGCGCGAGCGGCACGGAGCGGGAGCCGCGGGACAGTGTGCCCGGCGAGATCACTCCGCCCGCGCCCACAACTCCGTGATCGGGACGCCCAGTTCCGCCAGCAGGCGGCGCAGCAGCGGCAGGCTCAGCCCGATCACATTGCCGTGGTCGCCGTCGATGCCGTCGATGAAGGGCGCCGAACGGCCGTCCAGGGTGAACGCGCCCGCCACGTGGAGGGGCTCGCCCGAGGCGACGTAGGCGGCGATCTCCGCGTCCGTCGGCTCGCCGAAGCGGACCGCGGTGGACGCGGTCGCGGAGACCTGCCGCCCGCTCGCGGTGTCCCACAAGCAGTGCCCGGTCCTGAGGAGGCCCACCCGGCCGCGCATCGCCTTCCAGCGGGCGGTGGCCTCCTCGGCGTCGGCGGGCTTGCCGAGCGCCTGCCCGTCCAGGTCCAGCACCGAGTCGCAGCCGATCACCAGGGCACCGGCCACCTCCGGCCTCCCCGCCACCAGCGACGCCTTCGCCTCGGCCAGCGCGAGCGCCAGCTCGGCCGGGGTGGGCGCGGTCACCGAGTCCTCGTCGAAGCCGCTCACCAGCACCTCGGGAGCGAGTCCGGCCTGCCGCAGCAGGCCCAGCCGGGCGGGGGATTGGGAGGCGAGCACCAGCCGACGGGGCGCGTGATCTGTCATACGGTCAGCGTAACCGCGCGGCCGGTCCGGGCCCGGCCGCGGTCGTCGTCCGGCGCTCACCGCAGCCCGATCACGATCATCGCCAGCACCATCGTGACCGCCATCACCAGCCCCAGCCGCCGCAGCATCGAGACGGTTTCCCGCATGTCCTTCGGGGGTTCGTCCCCGGGGTCCGACCAGAGCATGCCCCCAGCGTGCGCGAACGCCGGGCCCCGGGGCCTGAGTACGCGTACTCAGACCCGGAACCCGGCGTTCGGCGGGGCGGGGGTGCCGGTCAGGCGGGCCAGTAGGTGCGGGCCCAGGAGACCGGGCCCGGCGGGGGCACCCGGCGGGCCGCGACCCGGGCCGGGTCGGACCAGGCGTCACGCGGCCCCGGCGCGCCGGACGGCGCCTCCGAAACCGCGGCGGCGCGCACCCGGACCACCGCGAGCGCGGCGGCCAGCTCCTCCGGGGTCGGATTGCCGCGTACGACCTTGATGTTCATGCACGCTCCCAGGGGTCGGCGGGGCGGACGGGGGGGCGGCCCTACAGCGGGATGTTGCCGTGCTTCTTCGGCGGCAGGGACTCCCGCTTCGTACGGAGCTGGCGCAGCCCCCGCACGATGTGCGAGCGGGTGTCCGACGGCATGATCACCGCGTCCACGTACCCGCGTTCGGCCGCCACGTACGGGTTCAGCAGCGCGTCCTCGTACTCCTGGATCAGCCGCGCGCGGGTGGCCTCGGTGTCCTCCGCCTCGGCGATGGTGCGCCGGTGCAGGATGTTGACGGCGCCCTGCGCGCCCATCACCGCGATCTGCGCGGTCGGCCAGGCCAGGTTGAGATCGGCGCCCAGGTGCTTGGAGCCCATCACGTCGTACGCGCCGCCGAACGCCTTGCGGGTGATGACGGTGATCAGCGGGACGGTCGCCTCCGCGTACGCGTAGATCAGCTTGGCGCCGCGCCGGATGATGCCGTCGTGCTCCTGGTCCACGCCGGGCAGGAAGCCCGGCACGTCCACGAAGGTCAGCACCGGCACGTTGAACGCGTCGCAGGTCCGCACGAAGCGGGCCGCCTTCTCGCTCGCGGTGATGTCCAGACAGCCCGCGAACTGCATCGGCTGGTTGGCGACGATGCCCACCGGGCGCCCCTCGACCCGGCCGAAACCGGTGACGATGTTCGGCGCGAACAGCGCCTGCGTCTCGAAGAACTCCCCGTCGTCCAGGACGTGTTCGAGCACCGTGTGCATGTCGTACGGCTGGTTCGCGCTGTCCGGGACCAGGGTGTCCAGCTCGCGGTCCTCGTCGGTGACGGCGAGATCCGCCTCCTCCGCGAACACCGGCGGCTCGGACAGGTTGTTGGACGGCAGGTACGACAGCAGCTGCTTGACGTACTCCACGGCGTCCTTCTCGTCGCCCGCCATGTGATGGGCCACACCGGACGCGGTGTTGTGGGTGCGGGCGCCGCCCAGTTCCTCGAAGCCCACGTCCTCACCGGTGACGGTCTTGATCACGTCCGGGCCGGTGATGAACATGTGCGAGGTCTGGTCCACCATCACCGTGAAGTCGGTGATCGCGGGCGAGTACACCGCGCCGCCCGCGCACGGGCCGACGACCAGGCTGATCTGCGGGATCACCCCGGAGGCGTGGGTGTTGCGGCGGAAGATCTCGCCGTACGCCCCCAGCGAGGCCACCCCCTCCTGGATGCGCGCGCCGCCCGAGTCGTTGATCCCGATCACCGGGCAGCCGGTCTTCAGCGCGAAGTCCATGACCTTCACGATCTTCTGCCCGTACACCTCGCCCAGCGCCCCGCCGAACACGGTGAAGTCCTGCGAGAACACGGCCACCGGGCGGCCGTCCACGGTGCCGTAGCCGGTCACCACCCCGTCGCCGTACGGGCGGTTGGCGTCCAGGCCGAAGTTGGTGCTGCGGTGCCGGGCGAACTCGTCCAGCTCCACGAACGAGCCCTCGTCCAGCAGCAGTTCGATCCGCTCGCGGGCCGTCAGCTTGCCCTTGGCGTGCTGCTTCTCGACCGCGCGCGCGGAGCCGGCGTGCGTCGCCGCGTGGATACGGCGTTGAAGATCCGCGAGCTTGCCCGCGGTCGTGTGCGTGTCGATCTCTTCCGGCTCGGACATCGGGATCGCGGCTCCCTGCCTGCTCAAAAGGGGGGATGGTTACTCAGCCGTAGACTAGTGCGGTGCGCGGGGGTCGGCAGTGCGGTCTTTCCCACACCTAGGGTGACTTGCATGACTCCCCGCGATGCCGCAGAGCCCAGCCGCTGGTCCGACCTGGACCGCCCGCCCCTGAACGCCGCCGCGCTGCGCCGGTCGCTGGTCCGCGCGGGCGGCCTGTGGACCTCCCTGGACGTCGTCCCGCGCACCGGTTCCACCAACTCCGACCTCGTCGCCCGCGCCGCGTCCGGCACGGCCGCCGAGGGTGCCGTGCTGATCGCGGAGGAGCAGACCGCGGGACGGGGCCGCCTCGACCGGCGCTGGACCGCGCCGCCCCGCTCCGGCCTCGCCTTCTCCGTACTGCTCCGGCCCGACGGCGTGCCCCTGGACCGCTGGGGCTGGCTCCCGCTGCTCACCGGCGTCGCCGTCGCCACCGGTCTGTCCCGCGCGGCCGGGGTGGACACCGCCCTGAAGTGGCCCAACGACCTCCTCGTCACCGTCGGCGGCGAGGAGCGCAAGGCCGGTGGCATCCTCGCCGAGCGCGCCGGGGACGCGGGCGTCGTCGTCGGCGTCGGCATCAACGTCTCGCTGCGCGCCGACGAACTCCCCGTCCCGCAGGCCGGTTCCCTCGCCCTCGCGGGCGCCGTCACCACCGACCGAGACCCGCTGCTGCGCGGCGTCCTGCGCTCGCTGGCGGACTGGTACGCGCGCTGGCGCGACGCCTCCGGCGACCCCGCCGCCAGCGGCCTCCAGGAGACCTACGCGGCGGGCTGCGCCACCCTCGGCCGCACGGTCCGCGCCGAACTCCCCGGCGACCGCACCCTCGTGGGCGAGGCGCTCGCGGTGGACGGGGACGGGCGGCTGGTGATCGCCACGGCGGAGGGCGTACGGGAGCCGGTGGGGGCGGGGGATGTGGTGCATGTGCGAGGGGTATGAGGGTGTTTGGGTTTCTTTGAGGAGTGGGACGGCCGGGCGGCCCGGTGGGTGTGCGTCGGGTGTGAGTGCGCGCTCGGGGGCCGGGGCCGGGGCCGGGGGCTGCGGCCGGGGACGCGGGGGCGTGACGGACATGGTGGCCGTGACGGCCGTGACGGGTGTCCCGGGTGTGTGTCCGGTGTGAGTGCGCGGCGGCCACGGGCCGTATCGAGGGTGCGGCGGACGTGCGGGGGCGGGCCGGGTGGGGGAGCCTGTCCGTACCGTGCGCGACCTGCCCCGGTGGGGCGGTGGAGGGTGGGCCGGACGGCCCAGCCCGGCGGAGTGAGCTGGCGCACACCTGCCGTAGAGTTGACCGCGGTCGAGACCTGGCCGCGGCAGATCGGAAGGGCAGCAGCGTTGAGCGTCGATGACAGGGGCTCCGGCGCGGGCGCCGACGGCCGGGACGGCCGGGTGGACCCGCCCGTCACCGACCCCGGTGACGATCCGCTGGCGCTGCGCCTGGAACAGCTCATCCTGGGCGCCGAACGCCGCTACACCCCGTTCCAGGCGGCCCGCAGCGCCGGTGTCTCGATGGAGCTGGCATCCCGGTTCTGGCGGGCGATGGGCTTCGCGGACATAGGGCAGGCCAAGGCACTCACCGAGGCGGACGTGCTCGCGCTGCGGCGGCTGGCCGGTCTGGTCGAGGCGGGACTGCTGAGCGAGGCGATGGCCGTCCAGGTGGCCCGGTCCACCGGGCAGACCACCGCCCGGCTGGCGGAGTGGCAGATCGATTCCTTCCTGGAGGGGCTGACCGACCCGCCCGAGCCGGGGATGACCCGTACCGAGGTCACGTACCCGATCGTCGAACTGCTCCTGCCGGAGCTGGAGGAGTTCCTCGTCTACGTCTGGCGTCGCCAGCTCGCCGCGTCCGCCGGACGGGTCGTGCAGACCGCCGACGACGAGGAGATGGTGGACCGGCGGCTCGCGGTCGGCTTCGCCGACCTCGTCGGGTTCACCCGGCTCACCCGGCGGATGGAGGAGGAGGAACTCGGCGAGCTGGTCGAGGCGTTCGAGACCACCGCCGCCGACCTCGTCGCCGCGCGCGGCGGACGGCTCATCAAGACCCTCGGCGACGAGGTCCTCTACGCCGCCGACGACGCGGGCGTCGCCGCCGACATCGCGCTGCTGCTGGTGGAGACCCTCGCCAACGACGAGACGATGCCCGAGCTGCGTGTCGGCATGGCCTTCGGCACGGTCACCACCCGGATGGGCGACGTGTTCGGCACGACCGTCAACCTCGCCTCCCGGCTGACCTCCATAGCCCCCCGCGACGCCGTCCTCGTGGACAGCGCCTTCGCGGAGGAACTCATGCGCACCCGCGAGGCCCCCGCCTCCGAGGCCGACGCGGCGGAGGCGGTCGCCGCCGCAGAGAAGCAGGGCGAGGAACCCCCGTCGTACCGCTTCGCCCTCCGCCCCACCTGGCAGCGGCCGGTGCGTGGGCTGGGGCTGGTGGAGCCGTGGTTGCTGGGACGCAGGGACGGGCGCCCGGGGGGCTGAGACGTCCCTAGCAGTTCCGTCCGGGACGGGCGGGTTGACCGGTGCGGGGATGAGCGCGGGGGTGTGCTCCGTTCGCTGTCGCGCGCTGTGTGGCCCCGGCTGATGGGTCAGTCGCCCAGGGAGCCCGGCAGGTCGAGGCCCACGCACAGGTTGACGACCGGGATGCAGACACCCTCCGGCTTGGACGGGGGTGTGCTGGGGGTCGGCGGCCGGGGTGGTGCGGGGGGTGTCCGGGTGGGCTGAGGGGGCTCGGGGCGGGTCGTGGCGGGCGGTGGGGTGGGGGCGTTGCCGTTTCCGTTGCCGGGGGTGGTGGTGGAGTGCGGGGGTGCGGGGGTGTCGCCGGTACGGCCGGGCGTCGTCGGGGCCGTGTCCCGTGCGGGGGGCGGGGTGGTGGCCGAGGGGAGGCGGGCCGACCCTGCCGCTCCGGTGCGGTCCGCGACTGAGCCCGCTTCGTCGGGTCCGGGTCCGAGTTCGGTTCCGTTTTCGGCGGGGGCGGTTGTGGGGGTGGTGCCGTTCGCTTCCGGCCGTGTGCCCGTGTCCGTTCCGGTGCCGGTTCCGGTGCCCGAGGTACCGGACGTGGGGTGCGTCCGTTCCGTCGCCGTGGGCGCGGCGCTGTGACGGGGCTCCGCCTCCGCCGTGCCGGGGACGCCCACCCCTGACTCCGGTGCGATCCGGAACATGCTCAGCAGCCCGACGACCAGGGCGATCCCGCCGAGCACCAGAACCACCTTGCGCGGGCGCGGTCTGCGATGCCGCCCCCGGCGCAGGACCTCACGCCAGGTGAGGGGTTCCGGTACGGGGATGGGGGCGGTGGTGCGGGTGGGCTCGGGTTTCCGGGGTGGGGGGAG
>NZ_JAHRXF010000022.1 GCF_019104725.1 Streptomyces corallincola | reverse complement strand
CGTGGGGGGGGGGCGGTTTTGGGGGGGGGGGGGGGGGTGCTCGGGGTGCGGGTGGGGCCGCCGGGTCCGGGCCCACGGTGACCACCGGGCCGATCACGATGACCGCCGGGGGCCGTACGTCCTGCTCGCGGGCGGTGTCGGCGGCCGTGGCGAGGGTGGCGTCCACCCGGCGCTGCGCGGCGGTCGTGCCCTCCTGCACGAAGGCGACCGGGGTCTCGGGCGGCCTGCCGTGCGCGACGAGGGTGTCCGCGATCTTCCCGATCTTGTCCACGCCCATCAGGACGACCAGGGTGCCGCTGAGTCCGGCCAGCGAGGGCCAGTCGATGAGCGAGCGGGCGTCGTCGGGGGCGACATGGCCGCTGACCACGGTGAACTCGTGGGCCACGCCCCGGTGGGTGACCGGGATTCCGGCCGCGCCCGGTACCGAGATCGAGCTGGAGATACCGGGGACGACCGTGCAGGGGATGCCGGCCTCCGCGAGCGCCCGCATCTCCTCCATGCCCCGGCCGAAGACGAACGGGTCGCCGCCCTTGAGGCGTACGACGGACTTGCCCTGCTTGGCGTGCTCGATCAGGGCGTTGTTGATCGCCTCCTGGGCCATGTAGCGGCCGTAGGGGATCTTCGCGGCGTCGATGACCTCGACGTGCGGGGGGAGTTCGGCGAGGAGGTCGCGCGGGCCCAGGCGGTCGGCTATCACCACGTCGGCCTCCGCGAGCAGGCGGCGGCCGCGCACGGTGATCAGGTCCGGGTCGCCGGGGCCACCGCCGACCAGGGCGACACCGGGGGTACGGGTGCGGTGGTGCGGGGCGACCAGGGTGCCGTCGCGCAGGCCCGCGACGACCGCGTCCCGGATGGCGGCGGTGTGCCGGGGGTCCCGGCCGCGCGCGTCGGTGGTGAGGACGGCGACCGTGACGCCCGCGCTGGTGCCGGTGGCGGGGGTCCACGCGGTCGCTCGGTCGGCGTCGTCGGCGCGGACGCACCACACGCGACGCTGTTCGGCCTCGGCGGAGGCGGCGGTGTTGGCGGCCGGGTCGTCGGTGGCGATGAGGGCGTACCACGCGTCGGTGAGGTCGCCCTCGGCGTACGGGCGGCGCTCCCAGGTCACCTCGCCCGCGTCCGCCATCGCCTCCACGGAGGGCGTCGCCCGCGGCGAGACCAGCAGGATGTCCGCCCCGGCCGCGATCAGCGCGGGCAGCCTGCGCTGGGCCACCTGTCCGGCGCCCAGCACGACGACGCGGCGTCCCGAGAGGCGCAGGCCCACGGGGTAGGCGGGGGGTTCGGCCATGACGGCTCCTCTCGGGCGGGGCGATGGTCCTGACGTGCGGATTTTAGGTTACGGGGGAGGTGGGGGCGGGTGGGTGTCCGGATGGGGGGACGCGAAGGGGTTCCAGGGGCCGGAAACCCTGGTGGTCCGGGGGGCCGGTAAGCGGTGCCCGGCGTGGGGGCGCTGTCCGCCTCCGGGTGGGTGACCGTTAGGCGTGCCCTTGCGCGCGGTCCTCGGTCAGCCGTTCCGGTCCGGGGGCGGTGGGTCGTAGAGGGCGAGTTCGGTGGGGCCGGGGGGCTGGAAGGAGCGCGCATAGTCCGCGAGCTGCGCGCGCCCGACCGGGGCGGTTCTCGGCGTCCCCGCCCGGCGGCGGGCCTCCAGGCGGCTGGCCAACTCCTGCAGGGGGACGGGGAGATGGCGGAGTTCCACAGGGACGCCGAGGGCGCGGGCGGCCCGGCGCTTCTCGTCGCGTTCGGCACGCGCCCAGAAACCGAACTCCAAGATGACGGTCTGCCCCAGCCGCAGCAGATCCTGGGCGTGGCCCCAGAGGCGCCGTTCCAGCCGGTCGCGGGCCGGTGCGTCGAACAGGTCGGTACCGAGGTCCGTCAGCCACTCGTCGGGGCAGAGCCGTACCGCCGGGATCTCGGCCGCCAGGCGCCGGGCGAGGGTGGTCTTCCCGGAGCCGGGGAGTCCGCAGAGGAGGATGAGCCTGGGGGCGGGGGTGTCGCCGGAGCGGGGGGACCGGGACATCCGAAGGCTCCTCGCGGGGGCGGGCGACGGGTGACGGTCCCGCGCCCGTCGGGTGCGGGACCGTCAAGTAGCAGTCGGTACGGGCCGGTTGGTGCTACTTCTCCGTGACTCCCGCCGAGTCGAAGGTCGCCACCTCGTGCATCGCGCGGGCCGTGCTCTGGACCAGGGGCAGGGCGAGGAGGGCGCCGGTGCCTTCGCCGAGGCGGAGATCGAGGTCCACGAGGGGGCGGAGACCGAGCTTGTTGAGGGCGGCGACGTGACCGGGCTCGGCGCTGCGGTGTCCGGCGATGCAGGCGGCCAGGACCTCGGGGGCGATGGCACGGGCGACGAGGGCCGCGGCTCCCGCGCTGACACCGTCGAGGATGACCGGCGTACGCAGGGACGCGCCGCCGAGCAGCAGGCCGACCAGGGCCGCGTGCTCGAAACCGCCGACGGCGGCGAGGACGCCGAGCGGGTCGGCCGGGTCGGGCCGGTGGACGTCGAGGGCGCGGCGGACCACCTCCGTCTTGCGGGCCAGCGTCTCGTCGTTGATGCCGGTGCCCCGGCCGGTGACCTCGGCGGGGTCGGCGCCGGTGAAGACGGAGATCAGCGCGGCGGAGGCGGTGGTGTTGGCGATGCCCATCTCACCGGTGAGCAGCGCCTTGTTGCCCGCCGCCACGAGGTCGCGGGCGGTCTCGATGCCGACCTCGACGGCGGCCTTGGCCTCCTCGCGGGTCATCGCGGGCCCGGTCGTCATGTCGGAGGTGCCGCCCCGGATCTTGCGGGGCAACAGGCCGGGCGTGGACGGCAGTTCGGCGGCGACGCCGACGTCCACGACGCACACCTCGGCGCCGACCTGCGCGGCGAACGCGTTGCAGACCGCTCCCCCGCCGAGGAAGTTGGCCACCATCTGCGCAGTGACCTCCTGCGGCCAGGGGGTGACACCCTGGGCGTGCACCCCGTGGTCACCGGCGAACACGGCGACGGCCGCGGGCTCCGGGATGGGCGGCGGGCACTGCCGGGACAGCCCGGCGAGCTGCGCGGAGATGATCTCCAGCATGCCGAGCGCACCGGCCGGTTTGGTCATCCGCTTCTGCCGCTCCCACGCCTCCCCAAGCGCCTTGGCGTCCAGCGGGCGGATCTGCGCGACGGTCTCGGCGAGCAGGTCGTGGGGCTCCTCCCCGGGCAGGGCGCGACGGCCGTACGTCTCCTCGTGCACGACCCAGGACAGCGGACGGCGCTTGGACCACCCGGCCTGCATCAGCTCGGGCTCCTCCGGGAACTCGTCCACGTACCCGACGCACAGGTACGCCACGACCTCCAGGTGCTCGGGCAGGCCGAGCGCGCGGACCATCTCCCGCTCGTCGAAGAAGCTGACCCAGCCGACACCGAGTCCTTCGGCACGCGCGGCGAGCCACAGGTTCTCCACGGCGAGCGCGGAGGAGTACGGCGCCATCTGCGGCTGGGTGTGCCGACCGAGGGTGTGACGGCCGCCGCGGGTGGGGTCGGCGGTGACGACGATGTTGACCGGGGTGTCGAGGATGGCCTCGATCTTCAGTTCCTTGAACTGCTTGGCCCGGCCCTTGGGCAGCGACTTCGCGTACGCGTCGCGCTGACGCACGGCCAGTTCGTGCATCGCGCGGCGGGTCTCGGCGGACCGGATGACGACGAAGTCCCAGGGCTGCGAGTGCCCGACGGAGGGCGCGGTGTGCGCGGCCTCCAGCACGCGCAGCAGCACCTCGTGCGGGATCGGGTCGTCACGGAAGCCGTTGCGGATGTCGCGGCGCTCGCGCATGACCTTCAGCACGGCGGCGCGCTCGGCGTCGTCGTAGCCGGGTGCGGCCGGACCGGTGGACCGGCGCGCCTCGTCCGCCGGGGGCGCGGCCTCCTCGGCGTCCTCCTGGTCGGCGGCCCTGGTCTCCAGGTCGTCGGCGCTCTGCGCGGGAACGGCGTCCTGGAGCGCGGCCCGCGCCGACTCGGCGTCACGGGGCGCCGGAACCGTGGGCACCTGCTCCGGTACGTCCAGCACCGGCAGCACCAGCGGCTGCGGCGGGGTCGGCGCGAGGTGCGGGGTGGTGGGGACCTGTCCCTCGACCGGCACGAACTGGCCGAGCGGCGCATCGGGTACGACGTGCGGCACGGGGTCGGCGAGCGGGCCGACCGGCTCCGGGTACGGCTCCGGCTCCACGGCCGCCGGGACGGGGGCCTGCGGCGCCGGGGCCTCCGGCAGGACGGCCCGGATCTGCGGACCGGCCGGGGCGGGGACGGTGGCCGCCCGGGGGGCCGTGTCGGCGGGGTGGACCGCCAGCGTCTCGGCTCCCGGCGCGGGCTCGGGAGCCGGGGCGGGTGCCTCGGCGGGAAGGGGCTCGGGTTCGGCGGCGAGCGGTTCGGGCTCGGCTACGGCCGTCCGCCGGGCGGGGTCGGGTGCCTCGGCGGCAGGCTCGGCCGCCTCCGCGAGCAGCGCGTCCAGGGCGGAGTCGGCGGCGGTCGGCAGGGGCTCGGGGGCCCCCTCGGGAGCCTGGTCCACGGCGGGGGTGGGTTCGGCGGGTACGGCGGCTTCGGCTACGACGGGCGCAGTGCCGACGGGCTCGGCGGCGACGGGCTCGGGGAGCACCGGCTCCGGCTGCGCCTCGACCCGTACGGCTTCGGAGGCCGGGGGGACATCGGGGGCCGGAGCGCCTTCGGCAACCGGGGCAACCTCGGCGGCCGGGGCGGCCTCGTGGATCGGAGCTGCCCCGGGCACGGGCACGGCCTCCGTGAGCGGCGCCTCCTCCCGCGTCAACTCCGCCTCGGACACCGGGACTTCCTCCGGCACCGGAACGTCCTCGGGCACCGCGACCGCATCCACGACCGGAGCGGGCTCCGGGGCCGGGACAGCCGCGGGGGTCTCCGTGACCTCGGGGGCTGCGACAGCCTCGGGCACTCCCCCGGCCTCCGCACCGGGCTGCTCCGGGGTGCCCTCTTCGGGGATCTGCGGGACGACAGCCTCGGCAACCGGGCCAACGGCTTCCGGGGCAAAGGCTTCCGGGGCAAAGGCTTCCGGGGCGACGGCTTCCGGGTCAACGGCCTCCGGAGCGACACCCTCCACCGGCTCGGCGACGCCCTCTTCGGCAACGCGCCCCGGCTCGACAACTCCGGCGGGCTCCACGGACGCGGGCGGCTCGGGCACCTCACCCGTACCGGCCTCACCCGTACCGGCCTCACCCGTACCGGCCTCGCCCGCATCCGCGGGCTCCGGGACGTACACCCCGTCGTGCCCGTGCACCGACTGCATCCCGTCGTGCCCGTGGACGCCCTGCGGCGTGGGGGCGGCCTGGGTGGCGAGCCGGGTCAGTGTCGCCTGGGCGACATCGGCCGTACCGGTGTCCGAGGACGGGGAAGGAGACGAGGCCGGGGACGAGGCCGGGAAGGCGGGGACGGCCGGGTCAACCGTTTCCGCAACCGGTGCGGCCCAGCCGTCCGGCTGCGCGGGCACCGGCGCGGCGGCGGGCGCGGCGGGCGCCGTGACGGCATGGAGCCGCTGCACCGGCGCCCCGGCGGGGCCGCGGTCCGCGAGGGAGCGGACCGGACCGGCGGAGGCGTTGGGGATGGGCGGGCCGAGGTGCAGCGGTCGGCGCGGCGGCTGCTGCGCGGCGGCGGTCGCGTCGTGCGGGGTGGAGAGGATGGGCGACGGCGGCACGGAGACCGGCCCCGGATCGGGCAGGCGTACGCCGCTGAGGTCCACGGAGCCACTGTCCCGTCCGGCCGTCTCGTGCGGGCCGGGCTGGTGGACGGCTTCGACGACGGGTTCGGGAGCGGGCGGCGGCACCTCGTTGCCCCACGCGCCCTGGGCACCCGGCAGCAGCAGGTCCTCGTCCTCGGCGGGTGCCTCGGAGAGGTAGGCGTACGCGCCGTGCGCACCGGCGCCCGGCGGTTCCGCCATGCCTGCGCTCTCCGGCTGTCCCTCTTCCGGGCCCTGGCCGGTGTCGGTCATGCGTACCCCTCGCCCATCGGTTAGTGCTCTCTACGGCCGGCTCACCCGGAACGGCGCACCGACCGCCTCACAGTGAAGAACGAGCGTGCGTGCCGAGCGGCACGAACGACCCGCCGGAAAAGGCGACAAAGCCATTCAGTGGCATTGTCCCGGCCGTCCCGCCCCGGCGACAGCATGATCCGGGACTTCCGCTGTGGACTGCGCCACGTCGCGCGTCCTCGGGTTGCGCTGTACCACGCCCGCCCCAAGGCGAACGCGTTTCAGGGACATTGGCGTACGACGTTCCGGTCCACAGCTGCGGTACAACGATCGGCCAGCCTACCGCGCGCGGTACGACAACCCGATCACGGGGCGCGGTCGGGCAGGACCCCGCTGAGCAGGAACGCGACGTTCCGTTCGGTCTCCGTCCAGGCGCGGGTGTCGAGTTCGACGGACTGGAGCAGGGCGCATTCGACGTGGTACCCGTGCTCGGTCAGGCCCCGGCCGACGAGTTCGGCCTCGTCGCGGGTGGCGGCGTGGGTGACGATGCGCTGCGGGCGGCGGTCGGCCACGGCGGAGACGACGGCCGCTCCCCCGCCGCCGATCCGTACGACGTCGGGTTCGGGCAGGTTCTCCAGCACGTGCGGGGCGCTGCCCGCCACGATCTGCAACTGGACCCCGTACCGGCGGGCGGCGGCGTCGGTGCGGGCGCAGGCGGCCGGGAGCCGGTCCACGGCGATGACGGCGGCACCGGCGCGGGCGGCCTCGACGGCGAAGGCACCGGCGCCGCAGCCGATGTCCCAGAGGAGGTCCCCGGTCCGGGGTCCGAGGCGTGCGAGCTGGGCCGCGCGGACGTGTCCGGCACCGCCCTCGCCGAGATCGCCGCCGTACTCCTCGTCGGGCAGGACCCAGCCACGCGGACCGGCGCCGGGATCGCGCCCGGCGATCCAGCCGCCGTCCCCGCCCGCACCGGGGGTACCGCCGACGACGATGACCACGTTGGGGTCGCGCCAGGTGTGGTCAGGAGCCTTGTCGGAGGTGACGACGGAGACCTGTTCGCGGTCGGTGCCGAGTTCCTCGCAGATGACGAAGGTGCGGTGCACGCCCTCCATCAGCAGGCCGAGTTCGGCGGGTCCGGCGCCGGGCGAGGTGAGGACGGCGACCTTGGTGTGGGCGCGGCACACGTTGACGGCCCTGCGCAGCGTACGGGGGTGGGCGACGACCACCTGTGCGTCGTCCCAGGGCATTCCGGCGCGGGCGAAGGCGCTCGCCACGGAGGAGACGGCGGGGACGACCTCGACCTCCAGGCCGAACTCCGGTGCGCGCAGGGTGCGTACGACGCCGAAGAAGCCGGGGTCGCCGTCGGCGAGGACGACGGCGGTGCCCCGGTGTCCGGCGATGCGGCGGGCGGCGAGGGCGACGCTGCCGAGGCGGACGCGTTCGGCGCCGGGCGGGATCTCGGGGAGCGCCAGGTGGTGGGCGGCGCCCGCGACGAGGGTGGCGGCGGCGAGCGCGGCACGTGCGGCGTCGGTGGGCGGCGAGCCGTCCCAGCCGATCACCGTGACCCGGTCGGCCATCGTCGTCAGTCTCCCGCTCTCACTGGTCGTCAGGTGCGTTCGGGCGCGGTGCCGCCGGGGGCGGGTGCCGCGAGGTTACCCGGTGAAGGTAGCGGACGGGCGGGGCGGCGGCGCCGGGCGGGGTACGCCCCGGCGGCCGGGCCCCACTGTGCGGGAACGGTTCGCCGGGCGGGGGCGGCGCGCGGGTGGTTCAGTTCCAGTCGGAGTACGTGCCGAAGCCGCCGGTCTCGGCGAGCTGTTCGTCGGCGCCCTCCAGGTCCTCCGGGAGCAGGCTCCAGACGATGAAGTCGGTGCGCTGGTCGGTCCAGGTGCCGTCCTCGGTGCGGACGTGCACTATGCAGGCGTTGCGCAGCACGCCCTCGCTGATGCAGCCGATCTTCTGCGCGACCTGCTGGGAGGCGGTGTTGTCGGCGGCGGTGCGCAGCTCGATGCGCTCGAACCTCTGGTCGTGGAAAAGCCATTGGGCGGCGGCGAGGGCGGCCTCGGAGGCGTATCCCTCGCCGCGCGCCCAGGGGGCGACGATGTACGACAGCTCGGTGGAGCGGATCCGCCAGTCGGTGCGGCCGAGTTGGATGACGCCGACCAGGCGCTGGGTGAGGAACTCGGTGACGGCGAGGTCCAGTCCGCGTCCGGAGGCGCGTTCGGCGGGGGCGTAGCCGTCGATCCAGTGGCGGGCGGCGTCCTCGGTGTACGGCTGGGGGACGCTGGTCCAGGCGGCGACCTGCTCGTCGTTCATCATCGCGGCGAGCGCGGGCGCGTCGTCCTCGTCGAGGGGGCGCAGCACCAACCGCTCCGTGCTGATGGAGATGTTGGGGAAGGTGCTCGTCATGCGCCGCTCCATAACGTTCGAGGCTCCCTGTCCTTCGAAAGCGGATGCCCGAGCCGGGCTCCGGGACCGCCGGGGTGCTGCTGAACTGCCCAGCATGCAGCATCGGACGGCGGGATCGCACAACGGGGTCGCGCGAGGGGGCCGTCTCGCGGCGCGGGAGACGACCCCCTCGCGGTGCGGTCGGAACGAGGGGACGAACAAGCCCCGGCACGTGTCCTCGACGGCCCTCTTCACCTCGGGCGGGGTGAACGGCTTGCCGACGCGCGGGTCCTTCTGGTCACCCTTCCCGACGGCGAGGAGGTCGCCGTGGGGGCTGTCCTGCGCGGACTCCGGACCGGTGGGTTCAGGAGCGGACGGTGATCTCGGTTCCGGCCCCGGATTCCCGTACCCGCAGGGCGGAGAGGTCGGGGACGACGAGGTCGGCGTCGAGGTCGGCGGCTCGGTGGGTCGTGGCGAGGGCCACGGTCGTCATCCCGGCCGCGCGGCCCGCCGCGAGTCCGGCGGGGGCGTCCTCGAAGACCACGCAGTGCGCGGGATCGACGCCGAGGGTTTGGGCGGCGAGCAGATAGGGCTCGGGGTCGGGCTTGCCCCGGCGGACGTCGTCGGCGGCGATCAGTGTCTTGGGGGTGATGCCGACGGCACCGAGCCGGGCCTCCGCGAGCCGCCGGGTGGCGGAGGTGACGACCGCCCAGCGGTCGGCGGGCAGCGCGTCCAGCAGCTCACGGGTGCCGGGCAGCAGCCGTACGCCCCCACCGGCCACGTCCGTGACCTCCAGCTCCTCGATCCGGGCGACCGCCTCGGGGACGAGGTCGGCGGGCAGCAGGTCGGCGACGATCTCGGCGGCGGTCCGGCCGTGCAGCCGGATGCGCCCGAACTGCTCGGCGGTCACTCCGTACTCCCCCGCCCAGCGCGTCCAGCAGCGCTCGACGGACTCCAGGGAGGAGACGAGGGTGCCGTCGTTGTCGAACAGGAGGGCGCGGGCGTGGAGGGTCATGCGTCCGACCCTACGAGACCGGGCGCGCTCCCCCGGCCACGGGGCGGGCGTACGCCGGGGGCGGCGGCGGGGGTCCCTTTGGGCCGTATTAAGGTCACCGCATGCTCAATGCCCTGACGCTGCTCACCGGCGTCGCCGCGCTGCTGCTCGCCGCCTGGTGCGGCTGGGCCGCCTACCGGGACCAGCCCACCAAGGACTGGCACTTCATCGGCATGGCCGTGGTGTCGGTGCTGGCGCTGGCGCAGCTGGTCACCGGCATCGTGCTGCTGGCGCGCGGGGAGAGGCCGGAGCAGGGCACGACGATCTTCGTGGCGTATCTGCTGGGCTCCTTCGCCTGCGTCCCGGCCGCCGGGTTCATGTCGCTGGGCGAGCGCACCCGCTGGGGCTCGGTGACGGTCGCCGCCGCCGGGATCGTCCTCGCCGTGCTGGAAGTACGGCTCTACGACATCTGGGGAGGCTGACGTGGCGGACGTCGAGAGGACCGGCGCGACCACGTCGTCAACGGCCGCGGCGGAACGGACCGCGGGAGAACCGGCCGGGACCGCACCGGCCGGGCGGAAGCGGGCCCGGCTGATCAGCGGCCCCGGCCTGCTGCTCGTCTGGTTCTACGGCGTGATGGTGGTCGGCGCGCTGTCCCGCTCGGTGTACGAGATGTCCACCGACTTCGGCCGGGCCCCGCTCGCCTACGCGCTGTCCGCGCTCGCTGGCCTGGTCTACGCGTTCATCACGTACACCCTGGTGCGCGGTGGGGAGACGGCCCGCCGGGCGGCGCTGGTGTGCTGCGCCGCCGAGCTGGCGGGCGTGCTGATCGTCGGCACCTGGACCCTGGTCGAGCCGTCGGCGTTCCCCGACTCGACCGTGTGGTCCGACTACGGCATGGGCTACGTGTTCATCCCGGTACTGCTGCCGCTGTCCGCGATCCGCTGGCTGCGCCGGGCGGAACGGGACACCGCGACCGCGTAGCGCCGGGCCGCCGCGCGGCCGTCAGGCGGTGGCGGCGTACACCCCGGCCGACTTCTCCAGGACGATCATCTCCACGCCGTCCGCGCCGGTGGAGCGGCCGACGGCCTCGTAGCCGACGCGCCGGTACAGGCGCAGGCTGTGCTCGCTGCGGTGGCCGGTGTGCAGCCGGAACCGGGTGGCGCCGCGCTGCTCGGCGAGCGCGGTCTCGGCGGCGCGCAGCAGCCGGGCGCCGATGCCGTGGCCCTGGAGGCGGGGGTGCACACAGAGCCCGCCGATGTCGGCGGCGCCCTCCTCGGTGAGGCGCCCGCGCACCGATCCGACCACCTCGTCCCCGAGCCGGGCGACGAACACGCAGTCGGCGGCGACCTCCTCGCGGACCGACTCCAGGGTCTGCACCAGCGGGTCGATGCGGTAGTTCCCGTACAGCGCCGCCTCGCTCTGGAAGCAGAGGTACTGGAGCTTGAAGATCTGCTCCGCGTCCTGTCCGGCCGCCCCCGCGATGGTCACGCTCATGCCCATATGCGCACGCCTCCCGCTCACCTGATCACCGATGTCCCCCACTCCTATCCCCACGCCCGGCGGGCCGCAATCTCCGGTGTGAGCAATCGCCGGAGGCATTCCAGACATCGGGCGCGTTCCGGTCCGATACTCCCCTGTGAGATACCCAACTCCCCCGCGATCTCCGGGTAGGTGAGATCCCGTACGGAGAACAGCGCGCCGAGCAGCCGGGGGCAGTGGCCGGGCAGTCGGCGCACCGCGCCCGGCAGCGCGCCGTCGCCCCCGGGGGTACGGGGAAGCGGGACGGCGGCGGGGTCGGGCGGGTCGGGGTTCCGGCGGCGCAGGGCGCGGCGGAGGCAGCGGGCCTCGGCGCGCACCGCCCGGCGCACCCAGCGTCCCGGATCGCGGGGCGGACCGTCGGCGCGCAGCCGTTCCAACAGGCGTACCCAGACGGCCTGTTCCAGATCGCCGGGCTCGCCGCCGCAGGCGGGTGCTTCGGCCGCCGCCTCGGCGGTGAGCGCGGGGCGCAGCACGGCCAGCAGGTCCAGGGTGAGCGCGGGCAGGTCGTGGATCATGTGCGCAGCGACGCGCCGCCCCGGCGGAAGGTTCCGGGACGGCGCGGGATCACCCCGATCGGGGTGCGGCGGGGGCGGCCGGTTGACACGCCTGCCGGGCGTGCGGGCCGGTGGGCTCCCGCCGGTGGGTCAGCGGGCCAGGTACTCGGCGCGGGCCCGCAGCGCGGTGTCGCCGTTGTCGGTGAACAGGCCGTCGATGCCGGTGGCGAAGTACGCCTTGAACGCGCCGAACGCGTCGCCGTAGCCGTCCGCCGAGGTGCCCTTGCGGAACTCGGCGGGCAGGAACGGGTTCTCGTTGCGCATCGTGTAGGGGTGCAGGACCAGGCCGACCCGGTGCGCGTCCGCGACCAGCGTGGAGGGCTTGGCGAGGGTGCCGTCGGCGTTGCGCGGGATGATCAGGTCCAGCGTCGGGCCGATGCCCTGCGCGTAACCGGCGATCTCCCGCAGGCCCTCGGGGCTGATCAGGTCGGCGGTGGTGCGCGGGTCGCCGGTGGCGACGAAGTCGTACGGGCGGCTGGCGGCGGCGCCGAGCAGCACGGCGAGGTTGTTGTCCACCAGCCGGTTCAGGCGCTGGATGCTGGTCGGCTCGAAGGACTGGAGGATGACCGGCGAGTCACGGCGGTCCTTGCCGTGCTGCCGGAGCAGCTTCGCCACCCGCTCCTCCAGGCCGAGGCCGAGCGCGCGGAAGTAGGTGGGGTGCTTGGTCTCGGGGTAGATCCAGACCTGCTTGCCGCGCTTGCGGGTCTGCTCGTCCTGCCAGTGGAGCACCTCCTCGAAGGTGGGGATTCCCCAGTGGCCGTTGTACATCGTGTTGTGCGGGCGGTTGGCCGGGATGCGCTCGATCGCGCGGAGCGTCCTCAGCTCCGCGAGCGTGAAGTCCTCGGTGAACCAGCCGGTGGTGGCGACCCCGTCCAGCGTCTTCGTGGTCTTCCGGTCGGCGAACTCCTTGTGGTCCGCGACGTCCGTGGTGCCGCCGATCTCCGGCTCGTGGCGGCAGACCAGATGCCCGTCCCTGGTGGGGACGAGGTCACCGGCCTCGACGATGTCCACGCCGAAGTCGAGGGCGAGTTCGTAGGAGCCGAAGGTGTGTTCGGGGCGGTAGCCGCTGGCGCCCCGGTGGCCGATGATCGTCGGCACCGGCAGCCCCTTGAGGCGGCGTCCGCCGTGGGACGCCGTCCCGTTCCCGGCCGCGCGGGCCGCGCCGGGCAGTCCGAGGACCGCTCCGCCCGCGCCGAGCACCGCGGCGCCGAGCAGCGCCCGTCGTCCCGTTCCCTGCGTACGGTCGTTCCCCTGGGCGCTGTCCATCTGAGCATCCTCCTGGTGTCGGGCCTTCGGTGCGGCCCGATCGTAGGGGTGCGGATGTGACGGAGGGGAGACCTGTGCCCGAACACTCGGCCGACGGGACGTGACGCGCGCAGACCGGGCCGACCGGACCGGGAGTGCCCTGCGCGGGCCGGGAGGTGACACTCCGTCGGCACCCGCGCCCCGTCCGGGGGCACCCGTACGGTGGAGGCTCCGCGCGATGTCCGTCACATCGCCGCGCCCCCACCACGGGCGTGTCACCGGCGCCCTCCGCAGGTGAACCCGTGTCAACGGCGTGTAAGACCCCGGTGAACCGTCCGCACCCGGCGTGCGTCCTGACCGGGGCCGCGAGTAATGTCCTCACCTGCACAGACTCATATCGCTCCCTCGGCACCGGAGGACCCGTTGTCCCGCTTCGCGTTCATCAAGGCAGTGCTCGGACCGGTCATGCGCCTGATGTTCCGCCCACAGGTGGAGGGCATCGAGCGCATTCCGGGAGAGGGCGCGGTGATCCTGGCCGGGAACCACCTCACCTTCATCGACTCGATCGTGCTGCCGGTCATCAGCAAGCGGCAGGTCGTGTTCATCGGCAAGGACGAGTACGTCACCGGCAAGGGGCTCAAGGGCCGGCTGATGGCCTGGTTCTTCACCGGCGTCGGCATGATCCCGGTGGACCGGGACGGCGCGAACGGCGGCGTGGCCGCGCTGATGACCGGGCGCCGGGTGCTGGAGGAGGGCCGGATCTTCGGCATCTACCCCGAGGGCACCCGCTCCCCCGACGGCCGTCTGTACCGGGGCCGCACCGGCATCGCCCGGCTCACCCTGATGACCGGCGCCCCGGTGGTCCCGTTCGCCGTGATCGGCACCGACAAGCTCCAGCCCGGCGGCCAGGGCATTCCGCGCCCCGGCAAGGTCACCGTCCGCTTCGGCGAGCCGATGGAGTTCTCCCGCTACGAGGGCATGGACCGCGACCGCTATGTGCTGCGCGCGGTGACCGACTCGGTGATGGCCGAGGTCATGCGGCTGTCCGGCCAGGAGTACGTGGACATGTACGCGACCAAGGCGAAGGCGGCCTGAGTCCGGCCGCACCCGCTTGAGGGCCCGTCCGGTGTGTCCGGGCGGGCCCTTCTCGCGTACGCGGGCCGGTCCTGGCGAGTCCCACCCCGAGCTCCCGCCTCCGTCCCCGCCCGGGCCCGCGCTCGTCAGTCCGCGCTCTCCAGCTTCTGCCCGCGCAGCAGGAACCAGGCCGCGACGGCCGTGCCGAGCAGCACCGCCGCACCGGCGCCGGACGCCAGGTGCAGGCCGTGCGTGAAGGAGTCGCGGGCCGCGTCCAGCAGGGCGTGTGCGGTCTGCGGGGGCAGGTCACGGGAGGCTTCCACCGCCGCGCCCAGCGACTCGTGGGCGCCGGGCGGGGTACCGGCCGGGCCGGTGAAGTCGCGGTAGACGCCGGTCACGATGGAGCCGAGCAGAGCGATGCCGAGGGCGGCGCCGAGTTCGTAGGCGGTCTCGGAGACGGCGGAGGCGGCGCCCGCCCGCTCCCTGGGGACGCTGGACAGGATCACGTCGGCGGTCACCGTGAAGGAGAAGCCCGCGCCGACCCCCACCACCAGCAGGGCCGCGCCGAGCACCGGGTAGCCGGTGGTGGCGCCCGCCGTGGTGAGCACGGCGAGGGCGATGCCCACGGCGGCCAGACCCCCGGAGACGACCGCGCGCACCGAGAACCGGCGGGCCGCGCGGCCCGCGACCAGCCCGGCCGCCACCGCACCGACGGCGGCGGGCAGTTCGGCGAGACCGGCCTCGAACGGGTGCCTGCCCTGGACGAGTTGGAGGAACTGGGACAGGAAGAACACCAGCCCCGACATGCCGAGCACGGTCAGCAGGTCGGCCAGCACCGCACCGCCGAACCCCCGGCGCCGGAACAGCCGCACGTCCAGCAGGGGTACCGGCATGGTGAGTTGCCGGTGCACGAAGCCGTACAGCCCGGCGGCACCGGCCAGCCCCGTGGCGAGCGCCGTCCAGGTCGGACCGTGGGTCGCGGCCTCCTTCACCGCGTACACCAGGGTGACCATGCCGACCAGGGAGAGCGCCACGCTGGGCAGGTCCCAGGGGCCGGGGCGCGGATCGCGGGACTCGGGCAGGGTCCGCAGGCCGACCAGGACCAGCACCGCCATCACGGGCAGGTTGATCAGGAACGCCGAACCCCACCAGAAGTGCTCCAGCAGGAAACCGCCGACGATCGGGCCGACGGCCGTACCGGCGGAGGCCGTGGCGCCCCAGATGCCGACGGCGAGGCTGCGCTCGCGCGGGTCGGGGAACAGGTTCCGGATCAGGGCGAGGGTGGCGGGCATCAGGGTCGCGCCCGCGACACCCAGCAGGGCGCGCGCCAGGATCATCATGCCGGGACCGGTGGCGTAGGCGTTGAGCACGGAGACCGCGCCGAACGCGGTGGCGCCCATCAGCAGGACGCGCTTGCGGCCGATCCGGTCGCCGAGGCTGCCCATCGAGACGAGCAGACCGGCGATGGCGAACGAGTAGACGTCACCGATCCACAGCAGCTGGGTGCCGGAGGGGTGCAGGTCCTCGCTGATGTACGGGGTGGCGAGACCGAGGACGGTGGCGTCCACGGCCACCAGCAGCACGGCCAGGACGAGGACCGAGAGCGCGAGCCACCGGCCCGGACGCCTCTCGGTCTCCGTCACGCGGACCGGCCGCAGGGTGCTGGTCATGATTCCTCTCCCGGTGTGTCCGGCCGTCTGTCCGGTGGGTGTCCCGCCGGGGTTACGCGCCCTGCGGCGCGGGTGTGCGCCGTACGCCGCCGAGCAGCAGCTCGACCACCATGTGCGGGAAGTCCCGTGGTGCGGCCCTGCCTTCGGTCACCGCCCAGGCGCCGGAGGCCAGCAGGCCGTACAGCGCCTCGGTGAGCCAGGCCGGGGTGAGGTCGATGCGGAACTCGCCGTCCTCCTGGCCGCGCCGGAACAGTGCGGTGAGACGGTCGTCGATGCGGTTCCAGCCCTCGTTCTGCTCCTCGCCCTCGAACAGCTGGTTCTCGGTGTAGAGGAAGGCGAGCAGTCCGGCGGCGGGCTGGATGGCGGCCACCAGCCGCCGTACGGCGTCGGCGGCCGGGCCGTCGTCCAGCCGGGCGGTGTCGAGGGCGGCCTCGCACTCGGCGATGCCGAGCGCCTCCAGGGCGCGGACGAGGGCGTCGCGCCCGGCGAAGTGGCGGTGCAGCGTGGCCCGGCTGATCCCGGCGGCCCTGGCGACCTCGTCCAGGGTCGCCGTGGACTTCCGGGTCAGCAGGGTGGCCGCGCTGCGCAGCACATGGTCACGATCCAAGGGCATGAGACAAGGGTAACCCAGGTGAGACACTGGTGTCTCACCTGGGTCGTGCCCGAATCACCGAGGTCGCTCGCCGGAGAGGTGTGCGGCTCAGTGCCAGGGCAGTCCGCTGCGGTGGGTCCAGTAGGCGCCCGGTTCCTCGGCCAGCGCGGCCAGCCGGGCGGCCTGGTCGTCGTCCAGATCGACCACGGGCGCGTGCAGGTTGGAGGCGAGCTGGGCGGAGGTGGCGGCGCCGGACAGGACGACGTCGGCCCAGGGCTGCCGCAGGACGAGGGCGAGGGCGACGGCGTCCTGGCCGAGCCCGGTCTCCCCGGCCACCGTGCGCAGCGCCTCGGGCGCCTCGGGCCCGGCGAGCCGCCCGTTGGCCATGCCCTCCTTGACGATCACCGAGAGCCCGGCGTCGTGCGCCTCGGCCAGCGCGGGGCCGGCGGAGGTCTCCAGCGCGTTGTACGTGGACTGCACGGCGCGGAACAGCGGTGCGCCGTCCACGGTGATCTTCAGCGCGGCGCGGATGGCGTCGGCCTGCGCCGGGCCGGAGGTGGAGAAGCCGACGGTGACCCCGTGCGCGGCGGCCTCGGCCAGCCGGGCGTGCAGGTCCCGGTCGGTGAGGGCGGGGCTGTCCGGGGTGACGGAGTGGATCTGGTAGAGGTCGAGCCGGTCCCCGAGCAGCTCGGCGGTCTCGGCGCGCTGGCGCTCGTAGGTGGCGAGGCCGTGGTCCTTGATCTCGTGGTGCTCGGCGTCGGTGGTCCAGTCGGCGGTGTAGGTGTAGCCCCACTTGCTGCCGACCACCGCGTCGGTCACGTCCGGGCGGGCGGCGAGCCACCCGGCGAGGAACTCCTCGGAGCGGCCGTAGGAGCGGGCCGCGTCGAAGTAGCGCACGCCCTGCGCGTAGGCGGCGTCGAGGAGTTCATGGGTACGGGTGCGCAGCGCGTCCACGCTGCGGTCCGGCGGGAGGTCGCGGTCCCGGCCGAGCGTGATGTAGCCGGGGCGGCCGACGGCGGCCAGACCCAGGCCGAGGTGGCAGGTCGGCGTCGTGGCGTGCGCGAGACGGGCGAAGGGCATCGCGGGCTCCGTTCGTCGGCCGGCTCCCGACCGGCCTGGTCGGTGGCCGCCGGCCGTCCCCGGCCGGCGGTCTCCCGACCAACCTAACCCGCGCCGCGCGCCCCCGACCGGTCACCGCCGCACACGGCGCCCGCACCCGGCACGGCCGCACGCGCCGCCGCCCGGGGCGCGGCCCGCCCCGCGGACCCGCGCCCCACCGGAACCCGGCGCCCGCGCCGGGGACCCGCTACGCCTTCTTCGCGTCCGCCCACGCGTGCTGCGCCGCCAGGTCCGCCTTGATCTCCGCGAGCTGGACGGCCACCGCGCCGGGTGCCGTACCGCCCCGGCCGTTGCGGGAGGCGAGGGCGCCGGGGACGTCGAGGACGGTGCGGACCTCGGGGGTGAGGTCGGCGGAGATGGCGGCGAACTGCGCGTCCGTGAGCTGGTCCAGCTCCTTGCCGTCGGCCTCCGCGACCTTGACGCACTCCCCGGCGACCTCGTGCGCGACCCGGAACGGCACGCCCCGCCGGACCAGCCACTCCGCGATGTCGGTGGCGAGGGAGAACCCGGCCGGGGCCAGCTCCTCCATGCGCTCGCGGTGCACGGTGAGCGTGGCGACCATGCCGGTGAACGCGGGGAGCAGCACCTCCAGTTGGTCGCAGGAGTCGAAGACGGGCTCCTTGTCCTCCTGGAGGTCCCGGTTGTAGGCGAGCGGCAGTGCCTTGAGGGTGGCGAGCAGGCCGGTCAGGTTGCCGATGAGACGGCCGGACTTGCCGCGCGCCAGTTCCGCGATGTCCGGGTTCTTCTTCTGCGGCATGATCGAGGAACCGGTGGAGAACGCGTCGTGCAGGGTGACGAAGGAGAACTCCTTCGTGTTCCAGATGATGATCTCCTCCGCGACGCGGGAGAGGTTGACCCCGATCATCGCGGTGATGAACGCGAACTCCGCGACGAAGTCCCGTGCGGCGGTGCCGTCGATGGAGTTGGCCACGCTGCCGTGCTCGAACCCGAGGTCGGCGGCGACCGCCTCCGGGTCCAGGCCCAGCGAGGACCCGGCCAGCGCGCCGGAGCCGTACGGCGAGACGGCGGTCCGGGTGTCCCACTGGCGCAGCCGCTCGGCGTCCCGGGAGAGCGCCTGCACATGGGCGAGCACATGGTGGGCGAAGAGGACCGGCTGGGCGTGCTGGAGGTGGGTGCGGCCGGGCATCGCCACGTCCGGGTGGGCGTCCGCGAGGCCGACCAGTGCGTCCTGGAGGTCCGCGATCAGCCCGCCGACGATCCGGGCGTGGTCGCGCAGGTACATCCGGAACAGGGTGGCGACCTGATCGTTGCGGGACCGCCCGGCGCGCAGCTTGCCGCCGAGGTCGGCGCCGAGCCGCTCCAGCAGGCCGCGCTCGAGGGCGGTGTGCACGTCCTCGTCCGCGATGGTGCCGGTGAAGCTGCCGTCCGCGACGTCGGACGCCAGCAGGTCCAGGCCCTGGTGCATCCGGGTCAGCTCGTCGTCGGTGAGGAGTCCGGCCTTGTGCAGCACACGGGCGTGGGCGCGGGACCCGGCGATGTCGTAGGGGGCGAGCCGCCAGTCGAAGTGGACGGAGGCGGAGAGTTTCGCCAGGGCCTCGGCGGGCCCGTCGGCGAACCGGCCGCCCCAGAGCCGTACGTCACCGCTGTTGCTGCTCACTTGCGTTGCTCCTCGGGGGGATCGGGTCCGGGTGTGCGACCGCCTCCCCGCGCCGGAGGGCTGGGGAGGCGGTCGTCAGGCTAGTGCGTGGGGACGGGCGGCCGGGCCGGGCGCGGCCGGACGGGCGCGCCGGTCAGGCGAGGTCGCGCTTGGCGGCGATCTTCGAGGACAGGCTGTAGATGTCGATGAAGCCCTTGGCGGCGGCCTGGTCGAAGGTGTCACCGGTGTCGTAGGTGGCGAGGTTGAAGTCGTACAGCGACGACTCCGAGCGGCGGCCGGTGACGACGGCACGGCCGCCGTGCAGGGTCATCCGGACGTCGCCGGTGACGTGCTGGTTGGCCTCGGTGATGAAGCCGTCCAGGGCGCGCTTCAGCGGGGAGAACCACTGGCCGTCGTAGACCAGTTCGCCCCAGCGCTGCTCGACCTGCCGCTTGTAGCGGGCGAGTTCGCGCTCGACGGTGACGTTCTCCAGCTCCTGGTGGGCGGTGATGAGCGCGATGGCGCCCGGTGCCTCGTACACCTCGCGGGACTTGATGCCGACGAGGCGGTCCTCGACCATGTCGATCCGGCCGATGCCCTGGGCACCGGCGCGCTCGTTGAGCTGCTGGATCGCCTGGAGCACGGTGACCGGGCGGCCGTCGATGGCGACGGGGACGCCCTCCTTGAAGCTGACGGTCACCTCGTCGGCCTCGCGGGGCAGCGCGGGGTTGGAGGTGTACTCGTAGATGTCCTCGATGGGCGCGTTCCAGATGTCCTCCAGGAAGCCCGTCTCGACGGCGCGCCCGAAGACGTTCTGGTCGATGGAGTACGGGGACTTCTTGGTGGTGGCGATCGGGAGCTGCTTGGCCTCGCAGAAGGCGATGGCCTTGTCACGGGTCATCGCGTAGTCGCGGACCGGGGCGATGCACCTGAGGTCGGGGGCGAGCGCGACGATCCCGGCCTCGAAGCGGACCTGGTCGTTGCCCTTGCCGGTGCAGCCGTGGGCGACGGTGGTGGCGCCGTGCTTCTGGGCGGCGGCCACGAGGTGCTTGACGATGGTGGGCCGGGAGAGGGCGGAGACCAGCGGGTAGCGGTCCATGTAGAGGGCGTTGGCCTTGATCGCCGGGAGGCAGTACTCCTCGGCGAACTCGTCCTTGGCGTCCGCGACCTCGGCCTCGACGGCACCGCACGCGAGGGCGCGCTTGCGGATGACGTCCAGGTCCTCGCCGCCCTGGCCGACGTCCACCGCTACGGCGATGACCTCGGCGCCCGTCTCCTCGGCGATCCAGCCGATGGCGACGGAGGTGTCCAGACCGCCGGAGTAGGCGAGTACGACGCGCTCGGTCACGGGTTTCTCCTCACAATGCGTTGCGCTGTTATGCATGAGTATGCAGAACTCCGCATGATTCGTCAATCGCACGATCGGGTGACGGCGGCACGTGGGCGGCGGAGGGCGATACGTCGGGGGCGGAGGGCGGCATGTGGGCGGCGGAGGGCGGCATGTGGGCGGCGGAGGGCGGCGGAGGGTGGCGCGCCCCCGACCCCGCCCGCGAAATCCTGAGACGGCCGAAGGAGTCCGCGCGAGAATCCGGAGACATGGGAAAGACCTACGAACGCATCGACGGCAGGCTCCGCACGTTCATCGAGGAGCAGCCCCTCTTCTTCACCGCGACCGCCCCGCTCGCGGCGGACGGCACGGTCAACCTCTCCCCCAAGGGCCTCAAGGGCTCGTTCGTGATCCTGGACGAACTGACCGTGGCCTACCGGGACTTCGCCGGGTCCAACGCCGAGACCGTCGCCCATCTGCGGGAGAACGGCCGCATCACCCTCATGTGGTGCGCGTTCCAGGGCCCGCCGAACATCGTCCGCGTGCACGGCACGGGCGAGGCGGTCTTCCGCGACGACCCCCGTTTCGCCGCTCTCCTCGCCCGCTTCCCGGACATCGACCCGAGCCGGCACGGACTGCGCGCCGTGATCGTCGTGCACGCCGAGCTGATCCGCGACAGCTGCGGCTACGCGGTCCCCCGCATGGCGTACGAGGCGGACCGCGAACTGCACGGCAAGCGCTTCGCCCGCGAGGACGACGCGTCGCTCAACGCGTACTTCGCCAAGAAGGACCACATCGCCACCAGCATCGACGGCCTGCCGGGACTGCCGTTGCCGCTGCCTCCCTCTACCGTCTGAGCCATGCGCTCCCGCCTGCTCGCCCTGGCCCTGACATCCCTCTGCGCGCTCGGCGCCACCGCCCCCGGCGGACGCGGCGAACCACTGCCCGCACGGATGGCCGACACCGGCGGCGGGAGCCAGCTGATCACCGCCGAGGCACCGGACACCGGGTCCACCACCGGCACGGTCACCTGGTGGGACCTGCGGGACGGGACCTGGACGGCGGCCGGTTCGGCACCGGCCCGCTTCGGGGCGGGCGGCCTGGTGGAGGGCACGGCACGACAGCAGGGCACCGGCACGACACCCACCGGGCTCTACGACCTCCCGTTCGCCTTCGGCATCCGTCCGGCCCCGCCCGGCACCCGTACCGCCTACCGGCGGGTCACCGACACCGCCTGGTGGTGCGAGGACAACGCCTCCACCGCCTACAACCGCTGGGCCGACCCGCTCCCCGCCGACTGCCGCCCCGCCGAGTCCGAACACCTCGCCGCCTACGACCCGCAGTACGCCCACGCCCTGGTCGTCGGCTTCAACTACCGGCGTCCGGTGCGTGGCCGGGGCGCGGGCATCTTCCTGCACGTCAACGGGCGCGGTGCGACAGCGGGGTGCGTGTCGGTGCCGGAGGAGGCGATGCGCGCGGTCCTGGCGTGGGCGGACCCGGCCCGCTCCCCGCACCTGGCGATCGGGACGGCGGGCGGGGCGACGGGGGTGACCCGGTACTGAGCCGCCGGGTGCGGGCCGGGGCGGGGCCGGGGAAACGGTTCGGCGGAGGTTCCCGGCCGGGGTGAACACCGGGCGTGTGCGGTGCGTATCTCTGGGCCAGGGGTCGAGTCCCGGAGGAACCGTACACGTGACCACCACACTCGCCGGCGGACGTGCCGCCCGCCGTCAGACGATGCGCCGCATCCGGCCGCGCCGGTCGCCCGCCGTCCCGCTGCTCCTCGTGGTCTGGGCGGGGGCGGCGGCCGTGCTGTGGCTCTGGTGGCACAACACGCCGTCCATCGCGGACGACACCGCCCGCATCGTCAACGCGGGCCGTATCACCGGGCTGTTGGCGGGTTACCTGATGGCGCTGGTGGTGCTCCAGATGGCCCGCGTGCCCGCGCTGGAGCGGCGGGTCGGCTCGGACCGGGTCGCGCGCTGGCACGCGATGAGCGGCCGGTACACCCTCAGTCTGGTCGTGGCGCACGTGTTCCTCACCATGTGGGGGTACGCCCGGCAGGCGGGACGCCCGCTGTCGGGGCTGGTGACGCAGACCGTCGAGTCGGTCGAGCAGCTGCCCGGCATGACCAAAGCGGCCGTCGGCACCGGCCTGTTGGTGCTGATCGGCCTCAGCTCCGTCGGCCCGGTCCGCCGCCGCCTGCCGTACGACACCTGGTACCACGTGCACCTGCTGACGTACGCGGCGGTGTTCCTGACGTTCTGGCACCAGGTGGCCGCCGGGAACGACTTCGCGGTGGAGCCGGTCGCCACGACCTTCTGGTACGCGCTGTACGGCGGGGTGACCGCGCTGGTGCTCTGGTACCGGGTGCTGGTCCCGGTCCGGCTGAACCTGCGGCACCGGCTGCGGGTGGAAGCGGTGATCGAGGAGACGCCGGGCATCGTGTCCGTGCTGATCAGGGGCCGGAGACTGCACCGGATGGGCGCGGAGGCGGGGCACTTCTTCCGCTGGCGGTTCCTCGCGCCGGGCATGCGGTTCAGTTCGCACCCGTACTCGCTGTCGGCGGCGCCCCGGCCGGAGATGCTGCGGATCACCGTGAAGGCCATCGGGGACCACAGCGCGGGGCTGCGCGCGCTGACGCCCGGTACGCGGGTGTGGGCCGAGGGGCCGTACGGCGCGCTGACCGCCCAGCGGCGCAGCCGGGGCAAGGTGCTGCTGGTGGCGGGCGGGGTGGGGATCACGCCGATGCGGGCGCTGTTCGAGACGCTGCCCGGCGCGGCCGGTGACATCACCCTGCTGTACCGCGCCAACACGACTCAGGACCTGGCGCTCTGGAGTGAGCTGGCGGCCATCGCCACCGAGCGCGGGGCGCGGCTGATGTACGCGGTGAACAGCCCCGAGGGCGAGCGTCCGGACATCTCGGCGGAGAACCTCCGGCGCAAGGTCCCGGACATCGAGCGGCACGACGTGTTCCTGTGCGGGCCGCCCGGATTCGCGCAGTCGGTGTTCGAGGCGCTGCGCGACGCCGGGGTTCCCGCGCGCCGTATCCACCAAGAGTCCTTCGAGATGTGAGCGGGAGCTGCCACGCGATGAGGAAGAGTCACCCCCTGCGCCGGATCGTGCTGGCCACGGCCGCCACGGTGTCCGGTGTCGTGCTGCTGCTGTCGCTGAAGCCGGGCGGCGGTCCGGCCGCGTCGGAGGCGACGGGCGCGGTGCCGGGCGCGTCGGCGGGGGCCCGGGAGTCCGCGCAGGGCGGCCAGGCCGGTGGTGTGCCCGCCGGGTCCGCGACCGTCACGGGGAACGTGGTGCGGACCGAGTACGGGGACGTACAGGTACGGATCACGGTCGCGGGCGGGAGGATCGTCCGCGCCGACGCCGTCCGGGCACCGAGGGGCGGGCTGAGCGACACGAAGTCCGCCGACGCGGTCCCGAAGCTCAACCGGCAGGCGGTGGCGGCGGGTTCGGCCCGCATCGACAGCGTCTCGGGCGCCACCTACACCAGCGAGGGCTACAAGAAATCCCTCCAGTCCGCGCTGGACAGGACGGAACCGGCGGGCGCCTCCGCCGCTGCCGCCCGCGCGTCCGCGGACCCGTCGGCTCCGCGCACGGTGACCGGGGACGTCGTACGGACCGAGTACGGGGACGTACAGGTGCGGGTCACCGTCACGGACGGGAAGCTCACCCGTGCCGCCGCCGTCCGGGCACCGCAGGGCGGGCTGAGCGACCAGAAGACCGCCGACGCGGTCCCGAAGCTCAACGCGCGTGCGGTGGCCGCCGGTTCGGCCCGCATCGACAGCGTCTCGGGCGCCACCTACACCAGCGAGGGCTACAAGAAGTCCCTCCAGTCCGCGCTGGACAGGGCCGGTGGCTGAGGCGGTGGCGGAGCGGGCGGGGGTCCCGGCGGCCGTACGGCACGCCGAGGAGGTCATGGGGACCGTCTTCTCCTTCGACGTACGGGGCGGGGAGCCCGGCGCGGTCCGGGCCGCGCTCGCCGAGGCGGTCGCGGAGCTGCACCGGATGGACGCGGTCTTCTCGACCTACCGCGAGGACAGTGAGGTGTCCCGGCTGGTACGGGGTGAGCTGACCGTCGCGGAGTGTGTTCCCGAGGTCGCCGAGGTGCTGGCGCTCGCCGCCGAGGCGGAACGGGTCAGCGGCGGCTGGTTCAGCCCCCGCTATCTCGGTTCCCTCGATCCCACCGGCATCGTCAAGGGCTGGTCGGCGGAGCGCGCGGCCCGTGCGCTGGCCGGGGTGGACGGGGTGTGCGGGGTCAGTGTGAACGGGGGCGGCGACGTGCAGTTGCTGGGAATCCCGGAGGACGGCCGTGCCTGGCGGGTCGGGGTGTCCGACCCGCTCCGCCCGGGCGGCCTGGCCGCCGTCGTCTCCGCCTCCGGTGCGCCCGCCCTCTCCGTCGCCACCTCCGGCACCGCCGAACGCGGCCCCCACATCATCGACCCCCGCACCGCCCGCCCCGCCGTCACCGACCTCCTCGCCGTCACCGTCCTCTCCCCCCACCTCACCTGGTCCGACTCCTGGGCCACTGCGGCCTTCGCCATGAGCGCGCGAGCGGGCCTGACCTGGCTGGAGTCCCTACCGGACGTGGAGGCGCTCCTGATCACGGCCGGGGACGAAGTCCTGTGCACCGACGGCCTGAGCTCCTGGCTGGGCTGACCGGGGCGGCGCAGCCGCCTTTCAGGGGCGCGGGGAACTGCGCGACCGGCCACGGCGTACCCGCGGCCGGTGTCGATACAGAAGCCCCGCCCCCGAACCGCCCCCGAACCGACGGAGTCACGTCGCGTTCTGGGCCAGCCGCAGCAGATGGTCGGCCAGCGACTGCCCACCCACCGGATCACGGCTGATCAGCAGCAGCGTGTCGTCACCGGCGATGGTCCCCAGGATGTCGTGGAGTTCGGCCTGGTCGATGGCGGAGGCGAGGAACTGGGCCGCGCCGGGCGGGGTGCGGAGGACGACGAGGTTGGCGGACGCCTCGGCGGAGATGAGGAGTTCCGCGGAGAGCCGCCGCATGCGCTCCTCCTTGGCGGACTCGCCGAGCGGGGCGCGCGGAGTGCGGAACCCCCCCTCGCTGGGCACCGCGTAGATCAGATCCCCCTCCGCGTTGCGGATCTTGACCGCGTTCAGCTCGTCGAGATCCCGCGAGAGCGTCGCCTGCGTGACACTCAGCCCGTCGTCGGCGAGCAGCTTGGCGAGCTGGCTCTGCGACCGCACGGGCTGCCGGTTGAGGATGTCCACGATCCGCCGGTGCCGGGCGGTACGCGTCTGCGGCACGGCGGGCCCGGCACCCGCCGCCTGCTGGTGGTCCTGCGCCTGGCTCATCGTCGTCTCATTCCCCGGCTCGTCCGTCCCCGTGACCCGCGTCGAGGATGCCGGGCAGTGCCCGCAGGAACGCGGCCGTCTCGTCGTCGCGGAGGTTGAGCGGCGGCATGAGCCGTACGACGTCGGGAGCGGGCACGTTCACCAGGAACCCGGCATCCTGGGCCGCCTGCCGCACCTGAGGTGCGTACGGCCCGGTGAGCACGATACCGAGGAGGAGTCCGGCGCCCCGGACATGGTCCACCAGCGGGTGTCCGAGCCCTTCGACACCGTCGCGCAGGGCGCCGCTCTGCCGCTTGACGTTGTCGAGGAGGCCCTCGCCCTCGATGGTGTCCAGCACGGCGAGCCCGGCCGCGCAGGCGACGGGGTTGCCGCCGAAGGTCGTACCGTGCTGGCCGGGCCGGAGCAGGTCGGCGGCGCGGCCGAAGGCGACGGTGGCGCCGAGCGGGAGGCCGCCGCCGAGCCCCTTGGCCAGGGTGACGACGTCGGGCAGGACCCCGTCGTGGGCCTGGTACTCGAACCAGCCGCCGGTGCGGCCGACGCCGGTCTGCACCTCGTCCAGGACGAGCAGCGCGCCGGTGGCGGCGGTGATGGCGCGGGCGGCCTTGAGGTAGCCGGGCGGGGGGACGACGACGCCGTTCTCGCCCTGGATGGGCTCGATGACGACGAGGGCGGTCTCCTCGGTGACGGCGGCGGCGAGCGCCTGTGCGTCGCCGTACGGCACGTGCGTGACGTCGCCGGGCAGCGGGAGGAACGGTTCCTGCTTGCCGGGCTGGCCGGTGAGCGCGAGGGCGCCCATCGTGCGGCCGTGGAACCCGCCGGTGGCGGCGACCATGTGGGTGCGGCCGGTCAGCCGGCCGATCTTGAAGGCGGCCTCGTTGGCCTCGGCGCCGGAGTTGCAGAAGAAGACCCGCCCGGCGCGGCCGAACAGCTTCAGCAGGCGTTCGGCGAGGGCGACCGGCGGCTCGGCGACGTACAGGTTGGAGACGTGCCCCAGGGAGGCGATCTGGCGGCTGACGGCCTCGACCACGGCCGGGTGGGCGTGCCCGAGGGCGTTGACCGCGATACCGCCGACGAAGTCGAGGTACGCGGTGCCGTCGGCGTCCCAGAGGCGGGTGCCCGCGCCCCGCACCAGGGGCAGTGCGGGGGTGCCGTAGTTGTCCATGAGCGCGCCCTGCCAGCGCCCGGTCAGCTCTTCGTTGGCGGTCATGACCGCGCTCCCTCCGCGTCGTCGTCGGGCACGACCATCGTGCCGATGCCCTCGTCGGTGAAGATCTCCAGCAGGATGGAGTGCTGGACCCGGCCGTCGATGACGCGGGCGGTGCGCACCCCGTTGCGTACGGCGTGCAGACAGCCCCGCATCTTCGGCACCATGCCGCTGGACAGGTCCGGGAGGAGTTTCTCCAGCTCGCTCGCGGTGAGGCGGCTGATCACCTCGTCGGAGTGGGGCCAGTCCTCGTAGAGTCCCTCGACGTCGGTGAGGACCATGAGGGTCTCGGCGCCCAGTGCCGCAGCGAGTGCCGCAGCCGCCGTATCAGCATTGACGTTGTAGACATGTCCGTCGTCCTGGGAACGGGCGATCGAGGAGACGACCGGGATGCGACCGTCGTCGAGCAGCGCCTCCAGGGCGCCGGTGTCGATCGCGGTGATCTCCCCGACCCGGCCGATATCGACGCGTTCGCCGTCGATCTCGGGCAGGTGCCGGGTGGCGGTGATGGTGTGGGC
Source organism: Streptomyces corallincola (assembly GCF_019104725.1). Classification (GTDB taxonomy): domain Bacteria; phylum Actinomycetota; class Actinomycetes; order Streptomycetales; family Streptomycetaceae; genus Streptomyces; species Streptomyces corallincola. The sequence continues at coordinate 71,558 of NZ_JAHRXF010000022.1, read as the reverse complement.
GTCCTCGCCGGTGAGGCCGACGGCGAGCGGGCCGTGCGCGTTGAGCAGTCCGACCAGCTCGCGCTGCACCTGCCCGGCGAGCACCATCCGTACGACGTCCATCGCGTCCTCGGTGGTGACCCGGAGCCCGGCCTTGAACTCGCTGACGATGCCGTGCCGGTCGAGGGCGGCGCTGATCTGCGGGCCGCCGCCGTGCACGACGACGGGACGGAGCCCGGCGTGCCTCAGGAAGACGACGTCCTGGGCGAAGGCGGCCTTCAGCTCGTCGTCGATCATCGCGTTGCCACCGAACTTGATGACGACGGTGCGGCCGTGGTGCCGGGTGAGCCAGGGCAGGGCCTCCACGAGAATCCGCGCCTTGGGGAGGGCGGTGTGCCTGCGGGTGCCGCCGCCGGTGTCGTCGGTGGTGCCGTGGGGGGCGCTCATGAGGAGTACGCGCTGTTCTCGTGGACGTAGTCGGCGGTGAGGTCGTTGGTCCAGATGGTGGCGGTGGCGTCACCGGCGGCGAGGTCGGCGACGATGTGGACCTCGCGGTAGCGCATGTCCACCTGGTCGCGGTCCTCGCCGACACCGCCGTTCTTGCACACCCAGACCCCGTTGATGGCGACGTTCAGCCGGTCGGGTTCGAAGGCGGCGCGGGTGGTGCCGATGGCGGACAGGACGCGGCCCCAGTTGGGGTCCTCGCCGTGGACGGCGCACTTGAGCAGGTTGTTCCGGGCGATGGAGCGGCCCACCTCGACGGCGTCGTCCTCGGTGGCCGCGTTGACCACCTCGACGCGGATGTCCTTGCTGGCGCCCTCGGCGTCCCGGATGAGCTGCTGCCCGAGGTCGTCGCAGACCTCACGGACGGCCTCGGCGAAGGCGGCCTCGTCGGGGGTGGTGCCGGAGGCGCCGGAGGCGAGCAGCAGCACGGTGTCGTTGGTGGACATGCAGCCGTCGGAGTCCACCCGGTCGAAGGTGACGCGGGTCGCGGCGCGCAGGGCTCGGTCCAGGGCCGCGCTGTCCAGGTCGGCGTCGGTGGTGAGGACGACCAGCATGGTGGCGAGGCCGGGGGCGAGCATCCCGGCGCCCTTGGCCATGCCGCCCACGGTCCAGCCGTCGCGGCTCGCCACCGCCGTCTTGTGGACGGTGTCGGTGGTCTTGATGGCGAGGGCGGCCTTCTCGCCGCCGTGCTCGGAGAGCTGGGCGGCGGCGGTCCCGATACCGGGGAGCAGCTTGTCCATCGGCAGGGTGACGCCGATCAGGCCGGTGGAGCAGACGGCGATCTCGACGGCGCCCCGGCCCAGCACCTCGGCGGCCCTCTCGGCGGTGGCGTGGGTGTCCTGGAAGCCCTTGGGTCCCGTACAGGCGTTGGCGCCACCGGAGTTGAGGACGACGGCGGAGACCTGGCCGGACTTCAGGACCTGCTCGGACCAGAGGACCGGCGCGGCCTTCACCCGGTTGGCGGTGAAGACGCCCGCGGCGGCACGGCGTGGGCCGGTGTTGACCACGAGGGCCAGGTCGGGGTTGCCGTTCTCCTTGATCCCGGCGGCGATGCCCGCCGCCGTGAACCCCTTGGCTGCCGTGACGCTCACGGTGCGACTCCGATCGTGGAAAGGCCGGTGGTCTCGGGGAGACCGAGGGCGATGTTCATGCTCTGTACGGCACCGCCCGCGGTGCCCTTGGTGAGGTTGTCGAGGGCGCTGATCACGATGATGCGGTTCACCGCCGGGTCGTGGGCGACCTGCACCTGAACCGCGTTGGAACCGTAAACGGACGCCGTCGCGGGCCACTGCCCCTCGGGGAGCAGGTGCACGAACGGTTCGTCGGCGTACGCCTTCTCGTAGACGGCGCGGACCGTGTCGGCGGTGACGCCCGGGCGGGCGGTCGCGGTGCAGGTGGCGAGGATGCCGCGGCTCATCGGGGCGAGGGTCGGCGTGAAGGACACGGCGACCCGCTCACCGGCCGCGGCGCTGAGGTTCTGGATCATCTCGGGGGTGTGCCGGTGGCCGCCGCCGACGCCGTACGGCGACATGGAGCCCATGACCTCGCTGCCGAGCAGATGGGTCTTGGCGGACTTGCCCGCGCCGGAGGTCCCGGACGCGGCGACGATCACCGCCTCCGGCTCGGCGAGACCGGCCGCGTAGGCGGGGAACAGCGCGAGGGACACGGCGGTCGGGTAGCAGCCGGGTACGGCGATCCGCGTGGCCCCCGCCAACCCGGCCCGCGCACCGGGCAGTTCGGGCAGGCCGTACGGCCACGTCCCGGCGTGCGGGGAGCCGTAGTACGTCTCCCAGTCGGCCGCGTCCCTGAGCCGGAAGTCGGCGCCCATGTCGATGACGAGCACCTCCGGACCGAGCTGTTCGGCCACGGCCGCGGACTGCCCGTGCGGCAGCGCGAGGAACACGACGTCGTGCCCGGCGAGCGCCTCGGCGGAGGTCTCCGCCAGCACCCGGTCCGCCAACGGCAGCAACTGCGGCTGAAGCGCCCCGAACCGCTGCCCGGCGTTGGAGTTCCCGGTCAGCGCCCCGACCTCCACCCCCGGATGCCCCACCAGCAACCGCAACACCTCCCCCCCGGCATACCCACTGGCCCCGGCCACCGCAGCACGCACCGCCATGTTCTCCATCCTTCTCTCGATGGCATGACTATACGTATACCTGCACGTTTATGCAACGGTCACCGAAAGGGTCACCGGGGCATGCGGCGGGGGCGTCACCAAGTCCTCGCCGGGCGCCGACCGCCCCGCCCGCCGCCCCGCCCACCTACGGGCCCACCCCGGGGCTCCGCCCACCGGCCCACCCCTGGGCACCGCTCCCCCCGCCCCGTACCCTCGACCCATGCCCGCAGCCCTCCGCCGCCTCCTCGTACTCGGCGACCCCGCCGCCGTCCCGCCGACGGGGGCGCTCGGTCCGCGGCGCGGGCGAAGGGCGGGCCGGTGACCGGCGGGCACCGGCCCGTGGCCGATGTGCTGGCGCATCTCGTGGGGCGCTGGCGGGTGGAGCGGGTGGTGCGGGATCTCGCGGGCGGGGCCGAGGGCGGATTCAGCGGGGTCACGGACTTTCTGCCGCTCGACGGGGGCGGGCTGCTGCACGAGGAGGCCGGGACGTTCACCTGGCACGGTGTGGCGCGGCCCGCGACGCGGACGCTGCGGTTCCTGCCGGGTGCCGCGCCGGGCACGGCGGACGTGCGGTTCGCGGACGGGCGCCCCTTCCACCCCCTGGACCTGACCTCGGGCCACTTCGTCGCGGACCATCCGTGCGCGGCCGACCTCTACCGGGGCGAGTTCACCGTCACCGACGCCGATCACTGGCGCACGGTGTGGCGGGTGGGCGGCCCGGCGAAGGATCTGCTGCTGATCACGGAGTACACGCGGGAGAGCTGAACGCGCCTACCCGGCCGGTACGGCGGGTGCCCCGGCCGCGTCCAGCCGCAGGGTCCACCGCCCGGCCCCGCCGGTCACCGAGGCCGTGGCGAGGGGCCGTACGTCCACGGCGAAGTACGTCTCCGGCGCCGCCCTCAGCACATGCACCAGCACCGCGCGGATCACGGCGGGCTCGACCACGGCGACGATCGCGCCGCCCGCCGGGCGGGTGTCCAGCCACTCGCCCACCCGCGCGGCGAACGCGGTCAGGGACTCGCCACCGTGCGGGGTCGCACGCGGCTCCGCGAGCCAGTGGTCCACGGCCTCCGGCTCACGTGCCATCGCCTCGCCCAGTGTCAGCCCGTTCCAGCGGCCCATGTCGCACTCGCGCAGGGCGAGTTGGGCGAGCGGTGCGTAGCCGAGGGCGTCCCCGGTGGCGCGGGAGCGGGGAGTGGGCGAGCAGTAGCGCAGCTCGGCGCCCGAGGGCGGCGGCAGCGTACCGGCGAGCCGCTGCACCTCGTCCCAGCCCGCCTGGTCCAACGGCCGCTGGTCCTGGAAGCGCTCGGCACGCGAACCGGCGGTCCCGGCCGCGGCCACGAACGTCACCCGAAGTGGCATGGAGCGATGGTGGGCCCGGCAAGTACGCAGGTCAAGGGGCGGGACCGAAGCCGTACGAGGGGCGGCGCGGAACGTCCGGGAACGTACCGTACGCGGCCGGTGAACGCCGCCCGGGCGGCCGGTTCCGGGGCGGGCGCGGGGCGCCGAGGGTTGCGGCCGGTGCGCGGCGGTGCCCACACTGGTCGGGTCGGCGCCGTCGCCGGACGGGCGCCGGACAGCGGCCGGTCCGCCGGACGCCCTCCGCCGCCCCTCCCGCGCCGGTCCGCCGCGGCTCAGCCGTACGACCGTCAGGAGGAGGCCCCCGATGCGCGCAACCGTGGGCGATCATCTCGTGCAGCACGGCCGGGTGGTCGGGCAGCACGATCAGGAGACGGAAGTGGTCGAGGTCATGGGGCGGGAGGGCAGTCCGCCGTACCGTGTCCGCTTCCCGGACGGGCACGAGGCCGTGATGTCCCCCGGCCCCGACTGCCAGGTCAGGCACCGGGAGGGCGAGCAGGCGTAGCCGGGCCGGTCACAGCGGTGGGGGCGCCGACTGCGTGTAGTGGTCGGTGACCACCCGCGTCATGGCGCCGATGGGGTCGGCGGCGACCTCCTTGGCGGAGAAGAAGACATGTCCGCGCACCTCGGGGCGCCGGGCGGCGCGGGTGAGGTGGCGGGAGAGTTCGACCGGGTCCTGCCAGGCGGTGGGCTGTCCGGCGGCGCCCGCCTTGTACAGCGCCTCCCCGATGTACAGCCGCGTCCTGGTGCCCTTGGCGACGTCGGCCCACCAGTCGATCAGGGTCGCGTAGTCGGCGGCGGAGTTGCCGATGTGCCAGTAGAGCTGCGGCACGATGTAGTCGATGCGGTTCTCCCGCACCCAGGCGCGGGTGTCCGCGTACAGGTCGTCGTAGGTCTGCACGCCCGCGCGGGTGTCCGAGCCGCGCGGGTCGGTGGAGGCGTTGCGCCAGACACCGAAGGGGCTGATCCCGAACCGGGTGCCGGGGCGGACGCGCCGGATGTCGGCGGCCGTCTCCGTGATCAGCTTGTCGATGTTGTCGCGCCGCCAGGCGGCCCTGCTGGTGAAGGCGCCGCCGTGCGCGTCGAAGGCGGCGGAGTCGTCGAAGGTCTGTCCGGCGACGGGGTACGGGTAGAAGTAGTCGTCGAAGTGGACGGCGTCCACGGGATAGCGGGCGACGGCGTCGATCATCGCCCGGCGCACGAAGGCCCGTACGTCGGGCAGGCCGGGGTTGTAGTAGAGCTTGCCGCCGTACCGCACGGTCCAGTCGGGGTGGACGCGCGCCGGATGCGAGGCGGCGAGTTTCCCCGGGTCGTCGTGCAGGGCGACCCGGTACGGGTTGAACCAGGCGTGCAGCTCCAGGCCCCGGTCGTGCGCGAGGCGTACGGCGGTGCCGAGCGGGTCCCAGCCGGGGTCCCGGCCCTGGGTGCCGGTGAGGTACGCGGACCAAGGCTCGTACGGGGACGGCCACAACGCGTCGGCGGCCGGGCGGACCTGGAGGAAGACGGTGTTGAGGCGGTCGCGGACGGCCCGGTCGAGCAACGCGGTGAGCCGGGTGCGCTGTTCGGCGGCGGAGAGGCCGGGCCTGCTGGGCCAGTCGCGGTTGGAGACGGTGGCGATCCACATGCCGCGCATCTCGCCCGCCGCGCGTTCCCCGCCCGCGCCACCGGGTGCCCCGCCGGGCGCGGGCCCCGCTCCGGGCCGGGTACGGAGGGCGGCCGTCCCCGCACCGGGCCCCGCCGTACCGCAGCCCGCCGTGGTCAGCGTCGCCGCCAGCGCGGCTCCCGTGAACGCCCGCCGTGACATCCGCCCCATCCGCACACCCCTACACTCCGGACCCGTACCGTCACGGATCGTCACGCGCCCCAGGATGCCCCCACCCGCGCGATCGATCATCGATACTTGGCGGTAACGTGCACGATCGGAGCAGGCGCCGAACCCGGAGGTCCTGCGGAGGTCCTGCCGAGCCAGGCAAACCAGCGAAGGGGACGATGTGACCGACATCGAGCGCGTCGGAATCGTGGGCTGCGGCCAGATGGGCGCGGGCATCGCCGAGGTCTGCGCCCGCGCGGGGCTGGACGTGAAGGTCGCCGAGACCACCGGCGAGGCCCTGGAGATCGGCCGCACCCGGCTGCACAACTCCCTGTCGAAGGCGGCCGAGCGCGGCAAGATCAGCGAGGAGGAGCGGGACGCGACGCAGGCGCGGCTCAGCTTCACCACCGACCTGGGCGAGTTCGCCGACCGGGACCTCGTGATCGAGGCGGTCGTGGAGAACGAGCAGGTGAAGACGGAGATCTTCCAGGTGCTCGACCAAGTGGTGACCCGCCCGGACGCGATCCTGGCCTCCAACACCTCCTCCATTCCGCTGGTGAAGCTCGCGGTGGCGACCTCGCGGCCCGACCACGTGGTCGGCATCCACTTCTTCAACCCGGCGCCCGTGCAGAAGCTGGTCGAGCTGATCCCGGCGCTGACCACCTCCGAGGGCACGCTGAGCCGGGCGCAGATGTTCGCGGAGAAGATCCTCGGCAAGCACGCCATCCGCGCCCAGGACCGCTCCGGCTTCGTCGTCAACGCCCTGCTGGTGCCGTACCTCCTGTCCGCCATCCGCATGTTCGAGTCCGGCATCGCCAGCCGCGAGGACATCGACAACGGCATGGAGATGGGCTGCGCCCACCCGATGGGCCCGCTGAAGCTCTCCGACCTCATCGGCCTGGACACCATCGTCTCCATCGCGGGCTCGATGTACGGCGAGTACAAGGAGCCCCTGTACGCGGCTCCCCCGCTGCTCCAGCGCATGGTCGAGGCGGGCCGCCTGGGCCGCAAGAGCGGGTCGGGGTTCTATACGTACGGCTGAGACCGCGTACGGTCCCGGCCACCGCGACCGCGTACCGCCGCATCGCGCGGCCCCGCTACCGAGCGCGACGCAACGACGAGCCCGGCACCCGATGGGTGCCGGGCTCATCCTGTTCACACGGAGTGTGCGGGAGGGGCCCGCATATGCCGTGCGCACACGCTCCCCCCGGACCCACCAGGCGAGTTCACTCTTCCTGCGCATGCAAGGAATGCGGAACCGGCTGGTTCGACTACGGAAAGGAGTGGGACGTTGAGAACCGACACGGAACATCCCGCGGTCCCCGGAGAACTCGCAGAGTTACGGCGGCGGTTGGACGTGGCGTACGCGCGGGTCGAGGGCGGGCTCGCCCTGCTCACCCACCGCACCGAGGCGACGGCGAAGGAGACGGAGGAACTGGACGCGCGCGTCAGCGCGTTGGAGCACGCGCGCTGGCCGCTTCCCTCGCTCGCCGCGCTGGCGGCGCTGGGCTCGCTGGTCGTGACCGTCTGGCAGTCGCTGCGCTGACGGCCGCGCCGCACCGCCCCCGGCCCGCACGGACACCGGCCACCGGACCGGTGGGACCGGTGACCGGCCGACGGACGGCCGCTAGCCGTCCGTGAGGCGGAGGTGGTGCAGGAGGAGCAGGGCCGCCGCCATGTTGGCGGCCGGTACCTCCCCCCGGGCGATCAGATCGGGGGCGACCTTGAGCGGGACCCACTCGCGGCGGTCCGACTCGAAGTCGTCCACGGGGTGTCCGACGTACTCGCCCCGTTCGGACCAGTAGATGTGGTGCCGGGCGTCGGTGAGGCCGTTGGACGGCTCGACGGTCATGAGGTGGTGCAGGGGGCCCGGCCGCCAGCCGGTCTCCTCCTCCAGCTCGCGCGCCGCCGCGCCCGCTATGTCCTCGCCGTCCTCGACCACTCCCGCGGCCAGTTCCCAGCCCCAGCTGTCGGTGATGAACCGGTGGCGCCACAGGAGCAGGACCTCGTTCGCCTCGTTGACCACCGTGGCCACGGCGACGGGACGCAACCGGATCAGGAAGTGGTCGAGGTGCCGGCCGTCCGGCAGCGCCACATCGGCGAGGTTGACGCTGAACCAGCGATTCTCGTACACGGTCTGTTCGTTTTCTTTCGTCCACTGCACGGTTCTGCCACCTTTCGACGGGTAAGTGGCAATATCGCAGCAGGGACGGTGTCACCCACAGGGCGCCCGCGGAGCGCTCCCGGAACGCGCCGCGCGCGCCTAGAGGGGTACGCGCAGTGCGCCGTCGATGAGTTCGGCGGCCTCGGCGGTGCCCGCCGACCCGCAGCGCACCAGGTGTTCGCGCACCGCGCGGAGCCGGTCGCGCAGCCGCTGCGACTCCATGCCGCGCGCCTGCTCGGCCATCCGTACGGCCGTCGCCACCGCCTGTTCGGCGTTGCCCTGGCGCAGCTCGATGGTGGAGAGCATGGCGAGCCGGTGCACCCGGCCCCGGTCGTGGGCGGGGTTGTCCACGGCCGCCGCCGCGTGCTCACCGGCGGCGGCGAGTTCCCCGAGGCTGAGCAGCGCCTCCGCGACCTGGACGTTGACCAGGCCCGGCTGGACGTATCCGGTCTCGTCCGGTTCGTGTCCGCGCCGGATGCGTTCGGCGGCGGTCTCGGCACGCCGGATGCAGGACAGGGCGCTGCCGCTGTCGCCGAGGTGGGCGTACGCCTTGGCCTGCATCGCGTACAGGTCGGAGGCGAGCGCCGGGGTGATGTGGCGGCCCGCGGTGCGCAGCGCGGCCTCCGCGAAGGCGACGGCCTGCCGGTGTTCCCGCATGTACAGCGACTGGTTGACGAGCAGCGCGATGACGTACGCGCCGAGGCCGTGGTCGCCGCTGGCCTTGGCGAGCCGCAGCGCCTGGTGGAAGTAGCGCTGCGCGAGGCCGTGCGCGTCGGAGTCGTACGCGCAGATGCCCGCGATGGCCACCAACCCGCCCGTGGCGCGGTGCAGTTGGCGGCCGGTGGCGTCGGTGTAGCTGCCGCGCAGCAGGGGTGCGGCCTCGGCGTTGAGGAAGCCGACGACACGGGTGCGGGTCGCCACGCCCCCGGCCTTGCGGTACATCTGCTCGTAGTGGGCGCGGGCCGCGCGGAGGGTCGCTATGTCGGACGCGGTCACCCGGTGCCGGCCGCCGCGCGAGACGTCGGTGTCCTCGGGCGGGTTCTCCCACTCCCAGACCGGCATCACGGCGGGCGTGCCGGTGACGGCGGGTGCGCCGAGGACGTGGGCGCGCTGCTGTTCGTCGGAGCGCCACAGGGCGGTGGCCCGCTCGACGAACCCGGAGAGGGTGCCCGGGGTGGCGGGGGCGCCGGGTCTGCCGGGTACGCCGAGGCCGATGTCGTCCAGGGTGACCGGGCGGCCCAGCCGGGCGGCCAGCACCTCGCAGATCAGGTCGGGCACCTGGCCGCGTGGCCGCTGGCCCTTCAACCACCGCGCCACGGCGGTGTGTTCGTACCGCAGGGCGAGCCCGCGGGCGCGCCCGGCCTGGTTGACGTGGGCGGCGAGCCCGGCGTGCGAGACGCCCGCCTCGTCGAGGATGGCGTCGAGCAGGGTGTTGGGCTGCATGGGTGGCCCCCCGAGTGACCTCAAGTGCCGTCAGCGTAGTGCGTCCGCGTTCACACGGGGTGTGAACGGAGTACGGGCACCGGTACCGTGCGCGCGCTGTCGCACGGCGGTCCGGGCCGGTTGACTCGGCCCCCTCGCAAGAGACCCGCCGGGCCGTCGGCTCCCCCTCAGATCAACGGCGGCCCGGCCGGGGCGAGGCGTGGTACTCGGGTGCGTCGGGCGGACCGGCCCCGACAGGCCCCCGCCGATTCCGGCCATCCCTCCACCGGCACGCCCTGCCGCGCCGGGGATTCCCGCTCGGACGGGTGAGCCGGGGCTCGGGGAGCGGGCACGACGACGGCCGTCGCACTCCCGGTCGGGAGTGCGACGGCCGTCGTCGTGCTGTGCCGGTCAGGCGCGCAGGGTCGCCCCCGTGCGTTCGCCCGCCAGGGCCACCGCCGCGTCCCTGGCCGCCGATGCCTCGTCCACCGTGAGGGTGCGGTCGGGGGCACGGAAGCGGAGGGCGTAGGCGAGGGACTTGCGGCCCGCACCGAGCTGCTCGGCGTTCTCGTAGACGTCGAACAGGCGGATGGACTCCAGGAGTTCACCGGCACCGGCGCGCAGGGCGGCCTCGACGTCGGCGGCCGGGACCGGGTGGTCCACGACGAGGGCGACGTCCTGGGTGGCGACGGGGAAGGCGGAGATGCCGGGTGCCTGCGGGGTGTCGTTGCCGACGGCCGCGAGGGCGTCCAGGTCGAGTTCCATCGCGCAGGTCCGCTCGGGCAGGCCGAGGGACTTCACGACGCGCGGGTGCAGCTCGCCCGCGTGGCCGACGACGCGTTCGGCGCCGTCCGCCACGACCACCAGCTCGGCGCAGCGGCCGGGGTGCCAGGGGCCGTACTGCCCCTTGCGGACGAGGAGTTCGGCACCGGCGGCGGCGGCGACCGTGCGGGCGGCCTCGACCGCGTCGGCCCAGTCCGCCGGACGGCCCCTGCCCCACCAGCCGGCCTGCTCGCGGGCACCGGCGAGGACGGCGGCCACGTGCCGGGGCTGCTCGGGCAGCGCGGAGTCGAGGACGGCGATCTCCTCGCCGGAGGGACGGCGGTCCACCGGGAGCCGCACGGCGGCGCGGTACTCGGCGCGGGGCAGGAAGACCAGGCCCGTCTCGAAGAGGGCGAGGTCGTGCGAGCCCCGGCCGTCGTTGCGGCGCAGCGCGGCCAGCAGACCGGGCAGCAGCGTGGTGCGGAGCGCGGGCTCCTCGTCGTTCAGCGGGTTGGTGAGCTTCACGACACGGCGTGCCGGGTCGTCCTGCGCCAGGCCCAGCTGGTCGAAGACCTGCTCGGCGAGGAACGGGTAGGCCGGGGCCTCCACGAACCCGGCACCGGCCAGCGCGCGGCCGACCCGCCGGTGCAGCCGCTGCCGGGCGGTGAGACCGCGGCCGGACGGCGGCTTGGGCAGCGTGGCGGGCAGGTTCTCGTAGCCCTCCAGCCTGATGACCTCTTCGGCCAGGTCGTTCGGCGCGGCGAGGTCGGGCCGCCAGGACGGGACGGTGACGGTCAGTTCGTCCTGCCCGGACACGTCGCAGCCGATCTCCTGGAGCCGCCGTACGACGGTCTCCCGCCCGTAGGTCACGCCCGCGACCCGGTCGGGGTGGTCGGCGGGGAGCGTCACGGTGTGCGGCGCGGCGGGCGCGACGACCTCGGTGACACCGGACTCGGCGGTGCCCCCGGCCAGCAGGACCAGCAGATCGACGGTGCGCTGCGCGGCGGCGGCACCGGCACGCGGGTCCACGCCCCGCTCGAAGCGCCGGGACGCCTCGGTGGAGAGCTTGTGCCGCCGGGCCGTACGGGCGATGGAGACGGCGTCGAAGTGGGCCGCCTCGATCACCACGCCGGTGGTGGTCTTCTCGGTGTCGTCGTGGTCGGCGATCTCGGTCTCGGCGCCGCCCATCACCCCGGCGAGGCCGATCGGCCCGCGCTCGTCGGTGATGACGAGGTCGTCGGTGTGCAGGGTGCGCTCGACGCCGTCGAGGGTGACGAGCTTCTCGCCCCCGGCGGCCCGGCGGACACCGAGGGTGCCCCGGACCAGGGAGCGGTCGTAGGCGTGCAGGGGCTGGCCCAGCTCCGTCATCACGTAGTTGGTGACGTCCACGGCGAGGGAGATCGGACGGATGCCGACCTTCTGCAGCCGTCGGGTCAGCCACATCGGGGAGCGTGCCTCGGGGCCGATCCCGGTGACGGTGCGCGCGGTGAAGCGGTCGCAGCCGAGGGGCTCGGTGACCCGTACCGGGTAGCCGAAGGCGTTCGGCGCGGGCACGTCCAGCAGGGCCGGGTCGCGCAGCGGCAGGCCGTAGGCGATGGCGGCCTCACGGGCGACACCGCGGATGGACAGGCAGTCGCCCCGGTTGGCGGTGACGGCGATGTCCAGGACCTCGTCCACGAGTTCCAGCAGCTCGATGGCGTCCCGGCCGACCTCGGTCTCCGGCGGCAGCACGATGATGCCGTGCGTGCCGTCGTCGCCCATGCCCAGCTCGTCGGTGGAGCAGATCATGCCGTGGGAGGTCTTGCCGTACGTCTTGCGGGCGCTGATCGAGAAGTCGCCGGGCAGCACCGCGCCGGGCAGCACCACGACGACCTTGTCGCCGACGGCGAAGTTCCGGGCGCCGCAGACGATCTCCTGCGGCTCACCGGTGCCGTTGGCGGTGCCGACGTCCACGGTGCAGAAGCGGATGGGCTTCTTGAAGCCCTCCAGCTCCTCGATGGTGAGGACCTGACCGACGACCAGCGGGCCCTTGAGACCCTCGCCGAGCTGCTCGACGGTCTCGACCTCCAGACCGGAGGAGATGAGGGCGGCCTGGACGTCACGGCCGGTCTCGGTGGCGGGGAGATCGACGTACTCCCGCAGCCAGGAAAGCGGGACCCGCATCAGATCTCCATCCCGAACGGCCGGGTGAACCGGATGTCACCCTCGACCATGTCTCGCATGTCTTCGACGTTGTGGCGGAACATCAGCATCCGTTCGATGCCGAACCCGAAGGCGAAGCCGCTGTACTTCTCCGGGTCCACCCCGCAGGCGGCCAGCACCCGGGGGTTGACCATGCCGCAGCCGCCCAGCTCGATCCAGCCCTCGCTGGAGCAGGTGCGGCAGGGCCGGTCGGGGTTGCCGACGGACTCGCCGCGGCAGACGTAGCAGACCATGTCCATCTCGGCGGACGGCTCGGTGAACGGGAAGAAGTTCGGCCGCAGCCGGGTCTCCATGCCCGCCCCGAAGAGCGACCGCACCATGTGGTCCAGGGTGCCCTTGAGGTCGGCCATCGTCAGGCCCTCGTCCACGGCGAGCAGCTCGACCTGGTGGAAGACCGGGGTGTGCGTGGCGTCCAGCTCGTCGGTGCGGTACACCCGGCCGGGGCAGATCACGTACACCGGCAGCTCGCGGGAGAGCAGCGAGCGGATCTGCACGGGCGAGGTGTGGGTGCGCAGCACGACACCGGACTCGGTGCCGCCGGAGCCGCCGTCCACGAAGAACGTGTCGGCCTCACCGCGCGCCGGATGGTCGGGGCCGATGTTGAGGGCGTCGAAGTTGAACCACTCCGCCTCGACCTCGGGGCCCTCGGCGACCTCGTAGCCCATCGCCACGAAGACGTCCTCGATGCGCTCCGACAGCGTGGTCAGCGGGTGCCGGGCACCGGCCGGGACGCGGTCGTACGGCAGGGTGACGTCCACGTCCTCCTCGACCAGCACACGGGTGTCCCGCTCCGCCTCCAGCTCGGCCTGGCGGGCGGTGAGCGCCTTGGAGACCGCGCCGCGCGCCATGCCGACGCGCTTCCCGGCGTCCGCCTTGGCGTGCGGGGGCAGGGCGCCGATCTCGCGGTTGGCGAGGCTCAGCGGGGACGCCGGACCGGTGTGGGCGACCTTGGCCTCGTGCAGGGCGTCGAGGGAGTCCGCCGCGGCGAAGGCGGCGAACGCCTCGTCCCGCATGCGCTCGATCTCTTCCGGTTTCAACGCCTCGACCTCGACAGGGTCGTACGACTTATTGGGTGCCGACATCTCTTCCCGTGCTTCCGATCGTCTGGCGGACGGTCCCCGTCACCGGCAGGTGCGCCGCGCAAAGGACACAGCCTGTGAGGACACAAGGTGCCAGAGGCCGAGTCTAACGGGGTGGTGCGAGCCGCTGAGCCCGTGGTGCGCCTCAGGCCAGGTAGGCCGGGGCCGCCACGGGCAGGGTGAATCGGAACCGCGCGCCGCCACCGGGTGCGCGGCCGACCGTGATGGTGCCACCGTGGGCCTCCACGATGCCCTTGACGATGTACAGCCCGAGGCCGGTGCCGCCGCGCTTGCTGCCCCGCCAGAAGCGGGTGAAGACGCGGTTCATGGACTCCTCCGGGATGCCGGGCCCCTCGTCGCTCACCGTGACCGACGTGGCGGTTTCCTCGCCCTCGCGCGGGGATGCGGTGGGCGTGACCTCGATGGTGACGGTTCCGCCGCCGTGCCGCACGGCATTTTCCAGCAGGTTGCTCAGCACCTGATCGACCTTGTCGGGGTCGGCCCACAGGGCGGGCAGCGGCTGCTCGACCCGGAGCAGGAAGCGGTCGGCGGGGCGCCCGGCGGCCACGTGCGCCTGGATGTGCCGGCCCACGGCGGTGCCGATGTCCACGGGCTGGCGGCGCAGCTCCAGCCGTCCGGAGTCGATGCGGGAGATGTCGAGGAGTTCGGCGATGAGCCGGGTGACGCGGTCGGCGTCGGCGTCCACGGTCTCCAGCATCAGCCGCTTCTGGTCGTCGGTGAACCGCTCCCACTTGGCGAGCAGGGTGGCGGTGAAGCCCTTCACCGAGGTCAGCGGGGAGCGCAGTTCGTGGGCGACGGTCGCTATCAGCTCGGCGTGGCTGCGTTCGGTACGGCGCCGGGCCTCGGTGTCGCGCAGGGCGACGACGATCCGGCTCACCGGGCCGAGCGGTGCGCGGCGCACGTAGCGGGCGGAGACCAGCACCTCACGGCCGCCGGGCAGCAGCAGGTTGCGTTCCGGCTGGCGGACCCGGATGGCGAGGCCGCCGTACGGGTCGGTGAGCTGCCACCAGCGGCGCCCCTCCAGGTCCTCCAGCGGCAGCGCCTTCTCCAGCGGCTCCCCTAGGGCGTCGGCGGCGCGTACGGCCGTGATGCGTTCGGCGGCGGCGTTGAACCCGACGATCCGGCCGCGCTCGTCGGCGACGACCAGGCCGTCCGGCAGCAGATCGGCGTCGAGCCCGTCGGCGGCGGTCGCCGTGCCGTCGCCGGTTCCCGTACGGGACCCGCCGGTGCCGTCCGCGCGCCGCGCCTCCGGCTCCCCGCCGGTGCGGACCACCCTCATCCCCGCAACCCCACCTCTCGCCCGGCGCACACCCGGCCCGTCCGTCCCCGTCCGAAGACCCTAGCGCCGAACGGACCGTCAGATCCCGCCGGAGGCGGGCGGCGTCCGCCGCCCGGTGCGCTGGGCGCGGGCCGACGCGTACAGACATACGGCCGCGGCGGTGGCGAGGTTCAGGCTCTCGGCGCGGCCGTGGAGGGGGACGCGGACGACCTCGTCGGCGAGGGCGCGGGTCTCCTCGGGCAGTCCCCACGCCTCGTTGCCGAAGATCCAGGCCGTGGGACCGCCCATCGTGCCCAGGTCGAGTTCGTCGTCGAGGTCCCGGTCGCCCGCGCCGTCGGCGGCGAGCACCCGCACCCCGGTCCCGGCCAGCTCGCGCACCGCCCGCTCCACGGGCACGCCCACGGCGACGGGGAGATGGAACAGGGAGCCGACGGAGGCACGGACGGCCTTGGGGTTGTACAGGTCCACGGAGGCGTCGGTGAGGACGACCGCGTCGGCCCCGGCGGCGTCCGCGCAGCGCAGTACGGTCCCGGCGTTGCCGGGGTCGCGGACGTGGGCGAGGACGGCGACGAGCCGGGGCCGGGCGGCGACGATCTCCTCGAACGGGGTGTCCAGGAACCGGCAGATCCCGACCAGGCCCTGCGGGGTGACCGTGGTGGCGATGTCCGCGACGACCTCCTCGGAGGCCAGGTGGAGCCGGGCGCCCGCGTCACGGGCCGCGCCGACGATGTCGGCGTACCGCTCGGCGGCCTCCACGGTGGCGAACAGCTCGGTGAGGGTGGCCCCGCCGTCGGCGCCCCGGTGCCCGGCGGCCTCCCGTACGGCCTGCGGCCCCTCCGCGAGGAACAGCCGGTCCTTGCCGCGGAAGTTCCGCTTGGCCAGCCGCCGCGCGGCGACGACCCGCGCGGACCGCGGCGAGATCAACTCAGGGGAAACGGGGGCCATCTCACACTTTCGATCATCGGGGGAGGCGCCCCGTGAGGGGCGCGGGGAACTGCGCGACAAGCCACGACGGACCCGCGGCCGATCAAGCACCCGAGCCCACCCAAAGAGCAGGACCCGCAGGCCGTGGACGGCCTGCGGGTCCTGTGGGGCGCCGGCTAGAGCCAGCGCAGCGTCACGCGGCCTTCGGCGCGTTGACGTCGGAGGGCAGCGCCTTCTGCGCGACCTCGACGAGCGCCGCGAAGGCGTTCGCGTCGTTCACGGCCAGCTCGGCCAGGATCTTGCGGTCCACCTCGATGCTGGCGGCCTTCAGACCCTGGATGAAGCGGTTGTACGTGATGCCGTTGGCGCGGGCAGCGGCGTTGATCCGCTGGATCCAGAGCTGACGGAAGTCACCCTTGCGCTTCTTGCGGTCGTTGTAGTTGTAGACCAGCGAGTGGGTGACCTGCTCCTTGGCCTTGCGGTACAGGCGCGAACGCTGACCACGGTAGCCGGAGGCCTGCTCCAGGATCGCCCGGCGCTTCTTGTGGGCGTTGACTGCCCGCTTGACGCGTGCCACTTGTTAACTCCTTGTAGCGGGGCCGTGGGGGTGTGCACACGGCCCGGAAACGATTGGGTCCCGGTGAAGACGTACGGCGCTCAGGGGGCGCCGCGACGTCACTTGCCGAGAAGCTTCTTGATCTTCGCGGCGTCGCCCGGGGCCATCTCGGCGTTGCCGGTGAGGCGGCGCGTCACGCGGGACGACTTGTGCTCGAGCAGGTGGCGCTTGCCGGCGCGCTCGCGGAGCACCTTGCCGGAGCCGGTGATCTTGAAGCGCTTGCTGGCACCGCTGTGCGACTTGTTCTTCGGCATAGCGCCGTATCTCCTCGTCGGTGGCGCTCCGGTGCCCGGTCGTGAAACCGGGCACGGGTGGAGCGTCGTTCATGGGTCGGTTGTGCTCCCTGGGGACTCGCGCCCCTGGGGATCACGCCTCGGCAGATGCCTCTGCCGGGGCTTCTTCCGGAAATTCTTCCGGGGCTTCGTCGAGCTGGGCGTCGTCCAGCTGGGCCTCGGCGGCGTTCTGCGAGCGGCCGGGGTTGGCCTTCGCGTCGGCCTTGCGGGCCTCCTGCGCCTGACGGGCCTCGGCCATCGCCTCGGTCTTCTTCTTGTGCGGACCGAGAACCATGATCATGTTTCGGCCGTCCTGCTTCGGGTTCGACTCGATGAACCCGAGGTCCTGGACGTCCTCCGCGAGACGCTGGAGCAGTCGGTAGCCCAGCTCGGGGCGGGACTGCTCACGACCGCGGAACATGATCGTGATCTTGACCTTGTCGCCCTGCTTGAGGAACCGGACGACGTGACCCTTCTTGGTGTCATAGTCGTGCGGGTCGATCTTCGGCCGGAGCTTCATCTCCTTGATGACCGTGTGCGCCTGGTTCTTGCGCGCCTCACGGGCCTTCATGGCCGACTCGTACTTGAACTTTCCGTAGTCCATGAGCTTGCACACGGGCGGACGTGCGCTCGCCGCGACCTCTACGAGGTCGAGGTCGTACTCCTGTGCGAGTTCCAGGGCCTTGGCAAGCGGGACAATCCCGACCTGCTCGCCGCTGGGACCGACAAGTCGCACTTCGGGAACGCGAATCCGGTCGTTGATGCGGGGCTCGGCGCTGATGGGCCCTCCTCGGTAGCACCCACGCGACGGCCTGGCGGGCAGCCGCGTTACGTCTGATACGTACTGGACCTAACCGCACTGGGGCAGAAAAAATGCCCCGGACGGTCACAGACGGGGCTCCCATACAACCGGAGCACCGCCGCGAGGGACGCGGGGCGCAGACTCGGACAGCTCCATCGTCCGTACGGAACGATGGCTACCGTCTGACCGGTGACCCGCCGTCCCGGAGGACGGTCAGGTGGGAGATCGGAGCCTCCACTTGTGGGCCGGGCACAGAGGTGTCCGGCCGGTCGTTCACCAGATTACCAGCACCGCTTGACAACGGCCAATCGGGTGGGAACGGGGCTGGGTCGGGGGGCCGGGCGGGCTCGCCTTATCGTGTGGGGCATGAGTGAGACCCCTCCTGAGAACGCCGACTTCGACGCCATGACCCGCGACATCGCCGAGGTCCCCGCCGTCGAGGTGATCGTGACGGTCGCCGTCAACCTGATGAGCGCCGCCGCCGTGAAGCTCGGGCTGAGCGAGGAGGGCGAGTCGTACAAGGACCTGGACGAGGCCCGCAAGCTGATCAGCGGCCTGGCCGGACTGCTGGACGCCAGCGCCACCGAGATCAGCTCCTTCCACGCCGCCCCGCTGCGCGACGGTCTGAAGTCCCTCCAGCTCGCCTTCCGCGAGGCGTCCCTCGTCCCGGACGAGCCGGGCCAGGGCCCGGGCGAGAAGTACACGGGCCCGGTCTACGGCCGCTAGGTGCATTGACCCGCAGCGGGCGCCGTCTCGGGGCCCGCTGCCTTCAGCCCCGGAGGAACACGGGCTCGCCCGGTGGGACGGTTCCGGTGGGCAGGACGGCCAGGTCGAGGCCGTGGACCAGGCGGGCGCGGAGTGTCCCGTCGGCGGCGAGCCGTTCGGCGAGGGCGCGGGTGGCCTCGGCGGGGACGGCCGCGGGGTCGAGGACGACGGCCAGGGTGCCGTCGGCGCGGCCGGGACCGAGGTGGGCGCGGAGTACGGCGGGCTCGGCGGCCACGACGGCGCGTACCGCCTCGACCACGGCGGGGTCGGCCAGCGGGTCGGTGTCGGTGCGGCCCTCCGCGAGCGCGAGCAGCGCGGAGCCGGTCAGTTCGAAGGCGACCGGCCCGGCGAGGTCCAGGACAACGGTGTCGGCCTTCTCGTGCGCGGCGGCCTGGAGCGCCTGGTGCAGCGGTACGGCGACCGGGCGGGCGGCCGGGTCCCAGCGGGCGAGGGACTCGGTGGAGGTGAACGCGGGCAGCGCGGTGCGGGAACCGGCCTTCAGCGTGGGTACGGCCATGTCGCTGGTCTTCTCGCGGCGCAGCCCGTTCGCGTCCTCCTCGACCTCACCGAGCACGGCGACGACCGGCACCAGCAGCCGCGCCCCCTTCAGCGCCGCCAGCACGGGCCCCACGGCGGTGCGGTCGGCCGCCCAGGCGGCCAGCGCGGCGCTGAGCCGGGGGTCGGCGGAGCCGTCGTCGTCGGAGAAACCGGAGTCGGGAATGTTCTTGTTCGCCACGGTGGGCGAGCCTAGCGGGGCGGTACGGGCGGTGCGGACTCCGGGGACCGGGAGGCGGCGTGAGTGGCTTGAGCGGCTTGAGCGGCGTGAACAGCTTCGACGGCTCGGGCGGAGCACCCGGTGTGGTCGTGCCGGACGGGGTCGAGGTCGCGGCGGCCGTGCTGACACCGGGCACCGGTGCGCGGGCGGTGTTCGGCGGCGGGCTGTTCGAGACGGCCAGTGTCGTCAAGGTCGGCGTCCTGGCCGCGCTGCTGCTCCGGGCGCAGGACGCGGGGCGTGGTCCCACGGCGGAGGAACGGGCCCTCGCCGGGGCGATGATCCGCTCCAGTGACAACACCGCCACGACCGCGCTGTGGCGGACGCTCGGCGGCGCGGACGGCATGGACCTCGCGTTCTGGCGGCTCGGCCTGCGGGAGACGCGGGCGGGCCGGGACGGCTTCTGGGGGCTGACCCTGACCACGGCGGCCGATCAACTGACCCTGCTGGAGCGGGTGTTCACACCGGACTCGGCACTCACCGCCGGGTCACGGCACGGGATGCGCGAGCTGATGGAGGAGGTCGTGCCGTCCCAGCGCTGGGGCGTCACGGCCGCCGCCGACCCCGGCACCCGCCCGGCGCTGAAGAACGGCTGGCTCCCCCGCACGGCCACCGGACTCTGGGTGGTCAACAGCGTGGGCCGGGTACGGGCGGGCGGCACGGACCGGCTGGTGACGGTGGTGTCGCGGGCAGCACCGGGCTGGCCGAGGGGATCGCGCTGGTGGAGGGGGTGGCGCGGGCGGCGGTGGGGACGACCGGGTGGGGAGAACCTGGAAGGCCCTAGACCTGGGACCTCTTCGGCCTGCGGGTCAGCCACAGGGCCAGGCCCGTCAGGAGGAGGGCGCCGCCGAGGGCGCCTGCCAGGGGGGCCGCCCAGTCGGTGGGTGAGGAGGCGGCGGGCGGGGCGTCCGGGCCGGTGCCGAAGTACTTCCCGGCGGCGGAGGCCGCGCGGAGGGGGGCGGGACGGGTGCGGGCGGCTGCCGCGAGGGCGGCTGGGGGGTCGATCATGCCGAAGCCGCGTGAGTCGTCGCGTCCGCCGACGGGGGCGTCGCGCGCGGTGTCCTCCAGGATCTGCTTCACCTGGGCCGGGGTCAGGGCGGGGTGGGCCGCCTTGAGGAGCGCGGCGGCACCGGACACGAAGGCGGAGGCGGCGGAGGTGCCCCAGCCCTCGTAGTACTTGTGGTCGGGGTCCGCGATGACCACGTCCACACCGGGCGCGCTGACGGCGGAGTACCAGCGGCGCGTGGAGAAGGACGCGCGGGTGCCGTAGCGGTCCACGGCGGTGACCGCGATGACGCCCGGATAGGCGGCCGGGTAGGAGATGTGGTCGCCCTTGTCGCCGCCGTTCCCGGCGGAGGCGACCACCACGACGCCCTTCTTCAGCGCGTACTGCACCGCCTCGTCCTCCCCCGCCTCGGGGTGCGCGGAGGCGGAGTCGTCGCCGAGGGAGAGGTTGATGACCCCGGCGCCGTGGTCGGCGGCCCAGCGGATGCCGTCCGCGAGGGCGTTGCCCCTGGTGGTGCGGGCCTTGGCGCGGGCGGGGTCGCCGTCCTCCAGGATGACCCGGACGGGCAGGACACTCGCCTCGGGGGCGACGCCCCTGACCCCTTCGCCGTCCCCGGCGCCGTGGCCGTGCCCGGCGATGATCCCGGCCATCGCGGTGCCGTGCCGGGCCCAGGCGCGGTCTCCCTGGTGGGCGCCGAAGCCGATCATGTCCTTGCCGGGCAGGACGTTGCCCGCGAGGTCGGGGTGGTCGGCCTCGACGCCGGTGTCCAGCACGGCGACGGTGACGCCCTTGCCCTTGGTGGTCCGCCACGCCTGGTCGAGCCGCAGTGCGGTGAGGCCCCACTGCTGGGCGCGGATGCCGTCCGCGTACGCGGTGGTGGACGGCAGCAGGGCGAGGGACCCGGCCAGCAGCAGACTCGTCGCGCCACCGGCGAGGCGGGCGGCGGGGCGGGTTCGGGGTCGGGGGGCGGGTCTCCTCACGAGGGGCTCTCCGTGGCCGGGCTGACGGTCTGGCGCAGTCGCCGGGCGACCCGGTCCGCGAGGCCCCGCGCCTCGTCGCCGATCCCGGCCTGCGCGAGGGTGCCGGTGGCGCCGGAGCGTACGGCGTCCGCGACCGGCTCGGGGGCGTCCACGGCGCGGCCGTCGGCCCAGCCGGAGACGGCGAAGACGACGACGGGCGCGTCGGTGAGGACGGACACCGTCCAGACGGCCCGCTGCCGGTCGCCGAACCGGGCCGCCGCCGTGCCCTTGGCCGCGTACGGGCGGGGCATCAGGTCGGCGCGCCGGTCGAGGCGTTCGGTCCCGAAGCGCCGGGCCAGTGCGGTCATGGCGGCGGGATCGGCCCGCGTGAAGAGGAGGCCGACGGTGGTGACGTAGGTCTGGGTGGCGTCGGTGTAGGTGGCGCGCAGCAGCCGACGGCAGCCCACGGGGGTGAGCGTTCTGGCCAGCAGGGGGTCGAAGGCGCCGGTGCAGCCGCTGTCGGGGGCGACCGCGATCCGCGTCCAGGTGCGGTCGGCGCCGCCGGGTCCGGCGCCGTCGCCGTTGACGGTGGGCGGGAAGAGATGGTCCACGGGCACGCTGTGCCACAGGTCACCGGCGGCCCGGAACCCGGTCGTCGAGGCGGTGCCGTCGCCGTCGCCGCTCAGCCAACTCCCGGTCAGCGCACCGCCGATGAGCCCGACCCCGAGGACCAGGCAGGCGGCGGCGGTGACGGTGCGGGGTGCCGGACGCGGCAGGCGCGGCCGGGGGCGCGTGCCGTGGGCCCCGCCGTCGGCGGACGCGGGCGGGGTGGCGGGGGCGTCCCAGGCGTACGCGGGGTACGGGGAGTACGCGGTGCCGGGCGCGGAGTGCCGGGACGCGGCACCGGACGGCCCGGAAGGGGGCGCCGGGGGTGCCGTACGGGGTTCCGGGGCGGGGGCGGTGAGCGGGCGGAGCCGGGTCGTGGTCTCGGCCGGGTGCTCGGCGGGCGGCGCGGCGGGACGCGGCGGAGCGCCGGGCACCTCGGGAGCGGTGGCCGAAGTGCCGTACGGATCGGGCGGGTCGAGCGGCGCGGCGTACGGACGGGGCGTGTCGGACGCTCCGGGACGCCCGGCACCCGGGCCTGTCCCGGCACCCACCCGTGTCCCCGCGCCCGCTCCCGCACCGGCACCGGCACCCGACGGATCGCGGAACCCGCGCCGCAGGTCGCGCGCGGAGTCCCCGGCCGTGCGGCCGGTGTCCGGCAGGCCGCCGACGTCCGGGCGGGCGCCCGGGATGCCGGGCGACGTGGGCGGGGTGTCCGGGAAGCGGGCGGAGGCGGCGGGGGGCGGGGGGCTCGCGGGGGAACCGGGGGCGGACCGGGTGTCCGTACCGGCCGGGGTGCCGTGGTGCGGCGCGGGTCCGGTGCGCGGGGCGAACACGGAGGGCTCGTCCTCGTAGGTGTCCCCGCCGGTCGGCGGGGGCACCGGTGGTACGGGTGCGCGGCGCGCTTCCGTGCTCATGCACCCCCCGTTTCTCGTGCCCGGCCGCGTGCTGGTACGCGGGCGGGCCGCCTCGTCGGCCGTGTGCCCGGAGCTCGGTCCCGTCCGGGCACGCATACCCGTACGGCCCGCGGGGCATCCCGGTTCAGGTGCGGCGGCCGGTGATGTTCGCCGTGTACGCGCGTCACTCTACGGCGTGCCGGGCGGCGCGTGAGAACCGGTCGGCGGGGCCGTGGCATCTGCCCGGAACGTCCCCCTACCCAGCGGTAATCGTGTCTGGCAGGCTGCCGTCATGACTGCGCTCGCCGCCGACCGGGCCCGGTACGACCGGGCCACCGCCCAGTGGGACGCCCCCCTCGCCCTCGTGGATCTGGACGCCTTCGACGCCAACGCGGACGACCTCGTGCGCCGTGCGGGCGGGAAGCCGGTCCGGGTCGCCAGCAAGTCGGTGCGCTGCCGGGCGCTGCTGGAGCGGGTGGTGGCCAGGGACGGCTTCGCGGGGGTGATGTCGTACACGCTGGACGAGTCCCTGTGGCTGGCCCGCTCGGGGTTCCGGGACGTGCTGCTCGCCTATCCGTCGGCCGACCGCGCCGGGTACGCGGAGCTGGCCGCCGATCCCGAACTGGCCGCCGCCGTGACCGTGATGGTGGACGACGTGGCCCAGCTCGACCTGATCGACACGGCCCGCGACCGGGGGCGTGAGGTGGTGCGGGTCTGTCTGGAGCTGGACACCTCGCTGAAGCTGCTGGGCGGCCGGGTGCGGGTCGGCGCCCGGCGCTCTCCGCTGCACTCCCCCGCCCAACTGGCCGAGCTGGCACGGTCGGTGGTACGGCGGCCGGGGTTCCGGCTGGTCGGGATCATGGCGTACGAGGGGCACGTCGCCGGGGTCGGGGACAGCGTGGCGGGGCGTCCGCTGCGGTCGCGGGCGGTGCGGCTGATGCAGGCGGCGGCCCGGCGGGAGCTGGCCGAACGGCGCGGCGCGGCGGTCCGCGCGGTGCGGGCGGTGGCACCGGACCTGGAGTTCGTCAACGGCGGCGGAACGGGCAGTGTGCAGCACACGGCGGCCGAGGACGCGGTGACCGAGATCGCCGCCGGGTCGGGGCTGTACGTACCGCGTCTCTTCGACAACTACACGTCGTTCAGGGGCCGTCCGGCCGCGCTGTTCGCCATGCCGGTGGTGCGCAGGCCGGGGGTGGGGGTGGTGACCGTGCTCGGCGGCGGCTATCCGGCGTCCGGCGCGGCGGGCCCCGACCGGCTGCCGGTGCCCTACCTCCCCGAGGGGCTCTCCTACGACCCGCAGGAGGGGCCCGGCGAGGTGCAGACCCCGCTGCTCGGGTCGCCCGCCGACGATCTCCTCATCGGGGACAAGGTGTGGTTCCGGCACGCCAAGGCGGGTGAACTCTGCGAACGGTTCGACGAGTTGCACCTCGTACGGGGCGACCGGGTGACGGCGACCGTGCCCACGTACCGGGGCGAGGGCCGCACGTTCCTGTGACGCGGGCCCCCGCACCGGTGCGCGGGTGGGGCGGGGTCAGTACACGGTGTCCGTGCGGTCCGGCACGACCGAGCCGTCCGGGCGGCGGACCGGTCCGGGGGTGCCGTCGGGGGCGGTGTACGCGGTGCTCGCGCAGGGGTAGGGGTCCTTCCGGCGCGGCAGCGGGTCGATGAACATGGGGTTCACCACCCAGCGGCCGTCCGCGTCGTCGTAGGCCCGGCACATGATCTCCGGCTTGTTGCGGTTGAGGACGAGGTGGGCGCCGGTGGCGTCGCCGACGAAGGTGACGTCGGTGTCGGCGTCGCCGCCCGCGAGCGCGGGGCGCCGCTGCCACGGCTGCTTCTCCCACGCCTTCGCGCCGTGGACGCCGTAGATCTCCTGGTTGATCCAGCAGCGCTTGCCGTCGATGTACGGGATGGCCGCGCCGCGTGAGGCGGGGACGTCGCCGCAGCCCTCGTTGGCGGTGGTGATGCGGCCCCGGCGGTCCAGCACCGAGCGGATGGCGATCGTGTGGGCGGCGTCGATGCCGATGCCCGCCGACCAGACCTCGGTGACGGGCTCGGACCCGGCGGAGACGATGTACACCCGGAATCCGGCGCGTTGGAGGGTGCGGACGAGGTCGCGCTGCTGGTCGTAGTAGCGGATGTAGGCGGGGACGGTGTGGGTGCCGAGGGTGCGGGTGGCGCCGACGGGGGCGGCGAGCGCCTCGGTGCGGGCGGCGCGGGCGTAGGCGGTGAGCTGGGCGGGGGTGCGCCCGGCGAAGAGCTGGGGCACCCAGGCGTACTGCGGGACGGTGCGCCGGTGGTTCCAGGTCCCGGCGAAGGCGGCGGCGCCTCCGGACGTCTTCCCGTTCTCCCGGATGTCCACGATCTCGTCGGTGCAGCGGGCGTTGCCGGAGGTGCGCAGCGGCACTCCGGCGCCGGTGCCGCAGGCGGCGGTGAGGGCGCGGTCGGCGGCGGGGGTGAGCCAGGCGCTGGTGTCGGTCCAGCGGGCGGGGCGGAGCAGCCGGTCGTGGCGGAGCGCCCAGGACAGGGTCGCGTCGGTCACGTCGTTCTTGGTGATCGTGTTGTCCCAGTCGAACGCGGCGACCGCGCCCCGGTGTCCGGAGCAGGTGCCGCGGGTGTCGATGACGTGCTGGAGGTGGGCGCGGTTGTCGCCGTACCAACTGGTGCTCAGACGGGGGCAGTTGGCGGTGGGTGCGGCGGTGGCGGGGGCCGCCGGGGCCAGGGTGGGGGGAACGGCCGCCAGGACGGCGGCCGTTGCCAGGGTCCGGGTGAGTCGTCGCATGGTCCCGGACCGTACACCCGCTGTTCACTGAGGTGTTACGTACGCGCCGGAGATTCCGCCGTCCACCAGGAAGTCGGTGGCGTTGACGAACGAGGAGTCGTCGCTGGCCAGGAAGGCGACGGCGGCGGCGATCTCGTCGGCCTCCGCGAACCGGCCCACCGGGATGTGCACCAGACGGCGCGCGGCCCGCTCGGGGTCCTTGGCGAACAGCTCGCGCAGCAGAGGGGTGTTGACCGGTCCGGGGCACAGGGCGTTGACCCGGATGCCCTCGCGGGCGAACTGCACACCGAGTTCGCGGGACATGGCGAGGACGCCGCCCTTGGACGCGGTGTACGAGATCTGCGAAGTGGCCGCGCCCATCCGGGCCACGAAGGACGCGGTGTTGATGATGGACCCCCGGCCCTGGCGCCGCATGTAGGGGATCGCGGCCTTGCAGCACAGGAAGACCGAGGTCAGGTTGACCTCCTGGACGCGCTTCCACGCCTCCAGGCCGGTGTCGAGGATGGAGTCGTCGTCGGGCGGGGAGATGCCCGCGTTGTTGAAGGCGACATCGACGCTGCCGTAGGTGTCGTGGGCGGCCTTGAACAGCGCCTCGACCTGCTCGGGGTCGGTGACGTCGGTGCGGACGAAGAGCCCGCCGACCTCGTCGGCCGCGGCCCTGCCGCGCTCCTCGTCCACATCGGCGCAGACGACGTGCGCGCCCTCGGCGGCGAGCCGCCGGACGGTGGCGAGGCCGATGCCGCTGCCGGCTCCGGTGACGACGGCGGTACGGCCGACCAGGCGGCGGCAGACAGGGGTGTCGGTCACTGTGCGGGACCCTCCGTGCTGAGGAAGACGTTCTTGGTCTCGGTGAAGGCGGTGAGGGCTTCGGGGCCGAGTTCGCGGCCGAGGCCGGACTGTTTGAAGCCGCCGAAGGGTGTCCAGTAGCGGACGCTGGAGTGGGAGTTGACGGACAGGTTGCCCGCGCGCACCCCCCGGGCGACGCGCAGGGCGCGCCCGAGATCGCGGGTCCACACCGACCCGGACAGCCCGTAGGGGGTGTCGTTGGCGAGCCGGACCGCGTCGGCCTCGTCGGTGAACGGCAGGAGTACGGCGACGGGGCCGAAGATCTCCTCCCGCGCGGCGGGGCTGTCGGGCCGTTCGCCGGTGAGGACGGTCGGCGGGAACCAGAAGCCGGGCCCGTCGGGCACGCCGCCGCGCAGGGCGGGCGCGTCGTCGGGGACGTAGGAGCGGACGCGGTCGCGCTGGGCGGCGGAGATCAGCGGGCCCATCTGCGTACGCGCGTCGGCCGGGTCGCCCACGACGACGGCGGCCAGCGCGTCCGCGAGGAAGTCCCGCGCCTCCTCGAACACCGACTCCTGTACGAGGACGCGGGTGCGGGCGCAGCAGTCCTGGCCGGAGTTGTCCAGGAAGGAGAACGGGTCGAGGGCGCTCTTCAGGTCGGCGTCGGCGAAGACCACGTTGGGGCTCTTGCCGCCGAGTTCGAGGGTGACGGGCTTGACGAGGCGGGCGCAGCGTTCGGCGACCTCGCGGCCGGTGCGGGTGGAGCCGGTGAACACGATCTTGGCGACGCCGGGATGGTCCACCAGGGCGCGCCCGGCGGTGCCGCCGTGGCCGGGGACGACCTGGAACAGGTGCTCGGGCAGGCCGGATTCCAGGGCGAGTTCGGCGAGGCGGAGCGCGGTGAGCGGGGTGGTCTCGGCGGGTTTCAGGACGACCGCGTTGCCCGCCGCCAGCGCCGGGAAGGAGCCCCAGGCGGCGATCGGCATGGGAAAGTTCCAGGGCGCGACGACCCCGACCACGCCGAGCGGTTCGTGGAAGGTGACGTTCCAGCCGCCGGGGGCGGGGATCTGCGCGCCGAGCAGCCGTTCGGCGCCGCCCGCCGCGTAGTGCAGCAGGTCACGGGCGTTCCCGGCCTCCCAGCGTGCGTTGCCGAGGGTGTGGCCGGCCTCCCTGACCTCCAGCAGCGCCAGTTCCTCGACGTGCGCGTCCACGGTGTCGGCGAAGCGGCGCAGCAGCCGGGCCCGGTCGGCGGGCGCGAGCGCGGCCCAGGCCCGCTGCGCGCGCTCCGCCCGGCGGACGGCGGCGTCCACGTCGCCCGCGTCGGCGGCGGGGACGGTGGCGACGACCTCCTCGGTGGCGGGGTTGAGGACGATCAGCTCGTGCGGGTCGGACACGGGGGGCCTTTCGGGGCGTACGGGGGCGGGGAGCCGGGGCCGGGGGCGCGCCGGTCGCGGACTCGGGGGCGCGCGGCACGCGGCGTGGGGGGGCGCTCGGGGTGGTGGGTCGGGGGCGCCCGGCGCTCACAGGCGTTCGAAGGACCGCCGGAGTTCCCAGTCGGTGACGGCGGCGTCGTAGGCGTCCAGTTCGACGCGGGCCATGTTCCGGTAGTGGGCGACGGTGTCGGCACCGAACGCGGCCTCGGCGATGGGGCTGTTCTCCCAGAGCTCGGCGGCCTCGCGCAGGGTGGTGGGCACATGGGCGTAGTCGGCGGCGTAGGCGTTGCCGGGGCAGGGGTCGGGCAGCTCCAGCTTCTGTTCGACGCCGTGGAGCCCGGCCGCGACCAGTCCGGCGACCGCCAGGTAGGGGTTGACGTCGCCGCCGGGCAGCCGGTTCTCGAAGCGCAGCGAGCGCCCGTGGCCGACGACGCGCAGCGCGCACGTCCGGTTGTCGTGGCCCCAGGCGACGGCGGTCGGCGCGAACGAGCCGGGCTGGAAGCGCTTGTACGAGTTGATGTTCGGCGCGTACAGCAGCGCGAAGTCCCGCAGCGCGGCGAGCTGTCCGGCGAGGAAGTGCCGCATCAGCCCGGACATGCCGTCGGGTCCCGCCATCGCGTTGGCCCCGTCGGCGTCCGCGAGCGAGAGGTGCACATGGCAGGAGTTGCCCTCGCGCTCGTTGTACTTCGCCATGAAGGTCAGCGAGACGCCCTCCTGCGAGGCGATCTCCTTGGCGCCGGTCTTGTACAGGGCGTGCTGGTCACAGGTGCGCAGCGCCTCGTCGTAGCGGAAGGCGATCTCGTGCTGGCCGGGGTTGCACTCGCCCTTGGCGGACTCCACGGTCAGCCCGGCCGCCGCCATGTCATTGCGCAGGCGGCGCAGCAGGGGTTCGACGCGGCCGGTGCCGAGGATGGAGTAGTCGATGTTGTAGCGGTTGGCCGGGGTCAGGCCCCGGTAGTTCGCGTCCCACGCCTGCTCGTAGGTGTCGTTGAAGACGATGAACTCCAGCTCGGTGCCGACCTGGGCGGTGAGGCCGAGGGCGGCGAGCCGGTCGAGCTGGCGGCGCAGGATCTGGCGCGGGGCGGCGGCGACCGGGGTGCCGTCCTCCCAGGCGAGGTCGGCGAGGAGCAGCGCGGTGCCGGGGTGCCAGGGAACACGGCGCAGGGTGGCGGGGTCGGGACGCATGGCGAAGTCGCCGTAGCCCCGGTCCCAGGAGGACATGGCGTAGCCGTCCACGGTGTTCATCTCGGTGTCCACCGCGAGCAGGTAGTTGCAGCCCTCGGAGCCGTGCTGGAGGACCTCGTCGAGGAAGAACGGCGCGGCGAACCGCTTGCCCTGGAGGCGCCCCTGCATGTCGGGGAAGGCCAGGACCACCGTGTCGATCTCGCCCCGCGCGACGAGGTCCCGCAGTTCCTCGACGCTCAAGGGGGGTGTGCGGTCTGCCACGGGAGGGCCTCCTCAGGGCTGCTGCGCGGTACTGCGTCCGGACCAGGAGCCTTAAGGTATGACCCGAGACCATTGCTTGGGAAGGGGAAACGGCCGGATGTCGCGGGAACCGGACACGCGGGAGGCGCACGGGGAGCCCGGCGGCCCCGAGGCGTTCGCCGGTTCGCTGCTGCGGCCGGTGCGGGCGGGCAACGGTTTCGAGGAGGCGCTGGAGCAGATCCTCCGGCTGGTCCGGCTCGGCCTGGTCCCGGCCGGTGAACGGCTGCCCGCCGAACGGGAGCTGGCCGAGCGGCTGGGCATCAGCCGGGTCACGCTGCGCGAGGTGCTGCGGGTGCTGCACGACCAGGGGCTGGTGGAGTCGCGGCGCGGACGGTACGGCGGGACGTTCGTGCTCCCCCGGCCGGACGGGGCCGGTGGCGCGGAGCTGCTGCGCCGGATGGCCGGGGTGGACCTGGAGGACGTGCTGCGGTTCCGGGAGGTCCTGGAGGTGGGCGCGGCCGAGCAGTGCGCGCGCCACGGGCTGGGCGAAGGGGGCGCCGAGCGGCTCCGGGCGGCCCTGGAGCACACCCACGAGGCACCCCTGTCCGACTACCGGCGCCGGGACACCCTGCTGCACCTCACCCTGGCCGAGCTGTCCGGCTCGCCGTCGCTGGCCGAGCGGTACGCGGCGGTCCGCGCGGGCGTCAACGACCTGCTGGACTGCATCCCGCTGCTGGTGCGCAACCTGGAGCACTCCCAGCGCCAGCACACCGCGCTGGTGGAGGCGGTCCTCGCCGGGGACCCGGACGCGGCGCGCGAGGCGATGCGGGAGCACTGCGGCGGCACGGCGGCCCTGCTCCGCGGATTCCTCGCCGGATCTGCAAAGGTACGACCATGAACCTTTGCACGGGTACGACCTGAGGGAGTACGGCATGACGACGCACCGGCCGCCGCTGATCGGCGTGAGCAGCTATCTGGAGACCGGGGCGCGCTGGGGCGCCTGGGAGCTGGAGTCCGCGCTGGTGCCCGCCGCGTACCCGCGGATGGTGCAGCGGGCGGGCGGCCTGGCGTGTCTGCTGCCGCCGGACGCGCCCGACCGCGCCGCCGCCGCGGTCGCCCGCCTGGACGCCCTGATCATCGCGGGCGGCCCCGACGTGGACCCGGCCCGCTACGGCGCGGAACGCTCTCCGCGCACCGGCCCGCCCGCACCGGAGCGCGACGCCTGGGAACTCGCCCTGATCGAGGCCGCGCTGGCCGCCCGGCTCCCGCTGCTCGGCGTCTGCCGGGGCATGCAGCTCCTCAACGTCGCCCTCGGCGGCACCCTCGTCCAGCATCTCGACGGCCACGCGGAGAACGTCGGCGTCTTCGGCCGCCACCCGGTGATCCCGGTACCGGGCACCCTCTACGCGGGCATCGCCCCCGAGGAGACCACCGTCCCCACCTTCCACCACCAGGCCGTCGCCCGCCTCGGCACCTCCCTCCTCCCCTCCGCCCACGCCTCGGACGGCACCATCGAAGCGGTCGAACTCCCGGCGGAACGGGGGTGGGCACTGGGGGTGCAGTGGCACCCGGAGATGGGCGAGGACCTGCGGGTGATGGAGGCACTGATGTCGGCGACAGAGGCGATGACGGGGAGTTGAGGGGGCTGGTCCGCGAGGGCGACGGATCCGCCGGTGGGGCGGGGCGGGGCGACTCCCCCGTCCCCGGGCCCGCTCACGCGGTGACCGCCGACGCGCCGCCGTCCGTACCCGGAGCCCGCCGCCTATCCCCGTGTCAGCGACAGCAGGTCGCGCGCCGGGCCCGTGGGGCGGTGGCCGACCGGCCAGACCGCGCGGAGGTCGCGGCGGAGGGGGACGGCGTGGACCGGGATCTCGACCAGGCGCCGGGTGGCGAGTTCCTCGCGGACGGCGAGTTCGCTGAGGACGGAGGGGCCGGCGCCGCTGACCGCCGAGGCCTTCACGGCGGTGGTGGAGGAGAGTTCGATGAGAGGGCGGGCCAGACCGCCGAGGGCGGTGTCGAGGACCTGACGGGTGCCGGAGCCGCGTTCGCGGAGGATGAGCGGGGTGGCGGCCAACTCCTGCGCTGTGAGCGGGTGTTGACGGCGGGCCCAGGGATGGCCGGGAGCCGCGACGACGATCAGGCGGTCGCGGGCGATGACGGCGGAGTCCAGGCCGGTCGGCACGGTCAGGCCCTCCACGAAACCGAGGTCCGCCTCCCCGGCCAGCAGGAGTTCCGCGACCCTGGTGGAGTTCCCGGCGAGCAGCGAGACGGCCGTGTCGGGGTGTTCGGCGTGCAGGGTGAGCAGCCAGCCCGGCAGCAGGTACTCCGCGATGGTCATGCTGGCCGCGACCCGCAGCCGGGAGTCGCGCCGGTCGCGCAGCGCGCGGGCACCCGCGTCGAACGCGGCGGCGGCCTCCACCACGCGCCGCGCCCAGTCCGTGACCAGCGCACCCGCGTCGGTGAGCCGGGAGCCGCGCGGCGAGCGGTCCACCAGGGCGACGCCGAGCTGCCGTTCCATCGAGCGGACGCGGCTGCTCGCGGCGGGCTGGCTGACCCCGGTCTCCCGCGCCGCCGCCCCCAGCGAACCCAGCCGGGCCACCGCAAGCAGCAGTTCCAGCGCGCCGAGGTCCGGCACCCGGTGGGCCAGCGAACCCCCCTCCGGCGGACCCCCCGCGGCCCCGCCGGGCACGTCCGCACCCGGCACACCCGCCGCGCCCCCGCCGCCCGCGCCCCGCTCCTCCGCACCGCTCCCCTGTCCACCCATAACCCCAGCTTATGCCCTGATAGACACGAACCCCCTGGTCAGCGGCGACGCTCCGGCGGAATCTGGACGCATGGTCACCGCAGCCCAGCCGATACCCACCCGCACGGCACTCAGCGTCCGCGATCTCGGACCCAACTGGTACGCCGCCGTCATGGGCACCTCCGTGCTCGCCACGGCGGGCGCCGCGCTCCCCGCGCCGTACACCGCGCCCCGTCCCCTCCTCGCGGCCGTCTGGACGCTGGCCCTGCTCCTGCTGGCGGTGCTGCTGACCGCCCGCGCCCGGCACTGGGCGCACCACACCGACCGGGCCCGCGCCCACCTGCGGGACCCGGCGGTGCTGCCGTTCTACGGGTGCCTGTCGATGGCGCTGCTCGCGGTGGGCGGCGGCGCGGTGACCGTGGGGCGCGACTGGATCGGCACGCGGGCGGCGGTCGCCCTGGACACCGTGCTGTTCACGACGGGCACGGCGGTCGGACTGACGGCGGCGGTCGCGGTGCCGTACCTGATGGCCGTACGCCACCGGGTACCGGCGGCGGACGCCACGCCCGTGTGGCTGCTGCCGCTGGTCGCGCCGATGGTGTCGGCGGCCGTGGGCCCGCTGCTGGTGCCGTACCTGCCGCCGGGACAGCCGCGCGCGGCGCTGCTGCTGGGCTGCTTCGCGCTGTTCGGGCTCTCCCTGCTGGCGGTGGCCCTGACCCTGCCGCTGATCGTCGCCCGCCTGCTGACCGGCACCCCGCTCCCCCTCGCCCTCGCCCCGACCCTGTTCCTGGTCCTCGGACCGCTCGGGCAGTCCACCACCGCCGTCGCCCTGGTCGCGGACCGCGCCCCCGGCGTCGTGTCCGCGCCCGGCGCCCGGGGGCTCGCGGCGTTCTCGGTGCTGTACGGCGTGCCGGTGATGGGTCTGGCGCTGCTGTGGCTGGTGTTCTCCGCCGGGTACGTGGTCCGGGCGCGGCGGCGCGGGATGGGCTTCGCGCTCACGTGGTGGGCGTTCACCTTCCCGGTGGGCACCTGTGTGACCGGTGCCGCCGCGCTGGCCCGGCACACCCACCTCGGCGCCTACGGCGTACTGGCCGCCGCGCTGTACGCGCTGCTGCTCGCCGGGTGGGTGGCGGCGGCCTCGGGCACCGTGCGCGGGCTGCTCAGCGGCGGGCTGCTCGCAGCGCCCCGGCCAGCACGCCCGGCGCCTCGGCCAGTGACGGCCCGTACCAGGTCAGGTGCCGTCCGCTGACCAGGGCGCAGGGCAGGCCGGGGAACGCCTCGGGGCCGTCGTCGGCGGTGAACCGGTACGGCTCGTCGGGGAGGATCACCAGGTCGGGGCGGGCGTCCCGGAGTTCCGCCAGGGGCACGCGGGGATAGCGCTCGGGATGGTCCGCGTGGAGGTGGCGCACGCCGAGGCGGGCCAGCACGTCCCCGGCGAAGGTGTCCCGGCCGAGCACCATCCACGGGCGGCGCCAGATCGGCACGACGGCGGTCGGGGCGTCGGCGGTCGGGGCGTCGGCGGCGCACGCGGATCGCGGCCCGGCAGCGGACGGCGGCGCGGCCCACGCCGTCTCCGCGTCGTCCAGCCACCCCGGCCGCCCCTTCGCCCCGCACGCGGTCAGCACCCGCTCCAGTTCGCGGAACGCGTCGGGCACCGTCCGCACCTCGGTGACCAGCACCGGGACCCCGGCGGCGCGCAGGGCGGCCAGGTCGGGGGCGCGGTTCTCCTCCTCGTTGGCGATCACCAGGTCCGGGGCGAGCGCCGTGATCTCCGGGACGCGCGGGTTCTTGGTGCCGCCGATCCGGCGCACGTCCAGCCCGGCCGGGCGCTCGCACCAGTCGGTGGCGCCGACGAGGACTCCGGGCAGCGTGACGGCGACGGCCTCGGTCAGCGAGGGCACCAGCGAGACGATCCTCACGACCGCCCCACCGCTACCGCGCCCGGTCCTGCACGGCCTCGATGTGCTCCGCGACCGCGACCACGATCACCCGCGTGTCCGGGACGGTCGCCCGCCACCGGTGCCGTACGCCGCCGGTGAGGTACATGGTGTCGCCCCGGCCGAGCCGGTAGGCGCGCCCCTCGGCCTCCATCTCGACCGCGCCGTCCGCGACGTACATCAGTTCGTCGTTGCGGTGCTGGAACTCGCGGCCCGCGTCGTGGTCGCCGGTGAACTCGGAGGCGTGGAGCTGGTGGTGGCCCCGGACCAGGGAGCGGGTGCGCGGGTCGAAGGGCCCGGCGGTGCCGGACTCGCCGGAGTCGGCGCGTACGACGTCCACGCTGCACGCGGGGTCGGCGGCGGCGAGGAGTTCCACGGCGGTGGTGCGCAGGGCGTCGGCGAGCTTCTCCAGGGAGGTGGGGCTCGGGCGGGCCTTGTCGTTCTCGACCTGGCTGAGGAAGGGCACGGAGAGCCCGCTGCGCTCGGCCACGACGGCGAGGGTGAGTTCCAGGGCGCGGCGGCGCCTCCGGACGGCCGCACCCACCCGCACGGGCTGCTGTTCCTTGTGGTCGCCCATCGCTCCGGCTCCCTCCTTCACCCGTCGTGCCGTCCGCCCGGCCGCCACCGTCGGCCGGGTCCCTGATGAGTTGTCTGCACCCTACGCATGTTCGGCAAACCGTTTCACGCGCCTGGCACATCCCCGTCACCTCGGTGTACCGGGACCCCCTCGGTTCACGCCAGTGCGGCGGTGAACCGTACGGCACGGGTCCCACCTGCTTCAAGGCGCGAACCCGCCCGGGTGTTCCCGCCGGGCCGGGGGCGGCGGCGGTGCGTGGTTGGCCGAATCCTTGCCGTGACCGTGCCGGGCGGGTGACGGGCCGCCGCGCGGTGGACGGCACACGGCGGGGGCGGGTCCCGCCGGGCGGTCCGTATCGGACGCCCGCGGCGGGACCCGCCCCCGGGACGGGGTGGTCCGGGACGGTCAGGTCACCCGGCCGCCCCGCTCCGCGCGCCCTTGCCCGGGACCGGGGCCCACTTGTCCACCAGGCCGGGGTTCTTCTTCAGCCAGGCGCGGACGGCGTCCTGCTCCTTGCCCTTGCCCGCCTGCTGGATCCTCTGTTCCAGACCGGTGAGCTGCTTCTCGGTCATGGAGAAGTCCTTGAGCCACTTGGCGACCTCGGGATTGTCGGCGGCGAAGCCCTTGCGGGCCAGGGTGTGCACCCGGTCGCCCCTGCCCCAGGCGCCCATCGGGTCCTTGAGCTTCTTCAGGTCGTAGGCGGAGTACGCCCAGTGCGGCGACCAGAGGGTGACGATCACCGGCTGCTTCCTGGCGTAGTCGCGCTTCAGTTCGGCGAGCATCGCGGGGGTGGAGCCGTCCACCACCTGGAACTGGCCCTTGAGGCCGTACTCGTTCAGGACCTTGTCCTTGAGGAGGGCCATCTCACCGGCGCTGGGCTCGATGCCGATGATCTTCCCGCCGAACTCGGAGGCGTGGCCCTTCAGGTCGGCGAGGGAGTTCACGTCCTTCACGTAGGAGGGGACGGTCAGCTCCAGCGAGGTCGGGCCGTACCAGCTCCCGACGTCCTCCAGCCTGGAGCCGTACTTCTTCCAGTACTCGGCGTGCGTGGTGGGCAGCCAGGAGTCGGTCTCGAAGTCGAGCTGTCCGGCGGCGAGGCCGGTGTAGAGGGGGCCCGCGGCGTACTGGCTGGTGGTGACCTTGAAGCCGCGCTCCTCCAGCATCTCCTTCCAGAGGAAGGTGGAGGCGATGCCCTCGTCCCAGGGGATGTAGCCGAGCTTGAGCTCCTTGCCCCTGCCGATGTCGGTACCGGACGCCTCGGAGGTACCGGCGGAGCCGAACACGTTCATGCCGCCCGCGACCAGGGCGAGGACGACGACACCGACGACGGCGACGGCCGGGCGGGGCCGGTGGGACCAGGCGGCGGTACGGGCCCCGGCGGCGGCGCGGCGGCCCAGCGGGGAGAGCTGGGTGCCGAGGGCGCCGCTCATGCGGTCCAGGTAGATGGCGAGGACGACGATGCCGACGCCCGCCTCGAAGCCGTAGCCGATGTCGAGCTGGCCGATGGCCTCGTTGACGGCGCCGCCGAGGCCGCCGGTTCCGACCATGCCCGCGATGACGACCATCGACAGGCCCAGCATGATCACCTGGTTGACACCGGCCATGATGGTCGGCAGGGCCAGCGGGAGCTGGACGCGCCACAGGATGTCGCGCGGGGTGGTGCCGAACGCCTCGGCGGCCTCGACGAGTTCGGCGTCCACCTGGCGGATGCCCAGCTCGGTCATGCGGACGCCGGGGGCGAGCGCGAAGATCAGCGTGGCGATGACACCGGCGGCGGTGCCCAGGCCGAAGAAGAGGATGGCCGGGATCAGCAGCACCATCGACGGCATGGTCTGGAGCAGGTCCAGCACCGGGCGGAGGGCCGCGCCGACCGCCTTGGAACGGGCGGCCCAGATGCCCAGCGGCACGGAGATCACCAGCGCGATCACCGTGGCGACCAGGACCAGGGCGAGGGTGGACATCGCCTGGTCCCAGAGGTTCAGCGAGTCCACCAGGGCGAAGCCGGCGAAGGCCAGGACACCGGCGGTGAGACCGCGCAGCCACCAGGCGAGCACCGCGAGAATCCCGGCCAGCAGCAGTGGCTGGGGCGCGGCGAGCACCGCGTCCAGCCCGTCGTACATGCCCTCCACGACCACGCGGACGGCGTCGAAGAGCCAGGACAGGTGATCGACGAGCCAGTTCACTCCGGAATCGACCCAGTCGCCGAGCGGAAGCCTAGGCACGGGCGGTCACCTTCCCGCCGTTGTCGTGGTCGCAGACGGCCTCGCCGCCCGGTCCGGCGCTCGGGTCGCCGTTCTGGTCGGCGTTCTGGTCGGCGCCGAGGAATCCGACGAGCCGGGCGCGGGTGACGACTCCGGCGAGGGTGCCGTCGGCGTCGAGCACGGCGACCGGGTGGGGCAGCCGGGCGCTGAGCGCGCACAGCTCGGTGAAGGGGGTGTCCACGGTGGCCGCGGGGCAGCCGCAGTCGGCCTCGTCGCCGCGTACGGCGGTGTCCATGACGGCACCCGCGGTCAGCACGCGGGAGCGGTCCACGTCCTGGATGAAGGAGGCCACGTAGTCACCGGCCGGGCGCAGCAGGATGTCCTCGGCGGTGCCGGTCTGCACGATCCGGCCGTCGCGCATCACGGCGATGCGGTCGCCCAGGCGCATGGCCTCGTTGAGGTCGTGGGTGATGAAGACGATGGTCTTCTTCAGCGTCTTCTGGAGTTCGAGGAGCTGGTCCTGCATGTCCCGCCGGATCAGCGGGTCGAGCGCGCTGAACGACTCGTCCATGAGGAGCAGGTCGGCGTCGGTGGCGAGGGCGCGGGCGAGGCCCACGCGCTGCTGCATGCCGCCGGACAGCTCGTCGGGCCAGGAGTCCTCCCACCCGGCCAGACCGCACAGGGCGAGCGCCTCGTCGGCGCGGCGTTCGCGCTCGGCGCGGGGCACGCCCTGCACGGACAGGCCGTAGGCGGCGTTCTCGCGGACGCTGCGGTGCGGGAAGAGGGCGAAGTGCTGGAAGACCATGCTGATCTTCTTCGAGCGCAGCTCGCGCAGTTCGCGGTCGGTCATCGCGGTGAGGTCCTGCCCGTCGAAGCGGACGTGCCCCGCGGTGGGCTCCAGCAGTCCGTTCAGCATGCGCAGCAGGGTGGACTTGCCCGATCCGGACAGGCCCATGACGACGAAGATCTCACCGGCCCGGACGGCGAAGGAGGCGTCGATGACGGCGGCGGTGGTGCCGTCGGCGCGCAGTCCCTCCCGGTCGGCGCCCTCGCGCAGCCGCTCGACCGCCTCGTCGGGACGTCTTCCGAACACCTTGAACAGCTGCTCGGCCTCAAGCCTGGAGGTCACGCGCACCCCTTTTCTCGACAGTGGGAACCGGAGGCGAAGGGGCACAAATCGTTGAAAAGCGCAACTAACCTCGCTCCGACCCGGCGCCTGCCCGGATGCCCTCCCACCAAACGAACACGTGATCGGGCTCACATGAGCGTCCGCCCACAGAGGGCAACCGTCCGCGACAGGTGTCCGTCAGTGCCGTGCGGCATGATGCGAGCGTGACCGGACGACTCATGCTCCTCGACACCGCCTCGCTCTACTTCCGCGCCTACTTCGGCGTCCCGGACTCGGTCCGGGCACCGGACGGGACGCCGGTGAACGCGGTGCGCGGACTGCTCGACTTCATCGACCGCCTGGTGCGGGACCACCGGCCCGACCGCCTGGTGGCCTGCATGGACGCCGACTGGCGGCCCGCGTGGCGGGTGGAGCTGATCCCGACCTACAAGGCACACCGGGTGGCCGCGGAGCGCGCGGACGGGCCGGATACGGAGGAGGTGCCGGACACGCTGTCCCCGCAGGTCCCGGTGATCGAGGCGGTGCTGGACGCGATCGGCATCGCGCGCGCCGGGGTGGCGGACTACGAGGCGGACGACGTGATCGGCACCTTCACCGCCCGCGCGGACGGCCCGGTGGACATCGTCACCGGCGACCGGGATCTGTACCAGCTGGTGGACGACGCGCGCGGCGTCCGCGTGCTCTACCCGCTCAAGGGCGTCGGCACCCTCCAGCTCACCGACGAGGCCGTGCTCCGCGAGAAGTACGGCGTGGACGGGCGCGGGTACGCCGATCTGGCGCTGCTGCGCGGCGACCCGAGCGACGGCCTGCCCGGTGTGCCCGGCATCGGGGAGAAGACGGCCGCCCAGCTGCTCGCGGAGTTCGGGGACCTCGCCGGGATCATGGCGGCGGTGGACGACCCGAGGGCGAGGCTCACCCCCTCCCGGCGCAAGCGGCTGGACGAGGCCCGTCCCTACCTGGAGGTCGCTCCGACCGTGGTCCGGGTGGCCGGTGACGTGCCGCTGCCCGAGGTGGACACCGCCCTCCCCCGCGCCCCTAAGCACCCGGCCGAACTGGATTCCCTCGCCGCACGCTGGGGACTCGGCGGGTCCCTGCACCGCCTGCTGACTACGCTCGGCGAGTGACGCGATTCGCCGGATACCCGCACGAAACAGGCCAGGAGAGCGACGGGAGGGGTACGGCAAGCGACCGGGGATGCTAACTTAGGTATACCTAACCAATGCAGCAGGAGGCCGTGATGGCAGAGCGTCCGGGACGAAAGCCGCGCAAGCCCCACACCGCTCATGTGATCCGCACCGAGCGGCTCACCCCGCACGTGCAGCGCGTGGTGCTCGGCGGCGACGGCCTCGCGGAGTTCGCGGCCGACACCTGCACCGACCACTACGTGAAACTGCTGTTCGGGCCCGAGGGCGTCAGCTACCCGGAGCCCTTCGACATGGACCGCATCCGCGCCGAGTTCCCCCGTGAGCAGTGGCCGGTCACCCGGACCTACACCGTGCGCGCCTGGGACCCGGTGCACCGGGAGATGACCGTGGACTTCGTCCTCCACGGGGACCAGGGCCTGGCCGGACCGTGGGCGCTCAACGCGCGGCCCGGCGACACCCTGCGCTTCCTGGGCCCCGGCGGCGCCTACGCCCCCGACCCGGCCGCCGACTGGCATCTGCTCGCCGGGGACGAGAGCGCGCTGCCCGCCATCGCCCGCGCCCTGGAGACCCTGCCCGCCGGTGCCCGCGTGCACGCGTTCGTGGAGGTCGCGGGCCCCGAGGAGGAGCAGAAGATCGACTCCCGGGTGGACGTGGTCTGGCTGCACCGGGGCACGCGCCCGGTCGGTGAGGCGCTGCTCGACGCGGTGCACGCGCTGCGCTTCCCGGAGGGCCGGATGCACGCCTTCGTGCACGGCGAGGCGCACTTCGTGAAGCAGCTCCGACGGCTGCTCCGGGTGGACCTCGCGGTACCGCGCGAGGACCTGTCGATCTCCGGATACTGGCGGGTCGGCCACAACGAGGACGGCTGGCAGGCGTCCAAGCGGGAGTGGAACGCCCGGATCGAGGAGGAGCAGGAGCGACGCGAGGCCGAGCGTGCCGGGGGCGTGGCGGCGGCCTGACCGCCCGGCCGTACGGCACCCCGCGCGCCCGGCGGCTCGTAGGCTGGTCCGTGATGAGACGCAAGACGCCCGTTCCGCCCGCCCCGCTGCCGCAGCGCGCGGGGATCGACCCGGTACGGCTGAGGCTGCCGCAGGACGGCGCCTGGCCGACCGTGGGCGCGCATCTCGTGGAGCGCCTGACGGGGGCCGCTCCGGGGATGGTGGAGGCGATGTTCGACGCGGGCGGGATCGTCGGCGCCGACGGCCGCCCGGTGGCCGCCGACGCGCCCTACCTGCCGGGGATGTACGTCTGGTTCCACCGCGAGCCGCCCGCCGAGGTGCCGGTGCCTTTCCCGGTGGAGGTGGTGTACCGGGACGCGCACATCGTCGTCGCCGACAAACCGCACTTCCTCGCCACCACACCGCGCGGCGGCCACGTCACCCAGACCGCGCTGGCCCGGCTCCGCCACGAGCTGGGCGTCCCCGCGCTCGGCGCCGCCCACCGCCTGGACCGCCTGACCGCCGGGCTGGTGCTGTTCGTCGTACGGCCCGAGGAGCGCGGCGCCTACCAGACGCTGTTCCGCGACCGCCGGGTCCACAAGGAGTACGAGGCGATCGCGCCGTACGCCCCCTCGCTCACGCTGCCCCGGACCGTGCGCAGCCGCATCCTGAAGGAGCGGGGCGTGCTGGCGGCGCGGGAGACCGAGGGCGAGCCGAACGCGGTGACCGTCGTCGCCTCCGCCGAACGGCGCGGCCCGCTCGCCCGTTACCGGCTGCTCCCCGAGACCGGCCAGACCCACCAGCTGCGGGTCCACCTCAACTCCCTCGGCGTACCGATCCTGGGCGACCCCCTGTACCCGGACATCGCCCCTCCGGCCACCCCCGGCGACTTCCGGCACCCCCTCCAACTCCTCGCCCGCGGGCTGGAGTTCACCGACCCCCTGACCGGCACCCACCACAGCTTCGTCAGCGGCCGGACCCTGGAGGCGTGGCAGGCGCCGGACGGTCCCTGAGCGGGCGCCGGACGGTCCCGCGGGCCGGACGGAGGGAGGCCGCTACTCCCCCCGCCACCAGTGCAGCAGCCGCTGCCACAGGCTCATGGGCCGCTCGGGCCCGTACCCGGCCGCCGGGACCGGGGGCTCCGGTGCCGGGTACGACGGGACGGGCGCCGGTGCCGGGCGCGCGGCCGGGGGTGCCTCGGGCAACGGCGGCCGTACGGCGGCGCTCCCCACGTGCCCCGCGTGCTCCACCCGAACCGCGTGCGCCGCCCGGCCCGTGTCCTCCGCCGCCGTCCGCCGGGTCGGGAAGCGGGTGGGCCGGGACGGCAGGTCGGAGTCCTGCTGGGGCTTGGGGTCGAAGCGCACCGGCAGGGAGACGAGGTGCCGGGAGGCGATGGACTCCCGCCAGCGCAGTTCGTCCTCGGGGCAGTCGAGCCGGATGTCGGAGAGCCGCATCAGCAGCGCGTCCACGCCGACGTCCGCGATGGCACGCCCGATGTCCTGGCCGGGGCACTCGTGCGGTCCGCCGCCGAACGCCAGGTGCGACCGGTTGCCCTGCATGCTCGCGCCGAGGTCGGGGCGGACCGCCGGGTCGATGTTGCCCGGCGCCGGAGCGAACAGCAGCCCGTCGCCCTTGCGGATACGGCGCCCGCCCAGCTCGGTGTCCTGCTTGGCGAAGTAGGCGAACACCGTGCTGAACGGCGGCTCGTCCCACAGGGACTGCTCGATGGCCTCGGGCACGGTCATCTGGCCGCCGTTGAGCTTGGCGCGGAACCCCGGCTCGGTGAGCACCATGCGCAGCGCGTTGGCCAGCAGGTTCGCCGTCGCCTCGTAGGCCGCGAAGAGGACCAGCCGCAGGTGCTCGCGGACCTCGGCGTCGGTCAGCCCGGCGGGGTGGGCGATGAGCCGTCCGGCGAAGTCGTCGTCGGGGCGGGCGCGGCGCCGGGTGGTGAGCCTACTCAGCGCGTCCATGACGTGGGCGTGGCTCTCGATGGCGGTCTCGCTGCCCTTGAGGGCGTCGCGGGCGGCCTGCACCATGCGGTCGTCGTACTCCTCGGGCATGCCGAGGATCTCGCAGAGCACGGCCATCGGCAGATGCTCGGCGAACTGGGAGACGAGGTCGGCGCGGCCCGTCTCGCAGAAGCGGTTGACGAGTTCCTGGGTGTGGCGGCCGATGTGCCGCCGCACGCTGCGCTGGTCGATGCCGGACATGGCGCCGGTGACGGCGGCCCGCAGCCGCTGGTGCTCGTCGCCCTCGGCGTGCGAGCAGATCGGCTGCCAGGCGATGTGCGGCATCAGGGGGTGGTCGTCCTTGACCCGGCCCTCCAGCAGCGGGGTCCAGATCCGGCTGTCCCGCGCGAACTGCGAGGGGCTACGCACCACGTGGAGGTTCTCGGCGTGCCCGAGGACCACCCACATGGGCACGTCGTCGTGGAGCAGCGCGGGGGCGACCGCGCCGTGTTCGTCGCGCAGCCGCTCGTACAGCTCACCGAGGTCGGCGGCGTCGGGGCCGTAGAGCCGGTGCACCCCGCCGGGGCCGAGGGCGTGCGCGGGGCAGCCGGGCGGGGGGACGGCGGCGGAGGTGTGGGGGGTGCTCGAAGGGGATTCAGTCGTCACGGTGTCGCTCCGGAACGGGGTGGGTGAGGGGGCTGCGGTGCGGGTGGCGGCCTCAGGTGAGGGCGCCGGACACGGCGAGGGAGTGCAGGAAGCCCATGAGCGTCATCAGCACCTCCTTGCTGGAGGCCCGGCGGCGCACGTCGCACTCCACGATCGGGATGTCCGCGGTCAGGTCCAGCGCGGTACGCAGGTCGTCCAGCGGGTAACGGGGGCCGTCGGGGAAGGAGTTGACGGCGACGATGAACGGCACGCCGCGCTCCTCCAGCCGTCCCATCACGTCGAAGCTGACCTCCAGGCGGCGGGTGTCCACCAGGACGACCGCGCCGAGCGCGCCTTCGAACAGGCCGTTCCACAGGAACCAGAAGCGTTCCTGGCCGGGCGTGCCGAAGAGGTAGAGGACCAGTTGGTCGGTGATGCCGATACGGCCGAAGTCCATCGCCACCGTGGTGGCGGTCTTGGTCTCCGAGCCGTAGTCGTCGTCCACCCCGACCCCGGCCTGGGTCATGGTCTCCTCGGTGGTCAGCGGCCTGATCTCGCTGACCGAGCCGACCATCGTGGTCTTGCCGACGCCGAACCCGCCCACGATGACGATCTTCACCGCGGCCTGGGCGGTGTGCGGGAGGTGGTCCTCGGTCCGTGGGCCGGGGAGGGTGTCAGAGCCGTTGAAGTCCATGCATCACCGCTTCGAGGAGTGAACGGTCGGGCAGCGCGCGCCGCACGATCGGGGCGCGCGCCTGCACCAGTTCGGCCGTGATCAGCTCGGTGATCAGGACGGTCATCGCGCTGAACGGCAGGCTGAGGTAGGCCGACAGCTCGGCCACGGACAGGGGGGCGCCGCACAGCCGCAGTACGGCCGCCCCCTCGGGCGAGGCGGAGGGCGGGGCCGCCGAGCGCGCCACGATCAGGGTGACGAGGTCGAGTTCGGCCCGCGCGCCGTCGGCGGCGCCCGCGATGGTGTAGAGCCGCTCGGGGTTGCCGGGCCTGCCGTCGGCGGGCCCGCCCTCACCCGGCGTGCCGTCGCCGGACGCCAGCGCCCCGGCGGCGGGCGGTCCCTCGGTCGGCTCGGCCGGGGGCGGCGGGAACGGCGGTTCGGGCGGGGGCGGTTGGTGCTGCGGCTGCCGCCGCCTGCGGC
This sequence comes from Streptomyces corallincola, assembly GCF_019104725.1. Lineage (GTDB taxonomy): Bacteria > Actinomycetota > Actinomycetes > Streptomycetales > Streptomycetaceae > Streptomyces > Streptomyces corallincola. The sequence goes on along the minus strand of NZ_JAHRXF010000022.1, from coordinate 28,406 downwards.
GCGGACCGGTCATACGGGCTGCCCGTCGCGCCGGGGCGGGGTGGTGAGGTGGGCGCCGATCCGGACGACGAGGTCGCGCATCATGCCGCTCATCCGCCCGGGTTCGCAGGTGACGTCGGCCAGCACCGCGAGGTAGGCGTTGGCACCGGCGGACATCAGGTAGAAGTAGCCGCCGTCGATCTCGATGACGACGAGCTTCATCTCGCCGGTGCCGGGGATCTCCTGGGCGACCGCACCGGCCAGGCTCTGCACGCCCGCGCAGGCGGCGGCGACCCGGTCGGCGGCGTCGGGGTCGCCCCCGTAGCGGGCGATGCGCAGACCGTCGGCGGAGAGGACCACGATCATCTGGATGCCGGGCACGCCGTCGTTGAGCTGCTTGAGCATCCAGTCGAAGTTGGCGCGCTGCTGGATCACTTGGTGTCCCCTTCGTCGCCCCCGGCGGGGGCCTCGGTGCCGGTGTCCGGGTCGTCGATCAGATGCAGGTACTTGGTCGGGTTCCGGGTGAAGTCGGTGGGCGAGACGTCGTCGGGCATGCCCTTCTTCAGCCCCTCCCAGAAGGCGTCCACCCACAGGCCGGGCTCCCGGTCCATGAGCTTCCTGCGCTCGGGGTCGGTCTCCGGCTCGGGTTCGGACCGGGTCTGCGACCACACGGTGGGGCGGCCCTCGCGTTCGGCGCGCTCGACGGCGGCCTGCTCGGCGTACCGCTGGGCGAGCGGCACCTTCATCCGGCTGCGGCGCTGCGGGAGTCCGCCCGCCGTCCACTCGGTGACCTCGGGGACGTCGTCCTCCATCGAGATCCCGGCGGGGATGCGCGGCGAGGTCGGGCGGCGCTTCTTCGGCGGGCGCTTCGGGCCCTCCACGGCGCCGAGTTCGGGTTTCGGCACGGCGGTGGCGCCGATGCCGTGCGCGGCGCCGACACCGGGTTCGGTGGTGGTCATCACGCGCGGTACGACGAGGATGGCGCGCAGGCCGCCGTACGCGGAGGCGCGCAGCGAGACCTGCATGTCGAACGCCTTGCAGAGCCGTCCGACGACCGCGAGGCCGAGCCGCGGGGTGGAGCCGAGGTTCTCCGCGTCGTCGAGGTTCATGGCGTCGGCGATGGCCTTCTCGATCCGGGCCCGGCCCTCCTCACTGAGGCTGACACCGGCGTCCTCGATCTCGATGACGACACCGCTCTGCACCTCCACGGCGGTGACGTGCACCTTGGTGGTGGGCGGCGAGTAGCGGGTGGCGTTGTCGAGGAGTTCGGCCGCCGCGTGGATGATCGGCTCCACGGCGGTGCCCTTGATGTTGATGGTGCAGATGGAGCTCAGCTCGATACGGCGGTACTCCAGGATGCGCGACATGGCGCCGCGCAGCACGCTGTACAGCGACACCGGAAGCGGCCACTGGCGGCCGGGGCGTCCGCCGCCGAGCACCGAGATGGAGTCGGCGAGGCGGCCGATCAGCGCGGTGCCGTGGTCGATGCGCAGCAGGTCGTCGAAGACCTCGGGGTTGCGCCCGTGGTCCTCCTCCATCTCCCTCAGCTCACCGGCCTGTTGGTGCACGATGGCCTGGACGCGCCGGGCGATGGCGACGTACGACCGCTCGGTGGAGTCGCGCATCGAGATCTCGTGGTCGGCGCCGCGCAGCGCGGTGTGCAGCAACGTGCGCTGGGCGTCGGGCAGATGACGCAGTTCGGGGTCTTCGTCCACGACGTTGCGCATCACCTCCCGGAGTGGTTCTCCGGCGCGCAGGCGGCGCAGCGCGTAGGGCAGGATCTCGCTGCCGAGACGGACGATGTCGGCGTCGTGGGCGGCGATCCGGCGCTCCATGTGGGCGCCGTACCGGGCGTGTTCGGCGCGCGCCTCGCGCAGCCGCCGGCCCCGGCGGGCGGCCTCGGCCGCCGTGGCGAGGACCAGGACGAGGGCGACCGTGCCGCAGGCGCCGACGGCGAGGCGGGCCTCCTCGGGGACGAGCGCGACCGCTGCCAGGGCCGCGGCGGCCATCGCCAGGCCCGGCGGCAACAGCACGCGGGCATACGGACGTTCAGGGCCGCCCGTGGGCGTGTGAACACTCACCATCAATGCCTTCTGGGACGAAACGGCTGGGTGTCAGGGGTGCTGACGGGGAAGATTCCCGGAACCGAACATGACACAAGGGAATAAGGGAACAAGCGCGCGAATCCATCTCAACTCGGTGCGCCGCGGGCGAGCTTAGTCCGAGCGGATCATCGCCGTGTCACATTCGGCAACCCTCTGCGACCCCCCTCGCAACAGGAGTACGCTCGGCTCCATTTGCACCCTGGGCCATCATTCGAACACGTGACGTGACGGCGTTCGGGTACACGAAAACGCCCCGGCCGGGAGCGGCGTTCGCCACTCGCCCGGCCGGGGCGCCGTATCAACTCCTGGGCAGGAGCGGCGGGTTCAGCCCACCGAGGAGTACGCCACGACCCCGCGCAGCAGCCCCTCCACCGCCTTGCGGGCGTTCTTGGCGACCGTGGACCCCTCGGTGGGCGCGGCGGCGGAGATCTGCCCGAGCACGTCGATGACCTGCTTGCACCAGCGCACGAAGTCACCGGCCGGCATCTCCGCCTCGCGGAGCACCTCGTCCAGCCCCTTGCCCGAGGCCCACATGTACGCGGCCCAGGCGAAGCCGAGATCGGGCTCGCGCTGCCCGACCCCCTCGGTCTGGTTGATCCGAAAGTCCTCCTCCAGCGCGTCGAGACGGCCCCAGATGCGGACCATCTCGGCCAGCGAGGCCTTCGCCTTCCCCGAGGGCACCTTGGGCGTCGCCGCGTCGTCGCTGATCCGCGCCTCGAACACCAACGCCGAGGCACACGCGGCGAGTTCGGCAGGGCCGAGCCCCTCCCAGACGCCCTCGCGCAGGCACTCGCTGGCCAGCAGGTCGAGCTCGCCGTACAGCCGGGCCAGTCGGCGCCCGTTGTCGGTGACCTCGTCGCCGCGCAGATAGTCCAGCTCGGTCAGCAGCGCCACGATCCGGTCGAAGGTCCGCGCGATGGTGTTCGTACGGCCCTCGATACGGCGCTCCAGCTGCGAGGTGTCGCGCAGCAGCCGGTGGTAGCGCTCGGCCCAGCGGGCGTGGTCCTCCCGGTCGTCGCAGCCGTGGCAGGGGTGGGCGCGGATCGCGGTGCGCAGCCGGGCGATCTCCCGGTCGTCTGCGGCCTGCGCCCGCTTCTTGCGGGCCCGCTCCGGCGGGATGTGCCCGGCCTTGGTGCGCAGCGCCGAGGCGAGGTCCCGGCGGGACTGCGGGGAGCGCGGGTTGAACGACTTGGGGATGCGCATCCGCTCCAGCGCCTCCACCGGCACCGGGAAGTCCATCGACGCCAGCCGCTTGACCTGCCGTTCGGCGGTGAGGACCAGCGGGCGCGGCCCGTCGTGCTGGTCGAAGCGGTGCCCGTCGGACCGCCCGGCGGGCAGACCGGGGTCGAGGACCAGGGCGAGGCCCGCGTACTTGCCGGTGGGCACGTGGATGACATCGCCCGGCTTCAGCTTCTCCAGGGCGACCGCGGCCTCGGCACGGCGCTCGTGCGCGCCCTGCCGGGCGAGTTCCGTCTCACGGTCCTTCAGGTCCCGGCGCAGCCGCGCGTACTCCTCGAAGTCACCGAGGTGGCAGGTCATGGAGGCCTTGTAGCCGTCCAGTCCCTCCTCGTTGCGCTGCACCTGCCGGGAGATGCCGACCACCGACCGGTCGGCCTGGAACTGCGCGAACGACGTCTCCAGCAGCTCCCGCGAGCGGTGCCGCCCGAACTGCTCGACCAGGTTGACCGCCATGTTGTACGACGGCCGGAAGCTGGAGCGCAGCGGGTACGTACGGGTACCGGCGAGCCCCGCCAGGTGCTCGGGGCTCATCCCCCGCTGCCACAGCACCACCGCGTGGCCCTCGACGTCGATGCCGCGCCGCCCGGCCCGGCCGGTGAGCTGGGTGTACTCACCGGGGGTGATGTCGGCGTGCTGCTCGCCGTTCCACTTGACCAGCTTCTCCAGCACCACCGAGCGCGCGGGCATGTTGATGCCGAGCGCGAGCGTCTCGGTGGCGAACACCGCCTTGACCAGGCCGCGTACGAACAACTCCTCCACGACCTCCTTGAAGGTCGGCAGCATGCCCGCGTGGTGGGCGGCGATGCCCCGCTCCAGCCCCTCCAGCCACTCGTAGTAGCCGAGGACGTGCAGGTCCTCGGTGGGGATCGCGGCGGTGCGCTCCTCGACGAGCGCGCGGACCCGCTCGCGGGCCGCGTCGTCGTTGAGCCGCAGTCCGGCGTGCAGGCACTGCTGGACGGCGGACTCGCAGCCGGCGCGGCTGAAGATGAAGGTGATCGCGGGCAGCAGGCCCTCGGCGTCCAGCCGTTCGATGACCTCGGGGCGGCCGGGTGTCCACACCCGTGAGCGCTGCCTGCGCTCCCGCTCCCGGTCCGCCTCCCGCATGGCCCGGCCGCGCCTGCGGTCCTGGTAGGACGGTCGGGTCGCCTCGTTGCGGGCGAGCCGGACGAGGTCGGGATTGACGGCCTTCTTGCTGCCCTCGCCCTCCTCGAACAGGTCGTAGGTACGGCGTCCGGCCAGGACGTGCTGGAACAGCGGGACCGGCCGGTGCTCGGAGACGATCACCTCGGTGTCGCCGCGCACGGTGTCCAGCCAGTCCCCGAACTCCTCGGCGTTGGACACTGTCGCGGACAACGACACCAGGGTCACCGACTCGGGCAGGTGGATGATCACCTCCTCCCAGACGGCGCCCCGGAAGCGGTCGGAGAGGTAGTGCACCTCGTCCATCACCACGTAGCCGAGGCCGAGCAGCGTCTGCGAGCCCGCGTACAGCATGTTCCGCAAAACCTCGGTGGTCATCACGACCACCGGGGCGTCGGAGTTGACGCTGTTGTCGCCGGTGAGCAGACCGACCTTGTCGGAGCCGTAGCGGCGGCACAGGTCGGCGTACTTCTGGTTCGACAGCGCCTTGATGGGTGTCGTGTAGAAGCACTTCTTGCCCTGGCCCAGCGCGAGGTGGACGGCGAACTCGCCCACGATCGTCTTGCCCGAGCCGGTGGGGGCGGCCACCAGCACGCCCTTGCCCGCTTCGAGCGCCCGGCAGGCCTCGATCTGGAAGGGGTCGAGGCCGAAGTCGTACATCTCGCGGAAGTCCGCGAGCGCGGTGGCCTGCTCGGCTGCCCGCTTACGGGCTGCCGCGTACCGCTCGGCCGGTGAGAGATCCTCTGTCATCGTGCTTTCGAGCGTACCGGCCCGCACCGACAACGGGACGATCAATATGCGGATCACCCGGAGCGGGGAACGCGCCGAGGCGGCACCCGGTGTGGGGTGCCGCCTCGGCGGTGACGACGTGCGCGGTCGGCTACGTGAAGTCGTCGTAGTCCCGTGGCCGGGAGCGCTCCGCGCTCGCCTGCTCGGGCAGTGCGGGGACCGCGCCGACCGGTTCGATGGCGCCGATCGCCTCGGGGGTGAGGTCGAGTTCGGACGCCTCGTCGTCACCGGGGCCCTCGGACGCCCGGCGGGCCCGGCGGCGGTCGTTGATCAGCGAGACGGCGACGGCGATGAAGAACAGCGCCCAGATCGGCGCGGCGAGCGCCAGCATCGTCATCGGGTCGGGACTCGGCGTGGCCACGGCCGCGAAGGCGGTGATGCCGACGACCATGCCCCGCCACCAGCCGAGCATGCGGCGCCCGGACAGGATGCCGGTCAGGTTGAGCATGACCAGCAGCAACGGCATCTCGAAGGCGAGGCCGAAGACGACGACCATGCGGGTGACGAGGTCCAGCAGCTCGTCCAGCGGCTGCAGGTTCTCCACCCCGGCCGGGGTGAGCCCTATCATCACCTTCGCCGTGGTGGGCAGGATGCGGTACGCGAGGTAGCCGCCGCCGAGGAACAGCGGGAAGCCGAACCCGACGAACGCGTAGGCGTACCGCTTCTCGCCGCGGTGCAGACCCGGTGCGACGAACGCCCACAGCTGGTAGAGCCACACCGGTGACGCGAGCACGACACCGGTCATCAGGGAGACCTTCAGGGCCAGGGTGAACGGTGCGAGCAGACCGCTGACGGTGAGGTGCGCGCAGTGGACGTTCTTGGCCTGGGCCAGTTCACCGAATGTCTGGCGACAGCCGATCTGGTCGAGGACCGGCTCGGTGATGAAGTTGATGATCTCCCGGTAGAAGAACGCCGCGGCGATCGTGACGACCAGGATGGCCAGAACACCCTTCGCGAGCCTGTTGCGCAGCTCACGCAAGTGATCCACGAGCGGCATCCGCCCCTCGGGATCCCTCTCCTTCTTCAGGGCAGACTTGGGCAACCCACATCCTCATCTCGTGCGGCGGATCCGATCGGCTCCGGCCTGGTGGCGAACGTCAGCGCTGGCTGGTGCTGTCCGTCGGCTCGGTGACCGGACGGGCGCTGGTCACGTCGCCGGGGGCGGCGTGGATGGTGCGCTGCGCCGGGGCGGGGTCCTGGGTGGACTGGGCGGTGCCGGCGTCGGGCTTGTTGGCCTCGTCCTTCATCGCCTTGGCCTCGCTCTTGAGGATGCGCGCGGACTTGCCGAGCGAACGCGCCATGTCCGGGAGCTTCTTGGAACCGAAGACGAGGATGATCACCAGTGCGAACACCAGGAGGTGCCACGGCTCAAGTCCGCTGCGGAACATAGTTCTTCACCTTCTCACCGAGGCGGGTGGGTGTCCGACCGTTCGGACACGATTCCTGACCGTCCTGCTGGCAGCGATCGTAACGCCCGGGAGTGAACGTGGAGCAATCCCCTTGCGCATTTCTCCGCCTGCGGACCCGTGCCTCGCTCACCGGGCCGCGACCAGCAGCGTACCTGGCGGGACCCGGACCATGACAGGGCGAAGTGACCCAGATCGTATGAGGCGTGGAACTCACATCGTCCCGGCCGCCCGTGACACCGAGCCCGCCGCGCGCTCCAGGTCCTCGGCCGCGCGGCCGATGCGCAGCGCGGATTCGGACACCTGGCGGCCCAGCCGCTCGGCCTCCAGGAAGACCCGCACGGCGAACACCCCCAGGACGAGGAGACCCAGGAAACCCACGGCTACGGCGAACATCGGCCAGAACATGCCATCGAGCCTAGACGGTCGCTACACGGTGGGGTGCAGCCGCAGGGTGCGCACCCCGCCGCCGGTGAGGAGTTCCACGACGCGCTCGCCCGCCGGTTTGCGGACGGCGGCGCCGCACTCGGGGCAGGTGAAGGAGTAGAAGGTGGTGCGGCGGCTGGCGCCTATGGCCAGGCGCAGCGCGCTCGCGGCGAGTTCGAACCGGCCCCGGCAGTCGGGGCACCCGGCCCGGAACACCACCGGGACCGCCCGCCGCATCCCGGAGAACGCGGAGGCCACCGACATCTCACCGGAAGCGGAACCCGCGGTGGTACGAGCCCCGGCACCAGTACCAGTACCGGCACCGTTACCGGCACCGGGCGGCACGGACTCGGTCACCGCGTGGGCTCCGTCGCCCCGGGCGTCTCGGGCGTCCCACCCGTCTCTGGCGTCCCATCCGTCTCGGGCGTCTCCGGCACCCGGCGCGCTCCGGGTCCCCGGCGGCTCCTGCCGGGGGCCGTCCCCGCCGTCCCGGCCGTCCGGGGTCACCGGGACGGCTCCGCGGGCGTGTCGTACGCGGCCAGTGCCCCGGCCGCCGCGCTGCGGGCGCTGTCGGCGAGGTCGGGCGGGGAGACGATCCGGCCGTCGCCGCCGAGCCGCAGCGCGAGGCGGCGCAGGGAGGCCGGGTCGGGGGTGCGCAGGGTGATGCGCAGCCCGCCGCCGGGCAGTTCCTCGGCGCTGTCGTGCGGGTAGTACTCCGCGACCCAGCGCCCGCCCGGTCCGACCTCGATGACCACCTCGGGGTCCTCGGCGGCGGGCTGCACCAGGGCCTCGGACAGGTCCCGCAGCTCGATCTCGGGCGGGGTGGACGGGTCGTCCAGGATCTTGATCTCCGCGACCCGGTCGAGCCGGAAGGTGCGGCGCGCCTCGGAGCGGCGGCACCACGCCTCGACGTAGGTGTGGCCGACGCTGACCAGGCGGATGGGGTCGATCTCCCGCTCGGTGATCTCGTCGCGGGCGGGCGAGTAATAACGGATCCAGAGGCGGCGGCGCTCGGAGATCGCCCGGTCCACGTCCGCGAAGACCCCGCCCTCGGACTCGAAGGTGACGGACAGCCGGGCGCTGGCACCGGCGGCCTCCCCCGCGGCGGTCTCGACCTTGGCGGTGGCGCGCAGCAGGGCCTGCCGGTCGGACTCGCGCAGACCGGGCAGGGTGGTGACGGCGCGCGCGGCGACCAGCAGCGCGGTCGCCTCGTCGGCGGCGAGCCGCAGCGGTTCGGCGGCCTCCTCGCCGAGCGCGGCCGGGTTGTGCCACCAGATGCGTTCGCCGTCGGTGTCGATGTCGAGGAGGTCGCCGCCCCGGAAGCTGGTGCCGCACATGGGCAGCACGTCGAGGTCGGAGACGAGTTCGTCCTCGGTGATGCCGAACGCGCGGGCCACGTCCGCGATCCGGGCGCCGGGGCGCTCGCGCAGATAGGTGACCAGGGAGAGCATCCGCCGGGTCTGGTCGATGGCGTTGACGGGCCTGACCGGTTTGCCTGCCATGATCGTGTTCCGCTCCCCCTCAGCCCCTGGCCACGGCACGCAGCCGGTCCACCACGTCGGCCCGCAGCTCGGCGGGCTCCACGACGACCACGTCCGGCCCGAACTCCACCAGCCAGGCGTCCAGTCCGTGCCCGTACGGGATCTCCAACTCGTCCCAGCCGCCGTCGAGTTCCCGTACCGCCGTGGCGCGGGCGCGCAGCGGGTAACCGGCGCCGGAGCGGAGCCGGATACGGGCCGAACGGTCGGCGGTCTCACCGGCCCACCCGGCGACGGTCTCGCGCACGGTGACCACGTCGGGCACGGGCGCGGTGAAGCCGGTGCCGCGCACGCGGACCCGGCCGGTGATGCGGGAGAGCCGGAAGACGCGTTCGGCGCCCCGGTCGCGGTCGTACCCGGCGAGGTACCAGTGGCCGCGCCAGCACTCCAGCGCCCAGGGTTCGACGTTGCGGGGTTCGGGGCGGGCGGCGGTGGCCTTGCGGTAGTCGAAGAGGACCGGGCGGCGGTCGCGGCAGGCCAGCATGAGCGGTTCGAACGCGGCCTCGTGCACCGGGATGCGGGGTTCGAGGGCGCTGTGCGCCTCGTAGGGGTCCACGTCCTCGGGGAGTCCGGCGGCGCGGAGCTTCTGCAGGGCGCCGCTGGCGGCACCGGCGAGCCGGGCCTGCTGCCAGACCTTGGCGGCCAGCCCGAGCGCGGCGGCCTCCTCGGCGTCCAGGGTGATGGGCGGCAGCCGGTTGCTGTCCCGGCGGGCGAGGTAGCCGACCTCGCCGTCGATGTTCTCCACGGTCTCGATGACGAGCCCGAGTTCGCGCAGGTCGTCCTTGTCGCGCTCGAACATGCGGTTGAACGCCTCGTCGGCGGCGGTGTCCAGCCGGGACCCGGTGACGCGGCCCGCCTCGACGTACGCCTCGATGGAGTCCCGCAGTTCGCGCTTGCTCAGCGGGCGCCGGGTGCCGAGCAGGCACAGCGCAAGATTCATCAGCCGCTCGGCCTTGGCAATCGCCATCGGCGCCCTTCGTCTTTCCTGTGGTGCTTCCGACCGATGACCGTACCGCCAGCGGGTGGCGCGGCAAAAGCGGGATCGGGCAACTCCACCCCGGCCGGGCGGCGACAGCCACGGAAGAGGGGCCCGTGCGGTCGGCACGGGCCCCTCTTCGGTCACTACCGGTCACGACCGGTCGTGCCGCGTCACCCGCGTCGCGGGCGGGACGCGGGTCAGCGCTTGGCGACGCCCACGAGGTCGCAGACGAAGATCAGCGTCTCGCCGGGGGCGATCCGGCCACCGGCGCCGCGGTCGCCGTAGGCGAGGTGCGCGGGGATGGTGAGGTGGCGGCGACCGCCGACCTTCATGCCCTGCACGCCCTTGTCCCAGCCCTGGATGACCTGGCCGACGCCGAGCTGGAAGTCCAGCGGGCTGTTGCGGTTCCAGGAGGCGTCGAACTCCTCGCCGGTGGAGAAGGCGACACCCACGTAGTGGACCTTGACGAAGTCGCCCGCCTCGGCGACCTCGCCGTCGCCCTCCCAGATGTCCTTGATCTCCAGGTCCGCCGGGGCCTCGCCGCCGGGGAAGTCGATCTCGGGCTTCTCGATGCTCACGTCAAAAGCTCCTGCTTGTGTACGACACGAAACACGGACAGTCTGTCATCCCCGCTGGTCTGCCGCCCGCACGGTACCGCGGGCGGCACGGGGCGGGGGCCCGCTACATCGCGGCGAGGATGTCCACCGAGAACACCAGCGTGGAGTCCTTCTTGATCATGCCGTCGCTCGGCGGGTTGTCGCCGTAGCCGAGGTCCGCGGGGACGACGACCAGGACCCTGCTGCCCACCTTCTTGCCGGTCAGTCCCTGGGCGAGCCCCTTGACGGTCTGCTCCATCTGCTGGAGCGCGAACTGCGCGAGGCGCCCGCTGCCGTAGGTCTCCTGGAAGGTCTTGCCGCTGTCCCAGACCTTGCCCTCGAACTGGCACAGCACGGACTGCTCGGCCTTCAGTTCGGGGCCGTCGCCCTCCAGCACGTACTCCGAGACGAGCTTCTTGGGCGGGTCGGCCTTGGGGATCGTGATGCTCGGCGCCTTGCCGTCGGTGTTGGTGCCGACCTTGGGCAGCGCCGCGTCGTCCTGCGGGACGGGCTTGCCCTGGGCGCTGCTCCTGGAGTTGAAGGAGTCCACGACGTCGATGACGAAGACCAGGGTGTCGGTGCCCTTGATCCCGGCCTGCGGGTTGCCCTCCTTGCCGTACCCCCAGGTCGGCGGGATGGCCATCTCGACGCGGCTGCCGACCTTCCTGCCCGCGAGGGCGTACCGCCAGCCGTCGATGATGGTGCCCTGGGCGAGCTGGATGAGCAGCGGGGTGTGCCGGTCGTAGGAGTTGTCGAAGACCTTCGCGGTGCTCCAGATCTGGCCCAGGTAGTTGGCCTGGACGAAGTCGTTCTCCGCGATCGTGCGGCCGTTTCCGGCGATGACGGTCTTCACCGCGACGTCCTTGGACGGCTCGCCCGGCCCCTTGGCGACGGTCGGCTTCTCCCCGAACTTCGTCCCGGCCGTGATCGCCGGGAGCGGCCCGTCCACCAGCTTGGGCGGCGGCACGGCGGAGGCCGAGGGCGACGGCGAGGCGGGGGCGGTGGTCTTGCCGGAGCCGGACGTGCCGTCGCCGCAGGCGGCGAGCGTGACCAGTCCGGCGGGTACGGCGGCGATGAGGAGCGAGCGACGGCGCACGGGAAGAGCCTCGTAATCGGTCGATCTTGCGGATTGGCGTGCCCGCGCAACTCTACGGCGTGACAAGGGCGCCGTACGGAAAACGTACGGCGCCCGTGTGGCGTGGGGGACCCCGCGCACCCGCGGCGCGCGAGGCCCGCGGCCGGTCACATTCCGGCGATCAGCTTCTCCACCCGGTCGTCCACGGAGCGGAACGGGTCCTTGCACAACACGGTGCGCTGCGCCTGGTCGTTGAGCTTGAGGTGCACCCAGTCCACGGTGAAGTCCCGGCGCTGCTCCTGCGCGCGGCGGATGAAGTCGCCGCGCAGCCGGGCCCGAGTGGTCTGCGGGGGAACGGACTTGCCCTGGAAGATCTTCAGGTCCTCGCAGATCCGCGCGGCCTGCCCCTTGCGCTCCAGGAGGTAGTAGAGCCCACGACGGCGGTGGATGTCGTGGTAGGCGAGGTCTATCTGCGCGACCCTCGGGTGCGACATCGTCATGTTGTGCTTGGCGCGGTACCGCTCGATGAGCTTGTACTTCATGACCCAGTCGATCTCGGTGCCGATGCGGTCGAGTTCCTCGGTCTCGATCGCGTCCAGGGTGCGGCCCCACAGCTCCAGCACCTGGGCGACGGTGCCGGTGCGGATGCCGCGCCGGTCGCAGAAGTCCACGGCCTTGTCGAAGTACTCGCGCTGCACCTCCAGCGCGGACGCCTCCCGGCCGCTGGCGAGGCGGACCTTGCGGCGGCCGGTGATGTCGTGGCTGACCTCGCGGATCGCCCGGATCGGGTTCTCCAGCGTCAGATCGCGCATCACGGTGCCCGCCTCGATCATGCGCAGCACCAGGTCGGTGGCGCCGACCTTGAGCAGCATGGTCGTCTCGGACATGTTGGAGTCGCCGACGATGACGTGCAGGCGGCGGTACCGCTCGGCGTCGGCGTGCGGTTCGTCGCGGGTGTTGATGATGGGCCGGGAGCGGGTCGTCGCCGAGGAGACGCCCTCCCAGATGTGCTCCGCGCGCTGGCTGACGCAGTAGACGGCGCCGCGCGGCGTCTGCAGCACCTTGCCGGCGCCGCACAGGAGCTGGCGGGTCACCAGGAACGGGATGAGGATGTCCGCGAGGCGGGAGAACTCCCCGTGCCGGGCCACCAGGTAGTTCTCGTGGCAGCCGTAGGAGTTGCCCGCCGAGTCGGTGTTGTTCTTGAAGAGGTAGACGTCGCCCGCGATTCCTTCCTCGTGCAGGCGTCGTTCCGCGTCCACCAGGAGTCCTTCGAGAATGCGTTCCCCGGCTTTGTCGTGGGTGACCAGTTCGGTCACGTTGTCACATTCGGGTGTCGCGTATTCCGGATGTGAGCCCACGTCGAGATAAAGCCGGGCGCCGTTCCGCAGAAAGACATTGCTGCTGCGGCCCCATGACACGACACGGCGGAAGAGGTACCGCGCCACCTCGTCAGGGGACAGCCGTCGCTGTCCCCTGAACGTGCATGTGACGCCGTACTCGTTCTCCAGCCCGAAAATGCGGCGGTCCATGACTGAACATTACGCCCGATCACCCGAGCTGAAACGGGGTTGGGCAGCACGATTCGGATCATTTTCCGAAGTGGCCGCCGGAATGGCCCGAGCGCCGGGCGCCGCGAGGGCCCTGCCGGTGGCCAGCAGCACCAGCAGGGACAGGGCCCCGGCGGCCCCCGGCAGCACGAAACCCCAGAGCGTGCCGCCCGCCTGCACGACGGGTCCCGCGATGCCGGTGCCCACCGAGGCGCCGACGGTGAACGTGGTCACCAGCCAGGAGAACGCCTCGGTGACGGTGCCGCGCGGCGCGTACCGGTCCACCAGGACGAACACGCAGGCCAGACAGGGGGCGAGGAACACCCCGGAGAGCACCGACAGCAGCACCATCGCCACCGGGCCCGGCATCAGCGCCGGCGGCAGGTAACACACCGCCAGCAGGGCCACCAGGACCCGCAGTCGCCGCTCGGGGGCGCCCGCCCACGGCCGCGCGCCGTACACGGTGCCACCGACCAGCGCGCCGAGGCCGAGCCCGGCCATCATCCAGCCGTACACGGCGTCCCCGCCGTGCCCGTCGGCGTACGAGAGGGAGGCGACGGTGATGGAGCCCATCGCCATGCCGACGCACAGGAACGCGGCGAGCAGCGCCAGCAGACCGGGCGAGCGCAGCGCGCCCAGCCAGTGCGCCTCGCGCGGCGCGGACCGCCAGGCCCGCGAGGGCGGCGACAGGGCCACCGAGAGCGCGCCGAGCACCCCGATCGCGTTCAGCACCAGCAGGGCGGCCCGTGCCGACCACAGCGTCACGCACAGGGTCACCAGCAGCGGGCCGACCGTGAACATGACCTCCTGGGCGACCGCGTCCATCGCGTACGCCGTGTGCAGCTGGTCCGCGCGGCGCAGCACCCCCGGCCACAGCGCGCGCAGTCCGCCCTCCAGCGGCGGGGTGAAGAGACCGGCGGCGGCCACCGTCCCGTACGCCAGGAGGAGCGAACCGGTGCCCAGCAGCGCGAACGCCGTCATCGCCAGCGCGGAGAGCATGGCGGCGGACAGCTGGACGCGCGGCTGCCCGTACAGGTCCACGAGCCGCCCCAGCACCGGCTGGCCGACCGCGTTGGCGACGCCGTAGACGGCCGCCAGCCCGCCCGCCAGGGTGTAGGTGCCACCCCCGGACCGGACGAAGACCACCAGCGCGATCACGGCGGTCGCGTTGGGCAGCCGGCCCACCAGGGTGCCGGTGAGCAGTCGGGCCGCGTGCCGCGTCCGGAGGATCTCCGCGTATCCCGCGGCCATGCCCTGCCTCCAAGTGTTACGTATAACGTGCGGATTCATACGTACCATGTGCGCTGTTCGCACGTCCACACGAAGGAGCGCTCCGGCCGTGGTTCGCAGCAGTACGCGCCCGACCAGCCGTGACGTGGCGCGCGCGGCCGGGGTGTCCCAGGCCGCCGTCTCCCTCGTCCTCGGCGACAAATGGCGCGGCCGGGTCTCCGAGGCCACCGCCGAACGGGTCCGCGAGGCCGCCCGCGAACTCGGCTACCGGCCCAACCTCGCCGCCCGCAACCTCCGCCTGGGCCGCACCCGTACCGTCCTGCTGGTGGTGCCCGCGCTCACCACCGAGTTCTTCGGCGGCGTCTACACCGGCGCCGCCCGCGTCGCCGCCCGCAACGGCTTCGGACTCGTCCTCTACCCCTCGCCCGAGGGCATCGGCCCCGCCCCCGACCCATTCGCCTCCGCCGAGTCCGCCCTCGACGGGGTCCTCGCCTCCTCGATGGCCGCCGACGCGCTCACCGCCATCCGCGGCGAACAGCTCCCGCTCGTCATGCTCGACAGCGACCCGGCGGGCAGCCTCGGCGCCGCCACCGTCAACCTCGACATCGCCGACGGCGCCCGCCAGGTCGCCGCCCACCTCCTCGCCCTCGGCCACCGCCGCGTCCTGCACCTCGCGGCCGACGTGCCCTCCTGGACCTTCGAGGTACGCGCCGAGGCCCTCGCCACCGCGCTGGCCGCCGAACCCGGCACCACCCTGCGGACCGTGTCCGCGCCCATCGTCATCGAGGACGCCCTGGACGCCGTCGAGACCGCCCTCGGCGCCCCCGGCCCCCGCCCCACCGCCGTCGTCTGCGACGACGACAAACTCGCCGCCGGTGCCTACAAGGCCCTGCGCCGCCTCGGCCTCCGCGTCCCCGACGACATCTCCGTCACCGGCATGGACGACCTCGGCCTCGCCACCGCGCTCGACCCCGAACTCACCACCGTCCGCCTCGACGCCGACCTCTTCGGCGAACGCGGCATGGAGACCCTCCTCGCCGTCCTGGACGGCCGCCGCCCCGAGACCGGAGACATCGGGGTCGAGCTGATGGTGCGGGGGTCCACGGGACCGGCCAGGGAGGACTGAGGGGGCGGCCGGGGCGGGCTGCCGGGGCACCGGGGGATGGCGGGCCCAAGGCGGCCCCGGGCGCTGGACAGCGGCCCTCAGGCCGCCGCCGTGCTCCCGGCCAGCCCCCGCACCAGCGCCTCCAGACGGGGCAGCGCCCGCTGGCCCGCCAGCGCCACCGTGATGCCCGCGGCCACGCCCGCCCAGGCCACCGGGCCCAGCGGGGTGCAGCCGACCAGGCGGCTGACGCCGGGGAACTGGACCAGGACGACCAGGGCGGCGGCCGAGCCGAGGGACGTGAAGCGGACCAGGGGGCTGTCCCGGCGGTCCAGGAGGGTCTGGGCCAGCTGGGTGCCGACCACCGCGCACAGGGCCATCGTGCTGGACCGGCGGACCGTGCCCGGAGTGAACCGGCCGAACAGCCACGCCGTGCACGCGCCCAGACAGGTCGTCAGCGCCCGGTGCCGGATCTGCCGCATCAGCGGCTCCCCCAGCACCCCGCCCGCCGCGTCCTCGGGGCCGTCCGGCAGGGTCCGCATCGCCGCCGCGACAGCACCGGAAGCCGGGCCGCCGCCGGTGTCGTCGCCTCGGTCAGCCGTACCGTCAGTACCCTCCGTGCCGCCTGTGCCGTCCGTGCCGCGTGTGCCGCCCGTGCCGTCGTCCGTGCTCGGCGTCACCGCCACCGCCATCGCCGGGAACAGGTCCGTGAACAGGTTCACCAGCAGCATCTGGCGCGTGGACAGCGGCGCCCGCCCGGACAGCAGCGTGCCCAGCAGCCCGAACCCGACCTCGCCCGCGTTCCCCCCGATGAGAATGGCGATGGCGTCCGCCACGCTGTGCCACAGCGCGCGCCCCTCCCCCACCGCGTCCACCAGCACCGTCAGATCGTCGTCCGTCAGCACGATGTCCGCCGCGTTCCGGGCCGCCGCCGAACCCCGCGCGTTGATCCCCACCCCGATGTCCGCCGCCCGGATCGCGGCGGCGTCGTTCGCCCCGTCCCCGACCATCCCCACCACCCGGCCCGCGTCCCGCAACGCCTCCACCACCTGGAGCTTCTGCTCCGGCGCCACCCGCGCCACCACCCCCGCCTCCCGCAGCATCCGCGCCCGCGAAGAACGGTCCGCCGCCGTCAGCTCCTCCCCCGTCACCACCACCGGATCCACCGGCCACCCCAGATCCCGCGCGATCGCCCGCGCCGTACGCGGATGATCACCGGTCAGCATCACCGGCCGCACCCCCGCCCGGTACAACCCGTTCACCAGCGCCTCCGACGTGGCGCGCGGCACGTCCGACAGCGCCAGCAGCCCCGTACAGCCCAACCCGCCCAACGGCCCGGCCAGCACCGCCGCCGCGTCCTCCGACCCGTCCAGCACCCGCTCCGCCACCGCCAGCACCCGCAGCCCGTCCCCGGCCAGCTCGTGCGCGGCCCCGGCGGCATGCCCGGCGAGCTCCGGACACGCGGGCAGCACCGTCTCCGGGGCACCCTTCACCACCAGCAGCCGCACCCCGTCCCCGGTCCGGCCCACCGCCGCCGCGTACCCCCGCCCCGCCTCGAACGGCAGCCCCTCCAACTGCGTCCACCCCGAATCCTCGCCCGCCGCGTCCAGCACCGCCTCGTCCGTGGCGTGCACCGGCCGCCGCACGTCCCCGTTCCCCCGCGGACACGCCCGCGCCGCCGACCGCACCGTCCCCGCCGCACCCGGATCGTCCACCGCGTACACCGTGCCGCCCGCGTCGCACACCCGCACCAGCCGCAACCGGTTCTCCGTCAGCGTGCCCGTCTTGTCGAAGCACACCGTGTCCATCCGCCCCAACGCCTCCAGCGTGCGCGGCGTCCGCACCAGCACACCCCGCCGCCCAAGACGCCGCGCCGCCGCCAACTGCGCCACCGTCGCCACCAGCGGCAACCCCTCCGGCACCGCCGCCACCGCCACCGCCACACCCCCGCTGACCGCCTCCCGCACCGGCGTCCCCCGCAGCAACGACAACGCCGTCACCCCCGCACCACCCGCCAGCGTCCACGGCAACGCCCGCGCCGTGATCTCCTGCAACCGCGCCTGCACCCCGCCCGCGGCGGGCGTCCGCGCCGCCAGATGCACCGCCCGCGCCGCCTCCGTACGCTCCCCCGTGTCCACCACCAGCGCCCGCGCCCGCCCCGCCACCACCGTCGTCCCCTCGAACACCATGCAGTGCCGGTCCGCCACCGCCGCGTGCGGCGCCGCGTCCGTCCGCTTCCGCACCGGCAACGACTCACCCGTCAACGCCGACTCATCGACCTCCAGACCCTCCTCCCACAACAACCGCCCGTCCGCCGGCACCACATCGTCACCGGCCAGCTCGATCACATCGCCCGGCCGCAACCGCCCCGCCTCCACCGTCCGCGTCCCGCCCGCGGGCGCCTCCTCCGGCGGCGGCGCCACCCGCGCCTTCCGCTTCTGCTCCGCCAGCAGCCCCGACACCGCACGCTCCGCCCGCAACCGCTGCACCCCGCCCACCAGCGCGTTCAGATCCAACGCCCCCACCACCAGCAACGCGTCCACCGCCGACCCCAGCAACGCCGACGCCGCCGACCCCACCGCCAGCACCGGCGTCAACGGATCGTCCAGCTCACCCCGCACCGCCTGCCCCAACCGCACCGACCACCGCACCGGCCCCAGCACCGGATGCCCCACCACCACCCGCGCCCCCGCCGACACCCGCGCCCCGAACCCCGCCTCCGGATCCGGCTCCCGCACCACCCGCTCCCGCGCCTCCTCCGCCCCCAGCGCATGCCAGTGCACCCGCGCCCGCGGACGCGGCGCCCGCGCCACCGCCACCCCCACCGCGGCCCGCACCCCCGACACCAACGCCGCAGCGGCCGCCACATCCACCGGAGCGTGCCGCAACCCCGGCACCAGCAACCGGCGCCGCCTCCGCCCACGCGGCGACTCACCCACCGCCACCAGCAACCCCGACAACGCCGCACCCGACCGCGCCAGCACCTGCGCCCGCCGACCCACCCCCCGCGCCGCCGGCACCGCCACCAGCAACCGCCACACATCAGCGAGCCCGTGCCGCGCCAGCACGTCCACCGACCACACCGCCGCCCCGCCCCGGTCGGTCAGCGCCACCGCCAGATCACTCCCACGCAGCCCCGCCAGCACCTCCGGCGCGTCCCCCGCACCCATCCGGGCCACCGCCACGACAGCGCCCCCGCCCTCCCGCGCCTCCCGCACCACCTCGTCCAGCGGAAGCCCCGCGTCCACCACCTGATCCGCCAGCCCCGCGAAATCCTCCAGCACCGGATCGTCCACCAGCACGATCCGCAACCGCGCCCGCCGAGCCGCCTCCAGCACCGGCTCCGTCCACGCGTCCGCCGCACCGTCCGCACCCCGCACCGCACTCGGATGCAGCACCAGCGTCCGCGCCAGCTCCAACTGACGCAGCCGCTCCGGATCCCGCACCAGCACCCCCACCCGCGCCAACGCACCCGCCAGCACCGAATGGAACGCCGCGGGCCCGTACCGCGCCGCCTTCGGCGACCCCGCCAGCACCGCCTCCGCCGCCTCCCCCACATCGTGCTTCACCAGCAGCGCCGCCACCGCGCCCAGCACACTCCCGGTCGCCGCGTGCGCCGCGTACTCCTCCGCGGGCGTCGCCCGCAACGGCGGCCGGGGCGTCCCGTCCACCCCCACACTCGTCCGCTCCGGCACACACAACTCGTCATGCACCGCCTCGAACGCCGCCGCCCCCGCCACCGCCTCCACCAACCGGCACACCTGCAACGAACCGTCCAGCAACAACGCCGCCGGAGACTGCCCAGCACCGTGCGCGGCCGCGTTCACACACGTCAACGCCAACTCCCGCCCCGGACCCCCCAACCGCCGCCGCAACGCCGCCCGCACCCGCGGGTTCTCCCGCAGGAACGTCACCAACGCCGTCACCACCCGCGGCGACGCCGGCAACCGCAGCCGATGCGCCGTCAACGCCACCCCCACCCCCACCGCGTCGGCCGCCACCGCGGCCGCCGCCAGCCGCACCGCCGACGGATCAGCCGGATGCGGCAACTCCTCCTCCGGCGCCCCGTCCGCCAGCACCAGACCGTGCCGGTCCGCCAGCACCCCCACCCGCTCCAGCACCCCACCCTCGGCGGCGGCCTCCGCCATCCGCACCACCAGCCGCGCCAACCCCTCGTCCCAGTAGGCCGCCAGCACATCCGGATGCTCCGCCAACGCCGCCGCCACCCGCCGCGCCAGCCCGGCCGTCCCCCGCGCCGCCGCCTCCGGCCCCACCGCCTCCGGCCCCGCGGGCCGCAGCACCAGATGCCGCACACCACCCGCCCGGCCACCCGGCACCGCGTTCCCCGCCACCCGCGCCACCCGCCCCGCCGACTCCACACCCCGCGCCCCCGCCCGCGCGGACCCCGCCAACGCCCCGGCCGCCAACCCCACAGCGGCGGGCCCGGCATCCGCCAGCAACCGGGGCACCACCGGCCAGAACCGACCCGCGACACCCGGCACCGTCAACACGCTCATCACCACGCCCCCGCCTCAGCGAGCCGTACGACCGGGCCGCGCGGTCGGCCCCAGCCCACCGCCACCACGCACCCCCGGCTCGGCACCCTCCCCACCGGACCCGGCCACCTCACCGGAACCGGCGGAACCGGAACCGTGCGACCGCACCCCCGACGCACCCTTCTTCGCCCGCCCGGCCGTCCCCCTCCCCCGCCCACCGACCGCACCCTCACGGGACCCCGACCGCGCCCCACCACTCCCCGCCGTACGCCCCGCGGCACGCCCGCCCGCGTGCGTGGCGGCCTCCACCAACGCCTCGTCGTCCGGCCCGGCCCCACCCCGCCCGGCCCCACCCCCGGCCGTACCCACCGCCACCGGCCCCGGCGCGTCCCCGGCTCCACCGGCACCCGCACCGCCGTCCACTCCCGCCTCCGCCCACACCCCGGTACGCGACACACCGGGACGCGGCTGCGTCAGCCACGCCACCGCCGCACCCGTCAGCGCCACCGGCCACTCCACCACCCCGGCGACCCCCAACACCCCCGCACCCGCGTACACCGCCAGCCGCCGCCCACGCGGCGACACCACCCCCACCGCGTCCAACGCCCCCCGAGCCACCCTGTCCACCGCCCCCGAACCCGGCAGCCGCCCCCACACCGACGCCACAGCCCGCACCGGAACCCCGAGAACCGAGGACGACCCCTGCTCAGCCATGACACGACCCCTTCGGAAGCAGTCCCGAGAAACCCTCCGAGTACCCCACCGAACCGGCTCATCCGCAGCTCAAAGGGGCACAGCGGCACCCACCGGGGCATTCCGCCTCCCCCAGTCCACCACGAACCGCCCACCCCGGCCCGACGCGTTGCGCCGCCCGCGCACAACACAGCGCGCCCCGGCCGAAGAACGGCCGGGGCGCGCAGTGGAACAACGTCGCTCTGACGGACTACTCCTCCTCGTCGGAGCTCTCCGCCTCCGTCGCCGCACCGTCCGCCTCCAGCAGACGCCCGAGCTGACGCCCGACGATCCGCTTGAACTTCCGCTTCTGCGGACGCGTACGGTCCAGCACCGCCACCTCAAGACGCTCGGCGGGAATCTCCCGCTCCGTGCCGTTGGTGTCCCGCGACAACGCCTGCACCGCCAGCTTCAGCGCCTCCGCCAGCGACATGCCGTCCCGGTGCCGCTGGTCCAGGAACCCGCTGATCTGCTCCGCGTTGCCACCCACCGCCACCGAGCCGTGCTCGTCCACGATGGAACCGTCGTGCGGCAACCGGTAGATCTGGTCGCCCTCCGGCGTGTCACCGACCTCCGCGACCACCAGCTCCACCTCGTACGGCTTCTCCGCCGCCGACGAGAAGATCGTGCCCAGCGTCTGCGCGTACACGTTCGCCAGACCGCGCGCCGTCACGTCGTCCCGGTCGTAGGTGTAGCCCCGCAGATCGGCGTACCGGACACCACCGATCCGCAGATTCTCGTACTCGTTGTACTTACCGGCCGCGGCGAACCCGATCCGGTCGTAGATCTCACTGAACTTGTGCAGCGCACGGGACGGGTTCTCACCGACGAACACAATGCCGTCGGCATACTGCAGCACCACCAGGCTGCGACCGCGCGCGATGCCCTTCCGGGCGTACTCCGCCCGGTCGGCCATCGCCTGCTGGGGGGAGACATAGAACGGCGTTGACACCGGTTATCCGTCCCTTTCTGTCATGGTCACTGGATCACCTAGCCAAGAACGGGCGCACGCTCAGAGCAGCGCGGCCCGGGGACCGTCCGGCTGCTCCAGACGCGCCTGGAGCACCGAACGGGACAGCACCGACGCCTCCTCCTCGGTCAGCCTGCGGAAGCCGTCCTCGGTGATCACGGTGATGATCGGGTAGATCCGGCGCGCGACATCGGGACCACCGGTCGCCGAGTCGTCGTCGGCCGCGTCGTACAGCGCCTGCACCACCAGCGTGGTGGCCTGCTCCTCGCTCAGATCGTCACGGAACAGCTTCTTCATCGCCCCGCGCGCGAAGATCGAACCCGAGCCCGTCGCCGCGTAGTTCTGCTCCTCGGAACGCCCACCGGTGACGTCGTACGAGAAGATCCGGCCACGCTCCCGGTCCAGGTCGTACCCCGCGAACAGCGGGACCACCGCCAGACCCTGCATCGCCATGCCGAGGTTGGAACGGATCATCGTGGAGAGCCGGTTCGCCTTGCCCTCCAGAGAGAGCTGGGCCCCCTCCACCTTCTCGAAGTGCTCCAGCTCTAGCTGGAACAGCTTCACCATCTCCACCGCGAGACCGGCCGTCCCGGCGATGCCGACCGCCGAGTACTCGTCCGCCGGGAACACCTTCTCGATGTCCCGCTGCGCGATGACGTTCCCCATCGTGGCCCGCCGGTCACCGGCCAGGACCACACCGCCGGGGAAGGTCACGGCCACGATCGTCGTGCCGTGCGGGGCCTCCAGCACACCCTGCACCGCCGGGAGCTGACGCTTGCCGGGAAGCAGCTCGGGCTGGTGCTCGGAGAGGAAGTCCATGAAGGAGGAGGACCCCGGCGTCAGGAAGGCAGCCGGTAGACGCCCGGTGCTACGAGTGTTGGCTTCCACGCGATTCCCTCCACGTAAGCGGCAGCCCGCCTGATGACCTCGGGCTGGTCCTTGAACTGCCCCAGCGCAGCGTTGCAGCTGAAGCACAGTACGCCACGGACCCTACCCGTCTCATGGCAGTGATCCACCTGCGCGGCGGGAGCGGCAAGACATATGCAACAGAGCCCCATTTGAGAAGCGACCAGATCATTCCGCTCGGCCTCGGTGAGCCCGTACTTCCGCTGGAGATGCCCTTGCCTCCCCTGCACGGCCTTGCAGGCTTTGCAGCGGGTGGCCAGACCGTCGGAGGCGGTCGCGTTGCGGTGCCAATCGCCGTGCGGCTTGATCTCGCCACAGGTGCGGCACCACTTGTGTCCGACGGGCACATCCGGCTTGTCCCGAACGGGCTTTCCCATCGCCTCACGGCGGCGCCGGTAGTGCGCGGCGCCGTATCGCGCCACGCACCCCCGACAGTACGGCTGGAGGCCGTCGAGGCGATTCCGGTCCCGCGCGAAAGCCTGCGGGGGCAGTTCCCGCCCGCATTTCCCGCATTCCTTCGCCGCCGGCTCACTCACCCCTCAAGCCCCCACCATTCTTCGATTCAAAGGCCGCAAGGCCGCAAGGCCTTTACTCTCCGCCCTTTTGCACGAAGCTGCGCACGAAATCCTCTGCGTTCTCCTCAAGCACGTCGTCGATCTCGTCCAGGACGGAGTCCACGTCGTCGCTCAGCTTCTCCTGCCGCTCCTTGAGGTCGTCCTGGGCCTGCGCGTCCTGCGCCTGCTCCTCGACCTCCTCGGTGGAGCGTGTGGCCTTCTGCTGGCCGCCACCGGTGTCCTTGGTCGCCATAACCCTCACCCCGCTCAGTTCGCCCGACATGGTCAACGGGTCGGCATTCCTGCCGATCGGTGATGATCAGACCCTACAAGCCAGGTCCGACATCGGCCCCGCGGTTGCGACAACGTGCGGGAGCCATCTCGATGATTCCCGGACGGCGGGATTTCCACCCCGCCGGGCCCGGCCGGTCCGTGTGCGAACGGCCCGCCGTCAGTTGCCGGACAGCACTCTGACCAGCTCTTCCGCGCTGCGACAGCGGTCCAGCAGCTCCTTGACGTGATTACGCGTTCCGCGAAGCGGTTCGAGGGTTGGGACCCGCTGGAGGGAGTCCCGGCCCGGCAGGTCGAAGATGACCGAGTCCCAGGAAGCCGCCGCCACGTCGTCCGCGTACTGCTCCAGACACCGCCCCCGGAAGTAGGCGCGGGTGTCCTCGGGCGGCTTTGTACGGGCCCGCTCGACCTCCGACTCGTCCAGCAGCCGCTTCATCCGCCCACGGGCCACCAGCCGGTTGTAGAGCCCCTTGTCGGCCCGGACGTCCGCGTACTGCAGATCGACAAGATGCAGCCGCGCCGCGTCCCAGTCCACGCCGTCCCGGCGCCGGTAGCCCTCCATGACCTCGCGCTTGGCGACCCAGTCCAGCTCTCCGGCGAGGCTCATCGGGTCGTTCTCCAGCCGGGTGAGGGTGTCCTCCCAGCGGGTCAGCACGTCCCTGGTCTGGTCGTCCGCGTCCGCGCCGTACCGCTCCTCCACGTACTTCCGCGCCAGCTCGTAGTACTCCATCTGGAGCTGTACGGCGGTCAGCGTGCGTCCGCTGCGCAGCGTGACGAGGTGCTGGAGCGAGGGGTCGTGGGAGACCTGGTGCAGGGTGCGCACGGGCTGGTCCACGGCGAGGTCCACCGCGATGAAACCGTCCTCGATCATGGAGAGCACGAGGGCGGTGGTGCCGAGCTTGAGGTAGGTCGAGATCTCGGAGAGGTTGGCGTCGCCGATGATGACGTGCAGCCGCCGGTACTTCTCGGCGTCGGCGTGCGGTTCGTCGCGGGTGTTGATGATGGGCCGCTTGAGCGTGGTCTCCAGGCCGACCTCGACCTCGAAGTAGTCGGCGCGCTGGCTGAGCTGGAAGCCGTGTTCGTGGCCGTCCTGGCCGATGCCGACGCGTCCGGCACCGGCGAACACCTGGCGGGAGACGAAGAAGGGCGTCAGATGGCGCACGATGTCGGAGAAGGCGGTCTCCCGCTTCATCAGGTAGTTCTCGTGCGTGCCGTAGGAGGCACCCTTGTTGTCGGTGTTGTTCTTGTAGAGGTGGATGGGCTGGGCGCCGGGGAGCTGCGCGGCCCGTTCGGCGGCCTCGGCCATGATGCGTTCACCGGCCTTGTCCCAGAGGACGGCGTCGCGGGGGTTGGTGACCTCGGGGGCGCTGTACTCGGGGTGGGCGTGGTCCACGTAGAGCCGGGCGCCGTTGGTGAGGATGACGTTGGCGAGGCCGATGTCCTCGTCGGTGAGCTGGCTGGAGTCGGCGGTCTCGCGGGCGAGGTCGAAGCCTCGCGCGTCGCGCAGCGGGTTCTCCTCCTCGAAGTCCCAGCGGGCCCGGCGGGCCCGGTGCATCGCCGCGGCGTAGGCGTTGACGATCTGGGACGAGGTGAGCATGGCATTGGCATTGGGGTGGCCGGGGACGGAGATGCCGTACTCCGTCTCGATGCCCATTACTCGCCGTACGGTCATGCGGCCCTCCTTGCCCGGCGGCTCCCTCGGTCGTGGGGGCCGCTCGCGTACCGCTGGCACTCCGGTGCGTGTGCGGTGCCCGTCCCCGCACTGCGCGACTCGGCGGTAGAAGAGAGCCTAGAACGCCTTTGCGCTGGTGGGGAGATCATTTGCGTCAATTGCCTGCCCGGAAAGCAGTCGGCTGCGGGTGCCCGGTGTGGGCACCCGCAGCCGCCCCGCTTTTCCTACAGGTACTGACCGGTGTTGGCCACCGTGTCGATGGAGCGTCCGGTGTCGGCGCCCTGCTTGCCGGTGATGAGGGTGCGGATGTAGACGATCCGCTCGCCCTTCTTTCCGGAGATGCGGGCCCAGTCGTCCGGGTTGGTGGTGTTGGGCAGGTCCTCGTTCTCCTTGAACTCGTCCACGCACGCCTGGAGGAGGTGGGAGACGCGGAGGCCCTTCTGGCTCTTGTCGAGGAAGTCCTTGATGGCCATCTTCTTGGCGCGGCCCACGATGTTCTCGATCATGGCGCCGGAATTGAAGTCCTTGAAGTAGAGGACTTCCTTGTCGCCGTTGGCGTAGGTGACTTCCAGGAAGCGGTTCTCCTCGGATTCGGCGTACATGTGCTCGACGGCCGTCTGGATCATGCTCTGGACGGTGGTCGTGCGGTCGCCGGAGTGTTCGCCGAGGTCGTCGGAGTGGAGCGGGAGGCGTTCGGTGAGGTACTTGCCGAAGATGTCCTTGGCCGCTTCGGCGTCCGGGCGCTCGATCTTGATCTTCACGTCGAGTCGGCCGGGGCGCAGGATGGCGGGGTCGATCATGTCCTCGCGGTTGGAGGCGCCGATGACGACCACGTTCTGCAGGCCTTCGACGCCGTCGATCTCGGCGAGGAGCTGGGGGACGATGGTGTTCTCGACGTCGGAGCTGACGCCGGAGCCGCGGGTGCGGAAGAGGGATTCCATCTCGTCGAAGAAGACGATGACGGGGGTGCCCTCGCTGGCCTTCTCGCGGGCGCGCTGGAAGACGAGGCGGATCTGCCGTTCGGTCTCGCCGACGTACTTGTTGAGGAGTTCGGGGCCCTTGATGTTGAGGAAGAAGCTCTTGCCGGCGGCCTGGCCGGTGACCTCGGCGACCTTTTTGGCCAGCGAGTTGGCGACGGCCTTGGCGATGAGCGTCTTTCCGCATCCGGGGGGGCCGTAGAGCAGGACGCCCTTGGGGGGGCGCAGCTCGTGCTCCTTGAAGAGGTCGGGGTGGAGGTAGGGCAGTTCGACCGCGTCGCGGATGGCTTCGATCTGGCCGCCGAGGCCGCCGATCTGTTCGTAGCCGATGTCGGGGACTTCTTCGAGGACGAGTTCCTCGACCTCGCTCTTGGGCACGACTTCGTAGACGTAGCCGGAGCGGGGTTCGAGGAGGAGGGCGTCTCCGGCGCGGATGGTGACGTCGAGGAGTGGTTCGGCGAGCCGGACCACGCGTTCTTCGTCGGTGTGGCCGATGACCAGGGCGCGTTCGCCGTCCTCGAGGATCTCCTTGAGGGTGACGATGTCGCCGACGCTCTCGTAGGTCATGGCTTCAACGACGTTGAGCGCTTCGTTGAGCATGACCTCCTGGCCGCGCCGGAGGTCTTCGGTCTCGACGCCGGGGCTGACGTTCACGCGGAGTTTGCGGCCTCCGGTGAAGATGTCGGCGGTGCCGTCCTCGTTGGCCTGGAGGAAGACTCCGAAGCCGGCGGGCGGCTGGGCGAGTCTGTCCACTTCCTCCTTGAGGGCCACGATCTGGTCGCGGGCCTCACGGAGTGTGCCGGCCAGGCGTTCGTTCTGGGCGGACACGCCGGCCAGGTTGGTCTGCAGCTCGACGATCCGCTCTTCGAGAATTCTCGTGTGTCGCGGAGAGTCGGCGAGCTTGCGCCGCAGGACGGCGATTTCCTGCTCAAGATAGGCGATCTGCCCGGCGGGGTCGTCGGACCCTCGTCCCGGGCGGATGCCGCGGTTCGTGTCGTCGTCGTGGGCTGCCACGGTCCTCACCTCCTCCAAGGGGAGCTGGACGCTTCCAGACCCTACCTGGGTGGGTGTCGATTGAAACCCCTAGATCACAAAGACTGTCAAGGTGTGTCGTCGGTCACCCGGTGCGCTCCCTCTCCCACGGAGGGAATACCCACTCAACGTGATGCGGAAGCGACGTGTTCCTCGGCGGGGTCGGTCGAAACCGCTCAGGACTGGCCGGAGTTGTCCGTTCCGGGCCGGTCGCCCGGTGTGCGGGCGGCCTGGAACTCGCTCGTACGATCATCACGCAGAGCGACGGCCGGGCGTGGCGGGGTCTCCGCCGGGGCGGTTCGGTCCGGTGCTCCGCGTGCCGGGGGTTCGTTCCCCGGCCGGGCGCTCGTACCCGGCGTGCGCGGGGCGGAAACCCGGTGCGGAGGTAGGGTCGGGGGTGTTCCACAGCGGTCGGTGGGGCCCGGCGCCGGAGGGTGTGCCGGGGTGTCGGCCGTGTATTCGACGGCGGAGGGATGACCGTGCAGCAGGAGGCCCCGGAGGGTGCGGCGCTGGAGGTCTGGATCGATCAGGATCTGTGCACCGGTGACGGGATCTGTGCCCAGTACGCGCCGGAGGTGTTCGAACTGGACATCGACGGGCTGGCGTATGTGAAGGGTGCCGGGGACGAGCTGCTGACGGAGGCGGGTGCCACGACGCGGGTTCCGTTGCCGTTGCTGACGGACGTGGTGGACTCGGTGAAGGAGTGTCCGGGCGAGTGCATCCATGTGCGCCGGGTCGCGGACGGCGTCGAGGTGTACGGGCCCGGCGCGGACTGAGATCCCACCCCGCGCCGTCCCGGCCGGTCCGGCCGTCGGGGCGGGGTGGTCAGACGGTGTGGACCCCGGCCCCGGTGGTGCGCCGGAACGCGGTGCCGTTCCAGCGCCAGGTGGTCGGGGTCTTCGTGTCGGGGCAGCAGCGGGGTACGTCGGTGGAGGAGTACCCGAGGAGGGTGGCGCCGACGGCGCGGTCGTGGACGGTGAGCCGGGTGACGGTGATGCGGTCCTCGGGGTCCACGAGGGTGGCGACGACGCGCGGGGTGGTGGCGCGGGTGCCTCGGGTGAGGACGTAGAGAGCGTCGGGCGGGGTGCCCATCGGGGCGTCGCAGTGGACGACGGCGACGGTCTCGGGGTTGCCGTCGCCGTCGAGGTCGCCGGAGGCGGTGCTGACGACGACGGCTTTGACGGGTCCGCATGGGAGGGGGAAGTGGACGCCGTCGGTGCCGGGGGCCGGGCGGTGCGCGGGGGCGGTGGGTGCCTTGGCGTCGGGTGCGGGTTCGGCGGCGGCGGGCCCGGGGTGGACGAGGGAGGAGAGGGCGATCACGCCGGCGACGGCGGTGGCCGTGGCGACCCAGTGGATGGGCCGGGTGTGCGTGTGGGCCAGTTCCGGGACGGCGGGGTGCTGCACGAGGAGTGTCTCCTGTGTGGGCGGTGCCGGTGGGCGGGGGTGGCCAGCATGGTGCCACACGTCACAGCGTGGGGGAACGGCGGGGGGGGACGGGGTTTCGGCGGGCGCGGGGCGGGGGGGCGGGGCGGGGGGCCGGGGGGGGGGGGGGGCGGCGTGCTCCGGGGGTCCGGCGGGGGCGGGGGGCCGGGGGGGGGGGGCCCCGGGGGGGTCGGGGGGGGGGG
>NZ_JAHRXF010000021.1 GCF_019104725.1 Streptomyces corallincola | reverse complement strand
GGGGGGGGGGGGGGGCGGGGGGGGGGGGCGGGGGGGGGGGGGGGGGGGGGGCTTGGGGGGGGGGGGAACTGCGGGCCCGGTGGGGGCTTGTCGCGCAGTTCCCCGCGCCCCTTCCTGGGCCGGTGTGCGTTGTCGGGCGCGGGTCCGGTGGGGGCTCTCGCGCAGTTCCCCGCGCCCCTTTCCTGGGCCGGTGTGCGTTGTCGGGCGCGCATTTCCCGCGCCCCTGTCAGGTCGGCGCACCCCAGGGGTGGGTCAGGTCAGGGTGATTTCCGGGTAGAGGGGGAAGCCCGCCACCAGGTCGCCCGCCCGGGTGGAGATCTCTTCGGAGACCTTCGCGTCGAGGACGTGGGCGGCCTTGGAGGGGGCGCCGGACTTGGTGGTGCCCGGTTGGGTGGTGGTGAGGACGCGGTCGATGAGGGCGGCGACCTCGTCCATCTCCGGGGTGCCGAGGCCACGGGTGGTGAGGGCGGGGGTGCCGACGCGGATGCCGGAGGTGTACCAGGCGCCGTTGGGGTCGGCGGGGATGGCGTTGCGGTTGGTGACGATGCCGGAGTCGAGGAGGGCGGCCTCGGCCTGGCGGCCGGTGAGGCCGTAGGAACCGGCGACGTCGATGAGGTTGAGGTGGTTGTCGGTGCCGCCGGTGACGAGGGTGGCGCCCCGCCGGGTGAGGCCCTCGGCGAGCGCGCGGGAGTTGTCCACGACGCGCCGGGCGTAGTCCTGGAAGGCGGGCTGCCGGGCCTCGGCCAGGGCGACCGCCTTGGCGGCCATGACGTGCGGCAGCGGGCCGCCGAGCACCATCGGGCAGCCCCGGTCCACCTGGTCCTTGAGGGAGTCGTCGCACAGGACCATGCCGCCGCGGGGGCCGCGCAGGGACTTGTGGGTGGTCGTGGTGACGATCTGGGCGTGCGGGACGGGGTCGAAGTCGCCGGTGAGGACCTTGCCCGCGACCAGGCCCGCGAAGTGCGCCATGTCCACCATCAGGGTCGCGCCGACCTCGTCCGCGATCTCCCGCATGACCCGGAAGTTCACCAGGCGCGGGTACGCGGAGTACCCGGCGACGATGACGAGCGGACGGAAGTCGCGGGCCTGGGCGCGCAGCGCGTCGTAGTCGATGAGCCCGGTCGCCGGGTCGGTGCCGTAGGACCGCTGGTCGAACATCTTGCCGCTGATGTTGGGACGGAAGCCGTGGGTGAGGTGGCCGCCCGCGTCCAGGGACATGCCCAGCATGCGCTGGTTGCCGAAGGCCTGGCGCAGCTCGGCCCAGTCCGCCTCGGAGAGGTCGTTGACCTGGCGGGCGCCCGCCTCGGCGAGGAAGGGCACCTCGACGCGGTCCGCGAGCACCGCCCAGAAGGCGACGAGGTTGGCGTCGATGCCGGAGTGCGGCTGGACGTAGGCGTGCCGGGCGCCGAAGAGCGCGCGGGCGTGCTCGGCGGCGAGGGACTCCACGGTGTCCACGTTGCGGCAGCCCGCGTAGAAGCGGCGGCCGACGGTGCCCTCGGCGTACTTGTCGCTGAACCAGTTGCCCATCGCCAGCAGGGTGGCCGGGGAGGCGTAGTTCTCCGAGGCGATCAGCTTGAGCATCTCGCGCTGGTCGGCCAGTTCCTGGCCGATGGCGTCGGCGACGCGCGGCTCGACGGCGCGTACGGCGTCGAGGGCGGCGCGGAAGGCGGTGGACTCGGTGGTGCGGGCCAGCGCGTTGGCCTCGGCGGGGTTCTCGGGCATCGGGACCTCCGGACGTGGGCGTACGGCGTACACGGTTCGGCCCAGGCGCACGGCACTGTCTGCGCGGGCCGCTCCCCGATGGTCCGTCCCATCCCAGCGCGCCAGTCACGGCCCGTCGGCCAGCGTAACCCTTGCGGCGCCGATGAGACGGGACGTCCACCATGCGGGCGGCGCCGGTGCGGTGGCCTCAGCGGATGACGTGCGGGAGGAAGCGGGCGTACTCGTCGGTGATCAGGCCGGAGGACTCGCGGATGCCGAGTCCGGCGGGCTCGCCGTCCACGACCCAGGCGCCGAGGACGACGTGGTTGCCGTCGAAGGCGGGGAGCGGGGCGAGCGCCTGGTAGCAGCAGGGTTCGTCGTCGCGTACGGCGGCGGGCGTGCCCGGTGGGTGGACGGTGACCCCGGCGCCCTCGCGGCCGAGCAGGGGTTTGGCGACCCAGCCGGTGGTGGCGGGCAGGTCGCGGGGGCCGTCGAGGTGGGCGGGGAGCAGGTTCGGGTGGCCGGGGTACAGCTCCCAGAGGACGGCGAGCAACGCCTTGTTGCTGAGCAGCATCTTCCAGGCGGGTTCGATCCACAGGGTGCTGCCGGTGCCGCCGCCGTTGTCCAGGGTGTCCAGGACGTGCCCGCCGAAGGAGTCGGTGGTCAGCCATTCCCAGGGGTACAGCTTGAAGACGCTGCGGATGAAGCGGAGCCGGAGGTCCACGAAACGGCCGGTGAGGGTGTCCCAGCCGATCTCCTCCACGGAGATCCAGTCGGTGTCCAGCCCGGCCTGTTCGGCGGTCTCCTTCAGGTAGGCGACCGTCATCAGGTCCTCGCCGAGTTCGTCCACGCTGGAGTGCGCGAAGTGCAGGGGCGCGCCGGGCGGCAGCAGCGCGGCCTGTCTGCGCCAGGCGGCGACGAGGCGTTCGTGCAGGGAGTTCCACTGGTCGGCGCCGGGGAAGCGGTCCTCCATCCAGAACCACTGCGGGGAGGCGGCCTCCACCAGCGAGGTCGGGGTGTCGGCGTTGTACTCCAGCAGCTTGGCCGGGCCGGTGCCGTCGTAGCGCAGGTCGAACCGGCCGTACAGGGAGGGGAGTTCGGCCCGGCGGTGCCAGGACTCGGTGACGGCGCGGGCGAGCGGCGGGTCGGTGATGCCGAGGTCCGCGAGGCGGTTCTCGGCCACCATGTGCTCGGCCGCCGCGAGGCACATGGCGTGCAGCTCGGCGACGGTGTCCTCCAGCGCCTCGATCTCGGGCAGGTCGAAGGCGTAGTACGCGCTCTCGTCCCAGTACGGGCGCAGGGTGCCGTCCGGGTGCCGGGTGAGCGGGTACACCAGGCCCTGCGCCTCGACGGTGCGCTGCCAGTCGGGGCGGGGGTCGAGGGTGTGGCGCCGCACGCTCAGCCGCCCGAGCTGCCGTGCCCGCCGCCGAACCCGCCCCGGTGCACCCCGGAGTGGCCGCCCGAGGACCCCCCGGAACCCTTGCGCGGCGCGGTGAAGGACCCTCCGTTGACCCAGGAACCCTTCTTGCTGCCCTTGTAGTACCAGACGCCGTTCGCGCCCCCGCTGCCGCAGTTGCGGTCGGAGACGATCTTGTAGCCCTTGTCCGTCCGGTAGCTGTCCCGGTCCACGCACCGCTTGTCCGGCGCGTTGGAGCAGGCGGTCAGCGCGGTGGCCAGCAGGCCCATCCCGCCGAGCACGACCGTGGTGGAGCGCATGCGCCCGCGCGCATTGGCCATGAGTGGTCCCCCGTGGTGATGACGATGTCCGGGGCTCAGCTTAGGGAGGGGGCGGCGAGGTGGACAGGGGCGGGGGCGGGGAGGCGACCGGGGGCGGAGCGGGCGCGATGGCGGCCGGGGGTAGGAGCGGGGGCAGGCGCGGGGGCGCGCTGCGGCCGGGCGTCGGCTGTCGCCTACAGTCGCGTTCGTGCTCTTTGGAATGGTGTGCGCCCTGGGGGCGGCGGTCTGCTTCGGTACGGCGACGGTGCTCCAGGCGATGGCCGCGCGGGCGGCCGGGAGCGAGGCCGGAGCGGGCGGGTTGGCCGGGCCGGGCGGCGACGCGGCCCTGCTGCTGCGGGCGGTACGGCAGTGGCGGTACGTCGTCGGTCTCGGCCTGGACGGCGCCGGGTTCGTCCTCCAGATCCTGGCCCTGCGCTCGCTGCCGATCTACGCGGTGAGCGCGGCGCTGGCGGCGAGTCTCGCGGTGACGGCGGTGGTCGCGGCACGGCTGCTGCGGGTGCGGCTCAGCGGGGTGGAGTGGGCGGCCGTGGGCGTCGTCTGCGCGGGCCTGGCGATGCTGGGGCTGGCCTCGGGAGAGGAGGGCCACCGTCCGGGCCCGCCCTGGCTGGGGTATCTGCTGGTGGGGGTGGCGGTGGGGGTGCTGCTCCTGAGCCCGCTTGGCGAACACCTGTCGGGCAGGACCCGCGCCCTGGTCCTCGGCCTGGGCTCCGGGTTCGGCTTCGGTGTGGTGGAGGTCGCGGTCCGCCTGATCGACACCCTCCGCCCGGCCGCGCTGCTGACCAACCCCGCCTTCTACGCCCTCCTCCTCGGCGGCGGCGCCGCCTTCCTCCTCCTCACCTCGGCCCTCCAGCGGGGCTCGGTGACCACCGCGACCGCCGGGATGGTCCTCGGCGAGACCCTCGCCCCGGCGGCGGCGGGCGTCGGCTGGCTCGGCGACACCACCCGCCCGGGCCTGGCGTGGCTGGCGGCCCTCGGCTTCGCGGTCGCCCTGGCAGGCGCCCTGACCCTGGCCCGCTTCGGAGAGGCCCCGGAACCGGAGCACGCGTCACGCTGAGGGTTGTCCGTCACCGCTGGTCACGGGCGGGATGATCTCGGCGTGGCCGGTGCGACCACGGCGTCGAGTCCTCGCAGGCGGCGGAGGCTCAGGGCGCTGGCCAGGGGTCCGGGCGTCAGGGCGAGCAGGGCCCAGGGCCATCCGATGTGCGCGGCCAGGTGGGGCAGGAACAGGACCGGTATCGCCGCCAGGGAGTAGCCCAGCGCCATCTGCACGGTCAGGGCCGTGCCCACGGTGGCCGGGTCGGAGGAGTCGGCGAGCAGGGCGGAGTACAGCGGGGAGTCTCCGATCACCGACGCGCCCCAGACGAGCAGGATCACCGCGGTCGGGGTGGCGGGGAGTCGGGGCAGCGCCGGGGCGAGGAGGCAGCAGACGGCCGAGACAGTGACGATCACTTTGGTGACGCGGACCCTGCCCCATCGGTCGGCGGCGGAACCCGCGGCGAAGCAGCCGAGTGCTCCGGCCACGCCGATCAGCAGGAACGGGCCCCAGCCCGGGACGCCGAGGACGGGCCCGCCCGAGCCGGGCAGCGTGGCGAGCAGTGCGACGGCCCAGGTCCACAGGCCGTAGACCTCCCACATGTGCCCCAGGTAGGCCACGGTGACGAGCCGCTGGCGTCTGTCGCGGAAGAGCTCCAGGGCGGCGCCGGTGCGCGGGGCGGTGGTGTGGCCGGTGTGCGGGCCGGTTCGCGTGGTGGCCGCGAGGGCGGCCGCCAGTGCCGCGGCGGCCGCCGAGAGGAACAGGACGCTTCGCCAGCCCGGCAGCGGGAGGGTACGGAGTGCGTGCGGAAGGGCACTGCCCAGCGTCAGGGAGGCCACGACCAGGGCGACCGCGGAACCTCGGCGGTGCAGCGTCCATGAGGCGACGGCCTTCATCCCGGGCGGGTACACCGCCGCGAGGGCCATTCCGGTGAGGACGCGCAGGGCGAGGGTGGGCACGAATCCGATCGGGAGTGCCGCGGGCAGCGCCGTGCACACGGCGGCGGTCAGCGCGCCCAGCGGCAGCAGCAGCGAGGGGCGTGTCCGGTCGGCGACGCGCAGCAGCCCCAGCGTGAGCGCCCCGGCCGCGAAGCCGAGCAGGACGCAGCTCGTCAGCCAGGAGACCTCGCCCGCGCCGAGGCTCCAGTGCCGGGCCAGTTGGGGCGCCACCGCCGAGGTCGCGTACCAGGTGCTCAGGGCGAGGACCTGGACGAGCGCTCCGAGCGTGACGTGGCGTACGACGGTCCCCGGGCGCGGCCGGGGGTCCCTGCGGACGGCGGCCGGCGCCCGGGGCGAGCCCACGGTGGCGCTCACATCGACAGGCTGGTCCATACGGTCTTCGTCTCAAGGTAGGACTCGAGGTTCGCGTGGCCCATCTCGCGCCCGTAGCCCGAGGTCTTGAACCCGCCGAAGGGCGCCGCCGCGTCGGTGGCCCCGTACATGTTGATGTAGACGGTGCCTGCCTTGAGGAGCTTCGCCAGGCGGTTCGCGCGGGCTATGTCACGGGTCCAGATACCGGCCGCGAGACCGTAGGGCGAGTCGTTGCCCCGGGCGGCGATCTCTTCGAGCGAGTCGAAGGGCTGGGCGACGACGACGGGGCCGAAGATCTCCTCGCGTACCGCCGGCATCGTGTCATCGACGTCGGTCAGCACGGTGGGGCGCAGGAAGTAGCCGTCCGCATCGACACCGGCCGGGGCCGTGGCTCCGGCGGCAGCGGTCGCCCCGGCGCCGAGTGCGCCGTCGATGTAGCCGCGGACCCGGTCGAGTTGAGTACGGCTGATGAGCGGGCCGAGGTCGGTGCTCGGGTCGAGGCCCGGTCCGACGCGCATGCTGTCGGCCCGTTCGGACAGCGCGGCCACGACGTCGTCGAAGCGCGAGCGTTCGACGTAGAGGCGTGAACCGGCGCTGCACGACTGGCCGGAGTTGGAGAAGATCGCCGATGCCGCACCGGCCACGGCCTCTTCGACGGGCGAGTCGGCGAAGACGATGTTCGGGCTCTTGCCGCCGAGTTCCAGCGTCACGCGCTTGACCTGCGCGGCGGCCTTCCGCGCCAGGTGGATGCCGACGCGGGTGGAACCGGTGAAGGCGACCTTGTCCACGAGCGGGTGCTCGACGAGTGCCTCACCCGCTTCCGGTCCGTAGCCGGGGAGGATGTTGAGCACGCCGTTGGGCAGTCCGGCTTCCAGGCCGAGCTCGCCCAGGCGCAGCGCGACGAGCGGGGTGTTCTCGGCGGGCTTGAGGACGATCGCGCATCCGGCGGCCAGCGCGGGGGCGATCTTCCAGGCCGCCATGAGGAGGGGGAAGTTCCAGGGGATGATCTGCGCGACGACCCCGACGGGTTCCCGCTCGGTGCGCACCAGGGTGTCGGGTACGGACACCGGAATGGTGTTGCCCTCGATCTTGCTGGGCCACCCTGCGAAATACGCGAAGTGGTTGATGGAGAGTTCGACGTCGTTCCGGCGGGCGGAGTCGCGTACCTTGCCGCCGTCGAGTGCCTCGATGTCGGCGAGTTCGTCGGCGTGGGTCTCCAGCAGTGCGGCGAAGCGCCCGATGATGCGGCCCCGGTCGAGGGCGCTCATCCGTCGCCAGGGCGCACCGGGTTCCATCGCGGCAGCCGCGGCCCGTACGGCACGGTCCACGTCGGTGACGCCCGCCGCCGCCGCGGTGGCGATCTGACGGCCGGTGGCGGGGTTCAGTACGGGGATGGTGCCGCCGTTGTCGGCCGGCACCATCTCGCCGTCGATGAGGAGCCGCGGCGGGGCCTGGAGCAGAGCGGACAGGGCGGGGCTGAGGCCGGGTGCGGTGCCGGTGTCCTCGGTGACACTCATGTCGGGCCCTCCTGGGGGCGTTGCGGTGGGGTGGGGGCGGCTCAACGTGCGGTGGCGGAGTCGAGGACGGCGGGGTTGGCGATGGCGGGGGGCCGCTCGCCGGCCACCCACGCGCGCAGTCCGCGTTCGGCGATCCGGGAGTGTTCGGTGACGACGTCGTCGGACGCGCCGCCGATGTGGGGGGTGACGGTGACGTTGTCGAGGCCGAGCAGCGGATGGTCGGCGGGGAGCGGCTCGGTCCAGAACACGTCGAGTCCGGCTCCGGCGATCCGTCCCTCGGTGAGTGCGCCGACGAGGGCGTCCTCCTCGACCACCGCGGCGCGTCCCGCGTTGATCAGGTAGGCGTCCGGACGCATGAGGCGCAGCTCCCGGTCGCCGATCATTCCGATGGTGGACTCGGCCAGCGGGACGTGGACGGTGACGATGTCGGCGGTGGACAGCGCCTCGTCGAGTCCGACGACGCGGGCCTGGTCGCCGAACGCGTCGGAGGGGAGGAAGGGGTCGTGGACCACGACGTTCATGCCGAAGGCCCGGGCCCGCCGCATCATCCGGCGCCCGATGGCACCTCCGCCGAGGATGCCGAGGGTGCGTCCGGACAGCCCGATGCCGCGGAAGGCCGAGTAGGGCTCGAACACGTCCTCCGCCTTCCACGCACCGCCGCGCAGCCAGCGTTCGGCCCTGCCGGTGTGCCGGACGGTCATGAGGAGCAGGGTGAAGGCGAGGTCGGCGGTGACGTCGGCGTTGCGGGCGGGGGTGGTCAGGACGGCGATCCCGCGGGCGGTGCACGCGTCCACGTCCACGTTGACCGGGTTCGCCCGGCAGGACACGACGACCCGCAGTCGGGGTGCCTTGTCCAGGGTGGCCTCATCGACGACGTCCACCTCGCAGACGAGTGCGGTCGCGCGGGCCAGTTCCTGGTCGAGACCCCGTGTGGCCAGCGAGGTCCCGGCGAGGGAGGGCTCGACGAGTTCGACGTCGAAGACGTCACCGAGCTGTGCGGCGCGGGCGGGGTCGAAGGGGGCGGTGACCAGCAGGAGCGGTCGGTCGCCTCGGGTGGTGTCGTTCGGCACGGGTACTCCTTGTTCTCTTCGTCAGGGGTCAGAGGTCAGAGGTCAGAGGTCGGGGGTCGGGTGGTGGCGGGGCGGGTGTCGGCGGTGTGTGCGGCGGTCCGCGTCGCCCGCAGGGTCGGCCAGTGGTGCCGTACGGCGTCGCGGACGTCGCGGAACACCTGGGCCTGGGCGTCGTGCAGGGGCCGTAGCCCGGCATCCGGTTCGAAGGTCTGGGCGTCGTCGCCGAACCGGTCCAGCGCGGCGGCCAGGTCGGGTGCCGCGCCGACGGCGACGAGGGCCAGGGCGCCTGCCCCCCGGGCGCCGAGTTCGGCGAAGGTGGAGCGGACGATGCGGCGGCCGGTCACGTCGGCGACGATCTGGCAGACGACCGGCGACTGCGCCCCGCCGCCGCAGAGCCGGACCGTCGCGTCGGTCGTGACGCCCAGCACCTCCATGCATTCGCCGAGGGACAGGGCGATGCCCTCGTAGACGGCGCGCAGCAGTTCTCCGGGGGTGGTGCGTACGGTGATGTTCAGCCACGCCGCCGAGGCCGCGGTGTCCACGAACGGCGCCCGCTCGCCGCTGACGCCTCCGTAGGGCAGGTAGAGCACTCCCCCGGCTCCGGCGGGAGCGGCGGTGACGAGGTCTTCGATCTGGGACCATTCCAGCGCGGCCAGACCGGTGGCCTCGCGTGCCCAGTCGAGGTTGGGGGTGCCGTTCATCGGGGCGAGGCATTCGATGACGTGGGTGCCCCGGCCCAGGTTGAGTGTGATGAGCGGGACGTCGCCGGGCGCGGTGACGTGTTCCTGTACGGCGCCGACGAACGCGGTGGTGCCGAGGATGGCGTACACCTCGCCCGGCCCGACGACTCCCAGGCCGACGCCGCCGGCCGGGGTATCGACCAGGCCGGTCGCCACGGGCAGACCGACGGGCAGGCCGGTTTCCCGTGCCGCGCGCTCGGTCACGCGGCCGGACACGGCGTCGGGTGGGCACAGGGGTGGCAGCAGTCGGCGGAACCCGGCGTGGCCCAGGCCGTCGATGAGCTCTTCGGAGTAGCGCCCGGTGGCGACGTCCAGGTAGGTGCGGGAGGCCTCGGAGGCGTCCGTCGCCCTTACTCCGGTGAGCCGGAAGCGAATCCAGTCCTTGCAGTTGAGCTGGGTCGCCGCGCGGTCGAGCAGGCCGGGATCGCTGTCCTGGAGTTCTTCGAGGAGGACGGGCAGGGCGCCCGGGAACAGGGCCGAGCCCGTCGTGCGGCGGATCAGTTCCCCGCGCCCGTCGGTCTCCCACCGGGCCACTCGCCCGGCGGCCCTGCCGTCCAGCCACAGGACGGCCGGTCCGACGGGACGTCCGTCGGCGTCCACGAGCCACGCGCCGTCGCCCTGGCCCGTCACACCGAGCCCGAGCAGCTCGACGTCACCGGCTTCGGCGAGGGCGGCGCTGATCGTCTGCGCGACGGCGGACCAGACCTCGCCCATGTCCTGTTCGGCGCGGTGCGGTTGGGGCCGCCGGATACGGACCGTCGATCTGGCGGCTCCGAGCACGTCACCGGTCGTGCTGATGACGACGGACTTCACCGAGGTCGTACCGGCGTCGATGCCCAGCACGGCCTGGACTCGGCTTCTCATCGTTGCCCACCTGCCTGCCTGCCCCGTTCGGTTTCTCCGGCGGATCCGCGGCGCGTCATTCGGAGACGGCCGGGGTGACCACCGGGGGAGCCGGATCGGTCCGCGGACGGTGTCCCGGTGCTTCGACGCCCGCCTCCCGCAGGAGGAAGGTCAGGAAGATCCCGACGACGTAGAGCGCGGCGAGTATCCAGACGACCGGTGCGACGCCCAGCGGTGCGACCAGCGCCGCGACGGCCGGGCCGCCGAAGTTGCTGAGGCCGGCGCCGAGGTTGAGGACCGCGACGGCGGCGGCCTTGTGCTGCGGGGCCAGCAGCGGGACGACGGCTGACAGGGGGACGTACATGCCCAGCGCGAGACCGTAGACGATGCCCAGGATCATGACGGCGACGTAGTTCGCGCCGACTGCCTGCGGCAGGTAGTAGAACCCGAGGACGGTGATCGCGGTGGCCGCTCCGCCGCCCCAGGCGATGACGTTGATGCGGCCGAAGCGGTCGGAGGCGTAGCCGGAGATGAGGTTCGCGGCCACGTTGGCGGCCAGCATGGTGCCCCAGATGGAGGACCACTGCGACTGGCTGAAGCCGATCGTCTTGACCATGTAGACGTTGAGGAACACGGCGAACGAGTAGTAGGAGATCGTGTTGATGAGGCGGACGGCGCCGCCGATCCCGACCTTGGGCCGTTCCTTCATGATGACGATGCCGCGCTTGAGTCCCTCGACGGTCTCCGCACGGGTGACCCTGCGCGCACCGGCCCGGGACTTCACCAGCACCGCGATCATGAGGGCGGCGACCGCGACGAACACCGGCGACGCCCACAGGGTGGCCAGTTCTCCGAGCGGGTCCACGGCGGCGGCCACGAAGTAGCCGCTGATGACTCCCAGGCCCATCGCGTTGAAGAACCAGTACCAGCCGACGGCCTTGCCCATGACCGCGTCGGGTGTCTCCATAGTGACCCAGACGAGGAACCCGTAGGCGAAGAACGGGTAGCCGATGGCGCGGATCGCGTAGGTCGCGATCATCACCGCGTAGTTCTGCTGCATGACGCCGAGGGTCAGGAACGCGACTTCCAGCACGATCCACAGGCCCGCTCCGATGAGCATCACCCTGCGTGGGCCCCATGCCTCGGCCAGTGCGCCCGCCAGCCAGGCGGCGACCGCCACGACGATGCCGTAGGCGGTGAACAGTCCGGCCACCTGACTCCCGCTGAACCCGCGCTCCTCCAAGTAGGTGGAGAGGAAGCTGAGTTCGATTCCGTCGCCGACCATGAAGAGCATCAGGGCGACGAAACCCCAGAGCAGGACCCGGGAGATCCCTTGGTTCGTCAGGGCGCGCGTCCACCGGCTCCGCGGCTGCGCCAGGCCGTCCTGCATCGTCATGGACTCCTCCTTGAGCCTGAACATTTGTTCACTCGGCGAACGAGTGCTCATTCATCATGACTCCGCCGTCCATGCTGTCAAGGTCCGCGTCCCGCTTCTTGGACGCAAGTGCGGCTATGGTTCGCAGCTCCCGCACCCGCCGAGGGCGGCCCGCACCGCACAGGCGTCCTTGCACTCCTCGGTGCAGCCGGGCATCATGACGAACGGAGGTGCATCGGTGCGAACAAATGCTCACGATCCCTTGCTCGGCAAGGTGGCCCGGCTCTACTACGACCACGGACTCACGCAGGCCGAGATCGGGGACCTTCTCGGCCTGTCGCGGGTGAAGGTGACCAGGGTGCTCGCCGAGGCCCGGCAGGCGGGCGTGGTCGAGATCACCGTCCACAGCGACGAACGTCCCTTCGCGGACACCGAGGCGGCCCTCGTCAGCCGGTTCGGCCTGCACAGCGCGTGGGTGTGTCCCGGTCTCGGGCGCGGCGAGGAGCGGTCGCCCTCCTCACTGGGCGTCACCGGTGCGGAGGCCCTCGCCTCGGTCCTCCCGCACATCCGTCGTGTCGCGGTGGGCATGAGCACGGCGGTCGCGGCGGCCGTCGCCCATCTCCGCTACCACTCCGACACGGCCGTCGAGGTCGTGCCGCTGGCGGGCAGCCGCGGCGGACGTTCCAGTGACGCCAACCCGCACGAGGTGGCCACCACCCTGGCCCGCGTCGTCGGCGGCACCGCGTACCACCTGCCCGCCCCGCTGCTGGCGACGACCGCCGAGGCCGCGGCCGCCATCAGCGGGCTCGACGACGTCCAGGGCACGCTCGACGTCGCGGCCGCGGCCGACGCGCTCGTCGTGGGCATCGGCAGCACGGCCCGCGTCGCCCAGGCACTACGCCGCTCGGTCGGCGAGGCCGAGTTCGCCACGCTCCGGGAGGCCGGGGCCGTCGGAGACGCCTCCGCCCGCTTCTTCGACGCGGACGGCCGGGCGGTGGAGGGACCGATCGACAGGCGCGTCATCGGACTGACGCTGGAGCAGATGCGGGCGATCCCCACCCGAGTGGGCATCGCGGGCGGCGCCGAGAAGCACCTTCCGCTGTTCACCGCGCTGGAGACCGGGCTCGTCAACATCGTCATCACGGACATCGACAGCGCCCGCGCCGTTCTCAACCGCCCCGTCACCACACCCGTGACGGCCTGACACACGCAGAGGAAACACGATGAAACACCCCACCACAGTCGAGGGTCTGTTCACCCAGCTCGCCGAAGTGGGCCGACTGGCCGTGGAACGCGGCTTCGTCCTGGCCAGCGGCGGCAACCTCTCCGCCCGGCTGCCCGGCAGCGACACCTTCGTCGTCACCGGCGCCGGCACCTGGCTGGACCGGCTCGACAAGGACGACTTCACGGTCATGAGCCTGGCCGGGGACGTCACCGGCGGGGCCGAACACCCCTCCAGCGAGTGGAAACTGCACCAGCGCACGTACCAGGAACGGCCCGACGTCAACGCCGTCATACACCTCCACCCCCAGCACGCCGTCCTTCTCGACGCCCTCGGTCACCAGGTCCGGCTCATCTCCCTGGACCACGCGTACTACGTGCGTTCCGTCGGCACCGTCCCGTACCACCCCAACGGTTCCGACGAACTCGCCGACACCACGGCCGAACAGGCCAGGACGCACAACTGCGTCATCCAGTCCCACCACGGCTGCTCCGCGCACGCCGAGGACATCGGCATGGCGTTCCGCCGCATCATGAATCTGGAGGAGGCCGCGACCGCCACCTACCGGGCTCTCGCGCTGGGAGACCAGGACACGACGTTCCCCCCGGAGAGCTTCGCCGCGCTGCACCACGCGTGAGCGCTCCCCCGCGATCCCCCGGAGTACGGTTCCGCTCCGGGGAGGGGGCGTGTCCGCAGGGCACACCTCAGGGCAGCACCCTGCACAGCGCCTCCAGCGCCCCCGCCCACCCCCGGTCGGTGGGGGTGCCGTAGCCGACGACCAGCGCGTCCGGCACCGGCCCGGAAGCCAGGGGATGCCGGTGGAAGGCGAGCCCGTGCAGGGCGAGCCGCTGCCAGGCGGCGGCCTGGAGAACGGCACGCTCGGACCCCTCGGGAAGGCACAGCACCGCATGCAGCCCGGCGGCGACCCCGAGCACCCGCACCCGCTCCCCCACCGCCCCCACCAACGCGTCACGCCGCCGCCGGTACCGCAGCCGAGCCGCGCGGACGTGCCGGTCGTACGCCCCGGAACCGATGAACTCGGCCAGCGTCAGCTGGTCCAGCACCCCGCACGCGTCCCCGGCACCCAGCACCGCGAGCACCTCCCCCACCAGCCGCTCCGGTACCACCATCCACCCCAGCCGCAGACCGGGCGCGAGCGCCTTGCTGGCGGTGCCGAGGTGGACGACGTGCTCCGGGTCGAGCCCCTGGAGCGCGCCGACGGGCTGGCGGTCGTAGCGGAACTCCCCGTCGTAGTCGTCCTCCAGGACCAGCCCGCCGCCGCGCCGCGCCCACTCCACGACGGCGGCCCGCCGGTCGGGGTGCAGCGGGGCGCCCATCGGGAACTGGTGGGCGGGGGTGAGGAGTACGGCCCTCTCGTCCGTCAACGGCCTTGTGTCGGTGCCCAGTTCGTCGTACGGCAGCGGTCGCGTCGTCAGGCCCGCGTCATCCAGTAGCCGCCGGTGCACGTCGAGGCCGTACGACTCGACGGCCACCGTCCGCGCGCCCCGCGCCCGCAGCAGCGCCCCGAGCAGCCGCAGCGCGCCCGCGAACCCGGCGGTGACGACGATGCGCTCCGGGTCGGCGCGAACACCGCGTGCCCGTGCGAGGTATCCGGCGAGGGCGGCGCGCAGTTCGGGACGGCCGCGCGGGTCGCCGTAGCCGAACGCGTCGTGCGGGGCGGCGGCCAGCGCGCGGCGGGCGGCCCTCAGCCACTCGGCGCGCGGAAACGTGGTGAGGTCCGGGGTACCGGGGACGAGGTTGTGCACGGGCGGGCCGGGTGCGCGGGGCGGGGTGGCCGCGCCGGGCGCCCCGGCCGCGCCGCCCGGAACCCCCACCGCACGCGCGGCGACCCACGTGCCCGACCCCTGCCGCGCGGTCAGCCACCCCTCCGCCACGAGGTCCGCGTACGCCTCGGCGACGGTGTTGCGGGCGATACCAAGGTCGGCGGCGAGCGTACGGGAGGAGGGCAGCCTGGTGTCCGGGGCGAGGCGGCCGGTACGGACCGCGTCACGCAGCGCGTCGGTCAGCCCCCGGCGCAGCCCGCCCGCGCCCGGAACCGCTTCGAGGTGCAGATCCACCCCGGCGGCCCCGTCCCCGCCCGTCGAATTGGCCCAAGGAATCGGCATGGAACTGGACCATACTCCCGGGCAGCCCGCGTCCTACCGTCGAACCATGACCACCACACGGGAAACCCCCCGCACCCCCGGCACCGGCCCGTACGCCCCCGAGCACACCCCCCGTCTGGCCTGGGCCGAGCACGCCCCCGAGGTCTACCGGGCGATGGTCCGCCTGGACACGGCCGCCCGCCGGGGCCTGGACCCCAAGCTGTACGAGCTGGTGAAGATCCGCGCCTCGCAGCTGAATCACTGCGCGTTCTGCCTGGACATGCACACCAAGGACGCGCTCGCGGCCGGTGAGAGCGTGGAGCGGGTCGTACAGCTCGCCGCCTGGGAGGAGTCCCGGCACTTCTACACCGAGAAGGAGCTGGCGGCGATCGAGCTGACCGAGGCGGTCACCGTGCTCACCGACGGTTTCGTCCCCGACGAGGTGTACGCACGGGCCGCCGCGCACTTCGCGGAGGCCGAGCTGGCGCAGCTGATCTCCGCCATCGCGGTGATCAACTCCTGGAACCGGTTCGCGG
This sequence comes from Streptomyces corallincola, assembly GCF_019104725.1. Taxonomy (GTDB): domain Bacteria; phylum Actinomycetota; class Actinomycetes; order Streptomycetales; family Streptomycetaceae; genus Streptomyces; species Streptomyces corallincola. The sequence goes on along the minus strand of NZ_JAHRXF010000021.1, from coordinate 85,575 downwards.
TGACGACCCGCATGGTGCCGGGCCACTACACACCGGGACAGCACGGGTGAGCACGCGCGGGCGTGCCCCGGGGAGGGACGGGCTCGGGGGCACCCGCACCGGTGCCTCGGCCCCCGGCGCACTCCCCGCGCGCTCCCCCGGCACCGGCACCCCTCCTCACCGCACCCTCACCGCACCCACTCCTCCCACTCCGAGCGGTGCCCCTTCACCCACTTCTCCGCCGCCGTCCGCGGTGAGAGCTTCTCCTCGGCGATCATCAGGGAGACCTGGTTCTGGTCCTCGGTGGTCCAGCGGAACTTCTTCAGGAAGGCCGCCGCCCGGCCGCCGGACCGGGCGAACCCGGCGTTGAGGTACTTCTGGAGCCTGGTGTGCGGGTAGCCGCAGGCGACCTTGGCGGCATCGGTGTCGCAGCCCTCCTTGTACGGCGGCAGCTTCACCTCGGTGAGCGGGACCTTCTTGAACAGCCACTGGGGGGTGTACCAGTAGCTGAGGAAGGGCTTGTGCTCCTTGGCGTCCTGCTGCATCTGGGTGATCTGGGCGGCCTCGGAACCGGCGAAGACGACCTGGTAGTCCAGCTTCAGGTTCTTCACCAGGGCCTGGTCGTTGGTGACGTAGGACGGGGAGCCGTCCATGATCTGGCCCTTGCCGCCGCTCTCCGGGGTGCGGAACAGCGAGGCGTACTTGTTCAGGTTCCGCCAGTCGGTGATGTCCGGGTGCTCCTTGGCGAGGTACGTCGGCACGAACCAGCCGATGTGCCCGGTGACCCCGAGGTCGCCCGCGCGAACGACGGTGTGCTTGTCGGTGACGTACCTCCGCACCTGGTCGGGGTGGCCCCACTCCTCCAGGATGGCGTCCACCCGGTCCTGGCTGAGCGCGTCCCAGGCGGGCACCTCGTCCACCTGCACGGTGTCCACGCGGTAGCCGAGTTCGTGCTCCAGCAGATACTGGGCGACGGCCACGTTGGACTGGGCGCCGACCCAGGACTGCACGGACAGGGTGACCGTCTTCGAGCCGCGCGCGCCCGCGAACGGGGACGCCTGCTTGGTCATGTCCGCCGCGCCGCACCCGCCGAGCAGCGCGAGCGCGGCAGCCCCGGCGGCCACCGGAACGGCCGTACGGGCCACGGCCGCGCGGACGGACCTCGTACGGATCACGGCCGTACGGATCACGGCCGTACGGACGGAGGGCGTACGGATGCGCATGTCACGCTCCCTTCTTCGCGCGCCGGACGGCGGGCTGGGTGACCCGGTCGAGCATCAGGCCGAGGCAGACGATGGCGGCACCGGCGACGAGGCCGGTGGCCAGGTCGCCCTGGGCGAGGCCGAAGGCCACGTTGTAGCCGAGGGCACCGCCGCCGACCAGACCGCCGACGATGACGACGGCCAGCACCAGCACCAGCCCCTGGTTGACGGCGAGCAGCAACGACCGCCGGGCGAGCGGGAGTTGGATCTGCCAGAGTTGCTGGCGGCCGGTGGCGCCGAGCGAGCGCGCCGACTCCAGCGCGGCCTCGTCCACCTGGCGCAGTCCCTGCGCGGTGATCCGTACGACCGCCGGGAGGGCGTAGACCACGGCGGCGGCGACGGCGGGCGCGCGGCCCACGCCGAACAGGGCGACGACCGGGATCAGGTAGACGAACTGCGGCATGGTCTGGAAGACGTCCAGCACCGGGCGGAGCACCCGTTCCAGGCGGGCGCTGCGGGCGGCGCCGATGCCGATGGCGAAGCCGAGCACCAGGGTGACGGCGACGGCGGCCAGCACCTGGGACAGCGTGTCCAGGGACGGCTGCCAGACCCCGAGCACGCCGATCGCGGCGAGCGCGAGGACGGCGGTGAGCGCGGTGCGCCAGGTGCCGATCAGCCAGGCCAGCGCGCCGACCAGGAGCAGCAGCGCCCACCAGGGCAGCCACTGGAGTCCGGAGCGGACCGGGTCGAGCACCCAGGTGGTGAAGTGCCCGGCCCAGTCGGCGGTGCCGCCGACCACCGGCACCCCGGAGTAGAGGTGGCCGGTCATCCAGTCCACGGCCCGGTTCACCGGGTCGGCGACGGGCAGCGTCCATCCGTCGGGCCACTCCAGGCGGCCGAGCAGCCGGGCGGCCAGCGCGACGGCGACGGTCACGGCGAGGGCGTACGGCCAACCGATGGTCCGGGACCGGCCCGGCGCACCGCCGGAACGGCCGGAGTCGGAGCCCGCACCGGAGTCCGAGCCCGCCGCCGCCGTCACGCGGTCCAGCGCCACGGCGAGCAGCACGATCGGGACCCCGGCCGCGAGCGCGGAACCCACGTCCACGGAGCCGAGCGCCTGGTAGACGCGGTCACCGAGGCCGCCCGCGCCGATCACGGAGGCGATGACCGACATGGACAGCGCCATCATGATCGTCTGGTTGAGGCCGAGCAGGAGTTCCCTGCGGGCCAGCGGCAGCCGAGCGGTCAGCAGCCGCTGCCGTCCGGTCGCGCCGAGCGACTCCACGGCCTCCAGCACCTCGGGGTCGGCGCCGCGCAGGCCGAGCGCGGTGAGCCGGGCCATCGGCGGGGCGGCGTAGACGACGGTGGCAAGGACGGCGGCGGGCACGCCGATGCCGAAGACGAGGACCACGGGCAGCAGGTACGCGAAGGCGGGCAGCACCTGCATGGTGTCCAGCACCGGGCGCAGTACCCGGTCCATCCGGTCGGACAGTCCCGCGGCGAGCCCGAGCACCCCGCCGAACGCGACGGAGGCCAGGACGGCGACGACCATCAGCGCGAGCGTCTGCATGGTCGGCACCCACATGCCGAGCACCCCGCAGGCGAGGAACGCGGCACCGGTGCCGAGCGCGAGCCGCGGCCCGCCGAACCGCCAGGCGACCAGGGCACCGAGCGCGGCGACACCCGCCCACCCGGCGTTGAGCAGCGTCATGTAGACGGCCCGTACCGAGATCACGACCGCGTTGCTGAGGTAGCCGAGGAAGTACAGGAAGACCGGGTTGCTGTCCCGGTTGTCCACGATCCAGTCGCTGGCGCCGCCGAGCGGCTTGGTGAAGTCCAGGGTGAGCGCGTGCGGCCAGGCGCCGCCGCCCCAGCGGGCGTGCGCGAGGGGCACCAGGACGGCGGCGAGCACGGCCAGCGCGAGGAGTTTGCGGACGGCGGGCCGCCGGAGGGCGCCGGGCAGGGCCGGGCGGAGTACGGCGGCGGAGGTGAGTCCGGCCATCACGCGGCCTCCTCGCGTCGCTCCGTTCCGGCGACGACCGCGAGCAGCCGCTCGGAGTCCACCACCCCGAGACAGCGCCCGCGCTCCATCACCCGCGCGGGCGCCCCGGCGCGCGCGACCGCCTCGATGGCGTCGGAGACGGTGGCGTCGGGGGCGAGCGCGGGCCCCTCGGCGCTCTCGCCGGGATCGGCGGGCCGCATGGCGGTACGGCAGGTGACGACCTGCTCGCGGGGTACGTCCCGGACGAACTCGCGGACGTAGTCGTCGGCCGGGGAGGAGACGATCTCCTCCGGGGTGCCGAGCTGGACCACGCGTCCGTCACGCATCAGGGCGATCCGGTCACCGAGCTTCAGGGCCTCGGCGAGATCATGGGTGATGAAGATCATCGTGCGGCCCTCCTCGTCGTGCAGCCGGGCCACCTCGTCCTGCATGTCCCGCCGGATCAGCGGGTCGAGGGCGCTGAACGGCTCGTCGAACAGCAGGACTTCGGGATCGACGGCGAGCGCGCGGGCGAGTCCGACGCGCTGCCGCTGACCGCCGGAGAGCTGGCCGGGCCGACGGCCCTCCATGCCGTCCAGGCCGACCTTGGCGACGAACTCGGCGGCGCGCTCCCGGCGTTCGGCCCGGCCCATGCCCTGGATCTCCAGGCCGTAGGCGATGTTGTCGAGGACCGTGCGGTGCGGGAGCAGGCCGAAGTGCTGGAAGACCATCGCGGCGCGGTGGCGGCGCAGTTCGCGCAGCCGGGCCGGGTTCATGGCGCGTACGTCCTCGCCGTCGATGGCGATGGTCCCGGCGGTGGGCTCGATGAGCCGGGTCAGGCAGCGCACCAGGGTGGACTTGCCGGAGCCGGACAGGCCCATGACGACGAAGACCTCGCCGCGCCGTACGTCGAAGGTGACGTCCCGGACGGCGGCCGTGCAGCCGGTGCGTTCGCGCAGGTCGGCCGGGTCGAGGGCGGCGAGCTCCGGGTCGGCGGGGACGGTGTCGGCCTTGGGGCCGAAGACCTTCCAGAGTCCGTCCACGGAGAACACGGGGGTGCTGTCGTCGCCGGTGGGGGGCTTGCGGGTGGGGACGGTGAGGGTCATCGGGCGTCGCCTCCGATCAGATCGACGGCTTTCTCTCCGACCATGAGCACTCCGATCATGGGGTTGACGGCGGGCATGGTCGGGAAGACCGACGCGTCGGCGATGCGGATGCCCTCCAGTCCCCGGATGCGCAACTCGGCGTCCACCACCGCGAGTTCGTCGTCGGCGGCGCCCATCCGGCAGGTTCCGGCCGGGTGGTAGACGGTGTGCGCGACCTTGCGGGCGTACGCGCTGAGTTCGGCGTCCCCGAGGATCTCGGGGCCGGGGCAGACCTCGCGCTTCAGCCATCCGGCGAGGGGTTCGGTCCGGGCGACCTCTCGGGCCAGGCGGATGCCGTCCACCAGGGTCCGCGCGTCGTAGTCGTCCTCGTCGGTGAAGTACCGGAAGTCCAGGGCGGGTTTGACGGCCGGGTCGGCGCTGGTCAGGTAGAGACGGCCGCGGCTTCTGGGCTTGGGGATGTTCGGGGTCATGGAGACGCCGAACTCCGGCCGCTGGTAGCCCAGTCGCTCCGGGTTGTCGGTGAACGGGATCTGGTAGAAGTGGAACATCAGGTCCGGGCCCGCGTGCTCGGGGTCGCGGCGTACGAACAGGCCCGCGTCGGAGTCCATCGCGGAGTTGTCGGGGATCGGTCCGTGCGTCTCCCAGACGATGACGGACTCCGGGTGGTCGAGCAGGTTCTCGCCGACGCCGGGCAGGTCGTGGACGACGGGGATGCCGAGCGCCTCCAGGTCGGCGCGGGGGCCGATGCCGGAGTGCAGCAGCAGCCGCGGGGAGTCCACGGCACCGGCGCACAGCAGGACTTCGCGGCGGGCGCGGAGCAGCAGCTTCTCGCCGTCCTTGGTGGTGACGTGGACGCCGTCGGCGCGAGTGCCGTCCAGCTCCAGCCTGTCGGCCCAGGTCTCCAGGTACAGGGTCAGGTTGGGGCGCTCGTCCATCACCGGGTGCAGATAGGCGACCGAGGCGGAGGACCGCTTGTTGGTCTCGGGGTGGTAGGCGAGGTCGAAGAAGCCGGTGCCCTCGGTGAAGGGCTTCTTGTTGAACCCCTCGACGCGGGGCACACCGAGCGCGCTCCCGGCCGACGTGACGAAGTCGCGGGCGATGGCGTTCCGGTCGTTCTCGTCCACCGGCACGATGTTGTTCTTCAGCCGGGCGTAGTACGCCTCCATCGGCACCGCGCCCCAGCCCTCGGCACCGGCCCGCTCCCACTCGTCCCAGTCGGAGGGCAGCGGCTTGAAGGAGATCAGCGTGTTGTGCGAGGAGCAGCCGCCGAGCACCCGGGCACGGCTGTGCCGGATGTGGCTGTTGCCGCGCGGCTGTTCGGTGGTCGGGTAGTCGTAGTCCAGCTCGCCGCCGAGCAGGCCCATCCAGCGGCGCAGCGTCAGCACGTCGTCGCGGTCCACGTCACTGGGGCCGCCCTCGACGACGGCGACGGTGACGTCCGGGTTCTCGGTCAGCCGGGAGGCGATGACGGAACCCGCGGTGCCGCCGCCTATGACGACGTAGTCGTACGTGTAGGTGTGTTCGGGCATCGGGTGGTTACTCCTGTGGGGGACGGGAGGACGGCCGGGACCGGGCGCGGAGAAGTGGGGGCCTCCGCTCCCGGAGTCCGACGTTCCGCAGGGGAGACGCGGCGGTACGGGGGTGCCGCCCGGCGGGGTGCCGTACGGCGCCGGGGGCGGGTCAGCCGGTGAACCAGCGGACGGGCTTCGGGGCGAGGTTCTGGTAGACGTGCTTGGTCTCGCGGTACTCGGCCAGTCCGGTGGGGCCGAGTTCGCGGCCGGTGCCGCTGTGGCCGTAGCCGCCCCATTCGGCCTGGGGCAGGTAGGGGTGGAAGTCGTTGATCCACACGGTGCCGTGGCGCAGGCGTCCGGCGACGCGCCGGGCGCGGCCCGCGTCGGCGGTCCAGACGGCGCCCGCGAGGCCGTACTCGGTGTCGTTGGCGAGGGCGACGGCCTCGTCCTCGGTGGTGAAGGTCTCCACGGTGAGGACCGGGCCGAAGATCTCCTCGCGGACGGCCCTCATCTCGCGGTGGCAGTGGTCGAGCACGGTCGGCTCGTAGAAGTAGCCGGACTCGGGGCGGTCGTCGGCGGGTTCGGGGCGCTTGCCGCCGCAGCGCAGGGTGGCGCCCTCGGCCAGCGCGGAGGCGACGTACTCCTCGGTCCTCGCACGCTGCCGCTCGGAGACGAGCGGGCCGCACTCGACGCCCTCGGCGGTGCCCCGGCCGAGCCTGATCCGCCCGGCCCGGCGGGCGAGTTCGGTGACGAAGCGGTCCCGGACGGACTCCTCGACGATGAGCCGTCCGCCCGCCGAGCAGACCTGGCCGCTGTGGATGAACGCGGCGTTCAGCGCCTGGTCCACGGCGGTGTCGAAGCCGTCCTCGGTGGCGCAGGCGTCCGCGAAGACCACGTTCGGGTTCTTGCCGCCGAGTTCGAGGGCGACCTTCTTCACGGTGGGCGCGGCGGCCCGGGCGACCTTGACGCCGCTGACCAGGCCACCGGTGAAGGAGACCAGGTCCACGGCGGGGTGCTCGGCCAGCCGGGCGCCCACGGTGTGGCCGGGTCCGGTGACGAGGTTGGCGACTCCGGCGGGGAGACCTGCCTCGGCCAGCAGCTCGATCAGCGCGATGGTGGTCATCGGGGTGATCTCACTGGGCTTCACCACGAAGGTGTTCCCGGCGGCCAGCGCCGGGGCGATCTTCCAACTGGCCTGGAGCAGCGGGTAGTTCCAGGGGGTGATCAGCGCGCAGACGCCCACGGGCTCGTGCACGACCACGCTGTGGATCTCCGGGGACCCGGCGTCCACCACCCGGCCCGGCGCCTCGGCGGCGACGAGGTCCGCGAAGTAGCGGAAGGCGTCCGCGACACAGTCGATGTCCGTGAGGCCCTCGGCCACGGTCTTCCCCGCGTCCAGGCTCTCCAGCAGCCCCAGCTCCGCGCGGTCCCGGACCAGCAGTTCCGCCACCCGGCGCAGCAGCGCCGCCCGCTCCGCCACCGGGGTGCCCGGCCAGGGCCCGCGGTCGAACGCCTCCCGCGCCGCGAGCACGGCCCGCTCCGCGTCCTTGCCGTCACCCTCCGCCACCACGGCGAACGCGGTCCCGTCGGCGGGGTCCAGCACCTCCCGGACCTCGCCGGAAATCGCCTCCACCCACTCCCCGCCGACGTGGATGCTCGCCCGACCCTGCCGCCCGATTCTGTCCGCCATGACCACTATCGCCTTCCGTTCCTGTTCCGCGCCCCTGTGTCACCCCCAACCGACACCCGTAGACCGCCCGCACCTGCCCCGACGCCACCCCTGCCATGCCCTTCACCCCGCCGAAAGTGCCCCGCCTCACGCCAACAAGCACGCAAGGCATGACAAATAGGACACGTGGCTTTGAGGGGCGCGGGGAACCGCGCGAGACCCCCACCGGGCCGCACCCGGAAAACACCGCGGCCCCGCTCCAGGGAGAACCCGGAGCGGGGCCGAAGCGCCGAAGAACAGGGAAATCAGATGAGCCCGAGCGCCCGAACCGCCTCGCGCTCCTCCTCCAGCTCCTTCACGGAGGCGTCGATCCGGGACCGGGAGAACTCATTGATCTCCAGTCCCTGAACGATCTCGTACACCCCGTCCTTGGTGGTGACGGGGAACGAGGAGATGAGCCCCTCGGGCACGCCGTACGAGCCGTCGGACGGGATGCCCATCGAGGTCCAGTCACCCTCGGCCGTGCCGTTGACCCACGTGTGCACGTGGTCGATCGCGGCGTTGGCGGCGGACGCGGCGGAGGACGCACCGCGCGCCTCGATGATGGCGGCACCGCGCTTGGCGACGGTGGGGATGAACTCCTCGGCGAGCCACTTCTCGTCACCCACGACCTCCGCCGCGTTCTTGCCGGCGACGGTCGCGTGGAAGATGTCGGGGTACTGCGTGGCGGAGTGGTTGCCCCAGATGGTGAGCCGCTTCAGCTCGGAGACGGGCGTACCCGTCTTCTTGGCGAGCTGGGTCAGCGCGCGGTTGTGGTCGAGGCGGGTCATCGCGGTGAAGCGGTCGGCCGGGACGTCCGGCGCGGCGGCCTGGGCGATCAGCGCGTTGGTGTTGGCCGGGTTGCCGACGACGAGGACCTTGATGTCGTCGGCGGCGTGGTCGTTGATGGCCTTGCCCTGCGGCTTGAAGATGCCGCCGTTGGCCTCCAGCAGGTCACCGCGCTCCATGCCCTTGGTACGGGGGCGGGCGCCGACCAGCAGCGCGACGTTGGCGCCGTCGAAGGCGACGTTCGGGTCGTCGGAGATCTCGATGCCGCGCAGCAGCGGGAACGCGCAGTCGTCCAGCTCCATCGCGGTGCCCTCGGCGGCCTTGAGCGCGGGGGTGATCTCCAGCAGGCGCAGGTTGACCGGCACGTCGGCGCCGAGCAGCTGGCCGGAGGCGATGCGGAAGAGCAGGGCGTAACCGATCTGGCCGGCCGCGCCGGTGACGGTGACGTTCACGGGAGTGCGGGTCATGGCGTTCTCCGTAGGACAGCGGTCGGTGGGGCGTCCCTGCCCCTGGGTGGATGATCGATCTCTTGGCGTCAAGAGAGATCCACCGGTCAGGCTATCGCGCATCCGGGACCGGGGTCGTACGGGGTGGTGTGGCCCGGCCCACAGGGCGGCACGGGGTCGGACGGCCGCACGAGAACCGGAGGCGGCCACCCGTCCGGGAGAGGTGGACGGGGGCCGCCTGGTTGGGGGTTACCGGTTGACCGGACTCCCGTGGGGGTTACTTCCGCCTGCCCCGCGTCGGGCACCGCATGCGCCCCTCCGCGAAATCGCCACACGAACGGGTGGCACGGTCACCGCGCGGGCGCACGACCCACGCGGACGGCCACCCGGAGCGGACGGCCCGTCACGGCGTGCAGGCGGTCCGGCCGTCGGCCAGCGTGGCGCACGCCTTCGCCCGCCGCACGTCCTTGACGGCGAGCATCGGGGTGTACGCGATGCTCTCGCCGGGCCCCGCCGTGTCGTCCTGGTGGTCGCGGCCGACGGTGATGCGGACGTGGTCGCCCCGGCCGCCGCCGGTGACCCGGCCCCAGGCAGCCCGGCACAGCGCGCTGTAGCGGATCTCCAGTACGGCACCGCCGACCGCGACGCTGCGCGCGGTGCGCACGCTCTCGCCGCTGCACCCCATCACCTCGGCGTCCCGGCCGGTGCAGCCCGTACCCGCGCACTTCACGCCGGGCGGCGGGCTGGGCACGGCCGGGCGGTCGCTGCGCGGCTGCGGCGGGGCCGCGCGGTCGTCCGTACCGGAGAACCGGCCGGTGAGCAGGAAGACCCCCGCGACCACGGCCAGCGCCCCCACCGCCCCGGCGAGGAACAGCACCGTACGCCGCCCCACTCCCCCGTTGTCGGCGTCACCGGAACCGGAAGCGGAAGCGGAACCGGGAGCGGGAGCCGAGGGGGACCGAGGCCCCGGCGCCGGTACGGGAGTGGAGGCGGCGTCGGCGCCCGACGCCACGGTCCTCGGCGCGGACACGGCTTCGGGCGGCAGGGGTATCCCGACCGTACCGAGCCTGCGCGGGCCGGTGATGGAGCCGCTGAGGGGGACGGACCCGGTGCGGTAACGCGGGTCGGCGCCGGACGGGACCTCGGGCCACGCACCGGAAGCCCCCTCGGAGGCACCACGGCCCCCGGCGGAGACACCCCCGGCACCACGGGAGCCCCGCGCACCACCCGCGGTCCCGGACCCGCCCGAGCCCCCGGAACCGCCCGAAGTCCCGGACCCGCCCGGCACCGCGCCCCAGCTCACGCCCCCCGTGGCAGGTCCCCGATACCCCGCCACGTTCCAGGAGTTGACCGCGTCGGACACGTCCCCGTCCTCCGGGGACCGCCGCTGACCGGCGATGAGCGGGCGCCCCGACTCGGCGCGGCGCCAGTCCTGTTCGGCGAGTTCCCACAGGGTGGTGAGCCGGTCGGTGCCCGCGCCGGTGATCTCCGCGAGGGCGATGACCGCCCCCTTGGGCGCGAGGAGTTCACCGCTGAGGTAGCGGTCCCAGGACGCCTTCGCGTAGCCGCTGCGCTCGGCGAGGTCGGCCAGGTTCAGGCCGCCGCTGTCCACGAGCTGGCGCAGCTCGACCGTGAACTCCCGCACGCGCGGCTCCAGTTCGTCCGGCAGCGCCGTCCACCGAGGCATGGTTCTCCCCCATTTTCTCCCCCTGCCGCCCCACTCCCGTACGGGCCTTCGTGGAGTTGCGCGGACACCGTAGCGGAACGGTCACCTCCGTGCCACAGCGTCCCGTCCCCCGTTGAACTGGGACTTCACCGCACGCCAGGGTGGTTCCCGGCGGCGGTCCGTCCCCCCTCGGGGGAGGGGACGGGCCGTCCGCCACGCCGTGGGTCTTCGCTCAGTTCTTCAGCGTGAAGTGCAGCGTGTCCTTGAGGAACGGGATCTCCAGCAGCGGCTTCGGCTGGGCCGTCAGTGCCAGCAGGACGATCAGGACGCCGAGGACGCCGTAGGTCACGATGTCGGTGAAGCGGGAGCGGACCGCGAGCATGCCGACGCTGGGCAGGGTGCCGCGCAGCACACCGCCCGCGAGCATGGCGGCGCCGATCAGGAGTATGCCGACGCGGAACACGTCGAACGCGGTGAGCAGCAGCCCGAGTGCGACTCCCGCGATCACGACCAGCATGGGCCACTGCCGGGCGGGCGCCGGGGCGTCGCTGGGCGCGGCCCGGCCGCCGCCCTCGGGGCGCGCGGTGTCCTTGGTGAACAGCGGGAACCGGCGGGTGACGCGCCGGGGCCGCCCCTGGGCGTCGGGCGCGCTGATCGCGTCCCGCGCGGTCGGTTCGTCCTCCACCGGCTCGGACCGCTCGGTCCCGGACTCGGACCGCCCGGACCCGGCCCCCGGCTCCGGGGCCGGCTCGGGGGCCGACTCCGCCACGGGCTCCGGCGTCTCCGCCGTGTCGCCCGCCGTCTGCTCGGTCACGGGCCCGTCGGCGGGCGCCGTGCCCGGCGCCCTATCGGCCGGCACCGCGTTCCGCCGCCTCTACGACGTTGACCAGCAGCTGGGCGCGGGTCATCGGGCCCACTCCGCCGGGGTTGGGGGAGATCCACCCGGCCACCTCCAGCACGCCCGGATGGACGTCGCCGACGATCTTGCCCTCGGCGTTGCGGGAGACCCCCACGTCGAGCACGGCGGCGCCGGGCTTCACGTCCTCGGGGCGGATCAGGTGCGGGACACCGGCGGCGGCGATGATGATGTCGGCGCGCCGCAGATGGGCGGCGAGGTCACGGGTGCCGGTGTGGCACTGGGTGACGGTGGCGTTCTCGCTGCGCCGGGTGAGCAGCAGCGGCATCGGGCGGCCGATGGTGACACCCCGGCCGACGACGACGACCTCGGCGCCCTTGATCTCGACGCCGTGGCGGCGGAGCAGGGTGATGATGCCGTTGGGGGTGCAGGGCAGCGGGGCGGGCTCGTTGAGCACCAGACGGCCGAGGTTCATCGGGTGCAGGCCGTCGGCGTCCTTGTCCGGGTCCATCAGCTCCAGGACGCGGTTCTCGTCGATGCCCCTGGGCAGCGGGAGCTGGACGATGTAGCCGGTGCAGGCCGGGTCCTCGTTCAGCTCGCGGACGGCCGCCTCGATCTCCTCCTGCGTGGCGGTGGCGGGCAGCTCGCGCTGGAGGGAGGCGATGCCCACCTGGGCGCAGTCGCGGTGCTTTCCGGCGACGTACTTCTGGCTGCCGGGGTCGTCGCCGACCAGGATCGTGCCGAGGCCCGGAGTGACTCCCTTCTCCTTCAGCGCCGCCACGCGGGCGGTCAGATCGGACTTGATCGCGGCTGCGGTGGCCTTGCCATCGAGAATCTGGGCGGTCATGGGCCCATCCTCGCGGATGACCTGCCCCCGGTTCCAATCCGGGTCCCCGTCGTCCGGCACCTGGGACGCCCGCACCGGAGCGTCACAGGACGGTCGCGGATGTAGCGGCATGATCGACGATGTTGCGCTTGCACAACACCTGACGGATCGGGCTGGACAAGGACTTCCGGCCGCACGACGATGAACGGCGCAGTATCGCGGTCCGGTTGGGGGGCAAACCGCTCATCTCTTGACGTTCCTCCGTGCGTTCCGCGTCGTCCCCGCAGTACCTACGGAGGAAACAAGCCATGAGTTTCGGCGCCCCCAACGACCCCTACAGCCAGCCGCAGCAGCCCGGTGGCTACCAGCAGGCCCCCCAGGGCGTCCCGCCCCAGCAGGGCTACGGCTACCCCCAGCAGCAGGGCTACCCGCAGCAGCCGGGCTACCCCACGGGCGGTCCGCGTCTGGCGTCGATGGGCCGCCGTCTGGGCGCCCGCCTGATCGACGCCGTGCTCTACAGCATCGTCTACGCGGTGCTCGCCGGGGCCGGCGTCTCCAGTCTGATGAGCAGCGCCAAGAGCTGCGACCCGAACGCGGCGGACTACAACACCTGCATCAACGACGCCACCCAGAGCTTCATGGGCAAGATCTGGGGGGTCATCGCCATCCTCTGGATCGTGACCTTCCTCTACGAGTGGCTGATGGTGAGCCTGGTCGGCGCCACGCTCGGCAAGCTGCTGGTCGGCATCCGCGTGGTGAAGGCGGACACCGGCCAGAAGCCGGGCCTCGGCTCGTCCGCGCTCCGCTGGGTCATCCCGTTCGTGGGCTCCATCGTCTGCGGCATCGGCGCGCTGCTGGTCTACCTGTCCCCGTTCTGGGACGGCTCGGGCCGCCGCCAGGGCTGGCACGACAAGGCCGCGGGCACGCTGGTCGTCGAGAAGTAGCCGACGGCGGAACCGCCGAGGGCCGTGCACCCGTCAGGGGTGCACGGCCCTCGCCGTGGGGTGACTCGGCTCAGTGGAAGAAGTGCCGCGTCCCCGTGAAGTACATGGTGACGCCCGCCTTGCGCGCCGCCTCCACGACCTGCTCGTCACGGATGGAGCCGCCCGGCTGCACGATGGCCCGCACCCCGGCGTCGATGAGGATCTCGGGTCCGTCGGGGAAGGGGAAGAACGCGTCGGAGGCCGCGAACGCGCCCCGCGCCCGCTCCTCGCCCGCCCGCTCGACCGCGAGCTTGCAGGAATCGACCCGGTTGACCTGGCCCATGCCGACGCCGACCGAGGCACCGTCCTTGGCGAGCAGGATGGCGTTGGACTTGACCGCCCGGCAGGCCCGCCAGGCGAACGCCAGCTCGGCCAGCTCCGCCTCCGAGAGCGCGTCGCCGCTGGCCAGCGTCCAGTGCGCGGGGTCGTCACCCTCGGCCTGGAGCCGGTCGGCGTCCTGGACGAGGACACCGCCGTCGATCGGCTTGACCTCGACGGGGTCGGCCGGGCCGCCGTCGGCCCTCAGGACGCGGATGTTCTTCTTCGTGGCGAGCGCCTCCAGGGCGCCCTCCTCGTAGCCGGGCGCCACGATGACCTCGGTGAAGATCTCCGCGACCTGCTCGGCCATCTCCTTGCTGACCGGCCGGTTCACCGCGATGACCCCGCCGAACGCGGACAGCGGGTCGCAGGCGTGCGCCTTGCGGTGCGCCTCGGCCACGTCCGCGCCGACCGCGATCCCGCACGGGTTGGCGTGCTTGATGATCGCCACGCACGGCTCGTCGTGGTCGTATGCGGCCCGGCGCGCGGCGTCGGTGTCCGTGTAGTTGTTGTACGACATCTCCTTGCCGTGCAGCTGCTCGGCAAGGGCCAGCCCGCTCGCGCCGGGCTCGACGTACAGGGCGGCCGGCTGATGCGGGTTCTCGCCGTAGCGCAGGGTGTGCGCCCGGTCCCAGGTGGCGCCGAGGAAGTCGGGGAAACCGGAGTCGTCGGCGGGGGCGTACCCGTCGGCGAACCAGGCGGCCACGGCGACGTCGTAGGCGGCGGTGTGCCGGAACGCCTCGGCGGCCAGCCGCTTGCGGGCGGCGAGGTCGAAGCCGCCGTCGCGGACGGCGGCCAGCACGTCGGCGTAGCGGGAGGGGCTGGTGACGACGGCGACCGAGGGGTGGTTCTTGGCGGCGGCGCGGACCATCGAGGGGCCGCCGATGTCGATCTGCTCCACGCACTCGTCCGGGGTGGCGCCGGAGGCGACGGTCTCGCGGAACGGGTAGAGGTTCACGACGACGAGGTCGAAGGGCTCCACACCGAGTTCGGCGAGCTGCGCACGGTGGCTGTCGAGGCGGAGGTCGGCCAGGATTCCGGCGTGCACCTTGGGGTGCAGGGTCTTGACCCGGCCGTCCAGGCACTCGGGGAAGCCGGTCAGCTCCTCGACCCCGGTCACGGGGATACCGGCGGCGGCGATGCGCCCGGCGGTGGAGCCGGTGGAGACGAGTTCCACGCCCGCCTCGTGCAGCCCGCGCGCGAGGTCTTCGAGGCCGGTCTTGTCGTAGACGCTGACGAGCGCCCGGCGGACGGGCCTCCTGGTCTCGGTGGCGGTCACGGCGGTGGCGGTCACGGGATAATCACCTTTCGTCCCTCGATGCGGTGGCCGTTGCGGGCGATCCGCCCCACGGCCTCGACGAGCAGCCTTCGCTCGACTTCCTTGATGCGCTCGTGGAGCGCGCTCTCGTCGTCGCCGTCCCGGATCTCGACCACGCCCTGGGCGATGACCGGACCGGTATCGACGCCGTCGTCCACGAAGTGGACGGTGCAGCCGGTGACCCGCGCGCCGTACGCGAGCGCGTCGCGGACGCCGTGGGCACCGGGGAAACTCGGCAGCAGCGCCGGGTGCGTGTTGACCGTGCGCCCGCCGAACCTGGCCAGGAACTCCTTGCCGACGATCTTCATGAACCCGGCGGAGATCACGAGGTCCGGCTCGTACGCGGCGACGTGCGCGGCGAGCGCCGCGTCCCACTCGGCGCGGGTGGCGTGGTCGCGGACCCGGCACACGAAGGTCGGCAGCCCGGCCCGCTCGGCGCGGGCGAGCCCCTCGACACCGCTCCGGTCGGCCCCTACGGCGACGACCCGCGCGCCGTACTCCTCGGCGCCGGTGCGCTCGATCTCGTCCAGCAGCGCCTGGAGGTTGGTGCCGGAACCGGAGACCAGGACGACGAGGCGCCGGACCGCTCGGCCTGCGGGGGTGGCGGCCACGATGGGGCCCTTTCTGCGGAACGGATGCGTCCGGCCTGCCGCTTTGTGCGTTCGCACGAATGCGTCGCACCCCGCGGGACGGGGAAGTCTACGAAGCGGCCGACCGCCCGCAACGATACCGGCACCCCGGAAGGACCCGGCGGGACGGGGGCGTGGCCGGAAGGTAGCGTTCGGAGGGAATCACCAAGCACAGGAAGCAGCGGTCCCCGGGAACGCGGCGGCCCCGCGGCACGTTCACGGGGTGGAAGCTCTCACCGGCGGCTCACGTCACCCAGGGGAAGACGTTCACTTGATGCCCGATCGCAGTCCGCGACTCCTCACGTTCCCGCCGCGCCCGCTGCCGGGCGCCGAGCGGGGTGCCGTCCTGCTGCGCGAGCGGCCCTCCTCACCGCCCGAGACCCCGAACGGCGACCGGGGCGGCGACGGCAGCGGTGGCGACCGGCAGGACGACAACCCGTTCGCGCCGCCCCCCGAGGGCTCCCCCGACCAGCCCTGGCGCCCCCGGCACCCCGAGGGCGAGGACGGCACCGCGGGCTGGGGCAGTCAGTGGAGCGACCGCCAGCCCGGCCGCTCGACGGGCGGTTTCGGCCAGCGCCCCGGCAGCACCCCCGAGGGCCCCGGCGGCAAGCAGTCCCCCGGCCCGTCCACGCGCTGGGACCCCACCGACCCGGTCCAGCGCCGCGCCCGCTTCGCCCTGCTCTCCGGCATGTGGTCCGTCTTCTTCGTCCTCTTCGGCTGGTCCTACGTCGCCCTC
Organism: Streptomyces corallincola; assembly: GCF_019104725.1. Classification (GTDB taxonomy): domain Bacteria; phylum Actinomycetota; class Actinomycetes; order Streptomycetales; family Streptomycetaceae; genus Streptomyces; species Streptomyces corallincola. Next base: position 69,521 of record NZ_JAHRXF010000021.1, on the reverse strand, counting down.
CTCCTCGGCGCCCTCGCCCTCTACTGGGGCATCAGCTCCCTGCGCGCCAAGCCGAGCCCGAAGTCCGACACCACGGCCCCCCGCACCGGCACCCCCGCCGCCGCCCAGGACACCCGTCCGCAGTCCACCGCGGCCATCGGCGGCATCGTCACCGCCTCCCTCGCCCTCCTCATGGTGGCCACCACCTTCGCCGCCCAACTCGCCTACCGCGACTACTTCACCTGCGTGAACGACGCCCTCACCCAACAGTCCAAGCAATCCTGCGAAACCCTTCTGCCGAAGGAGTTGCGGGGGGTTCTGGGAGTGAACAACAGCTAGGTCCGGTGGGTGGGTTGCGGGGTCCGCTGGGTTGCGGGTTTCGCGGGGTTGCGGGGTTCGCAGGGTTGCGGGGTTCGCGGGGCCCACTCGCCCGTTCAGTACGTCACGCCGGGCCGCCCGGCACGGTGCACAGCGGTCGGCGCGGTCGGCGCGATGCCAGGCGGGAGCCACCGATGCGTGAACACGTGCCACTGTCCACCGCACGCCTCTCCGCCTACGCGGCAGTGGGCGCGGAGCTCTCGCTGCTCAGCGACCGCAGGCTCGGTGAAGCGGTGGCTGCCGCGCCGGTCCTGGGCTCGGGCATGGGTGGCAGACGGACCGAGATGGAGGTCGCGGGGACGCCCGTCTTCATCAAGCGCGTCCCGCTGACGGACATCGAGTTGCGCTCGGAGCACGTGCGCTCGACCGCCAACCTGTTCGGGCTCCCTCTCCACTATCAGTACGGCGTCGGGTCGGCGGGGTTCGGGGCCTGGCGTGAGCTGGCCGCGCACGTCATGACCAGCGCCTGGGTGCTGAGGAACGAGTTCGCCGGTTTCCCGCTGATGTACCACTGGCGGGTTCTGCCGGACCGGCCTCCCGCCGACTTCGCCGACGAGTTCGGCGGCATGGAGGGAGCCGTCGCGCACTGGGAGGGGTCCCCCGCCGTACGCCAACGGCTGGCGGCCATCGGAAAGTCCTCCTCCAGCCTGGTGCTCTTTCTGGAGCACGTACCTCGGACACTCGCGGGCTGGCTCGGCGCGACCCGCGAAGCGGTCGGCCCGGACCCGGCGGGCGACTCCCCCTACCTGTGGGTGGAGGACGCGTTGGCGCGGGGCACCGAGTTCATGAGTTCACGCGGGTTGGTGCACTTCGACGCGCACTTCGCCAACCTGCTGACCGACGGCCGACAGGTCTACTTCGCGGACTTCGGACTCGCTCTCAGCCGCCACTACGAACTCTCGCCCCAGGAAGCCGCCTTCCTCGACGACCACCTCGTGTACGACCGCTGCTACGCGCCCTGGCATCTCCTGCGCCACCACCTGCCCCCGACCGTCCTCGGCGACACGGAACTCGGAACCTTCCTGCGCGAATGGATCGCGGGCCGCCGCCCCGACGACGTTCCCCCCGCGATCACGGCGATCATCGACCGCCACGCCTCGTCCGCCGCCGTCATGGACGACTTCGCCCACCGCCTCATCACCAAGACCAAACGCACCCCGTTCCCCACAGCCGAGATCCGCCGGACCCTGGGCGAATCATCAGCCCCGCAGCCCTCCGGACCGCTGCGCCCATCGGCCTACTCACCCGGCGGAACTCGAACAAAACCCTCGGTCCAACCGTCCTCATCGAGCTCGCAGGCGTCGAAGTAGAAGCACTCCGGCTCATCACGGAAACCTGGCAGGAGTTGAGCCTGCCGCATGCGCTCCTCAACCCGATCGCGGGTTGAGTAGATACCGAGCAGCTTCACGTCGTCGCCGTCCGACTCGTCGCAGAACACACCGCTCTCATCGACGTGCACTGTCGAGCCGTCCTCTCCGGCTTCGTTCTGATGGCCGACATGCCACAGCGGATACACGATCACGAACGCGAAGCTATCAGCAGGCGATGGCCTGACCTGCGCCGTCCGGCGCCCCTCATCCACAAGCCCCCGCGAAACCAAGTCCCTTATGCTCGCGGGGCAGTTGATACGAGCAGTTCATTCAGGGGGCACGGAGCCACATGGCCGAAGAGATCACGTACGAGTACAAGACGGTGCAGACGGTTCGCGGCACCGACGGCTTGGTGATCTCGAAGATGCGGAACGAGGGCTGGGAGCTCGTGGAACAAACCCAGGGCAGGCTGCGCTCCACCCTCGACTTCCGCCGACCGAAGAAGCCCCTGCCGCGGCTCTTGATCGGCACCGCGGTCGGCGGCCTCGTCATCCTGGCCATTGTCATCGGCGTGGCCGCGGCGTTCGAGGACAGCGGTGCGAAGGAGGGCGAGTCGAACAAGCCCGGGGCGGCCACTGCGAACGCGGAACGCTCCGCCTCGCCGTCTCCGGCCACGCCCGGATCTGCTGCCGCTGAGGTGATCACGTCTCAGAACAACCGGGAGTTGGCGGCACTGCTGAAGACTCCGGACTCCTGTGACAGCGCGATCCCGGACTTCGCCACCAAGTACACGGGGAGGACGGTCGCATTCGACGGCTCTATCGTGCACATGGCGCCCCACGGTGACTATCACACCCGCTACGACTTTCTTCTGGGCCCGGGCGACAAGGGACCGAAGACAGTGACAGGCCCGGCCTTCAAGTACGAGGACGTCAATATCCTCGACCTGAACCTGACCGGCACGGAGATTCCCTCCGGCGTCCACGCGGGCGACCGGTTCCGCTTTGTCGCCGAGGTGGGCGAATTCAACGCGAAGCAGTGCCTCTTCTTCCTCGAACCGGTCTCGACGCATATCCGGTAGTCGAGGTGACCGGCGGGCACCGCTCGCGCCGCCGTCAACGCGACCGGCCCGCGCGAGGCGTACGGGGGCTCTCGGGAAGAGGCTGATCCTCTACTCCCGCTTCTCGCCCTCTCCTGGCTCCGGCACCGTCTGCGCAGCTTGCTGCTTCGAGGGTTCCTCCGGCTTGCCCGGTGCTTCCGGTTCCCCGGAGCCCGGAGGTGTCTCCGCCGCCGGTGTCTTCGCCGCCTCCTTCAGCGCCTCCCACGCGCTGGGTGTGCTGGGGGTGTCCGGCCAGGACGGTTCCGGGGGTGGGAGGAAGTCGTAGGCGTCGAGGTCCTCGGGGGTCGGGGGAAGCGGGGCCGGGGAGGGGGACGGGGGGGTGGGCGTCTGCTGGGGTGGGACGGGGGTGTGTTCGGGGTGGTGGCCCCGGAGGCGCCAGGCTCGGACCAGGAGGGCCGGGGGGAGGCCCGTGGTGGTGAACCAGGCGAAGGCCGCGCCCCCGGCGGCCCACCAGTGGGGGCCGAAGCCGGAGAGGGCCGCCGTGCCGAGGGCGCCGCCGGAGAGCCAGGTCAGGGTGGCGAAGCAGACCCCGGCGGTGAGGGAGGCGAGGAGCAGGACGCTCAGGGTGCGGCCCATCGACCAGGGCACCACCGGCCGTGCGGGCGGACGCTCCGACGCCCCCCGCCCTCCCACCGTCCCGCGCCCCGCACCCTGTGCGGCCGACTGTGCCCCGTCCCCCGCACCCCGTACGGCCGCCCGTGCCACGAACCACCCCAGGACCAGTCCCGCGACCAGCGGGACCACACCGGACGCCCAGTTCAGGGCCGTACCCGTGCCCCGGTCCGGGACCGCCGCCAGGAGCGGGAAGGGAGGCAGGAGGGGGGCCGGGTCGGAGGTGAAGGGGGTGATCGGGTGGCCGTTGCCGAGGGTGAAGCCGGGGCCGAGGGCGTAGGAGGCGGACCAGACGGCCGCGTTGGGGATGAGGGTGACGCCGAGGAGGAGGACGGCGAAGCGGCCGGTCCAGCCCTCGGTGAGCTGGAGGAAGGAGACGCGGGCGGCGCCGCCGTGCAGGACGAGGGAGACGCCGACGAGCAGCGCGCCGCCCCCGACCAGCGCCGTCACCCCGGCGCCCGCGGCCCGTACCGTCCCGCCGAGCCGGGCCCGCGCGTCCGTGCCGAACAGCAGGGCGCGCGGCCCGGCGGGCAGGACGCGCAGGAGCCGTAGGACGGGTTCGCGCGGGTGGCCGTACGCCGACCAGACCCCGGCGGCCGCCGAGACCGCCGCGACCAGCGGCAGACACAGCGTCACCATCGGCCAGTCGGGGCGCAGTTCGCCGCCCGCGCAGAAGAGGGTGGCGGCGAGGCCGACCGCGAGGTAGCCGGTGACGACGCCGCTCCAGGCGGTGCGGGCCGGGACGGGGGGCGGGCCGCCGGGCTCGTCGGAGGCGTCGGTGGCGTCCCGCGCGCCCCGGTACAGCAGCCAGACCGGCAGCGCGAGCAGCAGCAGCGGGGTCACCCCGACCGGCATCGGGGCGCCGGACAGCGTGTCGGTGCGGACGAGTTCGGCGCCGTGCGCGAGCAGCCACAGCCCGGCGGCGACGTGCAGCGCGCCGGTCGGACCGCTGTCCGGGTACGGCGAGCTGATCCAGAGCGCGAGCACGAGCACGGCGAGCGAGCCGAGCCCGAGCCCGGCGGCGACCGCCCCGTTCAGCAGACTCGTGCCGAATCCGGGCGAACGGTCGCGCAGACGACGGAGCAGGAGCGACAGCGGGGGTCGGCGAACGGTCATCAGGGTCACCGGGCCATGCTCCCAACGACACGCGCTTTCCGGTCGTAACGTGCGAACCTCCGATGTGTCGCTAAATATATGATTATGTACCTATTCACACGGAGGGCCGTACTGTGACGGACAGTCAGAACGGCCCGGTGCCGGGGCCCGAGGACCGCCGACGGCTGCGCGAGGCCGCCTCGCTGACGCGGGCCCAGCTCGCCGACCGCGTCGGCGTGACCCGTGCGACCATCCGATCGTGGGAGAGGGGGCGCAGCAACCCCGGAGGTCCGCTCGGGGAGGCGTACGCCCGCGTGCTCGCCGCCCACGCCGGACCCTCCGGACCGGCGACGACCGGTCAGGACGACACCCCGGCGGCCCGGTTCGCGGTCGCGCCCCCCTCGCTGGCCACCCCGGAGGGGCTGTCGGCCGACCAGACCTTCGACGCGCTCTACGCGTTCTGCGCCCCCGCGCTGGTCCGGCAGACGTACCTGCTCACCGGGCGCCGGGAACTGGCCCGCGAGTCGGTGGAGCGCGCGTTCCAACTCGCCTGGCAGCGCTGGCCCGAGGTGGCCCGGGACCGCGACCCGGCGGGCTGGGTGCGCGCGGAGGCGTACGAGTGCGCCCTCTCCCCCTGGCACCGCTTCCGCCCCAGCCACCGGCACCCCGAGCCGCCGCCCGCCGACCCGGCGGACCGCGCGCTGATGGACGTACTGCTCAAGCTCCCGCCGTCGTACCGGCGCACGCTCGTGCTCTACGACGGCGTCGGGCTGGACCTCCCCGAGACGGCGGCGGAGACGGAGGCGAGCACTCCGGCGGCGGCCGGGCGGCTCACCCGCGCGCGGGAGGCGGTCGCGCTGAGCCTGCCGGAGCTGGCGGACACCGCGCTGCTGCACCGGCGGCTGACCGAACTGGCCGCGCGGGAGCGGCTGCGCGCCGCCCGGCCGCGCACCGTCCGCACGGTGGGCGAGCGGCGGAACGTGTTCTGGACCCGGTCGGCCATCGCGTTCACCGTCACGATCATCGGCGCGACCACGCTCACCCTGCGCACCGCGCCCACCCACTACGAGGCGCCGATCGCCCCCGCCCAGGCGGTCGGCGGGGTCCCGGCACCGGCCGCGCTCGGCCCGCTGTCCGCCGCCGAGCAGGCGCTGCGCGGCAAGCTGCACCGGTCGGACGCGAACGGCCCGGAACGGGTGCGTCCGGTACCGCGCTGAGCCCCGGCCCCCTGTCCGGCACCCGTCCGGCGCTCGTCCGGTACGACGGCGGGCCCGCACCCTCGTCCGGAGGGTGCGGGCCCGCTGTCGTACGCGGTGCGCGCGGGGCGCGACGCGCGGTCAGGCGCTGAGGATCTCCCGGGCCAGCTTCGCCGTCTCGGTCGGCGTCTTGCCGACCTTGACACCGGCGGCCTCCAGGGCCTCCTTCTTCGCCTGGGCGGTGCCGGACGAACCGGAGACGATGGCGCCCGCGTGGCCCATCGTCTTGCCCTCGGGCGCGGTGAAGCCCGCGACGTAGCCGACGACCGGCTTGGTCACGTTCTCCTTGATGAAGGCCGCCGCGCGCTCCTCGGCGTCGCCGCCAATCTCACCGATCATCACGATCAGGTCGGTGTCGGGGTCGGCCTGGAACGCGGCGAGGGCGTCGATGTGCGTGGTGCCGATGATCGGGTCGCCACCGATGCCGACGGCGGTCGAGAAGCCGATGTCGCGCAGCTCGTACATCATCTGGTACGTCAGCGTGCCGGACTTCGAGACCAGGCCGATGCGGCCCGGCTTGGTGATGTCGCCCGGGATGATGCCGACGTTCGACTGGCCCGGCGTGATGATGCCGGGGCAGTTCGGGCCGATGATGCGGGTCTTGTTGCCCTTCTTGCCCGCGTACGCCCAGAAGGCGGCCGTGTCGTGCACGGCGATGCCCTCGGTGATCACGACGGCCAGCGGGATCTCGGCGTCGATGGCCTCGACGACGGCGTCCTTGGTGAACTTCTCGGGCACGAAGATGACCGAGACGTTCGCCCCGGTCTTCTCCACGGCCTCCTTGACGGTGCCGAAGACGGGTACCTCGGTGCCGTCGAAGTCCACGGTCTGACCGGCCTTGCGCGGGTTGACGCCGCCCACGACCTCGGTGCCGTCACCCAGCATGAGCTTGGTGTGCTTCATGCCCGTGGCGCCCGTCATGCCCTGGACGATGACCTTGCTGTCCTTGTTGAGCCAGATAGCCATTGTTCTTGGTGTCCTCGTCCTGAGTGCTTACTTGGCGGCGGCCAGTTCGGCGGCCTTGGCGGCGGCGCCGTCCATCGTGTCCACGCGCTGCACGAGCGGGTGGTTGGCGTCCGTGAGGATCTTCCGGCCCAGCTCGGCGTTGTTGCCGTCGAGGCGGACGACGAGCGGCTTCTCGACCTTCTCGCCGCGGTCCTCCAGGAGCTTCAGCGCCTGCACGATGCCGTTGGCGACCTCGTCGCACGCGGTGATGCCGCCGAAGACGTTGACGAACACGGACTTGACGTCCGGGTCGCCGAGGATGATCTCCAGGCCGTTCGCCATCACCTGGGCGGAGGCGCCGCCGCCGATGTCGAGGAAGTTGGCGGGCTTCACACCGCCGTGCTCCTCACCGGCGTACGCGACGACGTCCAGGGTGCTCATGACGAGACCCGCGCCGTTGCCGATGATGCCGACCTCGCCGTCGAGCTTGACGTAGTTGAGGCCCTTGGCCTTGGCCGCCGCCTCCAGCGGGTTGGCGGCGTCCTTGTCGTGCAGCTCTTCGTACTCGGGGTGACGGAACTCGGCGTTCTCGTCGAGCGACACCTTGCCGTCGAGCGCGATGACGTCGCCGGAGGCGACCTTCGCCAGGGGGTTGACCTCGACCAGGAGGGCGTCGGACTTGATGAAGGTGTCCCAGAGCTTCACCAGCACGTCGGCGACCTTCTCGGCGACCTCGGCCGGGAACTTCGCGGCGGCGACGATCTCGCGGGCCTTCTCCGGGGTCACCCCGTCGATGGCGTCGATCGGGGTCTGCGCGACGGCGTCGGGACGGGTGGCCGCGACCTCCTCGATCTCCATGCCGCCCTCGACGGAGGCGATGGAGAGGAAGGTGCGGTTCGCACGGTCCAGGAGGAAGGAGACGTAGTACTCCTCCAGGATCTCCGGGGCGGTCTCGGCGATCATCACCTTGTGGACCGTGTGGCCCTTGATGTCCATGCCGAGGATGTCCGTCGCACGGGCGACGGCCTCGTCCGCGGACGCGGCCAGCTTGACGCCACCGGCCTTGCCACGACCACCGACCTTCACCTGCGCCTTGACGACGGACTTGCCGCCGAGCCGCTCGGTGATCTCGCGCGCCGCCTCAGGCGTGTCGATGACTTCACCGGCCAGCACCGGTACATCGTGCTTGGCGAAGAGGTCCCTCGCCTGGTACTCGAACAGGTCCACGCGCTTCCGTCCCTATCAGTGATCTCGCGGTTCGTTGGATGCGTGGGCGTGCCGCGAAGGGCAACGTGACGTCCGCTGTGTCACAAGGGATGCGCACACGGTGTCCGAGCGCGCGGCATGTCCGTCTCGCAGGTTATCCCTGTGACCGGGGGGCCTCTAAATCGCGGGTCGCACCTGAGCGGTGATACCTGTCACATGATGCCGCGGTTTGTGACACGGGGTGCCGCGCGGATGCTCGGCGCACGCCGCTCGGGGGGCGCGGCGGTCGGCGGCTCGGTCGGCGTCGCGGGGCCGCTCGGGTGGGCGCCTCCCACGAGGCCCCACCGGGCTGGGGTTGGCCCGGCGGGGCCTCCGTGGACCCCCTCTCGGGGGCCCTGGAACGGCCCGGCCCCCACCCCAATGAGGGCCCTGCCGCACCCAGCAGCCGTATGCCCCGGCCACCGGGCCGCTACGCGACATGTACGGGTCACAGGGTCACAGGGCGGGACCCGGATCACCGGGTGGCGTCGGCGACGGCTCCCGCGGCGGGGGTCAGCGCGGGTCCGGTATCGGCAGCGGGCGCTTCTCCAGGGCGGCGGCCATCACGTCCGGGAAGAGGTCGGGGGTACAGGCGAAGGCGGGTGCGCCGAGCGCGGCCAGCGCCGCCGCGTGCTCCCGGTCGTACGCCGGTGCCCCCTCGTCGGAGAGCGCGAGCAGGGTCACGAACCGCACCCCGGACGCCTGCATCGCCGCCACCCGCTTCAGCATCTCGTCCCGGATGCCGCCCTCGTAGAGGTCGCTGATCAGGACGACGACCGTCTCGGCGGGGGTGGTGATACGGGACTGGCAGTACGCGAGCGCCCGGTTGATGTCGGTGCCGCCGCCGAGCTGGGTGCCGAACAGGACGTCCACCGGGTCGTCCAGCTGGTCGGTGAGGTCCACGACGGCTGTGTCGAACACGACCAGCCGGGTGCTGAGGGAGGGCATGGACGCCAGCACCGCGCCGAACACCGAGGCGTACACCACGGACGCGGCCATCGAGCCGGACTGGTCGATGCAGAGGACGACCTCCTTCTTCACCGAGCGCGCCGCCCGCCCGTACCCGACGAGGCGTTCCGGCACGATCGTGCGGTACTCGGGCAGGTAGTGCTTGAGGTTGGCCGCGATCGTGCGGTTCCAGTCGATGTCGTGGTGGCGGGGGCGGCTGACGCGGGCGCTGCGGTCCAGGGCGCCGGTGAGGGTGGCACGGGTGCGGGACGCGAGCCGCTTCTCCAGCTGCTCGACGACTTTCCGCACGACCGCACGCGCGGTCTCCTTCGTCGTCTCCGGCATCGTCTTGTTCAGCGACAGCAGGGTGCCGACCAGATGGACGTCCGCCTCCACCGCCTCCAGCATCTCCGGTTCCAGCAGCAGCGCGGCGAGACCGAGCCGGTCGATGGCGTCGCGCTGCATCACCTGGACCACGGAGGACGGGAAGTAGCTCCGGATGTCCCCGAGCCAGCGGGCCACGCTCGGCGCGGACGCCCCGAGGCCCGCCGAACGCCCGCCCTCCTGGCGGCCCCTGCCGCCCGAGCCGTACAGCGCGGCGAGCGCGCCGTCCATCGCCGCGTCCCGCCCGGCGAGCGCGTGCCCGGTGCCGTCCGCCCGCTCCCCGCCCAGCACCAGCCGCCAGCGCCGCAGCCGTTCGTCGGCGGGACCGGTGCTCGTGGTCGGTCCGGTCGTCATGCGCCCACCCCCATGAGGTCGTCGTGTGTCCGTGCGTACGGCGCGGGGTGCGCCGGGTGCGTGGGTCCGTACGGCTCCGGGTCGCCGGGCTCCAGGCCCAACAGCAGCCGCAGCACCGGGAGTACGGCGTCGGCGCGGGCGGTGTCCGGTTCGGCGGCGAACCCGGCCGGGCCGTCCGTGGTCCGCGCGGGGGCGGCCGGGTCCGCCGGGCCGCGCCGCACCAGCTCCCCGAGCGTGCGCCGCACGGTCGGTTCGTACGCGGCGAACGTCCTGCGCAGCAACGGCAGTACGTCCGTGAACGCCTCCGCCGTCACCCCGGTCAGCCACGCGTCCACCAGCCCCAGCAACCGTGTGTCGTGCACCAGCAGCGTCCCGCCCCCGCTGCCCAGAAACCCCTCGACCCAGGCGGCGGCCTCCCCCGGCGCCGTACCGGGCGACAGGGCCAGCCCCATCAGCCGCCCCACCTCGGCGCTCTCCAACTCCCCCTCGTCCATGAGCAACCGCACGGCCCGGCCCCGTACGACACCGGGCACGGTGTCCCGGTGCGCGAGGGCACGGAGGACGCCGCGCCAACGGGGGCGGAGGTCGTGGTGCGGAGTGCCGGTGCCGGGTGGGCCCTCGCTCGGGGACGCCGGGGCCGGGACGCTCCGGGCGCCCTCGCCGTACGCATCGGCTTCCGGGGCGGAGGCCAGGGTCTCGGTGAGGAGGCCCACCGCCGTGTGCACCGCCTCGACATGGGTGCGCATCTCGCGGGCCGCGTCCGCGTCGAGGGAGACGCAGGCGGGCGGGAGGCCGACGAAGACGCGTTCCGCGAGTCCGGCGGCGACCTCGGCCAAGGCACGGGTGTCGGTGCCGCGTACGTCGCCGTAGCGCAGGGAGCGGACCAGGGCGGGGAGGGCCTGGGCGAGGTGGCCGACGTCGGCGTCCAGGGCGGCGCGGTCGGCCAGGACCCGCATGGCGACGGGCAGGGCGTCCGGCAGCGCGGCGAGCAGACAGTGCTCGGCGAGCGCGGTGACCCCGGCGAGGGAGTCCGCACCGGTGGCGTCCGCCCCGGCCCTGGCGGTGGCCGCACTCAGTACGGTCGTGCCCCACACGCCCGCCTCCGCGACCCGCACCGACAGCTCGGGCTCCCAGCGCAGCCGCCAGGTCTCCCGGAAGGTGCCCGTGCTCCCGCGCGAACGGACGGGCTCGCCCCAGCCGACGCCGAGCAGCCGCAGCCGGTGCAGCAGCCTGCTGCGGCCCGCGTCGGTCTCCTTGCGCAGATCGAGTTCCAGTTCGCGTTCCAGCGCCTCGGGCTTGAGCCGCAGGCGGCGCTGCTCACGGGCCAGGTCCCGCTGGAGCGGTACGGCGGGCGCGCTGTCCGGCACCTCACCCAGTTCGTCCCCGACCACCAGACGGTCCCGCACCAGCGCCAGCGGTACGTCGGAACCGTCGCACAGCACGGCCCGTACCGCGTCCAGGGTCTCGCCCAGACCGGGCAGCGGACGCCCGCGTACGGCGGCGAGCGTCTCGGCCAGCCGCACCGCCTCGATGACGTGCGCGGAGGACACGATCCGGTCCTCCTCCCGCAACAGCCCCGCCACCTTGGTGAGCCAGCGCTCGACCGGCCGGTCCGGCGCCCGGAACAGGTGCCCGTACCAGCCCGGCGAGTCGATCCCCGCGCCGTATCCCCCGGCCCGCGCCAGCCGCCGGTGCGTCCAGGGCACCCAGGTCAGGTCGGCCTTCACCTTGGGCAGCCCCTTGAGCAGGGCGCGGTCGGCGGTGACGGTGACCCGCGCGCGCAGCGCGGGCACGTGCCACGCACCGCAGACCACGGCGACCGCGTCCCCGAACTCCTTGCGGGCGGTGCGCACTTGGAGCCGCATGTACGCCTCGCGCACCGCGTCACGCGGGCGGCCCCCGTCGCCGTACCGCTCGCGCAGCGCCGTCATGGCCTCCTCCAGCGCGGCGAACGGCGCGTAGGGGTCGCCGGTGCCGGGGCCGCGGTGCTCGACCACGTCCTCCCACCAGCGCTCGGGGTCGTCGTACCCGGCGGCCTCCGCGAGCACGGCGAGCGGGTCGAGGGCGAGGTCGCCGGGGCCGGGCGCGGTGTCGGCATCCGCGTCCGCGTCCGCGTCCGGGGGTGCCTCGTCCGGACCGTCGTCCCCCTGGAGGGCCAGCGTGTGGGTCGCGGGCAGGTCGATGAAGCGGGCCGGGACGCCGTGGTCGAGCGCCCAGCGGATCGCCACCCACTCGGGGCTGAACTCGGCCAGCGGCCAGAACGCCGACCGCCCCGGCTCGTCCACCGCGTGCGCGAGCAGGGCGACCGGCGGTCGCATACCGGGATCGGCGGCCAGCGGCACGAGCGCGTCGGCCTCCGGCGGCCCCTCGACCAGTACGACAGCGGGCCGCGCCGCCTCCAACGCGGCCCACACCGCCCGCGCGGAACCGGGCCCGTGATGCCGGACCCCGAGGAGGAGCGGGCGAGCGGGGGGAGGCGGGGGTACGGAGGAATCACCGGGGTCGGCGATCGGGGTGCTGGAGCAGGAGTGGGCGGGGCCGGTGGACGAGGCGCCAGGGTGAGCGGAGTTGGTGGCAGAGGTTCCAGGGTGAGCGGGATCAGTGGACGAGGCGCGAGGGTGAGCGGGGTCGGCGGGCGGGGTCCCGAGGTGAGCGGGGGCGGTGCACTGGACCCCGAGGTCAGCGGCGTCCGCGCACGAGGTCCCGCCCTGAGCCGAGTCCGTGCGCGAGACGCCCACTTGAGCCGGGTCCGCCTGGGCGCCCGAAGCCCACCCGTCCCCAGGCGCCGTCACGCCGATGGCACCGCCCGCCCGAACCAGACCGGCCTCCTGAGCCGCACTGGCCTCCTGCGCCGCATCGGACCCCTGAGCCGCACCGGACTCCTCGGCCACAACAACCCCCTCCGTCACATCAGCCTTCCGACCCGCCCCGCCAACGGCCCCCGTAAGCGCGGCGGCACCCGCCGCTCCGGGCGCACCCGCGGTCCCCCACGCCTCCACCCTGTCCGTCACCGACCCCTCCACGACCCACCCGCCTCCCCACACCGACCTCAGCACCAGCACCAGCACCAAGTCCTTCTCACCGAAGGCCCGTTGCTCTCCCGTTCCCGAGTCCACCGGCGCGCTTGCGCACCAGCACCGGCCCCACCCCGCACCGCCGGAAACCCCAATCCCCCCACCGCCCGGCTCACCTCCGCCCCGCACACCCCGTGCACCCACCGGGCCGCACCCCGCGCCCCCTCACGCACTCACCTCCCGGCAAGCCCGGTAGAAGTCCTTCCACCCCTCGCGTTCGCGGACCACGGTCTCCAGGTACTCCTGCCAGATGACGCGGTCGGCGGCCGGGTCGCGGACGACCGCGCCGAGAATTCCGGCGGCCACGTCGGCGGGGCGCAGGACGCCGTCGCCGAAGTGGGCGGAGAGGGCGAGTCCGTTGGTGACCACGGAGATGGCCTCGGCGGTGGAGAGCGTGCCGCTGGGCGACTTGAGCTTGGTGCGGCCGTCCGCCGTGACGCCGTCGCGGAGTTCACGGAAGACGGTGACCACCCGGCGGATCTCCGCGATGCCGTCCGGCGCGGCCGGAAGATCGAGGGAACGGCCGAGCTGCTCGACGCGCCGCGAGACGATCTCGACCTCGGCGTCCGGGCTCTCCGGGAGCGGCAGCACCACGGTGTTGAAGCGGCGGCGCAGCGCGCTGGACAGGTCGTTGACGCCCCGGTCGCGGTCGTTGGCGGTGGCGATGAGGTTGAAGCCGCGCACGGCCTGCACCTCGTCGCCCAGCTCCGGTATGGGCAGCGTCTTCTCGGAGAGGATCGTGATCAGCGTGTCCTGCACGTCGGCCGGGATGCGGGTCAGTTCCTCGACCCGCGCCGTCATGCCCTCGGACATGGCGCGCATGACGGGGCTGGGCACCAGCGCGTCCCGGCTGGGGCCGTGCGCGAGCAGCCGCGCGTAGTTCCAGCCGTAGCGGATCGCCTCCTCCGGGGTCCCGGCGGTGCCCTGCACGAGCAGCGTCGAGTCACCGCTCACGGCGGCGGCCAGGTGCTCCGACACCCAGGTCTTGGCGGTGCCGGGCACCCCGAGGAGGAGCAGGGCGCGGTCGGTGGCGAGGGTGGTGACGGCGACCTCGACGATGCGGCGTGGGCCGACGTACTTAGGGGTGATCACCGTCCCGTCCGGCAGGGTCCCGCCGAGGAGGTACGTCGCCACCGCCCACGGCGAGAGTTTCCAGCGGGCCGGGCGCGGCCGGTCGTCCTGCGCGGCGAGCGCGGTGAGTTCGGCGGCGAAGGACTGCTCGGCGTGCGGGCGGAGAGCGGCCCCCGGCTCGCTCGCGGCCGCCCCGCCGGACACCCCGCCAGGCGTCCCGGCACTCGTCCCGGCATTCGTCCCGGTGGTCGTCGGTTCCACGGACACAGTCATGGCTGAGGCCCCCTCAAGCTCGGCCGGCTTCGGTTCTGACCCAACGGTGCACCACCCCACTGACAATCGCTCTGACCTGCACAAACGCGGCGTCCGGGCCGATTGTCAGTGGGTGGTCCTACCGTCGTTGTCATGACTGAGCAGGGGGTGCGCTGGACCGCGGACCAGGTGCTGGCACTGGCGCCTGACGCCGCGTCACGCAAGGCGGGGAGCAAGCTGGGCACGGCCGGGCCGTGGTCGGAGACGGGTGCCGGGGAGGGGACGGTGTGGGGGCTGTGCAAGGGCAGCGGCAGCAGGCCGTACCAAACGGTGGTGGACCTCGCGGACGCCACCGGTCCGGCGTACAAGTGCAGTTGTCCGAGCCGGAAGTTCCCGTGCAAGCACACGCTCGGCCTGCTGCTGCTCTGGGCGGAGGGCGCGGTCGCCGTACCCGCCTCGGCCGAGCCGCCCGAGTGGGCGGGGCAGTGGCTGGCGGGGCGGCGGAGAAGGGCGGAGGACAGGAGGACGGAGGCCGGGAAGGAGGCGGCCGGGTCGGCGGACCCTGAGGCGGCACGGCGGCGGGCGGACCGCCGGGCCGAGCGGGTCACGGCGGGCGCGACCGAGCTGGAGCAGCGGCTCGCGGACCTGCTGCGCGGCGGCCTGGCCTCGGCCGAACAGGCGGGGTACGCCATGTGGGACGAGACGGCGGCCCGCATGGTCGATGCCCAGGCCCCCGGACTCGCCGCCCGGGTGCGGGAGTTGGGCGCGATACCCGCCTCCGGACCGGGCTGGCCCGCCCGACTGCTGGAGGAGTGCGCGCTGCTGCACCTGCTCGATCAGGGCTGGCTGCGCCGTGACACCCTGCCGGACGGCCTCGCGGCCACGGTCCGCTCCCGCCTCGGCCTGCCCGCCCAGGCGGACGGCCCGCCGCTGCGGGACCACTGGCTGGTCCTCGCCCAGTACGACACGGCGGACGTGAAACTGACGACGCGCCGGATCTGGCTGTACGGCACCGATTCGGGACACACCCGGCTGCTCCTCTCCTACGGCGCGGCCGGGCGCTCCCCCGACCTGGCGCTGCCGGTCGGGCTGACCCTGGACGCCGACCTGTCGGCGTATCCGGGCGCCGGACGGTCGCGGGCGGCACTCGGTGAGCAGTACGCCCCGCCCGTGCCGTCCACGCTGCGCCCGCCGGGTGTCACCCCGGCCGAGGCGATGGCCCGCTACGGCGCCGCGCTGCGCGAGGACCCCTGGCTGGACGCGGTCCCGGTCACCCTGGCAGGCGTCGTCCCGGTCCCGGACGGGGACGGCACCGCCTGGCAACTGGCCGACACCGAGCGGGACTCGGCGCTGCCTCTGACCCCGTCCGCCCACTCTCGTCCTGGCCTCTGGCGCCTGCTGACCCTCTCCGGCGGCACCCCGCTCACCGTCTTCGGTGAGTGCGGCCACCAGGGTTTCACCCCCCTGACCGCCTGGCCCGACACCACCGACACCCCGGTAGCGCTGTGCTGACGCCCCGGACTGCGGCAGCGGAGTCCCATCGGCCTATCGATGCCGGGCACGCCAAGGACCCGAACCCGACACCACCGGTCCCACCCTCCGTACAGGCGGCTGGACTTTGCGGATACGCCCCGCCCCCGTCGCCCACCCCGGCCGCCTCACCGAGAGGACGTACGAGCACCGTGAACCCGATCACCCCCAGGACCCCGGCCGAGGCAACGGCACCCGCGATGAGCGAGGTCGTGTCACTGAACGAGGCTTTTCAGTCACGAAGTTGGGCCCTTCCCGAACCGGCGCCCCACGGCACGGCACCGGGCTCGGACCACAACTCCCCTGCGGGCGAACTCCCCTCCGCGCCCATCGCCGCAGGCACACCCGGACGACGTGAGGCAGCGGCCGACGGCACACGCGGCGTGGTGGCCGGGCCGCCCGGCCACAGCCGCCGCCCGTCCCCGGCAACCGCCCCCGGCACGCCCGGCGCGAGCCTTCCCCGCCCATCGGCCCACGGCGGCGCCCTCTCCAACGCGTCCCTGACACCCGACCCCGCACCTCACCCCGCCCCCGAACATCACCCCAACCCCCCATCTCCGAAGCCCACTTCGCACCCACCCCGGACCACCCCCGCACAGACACCGGCCCCGCAAGCACCACCGGCACCCACCACCCCCACCGCCCCTGCCACCCCCTGGCAGGACCTCCTCACCACCGCCCTCCTAGGCACCGACCGCCGCCCCCCGACCCCGGGGACACCGGGCGCCGCCGGGAACGCGCCGCTCGCCCTGCTCGACGCCGCCGCGGTGGCGACCGTGCGGCGGCGGGCGGGGTTGCGGGCGGGGGCGGTGGGGAAGCGGCTGGAACCCGTCGCGGTGGACCGGCGTCCGCAGGTGCCGCCGGACGCGGCGCGGCGGCTGGCGCTGCTGCTGGCCGACCGTTCCGGGAGCGGGAGTGGGCGGCGGGGCGGCGCGCCGGATCTGACGGAGCTGCTGCCGCAGTGGCTCGCGGCGGCGAACGCGCACGGGTACGCGGCACCCCCGCAGGCGCTGCCCGCACTGCTGGACGCGGCGCGCGGCCGTACGGATCTGCGCCCGGCGGCGCTGGCGTTCGCGGGGCAGCGGGCGCTGTGGCTGGCCCGGCTGAACCCGGACTGGCGGTTCGCCCTGCGCTCGGCGGCGGGCGGTAC
This sequence comes from Streptomyces corallincola, assembly GCF_019104725.1. Classification (GTDB taxonomy): domain Bacteria; phylum Actinomycetota; class Actinomycetes; order Streptomycetales; family Streptomycetaceae; genus Streptomyces; species Streptomyces corallincola. The sequence goes on along the minus strand of NZ_JAHRXF010000021.1, from coordinate 52,818 downwards.
GGCCTCGCAGCCCGGCTCCGGCGACGAGGCGGGCGTACGGCGGCTCTGGGAGGAGGGCCTGTTCGCGGAGCGGGTCGCGCTGCTGGGCACTCTGCGCACCCGCGACCCGGAGGCGGCCCGCGCGCTGCTGGCGGAGACCTGGGCGGCCGAACGCGCCGAGGACCGGCTGATGTTCCTCGACTCGCTGCGCACGGGTCTGTCCCCGGCGGACGAACCGTTCCTGGAGCGGGCGTTGGCCGACCGCAGCCGCAATGTCCGGGCGACGGCGGCCGAACTGCTGTCGGCGCTGCCGGGTTCGGCGCTCGGGGTGCGGATGGCGGCACGGGCGTCGGCCTGCGTGGCCGTCGATCACACGGGCACCGGACCCGCGCTCGCCGTGGAGGCGCCCTTCGCCTGCGACCCGGACATGGAGCGGGACGGCGTGACGGCGAAACCCCCGGCCGGCCGGGGTGAACGCTCCTGGTGGCTGGCCCAGTTGGTGGAGGCCACCCCGCTGGACACTTGGCGGGACCGGCTCGGCGGGCGCACCCCGGAGGAGATCGTCGCGTTGCCGGTGGCGGACGACTGGCAGGGCGAGTTGCACGCGGCCTGGTGCCGGGCGGCCGTACGGCAGCGGGACGCGGAGTGGTCGCGGGCGCTGCTCGGGGAGCCGTCGGCCCCGGAGGCGGCCGGTCCGGGCGCGGTCTCGCTGGCCGAGCGGGCGAAACTGCTGATCACCCTGGAGGCCGGGGAACGGGCCGCCTGGGTCGGTGGTTTCATCGCGGCGCACGGCCTGTCCGAGGCGTTCCAGTTGCTCGGGGTATGCGCGGTGCCGTGGGCGCCCGCGCTGGGCCGGGCGGTGGTGGACGCGCTGAACATCGCGCGGGACGCGGGAAGTTACCCGTGGAGCTTCAGCGGGGTGATGGGCCTGGCGGAACGCTGCCTCGACCCGGCGGAGGCGGCCCGCCTCGCGGGTCTGCTCGCGGTGCCCGACGAGTCCGAGGACGCCTCACCCGGCGCGGGCGGCTACTGGGCGGAAGCCTTCCAGCGCCTCACGGCCACGCTACGGCTGCGGGCGACGATGGCAGAGGAACTGACCCCACCCGGCACATGAGCCGCACACGGTGGATGAGCCCCACCCGGCACATTGAGCACCGCCGGTCGGATCAGCCCCGTACCCCACGTGCCCCGCCGGGCAGATGGGCCTTGCCCGGCGGACAGGCGGGCCTGTCCAGCGCACGAGCCCCGCTCAACGCACGCGTCCCGCCCGGCACATGACAGTCGGCGCCCCCGAACGCACCGAGCACGGCAGTCGGCGCCCCGAACGCCCCGGCACCCGCCGCCCCCGTCGCCAGGCACCCCACACGCGGCACCCGGCACCCGGCCGGTCACCCAACTCCCACCCGGCCCACCGGCCGAACCCGGAGCGAATCCCGCCTCAGCCCCCGGAAGCCGCTGCCTGACGCACGTTCTCCCGCACCCACTCCACGATGGCCGTGGTCGTCGCGCCGGGGGTGAAGATCGCCGCGACCCCCTTCTCCTTGAGGGGCGCGATGTCCTCCTCCGGGATGATCCCGCCGCCGAAGACGAGGATGTCCTCGGCCTCGCGCTGCTTGAGCAGGTCGAGGACGGCGGCGAACAGCGTGTTGTGGGCGCCGGAGAGGATGGAGAGGCCGATGGCGTCGGCGTCCTCCTGGATGGCGGTGTCCACGATCTGCTCCGGGGTCTGGTGCAACCCGGTGTAGATGACTTCCATGCCGCCGTCGCGCAGCGCCCGCGCGATGACCTTGGCCCCGCGATCGTGGCCGTCGAGCCCCGGTTTCGCCACCACCACGCGGATCGGACCGGTCGGACCGGCTGCCACAGCCATCGTTGCCTCCATGCAAGCGACCACGGAAGCGACCGCTTCCGCCCGTACCGACAAGTACCGCACATCCGGCGCGCGCGCCGCCACCCGTCGGGAAGTGAACGAACGTTATCCCCAGCATCCCGCAACCGGCGGTTTTCGGCGCGGAGCGAGGGGGAAATCACATGGTGGGACATGAGGGCGTACGGGCCGGGTCGTGAGCCCCGTGCGCCGACTGGAGGTCGGCCGATGAAGGTCACCGGGGCACTGCCGTATTTCCTCCCGCTGTACCGGCGCCTGTGGCCCGGCAGACTCACCGATCTCTCCGCGGCCCTGTTGAAGGCCACCGCGCTGGAGGCCGCGATCCTCGCCGGTCACCTTTTGCTCTATCCGACCGGCCTGGTCCAGGAGCGCCGCCCGGCCGCGCACCCGGCGCGCGGAGGCGGGGCGGCCCGGCTGCCGGAGCGCTCCGGTCCGCCGGTGGTGCTGCTGCACGGCTTCATCGACAACCGCTCGGTCTTCGTCCTGCTGCGCCGCAGCCTGGCCCGCGACGGCGGCCGACGGATCGCCTCCCTCAACTACTCTCCGCTGACCTGCGACATACGCACCGCCGCCGAACTCCTCGGGCGGCACATCGAGGAGATCTGCGAGCGCACCGGCAGCGACCGGGTGGACGTGGTGGGGCACAGCCTCGGTGGCCTCATCGCGCGGTACTACGCCCAGTGTCTCGGCGGTGACCTGCGGGTCCGCACCCTGGTCACCCTCGGCACCCCGCACTCCGGCACCCGCGCGGTCCCGCTGGCCGGGGCGCACCCGATCGTCCGGCAGATGCGGCCCGGCTCGCCGCTGATCGAGGAGCTGGCCCGCCCCGCGCCGGGCTGCCGGACACGGTTCGTCGGGTTCTGGAGCGACCTGGACTCGGTGATGGTGCCGCAGGAGACGGCCCGCGTGGACCACCCCGACCTGGACGCCGACAACGTGCGCGTGACCGGCATCGGTCATCTGGCACTCCCCGTGCACCCCGCCGTCGCCGTCCGGATACGCGAGGTGCTCGACACGGCGCCCGCCGGGGAACGGCCGGGGAGCGGGCGGGCGGCGGTCTGACGGTGCGGTGAGCGCGCGCCGACCGCCCGGGCACCCGTCGGAAAGGACGCCGAAGCGCGGGAATTTCGGTGACTCGCCGTCACCGTACGTCGAACATGTCCCGAACGCAGGGCCAAACCGGAGCCCGCCCGCGGCCAAAACACGGGAGAATGCCCGTTTCCGGCCGCGCGAAACCCGCAGAAGATTGTCGCGCCCGCATACCGCCGGGTACAGTCGCCGCACTGCTCTGGCAGCCCCTGTTGTCGAGGCGAAAGAGAAGTTGGTGAACGATCGTCACCCGTCGGGGACCATGACCACCCCGGCCCCGGCTTCCGACGCCACCACCGCGCGCTACGCGCCCTACGGGACCCCGGAAGTCCGTTACGACGACCACACCACGCACGACGGCTGGGCCCCGACCGCCTTCACGGCCGACCCCGCCACGGGCACCTTCCCCACCGGCGCCTACGACACCGCCTCCTGGCAGACCGGCGCCCAGCAGCCCCACGACCCGTACGCCACCGGGCAGCACACCGGCTACGACACCGGGACGTACGAGACCGGGACCTACGACACGGGCACGTACGACACCGGCGCCTACGGGACCGGCGCGTACGACACCTCCGCCTGGACCCTCCCCGAGCAGGCCACCGGCACCGACGCCAGCGGCCAGTGGGACTCCTCGGCCTGGCAGTTGCCGGAGCAGCAGGCCGCCGACGCCACCCAGCAGTGGGACTGGGGCACCCAGACCTTCGACACCGGTACCTACGACGCCACCCGGTGGAACAGCGGCACCGCGTACGACACCCACGAGGCGTACGCCGAGCAGCCGTACGACCCGCAGGCGACCGGCACGTACGACCTCCACGCCACCGGCACCTTCGACACCACCAGCTTCGACACCACCGCCTTCGCCGAGCAGCCGGGCTACGAGGGCGCGCCCGAAGGCGGGTACGAAGGCGATCGTGACGAGGACGCCCATGACGGCGAACTCATCGATACCGCCGACGACTTGAGTGGGAACACCCGTGAACTGCCCGCCGTGGCGCCCCTTCTCGACGACCAGGAGGAGACCGTCCCGGCGGCCCGCCCGGCCACCCGGAGCGGCTCGCGCGCCCGGCGCCGTACGCCCGCCAAGCGGTCGGCGCTGCTGACGATCGCCGTACCGTCGGCGTGTGTGATGGGGGTCGCGGGTGTCGCCGTCGCCTCCGTCGGCGACTTCTCCGACGACAGCGCCGACACCGCGGCCGCCGCACCGGACGGCGCGCACGCCGTGCAGCCGTCCGTCGCCAACGGCAAGCTGGACGCGCAGCTGCGCACGCTCTCGGCGGGCGTCGATGACTTCACCGACCGCGCCAGCCGCACCCAGGAGCGCATCGACCTCAAGGCGCAGCAGGAACTCCAGCAGAAGAAGGCGGCGGCCGAGGCCGCGCTCAAGGAGCGGCTGCGCCCCAAGTTCGTCCTGCCCGTCGCCCAGCACGGACTCAGCGCCTACTTCGGGCAGGCGGGCGTGAACTGGATGTCCGTGCACACCGGCATCGACTTCCCTGTGGCGTACGGCACGACGGTGATGGCCGCGACCGACGGCACCGTCCGCACCCAGTGGAACAGCGCCTACGGCAACATGCTGATCCTGACCGCGAAGGACGGCACGGAGACGTGGTACTGCCACCTCTCCAGTTACCGGGTGCCCTCCGGGACCGTCGTCAAGGCGGGTCAGCCGATCGCGTACTCCGGGAACTCCGGCAACTCCACCGGCCCGCACCTGCACTTCGAGGTGCGCCCCGGGGGCGGCGCGGCCGTGGACCCGCTGCCGTGGCTGCGCAGTCATGGTCTGAACCCGAACTAGCCTTCCGCACAAACCAGTCGAGCCCCGCCGGACGCTTCCGGCGGGGCTCCACTCGTCAACAGGGGCCGTACGGCTACAGCTTCTCGACCGGGGCGTAGCGCAGCAGCAGCCGCTTGGGCTTCTCGTCGCCGAAGTCGATGGTCGCCTCGGTCTGCGCGCCGGTGCCCTTGACCCCGACAACCGTGCCGAGGCCGAACTGGTCGTGCGTGACGCGGTCACCGATGGAGAGCGCGGCCACCGGCTTCTCGGTGGCGCCCCGGCGCGTGGCGAAGCCGGAAGCGCCCGACGCCGAGGAGCGCGAACGGGACGAGGACAGCGAGGCCGCGATCCCCGACGTGGGCCCGGCGGACACCGGAGCGGTCGCGCCGGTGCGCTTCCACTGGAGGTGCTGGGCCGGGATCTCCTCCAGGAACCGGGAGGGCGGGTTGTACGAGGGCTGGCCCCAGGCGCTGCGCATCGCGGACCGGGTGAGGTACAGCCGCTCGCGGGCGCGGGTGATCCCCACGTACGCCAGGCGGCGTTCCTCCTCCAGTTCCTTGGTCTGGCCGAGGGCGCGCATGTGCGGGAAGACGCCGTCCTCCATGCCGGTGAGGAACACCACCGGGAACTCGAGTCCCTTGGCGGTGTGCAGGGTCATCAGGGTGATGACGCCGTTGCCGTCCTCCTCGTCGGGGATCTGGTCGGAGTCCGCGACCAGCGCGACCTGCTCCAGGAAGTCGGACAGCGTGCCCGACTCGCCCTCGCCGCGCTCCTGCTCGAACTCCAGCGCCACGGCGGCGAGTTCCTGGAGGTTCTCGATGCGGGTCTCGTCCTGCGGGTCGGTGGAGGACTGCAACTCGGCCAGATAGCCGGTGCGTTCGAGCACGGCCTCCAGCACGGTCGCCGGTCCGGCGCCGGACTCCACGACCGTCCGCAGGTCCTCCATCAGCGTGTTGAACCGCTTGACGGCGTTGGCGGACCGCGCGGCCATGCCGTACGCCTCGTCCACCCGCTTCAGCGCCTGCGGGAAGCTGACCTTCTCGCGCTGGGCGAGGGCGTCGATCATCGCCTCGGCGCGCTCCCCGATGCCCCGCTTGGGCACGTTGAGGATGCGGCGCAGCGGCACCGCGTCCTCCGGGTTGGACAGCACCCGCAGATAGGCCAGGACGTCCCGGACCTCCTTGCGCTCGTAGAAGCGGACCCCGCCGACGACCTTGTACGGCAGGCCGACGCGGATGAAGATCTCCTCGAAGACACGGGACTGGGCGTTGGTCCGGTAGAAGACGGCCACATCACCGGCCTTGGCGTCGCCCGCGTCGGTGAGACGGTCTATCTCCTCGGCGACGAACTGCGCCTCGTCGTGCTCGGTGTCCGCGACATAGCCGGTGATGCCCGCGCCCTGGCCCGCGTTGGTCCACAGGTTCTTCGGGCGGCGGGACTCGTTGCGCTCGATGACGGCGTTGGCGGCGGTCAGGATGGTCTGCGTGGAGCGGTAGTTCTGCTCCAGCAGGATCGTCGTCGCGTTCGGGTAGTCCTCCTCGAACTGGAGGATGTTGCGGATGGTCGCGCCCCGGAAGGCGTAGATCGACTGGTCCGCGTCACCCACCACGCACAGCTCGGCCGGGGGCAGGTCGCTCTCGGCGGGGGGTACGTCCTCGTCGTGGGCGCCGGTGCCGACCAGCTCGCGGACCAGGGCGTACTGCGCGTGGTTGGTGTCCTGGTACTCGTCCACCAGGACGTGCCGGAAGCGGCGGCGGTAGTGCTCGGCCACGTCGGGGAAGGCGCGGAGCAGGTTGACCGTGGTCATGATCAGGTCGTCGAAGTCCAGCGCGTTGGCCTCGCGCAGGCGCGACTGGTAGAGCGCGTACGCCTGGGCGAGGGTCTTCTCGAAGCCGTCGGTGGCCTGCGCGGCGAAGTCCTCCTCGTCGATCAGCTCGTTCTTGAGGTTGCTGATCTTGGCGCTGAAGGACTTGGGCGGGTAGCGCTTGGGGTCGAGGTCCAGGTCGCGGCAGACCAGGGCCATCAGACGCTTGCTGTCGGCCGCGTCGTAGATCGAGAACGACGAGGTGAAGCCGAGCTTCTTGGACTCGCGGCGCAGGATGCGCACGCACGCGCTGTGGAACGTCATCACCCACATCGCGCCCGCGCGCGGGCCCACGAGGTGCTCGACGCGCTCCTTCATCTCACCGGCCGCCTTGTTGGTGAAGGTGATGGCGAGGATCTGGCCGGGGTGGACGTGCCGTTCAGCGAGCAGGTGGGCGATGCGGTGGGTGAGCACCCGCGTCTTGCCGGAGCCCGCGCCCGCGACGATGAGCAGCGGGGCGCCCGCGTGCGTGACGGCCGCGCGCTGGTTGTCGTTCAGCCCGTCCAGCAGGGCCGCCGCGTCCAGCACCGGGCGGGGGGCGCCGTCGCGGTAGTACGCGTCACGGTCCGGCGGCGCGTCGAACTTCCCGCCGAACAGATCGTCCGGAATCGGTTCCGGAGCGTGATCGTCCTCGGGCGGCGGCGGGGGTTCCTCGTCGTGTCCGCGCGGGGACTGGAGGGCCGCCAGGAAGCTGTCGTCAAAGAGGCTGCTCATCGCCCTCCGAGTCTAGGGCGCCGCACCGACAACCGGGTCACGCCCCGGAAACCCGCACACCTCACGGGCCGCCCTCCGCCCTCACGCTGCGCAGGCGAGAGGTCACGGGAGCGGGAAAAGCGACGGAGGTCACGGAAATGTATCGGACATTTACCGCACCAACCTTCACGGAAGGCACACGAGTTGGCTAGATTTCCCGCAGACCGTACGCACCCTTCCGGCGAACGTCGCCGGCCGTGCGGTCTCCGCCGAGTCCGTACGCGCCGCAGGGCGCGCGGAGCCGGGGACCCACCGATCCCTGGGGTGAATCGGCCGACTCCCGTCCGGTGACGGGGCGAGGCCGTAGGGCAACCCTTCCGAGACACCCGCCCGAACCCGACAGCTAACCCGGCAGGCGGACCTGGGAAGGAGTCGCCAGCCTTGGCGTCGCACCGCAAGCAGCGTTCCGGTCCGTTCGGACCGGGGCTGCGCACGCCCGTACTCGCCACCGCCGCGATCACCTCTGTCGCCGTCCTGTCCCAGGCGGGCCCGTCCGAGGCCGCGCCCGCCGACGACGGCGGGCCGAGCCTGGCGGAGATCGAGAAGAAGGTGGACGAGTTCTACCGCCGCGCGGACGACGCCTCCCGGCAGACCGGCGCGGAGGCGGAACGTGCCATGCGGCTCCACGAACGCGCGGCGACCGCGCCGTCGGCCGAGGCGGCACCCGCACCGGCGCCCGCCCGGGCCGAGCGGTCCGCCGACTACTTCCACCAGAGCCGCCTGATGGACCGTCTGGCCACATCGGTGAAGAACCGGCAGCGGGCTCGGGTGGTGCCGGAGGCCGGGGCGGGGTCGGCGTCGGGGTCGGGGCCGAGTTCGGAGACGGGGTCGGGCGCGGCTGCGGGTTCGGGCGCGGCTGTGGCTGCGGGGCCGGGTGCCGTTCCTCGTGATCCGAAGAGTGCCAAGGCCGTGGTCCAGCGGAAGCTGGCCGCCGCGCGGGCGTTGCTGGCGGCGTACTCCGGCGGGGGCGACGGGCACGCGGTGGTGGTGCCGGTGCAGGCGCCCACCAAGGCGGAGAAGGCCGTCGCCTTCGCCCGCGCGCAGCTCGGCAAGCCGTGCGTGAGCGGGGCGAGCGGGCCCGGCTCCTACGACTGCGCCGGTCTCACCCAGGCCGCCTGGCGCGCGGCCGGCGTCGCCCTCCCCCGCGCCGCCCACGACCAGGCCCACGCGGGCACCCCGGTCCCCCTCCCCGACGCCCGCCCCGGTGACCTCGTCTTCTTCCACGCCGACCACGACCACATCGGCCTCCTCACCGCCCCGGACACCCTGATCCACGCCCCGCATCCGGGCGCCACGATCCGCGAGGAGCTGCTGACCGTCCCGGTGCGGAAGGTGATACGGCCTGCGTGAGGACGGGCACTCCGACGCGGTTCGTGGCGCGGGGTGCGCGAGGAGGGACCCTCTCGGCGCGGGCTCGCGTCCTCACCCCCGGCCCGGTACCGCAGCGTTCAGGTGACAGGCGTACGGGGCTGATCGCGTCGTACCCCGGGACCCGCACCGGCCTCCATAGAGTCACCGCATGCCCACCCTCACCGCACTGCGCACCCGGTGGGAGGCACGTCCGCCCGCCTCGGGAGCAGCCGTTACCGCGACGGGCACGGTCTCCGTCGGCTTTCACCTGTCGGGCGACGAGGTGCTGTCGCTGATCTTCCTGGCCCTCGCCTGCGTGGGATGGCTGGCGCTGGCGGCGGATCTGGCCGTACGCCCGCTCGGGCGCGGCACGCGACACGCGCACCGCACCCACAGCGCGCATCACCCGCATCGCGCGCACCAGCCGGGCGTGCTCCCCGCGCCCGAGGCGCTGACCGCGGTCCCCGCGACAGCGATCCTCGGCCTCCGCTTCACAACCCTGGGACCCACCGCACTGGCGGCAGCGCTGCTGGCGCTCGCCGCGCTGGTCTACCCGTTCCTGATGTACGCCCTGGTACGCCACGGAGCCCGCCGGATGCCCGGCACCGTGTTCCTGGGCTGCCTGGCGACGGAGGCGCTCGCGGCGACGGCCGCCACCCTCGGCAGGGAGACGGAGACGGCCTGGCTGACGCACACGGGGATGGTGCTGTTCTGGCTGGGCCTCGTCGGCTGGCTCGTGGCGGTGTACCACTTCGACCGCCGCCAGGTGATTCAGGGCGCGGGCGACCACTGGATCGGGGTAGGCGCGCTCGCGCTCTCCGCGCTGACCGGCGCGACCCTCCTGACGGCGGGCGACCGCCCGCGCCCGTACCTCTGGAACTACGACGACCAGAACGTCCTGCACGACACGACCACGGCCCTGCTGGTCGTGACGCTGATCTGCTGGGTCGCCCTGGCGGTCGCGGAGATCGTCGAACCCCGCACCGGCTACGACGCGCGCCGCTGGGCGACGGTCCACCCGCTGGCGATGACCGGCGCGGCCACCCTCGCCGTCGCCGCCGCACTGCACACCGGCTGGCTCGGCGTGCTGGGACGGGTCCTGCTGTGGATCGCGGTGGTGGCCTGGCTCGCGGTGGCCGCCGGGGCACTGCTCACGGCGCGCGCCGGATCGGCTCCGCGCCGCTGACGGCCACCTGCTCAGGTCCAGAGCACGGCGATGAAGATGTTGACCACGGTCAGCAGTCCGACCAGCCCGAAGAGGTTCTTCTCGACCTTCTCGTCGTCGCGCTTGACGTACACCAGCCCGAGAATCACGATCAGCAGCGCCAGTTTCACCCCGATCTTGACGGTGTTGACGTGCTGCCCGTCCACCTCGTTGACCCCGACCAGGGCCACACCGGTGACCAGCATGGTGAACGCGCCGTGCACCATCGCGGGGACGAAGCGGGCGGTGCCCCGGCCCATCGCCTTCATCTGGGTGAGGAAACCGCCGAGCAGTGCGGCGATGCCGATGATGTGCAGGCCGACGAGGAAATGGGTGAGAACGTCCATGAACCGGGAGCCTAGTGAGGGGCTTCCGGAGAAGAACCAAGGGGTCGGGTCCCGGCGGGGACACAGCGTGCTGTAGCAGCGCGCCCGGCCCCGGAGGACCGGAATCCCCGCTTCGGTCAACACGGCCCGTCAACATGGCGCCCACGCCTCGCCATTCGGTCACATCCGGTCGCATACCGCTCCCTCACCGCCAGTTCCGTACTCCTCGTTACCAAGCCGTCACCGACCGGTTTAGCGTCCCTCCCCAGGTGACCGGCCTCCCCGAAGCCGCCCAGGGCCAGGGGCTGCGTCCGGTCACCCCCGCCGAGACGGGTCCGGCGGCGCCCGCTCCCCCTGTACGGGCGGTCGCCGGACCCCTCCTCGATGCACCGCCGGACCCGTTCCCGGTGCAAGGGAAGCCCGACGGAAGGACGTGACCCTCCAGTTGTCCGCGCACCGCAAGCCCCGACCGCGCTCGCTCGGCGGCACCACCGTACGCACCGCCGCCACCCTCGCCCTCGCGGGCGCGGCCACCGCCACGGCGTTCGACGGGGTCGGCCACGCCGAACCGCAGGCCACCCCGGCGCAGGTGAAGGCGAAGGTGGACACGCTGTACCGGGAGGCCGAGACGGCCACCGAGTCGTACAACGGGGCGAAAGAGAAGGCCGACGCCTCCCAGCGGCGCCTGAACGCCCTGCGGGACGAGACCGCCCGGCGCCAGCAGAAGCTCAACACCGCGCGCTCGGCGCTGGGTTCGTTCGCCGCGGCGCAGTACCGCGAGAACGGCTACAACCCCGCCTGGCAGCTCGCCCTCTCCAGCAACCCCGACCGTTATCTCGACGGCGCCTCGTTCGCCGAGCGCGCGGGCGACCGCCGTGCCCAGGCGATCACGCGGGTACGCGCCCAACTCCGCGAGATCGAGCGGCTGCGCGGCGCCTCCCGCGTCGAACTGACGTCGCTGCGGGAGCGGCAGGAGAAACTGAAGCAGGAGAGGCGGACCGTCACGGCGAAGCTCGCGGAGGCACGGCGCCTGCTGGACCGGCTCACCCCGCCCGAGCGCGCCAGGGTCACCGGCGCGACCACCCGTACTGCCGCACCGGGCCCGGCGCAGCGGGCCTCGCGCTCGGCGTCCTCCACTCGGAGCACCCCGGAGCGGCGGACACAGCCGCCCGTCACCGCGCCCGACTCCCGGGCGGCAGCCGCCGTCTCCTACGCCTACGGCAAGCTCGGCAGCCCCTACGTCTGGGGCGCGACCGGCCCCAACGCCTTCGACTGCTCCGGCCTCGTCCAGGCCGCCTACCGCTCCGCCGGTCTCTCCCTCCCCCGCACCACCTACGCCCAGATCAACGCGGGCCGCCGCGTCTCCCGCTCCGAACTCCGCCCCGGCGACCTGGTCTTCTTCTACTCCGGTATCAGCCACGTCGGCCTCTACATCGGCAACGGCAAGATGATCCACGCCCCCAACCCCTCCGCCCCGGTCCGTGTCGCCCCCATCGACCAGATGCCGTTCGCGGGGGCGACGCGGGTGGCGTGAGCGGGAGGAGAACGGGCGGGAGAGCGGCCGGGCGACGGCCGGGCGGCCCGGCCGCGGCTCAGACCAGGCGCCGTGCCGTCGCCCAGCGGGTCAGTTCATGGCGGTTGGAGAGCTGGAGCTTGCGCAGGACGGCGGAGACATGGGACTCGACGGTCTTCACCGAGATGTAGAGCTGCTTGGCGATCTCCTTGTAGGCGTAGCCGCGGGCGATGAGGCGCAGCACCTCCCGCTCGCGCTGGGTGAGACGGTCGAGGTCCTCGTCCACCGGGGGCGCGTCGGTGGAGGCGAAGGCGTCCAGGACGAACCCGGCGAGGCGGGGCGAGAAGACGGCGTCGCCCTCCTGGACCCGGAAGATCGAGCTGACCAGATCGGTGCCGGCGATGGTCTTGGTGACGTAACCGCGGGCGCCGCCCCGGATGACACCGATGACGTCCTCGGCCGCGTCGGACACGGACAGCGCCAGGAACCGTACGGACCGGTCGCCGTCCGCCATCAACGGAGCGCAGCGGCGCAGCACTTCGACCCCTCCGCCGCCGGGGAGGTGCACGTCGAGCAGCACCACCTCGGGCCGGGTCCCGGTGATGACCGTGACCGCCTGATCGACGTCGGCGGCCTCGCCGACCACCTCGACGCCGGTCTGCGCGGTCTGCCCTATCTCGGCCCGCACCCCGGTGCGGAACATACGGTGGTCGTCCACGAGGACCACCCGGACATGCCGTCCCCCGGCCGACTCCGAGTCCGCCACCGGCGCTGCCCCGTCCGGCCCTTCCGGTGCGACGCCATCCGCCTCCGCCAGGGCCGAGCCGTCCGTCCGGTCCACCCCGGCAGCCTCGTCAGCCCCGGCCGCCTCGTCCACCCCGCCGGTCGGAGCCGTCTCGTCCGTCTCGGCCGCGTCCGTCGCCTCGTCGCTCATTCCGTCTTCTCCGCCCTCTCCATCTCCAGCTCGACCTCCGTGCCGCCGTCGGGCACCGCCCGCAGCCGTGCCGTGCCGCCGTGCCGCTCCATACGGCCGATGATCGATTCTCTGACGCCCATGCGGTCGGCGGGTATGGAGTCGAGGTCGAAGCCCGGCCCCCGGTCGCGGACGGAGACGAACACCGTCCGGCCCTCGACCTCGGCGTAGACCTGGACGGCACCGCCCTCGCCACCGTACTTGGCGGCGTTCACCATCGCCTCGCGCGCGGCCTGCATCTGCGCCCCGGTGCGCTCGTCGAGCGGGCAGTCCCCGACCACGACCACCTCGATGGGCACCCCGTGCTTGTCCTCCACCTCGGCCGCGTTGCGCCGGACCGCCTCGGCGACCGTGTCCGGCTCGTCGGTCTCGTCCGTGCCGGTGCCCTCCGGTCTGTACAGCCAGGTGCGCAGGTCGCGCTCCTGGGCGCGGGCCAGGCGGCGCACCTCCCCCGCGTTGTCCGCGTTGCGCTGGATGAGGGTGAGGGTGTGCAGCACCGAGTCGTGCACATGGGCGGCGACCTCGGCGCGTTCCTGGGCCCGGATGCGCATCAGGCGTTCCTCGGAGAGATCCTGGGTGACGCGCACCAGATAGGGACCGGCGAGCAGGGTAATGCCGACCAGGACGGCCAGCCCGGCCTGGAGGACCGCGCCGAGGTGGGCGGCAGAGCCCTGTAGGACGAAGATCGCGGAGACGCCCGCGGTGACCAGCAGGACACCGACGCCCGCTCGCAGCAGGGTGAGGGTGCGCCGGCGTCTGCCGACCTCGACCCAGCGGGCCCGGCGGGCGTTGTCCGCCTGCCGCCAGACCAGCGCGACACCGGCGGCCACCAGCACGGCGGGGAGCAGATACGCCTTGATGCCGCCGGTGAGGTTGACGCTGCCGACGAAGACGAGCGACACCACGACCATGAGGAGCAGGGCCACGATCTGGCCCTTGTCCGGCTTGCGGGCGACGAGTCTGCGCCGTCCGTCCGGCGCGGTCTCGGTGGCGAGCGGGGAGTGGGCCCGCTCGCCACCGACCCCGCCGACGCCGAGCGGCACGAAGAACCAGAACGCCGCGTAGAGCAGCGCTCCGAGCCCGTCCGCCATGAACAGGCCCGCGAACGCGAGCCGGACCCAGATCACCGGCAGCCCGAGATGCCCGGCGAGCCCTCGCGCCACTCCGCCGAGCCAGCGTCCGTCGCCGCTTCGGTAGAGCCTGCGCAGGGGCCGCGGGTCGTCGAGGGGTGTCGCTGCGGCTTCCGGCATGGCTCGATGGTCACACGGCGGCCGGACCCTGGGCATCAGGGTTCGTCCCCGAGACACCCCTGATGTTCGCCCGGCGTGTCGGCTCGAACATCCCCCGGACCCGTCTCGGGGCGGATCTCAGGGTTCGACCAGGGTCATCCCGAATGCCGCCGGGGCTGCCGGACCGTCACCATGAGACGCATGACGGAACACGAGCGCGCCGCCGCGACAGGATCGGGGGGCACGGGCACGGCACACGGGCAACGGCCGGAGAGCGGGCCGGGCCCCGCCGACGGCCCGCGCCCGCTCCGCCGCGAGCGTCGCCACCGCATGATCGCCGGGGTGTGCGCGGGACTCGGGCGGGACACGGGCATGGACCCGGTGATCTTCCGGATCACGCTGGCCGTGCTGGCCGCGACCGGCGGCATAGGTCTCCTCTTCTATGGCTTCGCGTGGCTGTTCGTGCCGTACGAAGACGAGGAGGAGAACGAGATCCGGCGGCTGCTGACCGGCCGGGTGGACGGTCCGGCGCTGGCCGCCGTGCTGTTCGCGCTGGTCGGCTGCGGGACGTTCCTGACCATGCTGCGCAACGGCGGGGTGCTGACCTTCGCGGCGGTGCTCTCGCTGCTGCTGGCCGGGGCGGGGTACTGGTCGCGGCAGCGCGGCGCCTCGGATGCCGACCCGCTGGCCGAGCGGACGGCCGCCGACGCCCCGCCGGAGGCACAGGCACCGCCCGCCGCCGCGTACCCGTCCTGGTGGCGGGACCCGATCGTCAAGGACGGCACGCACGTCGGCGGCACCGGGTATCTGTGGGGGCCTCCGGGCGCACGGGAGCCGAGGACCTCACTGGACATCGGCATGGCCCTGCCCTGGACCCATCCGGGCGCGGCCACCCCGCCGAGTGCCCCACCGCACCGGCCGCGCGGTCCCCGCTGGACGGGGGGCTGGATCTTCCTGTTGGCGCTGGTGGCGGGAGGGCTCGGCACCGGGCTGACGTGGGACACCCGCCCGCTCGGCGTGAGTCTCCAGCTCGGACTGGCCTGCGCGCTCGGGGTGTTCGGCCTCGGTATCGCGCTCAGCTCGTGGCTGGGCCGGACCGGCGCCGGGTCGGTGTTCTGGGCGATCGTGACGGCGGCGCTGCTCACCGGGGCCTCGGTCCTGCCGCACGACATCAGCACCCAGTGGCGGGACGAGGTGTGGAGACCGGCCGCGCAGGCCGAACTCCGTCCGCACTACGACGTGGGCACCGGGCGGGGCACGCTCGACCTGAGCGGCATACGCCCCGGCGCCGGGCGGACCGTCACGACGGACGCCGAGGTGGGCGCCGGGCAGCTCAGAGTGACGGTACCGGCGGACACGAGGGTGCGGCTCCGTATCGAAGTGGGCCTGGGCGACATCCGGTTGCCCGGCGACGACTCCAGGGACGTAGACGTGAGACCGGCACAGCACCAGCGGCTGACCTTGGTCCCGGCGAAGGGCGCACCGGGCGAGCGGGACACCGGAACACTGGAGATCGCCCTGCGGGTGGGCGTCGGACAGGTGGAGGTCAGCCGTGCTGCGTCATGAGTTCCAGCCGGGCCGTCTGCTCCTCGGCCTCTGCCTGATCGCCGCCGGTGTCCTCTACGCGGGCGAGGTGGCAGGGCTATGGCGCATCCCGTGGTTCACGGCGGTCCCGCTGGTGATCGGCGGCCTGTTCCTCGCGGCGCTGGCCGCGGCGGTGAACCGGGGCGCCCGCAGACGCCGGGGCATACGGGGAAGCTGAGCCTCCCCGCACCCCGTCTCGGCACCCCGTCCCCGAGCCCCGTCCCCGCGTCCCGTCCCCGCTCCCGCCCTGCGAGCGGGCGGCCGGGCAGGCACGCGGCGGACGGTGAGCGGTATCGGCGGGGATGCGGTCAGCGGTAGCCGCCGGACCGGCGGCGGCGCCGGTTGTGCCAGACGGCGTCGAGCGAGAGGTAGGGGGTCCCGGCCAGCACCAGGGGGAGCCAGGCCATCAGATAGGCGAGGTCGTTGCCGTAGTAGTACGGAGAGGAGTTCCAGCTCACGGTCAGCCAGAGGCTGAGCGAGATGAGGGCGCCGCCGAGAGCGGCGAGCCGACCGAACAGACCGAGCAGGGTACCGATCCCGACGGCGAGTTCACCGACGGCGATGGCGCAGCCGAAGCCGACCGGGCTGTGCAGGGCCAGGTCGATCAGGGCCGGGACGGCCGAGGAGTCGCGGGCGGCGCGCATGGTGTCCCCGATGGAACCGGAGCCGCTCGCCTTCAGGAAGGAACTGTCGGTGAGCTTGTCCAGACCCGCGTAGAGGAAGGTGATGCCCAGGAAGATCCGCAGCGGAAGCAGCGCGTAGCGGGACATGGTGTCCCGCAGACCCCCGCCGTTGTTCATGTAGGACGCCGTGCTGTCCGTACGAATACCGTGCGTCATGGCTGCCAGCCGCCTCTCACTCTCCGTACTGACCCCTCACTCGACGATACGTACGACCATCGGACGGAGTTCAATCCTCTCCCGGCCGTTTTTGCGGATATCGGGTCCCGGTTCGACGGGGCCCGCACCCGGCGGAACACCCGCCCCTCGGGGCGCCGCGCCTCACTCCGCGATCTCGACCACGCACCGGTTGGTCGGCACCCCGGCCGCGGTGATGACCTGGACCTCGACCGTGCCGGGCTCCACCTCGGCCGGGACGGGGACGGTGAGGGTGGTGTCGGTGGGGTTGCGGAAGCCGCCGGGGACGGGGACGAGCGGGACCTGCACGTCCACGGCGCCGATGCGGACGACCGTCCGGGCGAGCCGGTCGGCGGTCTGGGCGCCGGGCGGGACGAACCCGGCGCCCCGGATCTCGATGTCGTCGCCGGTGCGGATGGGGCCGTCGAGGTCGCCGGGTTCGCGGGAGCGGACCACGGAGAGGACGACGGGCCGCCCGCCCTCGGCGTACTTCCCCGCCAGGTAGGTCGCCGCGGAGATCAGCACCAGCGTGGCCAGCCCCCAGGGCAGGTCGGGGAGCTGGTCGGGACGGCGGGCGAGGCGGACGGCGGCGAAGACGAGGGCGACGGCGCAGACGACGGCGTACTGGAGGTCGGTGAAGGCACCGCGGCCGGAGTCGTCGGTGAGGAGGTCGGCGGCGCGCGGCCGGTCGGCCGGGACCTTCTGCAGCCGCTGCCCGAGGACGCGCAGCCCGACCACCCGGCGGACCAGGACGGCGACCCCGCAGACGACGGCGAGGACGGTCACCATGCCCGCCCCGCGCGCGAGGTCGAGACCGGAGATCAGGGCGTCGCGCTCGGCGTGGCCGGAGGCGGCGGCGAGCCGCCCGGAGAGCAGGAGGACGGCGTAGGCGGTGACGAGGACCCAGCAGGCGGCGACGGTACGGGAGGTGGACATGCGGTTGTCCTCACCGATGACGGGCGCGAGCGCACCACCGCGTGCCCGGTGGAACCAGGAGGCGGTGGTCAGACCGGCCGCGACGAGGAGCGCGGCGAGCAGGGCGGCGGTGCGGGTGGCGTCCCAACCGGCGCCGACGGCGGTCAGCGCCTCGGCGAGCAGCAGGACGACGACGGCGCCCCACACCGCGCAGGCGGTGCGCAGCCAGAGCCGGGCGAGCCAGGACGCGCCCTCGGCCCGGCCGCGTGCGGCGACGGACTCGGCGCGCTGGGTGAGTTCGGCGGAGACCCACTGCCGGGACGCGGAGGCGGAGTGGGCGACGGCGGTGGGCAGGCCGTGTCCGGCGGCGAACTCGTCGCGGGCGCGCAGGAAGGCGGCGACCGCCCGCCGGTGGCCCTCGCGGGCGCCGTGCGGGCAGTCCCCACAGGTGCAGCCGCCGCTGTGCGTGCCGCCGGTGCCCGTCGTCACGCTCTCTCCCGCCTGCTGGACCGCCACGACCGACGCCCGCCTTCCCATGCCCCTCGGACCCGGCCGGCGTCCCGCTGTGACGGGCCGTCCTGTCGCCGTGCAACTCCCCAGTGATGACAGCGAATTGTGCCCTACGCAGGGGGGTGCGCGGCGGGCGGTCCGGGTCGGTGCGGGTGACGGTCCGGCCACGGCGTTGACTGGGTCCCGGCGGGCCGGGGCGGCCGGGCGGGGGTCAGGTCAGCAGGTCGGGTTCGCTGCGGCTGATCTCCTGCCAGCGGGGCTGGTGGTTGATCCAGGCGACGAGGTCGCCGCCAAGCTGTTCGCGGGTGGTGACGGCCTGCCGGTGCCCGATCAGCACCGGGATGCCCGCCGCCTTGGACAGCAGCTGGACCTGGCTGCAGCGTTCCAGGGAGAGGAACCACCAGGCGGCGGCGTCCACCGAGTCCCCGACGGTGAGCGCGCCGTGGTTGCGCAGCAGCAGTGCCTTGCGGGTGCCCAGCACGTCCGCGATGCGCCTGCCCTCCTCGGCATCGACGGTGACCCCGCTGTAGGCGTCGTAGAGCGCCATGTCCTCGTAGAAGGCGCAACTCTCCTGGGTGATGGGCTCGATGAGTTCACCGAGGGCGGCGAGGGCGCGGCCGTGGACGGTGTGGCAGTGCGCGACGGCGACGACGTCCGGGCGGGCGGCGTGCACCTGGGCGTGGACGGTGAAGGCGGCCTGGTTGACGTGGTGGCGTCCCTCGACGACCTGGCCGTCCGCGTTGGCGAGGACGAGGTCACCGGCGGTGACGTGCCGGAACGGCATGCCGAACGGGTTGACCCAGAAGCAGTCGCTGTACTCGGGGTCGCGGGCGGTGATGTGTCCGGACACCCCGTCCTCGAACCCGGCGTGCGCGAAGATCCGCAGCGCACCGGCCAGCCGTTCCCTGCGATGGCGCCGCTCGTCCTCGACGGAGGCGTGTGTGGGCGGCATGGCGAAGGTGAGCCGGTCCGTGGGCAGCGGCCGGGGTGGGGTCGGGCCGTGCATAGGTCCTCCAGCGGGGAAAGTTCCGTACCGCCCGGAAGTTACCGCCGGTCAGGGCGGAATGGCAGACCGCCGGGTCACCTGGTGCGGCCGGGGCCGCATCCGGGACGGGGTGACGGTCCGGGAAGGCGCCCACGGAACCCGTCGGCACACGCCGTGGAACCCGTTGGCACGCGCCCCGGAACCCCTCGGCACGCACCGTGGAACCCGTCGGCACGCGCCCCGGAACCCCTCGGCACGCATCGTGGAACCCGTCCGCACGCGCCCCGGAACCCTCGGGCACGCACCCAGGTGGTGCCGGTGGAAAACCCGCCGGGAAACGGGTGGAAAACCCGCCGGGAAATACGACAGAAGTTGTCGGGTATACCGGTGAGACTGCGGACATGAACTGGGCAGCCTTCACCTCCGCCGAACCCGATCTCGCCGCCGTGGTCGAGCAGCGTTTCGGCGCCTTCCGTCATCACGTCCTCGCCACGGTCCGCAGGGACGGCGCCCCGCGCGCCTCCGGGCTGGAGGCCGACTTCCGGGGCGGCGAACTGTGGCTCGGCATGATGCCCGGCTCGATGAAGGCCCTGGACCTGCTGCGGGACCCGAGGTTCGAGCTGCACGCCAACCCCGGGGAGGGCACGGGGATGGGCGGCGGGGACGTACGGATCGCGGGGCGGGCGGTGGAGGTGGCGGACGGGCCGGTGAAGTCGGCGTACACGGAAGAGGTGGAACCGCCGCAGCCGTTCCACCTCTTCCGCACCGAGTTGACCGAGGTCGTACGGACCACCGTCGAGGACGACGAGGTCCTCGTCGTCCAGGTCTGGCGGCCGGGAGCGCCGGTGCGCACGCTCAGGCGGAGGTGACCTCCGCGCCCGGAGAAGCCGCCGGGCCGGGGCCCGCGCCCCTGGCGGGACCGGCCGCGCGTCCGGCTGCCGGGACCGGCCGGGAGCTCGTCAGCCCCGCGGGATCACTCCCACTCGATGGTGCCCGGCGGCTTCGAGGTGACGTCGAGGACGACGCGGTTGACGTCGCGGACCTCGTTGGTGATGCGGGTGGAGATCCGGGCGAGGACGTCGTAGGGCAGCCGGGACCAGTCGGCGGTCATGGCGTCCTCGGAGGAGACCGGGCGCAGCACGATCGGGTGGCCGTAGGTGCGGCCGTCGCCCTGGACGCCGACCGAGCGGACGTCGGCGAGCAGCACCACGGGGCACTGCCAGATGTCCCGGTCGAGACCGGCGGCGGTCAGCTCCTCGCGGGCGATCGCGTCGGCGTCGCGGAGCAGGTCGAGCCGCTCCTTGGTGACCTCACCGACGATGCGGATGCCGAGGCCGGGACCGGGGAACGGCTGGCGCTGGACGATCTCCTCGGGCAGGCCCAGTTCCTGGCCGACCATCCGGACCTCGTCCTTGAACAGCTGGCGCAGGGGCTCGACGAGCTGGAACTCCAGGTCCTCGGGGAGGCCGCCGACGTTGTGGTGCGACTTGATGTTGGCGGTGCCGGTGCCGCCGCCGGACTCGACCACGTCCGGGTAGAGGGTGCCCTGGACGAGGAACTCCACGGCCGGACCGGCGTCCGCGATGATGTCCGCCTGCGCCTGCTCGAAGACGCGGATGAACTCGCGGCCGATGATCTTCCGCTTCTCCTCGGGGTCGCTGACGCCCTTGAGCGCGGTCAGGAAGCGCTCCTCGGCGTCCACGACGACCAGCTTGACGCCGGTCGCGGCCACGAAGTCCTTCTCGACCTGCTCGGTCTCGCCCTTGCGCATCAGGCCGTGATCGACGTACACGCAGGTCAGCTGGTCGCCAATGGCGCGGGCGACGAGGGCGGCGGCGACGGCGGAGTCCACGCCGCCGGACAGACCGCAGATGGCGCGCTTGTCGCCGACCTGGGCGCGGATCGCGGCGACCTGCTCCTCGATCACGTTGCCCGTGGTCCAGGTCGGGGTGAGGCCCGCGCCCCGGTAGAGGAAGTGCTCCAGGACCTGCTGGCCGTGGGTGGAGTGCATGACCTCGGGGTGGTACTGCACTCCGTAGAGCTTCTTGGCGTCGTTCTCGAAGGCGGCGACCGGGACGACGGCGGTGGACGCGGTCACGGTGAAACCCTCGGGAGCTGCGGAGCAGGCGTCGCCGTGCGACATCCACACGTGCTGCTCGTCCGGGGTGCCCTCGAAGAGGGTCGAGCCGGACTTGGAGACGGCGAGGTCGGTACGGCCGTACTCACGGGCGCCGGTGTTGTCCACGGTGCCGCCGAGGACCTCGGCCATGAGCTGGAAGCCGTAGCACATGCCGAAGACGGGGACACCGGCCTCGAACAGCGTGCGGTCGAGCCGGGGGGCGCCCTCCTCGTACACGGACGAGGGGCCTCCGGAGAGGATGATCGCCGCCGGGTTCTTGGCGAGCATCTCCGCGACCGGCATGGTGCTCGGCACGATCTCGCTGTAGACCCGCGCCTCGCGGACGCGTCGGGCGATGAGCTGGGCGTACTGCGCGCCGAAATCGACGACCAGGACGGTGTCGGGAGCGGCGGCAGCGGGAGTCGCTGATGACACGGGGTGCCTTCCGGCGGTCGGGCGGGGGTCTGTGCCTCCGAGTCTAACGGGGACCGAACGGGCGATTCGACGGCCCGGTGGCGGCCCCGTGCCATACTGGCCGCATGCTCACGCAGACGACCCGCTTCTTTACCTATGGCATCCGGCCCGCCGGTTGCCACGGTCGAGCTGCTTGAGCTGACGCCAAGCGCTTTCCCAGGCGCCCCAGGGCCGACAAGGCCCTGGGGCGTCTGTCGTGTCCGGGGCCAGGCACCGGTCCGGGGGTGTTCCACGACACCACCCCGAGGAGCCCCGAGATGACCACCACCGACGGCCGCACCCACACCAGCACCAGCACCAGCACCAGCACCAGCCTGGACCCGGCACCGACGCCGGACGCCCCCACCGCCCCGGACACCACACCCGAAGCCACCACCCCCGAAACAACCATCGCCGCCGCCCGCGACCGCATCGACGTCCTCGACGACCGCATCATCGGCCTCATCCAGGAGCGAATGGCCGTCTCCAGCGTCGTCCAGCAGACCCGCATCGCGTCCGGCGGGCGGCGCGTGCACCTGTCCCGCGAGATGGAGATCCTGGACCGCTTCCGCGCGGCCCTCGGCCGACCGGGCACCCCGCTCGCCATGACCCTGCTGGAGCTGTGCCGGGGCCGCATCTGAAGGCGACCGCGGTGGTACGCGTCCGACCGGGCACCGGAGTCGCATCTGAGTTCGGTCCCGCTCTCACCCGTACGGCGCGTGACCGCCCCGCGCACCGCTTCGTTGAGCGGGGTGTCCGTGCCAGCCAGGGGCGGGTCCGAAGAACCACGCGTGGCTCGCTGGGGCGATGAGGCGTACGGGTCGTGCCGTACTCCGTGGGACCTCGCTCCAGGTAAGTGACCGGACGGCAGGGGACAGCAGCCCGGTCACCCAAGAGAACGGTCGGCTCCGGGGACGCCCGGAGCCGACCGGCGGGACAACTGCACAGTCGAACGGTGCCGGACGGACGCCCGCGGATGCCCCGCTCATCCCGCTTCCCGCCCGACGCGCGAGCAGCCCCCCGAGTCCCCTCGCAGCTCCCGGCACACAGCCCGGCCCGTCCGCACGGGGGCCGGGAAAATCGAGAACAGGCGGCGCGACCCCCCGGCGCCGCTTCCGAGGCACCGACACCGCCCTGACCGTCGGTGCCGACGCACGAAGGGCCCC
This sequence comes from Streptomyces corallincola, assembly GCF_019104725.1. GTDB lineage: Bacteria > Actinomycetota > Actinomycetes > Streptomycetales > Streptomycetaceae > Streptomyces > Streptomyces corallincola. The sequence continues at coordinate 30,281 of NZ_JAHRXF010000021.1, read as the reverse complement.
GCGGCCTCAGGTACCGCGGGGCCCTTCGCCGTACCCGCGCGGAATGTGAGCCACTTCACACGGAAAGCGCGCGGGCCGGTACAACCGTTGCGGGTCCCCACCGATCCAACCTGCTACCGGATCAAGAGACGGTAAGCGGCGGGACCTGCCTTCGGAGGGGGATGCAGGTCCTCGCGCTTTTCCACCCCCCACCCCCGCACCCGCCCCTCCTGGGACTCACCCCTCCGTCCGCACCCCCGGCACCCCCGGCACCCCCAGGAACGTCAGCCGCAACGCGCCGAACGCCTCCGCCGGGACGGCGGGCCGCAGCGGCGCGACCGGCTCCAGCCGCCGGTACGCCGCGCCGGGCGCCGGACGCGGGTCCACCTCGCCCCTGTTCGGCCAGTACGACATCGCCCGCTCGGCCTGCGCGGTGATGGTGAGGGACGGGTTGACGCCGAGGTTGGCGGAGACGGCGGCGCCGTCCACAACGGAGATGCCGGGGTGGCCGTAGAGCCGGTGGTACGGGTCGATGACGCCGGTCTCCGGGGAGTCACCGATGGGGCAGCCGCCGAGGAAGTGCGCGGTGAGCGGGGTGCCCATGAGTTCGCCGACGTTGCTGCCCGCGAAGCCGTTGATCTCGGCGGCGAGCGCGGTGGCGGCCTCGGAGGCGGCGCGGATCTGCTTCGGATTGGGGGCGCCGTGGCCCTGCCGGGCGGTGAGCAGGCCCTTTCCGACACCGTCCGGCTTCAGGTACGTGGTCAGCGAGTTGTCCAGCGACTGCATGACCAGCCCGATGATGGTCCGCTCCGACCAGCGCCGGTTGGACAGCGAGCGTGCCACCTGGACCGGATGCCGGGCCGCGTTCGCCAGCCAGCCCAGCACCCGCGACGAGCCCTCGGCGTACGGGACTTGGAGGATGGACAGCCCGCCCATCGCGTTGGAGCCCTTGCCGTAGCGGACCGGTTCGATGTGGGTGTTGGCGTCGGGGTGGACCGAGGAGGTGATGGCGACACCGCGGGTGAAGTCGGCGCGCGGCTCACCGGTGGCCCGGCGGTAACGGCGGTCGTCGGTCTGGGCGCCGACCAGGGCCTCGGAGTTGGTACGGGTGAGATCGCCCAACCGAGCCGATATGTAAGGCAGTTGGCGCCCCGCCTTCATGCGGTGCAGCAGGGTCTGAGTGCCGTACGTCCCGGCCGCGACGACGACCCGGCGGGCGGTGAACAGCCTTCCCCCATCGGCCGGTTGGCCCCTGTTGGCCTTGCGCCTGCGGCCTCGCCGCCCGTCCGTCGGACGGGTCCGCACCGCGTACCCGCCGCGTGAGTCGTCCGTGACGGACACGACGGTGGTCATCGGATGCACCTCGGCGCCCGCCTTCTCCGCGAGGTACAGGTAGTTCTCGTTGAGGGTGTTCTTCGCGCCGTGGCGGCAGCCGGTCATGCACTCGCCGCACTCGACGCAGGCGCGCCGCGCCGGGCCCGCGCCGCCGAAGTAGGGGTCGGCGGTCTCGTCGCCGGGCCGGGCACGGGCGGAGCCGTCGGCGTCCTCGCCGTCGCCGAAGAAGACGCCGACCGGTGCGAGATGGAAGGTGTCACCGACCCCCATCCGCTCGGCAGCCGCCTTCAGATGCGTGTCGGAGGGGGTCGTGGTGGGGTTGAGCCGCACTCCGAGCATCCGCCGCGCCTGGTCGTAGTACGGACTCAACTCGTCCTGCCAGTCGGTGATTCCGCGCCACTGGGGGTCCTCGAAGAAGGCTTTCGGCGGTACGTAGAGCGTGTTGGCGTAGTTGAGGGAGCCGCCGCCGACACCCGCTCCGGCCAGCACCATGACGTTGCCCAGCAGATGGATGCGCTGGAGGCCGAACATGCCGAGCCGGGGCGCCCAGAGGTAGTTGCGCAGGTCCCAGGAGTTCTTCGGAAGGGTCGCGCGGGTGAAGCGGCGACCGGCCTCCAGCACCCCGACCGTGTAGCCCTTCTCGGTGAGGCGCAGCGCGGACACCGAGCCGCCGAACCCCGAGCCGATGACGAGTACGTCGTAGTCATAGGCGTGACCGCGGTCGGAGGCGTGGGCTTGGGCACCGCCGGACGCGCGGTCGGACGCGCGGCCGGAGGCGTCGTCGTGGGCGCCACCGGACGCACGGTCGGAGGCGTGGTCGGGCTCGGGCACGGTGTTCTCCTCGTCGAGTGACGCGTGCGGAGGTACGCGATCAGGGGACCGTCAGGGGCTGCCAGGCACCGCGCGAGACCGCCGGAGGCCGCCCGAGACCGCCGGGGGCCATCAGCCGAGGCGGAACGCCTTCATCAGCCGCAGGCTCCGGGACATGAACGCGGCGTACTTCTCGTCGTCCATGCCGAGCGACGGCGCCATCGGCAGCAGCCGCTGCCGGGCGACGGTCTGCGCCTCGGTGTACTTGAGGATGCCCTCGGAGCCGTGGCGGCGGCCGAGGCCGGAGTCCTTCATGCCGCCCATCGGGGACCGCACGCTGCCGTAGGCGGGCGCATACCCCTCGTTGATGTTGACGGTGCCGGTGCGCAGCCGGGCGGCGATCGCCAGACCCCGGCGCGGACTCGCCGTCCACACCGAGGCGTTGAGCCCGTACGGCGTGGCGTTGGCGCGCTCCACCGCCTCATCGTCGTCGGTGAAGCGGTAGACGGAGACGACCGGACCGAAGGTCTCCTCCTCGCAGACGGTCATGGAGGGTTCGACGCCGTCGAGGATGGTCGGCTCGAAGAAGTACGGGCCGATGTCGGGCCGGGCGACGCCACCCGCGACGACCGTCGCGCCCTTGGCGACGGCCTCGTCCACGTGCCGGGTCACGGTCTCCAACTGCCGCTCCCCCACCAGCGATCCCATGTCGGCGCCGTAGGCGAGCGAGGTGCCGAGCCGCAGGGCGCGGGTGCGTGCGGCGAACCGGTCGAGGAAGGCGTCCGCGACGGAGGCGTGGACGTACAACCGCTCGATGGAGACGCACAGTTGACCGGCCGAGGAGAAGCAGGCACGGACCGCTCCGGCGGCGGCCTTCTCCACGTCGGCGTCGTCCAGCACCAACATGGCGTTCTTGCCGCCGAGTTCGAGGGAGACGCCGACCAGCCGGGCGGCGGCGCCACGGGCGACCTCGCGGCCGGTACGGGTGGAGCCGGTGAAGGAGACGTAGTCGGCGTGCCGGACGACCTCCGGGCCGATCACCGGGCCCTCGCCCAGCACGATCTGGAGGGCGCCCTCGGGCAGCCCCGCCTCGACCAGCAGGTCACGGGCCCACAGCGCGGTCAGGCAGGTTTCGGTGTCGGGCTTCATGACCACCGCGTTGCCCGCGGCGAGCGCGGGCAGCGCGTCCCCGACGGACAGCTCCAGCGGGTAGTTCCAGGGGGCGATCTGGCCGACGACCCCGCGCGGGTGCCGCAGCTCGGTCACCTTGGTGAGGGTCGGCACGGCACCGGTGTGCCGCCGGGGGCGCAGCAGGGCCGGAGCCTTGCGGCCGTAGTGCCGGGCGGCGACGGCGACGGCCTGCACCTCCTCGTGCGCGTGCAGCCGCGCCTTGCCGGTCTCCAGCTGTACGAGGTCCAGCACCTCGGCCTGCCGTTCCAGCAGCAGGTCGTGGAAGCGGAGCAGCACGGCCGCGCGCCGGGCCACCGGCACCCGCTCCCACACCGCCTGCGCGGCCCGCGCCACCTCGAACGCCCGCGCCACGTCCTCGGGCGTGGACTCGGGCAGGTCGGCGAGCTTCGCGCCGGTGAACGGGGTGTGGCTGGCGGTACGACCCGATCCGACGACCCCCTTCACCAGCAGGGCCACCAGTTCCGGGGTGACCACGTCGGCGGCGGTGCGGGCGCCCTCGGGGGCGGGTGCCACGGGGTTGGTACCGGTGCTGTCCACAGCCTGCGTGTCCGTCATGAGCCGCAGGGTATGCCCCGGCCGGAGCTTTGGGTACCCGTCGGTAACGCGGTTTCACCGGGCGGTCACATCACGCCAGCGATCACTGGCAGGAAACGTGCTGATCAGCGCGGTCACGGGTTCCGGTCACTCGGCTCCGGGTCTTCTGGCAAGCAGCAGGGCCAGGGTGGAGAGGGGGGTACGGCGAGACGGCTGGGCCGTCTGCGGTACGGCGTCCGGCACCGGGTCCGTCAGCACGGCACCCGGCGCCGGGGCACCGGGAACCGGATCGGGACCGGGACCGCTACTCGGACCAGGACCAGGACCGGGACCGGAACCGGAGCCGGCGTGAGCAACAGCGCCGACGCCCGCCACCGCCTCCGCACCCGCACCCGCACCCGCACCCGCACCCGCACCGACATCCACCGCAGCCCCCGCGCCCTCGGCGCCCGCACCCTCGACAGCCTCCGCCCCCGCGCACTCCGCCAGCGCCGCCGCGACCTGCTCCGCGTCCGGGCGGGCCTCCGGGGCGGGCGCGTGCAGCCGCGCCAGCAGTGGACCGAGCGGACCGGGGTCGCCGCCCTCGACGGCGGCGGTGAGCAGCGCGCCCAGGGACCACAGGTCGGAGGCGGGCCCGGCGCCCCGCCCGGCGGCGTGCTCGGGGGCGACGAACCCGGCGGGTGCCTCGTCGGTGTGGCCGTCCCCGATGCCGAAGTCGGTGACGACGACCCGGCCGGTGCCCGCCTCGACCAGCACGTTGGCGGGCTTGATGTCCCGGTGCACGATGCCCACGGCGTGCGCGGCGCGCAGGGCGCCCAGGACGGCGAGCCCGATCCGGGCGGCCTCGGCGGGGTCGAGCGGGCCGCGCCGCAGGGTCTCCCGCAGCGACTCGCCGCGCACCAGCTCCATCACGATCCACGGCATCCCGTCGGCCTCGGTGACCACGTCGAGCGGGGTGACCGCCGAGGGGTGCCGGACCCGGCTCGCGGTGCGCGCCTCCCGCCAGACGCGGTGCGCGCTGCGGCGGCTCTCCTCGTCGTCGGCCGGGTCACCGGGCAGGTCCGGCTCCTTGACGGCGACCTCCCGCCCCTCCTGCTCGTCCCGCGCCCGCCACACCGTCCCGGAGGGACCGGCGCCGAGCCGTTCGAGGAGCCGATAGCGCCCGCCGATCACCGGTGCGTCGGGCGGGTGTCCGCCGTCTCGATTCATGGCACATGAGTACCCCGCGCACCGTCCGCTTGTCGAAGCGCGGACCTCAACTGTCTTTCGGTCAGCTTGATTTGGGCACGAAGGTGTCGAGTGCCGTGTCGAAGTACCGCTTCGCCTCGGCCCCTCTGCCGACCGGCGCCGACACCCACACGTCGTACATCCGGCCGCTCTGCTCCCAGCAGGTGTCGTAGGTGTGGCGCGGGCCCTCCGTCCTCGTGTAGCCGTTCCAGGTGAACTCCCAGGAGGCGGCGGGCAGTCCGGCGTGGACGGACTCGACGAGGGTGGTATCGCGGTAACCGGGGTTCGTACGGCTGCCTTCGGCGGATGCCTTGCTCAACACCTGCTCGGGACCGCCCGGTTGGGGAGCGGAGACCTTGATGCCGAGCCGGAAGGTCTGGCCGGGCGAGAGGTAGAAGACGCGCTCGCCCTGGAGATCGCGGCTGAAGTCCTCCGGCACGGCGAGGGAGAACCCGGCCGGGTCGTGCGCCGTCCGGTATCCGGCGGGGGCGGCGGACACCGAAGTACCGTGCGGATCGGCTGACTTGGCCGAGGCCGAGGAACCGGACGCACCGGACGGGTCCGCCGACCGGCCCGACACCGCCGAGGACGGTGTACCGGCGGACCCCGCACCTCCACCAGTCCCGGTACCGCTCCCGGTGCTGCTCCCGCCGCCGCTCCCGCCGTCCGCCCGGTCCGCCAGCAGCGCCGCCGACACGCCCGCCCCGACGACGGCCGCGGCCAGCACCGCGGCGATCAGCACGCCGCGTGGCCGCCGCCCCGCGCCCGGCGTGCCGGTACGGCGCCGGGGCACATCGGTCTCGGTGGGCGACCAGTCCGTCCAGGAACCCCGCCGGGCGGCGGGCGTCCGCCGGGGCGCGCGGCCCGGCTCGGTGACCGCCGCCGCCCGCGGGGTCCGGCCGGTCTCCAGGAAGGCCCGCAGCATCCGCGCGGCCTCGGGCGCGCCGAGCCGCCGCCCGGGGTCCCGCTCCAGGAGTCCCCGTACGACGGGCAGCAGCGGGCCCGCCTGCTCGGGCAGGCGGATCTCGGCGGCGACGACGGCGTGCCAGACGCCGCCCATCGAGTCGCGCCGGAACGGGGATTCCCCGCTGAGCACCGCGCAGAGCAGCACCCCGACCGACCACAGGTCCGACTCCGGGCCGGTGGTGCCGCCGGACATCCGCTCCGGCGCGGTGTATTCGGGCGAGCCGACGAAGGCGCCGGTCTCGGTGAGCGTGGTGGTGCCCGCCAGCCGGGCGATGCCGAAGTCGGTGAGGACCACGCGCCCGGTGCCGGACTCGATCAGCACGTTCGCCGGTTTCACGTCCCGGTGCAGCACCCCGGCCGCGTGGGCGGTGCCGAGCGCGGCGAGCAGGTCCACGCCGATCCGGGCGGCCTCGGCCGCGTCCACGGGACCGTCGGCGGCGATCCGGTCGGCGAGCGAGCCGCCGTCGATCAACTCCATGACCAGATAGGGGCGTTCGTCCTGCTCGACCACGTCGTGCACGACCACGATGTGCGGGTGGCGGAGCTGTGCGACCGCCCGTGCCTCCCGGAAGGTGCGCTCCCGGCGGCGGGCGGCCTCCTCGTCCGGAAGGTCGTCGTCGCCCGCGAGTTCCTTCACCGCGACCTGGCGGCCCAGGAGTTGGTCGTCGGCCCGCCACACGACGCCCATACCGCCGCGTCCGACCCGCGCGCGCAGCCGGTAGCGGCCCGCGATCACCCGGCCGTCGTCCCCCTCGGCTCCCATGCGCCCCATCATCCCCCACCCGAACGGCCCTTCCGGGGGCACTCCTCGGCCAACCGGAGCCGAGGCCGAGTGGCACCGGGACCGAGCGGATCCGAGGCCGAGCGGAGCCGGGACGCGCCCCATCCTGGCCTCAACTCCCGCTCTACTAGGCCGAGTCGGGCCGCCACCCCTGAAGCACCGACTTGAAGTCCTTCTCCGCCTGGGGCCAGTCGGCGACGGGCGCGGACATGTAGAGCGCGTACTCGGTGCCGTCACGCGAGGAGTAGGTCTCCTCGACGGCGCGCCGGGGTCCGGGTCCGGCGCTCTGCTTGGGCAGCGCGGTCCAGGTGTATCCCCACAGCGAGCCGGGGCGGTCCCGGTAGGTGTTCCTGCGCAGTTCGACGCGCCGGTAGTCCACGAGTCGGCCGGAGAGCTGCTGGTCCAGGTCCTGCTGGTGCTCGTAGGCGTCGGAGAAGTCCGGCGAGGTGTCGATGGAGACGCGCACGAAGTGGACCCCGTCGTCGGGGGTGTAGTCGATCTGCTTGAGGTGACCGCTCGTGTCGCCGAACGGTTTCCGCTTCCAGCCCTTCGGCAGCGAGAGGCTGAACCCCAGCGGATCGTCCTGCCGTTCCCACCCGGCCGGTGTCCCGTCCTCGCCGGGTCCGGTGGACGTGGTGGCGGACCCGCCGCCCGAGGTGCCGGGTGCCGGGGAGACGTCGCCGCGCGAACGGCCCGTCTCGGCACGCGTGTTCCACTGCTGGGCGGCGACGGCGCCGAGCCCGCCGACGACCGCCGCGACGGCGACGACGAGCGCGAGCGTCCGCAGCCGCCGGGGCCGCCCCGCGACGGCGGCACGCCCGGTGACCCCGACCCCGCTGCCTCCCGTCCCGCTCGCGCCGCGCCCGCGCGCGTCCGGCCCGGTCCCGTACGACGCCCCGGCTGTGTTCCCGGTCCCGTACGACGCCCCGGCCGTGCTCCCGGTCCCGTACACCGCACCCGGCCCGCTCCCCGTCCCGCACCCCCCGGAGGCATGGCTTCCGCTGCCGTACGGAGTGGTGGTGTGCCCCCCGCTCCCGGTGCCGTACGCCCCCGTGCCCGACGGGTACGCGCCGGAGGGGTACCCGGTGCCCGGCAGCCCCGGCACGCCCGACCCCTGGGTCGGCACGAACGCCTGGGCGGAGCCGGGACGGCGTCCCTCGGCGGCCTCGGCGAGCATCTGCTCGGCCTCCTCCGCGACCGGCCGCCGCTCGGGTTCCTTGCGGAGCAGGGCGGCGATGACGGGGGTGAGCGCCTCGGCGTGGCGGGGTTCGGCGGCGTCCTCCTCGACGACCGCCTGCATGGTGGTCAGCGGGGAGGTGCGGCGGAACGGCGAACGGCCCTCGACCGCCGTGTAGAGGGTGGCGCCGAGCGCCCACAGGTCGGCGGCGGGGCCGGGGTCGTGGCCGCGCACCCGCTCGGGGGCGAGGTAATCGACGGAGCCGACGACCTCGCCGGTGCGGGTGATGGTGGAGTCGCCCTCGATCTGGGCGATGCCGAAGTCGGTGAGCAGCACCCGCCCGTCGCGGCCGAGCAGGACGTTGCCGGGTTTCACGTCCCGGTGCAGGACCCCGGCGGCATGCGCGGCGCGCAGCGCGCGCAGCACCCACAGGCCGATCCGGGCCGCCTCGCGCGGCTCGATCCGGCCGTGTTCCCTGACCGCGTCGGCCAGCGAGCTGCCCTCGACCAGTTCCATCACGATCCACGGACGGCCGTCGTGTTCGAGGACGTCGTGCACGGTGACCACGGCCGAGTGGTTGATCCGCGCGGCGGCGCGGGCCTCGGCACGGGTCCGGGCGAGCAGGATCGCCCGGTCGCTCTCGGCTACGTACAGCGCGGCGGTCAGCTCCTTGACCGCGACCGCCCGGTGCAGCACCTCGTCGTGCGCGCGCCACACCCGGCCCATGCCACCGCTGCCGATGGAATCGACGAGCCGGTAGCGGCCCGCTATGAGCTGGCCCTGCATCTGATTCACGTTGCCCCGCAATGCTCTTGACTGGGTCAGAGTAGAGACCGGTCCGGGCCCGCGGAACCGGCGGGGGTGCAAGGTGACAGTCCTGTGACGCTCTCCGCGTGAGCCGGTCGTGCCTCAGCCGGTGAACCGGTAGCTGGAGGTGGCCTGTTCGTACAGCCGCGTGATCTCGTCCCGCTCCGCCTCGGGGCCCCGGACCTGGACGACGTGGTAACGCCCGTTCAGCAGCAGGGCCATGTTGCGCACGTACAGGTCACGGCCGAGCCCGTCGGTCCAGGTGAACTGCCCCTCGGCCATGACCCGTCCGCCCACCTCGGTGGTACGCAGCCCGGTGGCCGTGGCCCAACTCGTGTCCCGGTACGGCTGGAGTTCGCGTTCCCTGTCGCGCTGATAGGCCATCGGGTCGCCGCCCCCGGCCGACGCGCTGTCCCGGCCGGGTACGACGATCAGCTCGAAGTTGCCGTGGGAGTAGACCACTTGGCCACTGCCGTTCTTCGGCGCGCGGTCCCACCCATTGGCAACGGCGATCCGGAAACCGGCCGGGTCCGTGCGGAGCGTGAAGCCGTCGGCGGCCTTCGAGCCGCCGTCGGTCCCGGTTCCGTTGCCGTCGGCGGGTGTGGAGGCGTCCTTCGACGGGGCTCCGCCGCTGTCCGCCGACCGCCCCGAGGAGGGTGCCGTGGTCGCGGACGGCGTGGCACTCGTGGCGGGCGGCGCGGCGCCGGTGCTCCCGCCGTCCTCGCCCTGCCGGGGCATGAAGAGCACGGCGTACGCGACCGCGCCCGCCAGCAGCAGGAAGATCAGCACAAGCAGCAGGCGGCCGAGGCGGCGCGGCGAGCCCGGCTCCTCCACGGCGCGCTTGTGCCGGGCGGGCACGCCCGCGCGGCGGCGGCGCACCAGCTCGCCCCGGCGCCGGATGATCGGCAGCCGCTTGGGGTCGGCGGGCGGCACCGGCACCACGTGCACCCCGGCGTCCGGTTCGGGCGCGGACCGCACCAACGACCGCAGCCAGCCGTTCAGTTCCTCCACGTCCGGCCGCTCGGTGGGGTCCTGGCGCAGCAGCGACTCCACGACCGGGCGCAGCGCCCCGCACTCCTCGGCGAACGCGGGCGGCTCGGCGCAGACCAGCTGGACGAGTTCGGCGGTGGAGTCCTCCGGGTAGGGCGCGTGGCCCTGCACGGCACGGAAGAGGAGCGCGCCGAGCGCCCACAGGTCGGTGGCCGGGCCGACGGGGGCGGCGAGCTGCCAGTTCTCGTGCACGGACCCGGCCTGCTCGGGCGCCCAGCGCTCGGTGACCGGTCCGACGACCGTCATCCGCACCTGCCGCGCCCGCTCGGCGGCGAGCGCGCTGCCGGGACCGCGCCGCCCGGCCGGACGCTCGTCCCACCGGGGCGCTCCGGGCTGCGTGGGCGGCAGGGGCTGCGCGGGCGCTCCGGGCTGCGCGGGCAGCGCGGGTCCGGCACCGGCCCGCCGGTCCCGGCCGGGCAGGCCCGCGCCGCGCTGGTCGGGCAGGGACGGGCCGGACGCGGTGCCGTACGGCGGGACGGGCGTCGGCGCGGTGCCGCCGGAGGGCCACGGGGCGCCGTAGGGGTCGTCGGGACCCGGTGTCCGGCCGGGCAGCGGCAGGCGCGCGGTGCCGCCCGCGAGGGCGGAGGGACGCTGGTCGCCGGGTGCCGAACCGGGCGGTGCACCGGGTGAACCGGCGCCGCCCCGGCCGCCGTCGCGCGGTGAAGCGCCGTGCCAGGGGGCGCCGTTCACCCCGTAGGGGTCCGCGACCCGGCCGGGCCCGTCGTCGTACGGCCCCGCCCCGTTCCCGGCGCCCTCGGGACCGGCGGGGCCCCCTTCGGGTGTGCGGGCTCCGGGCAGCGCGGCCCGCTCGCCCTGCCGGGTCTCCTGCACCCGGGCGGCGGCCTGGGCGCCCGCGCGGTACGCGGCGATGGCACCGGCGCGCGCGGCCCGGATGTCGTTGCCGCTGGCGGGCACGGCGCGCGGGCCCGGCGTCCCGGGCACGGCGGGGCGGGCGGGCGCGGGTTCGGCGGCGGGGGCGGGCAGCCCCCCGGCGGCCCGCGCCTGGATGGCGGCCCGCCGCGCGGCCTCGGGGTCGCCGGACGCCGGAGCGGCGGGACCGGGCACGGCGGGCGGACCCGCGGCGGCGGGGGGCCCGGAGACGCCGGGCGGCACCGGGACACCGCGCTGCCGCACCGCGATGTGGTCCCCGTACATCCCCTGTCCGGCCGGGCCCCGGGCGCCGGTGTCCGCCCCGGGTCCGGCCGCCTCGGCCCGCTCGTGGCCCGGCACCGGGTCGTACCCGCACAGCGCCTCCTCGGCGGCGCCGACCGCGAGCCCGGTCAGCATCACGCGGCCGTCGTCGCAGACGAGGACCGTGCGGGAGGTGATGTTGCGGTGCACCCAGCCGTGGGCGTGCAGCACGCGCAGCGCCATCAGCACGTCGGAGGCGACCTCGGCGGCGCGGTACGGGTTCAGCGTCTCCCCGGCGAGCAGCGCGGACAGTGGCCGTCCCGCGACCGCCTCGCTGACGATCCACAGCGAGCCGCCCTCGGCGAACACGTCGAAGACCTGGTCGAGCCGGGGATGGTCCGGGATGCGGGCCGCCGCCTGGGCTGCCTCCACGGCGCGCCGCACGGCGGGGTCGGAGGGCGTGCGGGTGGCGCCGCGCGCCCCGGACGCGCGCCGTGCGCCGCTCTCACGGGCGGTGAACCCCTCGGGCAGCCCCTCGGCGTCGAGCACCTCGGCCTCGACCACCTCGGGCAGCGGCACCTGACGCACCAGCACTTCCTGGCCGCTGTAGGTGTCGAAGGCGCGGGTGTCGGTGAGTTCGTACTCGTCGGAGGGCGGCAACGGCAGGCGATAGCGGTCGGCCAGTACCCGGCCCGCGTAGTCCTCCACGTTCCCTCCCCCGGCTGACGCCCGCCCACATCGGTTCCGTACGGGCCAGTACCCCGACACCACCGGCTGCATACGGTCCGCAACCCATCACGATACGTGCCAGAGGCAACCCGCACCGAAGGGATGACCGATTCCCGCGAACCGAAACGGGCTCGGCGGGGTCACGACTTGGGCGCGAACGACTCCGTGAGTGTCCGGAAGGTGTCCTCGCGCAGGGAGCTGTCCCAGTTCGCGGCCTTCGCGGTGTACATCAGTCCGTACCCCAGGTGTCCGTTGACGACGAAGCCCCGGTCGATCGTGCGGTACCCGGTGCCGTCGGCGGTGTAGGTGAACTCCCAGTCGGCCGTGTTCCAGCCGCGGTAGTCCACCTTCTCTATGTGGACGCGGTGGTACTGCGAGCGCACCATGTAGCGCTCCTGGCTCTGCCAGTCCGCGACCGGGTCGCTCTTGGGCGTGGTGGTCCAGCCGATGAGCAGCTTCTGTCCGTCGGGGCCGGTGTAACGGTCCCCGGCGGCGCCGGAAGAGGTGAACCTCCAGCCCTTGGGCAGTCCGATCGCGTACCCCTGGGCCGCCTTGCGGGTGGTGACGGCGGGGGCGCTGCCGCTCTTGGAGCCGGAGTCGTCGGAGCCCCGGTCGTCGTCGGAGCCCTTCCCCTTGCCGGAGTTGTCGTCGTCCGAGCCCTTGTCGTCACCCTCGGAGGACGGGGTGCCCCGGCTCGCGGACGCCGACGCGCTCCCGTCGGTCCCGGCACCGCCGCCGTCACCGCCCGCGCCGGTGGGGTTCTGCTCGGTGGCCGCCCCGGTCGTCGAACGGCCGTCCGCGCCCTGCCCGTTGCTCTTCTCGCCGCCACCGCCGAGCACGAGGGCGAGGACGATCCCGGCCACCACGAGGACGGCCACCACGGCGGCGATCACCAGCGTCCGCCGGGACACCACATCGGTGATCGACGCCTTCGGCGCGGACCGCACCGGCAGGTCCAGGTCCGGCGGCGGTACGACGGGCCAGCCCGAACTGGGCTTGGGCGCACCGGAGTCGGGCGAAACGGCGGTCCGCGCGTCCCCGGAACCAGAACCTGAGCCCGAGCCGGAACCCCCCGAGGTACCGGCCGCCGCGGCAGCACCCGCCGCCCCCGCACCGGCCCCCTCGGCGACCGGGCGCGACGCGCCGCCGCGCCGGTTCTCCAGGGCGTCGGGCTGGGCCGGGAGCGGCACCACCCGCGTGGCCTCCATCGACTGCGGCTCGCGGGTGTGCAGCACCACGTTGAGCATGGCGCGGGCCCCGGCGTCGTCCAGGCGTCGGTCGGCGTCCTTGGTGAGCAGCCCGTGGATGACGTCCCGCAGCGGCCCGGCGTTCCTGGGCTCCTCCAGCGGCTCGGTCATCACGGCGGTCAGCGTGGCGATGGCCGACCCCTTGTCGTACGGCGGCGCGCCCTCCACCGCCGCGTACAGCAGGCCGCCCAGCGACCACAGGTCGGCGGCGGGGCCGGGCTTGTGCCCGCGCGCCCGCTCCGGGGAGATGTACGAGGGGGCGCCAACGAGCATGCCGGTGGAGGTGATGGACGGGTCGCCCTCGACCTGCGCGATGCCGAAGTCGGTGAGCACCACCCGGCCGTCCTCGGAGATCAGCACGTTGGACGGCTTCACGTCCCGGTGCAGGATGCCCTGGCGGTGCGCGGAGCGCAGCACGTCCAGCACGGCGAGACCGACCTCGGCGGCGCGCCGGGGCGTGAGGACGCCGTCCTCGCGGATGACCTCGGCGAGGGACTTGCCCTCGACCAGTTCCATCACGATCCACGGCCGGTCGTCCTCGTCCACCACGTCGAAGACCGTGACCGCGCTGTTGTTGCGGATCCGGGCGATCGCCTTGGCCTCGCGCAGGGTGCGCGTGATCAGGCGCCGCTTCTCCTCGTCGTCGATGCTGGTCGGGAACCTCAGTTCCTTGACCGCGACCGTCCGGCCGAGGGTCTCGTCCTCGGCACGCCAGACGGTGCCCATGCCGCCCCGCCCCAGTACGTCCCCCAGCCGGTACCGGCCGCCGAGAAGACGCTCGCTCTTGTCCTGACGAGTCTCCTGACGGGAAGTGCCCGTCCGCTCCGTCTCCGACATGCGTCCCCTCATGCAACCCGCCCTGACAGAGCCTTCATTGTCCCTCACCCGACAAGTGGTCAGCGCCCAGGGTGGCCCTGTCCGAGGGGTGGACACACCGTGCCGGGCTCCCCCGCCGGCCCGTCGTTCCGCAGGCCGGAGGGAGACCGTGAACCCTTCGGGCACTTCCCCCGAAACCGCCGCCGGGGCGCCCCTCCGCACCCCCTGGTCCCGGCTCGGATCAGCTCAGCGGCACGATGTCCGGCGCCCCCAGACGTGCCGCGTCCGCCGTCAGGTCGTCGGGCTGGCGCTGCGACTCGCGCTCGGCCTCGACCCGCTTCTCGTAGTGCTCGACCTCGCGCTCGATCTGGTCCTTGTCCCAGCCGAGCACCGGCGCCATCAGCGCCGCCGCCTCACGGGCGCTGCGGGTGCCCCGGTCGAAGGTCTCGATGGAGATGCGGGTACGGCGCGTGAGCACGTCGTCCAGGTGCCGGGCGCCCTCGTGCGAGGCGGCGTAGACGACCTCGGCGCGCAGATAGTCGTCGGCGGCGGCCAGCGGCTCGCCCAGCGAGGGATCGGCGACGATCAGCCCCAGCACCTCGTCGGCCATCGAGCCGTACCGGTTGAGCAGGTGCTCGACGCGGACCACGTGCAGTCCGGCGCGGGCGGCGATCCGGGCCCGCGCGTTCCACATCGCGGAATACCCCTCGGCGCCGAGCAGCGGGACCTCCTCGGTGACACAGTCCGCGACGCGGGTGTCCAGCCCGTGCACCGCCTCGTCCACCGCGTCCTTGGCCATGACCCGGTACGTCGTGTACTTGCCGCCCGCCACGACCACCAGCCCCGGCGCCGGATGCGCCACGGTGTGCTCGCGGGACAGCTTGCTGGTCGCCTCCGACTCACCGGCCAGCAGCGGGCGGAGCCCGGCGTACACGCCCTCCACGTCGTCCCGGCCGAGCGGCACCGAGAGCACGGCGTTCACATGCTCCAGCAGATAGTCGATGTCGGTGCTGGAGGCCGCCGGGTGCGCCTTGTCGAGGTCCCAGTCGGTGTCAGTGGTGCCGATGATCCAGTGCCGTCCCCAGGGGATGACGAACAGCACGGACTTCTCGGTGCGCAGGATCAGCCCGGTGCTGGAGTGGATGCGGTCCTTCGGGACGACCAGGTGGATGCCCTTGGCCGCGCGGACGTGGAACTGGCCGCGCTCGCCGACCATGCCCTGGGTGTCGTCGGTCCAGACCCCGGTGGCGTTGACGACCTGCTTGGCCCGGATCTCGTACTCCCCGCCGCCCTCGACGTCCTGGACGCGGGCGCCGACGACCCGCTCGCCCTCGCGCAGGAAGCCGGTGACCCGCGCCCGGTTGGCGGCGTGCGCGCCGTAGGAGACGGCCGTGCGCACCAGGGTGGCCACGAAGCGGGCGTCGTCCATCTGCGCGTCGTAGTACTGGAGGGCGCCGACCAGGGCGTCCTTCTTCAGGCAGGGAGCCACGCGCAGCGCGTGCCGCCGGGTCAGATGGCGGTGGCCGGGCAGCCCCCGGCCGTGTCCGCGCGCCATCGACATCGCGTCGTACAGCGCGACGCCCGAGCCCGCGTACAGCCGCTCCCAGCCCTTGTGCTGCAACGGGTAGAGGAACGGCACCGGCTTCACCAGGTGCGGGGCGAGCCGCTCCAGCAGCAGGCCGCGCTCCTTCAACGCCTCGCGGACCAGGGCGAAGTCGAGCATCTCCAGGTAGCGCAGCCCGCCGTGGATGAGCTTGCTGGACCGGCTGGAGGTGCCGGACGCCCAGTCGCGGGCCTCGACCAGACCGGTGGACAGACCGCGGGTGACCGCGTCGAGCGCGGTGCCCGCGCCGACCACCCCGCCGCCGATCACCAGCACGTCGAGTTCGCGCTCCGCCATCGCCGCCAGTGCCTCGGCCCGCTGCGCCGGGCCCAGAGTCGCCGTCCTCACCGCTGCCTCCCGCATGTCGCACACCGTCCGGGACGGCCGCACCCGCAGATACGGCTCCCGGTTCACCCCCTGCTCATGCCCAAATTCTGACCGGACTGTCCGACTTCGGCCACCACGGGCCCTCACCTGGGGAAAACCCGCGCGCTACCCCCGAAGACACACGAACACAATCCCACATAACGGTCATATTTACTCCTAGTGTGACAGTGCGCTCGTACATGCTGCCCACAGCGGTTGCGCATCCGCGCCGCTTCGGCTACTGGGAAGGACGGCACACGCCATGCCCGCCGATCTCGCCGTCATCGGACTCGGTCCCTACGGTCTGCCGCTCGCCCAGGCCGCCGTCGCCGCCGGCATCCCCACCCTCGGCTGGGCCACCGGCCCGGAGACGGGCGGGCTGAGCCAGCCGGAGCTGCGCCGGATGCGCACCGCCGGGTTCCGGCCGCTCACCGACCCCGCACAACTCGGCCGCGTCCGTACCGCCGTGATCTGCGCGCCCACCCCGCGCGGCGCCGACGGCCGCACCGACCTCGGCCAGATCGAGAAGGCCGCCCGCACCCTCGCCGGGGTGCTCCGCCCGCACACCACGGTCATCCTGGAGTCGCCCGTACTCCCCGGCACCACCGAGGAGTTCCTGCGCCCCCTGCTGGAGGAGGGCTCCGGACTGCGCGCCGGGCGCGACTTCCACCTCGCGCACGCCCCCACCCGCATCGACCCCGGCAACCGCGACCGCACCCCGGCCGGGACCCCCCGGGTCATCGGCGGCCTCACCCCCGCCTGCACCGAGTCCGCCGCCGCCTTCTACGGACGGCTCACCGACAAGGTCGTCCGGGCGCGCGGGCTGCGCGAGGCGGAGACCGTGCACCTGCTGGAGACCAACTACCGGCACGTCAACATCGCCCTGGTCAACGAGATGGCCGTGCTCTGCCACGAGTGGAACGTGGACCTCTGGGACGTCATCCGCTGTGCGGAGACCAAGCCCTACGGCTTCCAGGCGTTCCGGCCCGGCCCCGGCGTCGGCGGCCACGGACTCCCGCAGGACCTCTCCGGGCGCGCGGGCGGCTCACTGCGCATGGTCGAACTGGCCGAACAGGTCAACCGGCGCATGCCCCGCTACGTCGTGCAGCGCGCCGCCGCCCTCCTCAACGAGCACGGCAAGTCGGCGCGCGGCGCCCGCGTCCTGCTGCTCGGCGTCACGTACAAGCCCGACGTCGCCGACCTCCAGGGCACCCCGGCCCGCGAGATCGCCCTGAACCTGATGGAACTCGGCGCCTCGGTCAGCTACCACGACCCGCTGGTGCCGTCCTGGAACATCCTCGACCACCCGGTCCCGCGCGCCGACTCCTTCTACGAGGCGGCGGCCGACGCCGACCTGACGATCCTGCTCCAGCACCACCGCACCTACGACCTCCAGGGCCTCTCCGTGAAGGCCCAACTCCTGCTGGACACCAGGGGAGCGACTCCGACGGGCGCGGCGCACCGGCTCTGAAGGACCCTGGGCGCTCCCGCGCGGGGCGCGTCCGCACCGGCCACGAAGGCGATACGGCAACGGCGTTGTCGGCGGCGGCTGTTAGTCTCCCCCGGACCCGCGACGCTCAGGGGATGCGGAGCGGTTCATCGACACCGATCCGTCTTCTTCATCCAGCGGTCCGCAACGGCACCGCGCCGGGGGGAAATTCCGTCATGAGCGACTCCGTCACGCCACCGCACCAGCAGCCCGTCCCCGTGGACGGCAACCCGTACGCCACCAAGGACGCCACGTCCACCCCGGCGGCCCCGGCGGCCCCGGCCGCACCGGCCGCACCGGCCGCACCGGCCGCACCGGCCGCACCCCAGGCGCCGTACCCGCCGCAGCCCGGCGCGTTCGCGCCGCCGGTCGTGCCGGTGCCGACGCCCGTGCCCGTGCGCAACAACTTCCTTCTCGGCGCGGTCGCGGCCGTGGTCGCCGCCCTGGTGGCCGGTGGACTGTACGGCGTGATCATCGGCACCACCGAGCGCGAGATCGGCTGGGCGGCCATCGGCGTGGGCTTCCTGATCGGCTGGGCCGCGGGCAGGGCGGGCGGGCGCAACTCCGCGCTCCCGGTGCTGAGCCTGGTGCTGGCGCTCGGTTCGGTCTACGCCGGGCAGCTCGTCGGGGACGCGATGATCATCGCCAAGAAGGTCGGGCGGGACTTCTCCACGGTGATGTTCGACCACTTCGACGTCGTCCAGCAGGTGTGGCGGGACGACGCCGACCCGATGACCTTCCTCTTCCTGGGCGTGGCCGCGTTCCTCGCGTTCGGGAACACCCGCAAGGCCGCTTCCTGAACCACCGCACCCGCGCATGACGAGGGGCCCGGCCGAATCGATCGGCCGGGCCCCTCGTCGCGGGGGTCCGCGTCAGCGGCGGTGCTGGCTGTCCGCCACCGTGACCTCGACCCGCTGGAACTCCTTGAGCTCGCTGTAGCCGGTGGTGGCCATCGCGCGGCGCAGGGCGCCGAAGAAGTTCATCGAGCCGTCGGGGGTGTGCGACGGCCCCGCGAGGATCTCCTCCAGGGTGCCGACCGTGCCGAGGTCCACCTTCTTGCCGCGCGGCAGCTCCTCGTTGACCGCCTCCATGCCCCAGTGGTGCCCCTTGCCGGGCACGTCGGTGGCGCGGGCGAGCGGGGAGCCGACCATCACGGAGTCGGCGCCGCAGGCGATCGCCTTGGGCAGGTCGCCGGACCAGCCGACCCCGCCGTCCGCGATGACGTGGACGTACCGGCCGCCGGACTCGTCCATGTAGTCGCGGCGGGCGGCGGCCACGTCCGCGACGGCGGTCGCCATCGGCACCTGGATGCCCAGCACGTTGCGCGTGGTGTGCGCGGCGCCGCCGCCGAAGCCGACCAGGACACCCGCCGCGCCGGTGCGCATCAGGTGCAGGGCGGCGGTGTACGTGGCGCAGCCGCCGACGATCACCGGCACGTCCAGCTCGTAGATGAACTGCTTGAGGTTGAGCGGCTCGGCGGCCGAGGAGACGTGCTCGGCGGAGACCGTCGTACCCCGGATGACGAAGATGTCCACACCCGCGTCCACGACCGCCTTGGAGAACTGCGCGGTGCGCTGCGGGGAGAGCGCCGCCGCCGTGACCACGCCGGAGTCGCGCACCTCCTTGATGCGGGCGCCGATCAGCTCCTCCTTGATGGGAGCCGCGTAGATCTCCTGGAGGCGGCGGGTGGCGCGCTCGGCGGGCAGTTCGGCGATCTCGTCCAGCAGCGGCTGCGGGTCCTCGTACCGCGTCCACAGCCCTTCCAGGTTCAGGACGCCGAGGCCGCCCAGCTCACCGATGCGGATGGCGGTGGCCGGGGAGACGACCGAGTCCATCGGGGCGGCGAGGAAGGGCAGGTCGAAGCGGTAGGCGTCGATCTGCCAGGCGATCGAGACCTCCTTCGGGTCCCGCGTACGGCGGCTGGGGACGACGGCGATGTCGTCGAACGCGTACGCCCTGCGGCCACGCTTGCCGCGCCCGATCTCGATCTCAGTCACGTGTTGGCCTTTCCCTGAAGCATTGCGGCGCTCCCAGTATCCCCGACCGGTACGGCGGAGGCGGTCCCCAGGGTGAGCCACCGGGAACCGCCTCCGCCGTACGGCACGCGTGCGCGTGCGCTCAGCTCACGAGCGGCCGCTGTAGTTGGGGGCCTCGACGGTCATCTGGATGTCGTGCGGGTGGCTCTCCTTGAGGCCCGCCGAGGTGATCCGCACGAAGCGGCCGTTGCTCTGCAGCTCGGGCACGGTACGGCCGCCGACGTAGAACATCGACTGGCGCAGACCGCCGACGAGCTGGTGCACCACGGAGGAGAGCGGGCCCCGGTAGGGCACCTGCCCCTCGATGCCCTCGGGGATCAGCTGGTCGTCGGAGGCGACGCCCTCCTGGAAGTACCGGTCCTTGGAGAAGGACTTGCGGTCGCCGCGCGTCTGCATGGCACCCAGCGAACCCATGCCCCGGTACGACTTGAACTGCTTGCCGTTGATGAACATCAGCTCGCCCGGCGACTCGGCGCACCCGGCCAGCAGCGAGCCGAGCATCACGGTGTCGGCGCCCGCGACCAGGGCCTTGGCGATGTCGCCGGAATACTGCAGACCGCCGTCGCCGATGACCGGGACGCCGACCTCCTTGGCGGCGAGCGCGGCCTCGTAGATCGCGGTGACCTGCGGGACGCCGACACCGGCGACCACACGGGTGGTGCAGATGGAACCGGGGCCGACCCCGACCTTGATGCCGTCCGCGCCGGAGTCGAGCAGCGCCTTGGCGCCGTCACGGGTGGCGATGTTGCCGCCGATGACGTCCACCCCGGCGGAGTTGGACTTGATCTTGGCGATCATGTCCCCGACCAGCCGGGAGTGCCCGTGGGCGGTGTCCACGACGATGAAATCGACGCCCGCCTCGACCAGTGCCTGGGCGCGCTCGTAGGAGTCACCGGCCACCCCGACGGCCGCGCCGACCAGCAGCCGCCCCTCGGCGTCCTTGGCCGCGTTCGGGTACTGCTCGGCCTTGACGAAGTCCTTGACGGTGATGAGGCCCTTGAGGACGCCCGCGTCGTCCACCAGCGGCAGCTTCTCGATCTTGTGCTTGCGCAGCAGCGCCATCGCCTCGGCGCCGGAGATGCCGACCTTGCCGGTGACCAGCGGCATCGGCGTCATGACCTCGCGCACCCGGCGGTTGCGGTCGGTCTCGAACGCCATGTCGCGGTTGGTGACGATGCCGAGCAGCTTCTTGTCGGCGTCCGTCACCGGGGTGCCGCTGATCCGGAACCGCGCGCACAGCTCGTCGGCCTCGGCGAGCGTGGCGTCGGGGTGGATGGTGATGGGGTCCGTGACCATGCCGGACTCGGAGCGCTTGACCAGATCGACCTGGTTGGCCTGGTCCTGGATGGAGAGGTTGCGGTGCAGCACGCCCACGCCGCCCTGCCGGGCCATCGCGATGGCCATGCGGGACTCGGTCACCTTGTCCATCGCGGCGGACAGCAGCGGGATGTTGACCCGCACGTTCCGGGAGACGTACGAGGCGGTGTCGATCTCGTCGGGCGCCATGTCCGACGCGCCCGGCAGCAGCAGCACGTCGTCGTAGGTCAGCCCGAGCGAGGCGAACTTGTCGGGCACTCCGACGTTTGCAGACATGACACCTTCCCCAATGGCCTTGATCGGTGCGGATGTCCATGCTAACGGGAATCGCACCTGGCGAATTCCACTGTCCACAGGCGCTCACACTTCGTACGTTCGTACGTCGATACGACTGCGAACGGTCACCGGGACCGATGGGGAGGGCTCCCGCGCGGGGGGGGGGCTACTGCTCGGCGAGCGCGCGCAGCCTGCTCAGCGCGCGGTGCTGCGCGACCCGGACGGCACCGGGTGACATTCCCAACATCTGGCCGGTCTCCTCGGCGGTGAGGCCCACCGCGATCCGCAGCACCAGCAGTTCGCGCTGGTTCTCCGGGAGATTGGCCAGCAGCTTCTTCGCCCAGGCCGCGTCACTGCTGAGCAGCGCGCGCTCCTCCGGGCCGAGGGAGTCGTCGGGGCGCTCCGGCATCTCGTCGGAGGGCACGACGGTCGAGCCGGGATGGCGCATGGCGGCCCGCTGGAGGTCGGCGACCTTGTGCGAGGCGATGGCGAAGACGAACGCCTCGAAGGGGCGTCCGGTGTCGCGGTAGCGCGGCAGGGCGAGCAGGACGGCCACGCAGACCTCCTGCGCGAGGTCCTCCACGAAGTGCCGGGCGTCGCCGGGCAGCCGGGACAGCCGGGTGCGGCAGTACCGCAGCGCGAGCGGATGGACATGGGCGAGCAGATCGTGCGTGGCCTGCTCGTCCCCCTCGACGGCGCGGTGCACCAGGGCACCGATCGGTCCGGTCGCCGGACCTGGCTCGTCGTCGCGCATCGGACCATCGTGCCCTGTGGGCGTACGGTCCACCGCATCACGGTCGTGGTTGTGCACCGAAGCGTTATGAGCAGGTGCGCCGGCACTCATCCCCTGCGCCCTCCCCTTCCGCTCGACCGACTCGTCCCCGAGAGACTCCACATCTCAAGGATGCGGCATCCGCGCCGAAACGAGCAGCGGTCGTCGGCGGAGCCGGCTCGCGCGGCTCGGCACGGATGCGTCCGTTTCCCGCCGTGGCACCCGCTCCACGGACCCCTGCCGCCCCCGCGGTGTCCCGCGGGAGCGGATTCCCCGACCGCCGGGGCGGTCCGAAACGCCAGGTCGGCGCGGGTGCGGATGATCTCAGCGGCTCACCGCACCGCCCGTCGGGGCGCCCGGCGCCGTCCACCGCGATCCGGTCCCGCCCTCCGCCCGCACCGCCCGGAGGGCGGACACCCGTCCGGCCGTAGCGGCCGGTCCGAGCGCGGGAGACGGGCGGACCCCAGGGCACCGAAACCGGATCGGCGGCGGGACGTGTCCGCGCCGCCCCGCCCCTCCGGACGGGGGGCGGGACATCGAGCGGAAGCGCCCTAGCGGACCAGGCCCCAGCGGAAGCCGAGCGCCACCGCGTGGGCGCGGTCCGAGGCGCCGAGCTTCTTGAACAGCCGCCGGGCGTGGGTCTTCACGGTGTCCTCGGAGAGGAACAGCTCGCGGCCGATCTCGGCGTTGGAGCGGCCGTGGCTCATGCCTTCGAGCACCTGGATCTCACGTGCGGTGAGGGTGGGTGCGGCGCCCATCTCGGCCGAGCGGAGCCGACGCGGGGCGAGCCGCCACGTCGGATCGGCGAGGGCCTGGGTGACCGTGGCCCGCAGTTCGGCGCGCGAGGCGTCCTTGTGCAGATAGCCGCGGGCCCCGGCGGCGACCGCGAGGGCCACGCCGTCCAGGTCCTCGGCGACGGTCAGCATGATGATGCGCGCACCGGGGTCGGCGGAGAGCAGCCGACGCACGGTCTCGACACCGCCCAGGCCGGGCATGCGCACATCCATGAGAATGAGGTCGGAGCGGTCGGCGCCCCAGCGGCGGAGGACTTCCTCGCCGTTGGCCGCCGTGGTCACACGCTCGACGCCGGGCACGGTCGCCACCGCGCGGCGCAGCGCCTCTCGGGCGAGCGGGGAGTCGTCACAGACGAGGACGGATGTCATGACCGCCCTCCGCAGCTGATGCGCGTCACCTTGAGCCTCCAGGCTGGTACGGAATCGTCACCTGTGCGGTCGAACCGTCTCGGACGCCTGCCCGAGCACTCGTGGCTTCAACCGCCTCCGCACTCTCAACGACGGTCACTCGAAAGAGTTACGGCCCCGCGTGCCGACTTCGGCACTCTACGTGGTGGCACCGACACGGTGCAGACATGCCCGGCGGACCCACGACTTTTCATCACAACCGCTGCCCCATTTAGTCGTTTTTGCTCCCATTTCTCAGTGTCTGGAGCTAGATTCGCAATGAGTCATATTTTCATCTCCTTAGACCGGAGATGTACGGTCGATGGCACCGTATCCGCCCAGAACGGCTACAAGGGGTCACGTAATGGCAGATTTCTCCCGCCTTCCCGGACCGAACGCGGACCTGTGGGACTGGCAACTGCTCGCGGCCTGCCGCGGAGTGGACAGCTCGCTGTTCTTCCACCCGGAGGGCGAGCGCGGGGCGGCCCGGAGCGCCCGTGAGAACTCGGCCAAGGAGGTCTGCATGAGGTGCCCGGTCCGTGCGGAGTGCGCGGCGCACGCCCTGGCGGTGCGCGAGCCGTACGGAGTGTGGGGCGGACTCACCGAGGACGAGCGCGAGGAGCTGATGGGGCGGGCCCGTAACCGCCTCGTGTCGGCCACGGCGTCGGCGGCCGGGGCGAACGCCGGTCACGACGCGTGAAGGAACGTTTTTGCGATAACTGACGGGCGTACGCGGCCGTACGCCCACGAGAACCAGGAGGCCGACCCCGGCACGGACCCCGGCACACAGCCGCACCCCCCGCGTCACCGGATCACCCGCCCGTCATCCGTGCCCTACCCGGGTGCGTCTTGGCGTCCCGTCTGCCGTTCGGCCGCGCGGGCCAGCTGTTTCAGCGTGGCCGCGACGGCCGGGACGCCCGCCAGGTCGGGCAGGGTGAGGGCGACGATCCGGCGCCGTACGACGGGTTCGAGCGCGATCGCGCGCACCCCGCGCGGCCGGACCGACTCCACCGCGAGCTGGGGCAGGACGGCGACGCCGAGACCGGCGCCGACCAGCCCTATCACCGCCGGATGGTCGTCGGTGGCGAAGTCGATGCGGGGGGTGAATCCGGCGCTCTCGCAGACCTCGACCAGCTGGCGGCGGCAGCGCGGGCAGCCCGCGATCCAGGGGTCGGCGGCGAGTTCGCCGATGCCGACGGACCCGGCGCGGGCGAGCGGGTGCCGCTCCGGGACCAGCGCGACCAGCCGGTCCGTGAGCAGCGGCCGGACGACCAGGTCGTCCCACTCCTCGGTGGCGGCGCCCTCGTAGCGGAAGGCGAGGGCGATGTCGCAGTCGCCCTCGCGCAGCAGCTCGACGGAGCGGGGCGGCTCGGCCTCCTCCAGCGAGACGCGGGTGCCGGGGTGGGCGGCCCGCAGGGCGGCGAGGGCGGCCGGGACCAGGGTGGAGCTGCCGCTCGGGAACGAGACCAGCCGGACCCGCCCCGCCCTGAGGCCCGCGATGGCGGCTACCTCCTCCTCGGCGGCGGTGAGCCCGGCGAGGATGCCGGAGGCGTGCCTGACCAGGGCTTCTCCGGCCTGGGTCAGCCGCATCTCCCGTCCGCCGCGCACCAGCAGCGGGGTGCCGACCGAGCTTTCCAGGGCCTTCATCTGCTGGCTCACCGCGGGCTGGGTGCAGCCCAGTTCGCGCCCGGCCGCCGAGAAGGAGCCGGTGGCGGCGACGGCGCGCAGGACACGGAGATGACGGGCCTCGATCACCTTTCGAGCATAAGCCTGCCTTGGAGTCTTCACCCCGTTCGGTGCGAGAGCTTTGAGGGGGGAGGGTGCCGGGGGGCCGGTGGGGGACGGCCCGAAGGTGATGGGCGGGACGGGATGGGACGGGCGGGACGGGATGGGCGGGGCGAGACGGGCGGGGCGGGACGGGGTGCCGCCGGGGGTAGGCCCGATGGGGCGTCCGGGGGCTTGCCGGAGGGAAGATCCGGGGGTCTTTCCCCTGCCGTGCGCCGGACGGGGTCCCGTACCGTGCTGGACATGAAGGTGCTCTCGCTCAATCTCGGCGGCCCGCGTCCCGTGCCGTACACCGACCATCCGCAGGGGGTGACCGCTATGGACAAGCGGCCGGTGGACGGGCCGGTGCGGGTGACGGCGCCCGGACCGAAGGGGACCGGGGGCAGCGGGCTCGCCGGGGACGCGGTCTGCGACCTGCGGCACCACGGCGGCGACGACCAGGCGGTGTACGCCTACGCCCGCGAGGACCTGGACGGCTGGGAACGCGAGCTGGGACGGCCGCTGCCGAACGGCTGCTTCGGGGAGAACCTGACGACCGAGGGCCTGGAGGTGTCCGGCGCGCTGATCGGGGAGCGCTGGCGGGTGGGTCCGGAACTGGTCCTTGAGGTGACCTCGGGGCGGATTCCGTGCCGTACGTTCCAGGGCCATCTGGCCGAACGGGGCTGGGTGAAGAGGTTCACCCGGAAGGCGGCGGCCGGTGCCTACCTGCGGGTGATCACGCCGGGCGAGATCCGGGCGGGCGACCCGATCGAGGTCGTGCACCG
The DNA here is from genome assembly GCF_019104725.1 of Streptomyces corallincola. Lineage (GTDB taxonomy): Bacteria > Actinomycetota > Actinomycetes > Streptomycetales > Streptomycetaceae > Streptomyces > Streptomyces corallincola. Next base: position 4,912 of record NZ_JAHRXF010000021.1, on the reverse strand, counting down.
GCCCGGCCACGGGATCACGGCGGCGCTCCAGTTCAGAGCGGTCACCACCGAGCGGGAGCTGCTGTCCAGACTGCCGGAGGCGGGGGACGCGCTGCACCCGGAGGCGCTGGCGAAGGCCCGCAAGTACGTGATGGACCAGGTGCGCTGAGGACCCGTCACGCGGCGAAATACGGCGGTCGCGGGTCACTACCCTTGGGCCATGACAACGGCTCTGATCACAGGATCGACGGCGGGGATCGGCGCCGCCTTCGCGCGGCGGCTGGCGGCGGACGGGCACGACCTGGTGCTGGTCGCGCGGGACACCGGGCGGCTGCGCGAGCAGGCCACCGAGTTGCACGACCGGCACGGTGTCGAGGTGGAGGTGCTCTCCGCCGACCTCGCGGAGGACACGGGCATCGAGACGGTGACCGAACGGCTCGCCGACCGCAGGCGCCCCGTGGACCTGCTGGTCAACAACGCCGGGTTCGGCAACAAGGGCCGCTACCTGGATGTCGCCATGTCCGACGAGCTGCGCATGCTGAAGGTGCACTGCGAGGCGGTGCTCCGGCTGACCTCGGCGGCGGCGGAGGCGATGCGGGAGCGCGGGCGCGGGGGTGTGGTGAACGTGGCCTCGGTCGCGGCCTTCGTCCCGCGCGGCACGTACGGCGCATCGAAGGCGTGGGTGGTGCAGTTCACCCAGGGCGCCGCGAAGGACCTCGCGGGCACCGGGGTCCGCCTGATGGCGCTGTGCCCCGGCTTCGTGCGCACCGAGTTCCACGAGCGGGCCGGGATGGGCACCGACAACATCCCCGGCTGGATGTGGCTCGACGCCGACAAACTCGTCGCCGCCGCCCTCACCGACCTCGCCCGCGGCCGTACGGTCTCCGTCCCCGACCCCCGCTACAAGGCCCTGATGGGCGTGGTGAAGCTGACCCCGCGGGGCCTGCTGGGCGGGGTGACGTCCCGGACGGGGCGGAAGTTCGGGCCGCAGTAGGCGCTTTCACGGCACCGGACACCGACCGGGAACGGGCCGGACGCGGGGCCGGGAACACCGGAGGCCCGGCGCCCTCCGGAGAGGGGCCGGGCCTCGGGCCGCCGACGGCGCGTCGGCGGGTGTGGCCTGCTGACCGTGGGTCAGTGGGAGTGGCCGTGGGAGTGGCCCGCGGCCTCGGCCGGCTCCTCTTCCTTCTTCTCGACGACCAGGGTCTCGGTCGTGAGCAGGAGGGAGGCGATGGAGGCGGCGTTCTCCAGGGCGGAGCGGGTGACCTTGACCGGGTCGATGACACCGGCCTTGACCAGGTCGCCGTACTCGCCGGAGGCGGCGTTGTAGCCGTTGCCCTTGTCCAGCTCGGCGACCTTGGAGACGATGACGTAGCCCTCGAGGCCGGCGTTCTCGGCGATCCAGCGCAGCGGCTCGACGGCGGCGCGGCGGACGACCGCGACACCGGTGGCCTCGTCGCCGGTCTTGTCGAGGTTGCCCTCCAGGACCTTCACGGCGTGGACGAGCGCGGAGCCGCCACCGGAGACGATGCCCTCCTCGACCGCGGCGCGGGTCGCGGAGATGGCGTCCTCCAGACGGTGCTTCTTCTCCTTCAGCTCCACCTCGGTGGCGGCGCCGACCTTGATCACGCACACGCCGCCGGCCAGCTTCGCCAGGCGCTCCTGGAGCTTCTCGCGGTCCCAGTCCGAGTCGGTGTTCTCGATCTCGGCCTTGATCTGGGCGACGCGGCCCTGGACATCGCCGGAGTTGCCGCCGCCGTCCACGATCGTGGTGTCGTCCTTGGTGACCGTGACGCGGCGGGCGGTGCCCAGCACGTCCAGACCGGCCTGGTCGAGCTTGAGGCCGACCTCCTCGGAGATGACGGTCGCACCGGTGAGGGTGGCGATGTCCTGGAGCATGGCCTTGCGGCGGTCGCCGAAGCCGGGGGCCTTCACCGCGACGGCGTTGAAGGTGCCGCGGATCTTGTTGACGACCAGGGTGGACAGCGCCTCGCCGTCCACGTCCTCGGCGACGATCAGCAGCGGCTTGGACGCACCGGCCTGGATGACCTTCTCCAGCAGCGGCAGCAGGTCCTGGATGGAGCTGATCTTGCCCTGGGTGATCAGGATGTACGGGTCGTCGAGGACGGCCTCCATGCGCTCCTGGTCGGTGACGAAGTACGGGGACAGGTAGCCCTTGTCGAAGGCCATGCCCTCGGTGAAGTCCAGCTCCAGACCGAAGGTGTTGGACTCCTCGACGGTGATGACACCGTCCTTGCCGACCTTGTCCATCGCCTCGGCGATCAGCTCGCCGACCTGCTGGTCCTGGGCGGACAGCGCGGCCACGGCGGCGATGTCGGACTTCTCATCGATCGGGCGGGCCGAGGCGAGCAGTTCCTCGGAGACGGCTTTGACGGCGGCGTCGATGCCCTTCTTCAGCGAGGCGGGAGAGGCACCCGCGGCGACGTTCCTCAGACCCTCGCGCACCAGCGCCTGGGCGAGCACGGTGGCGGTGGTGGTGCCGTCGCCCGCGATGTCGTTGGTCTTGGTCGCCACCTCCTTCACCAGCTGCGCGCCGAGGTTCTCGTACGGGTCGTCGAGCTCGACCTCACGGGCGATCGTGACACCGTCGTTGGTGATGGTGGGGGCGCCGAACTTCTTGTCGATGACGACGTTGCGACCCTTGGGGCCGATCGTCACCTTGACCGTGTCGGCCAGCTTGTTGACGCCGCGCTCAAGGGCGCGACGGGCGTCCTCGTCGAACTTCAGGATCTTCGCCATGACAGCGGGGCCCTCTCGGAAATCTATGGGTGGAAAAAAACACCGCGCCCCTGGGCGCCCGGTTTCCTGTGTGGTCTCGGGGGGCCAGGGGCGCGGTGGAAGGCACCGGTGGTGCCTGAGGTGACTACTTCTCGATGATCGCGAGCACGTCGCGGGCCGAGAGGACGAGGAACTCCTCGCCGTTGTACTTCACCTCGGTGCCGCCGTACTTGCTGTAGAGCACGACGTCGCCGACCTTGACGTCGAGCGGCAGGCGCTCGCCGTTCTCGAAGCGACCCGGACCGACGGCGAGGACAGCACCCTCCTGGGGCTTCTCCTTCGCGGTGTCCGGGATGACCAGGCCGGAGGCCGTGGTCTGCTCGGCGTCGAGCGGCTGGACCACGATGCGGTCCTCAAGCGGCTTGATGGCAACCTTGGAGCTGGCGGTCGTCACGATCCGACCTCCCCCTTCGGAGATCTCACGGGGTTAACTGTCTGAGGTGGCGACCGGTGGTCCCGTCGTCGCGGGTGCCGGAACTGCCCGTCGCTGTTTGGCACTCTCATCTGCCGAGTGCCAGAGCCGAGACTATGGCCGCGATTAGCACTCGGTCAAGCGGAGTGCCAATGCAGTACGGCGCGTCGTGCGCCGGAGCCCGTCCGGCGGGCCCGCGCCGCCCTCAGAGGTAGTCCTCCAGGCGGCCCACCGTCAGCCCCTCCGCCTGCACCCGGCGCAGCAGCCGCACGGTGCGGTCTCGGAGCGGGGCGCCGACCGCGCCGTCGGGTCCCATCTGCACGATGTCGCCGGGCCGCAGCCGCTGTTCGCCGTGCGCGAAGGCGAGCCCGCCGCCGGTGAGCGCGGCGCGCCAGAGCACCAGCGCGGAGATCCCGCAGTCGGCGGCGGCGCGCAGGGTGGTGGTGTCGTACCTGCCGTAGGGCGGCCGGAGCAGCCGGGGGCGCAGGCCGAAACGGGCCCTGAGCTTGTCCTGCTGGCCGCAGATCTCGGCGCGCTGCCCGGCGTACGGCAGTCCGCGCAGCGCGGCGTGGTCGAAGGTGTGGTTCTCGATCTGGGCGCCGACCGCGCGCAGCGCCGCGAAGTGGCCGTAGCCGGGGCCGACGACGCCGTCGGTGAGGAACAGGCTGACCGGGAGCCGCAGTTCGCGGACCATGTCCACGAACTCGGTGTCGCGTTCGGCGCCGTCGTCGTAGGTGAGGAAGACGACCCGGTCGGCGGTGTCCACGTGGTCCAGCACGCGCGGGGCGGCGGCGGTGTGCGCGGCGGGTCCGGCGGCCGGGCGGCCGGGCGGGGCGGCGAGCGGCGCGGCCAGGCCCCAGCGGCGGTAGGCGTCCTCGGGCGCGGGCGGCCGTACCCCCTGGGCCGCCCGTCGGCCGAGACGTTCGATGGGATCGACCGACTGGGCGCAGCCCGCGAGCAGCAGGGCCGGGGCGAGGACGGCGGCGACGGCGGCCGTGGCCGCCCGCTTCCGTCCCCGGCTCCCGGCCCGGCGGGGCGCCGGTGGGCGCGGCCGATCCCGGCGGATCACAGGTAGTCCTCCAGGCGGGCCACGGCGAAGCCTTCACCGGTCACCTTGTCGAGGAAGCGCCGCATGTCGTCCACCATCGTGCCGTCCCAGTCGGACGTGCCCCGGAAGTGCGTGAGGACGATGTCGCCGTTGCGGATGCGCTTGTCGTCCTCGCGGTACTCCCAGTGGTCCACGTACACCTCCTCGTTCCAGATGGGGGCGTACTTGATCCCGCAGGACTTGGCGGCGCGCAGGGTGTCCTGGTTGTAGTTGCCGTACGGCGGGCGCAGGACCTTCGGGCGCTTGCCGAACTGCTTCTCCATGATGTCCTGCATGTCGCAGATCTCGTGCCGCTGCTCGTCGTAGGAGAGGGCGGGCAGGTAGGGGTGGTGCAGGGTGTGGTTGTCCAGGGTGTTGCCGTAGGACTGGGCCTTGCGGAAGTACCCGTAGTCGTCCTTGACGAGGTAGTTGCTGAGGAACGAGGTGTACGGCACCTTCAGGTCCCGCATCATCTGGAGGAACCGGGGGTCCTTCTCGGAGCCGTCGTCGATGGTGAGGAAGACGATCCGCTGCTTGGTGGGGACGGTGGTGAAGACCGGGGGGAGGTCCTCGTCCTCCTGGTGGTCCACCTCGAAGCCGTCGCGGGCGTGGATCTCGGGCTTGACGGCGGGCGG
>NZ_JAHRXF010000020.1 GCF_019104725.1 Streptomyces corallincola | reverse complement strand
CACCGCCCTGCCCGCCGCCGACGTCGAGGCGCTGGACGAACTCGTGCCGGACACCGTGCTGGACGGCGCCCGGTACGGGGCGTGCACGGTGCGGGCGGTGTCGATGCGCGGGGACTCGGCGCGGTACCGGGGGGAGTCGCGCCGGGACGCGCTGCTGACGGCGCGGTTCGGGACGGGGGAGGCGGCGCTGGTGCTGGTCGCGGTGGCCACCGGGGCGCGGGGCACGCCCGGCGCGCATCTCGCGGCGGCCGAGGCGTGCCGGTTGATCGCGGCCGCGGTCGGCCGCAGCCACGGGCGGCTCGTCGAGGACCTCGCGGCGGCCCGGCGCGGTGAGCTCAAGGCGGGCCTGCAACGCCTGACCGACCGCGCCCTGGGGCAGCTCCGTGCCGACGCGGGCGGACGCGGCCTCGACCCCGAGGCGTACACGGCGACGCTGCGCTGTCTGCTGCTGCCCGCCGACCCGGACTGCCGTACCCGTGTCTTCTTCGGGGTGGGCGACGGCGGCCTGTTCCGGCTGCGGGACGGAGCCTGGGACGACGTGGAGCCCCCGCTCCCCGCCGTCACCGACCCGGCCGCGCTGCCCGCCGAGACCCCGGAGGGGGACCGGCTCACGATGGACCTCGGCATCCCGACCCCGCCGAGCCCGTACGAACCGGCGCTCCCGCCGCCCCGTCCGCCGTTCCGGTTCCGGGCCGCGCCCGCCCGGCCGGGTGATGTGCTGGTGCTGACCACCGCCGGTCTCGCGGAGCCGCTGCGCGGCGAGCCCGCGCTCCGCGCGCATCTGGCCCGTCACTGGTCCGGCCGTACCCCGCCGGGTCTCGCCGGGTTCCTCGCGGACGCGCAGGTGCGGGTCAAGGGGTACGCGGACGACCGGACGGCGGCGGCCGTTTGGGAGGCGTAACCGGCGCGTGTGTGGCCTCATGGGGAGGAGGAGTGCCGGTATCCGAGCAGACCGAAGGGGCAGACGATCCTATGGCCAAGCAGAACGTAGCCGAGCAGTTCGTCGATATCCTCGTCCGCGCCGGCGTGCGCCGGCTCTACGGCGTCGTCGGGGACAGCCTCAACCCGGTCGTGGACGCGGTCCGCCGGAGCTCCGACATCGACTGGATCCATGTCCGCCACGAGGAGACCGCCGCCTTCGCCGCCGGTGCCGAGGCCCAGGTCACCGGCAATCTCGCGGCGTGCGCCGGTTCCTGCGGGCCGGGCAACCTGCACCTCATCAACGGCCTCTACGACGCGCACCGGTCGATGGCGCCGGTGCTGGCGCTCGCCTCGCAGATCCCGTCCAGCGAGATCGGCCTCGGCTACTTCCAGGAGACCCATCCCGACCGGCTGTTCCAGGAGTGCAGCCATTACAGCGAGATGATCTCCAGCCCCCAGCAGATGCCGAGGCTGCTCCAGACCGCCATTCAGCACGCGGTCGGGCGGCGCGGGGTCAGCGTGGTCACGCTCCCCGGTGACGTGGCTGCCCAGCCCGGTCCGGAGAAGCCGCTGCAGAGCGCGCTGGTCACCTCCCGGCCCACGGTGCGGCCCGGTGACGAGGAGATCGACAAGCTGGTCGATCTGATCGACCGGGCCCAGCGGGTCACCCTGTTCTGCGGCAGCGGCACGGCCGGGGCGCACGCCGAGGTGATGGAGTTCGCCGGACGCGTGAAGTCCCCGGTGGGCCACGCGCTGCGCGGCAAGGAGTGGATTCAGTACGACAATCCGTACGACGTGGGCATGAGCGGTCTGCTCGGCTACGGCGCGGCCTACGAGGCGACCCACGAGTGCGACCTGCTGATCCTGCTCGGCACCGACTTCCCGTACAACGCGTTCCTGCCGGACAACGTGAAGATCGCGCAGGTGGACGTACGGCCCGAGGTGCTGGGGCGGCGCTCCCGGCTGGACCTCGCGGTGTGGGGCGATGTGCGCGAGACGCTGCGCTGTCTGATCCCGAGGGTCAAGGAGAAGACCGACCGGCGTTTCCTCGACCGGATGCTGAAGAAGCACACCGACGCCCTGGAGGGCGTGGTCAAGGCGTACACCCGCAAGGTCGAGAAGCACGTCCCGATCCACCCCGAGTACGTCGCCTCGGTGCTGGACGAAGTCGCCGCCGACGACGCCGTGTTCACCGTGGACACCGGTATGTGCAACGTGTGGGCCGCGCGCTACATCTCGCCCAACGGCCGCCGCCGGATCATCGGTTCGTTCTCGCACGGCTCGATGGCCAACGCGCTGCCGATGGCGATCGGCGCCCAGTTCACCGACCGCAACCGGCAGGTGGTCTCCATCTCCGGTGACGGCGGATTCGCCATGCTGATGGGCGACTTCCTCACGCTGGTCCAGTACGACCTGCCGGTCAAGGTCGTCGTCTTCAACAACTCCTCGCTGGGCATGGTCCAGTTGGAGATGCTGGTCGCGGGTCTGCCGTCGTACGGCACCACCAACCGCAACCCCGACTTCGCGGCCGTCGCGCGCGCCTGCGGTGCCTACGGGGTGCGGGTGGAGAAGCCCAAGGACCTGCCCGGCGCGCTCAAGGACGCCTTCAGCCACAAGGGTCCGGCGCTGGTGGACGTGGTGACCGACCCGAACGCGCTGTCCATCCCGCCGAAGATCAGTGCCGAGATGGTCACCGGGTTCGCGCTGTCCGCCTCCAAGATGGTGCTCGACGGCGGTGTCGGCCGGATGCTCCAGATGGCCCGCTCCAACGTGCGCAACGTGCCGCGTCCCTGAGATTCGCCGCGCAGGTGCCGGTCGTCGCCTGTGCCGTTCGTATCTGCCGGTCGGATCTGTCGGTCCCTCGGCCGGAGGCCGGAATTCGTGCCTCCGGCCGACGACTTCCGGCCAGTTTCCCGAGTGGTGACGGCGCGTGCACGGATGGCTGCCAAGGGTCGCCGTCCGCCCGCGAGCGGGGCGGCCTCGCCGTGGGGCGCCGTGGGACACCGTACGGCGGCGCGGGCGGCGGTGGCCGAAGACCGGTCGTCGCCCGGGGGCCATGACTGGCCACCGACCCGTTGGGCATGGATTCCCGTGAACCTGTTCGACCAGAAGAGGCGGGGGAAGACCGTGCGGGCGGGGGTCATGAGAGGTCAGGCACGAGGGGGCGGCCCGGTTGCCGCAGGGGCCTCCTCGGCCCAGGCGGGGGACGAGGCCGACACGACGACGGAGCGGGGACACGCGCCCCAGCTCAGACGGAGACTGGGCCGCGCGGACCTGGCGGCGGTGCCCGAGGCACGCCGCGAACTGCGCGAGCTGCTCCGGCACTGGGGGCGGCCGGGCCGCTCCGACATAGCCGAACTGCTCACCAGCGAACTGGTCACCAACGCGCTCGTCCACACCGACGACGACGCGGTGCTGATCGCCGTCGTCTCGGAGCACGGACTGCGCGTCGAGGTACGGGACTTCGTGCCCCGCCGGCCGCTGCCCCGCGTCCCGGTGGCCGCCGAGGACACCGGCGGCCGGGGACTCCTGCTGCTGGAGTCCCTCGCGGACGCGTGGGGCGTACGGCCGCACGGGGCGGGCAAGTCGGTGTGGTTCGAGCTGGGGGCGGAGGCGGCCTGAGTGGCGCGCCCGCGGACATCCGGTCATCCGACGCATGGGGCCCGTCCGACGTCCGGGTCCCATCCGCCGTACGGCACTCATCCGGCACAGGAAACTCATCCGCTGTGCGCGCAAGGGGACTTGGCGAAACGGAGCGAGGGCCCGGCCGTAGTGGCCGAGCCCTCACTCCCTGAACACCCCTGATACCACCGGGGCCTAGCCGAACTGCTGCTCCAGATCCTTCAGTTTGCGCTCCAGCGAGTCCAGCCGGGGGAGCGCCGCCGTGTCGTCCTCGGCGGTGAGATCGACGGTGACGGCGTCAGTCCCCTTGCGGACCGGCTGAAGAGAGGGCCGGGAGCGTACGGGCAGTTGTTCCGGCGCGGATATGGCAGGCTCCGCAGAGGCGGGCGCCGGACCGCGCTCCACCGCCTGCACCTCCACCTGCCGGGCGGCACCCCGGCCCACGAAACCGCGGTGGCCCCGGCTGATCGCCTTCAACTGCGCGCGCTCCACGCGCTGCTGATCGCGCCGGTGCTGCCGGGCCTGCTCCTTCTGCCGCTTGTCGTCGCGTACTTCCTCGACCGCCTCGTCCAGGCTGCGCACGTTCTCCAGCAGCATGAGCGACCAGGCGTGGTAGGTCTCGCGGGGCGCCCGCATCCAGCGCACGATGCGGATCTGCGGCAACGGACGCGGTACCAGGCCCTGTTCGCGCAGCGCGGCCCGGCGGGTCTGCTTCAGCGCCCGGTCGAACAGCACCGCCGCCGACAAGGACATGCCGGAGAAGAACTGCGGCGCGCCGTCGTGGCCGAGGCCGCGCGGGGCGTGCACCCAGTTGAACCAGGCAGCCGCCGCCGCGAACAGCCACACGAGTATCCGGGAGCCGAGTGCCGCGTCACCGTGGCTGGCCTCCCGCACCGCGAGGACGGAACAGAACATGGCCGCGCCGTCCAGGCCGAACGGCACCAGATACTGCCAGCCGTCGGTCAGTCCCAGGTTCTGCTCGCCGAAGCCGACCAGACCGTGGAAGGACAGGGCCGCTGCCACCGCCGCACAGCAGAAGAGGAGGACGTAGGAAGCGGTGCCGTAGACGGCCTCCTTGCGTCGGCGGCGTTCCTCGCTGCGCTCCCAGGAGTCGTCCGTGTTCTCCCCGGAGGAGCGCTTTCCGCGCGCGAGCACCGCCACCGCCGCCAGCATCCCCAGGAGCAGTACGGCGCCAGGAAGCAGCCAGTTCAGCGATATGTCGGTCAGTCTCATCAGGGGTCCCTTGCATTGGGATAGGGCGTAACGCCCGCCATAGTGGCCCACTCCCGACGGGCCTCAGGGGGTTTCGGGGCAAGAGGCCGCCAAGGAGGTGCAAGGGGATGCCCAGGGCGACGTTCTGCTCGAACTGCCGCGTGAGGAGCGGGAGTTGAGTTCGAATAAGACTACCCGTACGGGTGGTTCCCCGAGCGCGTGCCGAGGCGGGCGGAGACATGGTGCGTCCCCCGACCCCCGACGGGCGGTCCGATCCCGATGATCTTAGCCCGGACGGGGTACCGCCCGTGACCTGACGGCCGGTCAAGCCGCCGCGGCGGCCGTCGTCCCGGTGATCCGGTCGGCGTCACAGGTGCGCGGGCAGGAGGCGCAGGTGTCCTCCGGACGCAGGGTGTAGAACATGCAGCAGCTCACCCGGTCGCGGGTGGCGACCGCCCGCCCGTCCGGACCCCGCAGCTCGCGGAACGCGGCCGAGCCGACGTACGGCCGCGTCGAGCCGGGCAGCAGCCGCTCCAGCTCGCGCATCGCCCGCGCCTCCTCGGTCTCGCCGAGTCGCCCGGCGACGTACCAGAGGCTCTCGACGATCTCGTCCGTGGCCATGCCCCACAGTGCGCGCCCGCGCCGCCGCATGCGCGGCCCGAAAGCGGCCAGCACCGGTTCCAGATGGTCGGCCACGGCCGTCCGGACCTCGGCGCGCAGCGCCTCCTCGTCCGGGACCACGACCGCGCCGGGCAGTCCGGCGGCCGGGTCGTCCGGCAGACAGGCGAAGGAGCCGGGGCGCACCGCCATGCGCCCGGCCGTCCGGTCGTACGAGAGGTGCGTCACGGGGAGGCGGGGGACCCGGCGCTCCAGGAACCAGGGCGCGGTGATCATCAGGCAGGCCGGCCAGGCGTAGCGGTGCAGGGCGAAGCTGGCGACCACGTCCGGGCGGGCGGGCTGTCCGTAGTCCCGCAGCACCTGCGCGGCGTCCCAGGCGAGGAAGGCGTCCAGCTCCGCGCCTCCGGCCGCCAGACCTGCGGCATCGACCCAGTCGCCGGTGCGCGGCTGCGGGTCGGCCGGGTCCAGCACCTCGACGGAGAGGAAGCCGGAGCACACCTCGGAGAGACGGGCGTACGCGGCGGTGAGCGGCGAGGCCGCAGCGGGCATGGCGGAACCACCGATCCTTGATCGCGGACTGGCTTTCGCAGGTAAGGCTTACCTTACCCCCCTCGTCGGGAGTTTGAACTGCCGCCTTGGCCGCCTATCGTGCTTGACGTACAAGCGACAACCCCCCGTTTAATGACCCATGTGCCGACAAGCCGGAGGAGAGCCGTGAAGCAGGGTGCCCGGGGTTACCCCGGTTCTGTCGGTGCGGCGGCCCCCGGTGATGTGTGGGGCGCCGAGGGAGCGGCTCGCGTGCCCGCGCAGGGGCAGGGGCGCGGCGTGCCGGTCGCGCGGTCCGGGGCCCACGACGACGCGGGGGCCGGTGCGCGGGGCGAGCACACCCACGCCGAACTGCCGTTGCCCCGGCCGCGTGTCGCCGTACGGCGTTCCTCCGTGCGCGGGCAGATCCTCGACGCGTTGCGCACGGCGCTGGTGACGGGCGAACTGACACCCGGCGAGGTGTACTCCGCGCCCGCGCTCGGGGAGCGATTCGGGGTGTCCGCCACGCCCGTCCGCGAGGCCATGCAGCAGCTCGCCCTGGACGGGGCCGTCGAGGTCGTGCCCAACCGGGGGTTTCGGGTACTCCAGCGCGGTGAGCGGGAGTTGGCGGAACTGGCCGAGGTGCGGAGCCTCATCGAGGTGCCGGTGATGCTGCGGCTGGCGCGGACCGTGCCGGTCGAGCGGTGGGTGGAGTTGCGGCCCCTGGCGGAGGAGACGCTGCGTGCGGCGTCCAGCGGGTGTCCCGCCACCTACGCCGAGTCCGACCGGGCCTTCCACCGCGCCGTCCTGGGGCTCTCCGGCAACCGCCAACTGGTCGGTATCGCGGAGGACTTGCTGCGGCGGGCCCAACTGCCCCTCACGGGGGGCGCTTCGCGGATGTGCCGGGCGGAACTGGTCGCCGACGCGGGGGAGCATCTGGCTTTGCTGGACGCGCTGATCGACCGGGACGCGGACGCGGTTGCCTCGCTGGTGGCCGAGCATTTCGCCGGCGGCTGAGCGGGGGGTTCACGGCGGCCACCGCATGGTCGCCGCTCGCGGTGACGCCCGCGTCCCAAGGGGGAGTTGCTCGGTCCCTGCCGGTCCGCGCGGGTGGGTCCCGCCCTGGCGCGGGGCGGTCCCGGTTCGCGCGGTTCGGCCGCGCCGGGTCCGGTGCCTTCGAGAGCACGGGCCCGGCGGCCGGGCGATTCGGCTTCTTGACAGATCAGTTGACGCCAATGGTCAGCCCGACATCGCACCGCAAGGGGCCGCGTATGAGGCTGCCCACCCATGCCTGGGGCGCCGGGGCGCGTACCCCCGTGCTTGGTGCACGGAGCCATGTCCGACCACCGCACCCGGCGCCGCGTGGGACCGGAACTCGCCGCACGCGGGTACCGGGTCGTCGGTGTTGACCTGCCGTCGCTGGCTGCCGTCGCTGGTCGTGCTCCCCGGCCCCAGCTACCTGGTGCCACCCGCGGAGGCAGCCGAACTGTCCCGGAGCGGCTTCGAGATCCGCACCCTCGCCGGAGCGGGCCACACCCTGCACCGGAACGACTTCGAGTGCTTCGTGGCGGTGCTCGACGGCTGGCTGTGAGCCGGTGCGGACTGCCGTGCGGATCAAGGGTCTTGGAGTCCTGACGCATTGTCCCGCCGACTCCCGACTCCCGACTCCCGACCCCCGCCTGCACCTACACCCGCGCCCCCCGCCCGCGCCTGACCCGACCCGCGGCGGCCGGTCCCCTCAGCCGAACATGTTCAGCGCCTCCGCCACCCCGCCGGACAACTCGTACGTGGCATGCGTGGCGCGGCCGGAGCAGAGGCGGATCAGGGTGGGGGCGTCGCCGTGGAAGCGGACCGGCCGGACGCCGGGAGCCGGGGCCCCGAGGACGAAGGGGGCCCCGGCACCGTCGAAGCAGGCGTGCACGAGCGGACGGCCGCGTTCGTGGGTGAGCCGGGACAGCAGGGCCAGCGCGTCCGGCAGACCGGGGCCGTCGTACGCGCCGGGGACACCGAGCGTGTCGCGCACGTCTCCTCCGTGCAGCCACACACCGAGCGCGACCTTGTCCAGTGGACCCCCGGCCGCCGCGACGGCCGGGCCCGCGTGCCGCAGGCCGTGCTCCAGTTCGTCCACGATCCGGGTGTGCGGCCAGTCCGCACGGGCGGCGATGTCGCGCTCGTTGGCCTCGGGCGAGCCCAGGTCGTCGCCGAAGTCGCCGTTGACGACCTGGGTGAGATCGCCCGAGCAGTGCGCGAGCACGTCCCGTACCGTCCAGCCCGGACACGCGGCGACCGGTCTGCCGAAGCCGGCATCGGGGCACTCCCGCAACACTGGCACCAGAGACTCCAGCTCCGCCCCGAACAGCCGTCCGGGCAGTGCGGGATCGCGTGCGGGCTGTGCGCCCCGACCAGTCATGAGCAACTCGATTCCGTGTCGCTTGAGGGTTCCGGTGCTCCGGACAGGGCCGGGACCAGGCGTCGGGAAGGGCCGTCCGGAGCCGCGTGACCACCACCACCGCCGGCGTGCCGCCGATCATCACACAGCCCCTCGCGTGGCGGGGAATCCCGGACCTGCTGAACCGTTTCTGCCGTCCATCTCGTGTGGGGGAGAGACTCTCGTACACCACATCGCACCCGGAGGCCGGCGTCCCGGCCCGTCCCGATCGAGGAGCGACATGGAGGAGCACACACAGGTGCTGGTCATCGGCGGCGGCCCGGCGGGCAGCACGGTCGCCGGACTCCTGGCCAGGCAGGGCGTGCGGGTCGTGCTGCTGGAGCGCGCGGTCTTCCCGCGCTACCACATCGGGGAGTCCCTGCTGCCCTCGGTCCTCCCGGTGCTCGACCTGCTGGGCGTGCGCGAGAAGATCGACAGGGCCGGGTTCGTCCGCAAGGAGGGAGCCTACTTCGAGTGGGGCCCGGAGAACTGGAACCTCGACTTCCACCACCTGACCGGTGCGGGCCGCCACGCCTACCAGGTGACGCGTTCCGAGTTCGACGAGATCCTCCTCGACCACGCCGCCGAACTCGGAGTGGACGTACGGCAGGGCGTCAGGGTCACCGGTGTCGAGTTCCGCGACGGCCGCCCGGTGAGCGCACGCTGGAGACGCGCCGGGGACCGCTCCGAGAGCGGGGAGATCGGCTTCGACTTCCTGGTGGACGCCTCCGGCCGGACCGGCGTCATGGCCACCGGCCACCTCGGCAGCCGGCAGTACCAGGAAGCCTTCCGGAACATCGCCGTCTGGTCCTACTGGCGCGGGACCGCCCCGCTGGACCGGGGGCCGGCGGGCGCGATCGCCGTCTGCTCGGTGCCGTACGGCTGGTTCTGGGCGATCCCGCTCGGGGACGGCACGCGTTCGATCGGCCTGGTCGCCAAGAAGAGCGTGTGGCAGCGGGAACGGGACCGGCTCGGCGGCATCGACGCCGTATACGCCGACGCGCTGGCGCGGGCCCCGCGCATCGCCGCGATGACAGAGGGCGCCGAGCGGGTGTCCGGGTTCCGGGTCGAGCAGGACTACTCGTACACCGCCGACCGCTTCGCCCTGCCCGGCTGCCTGCTGATCGGCGACGCCGCCTGCTTTCTCGACCCGCTGCTCTCCACCGGCGTGCACCTGGCGATGTTCAGCGCCCTGCTGGCCGCCGCCGCCATCGGTGCCGTCCTCACGGGCGAGTTGGCGGAGGACGAGGCCACCGCGTTCTTCGAGCGGGCGTACCGCCAGTCCTACGAACGCCTGCTGGTCGTCGTGTCGTTCTTCTACAAGAGCTACAACCGCGAGTCGCAGTTCTTCGAGGCGGACAAACTCACCCGGCGCGAACGGCACATGCTCAACCTCTACGAGTCCTTCCTGCACATCGTCACCGGCGTCGAGGACCTGGACGACAGCCGGGACGGCGGGGAGGCGCTGGACAAGGTGGCCGCCCGCATGCGGCGGCCCGGCGGCCACGGCCCGCGCGCCGGTGTCCTCGCCGGACACGACGAGGCGCTGAACTCGATGCCGTCCTCACCCGAGAAGGCGGTGGCGGGGCTCTACCTGGACCTGGAGCCGCGCCTGCGCATCCGGCGCGCCGCCGGACCGCGGGCCGCACCCGACACCGACGTGCCGAACGACCGCAGGTAGGACCAGATGAGAGGACACCCCGGAGTGAACGACAGCCGGGACCGGTTCCAGCACGTGCTCGACCGACTCAGCACCAAGGCCGTGGACGACTACTACAACCCCTACCGGCTCCTGGAGTGGCCGGACAGCCTGCCCGACGACATGTGGTGGATGAGTCCGGAACTGACCACCACGCACGGCACTGCGGTGGCGGCCGGACTGTCCGAGGCCCAACTGCGCGCCCTCTCCAAGTACGAGAGCCTGAACTTCTACAGCCTGAACGTCCACGGCATCCGGGACCTCCTCATCGAGGTCACCCGCCGCATCCACACCAGCGGCTACGAGGAGCCGTCGCGGTTCTTCCACCACTTCATCGGTGAGGAGAACGAACACATGTGGTTCTTCGCGGAGTTCTGCCTGCGCTACGGCGGCCGCATCTACCGGCAGCAGCCGGCCGGGGAACGCGCCGCACCGCAACGGAAGGAGACCGAGAGCCTGCTGGTGTTCGTGCGCATCCTGGTCTTCGAGGAACTCGTTGACCACTTCAACTCCCTCATGGCACGCGACACCCGGCTGCACGACACCGTCCGGGCGATCAACCGCATCCACCACCAGGACGAGTCGCGGCACATCGCCTTCGGCCGCGAACTCGTCGGCCTGCTCTTCGAGGACGTACGGCGCACCGCCGACGAGGGGGAGCTCGACGCCGTGGCGGCCTACGTGCGCCGCTACATGACGTACAGCTTCGAGTCGCTCTACAACCCGCGGGTCTACCGGGACGCCGGACTCGACGACCCGCTGGGGGTGCGCCGGAAGCTGCTGGACTCCCCGGAGCGCGCCGAGCTGGAGCGGAGCGTGTTCCACCGGACGCGGACGTACCTCGAAAGGACGGGCCTCCTGCGATGAAACCGACCCCCGCCCGCGAACGGCCCACGGACCGGCCGGACATCCTGGACCCCGACCGCACCGAACTCCTGCGCGCGCTGGACGCCGGGTTCACCGGCTGGGCCCGCGCCGAAGGAGCGCGCGAGATCGTCGTGCCCCCGCTGTACGGCGTGGCCGACCTGGAGAAGTTCGACGTCTACCAGAACTTCCCCCAACTCGCCTTCCTCGCCGCTCCGCTGAGCGTCACCGAGGGAGAGCCCCCGCCCGCGACCACCGACCTGGGAACGGCCAGGTTCGGCCTCCCGCACTCCGCGTGCCTCGGCGCGTATCTGTTCCACGAGGACTCCGAACTCGCGGGGGACACCGTCCTCACGATGGTCCAATGGTGCTTCCGCAACGAGGACCACTACGTGCCCCTGCGCCGCCAGGCCGCCTTCCAGATGCGGGAGACCGTCGCACTCGGCTCCTACGAGCACACGCAGCGGCTGCTGGACCGGGCCGGGGAACGGATCACGGCGTTCGGGGCCGCGCTGGGGCTCGGACTCGCCCGGGAAGCCGCGTCGGACCCCTTCTTCGCACGGGACGGCGCGCGTGCCCTGATGTCCCGGCTCAGCCCGGTCAAACACGAGTTCCGGTTCGGGGACCTCGCCCTCGCCTCGGTCAACACGCACCGCAACTTCTTCGGCGAACGCTGCCGCATCCGGCTCGCGGGCACCTCCGAGTACGCCTACACCTCCTGCGTCGCCTTCGGCCTGGAACGCTGGGTCGCCGTCCTGCTGGACGCCCACGGCACGGCGGCCCGCGCGACGGAGGCGGTGCGCGCCGCCGCGGGAGCGCTCCGGTGACCGCACCCGGCCGGATCGGCATCGACATGGTCCCGTTCACCCGCGTACGCGCCCTGCTGGGCGGCGGGCTGCTGGCCGGCCGCATGCTCAGCGCGGACGAGCGGCGTCTCCTCCTCGACGGCGACGAGCCGGACGTCCCGGGCATCGCCGGCCGACTGGCCGCGAAGGAGGCGGTGTTCAAGCTGTTCCACGCCACCGGGGAGACCGTGCCCTGGCAGGGCATCGAGATCCTGCGCGCCGAAAGCGGCGCGCCCTGGGTGCGGTTGAGCGGCCGGGCCGCCGCGCTGGCCCGCGGCGCCGGGATCGGCTCGGTCTCCGTCTCCATCACCCATGACGAACCCTGTGCCGTGGCGGTCGCGCTCACGGCCCCGGACTCCGAGGAGCGGAGCGCACCTTGACCGTGAACGACGGAATCGACGTGGTCCGGAACTGGATTCTGAGCCGGCACCCCGAACGCGCCCGCATCGGTCCCGACGAGGACCTCGTCCGCACCCGGCTGGTGGACTCGCTGAGCTTCGTCGAACTCGTCTACGTCATCGAGAACGCCACCGGCGCGGAGATCGACTTCGACACCATCGACCTGAAGGACTTCCAGAGCCTGTCCGCCATCCAGCGGGCCTTCTTCACCACCGCTTGACGATTCGGAGGACCCACAGCATGGAAGCGGTCTCGTACACGGCCCAGTGGACGGCCGCCGCACGGGCCCTGGAGACCGAACGGGGCGACCGGGCCGCCTTCCTGGACCCCTACGCCCGGACGCTGGCCGCGCCGCGCGGCTTCGAACTGCTGGAGAAGAACCGGGGCGGCGGCCTGACCGCGTTCATCGCCATCCGCACGCGCTACCTGGACGACACTGTCCGGCGGACCCTCGCCGACGGCGCCGTCCGGCAGGTCGTCCTCGTCGCCGCGGGCATGGACACCCGGGCGTTCCGGCTCGACTGGCCCGACGAGGCCACCGTGTACGAGGTGGACCTCCCCGCCCTGCTGGCCGAGAAGCGCCGACGGCTGGCGGGGCTCGATGCCCGGCCGCGGGTGACCCGCCGCGAGGTCGCGGCCGACCTGCGCGGACCCTGGCTGCCGACGCTGGAGGAGGCGGGGTTCGACCGGACGCGACCGGTGCTGTGGATCGTCGAGGGGCTGATGTTCTTCCTCACGCCGGACCAGGCGGACGGTGTGCTGCGCACGCTCGGCTCGGCGTCGGCTCCCGGCAGTCGGCTCGCCGTGGACCTCGTCAGCCAGGCCCTGTTGCGCAGCCCCTTCTCCCGTGAGTTCCGCCGCGGCCTGGAGGCGGACGGTACTCCGTGGCTGTTCGGCACCGACGAGCCCGAGGACTATCTGACCGCGCGTGGCTGGCGGCCCACCGACGTCCGGGAACCCGGCGAGCCGGACGCCACTCACGCCGACTGGCCCTTCACCGTCCAGCCCCGGGAACGCCGCGGCCCCTCCCGAAGCTGGCTGATACGAGCCGAATCCCTGCCCGGCACGGGCCATGCCGGGACACGGCTCCCCTGAGACGGCCGCCGGGGCCTCCAGGGACGCTGCGATCCGCGCCGAGCACCGAATCCGCGGGCCGGACACCGGCACCGCGCGCCCTCCGGAGGAGAGTTCCCCGGCCGGGCTGCGCGGGGACCCGTACAGGGCCGCAGGGGTCCGGCTACGCCGACTCCGCCTCCGGTGGCTCCAGCGGCAGGTGCCGGCTCAGCCAGGTGGGAATGCCGCCCAGGAGCCGGTGGAGCCGCCGCGCCTCCTCACGGAGCCGGCTCGCCTCCGGCTCGGACTCCGCGTCGGCGAGGGACGCCAGAGCGGGCGCCGTACCCACCAGATACCCGAGCTCCTCGCGGATGCGGAGGGACTCGGCGAAACCCTGCCGGGCCTCGTGCAACTCGCCCTCGCGCAGGGCGAGTCCGGCGAGATGGCGCCAGGTGAACGAGAGCAGCAGCGGGTCGGCGTGGGCGGTGGCGCCCGCGTGGGCGCGGCGGTAGGCGGCGCGGGCGGCCTGCGGGGAGCGGGTGAGGTTCTCCGCGAGCAGGCCCCGGCGGAAGTCCAGCAGGGCGCGGGCCGCCGAGCCGGGCGGGATCATGGCAGCGGCCCGGCCGAGCGCGGCGCGTGCCTCGTCGGCGCGGTCCCGTATGCCGTGCAGCGTGGAGGTGTACGCCAGCTGGCCGCGCTCGCAGGCCGCCGCGCCGCGTTCCTCGTCGGTGTGGGCGACCGCCTCCGCCGTGCGCAGCGCGTCCTCCGCCTCCGGCCAGAACCGCTCGGTGTACAGGCACCGTTCGACCAGCAGCCCCGCCCGCTGGAGCGACCCGGCGGGGGTGTCGGCGGGCAGCAGGGCCGCCGCGTCGGCCCAGCACGCCCGTGAGCGCAAGCGCCACACCGCGGTCTGGAGCGGATCGTCACCGGCGGTCGTTCCAGAACCAGACATGGCGGAATGCGCCACGTTGCCCTCCCCATGCACGCCATCGAGCCGTTGAGTGGTGGCGGCATTCCAGCACCAAGTGACGGGCCGGGCCAAGGGGGTGGGTGAAAGAATTCACAAAGGGGCGGGGCGCGGTCGTGGCACGGCCACCGCGTCACGCGCCCCGCGATGCCTCAACTCATGCGCAGGGCCAGGAAGAAGTCCAGTTTGTCCTCCAGTCGGGACAGGTCCCGTCCTGTCAACTGCTCGATACGGCCCACCCGGTAGCGCAACGTGTTGACGTGCAGGTGAAGTCGCGCCGCGCAGCGGGTCCAGGAGCCGTCGCAGTCGAGGAATGCCTCCAGGGTCGGGATCAGCTCCGCGCGGTGGCGGCGGTCGTACTCCTGGAGCGGGTCGAGCAGCCGGGCGGTGAAGGCACGCCGGACGTCGTCGGGGACGAACGGGAGCAGCAGGACGTGCGAGGCGAGTTCCTGGTGCCCGGCCGCGCAGACCCGGCCGGGGCGGGCGGCGGCGACCCGGCGGGCGTGCCGGGCCTCCTCCAGCGCCCCGCGCAGCCCCTCGGCGGAGTGCACGGCCGCGCTGACCCCGAGGGTGAGGCGGCCGTCGCCGTCCAGACCCGCCGTGAGCGGTTCGCCGACCGAGCGCAGCAGTTCGTCGGCGAGCAGGCCGCCGCCGGTGCCGTCGTGATCGGCGGCGACCGCCGGGAGCGGGACCAGCGCCACCGCCTCGTCCCCGGTGTGCGCCACGGCCATCCGGTCGGACGGCTCGGGTCCGGTCGTGCGCGGATCGACGAGGATCTCCTCCAGCAGCCGCTGCGCCACCGGCCCGCCCGGCACCTCGCCGCCGTCCCACTCGACGCGGGCCACCACCACCTGCCAGTGCGGGGCCGCGCCCAGGCCGGGCAGCAGCACCGGCGCGGCGACCCGGAGGCGGGCGGCGATCTCGGCGGGCGGGGCGCCCGACTGCACCAGTTCCAGCACCTCCTGCGCGAGCCGTCGCCGTACCGTACGGGCCGCGTCGCGGCGGTCGCGCTCCACGGAGATCAGCTGGGTGACGCCCTGGAGCAGGTCGCGCCGCTCCTCGGGCCACTCGCCCGCGTCCGCCTCGACGGCCAGCAGCCAGTCGGAGAGCACCGTCTCGCGCACATCCCGCTCGGCGTCCGGCGCGCGCCCGGCGCCGTCCACCGGGAACAGGGAGTACCGCACGCCGTCGAGCACCACCCGGTGCGGGCTGCGGCGTCCGGCGCGCACCGCCGCCAGATGCTCGGCGGCCAGCGCCGCGCAGGTCTCCGGCGCCGGGGCGGGACCGCCCACGCCGGACCCGGCGATCAGCCGGCCGGTGGCGGAGAGCACCCAGGCCCGCAGGTCCAGGTCGCTGCCGAGCAGGTCGAGCACCACGTCCGGGCCGCCGCCCGCCGGGCCGGACGTCATCATCCTGCGGTGCCGGTCCACCACGGCGGCCAGATCGCCCGCCCGCTCGCCGGACACCTGCCGTACGACATGCTCGGTGACCACCGCGAAGGACACCGACTCGTGCACCGCGAACAGCGGTATCCGGTGCCGCGCGCAGGCCACCACCAGATCCTCCGGTACGGCGCCCAGCTCGGCCTCGCCCGCCCCGACGGCCGCCACCCCGGCCTGCGCGAGGATGCGGACGAACGGCTCGGAGTCCTCCGGGCCGCGCCGCCAGGCGAGCCCGGTCAGCACCAGTTCCCCGCCGGAGAGATAGCGGCTCGGGTCGCGCAGGTCGGTGGTCATCACCCCGCGGACCGGGCGGTCCAGCTCGTCCGCCCCGCCGAGGAGCCGCAGCCCCAGCGCGTCGGACTCCAGCAGTGCGCGCAGCCGCATCTCGTCGCCGCCGTTTCCTTGTCTAGAAATCTACGATGGTCCCTGTGGGTCACCGGGGCGGAATCCCCCCGGTGGGGGCGCACGGGCCGCACTGCGGAGAGCGCCGGACGGTCCGCCGCGTTTCCTGAGGGAAACAGCGAGGTTTCCGATCGCCTCCGTTCATACGAATCTACAAGATGACCGCCGTGGCCAGCCAACTCCTTCATGGTTTCGGTGACTGACACCGCCGGAGCACGTGACGGTGTACTGAGGTCACTGCGCGTAAAAAGGACATGAACGAGCCCGGCCCGCCGCACACGGATTGGTTCGATCCGTGCGACCCGCGCACGGCGCACACACGGCCCGCGCGCGAACCGCCGTGCGCTCGCCCCGGTGTGACCCCACGTGCGGCCCCGTACGACGCACACGACGAAGAAGAGAGCCGGTCATGGACTTCCTTCGCCCCGCCAGCTGGGAGGAGGCGCTCGCCGCGAAGGCCGAGCACCCCACCGCTGTGCCGATCGCGGGTGGCACCGACGTCATGGTGGAGATCAACTTCGACCACCGGCGCCCCGGCCACCTGCTCGACCTCACCCGGATCGGCGACCTGTACGATTGGGAGCGCGGCGAGCGGAGCGTGCGGCTCGGCGCCTCGGTGCCGTACACCCGGATCATGTCCGAGCTCCGCGCCGACCTGCCCGGCCTCGCGCTCGCCGCGCACACCGTCGCCTCCCCGCAGATCCGCAACCGGGGCGGCGTCGGCGGCAACCTCGGCACCGCCTCCCCGGCCGGTGACGCCCACCCCGCGCTGCTCGCGGCCGGTGCCGAGGTCGAGGTGGCCTCCGCCGCGCGCGGCACCCGCATGATCCCGATCGACGCCTTCTACACCGGCGTCAAGCGCAACGCGCTGGAACCCGACGAGCTGATCCGCGCCGTGCACGTGCGCAGGGCCGACGGGCCCCAGCAGTTCTCCAAGGTCGGCACCCGCAACGCGATGGTCATCGCCGTCTGCGCCTTCGGCCTCGCCCTGCACCCGGAGACCCGTACCGTGCGCACCGGCATCGGCTCCGCCGCGCCCACCCCCGTACGGGCCGCCGCCGCCGAGGAGTTCCTCGCCGCCGCGCTGGAGGAGGGCGGCCACTGGGAGAGCGGGAAGACCGTACCGCCGTCCGTCGCCCGGCAGTTCGCCCAGCTCTGCTCCGGCGCCTGCAACCCGATCGACGACGTGCGCGGCACCGCGAGCTACCGGCGGCACGCCGTCGGGGTGATGGCCCGCCGGACGCTGATGTGGACCTGGGAGTCGTACCGCGGCGCACGCCGCACCACCGAGGGAGCAGCCTGATGCGCGTCACCTTCACCGTCAACGGGCGCCCGCAGGAGGCCGACGACGTCTGGGAGGGCGAGTCCCTGCTGTACGTGCTGCGCGAGCGGCTCGGCCTGCCCGGCTCCAAGAACGCCTGCGAACAGGGCGAGTGCGGCTCCTGCACCGTCCGCCTCGACGGCGTGCCCGTCTGCTCCTGCCTGGTCGCCGCCGGGCAGGCCGAGGGGCGCGAGATCGTGACCGTCGAGGGGCTCGCGGAACACGCCCGCGAACGCGCCCGCGCCGCCGCCCCCCGCACCTCGGACACGACGGGCGCGTCCGACCCGTCCGGGTCCGGCCCGGGCGCCTCCGGCACGGCCGGTACGCCGCTGGACGCGGCGCGGGCCTGGCGGGCGCACGGCGCCGACCCGCACACCGGCGACGGCACCGAACTCGCCCCGGTGCAGCAGGCGTTCATCGACGCCGGTGCCGTCCAGTGCGGCTTCTGCACCCCCGGACTGCTGGTCGCAGCCGACGAGATGCTGGAACGCAACCCCAACCCCAGCGACGCCGACATCCGCGAGGCCCTCTCCGGCAACCTGTGCCGCTGCACCGGCTACGAGAAGATCATGGACGCGGTCCGCCTCGCGGCCGCCCGGCAGGGAGAGGCGGTCTGACCATGCCGGCCATCGGCGCACCCACCAGGATCACCCAGGGGTCCCGGACCCGCGGCGGCATCGGCGAGTCCACGCTCCGCCCGGACGGCACCCTCAAGGTCACCGGCGAGTTCGCGTACTCCTCCGACATGTGGCACGAGGACATGTTGTGGGGCCACATCCTCCGCTCCACCGTCGCGCACGCCGAGATCGTCTCCCTCGACACCTCCGAGGCACTCGCCCAGCCCGGCGTGTACGCCGTCCTCACCTACGACGACCTACCCACCGAGGTGCGGAACTACGGCCTGGAAATCCAGGACACCCCCGTCCTCGCCAACGGCAAGGTCCGCCACCACGGCGAACCCGTCGCCCTGGTCGCCGCCGACCACCCCGAGACCGCCCGCCGCGCCGCCGCGCGGATCAGAGTCGAGTACCGCGAACTCCCCGTGATCACCGACGAGTCGAGCGCCACCGCGCCCGACGCCGTCCTGGTCCACGAGAACCGCGACGACCACCACTTCGCGCACGTCCCGCACCCCAACATCCTGCACCGCCAGCCGATCGTGCGCGGCGACGCCGACGCGGCGGCCGCCCGCGCCGACGTCATCGTGCGCGGCGAGTACACCTTCGGCATGCAGGACCAGGCGTTCCTCGGCCCCGAGTCCGGGCTCGCCGTCCCCGAGGAGGACGGCGGCGTCCACCTCTACATCGCCACCCAGTGGCTCCACTCCGACCTGCGCCAGATCGCCCCCGTCCTCGGCCTGCCCGAGGACAAGGTGCGCATGACGCTCGCCGGGGTCGGCGGCGCCTTCGGCGGGCGCGAGGACCTGTCCATGCAGATCCACGCCTGCCTGCTGGCCCTGCGCACCGGCAAACCCGTGAAGATCGTCTACAACCGGTTCGAGTCCTTCTTCGGACACGTCCACCGCCACCCCGCCCGGCTCAGCTACGAGCACGGCGCCACCCGCGACGGCAGGCTCACCCACGTCCGCTGCCGGATCGTCCTGGACGGCGGCGCGTACGCCTCCGCCTCCCCGGCCGTCGTCGGCAACGCCTCCTCGCTCTCCGTCGGGCCGTACGTGGTCGAGGACGTGGACATCGAGGCCCTCGCGCTCTACTCCAACAACCCGCCCTGCGGGGCGATGCGCGGCTTCGGCGCCGTCCAGGCGTGCTTCGCCTACGAGGCCCAGATGGACAAGGTCGCCGCCCAACTCGGCATGGACCCCGTGGAGTTCCGCCGGATCAACGCGATGGAACAGGGCACCCTGCTCCCCACCGGGCAGGCCGTGGACTCGCCCGCGCCGGTCGCCGAACTCCTGCGCCGCGTCAAGGCGATGCCGCTGCCGCCCGAGCGCCAGTGGGAGTCCAGCGAGGGCGCCGACGTACGGCAACTGCCCGGCGGCCTGTCCAACACCACGCACGGCGAAGGCGTCGTACGCGGGATCGGCTACGCGGTCGGCATCAAGAACGTCGGCTTCTCCGAGGGGTTCGACGACTACTCCACCGCCAAGGTCCGGCTGGAGGTCGTCGGCGGCCGGCCCGTCGCCATCGTGCACACCGCGATGGCCGAGGTCGGCCAGGGCGGCGTCACCGTGCACGCGCAGATCGCCCGCACCGAACTCGGCGTCACCCAGGTCACCATCCACCCCGCCGACACCCAGGTCGGCTCGGCCGGTTCCACCTCCGCCTCCCGGCAGACCTACGTCACAGGCGGCGCCGTGAAGAACGCCTGCGAACTCGTCCGGGAGAAGGTCCTGGAGATCGGCCGACGCAAGTTCGGCACCCACCACCCCGCCTGGGCCACCGCCGAACTCCTGCTGGAGGGCGGCAAGGTGGTCACCGACGGCGGCGAGGTGCTCGGCACGCTGGCCGACGTGCTGGAGGACGAGGGCGTCGAGATCGAGGCGGAGTGGCGGCACCGGCCGACCCAGCCGTTCGACCTGCGCACCGGACAGGGCAACGGACATGTGCAGTACTCGTTCGCCGCGCACCGCGCCGTGGTCGAGGTGGACACCGAACTCGGCCTGGTCAAGGTCGTGGAGCTGGCCTGCGCCCAGGACGTCGGCAAGGCCCTGAACCCGCTTTCCGTGGTCGGCCAGATCCAGGGCGGCACCACGCAGGGCCTCGGGATCGCGGTGATGGAGGAGATCATCGTGGACCCGAAGACGGCGAAGGTCAGGAACCCCTCCTTCACCGACTACCTCATCCCGACCATCCTCGACACCCCGACCATCCCCGTCGATGTGCTCGAACTCGCCGACGACCACGCCCCGTACGGACTGCGCGGCATCGGCGAGGCACCCACCCTGTCCTCGACTCCCGCCGTCCTGGCGGCGATCCGGAACGCGACCGGGCTGGAGCTGAACCGCACCCCGGTACGGCCCGAGCACCTGACCGGTACGGCGTGACACCCCGTGCACTCCGGGCGGCGCGGAAACGTCACACACTCCGGCACGCCGCCCGGAACCCGTCGCCCGCGACACCGGCGCCCCCACGGGGAGGCTGACAGTGATCTCCCTCGTCCACCGACACGCCACCCCACGGTACGCACCAGCCCTGTGAGGAGACCGACCATGCTGGACATCGCCGAGCAACTGCACCGGTGGGTCGAGCAGGGCCGCGACTTCGCCGTCGCCACGGTCGTCGCCGTCGGCGGCAGCGCCCCCCGCCTGCCGGGCGCCGCCCTCGCCGTGGACGCCGAGGGCACGGCCGTCGGCTCGGTCTCCGGGGGGTGCGTCGAGGGCGCCGTCTACGAACTGTGCCGCGAGGCCCTGGAGAACGGCCGTACCGTCCTCGAACGGTTCGGCTACAGCGACGACGACGCCTTCGCCGTCGGTCTGACCTGCGGCGGCGTCATCGACATCCTGATCACTCCGGTACGCGGGGACAGCGCCGACCGGGAGGTGGTGGCCGAGGCGGTGGCGTCGGCGGCGAACGGTACGGCGGTGGCGCTGGCCCGCGTGGTCTCCGGCCCCGCCGGTCTGCTGGGCCGGGCCCTGCTGGTCCGCCCGGACGGCACCCGTACCGGCGGCCTCGGCGGCCACCCGGAACTGGACCGCGCGGTCGCGGCGGAGGCGGGCGCGTTCCTGGACGCGGGCCGCACCGGCACGCTGGAGATCGGCGCGGACGGCTCCCGCTGCGGCACCCCGCTGACCCTTCTGGTGGAGTCCGCCGTGCCCCCGCCCCGGATGATCGTGTTCGGCGCCATCGACTTCGCGTCCGCCCTCGTCCGCGTCGGCAAGTTCCTCGGCCACCACGTCACCGTCTGCGACGCCCGTCCCGTCTTCGCCACCCGTGCCCGCTTCCCCGAGGCCGACGAGATCGTCGTGGACTGGCCCCACCGCTACCTCGCCCGCACCGGCACCGACGCCCGTACCGTCCTCTGCGTCCTCACCCACGACCCCAAGTTCGACATCCCCCTCCTCGAACTCGCCCTCCGCCTCCCCGTCGCCTACGTCGGCGCGATGGGCTCCCGCCGCACCCACCTCGACCGCACCACCCGCCTCCGCGCCGCCGGCCTCACCGACCACGAACTCACCCGCCTCCACTCACCCATCGGCCTCGACCTCGGCGCCCACACCCCGGAGGAGACGGCCCTCTCGATCGCGGCGGAGATCGTGGCAACGAGACGAGGCGGCTCAGGCGCCCCACTGCGCGGGGGCGGTACGCCGATTCATCATGGGGTGGGGGAGTGGGTGGGGGCCGGGGTTTGAGGGGTGCGGGCGGCCGGGGGCAACTGTCCACGGGCGGAGCGAGCAGCGGCGGCCCGATGTCCACCAACGCGCTGGGCAGACCGGTGCCGCGAAAGCGGGACCGCCGTCGTAGTGGCTCCGGTCCCGGAGCCTCGGTGCGACGGCGCCCGACCCGGCCGGAGCGGGAAGCGCCTCGGCCGTCAGCGGTTCGGAGGTCGTGGTGTGCTGCGGGGCCGACGCCCGGAGACGGTGCCCGGTCTTGATCCTTGACGGTGTCAATCGATCGAGGTGGGCCATCCACAGCGCCGGGGGCTCACGGCATCCGCAGCAGCTTGTTCACCGCACGCCCGAACACTGAGTTCGCCGTCACCGAGATCAGCGGGTCCGCCGCTCCGGGAAGCAGGCGGAGGCGGATCTCCTCCTGCCAGTTGACGCGGGTTCGGCCGCCGGGGCCGGGGTGGACGGAGAGTTCGGCCCAGCCGAGGACGACTCGGCCGCGTTTCTCCAGGCGGACGAGGCCCGGTTCGCCGGAGAGGGGCGGCTGCCAGACGGTGACTTCCATGCGGTCGTCGAAGGAGAGGGGGCCGAGGCCGGAGCGGGCGACGAACTCCGTGCCCACGCGGGTCGGGCCGGGGGTGAGGACGGTGACACGGGTCAGGGGCACCACCTCGCCGTGGCGCGACCATGTGGTGAGGCGGCGCCACGCCTCCTCCAAGGAGAGCGGGACGGTCCGTTCGAGCGTGAAGACAGGCACGGCACCATCGTAGGAAACGGAGGCCGCCGACCGGCGCGTACGCGGCCGGGTCACCTGCTCGGCCTACACGCCGTCGCCTCCCCGCCGGTCGGCCCCGGCCGCCCCTCACCTCCGCTCCCCAGGTGCACCCTGCTCGCGCCCGCTCTCCAGGCATCCGATCATCGAAAACGTACGTCCGACCCCCGACCCCGACCCCGGCCCCCCTGGAGGCGAGCATGCCCGGTCTCTCCGAGGTGGAGGCGCGGCGTCGGTTCGGCGGGGCCCGTGTCGCCCGGCTGGCCACCGTCGGACCGGAGGGGCGGCCCCGGCTGGTGCCCGTCGTCTTCGCCCTGTGCCGGTACGACGGCGCCGACCTGATTGTCACCGCCGTCGATCACAAGCCGAAGACCACCACCCACCTCCGCCGCCTCACCGACATCACCGCCCACCCTGCCGTCTCTCTTCTCGCGGACGACTACGAAGAGGACTGGGACCGTCTCTGGTGGGCCCGCGCCGACGGCGACGCCCGCGTACTGCCCACCGGTGAGGTGGAGTTGAGGGGCATCGCGCTCGGGGAGCTGTGCCGCAAGTACCCCCAGTACCGCCAACACCCCCCGGAGGGAGCGGTGATCGCCGTGTCCGTACGCCGGTGGACCGGATGGACAGCACGGCGCGCCGACTGAACGCGCGCTCAGGCAGGCCGAGTTGACGCAAACCTGTCGAAGCGACCCCGTGCACACCAGTGGTCCCGGCCCGGTACGCGGAGTAATCTCGGGGGACATGACGCGCACGGGGGAGCGAGCCGTCAAGTCGCGGTTGCGTACGCCGTCCTGGGTGGCCCGGATCGAGGTCCCGGACGGCGGGGTGCTCGGTGCCGGGGTGCTGCTCGCCCCCGACCGGGTCCTCACCGCCGCCCATGTCGTCACGCCCGGACGGCCCTACGTCGTCCACTTCGTCGGCATCCCCGGTGTACCCGGAGTCGCCGCGACCGTACGCCCCGACGAGCACGTCCCGCAGCGCAAGGACGCCTTCGGTGACCGCAGCGGCGACCTGGCGCTGCTCCGGCTGGAGCGCCCGCTGTCCGCCGCGCACACCACCCGGCTCTACCGGCTCGCCTCACCGCACGGCCCGGTCAGCATGTACGGCTTCCCGGACGGCGACGACGGCGGACGCTGGCACGGCGCCACCCTGGTCGCCGCTCGCGGCCGGGACAGCCAGGTGCAGCTGCGCCCGCACAGTCCCGGCGAGCTGGCGGCACCCGGCTTCAGCGGCGGAGGTGTGGTCGATCACGGTACCGACGAGGTGATCGGGATCGTGCTCAGCGTGGACGAGGGCGGCGACTCCACGTTCAGCTACATGAGCCCCGCCGAGACCATCCTCAGCCACCTCCCGCAGGCCGCCGCCTGGACCGAGGGCACCGAGGCCGTCGATCCCGCGCTGCGCACCGCGAGCACGGGAGCCACCGGTCGGCTCGACGTGCCGTTCGCCACCGAACTCGCGCGCTGGTTCCGGGGCGAGGGCTGGCCGGTGCTCGTCACCGTCGTACCGGCGGACGGCGAACGCGCCTGGACCCTCGCCCGCGCCATCACCCTCGCGGACCGTGAACTGCGCACCCAGCACAACACGAGCGCCTTCCGGCACGACCCGCCCGAGACGGTACCCCCGGCGGGTGGTCACGATCTCGCCCTCGACGTCACCAATATGACGACTCATCAGATTCTGGACCGCTTCGCCGGGCGGCTCGGCATCCGAGGAGCCTCCGTACCCGGGGCGGCGGACGCACCCGATATGCCCGAACGGCTCGGCGCGTTGCGCGTGCCGCCGTCCGCCGTACTGGTAGGGGTCGATCGGTCCGCCGAACCCGACGCCCTATTGGAGGTGTTGGACCGGCTGGCCCGGCGGGGCGTGCGGCTGCTGCTCGTCTTCCGGCGGGACGGCGGGCGTGCCGAGGCGGCTGAGGAGTCGTTCGTCCGGGCGCCCGTGCGCGAGCGCTGGCACCGGCTCCACCGTGAAATCGTCGTGATCGTGGATGAGTTGGGACCGGCGCTCGACGCACGCCGCGACCGCGTCCTCCCTGAGCCCGGCGGGCGCCCCCTGCTGGAACAGGCGCGGGCGGGTGTGCGGCGTACCCGCATGCTGCGAGCCTGGATCGCCCACACCCCCGACCGTGAACGCCAACCTCACGCGGCGGACACCCTGTTCGCCTTCGAGGATGCCGTCACGCGCCGCAAGCGCCGACTCGAACGTGCCCTCGCCGCCCTCGACGCCCGGCTGCGGCGCCGCGACGAACTCCTCGGCCGCGTCACCGCCGCCTGGCCCCTGTACCGCGACCGCGTCCCCGCCCCGGACCAGGCCCGCACCCTCACGGCGTACACGCTCTACGAGGAGGCCCTCACCCTCCTCCGTCACCCGCCCTGCGACCTGGAAGCGGCCGAGACGGCGGCCCGGGGCTTCATGGAGTTCTGCTCCGGAGACACGGCCGAGGACGAGCCGGGAGACGAGCGAGGACACCGGCGAGGACACCGGCGAGGCGACCGGCGAGGCGACCGTCGAGGAGACCAAGAAGGCGACGAGCCGGGGGACGAGAAGGGAGGCGGGCGGTGAGCCGCCGGGAGCCGCTGCCGCACGTCGTGCCGGGGCAGGGCAGCCCCACGACCCCCTGCGCCCGCCCCGGCTGCGCCGGTCACATCATGCGCACCGGATACTGCGACACCTGCGGCCACCGCCACCGGGAGGCCGACGGCCCGCCCGCGTCCCGCGCCGAGTCCGGCCCGGAACACGCTCCCGCGCCGCAGGCCGTGCACGCGGTGGCCGGGGTCGGGGAACTGGACCAGCACGGACTGGTGCTGCTGCCCGAAGTTCCCTTGCCCGAAGGGGACTTGCTGACCGATCCCGCCCCGCCCACCGGCGGACGGCGGTGCGGGGCGAACGGCTGCACCATGATCGTGGGTGTCGGTTACGGCGGCCAGCCCGCCCGCGCCACCGGCCGCTGCCCCCGCTGCGGCACCCCGTACTCGTTCCTCCCGCAGCTCGACGCGGGCGACGTGGTCGCCGGGCACTACCGCGTCCTCGGCTGCCTCGCGCGCGGCGGCCTGGGATGGGTGTACCTGGCGGAGGACACCCGCGCCGACGGCTACCGCGTCGTACTGAAGGGACTGATCAACGTCCATGACGCGCTCGCCCGCCGCGCCGCCGTCGAGGAGCGCCGGTCGCTCACCGACCTGCACCACCCGGACATCGTCCGCATCATCACGTACGCCGAACACCCCACGCCCGAACACCTCACGCCCGGCCGCCCGTCCACCGGCTACCTCGTCATGGACTACATCGGCGGGCGGTCCCTGCAGAAGCTGTTCGACGCCGACGACGTGGAGCGCCTCTTCCAGGGCCGCCCGCGCCTCGACCACGTCCTCACCTACGGCTGCAAGATCCTCGGCGCACTGGAGTACATGCACGAACGCGGCCTACTCCACTGCGACGTGAAGCCCGCCAACGTCATCCACTTCGGCCGGGCCGTGAAGGTCATCGACCTCGGCGCCGTCCGCGCGATCGGGGACCGGGAGTCGGCGTACGTCCACACCGCCGGGTTCGCCCCGCCCCAGGAGGAGATCGACCGGCGCGGCTGGCACGTGGACAGCGATCTCTACACCGTCGGTACGACTCTCCAGGCGCTGGCGCGGGTCACCGAACCGGCGCGGGGGCTCGCCGCCGACTCCTTCCGGCGGCTGGTCGAGCGCGCCACGCACCCCGAACCCCGCGCCCGGTTCCGTACGGCTGCCGAGATGTCCCGCCAACTCTGGGAAGTCCTGCGGGAGTTCCGTTCGCTCACGTTCGGGGAGCAACTGCCGGAGAGTTCCACCCGGTTCCGCACCGGTGAGGCCGGCCTCGACGCCGGGCTCGGCGCCATTCCCGCGCTGGAGCACTGGACCCGGCGCGCCGCCGGGCCGCCCACCGGGCTCGACGTGTCCCCGCCCCGGCCCGCCGACGTGGCGGGCGCCCTGCCCGAACCGCTGCCCGACCCCGCCGACGGCGCCGCCCTGCTGCTCGACACCTTCCCGCCCGACGCCCCCGACCGCGTCGCCCGCCAGTGGCCCCGCGAATCCCGGCTCGGCACCCCCGAGACCGCGCTGTGGCTGTGCCGCGCCCATCTGCGCCGGGGCGAACGGCACGCGGCCGAGACCTGGCTGACGGAGGCCGAGACGCTGCTCGGGGAACGCG
Organism: Streptomyces corallincola; assembly: GCF_019104725.1. Lineage (GTDB taxonomy): Bacteria > Actinomycetota > Actinomycetes > Streptomycetales > Streptomycetaceae > Streptomyces > Streptomyces corallincola. The sequence continues at coordinate 75,481 of NZ_JAHRXF010000020.1, read as the reverse complement.
CCGCCTCCCACGACTGGCGCATCGCCTGGCACCGGGGCGTCCTCCACCTCGGCGGCGGCGACCCCCGGCGCGCCGGTGCCTGCTTCGCCGCAGTCCACCGCGCGCTCCCCGGCGAGTACGTCCCCAAACTCGCCCTCGGCTACTGCGCCGAACACACGTCAGACGGAACCGAGTCGGAGGCCATGAGCTTCCACGAGGCCGTGTGGGCGCGGGACTTCGCGCACACTGCCGCCGCGTTCGGTCTGGCACGCGGCCACTTGGCGGGCGGCGACCGGGACGCGGCCGTCCGCGTGCTGGACGACGTGCCCGCCACCTCCCGACACCACGACACCGCCCGCATCGCCGCCGTACGCGTCCGCGCGGGAGTCCTGCACGACCGCCCGCCGACCGGGGACGATCTGCGAGACGCCGAACGGCGCCTGGCCGCACTGCGGTTGGACGGCGGTGCCGCCGACGGTGAGTCGCGCGCCCGGCTGGTGGCCGAGATCCGCGAGAACGTCCTCCACCACCCGCCCGGCGACGGCATCCCGGCGGGCGATCTGCTCGGCCCGGGCGACGAGACCGCGCTGCGCGCCCTGCTGGAGCAGTCGTTCCGGCAACTCGCCGCCCAGGCGCGCACCGCCGACGAACACGGCCGACTCCTCGACCTGGCCCACGCCGTACGCCCCATGACGACCTTCTGACACCACGCCCGCCCGAAAGGGCCAGACCAACGAACCATTCACGCAGCACAGTTGAGGCCCGACACCACTGGCGAGAGGGACCCCGCCCATGAACGGCGAACACGCGGAGACCGGCGCCCGGACCGCCCCGGCACCCGGCGCCGGTCCGCACATCGCCGTGACCCTCGCCGTCGGCCAGCGCCCCGAACTGCCGGTCACCGGCGACCGCGCGATGCACGCCATCGTGGAGATCGGCGTCCGCAGCCACGACACCCCGCCCCTCGCGGCGTCCGGTACGGGCGGACCCGGCGGCCCCGCCTTGGCCGAGGTGCTGATCGTGGACACCTCCCGCTCGATGCTGCACCCGCCGGACAAGCTGCACGCGGCCAAGGACGCCACCGTCGCCGCCCTGCGACGGCTGCCCGAGGGGAGCGCGTTCGCCGTACTGTCCGGCCGGTTCGGCGCCGGAGTCGTCCACCCCGGCCCCGGCCGGGAGTCGATGGCACTCGCCGGGCCCGCCGAACGCGAGGCCGCCGAACGCGCCGTACGCCTGCTGGACGCGGACGGCGGCACCGCCATCGGACCCTGGCTCGACCTCGCCCGGCGGCTGCTCAACGAGCGGACCGCCCCCGTGAAGCACGTCCTGCTGCTCACCGACGGACGCAACGAGCACGATCGCCGCGCGGACATCGGCCTGGACACCGCGCTGGAGGCGTGCGACGGACGGTTCGTCTGCGACGCCTGGGGCATCGGCGAGGACTGGGACGCCGACCTGCTGCTGCGCATCACCCGCCGCCTGCACGGCCGGGCGGGCGCCGTCCGTGACGTGTCCGAACTCGCCTCTGTATACGAGGAGTTGATGAACGGACTGCTCGGCACGGCCGTGCCCGAGCTGCGCATCAGGCTCACCCCGACACCGGGCACGGTCATCCGTCGGGTCACCCAGGTCGTGCCGAACGAACAGGAACTCGCGCCCGTGGCAGCCCCGTTCAGGGAGCGCGGCGCCGAGTACGTCACCCGCGCCTGGAGCGAGGAGACCCGGCACTTCCAGGTCGTCCTGACCGCCGACCCCAGCGGCCGTGATATCGGTGAGGACCTTCAACTCGCCGCCGTGGAAGTCGTCGTGCCCGACTTCGGGCGCCCGGTGCTGCTGCCCGATCCGCGCCCCGTGCTGGTCCGCTGGACCGACGACCCGTACGACGCCTCACGACAGCATCCCGGGGTGCGGCGCCACGAGTTGTACCAGCAGGCGAGTGCCGCCGTGGCCCGCGCCTACCGGGCCTGGCTGCGACGCGCCGAGGGCGCCGACGAGGCCGACCGCGAACTCGGCCGGGCCCTCGCCCTCGCCGCGGAACTGGGCGACACCCAACTCCTCGGCGCACTACGGCGGATCGAGGTCACAGCCGGTACCGGGAAGATCCGCACGGGCCTCAAGGACGTGGACTGGCAGCACCTGATCCTCTCCAGCGCCCTCACCACCCCACCACGGCAGCCGTCGCCCGCCGGGTCGCCCCGCGAGACGGAACCGGCGGCCAGCGAGGACGGCACGGACGGTACGGGCGGCACAGGCGGCGCGGACGGCCCCGCCGAACTGACCGAGTGCCCGGGCTGCGGCTGGATCGGCCCGGCGGACTCGGCCTACTGCGGCGGCGACTGCGGACGGCCGCTGGGCCGACCGCTCGGCGGGACGGCATGAGCGGGCCTGGGGAGCACACCGGGCGAACCGGCGGACGGACGGCAGCCCCGGACTCCCGCCAACTCCGCGAGCGAACAGACCTGTTCACGGCCGCCCCCACCTCTGCCCCGGCCGCCCCCACCTCTGCCCCGGCCACCCCCACCTCTGCCCCGGCCGCCCCCACCAGCACCACCGCCCACGACCTCACCCTCCGCCGCCGTCTCCTCCTCACCCTCTCCGCCCTGCTCACCCTGGCCCTCTTCGCCTCCTACCAGGGCGTGCACGCCGACGCCGGGCCGCTGCGGACGTCCAGTGCCCCGGCGGTGCTCGCGCTCGACACCGCGCTGTACGCGCTCGACCAGGCGCAGGCGCGTGCCACCGGATCGCCTCCGTCCTTCAGCGAGTTCCAGAGACAGGTGTCGGTGGCCGCGCAGAGCGTGTCCCGGGCGGCGGCCGGTGATGCCGGGGGAGCGGCCGGACGGCAGGCCGTGCAGACGGTGGCCGGGCTCATCACCGGCTACACCGGCATGGTGCAGAAGGCCCAAGTGGAGCCCGAGGGAAGCCTGTTGCGGGAGGCGTACCTCAGTTACGCGACCACCATCCTGAAGTCCGAGGACTCCGGGATCGAGGCCCGGCTGCGCGAGTGGCAGCGTGAGCAGCTCGTGGCCGTGGACCGGCAGACCGCGTTCGGGCCGCTGCTCCTGGCCGGGTGGAGCACGACCGCGCTGCTGGCCGTGGCCCTCGCGGCAGGGCTCGCGGAGACCCAGCTCTTTCTGCGCCGCCGGTTCCGACGCCGGTACAACCGGGGGCTGTTGGCCGCCGCCGTCGTACTCGCCGCCGGATTCGCCGTCGTACTCCTCTTCACCGTCTGGACGTACCGGGGCATGGCCGACACACGGGCCCTGCTCGACGCGGCGCCGCCGGGGCCCGCCGTTCCCGAGGCGGGCCGCCGCACCGCCGGTTATCTCGCGCACACCGGGTTCCGCGCCGCCGCTGCCGGGTGGATTCCGCTGGGAGGTCTGCTGCTGATGGCCCTGTCCGACGCGGGACTGCGCCCGCACATCGCCGAGTACCGGTTCAGGCCCCGGTGAGCGCCCCCGGCACCGGAGTTCCGCGCGCCCGGCGCGTGCCGCGCGTGCTGGTTCTGCTGGCCACCTGTCTCGCCGTGCTGGCGGCGGCGGCCGTCGTGGGCGTACGGGTGCTGGACCAGGAGCCGACCGTGACGCTGCTGGCCAACTGGACCGGCGACGACGCCCGGCACCTGCGGCAGTCCGTGCTCACCCCCTTCGAGCGGTCCCGGCACGTCCGCGTGGACTACCAGGGCAGCTCCGCCGAGAGCCAGGTGCTCGGCGCCGACGTGGAGGCGGGCACCCCGCCGGACGTGGTCGTGCTCACCGGACCGGGTGAACTCGCTGACTACGCACGGAAGAAGCGACTTGTCCCGCTGGACGGACTGTTGCCCGAGGGTCGGTTCGGCGCGTCCTGGGCGACACCGCTCGACGGGCACGTGTACTGGTTCCCGCTCAAGGCCGATGTGAAGAGCGTCGTCTGGTACCCCGGCGCCAGCTCCGAGCGGGAGGTGCGCGCGGCGGCGGCCCGGCCCGGCTCGTGGTGCCTCGGCATGGGCTCCGGCGCCACCAGCGGCTGGCCCGGCACCGACTGGATCGAGGACATCCTGCTCCAGCGCTCGGGATGGCAGGCCTACGACCGCTGGGCGCGCGGCAGGCTGCCCTGGCGCTCCGACGAGGTACGGCAGGCGTGGCGCACCTGGGCCGCGCTGGTCGGCGCGGGCGGGGACCGGGAGTTGACGGCACGGGCGCTGCGCACCGAGTACCAGGACGCGTCCCGGCTGCTGGACCGTGACCCGCCCGCCTGCACCCTGGAGCACCAGGCGTCCTTCGTCCGTTCCGCACCGGCCTGGCGGGACGCGCGGGGCGCCTATCTGCCGTCGGCCGCGCTGATCCCCGGCGCCCGACCGTCCACCGCCGGTACCTGGGAGGTCTCCGGGGACCTCGTGGCGCTGCTGCACGACACCCCGGCGGCCCGGAAGCTCGTACGGTATCTCGCGTCCACCGGCGCCCAACAGGCGTGGACCGCGCGGGAGTCGGGGTTCTCGGTGGCGGCCGGTACCGATCCGGCGGCCGGTGCGGCGGACGGTGCCGCCGGGTCCTGGCACCGCTCGCTGGCCCGTACCCTGCTGGACCCGCGTGCGGTGCACTGCTTCGACGCGTCCGACGCGATGCCGCCCTCGGTGCGGGACGCCTTCACCGAGGCCACTCTCCAGTTCCTCGCGGACCCGGACCGGCTGGAGGGGCTGTTGCGGGACCTGGACCGGCTGGCCGGTGACCGCTCGCTGACGTGGCTGCCGTCCGTGTGCGACCGGGACCCCTGAGACCGATGAGGTGTGGGGGTACGCCACATGTGGCCGCACCACATGTGGCCGCACCACATGGACGCCCAGCACATGGGCGCCCGGCACATGGACGTCCGCCACACGGGTGCCCGTCACATGGATAGGGGGGCGTTGCGGGCCGCTCGTGGAGGCCCGCAACGCCCCCCTGGCTTCTCTGGGGTGTCGCTCACTCGTCCTTCTCGGGCCGTACGGCCCGCGCGGTCAGGAGTTGACCTGCGCCGTCACCAGACTGGAGAAGGTGGTGAGGCGGGTGTAGACGCCGGGGAACCCGGCCTCCGCACACCCCTCACCCCAGGAAGTGATCCCTGCCAGGACGCCCCCGATGATCAGGGGACCGCCGCTGTCGCCCTGGCAGGTGTCAACGCCGCCGGAGGAGAATCCGGCGCAGACCATGTCGGACTGCACGTAGTCCGATCCGTAGGAGCCGCGGCAGCTCGCGTCGGACACGACCGGGACGGTCGCGGTCCGGAGCTGGTTGGAGGAGCCGCCGTTCTCCGAGGTGGTGCCCCAGCCCAGCACACGGGCGGTGGTACCGGCCGCGTACACGCCGGTCTGGGACGGGGAGACGTACGACACCGGGGCGTACGGCATCGCCGTCGAGAGGGTCAGCACGGCCACGTCGTCGCCGTTGGTGGCGTCGGTGTAGTCCGGGTTCACCCAGATCCTGCTGACGCGGCTCACCGTGCCGTTGGTGCCGTTGAGGAGGGTACGGCCGCCGACCACGCGGACGCTGCCCGTGGTCTCGCCGACCATGCAGTGCGCCGCCGTCACGACCTTCTTCGGCGCCACGAGGGTGCCGCCGCAGAACTGGCCGCCGGAGGCGTCCGTGATCTGCATGACGTAGGGGTACGACGTGGTGGTGGTCGTCGTACCGCCCACGATGGGCTGGGGAGCTGCGGTCGCCGCGGGGGCGGCGACCAGCGCGCCCGCCGCCGCCGCGGCGGTGGCCACGATCGTGGCGGCGGTGCGTCTGGCACGGGTGAGCCCGAACATGAGTCTCCTCAGTGGGGTTGCCGGTGGGGGTCGCACGGGTGTGTGGGGGGTGGCGGTATGCACGGGGACCGTGGTTCCGGACCCCGTGTGCCCGAGCGAGCGGCACGCCCTTACGCTAGGACCCGGCACCCGCGGCTCCCAATGAGGGAACCCCCTAACGGGCCGGGTGAGGGAAAACCCTCGGTCCGGCTCAGTTAACCTGGCGCGCCGTCACTTCGCGCGCCGTGCGGCGGCCAAACGGACGATGTCCACCCGGGACCGGATTCCCAGCTTCCGGTACACCCGTGTCAGGGTCGCCTCGACCGTCTTCACGCTGACGAACAGCCGTGAGGCGATCTCCCGGTTCGTGGCGCCCTCCATGACCAGCGCGGCCACCTGACGCTCCATCGCGGCGAGCCCGGCCAGCGCGTCCAGCGGTTCCGGCGCCGGGAGCGCGGGCTCCGGACCGGGCGCGGCGGGTGCCTCCTCCACCCGGCGCAGCCAGGGCAGCGCGCGGCAGCGCCGGAACAGCCGGGTCGCCTCGTCGTACGCGGCCGTACGGCGGGCCCCGCCCTCCGCGTGCCGGGCACGGAGCTGGGCCAGCGCCAACGCGGCACGGGCCTCCTCCAGGCCGTACCCGAGCGCCGCGAGCCGGTCCCGCGCGGACACCAACTGGGCCACGGCGCCCTCGTGGTCGCCGTGCGCGGCGCGGACCAGGGCCTCGGCCCGGTCGAGGACGGCGAGCACGCTCTGCCGGTCCAGCCGCAGCGCGTGCTCCCGGCTGGTGCCGATGACGTCCCGCGCCTCGGCGGTCTCGCCGGTCAGCACCAGCGCCTCCGCGAGATCGCCGTGCCAGCGCCCGCGCGCCGGGTCGGTGATGCCGAGCGCGAGTTCGAGCTGCCGCACCCGGCGCAGCGACCGCACCGCGCCCGCCGGGTCGCCCGCGACGAGCTGGGCGTGGCCCAGCGCGCCGAGCGCCCGCGACAGATACATCTGGTCGCCGTCCTCCTCGGCCTGCCCGACCGCCTCGCGGGCCAGCGCCAGCGCGCGGTCCACCTCGCCGCCGGACGCCTCCGCGAGCGAGGTCAGCATCGCGGACGCGGTCTCCCCGATCCCGCTGTCCCGTGCCAGCCGCAGTCCCTCGCGGGCCAGGTCCAGGGCGCGCCCGCAGTGTCCGGCGCGCAGTTCGGTCTCCGCGAGGCCGCGCAGGAAGTGCACCTCGCTCTCCACCGAGCCGCGCCGCCGCACCTCGCGCAGCAGCGCGGTCACCGTCGCGCGGGCCTCCGCGAGCTGGTCGCCCATGACCAGCCAGCGGAACCGGGCGCTGCCCGCGCCGTTGTGATGCCCGGCCACCTTCGGGTCCTGCGGCTCCTTCAGGGCGCGTTTGATGGTGCGGGGCGCGTCCGGGTGGCCCATCAGGGTTTCGGTCTGCGCCTGGAAGGCGAGCGCGAGCAGTTCGGTGCGCCGGTCGCCGCCGCGCTCCGCGAGCCGGGCCGCGTGCGCGGCGGCGCCCCGCGCCTCGGTGAAGTCGCCCTCCACGATCAGCGCCCGCCAGGCCAGCTGGTAGTGGACCAGGGCGAGCAGCCGCGGGTCGTCGCCCGCGTCCGCGAGGGCCTGCGGGAAGACGGCGTCCACCTCGGCCATCGTGTGCCCGGCGGTGTCCACCACGACGATCCAGGCCCGCACCCGGTCGGCGGGCACGGTCGCGCGGGTCAGCACCTCGCGGGCGATGTCCCGCGCGAGGTCCACCTCGCCCGCCGTGATGGAGTCCTCGGCGGCCTGCAACCGCCGCTCGTCGGCGCTCGGCGCGCTGCCCGGCGGGGTGTGCCGGGCGGACAGCAGGCCCAGGTGGGCGGCGACCGACGGGGCGCCCCGGTCGCGGGCGAGTGCCGCCGCCTCCGCGAGCCGGGCGGCCACCTCCGGGTCGGCGCCGGTCGCGGCGAGCGCGAGGTGCCGGGCGCGTTCGATCGGGTCGGAGGCGGCCGTGGACAGCGCCGCGTGCGCGGCCCGCCGCTCCCGCGCGGGTGCCTCGGCGTACAGCGCGGCGGATATCAGCGGGTGCGCGAACCGTACGGCGGGCGCCTCCTGGTCGGTGGCGAGCAGGCCGAGTTCGGCGGCCTGGGCGCACTCGGCCTCGGCGTTCTCCCGCCCGGCCGCGTGCAGCAGCGCGGCGGTCGGCCGGGCGCCCGCGCTGGCCACCAGCAGGGTGCGGCGGGCCTCCACGGAGAGCATGTCCAGGCGGCTGAGGACCAGGGCGCGCAGTGAGGTCGGTACCGGCAGCGGCTCGCCCGGCCGGGGCGGATCGGGGCGTTCCGCGAGCGCGCGGCCGAGTTCCAGGGCGAACAGCGGGTTGCCGCCGCTGGTGCGGTGGATGTCTCGCACGGTCGAGCGGGGCAGGGCGCCGTGCCCGCCGTGCTCCAGCAACCGCGCGGTCTGTACGCGGCTCAGCGGACCGAGCCGGACCGCGAGGGTGTCCGGTGGACAGGCGCGCAGATGGCGGTCGTACTCCTGGCTCTCCCGGCCCTCCGTGCGGGTGGCGCACAGGAGTTGGACGGGGGTGCCCTCCAGGCGGCGGGCGGCGAAGCCGAGGAGTTCGGCGCTGGCCGGGTCCAGCCACTGGAGATCGTCCGCGACGAGGAGGACGGGCCCGTCGGCGGCGAGCGCCCGCAGCGCGGACAGGACGGCGAGACGCAGTGCCAGGCCGTCGTGGAGCAGGCTGGACTCGGCACGGCCGGTCAGCGCCGACTCCAGCGCGGTCCGCTGGGCCGCGGGCAGCTTCGGGGCGACGTCTTCGAGGACCAGGCCGAGCAGGTCCGCGAGGGCCAGGAACGGCAGGTGGGATTCGGACTCGGTGGCGGAGCAGCGCAGCACGGTGCGGGCGGTGGCGCCGTATTCATCGGCCAATGCGCGCAGGACCGTGGATTTCCCTATTCCGGCCGGGCCGTGCAGCAGCACGCTGCCACCCGAGGCGAGCGCGTCGCGGGCCGCGGTGAACACGTCCTCGCGGCCGATGAGCAGGTCGGTGCGGCATCGGGCAGTTTCCCTGAAGTCCCGTCGCACGGTCACCGTTCCCCTCGCATGTCGTGTTCGGGCCAAATTCTAGGCAACGATCCCTGGAATGCCGACGGAAGCGGTGGTGAGGCAAATAACAAACCTTCACTCATTCGTAAATTCGGCGTTTCGGATCGGGAATGGGAAGGTTTCCTGACGGTCGTGCGGGGACTCGCCACAAGGGGGAGCGGCGGGGCCGAAAACCACTCCCTCCATGTGCCTCGCGTCCGTGTGCGCGACGCCCATGTGCGCCGCGTCCACATGGGCTACGGCCTCCATGTACTGCGTCCACATGTGCTGGGCCCACATGGTCTACGTCCAGGTGCGCTCCGCCCATGTGGTCCCCCCCAACCCCGATGGACGCTACGGCAGCAGTCCCGACCGGCGGGCCGCGCTCACCGCCTCTCCCCGTGTGTGGGCGCCCAGCTTCCGCATCGCGGAGCGCAGATACCCCTTCACCGTCTCCGGGCGCAGTCCCAGCCGGTCGGCCACCGCCGCGTTGGTGGCACCAGACGCCACCCAGGACAGCACGTCCAGCTCGCGCGGGGCGAGGCTCACGGCGGCGGCCGGGGGGTGCGGCACGGCCAACAGGGCGCAGGCGTCGAGTAGTTCCGACCGCAGCGCCGGGTCACCGATCCGGGGGGCCAGCGCGCGCAGGGCCGCGTGCGCCTCCCGCACCCGCTCGCCGCCGACATCCCGCACCCGCTCCCCGCCGGTCTCCGGTCCCCCGGTCGCCGCCAGTGCCGCCGCCAGCAGCGAACCGGCCTCCTCCCGTGCCACCAGCGCCTGTTCCACGTCCCGCGCCGCGGCCACCGCCGCACCCAGCACCCGGTCGCCCAGCGGCTCCGCCGAGCGCAGCGCCCCGTACAGCACCGCGCGCACCCGGCGCCGTACGACCACCGGGACCGCGAGCACCGAGCGCAGCCCCTCGGCGGCGACCGGGGCGTCGTACTCGTGGCTGATCCGCCGGGAACCGGCGTAGTCGGTGACCGCGCAGGGCCGGGCCAGCGCGACTGCCCTGCCGCCGAGGCCGTTGCCCGACACCACCGCGAGCGAGCGCAGCGCGGCCGTCGAGGTACCGCTCAGCTCGCTGATCCGGACGCGCGGCCGACCCGGCTCGACCGGTCCGCCGAAGGCGACCGGCAGCCCGGTGGCGTGCCGCAGCCGGACCAGCGCACCCCGGATCTCCGCCGCCGCCACGGCCTCTGCTGCCACTGTTCCGCTCCTTCGGCACGGCCGTCCGTACCCGCCCGCCACACAGGGGGCGGGACCACACCCCCGTTCGGGGGTAGTGAGACCCGCATCACGGATTAGACGATGCGGGGGAGCCGCCCGGCAATGGTCCGGAGCCGGGTGCGCGCCGACGGGTCGCGCGCACCGGGCGCGGACACCGCGCCGGACGACGCACCGCAGAACGACGGAGGACACCGATGACGACGGCCACCGAACAGTTCCGCGCCGCACGGGACTTCCTGCTGGCGCACCGCGAGGACTACGCAGCCGCCCGCGCGGGCTTCACCTGGCCGCGCCCCGAGCACTTCAACTGGGCGCTGGACTGGTTCGACGTGATCGCGCGGGACAACGACCGCACCGCGCTGCACATCGTGGAGGAGGACGGCGGCGAGACCCGGCTGACCTTCGCCGAACTGGCCGAGCGGTCCGACCGGATCGCCAACCATCTGCGGGCCCTGGGGGTCGCGGCCGGTGACCGTGTCCTGGTCATGCTCGGCAACCAGGCCGAGCTGTGGGAGACCGCCCTCGCGGCGATGAAGCTCCGCGCGGTCGTCATCCCGGCGACCCCGCTGCTCGGCCCCGCCGACCTGCGCGACCGGGTGGAGCGCGGTCGCGTCGCCCATGTGGTCGTACGGTCCGAGGACACCGGCAAGTTCGACGATGTGCCCGGCGACTACACCCGGATCGCCGTCGGTGGGGTGCCCGCACATGGGTGGGCACCCTATGCGGACGCGTACACCACCCCCGCCGACTTCGTCCCGGACGGGCCCACCCGCGCGGACGACCCGCTGATGCTGTACTTCACGTCGGGCACCACCGCCCGCCCCAAACTGGTGGAGCAGACGCACACGTCGTACCCGGTCGGGCATCTCGCCACCATGTACTGGATCGGGCTCAAGCCCGGTGACGTGCACCTGAACATCTCCTCGCCCGGCTGGGCCAAGCACGCCTGGTCGAATCTGTTCGCGCCGTGGAACGCGGAGGCGACCGTGTTCCTGCACAACTACACCCGGTTCGACGCGACCCGGCTGATGGCCGAGATGGACCGGGCCCGGGTCACCACGTTCTGCGCGCCGCCCACCGTGTGGCGGATGCTCATCCAGGCTGACCTGAGCCGTCTCGCGCACCGCCCGCGCGAGGTCGTCGCCGCCGGTGAGCCGCTCAACCCCGAGGTCGTCGAACAGGTCCGCCGTGCCTGGGGCGTCACCGTCAGGGACGGCTTCGGGCAGACCGAGACCGCCGTACAGGTCTCCAACAGCCCCGGCCAGGTGCTCAAGACCGGCTCGATGGGCCGCCCCAGCCCCGGCTACCGCGTCGAACTCCTCGACCCGGTCACCGGCGCGCCCGGCGCCGACGAGGGCGAGATCGCCCTCGACCTCTCCGCCCGCCCCGTTGGCCTGATGACCGGCTACCACGGCGACCCCGAGCGCACGGCCGAGGCGATGGCCGACGGCTACTACCGCACCGGGGACATCGCCTCGCGGGACGCCGACGGGTACCTCACCTATGTGGGCCGCGCCGACGACGTGTTCAAGGCCAGTGACTACAAGATCAGCCCCTTCGAGCTGGAGAGCGCGCTGCTGGAGCACGAGGCGGTTGCGGAGGCGGCCGTGGTGCCCGCGCCGGACGAACTGCGGCTCGCGGTGCCGAAGGCGTACGTGGTGCTGGCCGAGGGCTGGGAGCCGGGACCGGACACCGCGAAGGCCCTCTTCGAGCACTCCCGGCAGGTCCTCGCGCCCTACAAGCGCGTCCGCAGGCTGGAGTTCGGCGCCCTGCCCAAGACCGTCTCCGGCAAGATCCGCCGCATCGAACTGCGCGAGGCGACCGCGCAGGGCTCGGCGCACGAGTACCGCGAGGAGGACCACCGGTGACCCCCGACCCGTCCTACGCGCACGGCACAGGCACGACCGCCCTGCTGGGCGACACCATCGGCGCCAACCTCAGCCGCACAGCGGCCCGTTGGCCCGACCGTGAGGCCCTGGTGGACGTGCCCACCGGACGCCGCTGGACCTACGCCCGATTCGCCGCCGACATCGACCGGCTGGCGTGCGCGCTCCTGGCGAGCGGCATCGCCAAGGGCGACCGGGTCGGCGTCTGGGCCGTCAACTGCGCCGAATGGGTGCTGGTGCAGTACGCCACCGCCCGCGTCGGCGCCGTGCTGGTCAACATCAACCCGGCGTACCGCACCCACGAGGTGGAGTACGTGCTCAACCAGGCGGGTGTGACCCTGCTGTTCGCCTCGCCGCACCACAAGTCCAGCGACTACCGGGCGATGGTGGAGGAAGTGCGCGGCCGGTGCCCGGAGTTGCGGGAGACCGTGTACTTCGGGGACCCAGGCTGGGCCGCCCTGCTGGACCGCGCCCGCCCCGAGCACGAGGACGAACTGAGAGCCCGACAGGCTGAGTTGTCCTGCGACGACCCCATCAACATCCAATACACCTCGGGCACGACGGGCTTCCCCAAGGGCGCGACGCTCTCGCACCACAACATCCTCAACAACGGTTACTTCGTTGGTGAGTTGGTTGCCTACACCGAACAGGACCGCATCTGCGTTCCCGTTCCCTTCTACCACTGCTTCGGCATGGTGATGGGAAATCTCGCGGCCACCTCGCACGGAGCCTGCATGGTGATCCCGGCACCCTCCTTCGACCCCACGGCCACCCTGGAGGCCGTCCAGGCGGAGCGCTGCACCTCGCTCTACGGCGTGCCCACCATGTTCATCGCGGAGCTGAACCTCCCCGGCTTCGCCTCGTACGACCTGAGCACGCTGCGCACCGGCATCATGGCGGGCTCGCCCTGCCCGGTGGAGGTCATGAAGCGGGTGGTGGCGGAGATGCACATGGCGGAGGTGTCCATCTGCTACGGCATGACCGAGACCGCGCCCGTCTCCCTCCAGACCCGCATCGACGACGACCTCGAACACCGCACCGGCACCGTCGGCCGCGTCCTGCCGCATCTGGAGGCCAAGGTCGTGGACCCGGCCACCGGGGTCACCGTGGAGCGCGGCACCGCCGGTGAGCTGTGCACCCGTGGCTACAGCGTCATGCTCGGCTACTGGGACGAGCCGGAGAAGACCGCCGAGGCCGTGGACACGGGCCGCTGGATGCACACCGGGGACCTCGCGGTGATGCGCGAGGACGGCTATGTGGAGATCGTCGGCCGCATCAAGGACATGATCATCCGGGGCGGCGAGAACGTCTACCCGCGCGAGATCGAGGAGTTCCTCTACGGCCACCCCGGCATCCGGGACGTCCAGGTGGTCGGGGTGCCGCACGAGCGGTACGGCGAGGAGGTGCTGGCCTGCGTCGTCCCGCACGATCCGGCGGCCCCGCCCACCCTGGCCGACGTCCAGGAGTTCTGCCGGGGGCGGCTCGCGCACTACAAGGTGCCGAGCCGGGTGGAGATCCTCGACGGCTTCCCGATGACCGTGTCCGGGAAGGTGCGGAAGGTGGAGTTGCGCCAGACGTACGGGAGTTGAGGCCACGTCGGGCCGGGCAACGCCCGGTGCGCGGAGGACCTGCCTTCCGGTGGTCCTCCGCGGCATCCCGGCTCGGGGGAGGCGACGCGCCGGGCGTCGGCGCGGATGCCGCCCGCTTCAGGTGCGACGCGCGCGGCCGAGCAGTCCGGCCAGCGCGAGCGCGCCCCAACTCCCGGCCGCCGCAGCCGCTTTGATCCGCTGGGCGCGGCCGGGCAGCAGGGTGCCGAACAGCACGCCGTCACCTGCGTCCAGGGCGACGCGTACGACGGTGGTGACGGCGAGCGCGCGCGGGCCGGGGGCCAGCAGCATGGCCAGCCCGCTGGTCACGTCCCGCCAGCCCACGGCCCGTACCAGAAGCGCCGTGTCGGGCGGCACGGTGCCGTCCGCGTCCACCAGCCCCACCGGGCGGGCCAGCACCGCCGGGCGGTACGCGACCGCGCCTCCGTACACGGCGGTCGCCGCTCCCAGGACCCTCAGCAGTCCGACCCGCACCGTGGCCACCTCCACACCGTTCGACTCTCCGACCGTCCGCCGCCCGAGTACCCGCGAAAGACGACTGTGTGCCCCCGGCGCGGTCAGGCGCCGCGCGTCCGGACATCGTGCTCGGTCAGCCCCGGCCACTCCTCCGGGCCGCCGCCCTGCCAGTCGATCAGATCGGTCTCCTCCACCTCGACCCGGTCCAGATCGGCCAGTCGCAGGATCTCCACCACGTCGTCCAGGTGCGAGGCCAGTCCCAGGGTCACGTCCCCCTCGGTCACCCGCCGCGAACCGTCCAGCGCGGGGGCGTGGACGACGATGTGCGGATGCCGTGCCGGAGTGCTCATGCGTCCAGCGTCCCGCGTCGGCGGCCGGGGTGCCACGCGGGGGAGCGGGGAACCCGCCGGGACGGGCCGAGGACTCGCAGCCTCAGGTGAAGAGAATCGACAAACCGACGGCGAGCCGCCGGTCCGCGCATCCCCGCCGGACCGCGCTGCCTCCGGTCGGGAGTGACGAGGAATCTCATTCCGCATGGTGGAATGCTACTTCTGCCTGATGGAGTATCGCCGTCGATATACGCCGGTCGTCGAGGCGGTGGGCGGTAGGTTGTGCGCGTGCGATTGAAAGTGGAGTTCACGACCGAGCCCTTCGACCTCGACGAGGCCCCCGCGCACGCCGTCGTCGCCCGCGAGGTCATCGAGGCCGCCGACCTTGACGCGATCGACGTCGGCCCGTTCGGCAACACGGCGGTGGGTGGCGCCGAGGGCGTCCTGAACACCGTGGACGCGCTGCTGCGCCGCACCCTCGAAGCCGGGGCCACCCGGATCTCGCTCCAGGTCAACGTGGTCCAGGACCCGGCCGGGGAGCGTCGCGGGTGACCGGGGACGAGTCCTTCGTCGCGGCGGTGAAACCCCTGGTGGACGCGATGGGCGGGCAACTGCTCCCGCCCGGCGAGGCCGGTCCCGAGGATGTCGTGCTCGCCTGGGAGGGCGCGGACGTGATCGCCGTACGGCTGCCGCAGCTCGCGGACTCCCTCGCTCACATCCTGGCCGCGTTGCAGCGCCGGTACGGCCGGCCCCTCGCCGACCTGGACCGCAGGACGAAGCAGGAGGTCGTACGGTCGCTGGAGGCGCGCGGCGCGTTCGCGGTGCGGCACGGGGTGGAAACGGTGGCGAGCGCGCTCGGGGTCAGCCGCTTCACCGTCTACAACTACCTGAACCGGGAGAAGGGCGACTGACCGCGCGGGGTGCAGTGCAGGGTTGCCGGGGACCGCGCGGGGCCGGTGCTGCTCCGTTTCCGGCCCTCGGTGACCGTGACCCCCGCTTGTTACACGGATTTTTCAACAAACTGTTGACGCCCCGTTTTTCAGGGCGTTAGCTGGCGGCAGCCCGATCCGCACGACGGCCGTTTCCGGCCACGGAGGCTGACGTGACCACGACTCCCACGCCACCGGGCCTGGCCCGGCTCAACGGCGCGGCGGAACCCGAGGCCCGCGCCGCGCTCCACGAGGTCTGCGCGTCCACGGAGTGGGTGCGGCGGCTGCTCGCCGCCCGGCCCTACGCCACTGCTGAAGACCTCTGCGCCGCGGGTGAGACGGCCACCGCCGCCCTGACCACGGCCGATCTGCGCGAGGCGATGGCCGGTCACCCGCCCATCGGCCGCCCCCGGCCCGGCGACCCGGACTCCGCCCGTGAACAGCGCGGCATGGCCGGTGCCTCCGCCGAGCTGAAGGCGGAAATGCTCGAACTGAACCTCGCCTACCAGGAGAGATTCGGCCATGTCTTCCTCATCTGCGCCACCGGTCTGAGCGCCGAGCGGATGCGGGACGCGGTCCGCGAACGGCTCGGCAACCCGCCGGACCGGGAATGGGACACCGTCCGCACCGAACTGGGCAGGATCAACCGCATCCGCCTGGCCCGGCTCGCCGCACTCCCGGAAGAGGACGCCCGTCCCATGAGCACCACCCGCACCGCCTCCGTGTCCACCCACATCCTGGACACCTCCGTGGGCCGCCCCGCCCGGGGCGTCGCCGTCCGCATCGCCGCCCGCGCCGGACGGGACGCCGACTGGCGCGACCTGGGCGGCTCCGCGACCGACACCGACGGCCGGTGCAGGGACCTCCCCGCACCACCGGAGGGCACCACCCACGTACGGCTCGATTTCGCCGTGGAGGCGTACTTCGAGCAGGACCAGGCGCAGGACCGGCGGCAGGGCGGGAAGCGGGACGCCCCGCAGGGCGGGAAGCAGGACCACCCGCAAGGGCAGGAGCCGGACCACCCGCAAGGCCGGACGCAAGCCGATGATGCGCAGCAGGACGCCCCCGCGAACCGGGACACCGGCCCCGCGTTCTTCCCCGAGGTGGCGATCACCTTCGCCGTCGCGGCGGGGGAGCACTATCACGTGCCGCTGCTGCTCAATCCGTTCGGCTACTCCGTATACCGAGGGAGCTAGCACAGATGCCCACCATCCTGGGACAGAACCAGTACGGCAAGGCGGAGAACCGGGTCGTCAGGATCACGCGGGACGGCGTCACCCACCACATCAAGGACCTCAACGTCTCCGTCAGCCTCAGCGGTGACATGGCGGACGTGCACTACTCCGGCTCCAACACCAACGTGCTGCCGACCGACACCACCAAGAACACGGTGTACGCGTTCGCCAAGGAGTACGGCATCGACTCCGCCGAACAGTTCGGCATCCACCTCGCCCGGCACTTCGTCACCTCCCAGGAGGCGATCCGTACCGCGCGCATCCGGATCGAGGAGTACGCCTGGGAGCGGATCGAGCCCGCCGGTCCCGGTGAGCCCCCCGGCGGCCCCCGGCACTCCTTCGTCCGCACCGGCCAGGAGACCCGGCTGACCCAGGTCTTCCACGACGGCGAACGCTGGGAGGTGATCTCCGGCCTCAAGGACCTCACCGTCATGAACTCCACCGACTCCGAGTTCTGGGGCTACGCCAAGGACAAGTACACGACGCTGAAGGAGACCCGCGACCGCGTCCTCGCCACCTCGGTCTCCGCGCGCTGGCGCTTCAACTGGACCGACGACGCCAGGGAGATGCCCGACTGGGAGACGTCGTACGCCGAGGTGAGGCGGCACCTGCTCCAAGCGTTCGTGGAGACCTACTCGCTCTCGCTCCAGCAGACGCTGTACCGGATGGGCGCGCGGATCATCGACGAGCGCGCGGAGGTGGACGAGGTCCGCTTCTCGCTCCCCAACAAGCACCACTTCCTGGTCGATCTGGAGCCGTTCGGGCTGAAGAACGACAACGAGGTCTACTTCGCCGCCGACCGCCCGTACGGCCTCATCGAGGCGACCGTGCTGCGCGACGGCTGCGAACCCGCCATCCCGGTGGACCTCAGCAACCTCTGACGGTACGTTCCCTGACGGATCGTCACCCGCATTGCCGTACACCCTCTTTCGGCACCCGTGACCGGGGAAACCATCCCCGGTCACGGCACTCGAACTCATCCGGGGCCCTGCCGTGCCTCACCCGAAGTCCGCGAAGCGAGAAGGACGCATCATGGCAGCAGCTCCGCGCACCGTCATCGAGAACTGCGCGATCGCCACCGTAGACGCCGACGGCACCGAGCACGCGACCGGCCATCTGGTCCTCGCCGGTCACCGCATCGAATCGGTCGGCGCCGGGCGGGCCCCCGAGGGCCTGGAGAACGTCGTGCGCCGCATCGACGCGACCGGGCACCTCGCCACCCCCGGCCTGGTCAACACCCATCACCACTTCTACCAGTGGATCACCCGAGGTCTGGCCACCGACCACAACCTCTTCGACTGGCTGGTGGCGCTCTACCCGACCTGGGCCCGTATCGACGAGCCGATGGTGTACGCGGCGGCCCAGGGGTCCCTGGCGATGATGGCGCGGGGCGGTGTCACCACCGCGATGGACCACCACTACGTCTTCCCGCGCGGCTCCGGCGACCTGTCCGGCGCGATCATCCGCGCCGCCCGTGAGACCGGCGTCCGCTTCACCCTCGCGCGCGGCTCGATGGACCGGGGCGAGTCGGACGGCGGACTGCCCCCGGACTTCGCCGTCGAGAGCCTGGACGGTGCGCTCGCCGCCACCGAGGAGACCGTACGCGCCCACCACGACCCCTCCTCCGACGCGATGACCCAGATCGCCGTCGCGCCCTGCTCCCCGTTCTCCGTCTCCACCGAACTGCTCAAGCAGGGCGCCGAGTTGGCGCGTCGGCTCGGCGTACGGCTGCACACCCACGGGTCGGAGACCGTGGAGGAGGAGAAGTTCTGCCACGAGCTGTTCGGCAGGGGGCCGACCGACTACTTCGAGTCCACCGGCTGGCTCGGCGCGGACGTGTGGATGGCGCACTGCGTCCACATGAACGACTCCGACATCGCCGCGTTCGCCCGCACCGGGACCGGCGTCGCGCACTGCCCGTCGTCCAACGCCCGCCTCGCCGCCGGTATCGCGCGCGTCCCCGACATGCTCGCCGCCGGGGTGCCGGTCGGCCTCGGCGTGGACGGCACCGCCTCCAACGAGTCCGGCGAACTCCACACCGAACTGCGCAACGCCCTCCTCGTCAACCGGCTCGGCCCGCACCGGGAACGCGCGCTGAACGCCCGGCAGGCCCTGCGGCTCGCCACGCACGGCGGGGCACGCGTCCTCGGCCGGGCCGACGACACCGGCTCGCTGGAGGCCGGGAAACTCGCCGACCTGGTGCTGTGGCGGATGGACACCCTCGCCCACGCCTCCATCGCCGACCCGGTGGCCGCGCTGGTCCTCGGTGCTCCGGCCCCGGTCACCGCGTCCTTCGTGCATGGACGGCAGATCGTCGAGGACGGACGGCTGCTCACCGTGGACGAGGACGCCATCGCCCGCGCCACCCGCGACCAGGCGCGCCGCCTCGCGCACATCGCCACCGGCGGCTGAGCCCGCCCGGCGGACTCCGGCGGGGAGAGACGGCTCGCTGCCGGTGGGCCGCGGACCCGAGCGGGGGCCGCGGCGGCGGTTCCGGGGCGCGCTCCACACACGCCCCGGAACGGCCACCTCCGTCCGCGAACGGCCCGCCCGGGGACACACTCCGTCCCCCGGGCCGCCGAGCCACGTTCCCTCCCGCGTACGGGACGTACCGCACACCGAGTGCGACCCCGGTTCGCGCCCCCTCCCTCACGCCCGGCGCGGGGAGGCCAGCAGGTGCCGGACACGCGACCGAGGCTCCGTGTACTCCCCGGCCTGCCAGCCCGCGCGCTCCAACGTGGCCGCGCAGGCGCCGAGTGTCTCCGCGTCCGGGGCGTACACGGCGACCGCCTCGGGCTGCGCGGTCGTCCGTACCCGGTAGCCGTCGGTGCCGTCCGGCCCGGCCGGGTGGTGTCCTGCGGCCTCCAGCGCCAGTGCGGCGGCCCGCACCAGATGCGTACGCTCCCAGCCGCACGGCCGGTCGATGGCGCCCCCCTGATTCGTCATCCGCCGCAGCTCCACCAGCCCCTGCCAGGCACCCCGCACCTCCCGCAGCCGCGCCGGACCGGCCGCCGGAGCCGCCTCCTCACCGCCGATCCGCGCGGCGAAGACGTCGGAGGCCGGGACCGGAGCGGGCGCCGGTGCCGGGGGCGCCGCGTCCGCCTCGGGCGCCTCGCGCAACCGGTGTCCGGCGGGCGTCAGGAAGTGATCGTGCGGCGGTCTCGGATGCCGGAACGCCAGCCCCCGCTTCACCAGCGCCGCGCACTGCGCCGGGGTCCCGCTCCGCAGCCGCCCGCTGACCGGGTCGGCCCCCTCCACCACCCGCCGCTGAGCAGCGGTCAGAGCGCCGGTCACAGCACCTCCGCCTCCCTCCGCGCACCCTTGCCCTCGGTGGGTCCGCTGTTCCCCGTGGGTCTGCCGGACGGGCGGCCCACCTTCGAAGAGTAGGGGCCGGGTCCGACAACCGGGTCACACGACCGGGTTTCCTGCCCGCCCTCCGCAGGAGCCCCCGCCCCGCACACGGAAACGGGCGGACCCCTTCGAGTCCGCCCGCCCGTTGTCGCTCCGTGTACCGCGCCGCTATACCCCCGGCGGCACCCGCGAGGGCCGCCCCGCGCCGCGCGTCAGCGCGTAGCCGCCGATGCCCGCGAGGGCTGCCAGCAGGCCGCCGACGGCTGTCCAGACCCAGCGGTCGGACCACCAGCCGGAGGACCAGCCGTCGTCGGGTTCGATGGCGGAGAGGACGGCGGACCTGGCGCCGCCGGAGTCCGAGGCCGTGTCGTCCGACCCGGAGGACCGCCGCGTGGCGATGCCCGGCACCAGCGGCTTGCCGAGTGAGCCGTCCACGGCGGCCGGGCCGCCCACGTCCTTGGAGCCGACCCGCACCTCGGTGCGAACGGGAAGGCCGAGGTCGGCGGGGGGCAGGTCCACCACGGTCAGCCGGACGTAATAGGTGCCCGGCAGCGGGTCGTTGGCCCACGGCTCGGACCAGCCGCGCACCGTGCGCAGCACGCAGGTCAGGGCGACCGATGAGGTGTCCTGCCCGGCCGCGCGGGTGGCGGCGCCGTACTGGCACGCCTGGCGGCGGCGCAGACCGTCGTACACGTCGAGCTGCCAGGTCTGCGCGCCGTGCGCCCGAGGCAGCCGTACCGTCGCCTCGACGGTCGGGCGCTGACCGGTGTCCGCCGGGAACGACCAGTACAGGTAGTCACCGGTGGAGCCGGACGCGGTGGCCCGCTGGCCCTGGTCCAGTTCGGTCGCGGTGCGGAACGACGTACCCGCCCGGGTCGGCGCCTTGGTGTCCCCGGAGGCGCCCGGTGACGGTGTGGAGTCGGCGGCGGCCGGTGCGGCGGCCAGCCCGATCAGCAGCAGAGCAGCGCCCAATGTCCGTACGGTACGCATCAGTTGGTCCTCCAGACCGCGACCCGCCAGCGGGAGAGCCAGCCCCAGATCAGACCGGCGAGGAAGCCGGCCAGTACCAGTACGCCGAGCAGCCACCAGCCGCGTCCGAGGCCGAACGAGGCCACGTCGGACGCCTGGTGGGTGCCGCTGACCACGTCCACGGTCAGTTCCAGCGGCAGACCGGGCGTGGTCTTCACGCCGGGCGCGGCCGAGAAGGAGTCGGTCACCTGGAGACAGACCGTCTCGGCGGGGGCGTTGTCGTCGTCGCTCTCCGGGCGGGGGTAGCGCAGCCCGGTGGAGGCCACGTCGGTGCGGCCGGTGCCGGACGACTCGCCGCGCACGATCTCGCGGCCGTGCGTGGTCACCGCACGCAGCAGCACACCGTAGTTGGGGGTCACCGCGCGGTCGTCGGCGACGCTCACCGAGGCGCGCAGCTCGCGGCCCGCCGGGACGTCCACCTTGTACCAGCGCTCACGGCCGAGGTCCACGCGGTCCGTGTAGAGGCCGGACTTCAGCGCGGGCGCGTCGGCGCACCCGGCCGTGCCCCGCGCCGCCACCGGTGTCACCACGGGATCGGCGGCCCGGTCCACCAACTGGCCGACGCGATCGGACAGTTCCTCCTTGTGCTGGACGGAGGTGTACGTCCCGCCGGTCGCGTCCGCGATGCAGCTGAGCTGGTCGCGGGTCTTGGCGTCGGGCACCAGGCCGAGCGTGTCGATGGTCAGCCCGATGCCCTTGGCGGCTATCTCGCGGGCGACCTCGCACGGGTCGAGCGGCTGGCAGGTGTCCTCGCCGTCGCTGATCAGGACGATACGGCGGGTGCCGTCACCGCCGCCCAGGTCGGCCGCCGCCTTCTGGATCGCCGGGCCGATGGGCGTCCAGCCGGTGGGCTGGAGCGTGGCGACCGCCGTCTTCGCCCCCGTCCGGTCGAGCGGCCCGACCGGGTAGAGCTGCTCGGTGTCCTGGCAGCCCGTACGCCGGTCGTCGCCACGGTAGTTGGCGCCCAGAGTGCGGATACCGAGCTGGACCTCCTCCGGGGTGGCGTCGAGCACCTCGTTGAACGCCTGCTTCGCCGCCGCCATCCGGGTGCCGCCGTCGATGTCGCGGGTGCGCATGGAACCGCTGACGTCCAGGACGAGTTCGACCTTCGGAGCGGGCTGCGCCGTCTCGTCGGCCGCCGCCGGGACGGGAGCCGCGAGACCGGCCGTCAGGGCGGCGAGCAGAGCGAGGACGCCCGCCGCCGTCCGTTGTCTTCTGATCATCGGCGGATCTTATTGATCACACGCGCCGGGCTCCAAAACGAGCGGGTTGGGCAGCGTGGCCCACTGGTCGCCTGGGGTGTCCGGGGACAGCCTCATCAGCGTCAACGCCTTGACGGGCAGCGGTCCTCGGCACAGTGCGTCGAGGTCCGCCGTGTCCGGCAGCGCGGGCAGCGCGGCCTTCAGCGCCGTACCGAGGGCGGCGCCGGAGCCCGCCGTCGCGGCGAGCGCGCCCCCGATCAGCGAGCCGAACAGCTTGGCGCGCAGGGCGGGTTCGTCGTCCGTGATCAGCCGTCCGGTCAGCGGCGGCGGGGTGATGCCGTGCCCGGCCAGCCGGGCGGGGGAGATCCGGATGTCCGCGAGGTCCCGATAGACCAGCCGCAGCGGGGAGTTGTCCGGACCGAGCACCACCAGCAGGTTCTGCCCGTGCGCCTCCAGTGCCACCCCGAGATCCAGTAGACCCAGTCCCACGGTGAGGGCGAGCCGGGTGAACTCGGCCATCCAGTACGGGGACTGGGACAGAGCGGTGCCGGACAGCGCCGCCACCGGCAGCACCCGCTCGCCCGGACCCGTGTACTCCTCCGGGGACTCCCGCAGCAGCGCCGCCAGGTCGGCCGAGTGGTCGCACACCGCGCCCGTGGTCCGGGTGGTGTGCAGCAACCCGCCCGTCCGGTCCGCCAGTTCGGCGGCGAAGTCGGACAGCACGGCGGACGCCCGCACCGAGTAGGGCGAGATGTCCCGCACCGAGGAGGTGAGCCGGGCACTGAGCGCGGTCTTCACATGCGGCCCGCCCGGCAGTGCCAGGGTGCGCAGCGACATCAGGGGATGCGCCGCCCGCCACGGCACGGCCCGCCGCCCCAGCACATGGTCGGCCTGCCAGGGATGCACGGGCACCAACAGCCGCTCACTGGAACGGAGTTCGTCCGGCCAGCTCCCCGACATCAGGCACGCCGACTCGGCCACCTCCACCAGGCCCAGCCCCACCACCGGCCGGTGCTCCGGGCCGTAGGCGAGCTGGTCCGCGACCGAGAAACCCGGCCGGGAACGGCAGTTGGGGTGATACGGGTGACCGTCCACCACCCGCTGCTCCCACTCCCAGTCCCGGTCCGGCCACTTGTCGGCACCGGAGGCATCGCCCGAAGCGCCACCCGTGACACCCGGCGAAACGCCACCCGTGACACCCGGCGAAACGTCACCCGTGACACCCGGCGAAGCACCTCTCGTCACGCCCCCCACCCCGGAAGCGCCCCCCGCCCCCGCCCTGGACAGCGCCAACGAGGCGGCACTGTCCGCGAGTTCCGCCGAGAACCCCGCCGCGTGCGGCACCCCCAGCTCCGTCATCAGCCGCGCCGCGTCCTCGTACCGCTCCCGGTCCAGCCGTACCGAGGTGACGTACGCGGCGGTCGCGTACGGGTCGGCGTGCGGGCCGTGGAGGGTCCGGCCGTCGGCCAGACGCAGCGCGAGCGCGTACGTGCCGCGCGTCCGGGCGGTGATCCACGGCAGCGGCTCGTGGGCCAGCGCCCGCCACAGCCGGGTCAGCACCGCCGCCCGCGCACCCGGCAGCTCCGCCCGCCAGCGCGGCAGCAGACCGGGCCGCACGGCGGCCAGCTCGGCGGCCATCATTTCCTCGGCGGCGGTGGAGTGGTTCAAGATCGGCTCCTCGGGAACGGACTGCTCGGGGCACGATGGACAGGACGACACACATACGACAGACACACGGGACGACAGACATACTGATCGCTTGGGGCGCTCCGGCGTACCTCCGCCGCGTCGCCGGAGAGCCGTCGGACCAGCTCCGGCCCCGGACGACGCACCACCCGCCCCGGACCAGGAACGAAATGGAACGCGTGGACCTCAAGCCTCCCGCCGACGCGGTCGGACAGCGCGCCGACGCGTACGCCGCCGCCCCCCTGCTGAACTGCCTGCTGCGGGAGGTCGCCACCCCCGTGCCCGGCGCGGACGGGAACACGTACCGGCTGCCCGGTACCGGCCGTCTGCTGCGGGTCCGCCCCGGCAGGCGGCCCGCGGACCCGGAGGTGCACGCCGACGGCGCCTGGCACCGCCTCGGCCACTCCGAGCTGGTCAAACTGGTCGCGGAGGAGCTGCGGCGGCACACCGGCCACTCCAACGACGACCTGCCCGCCGAGATGCTCGACAGCCGGGAGGTGGTCGCCGCGCTGCTCACCGCCCGCGAACACGCCACCCCGCCCGAGGACCCGTATCTGCGCTCCGAGCAGTCCCTGATCACCGGGCACCCGCAGCACCCGGCGCCCAAGGCGCGCGGTGGCGGACCGGCGGCGGCCTGGCTGCCGTACGCGCCGGAGGCGTACGCCCGATTCCCGCTGACGCTGCTCGGGGTGCGCGCCGACGAGGCCGTGGAGGAGGGCGACACCCGCGCCCTGGACGCGCTCGGCACCGCCCCGCCCGGCTACCTGCCGCTGCCCGCCCACCCCTGGCAGCTCGCCCTGCTCGGCCCGGCCCTGGACGCCGCGTTCGCGGACGGCCGCCTGGTCCGGCTCGGCACCACCGGCTTCGACACCTGGCCGACGGCCGCCGTGCGCACGGTGTACGAACCCCGGCGCGACCTGTTCCTGAAGTTCAGCCTGGACGTGCGGATCACCAACGACATCCGGCGTCTGTGGCGGCACGACCTGCTCCGGTTGCGCCGCAATGACACGGCCGCGCGCGACGCGTTCGCCGCCGTCGGGCGTGCGCCGGGCGCCGGGCCGTCCGCCGCCTGGCTGGGCGATCTCGGCTACCGCACCGCCCGGTTCGCCTTCGAGGAGCTCGCCGTACTGGTCCGGGGCGGACTGCGCGGCCAGCTCTCGCCGGGCGCCACCCCGCTGCTCGCGGCCGGGCTCGCGGAGGGCTTCGACGGCAGCCCGCTCGCCGTGACCACCGACCCGGGCGCCTGGTGGACGGCGTATCTGCGGCAGGTCGTCCCGTCCGCGCTGGCGGTGTTCGACCGGCACGGGGTCGTCGTGGAGGCGCATCTGCAGAACACGCTGGTCGCCGTGGACGCCACCGGGACACCGGTGCGGGCGCTGTTCCGGGACGCGGAGGGCGTCAAGGTGCTGCCCGAGGTGAGCCGGGAGGCGGGCTGGGAACGCCTGGTCTACTGCCTGGTCGTCAATCACCTCGGGGAGATCGCCGCCGCTCTCGCGGAGGCCCATCCCGGCTTCGACCCCTGGCCCGCCGCCCGCCGCGAACTCGCCCGGCACCCGCTGCCCGAGATCCCGGCCCTGCTCGCCGCCCCCACCCTGCCCGGCAAGACGAACCTGCTGCTGCGCTGGACCGGCGCGGACGGCGCCGCCGCCCGCTACCTGCCGCTGCCGAACCCGCTGGCCGGGAGCTGAGCGTCCGGCCGACGCCCGCCGGACCGGGCACCCCACCCATTCGCCTGATCATCACTCCTTTGCCGCAGGGGCGCGTGCTCCGTCCACAGGTTCCCGGCAACTGCTTCACTGTCGGCCGAAAGGTGTCATCCTTAAATCAATCCCAATGCAAGGGGCGAAATCGTGCGGACGACTGTGGCGGACTCTCCGACCCTCCTGGACAACGGTTTCGACGCCGTGGTGGACGAAGTCGTACGGCCGATGGCGGACGGGGTGGACCGCGACGGCCGCTTCCCCCGCGAGGGCGTCCGCGCGCTCGGCGAGGTCGGTCTGCTCGGCCTGCTGAGCAGCGCGGAGGTCGGCGGCGCCGGAGCCGGGCTGCGCGAGGCCGCGCAGGTCATCGAACGGCTCGCCGGTACCTGCGGCTCGACCGCGATGGTCCTGCTCATGCACTACTCCGCCGTCACCGTGCTGGACCGGCACGCCTCCGACGACGTACGGCGCGAGATCGCCGCCGGTCACCATCTGAGCACCCTGGCCTTCTCCGAGCGCGGCTCGCGCAGCCACTTCTGGGCGCCGGTCGGCACCGCGCGTCCCGGCGGCGCGGACGGCGTCCTGCTGGACGCGCAGAAGTCCTGGGTCACCTCGGCGGGCGAGGCCGACAGCTACGTCTGGTCCAGCAAGCCGCTGGCCGCCGACGGCCCGATGTCCCTGTGGCTGGTGCCCGGCGGCAGCACCGGCCTCGAAGTGCGCGGCGCCTACGACGGGTTCGGGCTGCGCGGCAACGCCTCCAGCCCCATGTCCGCGCAGGGCGTCGAGATCTCCGCCGACGCGCTGCTCGGCGCCGACGGGCAGGGCCTGGCCACCGCCCTGGAGATCGTGCTGCCCTGTTTCCTCGTGCTGAGCGGCGCCTTCTCGCTCGGTGTCACCGAGGCGCTGCTCGACCGGGCCGCCACCCACCTGCGCGAGACCCGCCTTGAGCACCTGGACCAGACGCTGGCCCAACAGCCCCTGGCCCGCAACCAGTTCGCCGCGCTGCGGCTGCGCGCCGACGCGCTGCGCGCCACCCTGGAGGCCACCTTCGCCGCGATGGAGAGCGGCCGTCCCGAGGCCACCCTGCGCGTGCTCCAGATCAAGGCGCTCGCCGCCGAGACCGCCGCCGAGGTCGCGGACGGCGTCATGCGGCTGTGCGGCGGTGCCGCGTTCCGCCGCGAGACGGGCGTGGAGCGCCGCTTCCGCGACGCGCTCGCCGCCCGCGTGATGGCCCCCACCACCGAGGCCCTGCACGACTTCTGCGGCCGTGCCCAGCTCGGCCTGCCGCTCTTCGAGGAGGCGTGATGCGGGAGGAGATCCTGCTCGGGGCCGTCGCCTACGACCCCAAGGTCGTCACCATCTGGACCGGCTTCCGCGCCTGGCTGCGCGACCAGGGCCTGCCCTTCGACTACGTCCTCTACGCCCACTACGAGCGGCAGGCCGAGGATCTGGCCGCCGGGCGGATCGACGCCGCCTGGCACTCCCCGCTGGCCTGGCTGCGCACCCGCCGCCTGGCCTCGGCGGCCGGGGTGGAGACCCGTCCCCTGGTCATGCGGGACACCGACCGCGACCTGACCTCCGTGATCGTGGTCCGCTCCGACAGCGCCGTCCACACGCCCGCCGACCTCAAGGGCCGCACCATCGCGGTCGGCGCGGTGGACTCCCCGCAGTCCACCCTGATCCCGCTGCGCCATCTGGCCGCCCTCGGGCTGACCCCCGGCACCGACTTCGAGGTGCTCCGCCACGACACCGGGGTCGGCCTGCACGGCGACCACATCGGCGGCGAACGGGACGCGGCCCGCGCCCTGATGGCGGGCGCCGCCGACGCCGCCTGCATGATCGACACCAACCACCTGCTCTTCGGCCAGGAGGGCACCCTGCCGCCCGGCGGGACCCGGCTGCTCGCCCGCACCGACCCGTTCGACCACTGCGTCCTCGCCGCGGGACCGTCCCTCGACGCGGACCGCGCCGGGCGCCTCACCGAGCTGCTGCTCTCCATGTCGTACGAGGACCCCGTCGTGCGGCGGCTGCTCGACCTGGAGGGGCTCACCCAGTGGCTGCCCGGCCGGGAGACCGGCTTCGGGCAGCTCACCGAGGCCGTGGACATGACCGGTTTCTACGACGGCGACGGCCGGGTCACGGCAGACGGCTACCTGCCATGACCACCGTCGGCCCCCCGGCACCCGGCACCACCCGGCTCGACCTCGGCACGCTGGGCTTCGAGCAGGGCGCGCATCTGCTCCTGGCCCGCGCGCTGCGGGGGACACCGAGGGGCGCCGCTGTCGAGGTGGCCGGTACCGACCCCGCCCTGCTGCCCCACCTGACCGCCTGGTGCCGCCACGAGGGACACGAGGTGCGGGCCGCCGGTACCGGGAGCCGGGACGCGGGGCGCGGGGCGGACACCGGTGGCGCGCCGGTCGTGGCGTACGTACGGCCGGGCGCCCTCGCGGACGCCCGGCTGAGCGGCGCGGCGCGGGCCGGGGGACCGGAACCGGAGCGGATGGCCGAGCGGGCGCCGCTGCACTGGGGGCTCGCGGCGCGCGGGGCGCTGGTGGAGGCGGGCGGGCCCGATGTCCCGTTCGCGGTGGTGGACCGGGACGTGGCCTGGACCGACCTCGCGCCCCGGCTGTACCGGCAGGCGACCGCCGGGCAGTGGGACCCGTACACCGCCGTGGACTGGGACGAGCCGTTCACGCTGCCCGACGAGATCGAGGCGGCCGTCGTCCAGGTCATGACCTACCTGGTGGAGAACGAGCAGGCCGCGCTGGTCGTGCCGGGGCGGCTGCTGGTCCAGGTCCACCCGCACTTCCGCGAGGTGCTGCAACTCCTCGCCGTCCAGGCCGCCGACGAGGCCCGGCACGTGGAGGTCTTCACCCGGCGGGCCCTGCTGACCGGCGGCGGGATGGGCACCTCCTCGGCGGGCGGCCGGGCCTCCCTGGCCACGCTGCTCACCGAACCCGACTTCTCCATCGCCTCTTTCCTGCTCTCCGTGCTCGGCGAGGGCAGCTTCCTCAACCTGCTGTCCTTCCTGGAACGGCACGCCCCCGACCCGGTCACCCGGCGTATCAGCCACCTGGTCCGCCAGGACGAGGCCCGGCACGTGGCGTTCGGCGTCGGCCACCTTGAACACCGCGCGGGCGTCGATCCCCGGCTGCACGGGCGGCTCCGCGCGGCGGTCGAGCGACGGCACGACGCGTTGATCGGCACCGCCGGACTGAACCGGGACGTCTTCGACTCCCTGGTCCTGCTCGCCGCCGGTTCCTGGGCACCCGAGGACATCCGGCGCGGCTGGCAGGCCGTCGCCCGCCTCCAGACCGACATGGACGACGGCCGCCGCCACCGCCTCTCCCGCCTGGGCTTCCCGGACGACGAGGCGGCGGAACTGTCGGCGTTGCATACGAGGAACTTCATGTGACACCGTCCCCGCCGGGTTTCTCCGCGCGGGCCGCCCACGCCGGGCCGCCCACGCCGGGCCGCCCACCGGTCGGACGACGCCCGCCGTCAGCCACGGCGCGGAAGCCTGGCGGAGCCCGGGTCACCTCGTGACGAGCGGGGTCAGCGATTCGGGGTGGAAGGACTCCACCTGGTCACGGCGCACGTACATGTCCCAGTACCGGTCGGCCAGTTCGTCAGGGTCCACGAACGGGAACAGCGGTCCGTCCGCCGGTTCATTGGCCGCGCGTACCCGCTCCGCCTCGCCCATCTCGCTGCGGGCGATGGAGGAGGCGATGGTCAGGGTGCCGGCGTACACGCCCGTCGGGGCCAGCTCCTCGTTGAGGGAGAAGAGGTAGTTCCGGGCCGCCGCCATCACCGGGCCGGGGCCGCTCAGCTGGGGGAAGGGATGGGCGGCCGAGTAGCCCTGGGTCAGCAGGAAGGCGCCGTCGCCACGCCCGACCCACTCCGGGAGCACGGCCCGGACCACCTCGACCGGCGTGAGCAGCAGCAGCGGGAGCAGATCGGACAGCCGGGCCGAGTCCAGCTCGGCCGCCGGAACCAGGCGCAGATCACCTCCGATGGGCCCGTACTCGACCACGTCGATCCGCCCGAAGCGGTCCCTGATCGCCTGGACGAGCGCCGGAATCTCGGAAGGTTGGGACAGGTCGGCGGGGAAGACGTCCGCTTCCACACCCTCCTCGGCGAGTTCCTTGGCGAGGGTGACCAGGCGGTCCCTGCGCCGAGCCACGAGTGCGACCCGGAACCCTTCCCGGCCGAAGCGCCGGGCCACGGCCGCGCCGAGCCCGCTACCCGCGCCGAAGACGGCGATCACTTGGGACATGGTGCTGCTCCCTGTCGTTCGTCCAATTACTTGACCCGATGGTCAGTTTCCTGAGCCGACCGTACCAGTTAAGTTGACCAGTGTGTCAATATCAGTCCTGGGCGGGGTGCGACCATGTTGTTCGAGCAGCCGCGACAACAGGAGGGACCGGATGAGGGCCGACGCCCGGCGTAACACGGAGAAACTGCGGGCGGCAGCCGCCGGCCTCTTCCGGACGCGCGGACTCCAGGTGTCGTTGAAGGAGATCGCACGCCAGGCGGGCGTGAGCCACGGCACCCTCTACAACCTCTTCGGCAGCCGGGAGGAGCTCATCGACGAGGTAGTGGCAGACATGGCGGCGAAATGCCTCGACGACGTCGCCGATCGCGCCCTGGCGCACTCGGACAGCTGGGCCGGATTCACCTACTACGTGGAGACGATCTGCGAACTCCAGGCCGGTGACCGTGCGCTCGCTGACGTCGTCGGCGGGCGCTATCCCCGCGCCGAGCGACTGATGGCCGTCTGCCGTCGCGCGCAGGACGCCGCGGAGCGGGTCATCGGACGGGCACGGGC
This sequence comes from Streptomyces corallincola, assembly GCF_019104725.1. Taxonomy (GTDB): domain Bacteria; phylum Actinomycetota; class Actinomycetes; order Streptomycetales; family Streptomycetaceae; genus Streptomyces; species Streptomyces corallincola. The sequence goes on along the minus strand of NZ_JAHRXF010000020.1, from coordinate 45,234 downwards.
GGACGGCGTCCTCCGGCCGGACTTCACTCGCGAGGACCTGCTCTTCGCCTTCGCCACGAACGCTCTGCTCGCCGGTGCGGCGGCGGACGTCGCGCCCGACGCCTGGCGCCGCGGTGTCGCCTTCCTGCTCGACGGTCTGCGCGCCCAGGCCGCCCGTACGCCGCTCGGCGCGGATCCGATGACGCCGCAGCAGATGCACGAGGTCATGGCCAGGCTCGCCGACGGCGTCTGACACGTCGCGCCGGTCCCGGCCCCCTGGCCGCCTGACGACTTACGGAGAACCATGTTGAGAACGGTCACCGCCACCCGCTATGTCGAGCCGCTGCGCTCGGGCGGTTCCGTGCCCGCTGTCGTGGAGGCCGACGATCTCGGGACGTACGTCGTTAAGTTCACCGGGTCGGCGCAGGGGCGCAAGGCGCTGGTGGCCGAGGTGGTGGTGGGGGAGCTGGCGCGGGCGCTCGGGCTGCGGTTCCCGGAGCTGGTGCTGGTCCGCTTCGATCCGGCGGTGGCCGACGACGAACCGCACCAGGAGGTCCGGGACCTGCACGCCGCGAGCGCGGGGATCAACCTGGGCATGGACTATCTGCCGGGTGCCCGCGACTTCACCCCCGAGGTGGCCCGGACCTTTCCCGTGGACCCGCTGGAGGCGGGCCGGATCGTCTGGTTCGACGCGCTGACCGCCAACGTGGACCGGACGGTGCACAGTTCGAACCTGATGGTGTGGCCGACGCTCGGCACCGTGCCGCCCCGGCTGTGGCTCATCGACCACGGCGCGGCCCTCGTCTTCCACCACCGCTGGGACACCGCCGACCCCACCCGCGCCTACGACTTCCGGCACCACGCGCTCGGCCAGTACGGCCCCGATGTGCGGGCCGCCGACGCCGAGTTGGCGCCCCGCGTGACCGGGGAGCTGCTGCGGTCGGTGCTCGCCGAGGTGCCGGACGCCTGGCTGGCCGGGGACGACCGGTTCGCCGCACCCGACGACGCCCGCGCCGCCTACGCGGGCCATCTCCTCGCCCGCGCCGGGCAGTCGGAGCGCTGGCTGCCCGGCGACTTCCCCGGCCGCGAGGAGCTGGCCGCCGAGGAGGCCGCCCGCTCCGAGCGCACCCGGCGCGGCCGTCCGGCCTGGCTGCGGCACGTGCCCGACCTGCACGGCAAGCCGCCCGCCGAACAGGACTGGTCGGCCCACCTGGGCTGAAACCGCTCCGGAAGAAGTGGAGTTCAGCCCTTCAGGCGCTCGTACGCCGGGAGGGTGAGGAAATCGGCGTAGTCCTCGTCCAGCGCCACCTGGAGCAGCAGGTCGTGGGCCTGCCGCCAGTTGCCGGCGGCGAACGCCTCCTCGCCCAACTCCTCTCGGATGGCGTCCAGTTCGGCGGCGGCCACCTCGCGGGCCAGGTCCGGTGTGGCCTTCTCGCCGTTCTCGAACTCGACGCCCGCGTTGATCCACTGCCAGATCTGCGAGCGGGAGATCTCGGCCGTAGCCGCGTCCTCCATGAGGTTGAAGATGGCGACCGCACCGAGCCCGCGCAGCCATGCCTCGATGTAACGGATGCCGACCTGCACGGCGTTGACCAGGCCGGGGTAGGTGGGCCGCGCGTGCAGGGAGTCCACGGCGATCAGCTCGGCGGCCGCCACGTGGATGTCCTCGCGCAGCCGGTCCTTCTGGTGCGGCCGGTCCCCGAGGACCCGGTCGAAGGACTCCAGGGCGATCGGCACCAGATCGGGGTGCGCCACCCAGGAGCCGTCGAAGCCGTCGCCCGCCTCGCGGTCCTTGTCGGCGCGGACCTTCTCGAACGCCACCCTGTTCACCTCGGCGTCCCGGCGCGAGGGGATGAACGCGGCCATGCCCCCGATCGCGTGCGCGCCCCGCTTGTGGCAGGTGCGGACGAGGAGTTCGGTGTACGCCCGCATGAACGGCGCCGTCATCGTGACCGCGTTGCGGTCCGGCAGCACGAACCTGGGTCCGCCGTCCCGGAAGTTCTTCACGATGGAGAACAGATAGTCCCAGCGGCCCGCGTTCAACCCCGAGGCGTGGTCGCGGAGTTCGTAGAGGATCTCGTCCATCTCGTACGCGGCCGTGATCGTCTCGATGAGGACGGTGGCCCGGATCGTGCCCCGCGGGATGCCGAGGTGGTCCTGCGCGAAGACGAACACCTCGTTCCACAGCCGGGCTTCGAGGTGGGACTCGGTCTTCGGCAGGTAGAAGTAGGGGCCCTTGCCCGACTCCAGCAGGCGGCGGGCGTTGTGGAAGAAGTACAGCCCGAAGTCCACCAGCGCGCCGGGCACCTGGACCCCGTCGGCGTCGGTGAGGTGGCGCTCGTTCAGGTGCCAGCCGCGCGGGCGGGTGACGACCGTGGCCAGCTCCGCGTCGGGACGCAGCGCGTACGACTTGCCGGAGGCGGGGTCGGTGAAGTCGATGGCGCGGCGGTGGGCGTCGATCAGGTTGAGCTGGCCGGTGATCACGTTCTCCCAGGTGGGCGCGGAGGCGTCCTCGAAGTCCGCGAGCCACACCTTCGCGCCGGAGTTGAGCGCGTTGATCGTCATCCTGCGGTCGGTCGGGCCGGTGATCTCCACCCGCCGGTCCTCCAGCGCGGGCGGCGCGGGCGCCACCCGCCAGGAGTCGTCCGCCCGGATCGCGGCTGTCTCCGGCAGGAAGTCCAGGGTCGAGGTGCGGGCGATCTCCGCCCGGCGCTCGGCGCGGCGGACGAGGAGTTCGTCGCGGCGCGGGGTGAACCGGTGGTGCAGCTCCGCGAGGAAGGCGAGCGCCGCCTCGGTCAGGACCTCCTCCTGCCGGGGCAGCGGCTCGGCAGCGACGATGGCCAGCGGGGACGGCGCTGGTGCGGACATGAGCGGTCACTTCCTTCAGCGGTGGCACCGGGTGCCGGACCGCGGTGAGGGGGGATCGGCCCCGTTTGTGCCGCCCGGCGCTTCTGACTGGTGGATAGTAGTTTCCTCATCGTGGAACTTCAATGGTTTGTTGATGCCGGGGCGCTTCGGGTCGGGAACGGTGCCGCGGGGTGCCACCCGCGGCACCCGGGGGTCCGGGCAGGTGCTTCACCCGCCCGGCGGGCTCACTCCAGCCGTTCCAGATCCGCCTCGGTGTCGATGTCGTACGGCTCCGCCACGTCCGCGCACTCCACCAGCGTGAGCGCCCCCGCGTGCTCCCGCAGATACGCCCGCGCCCCCCGGTCGCCGGTCGCGGAAGCCGCGATCCCGGCCCAGTGGTCCGACCCGAACAGCACCGGATGGCCGCGCTCACCGGCGTAGGCGGCCGACACCAGCGAGGACGCACCCGTGTACGCGGCGCACACCCGAGACAGCGCGTCGGCGCCGATGCCCGGCTGATCGACCAGGCTCACCAGCGCCGCCCGCGCCCCCGTACCGGCCAGCGAGGCCAGCCCGGCGCGCAGCGAGGAGCCCATGCCGTCGGCCCAGCCGGGGTTCCCGACCAGGACGCAGCCGTCCAGCCGCGCCCGCCCGCGCACCTCCTCCGCGCCCGCGCCCAGCACCACGTGCACCGTGCCGCACCCGGCCGCCCACAGCGCCCCGGCCGCCCGCTCCACCAGCAACCGCCCCCGGTGCTCCAACAGCGCCTTCGGACGCCCCCCGAGCCGCCGCCCGCCCCCGGCGGCGAGCAGCAGCCCCGCGACCTCGGGACGCCGCGCCGCCGCGCCGGGCCGCTCCCGCCGCCCCTCGTGCTCCGTGCGCCGGCCCCGCTCTTCGTACTGGTCCCGCTCGTCCGTCATGCCGTCCTGCCTACCCGGTACGGGCCCCGCCCGTCCGCCTCCGAGGGGCTGAATTTCGGCAGGCCCCGTAGCGCGGCCGGACGCCGTGGCGTTTACTGGCCCGCGCACGACGCCGTGCCTGGGGAGGGCTTGAGTTGCGGAGCGTGGACCAGCGGCCGTTGGCCGACAGCGGGGAGGACCCGCGTGTGACCGGACTGCGGACCGCCGTGTCCAGGCTGCGACGTGAACTGGCCGCCATACCGGCCGAGTTCCCCGACCGGGCGACAGCCGAGGACGAACTCGCCGCTCTCGCCGCCATGACAACGACCGGCACCCTCGAAACCCCGCGCCTGCGTGCCTCGTTGCTCCGCGTCACCGCTGCCCTCGGCTCGGTCAGCGCACTGGCCCCCGGCCTGCGGGACGTGCGCGGCGCGGTGGACCTGTTCGGCGTACCGCCGGGGGTGTAGCGGGGCGGGTGCGGGGTCGGTCGGCGCGCCGACGCGTCGTACCTCGTACGCCGATCCGCCGCCGTACGCCGATCTGTCGCCGTACGCCGATCCGCCGTCGCGCCGAACCGGCCGAATCAGGCTCCCGTGCTCGCGAGTGCCCGGGACAGTTCTGCCGCGATGCCCCGCAGGGCCGGGACGATCTTCTCCGTCGCCGCGTCCGTGACGCGCCCGGCCGGGCCGGAGATGGAGATGGCGGCGGCGGTGGGGGAGTCGGGGACGGAGACGGCGAGGCAACGGACGCCGATCTCCTGCTCGTTGTCGTCCACGGCGTACCCGGCGCGGCGTACCTCCGCGAGGGCGGCGAGGAAGCCGTCCGGGGTGGTGATGGTCTTCTCGGTGGCGGCGGGCATCCCGGTCCGGGCCAGCAGGGCGCGGACCTCGTCGTCCGGAACGGTGGCGAGCAGCGCCTTGCCGACGCCGGTGGAGTGCGGCAGCACCCGGCGCCCGACCTCGGTGAACATCCGCATCGAGTGCTTGGAGGGCACCTGCGCCACGTAGACGATCTCGTCGCCGTCCAGCAGGGCCATGTTCGCGGTCTCGCCGGTCTCCTCCACCAGCCGGGCCAGATACGGCCGCGCCCAGGTGCCGAGCAGCCGGGCGGAGGACTCCCCGAGCCGGATCAGGCGCGGGCCGAGCGCGTACCGCCGGTTCGGCTGCTGGCGTACGTAACCGCAGGCCACCAGGGTGCGCATCAGCCGGTGGATGGTGGGCAGCGGAAGCCCGCTGGTCGCGGACAGCTCGCTCAGCCCGACCTCGCCGCCCGCGTCCGCCATCCGCTCCAGCAGATCGAAGGCGCGCTCCAGGGACTGGACCCCACCGGCGGCGGGCTTGGCGGGGTCGTTGGCGCTGGCGCTGGAGGTCGGCACGCGCGTTCCTTTCGGGGCTGGCGGGGAGGGCAGCAGCCTACCCGGCGGCCGCAGGGCACCCCCGGGCCGGAAGTGCGCACGGAGGACGCGAATCCGCAGGCGGTGCGGGGTCCGGTTCGGCGGGTTCCGACCCACCGCTTCGCTTCGTTCCGCTCCGGGCCGCTCGGGTTTCCCTTCGGTCCGCTCCGGTCCGGCCGTGTGCGGTGCGGCCAGGAAGCCCACGTTTCGTTCTGCTTGCCGGAATGTTAATTCCGCTTTGCGGAAGCGTCCAGACCCGCGCACACCCCGCGCCACCCCCGAGTGCGCCCCTTGACGCGGGGAGGGCGGGAGTGAAGACTCCTTCAACAGAACGTTGAAGTCCGTTACGTGGATGTACATCCCGTTTCCCGGACAGGAAACGGCCGACGAGAGGTGCCCCCGGTGACCGACGCCGAACTGGTGCTGCGCTCGACCCGCGTCCTCACCCCCGAGGGCACGCGGGCCGCCTCGGTCGCGGTCGCCGGGGGCCGGATCACCGCCGTACTGCCGCACGACGCGGAGGTCCCGGCGGGCGCGCGCCTTGAGGACGTGGGAGACCGGGTGCTGATGCCCGGCCTGGTGGACACCCATGTGCACGTCAACGACCCCGGCCGCGCCGAGTGGGAGGGGTTCTGGACCGCGACCCGCGCGGCGGCGGCCGGGGGCATTACCACGCTCGTGGACATGCCCCTCAACTCCCTGCCGCCCACCACGACCGTCGAGCATCTGCGGATCAAGCAGGAGACCGCCCGCCCCAAGGCCCACATCGACGTCGGCTTCTGGGGTGGCGCACTGCCCGACAACACCAAGGAGCTGCGGCCGCTGCACGACGCCGGGGTGTTCGGCTTCAAGGCGTTCCTCTCGCCGTCCGGCGTGGACGAGTTCCCGCCGCTCGACCAAGCCCAACTCGCCTGCGCACTGGGGGAGATCGCCGGATTCGGCGGCCTGCTGATCGCACACGCCGAGGACCCGCGCCACCTGGACGCCGCCCCGCGACAGGGCGGCCCGCGCTACGCCGACTTCCTCGCCTCCCGGCCGCGGGGCGCCGAGGACACCGCCATCGCCCAACTGATCGAGCAGGCACGGCGGTTCGATGCCCGCGTGCACATCCTGCACCTGTCCTCCAGCGACGCCCTCCCGCTGATCGCCGCCGCCCGCGCGGACGGGGTGCGGCTCACCGTGGAGACCTGCCCGCACTACCTCACCCTCACGGCGGAGGAAGTCCCGGACGGGGCAAGCGAGTTCAAGTGCTGTCCGCCCATCCGGGAGGCCGCCAACCAGGACCTGCTCTGGCGGGCGCTCGCCGACGGGGTGATCGACTGCGTCGTCACCGACCACTCGCCCTCCACCGCCGACCTCAAGACCCGTGATTTCGCCACCGCCTGGGGCGGCATCTCCGGCCTCCAGCTCAGTCTGTCCGCCGTCTGGACCGAGGCCCGGCGGCGCGGGCACGACCTGGCGGACGTGGTCGGCTGGATGTCCGCCCGGACCGCCGCCCTCGCCGGACTGCCGGCCAAGGGCGCCATCGAGGCGGGTCGTGACGCCGACTTCGCCGTCCTCGCCCCCGAGGAGACCTTCACCGTCGATCCGGCCGGGCTCCAGCACCGCAACCGCGTCACCGCGTACGCCGGGAAGACGCTGTACGGCGTGGTGAAGTCCACCTGGCTGCGCGGTCAACGCATCTACGCGGACGGCGAGTTCACCGACCCGAAGGGAACCCTGCTCGAACGCCCGAGGTAGGCGGATGGGGCTGCGCGGAGCCGGTCCGGGGCGCCAACTCCCTTACTCCATACCACACTTCCACCTCCCGTCTCGTATCCCGAACCCGAGAGGAACCCGATCACCGTGACGGCGCAGCACGAGCCGAGCCCGGCCCGATTCACCGGCGACGCGCAGCCCTACGCGGGCGGCGACCCGTACGCGGACCATCGCACCGCCGATTTCCCCTTCACCCGGTACCCCGACCTCGCGGACCGGGGGCTCGGCGGGGCCGTCGTCGCCGCCAATGACGAGTTCTTCGCGCAGCGCGAGAACCTGTTGCTGCCCGGACGCGCCGAGTTCGACCCCGAGCACTTCGGCCACAAGGGCAAGATCATGGACGGCTGGGAGACCCGCCGCAGGCGTGGCGTCTCCGCCGAGCACCCGTGGCCCGCCGAGGACGATCACGACTGGGCGCTGATCCGGCTCGGCGCGCCCGGTGTGGTCCGGGGGATCGTCGTGGACACCGCGCACTTCCGGGGCAACCACCCGCAGGCCGTCTCCGTGGAGGCCGCCTCCGTGCCCGGCACCCCCTCGCCCGCCGAACTCCTCGGCGACGGCGTGACATGGACGACGCTCGTGCCGCGTACCCCGGTCGGCGGCCACGCGGCCAACGGGTTCGTGGTCACCGCCGAGCAGCGCTTCACGCACCTGCGGCTCAACCAGCATCCGGACGGCGGGATCGCCCGGCTGCGGGTGCACGGCGAGATCGTGCCGGACCCCGCCTGGCTCGCGGTGCTCGGCACCTTCGACGTCGTGGCGCTGGAGCACGGCGGCCGGGTCGAGGACGCCTCGGACCTCTTCTACTCCCCGGCCGCCAACACCATCCGGCCCGGCCGCTCCCGCTCGATGGCCGACGGCTGGGAGACCCGGCGCCGCCGCGACCGGGGGAACGACTGGATCAGCTACCGGCTGGCCGCGCAGGCGCTCGTCCGCGCGGTCGAGATCGACACGGCCCACCTCAAGGGCAACAGCGCCGGGTGGGCCGCCCTCTCGGTCCGGGACGGCGCGGACGGCCCCTGGACCGAAGTCCTCCCGCGCACCCGGCTCCAGCCCGACACCGACCACCGTTTCGTGCTCCCGGAACCGGTCGTCGGCACCCATGCGCGCCTCGACATCTACCCGGACGGCGGTGTCTCCCGCCTCCGCCTCATCGGCACGCCCACGGAGGCGGGCGCGGCGGAACTGTCCCGGCGGTACCGGGAACTGGGCGGCTGAGGGGGAGCGGCACCCCGATGGGGCCCCCTCCCGACGCCGTGCGACGCCTCCCGACGCCGTGCGACCCCTTCCGTGCCGCGTCCGCTCGTGGCGAACGCGGCACGGAATCCGGCCGTGTCCGGAACTGTGAGGCGGCCGTCGAGCGTTCTCCCCGGTGTGACCCTTCAGCAAGAGATCGTCGGCAACGCCATGCAGATGGCGGTCGTCAACCTGACCGCCGGTCAGACCGTCTACTGCGAGGCGGGAAAGTTCCTGTTCAAGACGGCCAACGTGTCGATGGAGACCCGGTTGTCCGGGCCGTCCGGCAGCGGTGGCCGACAGCAGGACGGCTCGGGCGGCGGCATGGGCGGCATGCTCCGCCAGGCGATGGGCACCGCCATGCAGGTCGGCCAGCGCATGCTGGCGGGCGAGTCCCTCGCGTTCCAGTACTTCACCGCGCAGGGCGGTGAGGGCACGGTCGGCTTCGCCGGGGTGCTGCCCGGCGAGATGCGCGCGCTCGAACTGGACGGCAGACGCGCCTGGTTCGCGGAGAAGGACGCCTTCGTGGCCGCCGAGTCCAGCGTGGACTTCGGCATCGCGTTCGCGGGCGCCCGCACTGGCATGAGCGGCGGTGAGGGCTTCGTCCTGGAGAAGTTCACCGGGTACGGCACGGTGATCATCGCGGGCGCGGGCAACTTCATCGACCTAAACCCGGCGGACTTCGGCGGCCGGATCGAGGTGGACACCGGCTGCGTGGTCGCCTTCGAGGAGGGCATCCAGTACGGCGTGCAGCGCGTCGGCGGTCTCAACCGGCAGGGGCTGATGAACGCGGTCTTCGGCGGCGAGGGCCTGTCCCTGGCCACCCTGGAGGGCAATGGCCGGGTCATCCTCCAGTCCCTCACCATCGAGGGCCTGGCCAACGCGCTGAAGAAGGCGCAGGGCGGCGACAAGCAGGGGCCGACCGGAGGACTCTTCTCCACCCACACGGGCTGACCGGCGAGCGTCCTCGGCCGGGCCGGTGGCTTCCGCCTCCGTCCGACCGGTGGCTTCCGCTTCCGTCCGACCGGTGGCGTCCGCTTCCGTCCGACCGATGAGTTGCGCGTCCGGGCGGGGTCTGAGCTGATGACCGAGGACCCCGCACCCGGAAGAAGGCACCCCTCATGGGCAAGCTCGTCTCCACCCTCTTCGTCTCCCTCGACGGCGTGTATCAGGCGCCCGGCGGCCCCGAGGAGGACCCGCGCGGCGGGTTCACCCAGGGCGGCTGGACGTTTCCGTTCGGGGACGAGGACTTCGGCGGCTTCATCACCGGGCTGTTCGGCCGCGCCTCCGGCTTCCTCCTCGGCCGCCGCACCTACGACATCTTCGCCGGGTACTGGCCGAAGGTGACCGACCCGGCCAACCCGGTCGCCGCCCCGCTCAACAGCCTCCCGAAGTACGTCGTCTCCAGCACCCTGCGCTCCGCCGACTGGTCCGGCACCACGGTGCTCGGCGGCGACGTCGGCAAGGAGGTCGCCGCGCTCAAGGAACGCACCGACGGCGAACTCCAGATCCACGGCAGCGGCGCCCTGGTCCGCACCCTGATCGAACTGCGGCTGCTCGACACCCTGCATCTGCTGACGTTCCCCGTGGTCCTCGGCTCCGGCTTCCGCCTCTTCCCCGAGGGCACCACCCCGACGCGCTTCCGGCACACGGCCGGTCTGGTCAGCTCCACCGGGGTCTCCCTCCAGAGCTACGACCTCGCGGGCGAACCGGAGTTCGGCTCCTTCGGACCCCCCGAGGACCAGTGACCCGGTGCTCCGCAACCCCCCGGCCGTGCGGGGGATGTGGGGACGCGGTGAGGGAGGTCGAGCTCCCGCGAAGCAATCGGGCGCGACGGGCGAAGGTTCGGCGTTGACGTTGACATGCCAACGTCTACGCGCATCATCATGATGCCCATGAGGATCCCCCCACGCGCACACCGCATCGTCACCGCCGCGGCCCTCGTCTCGGCCCTCTTCGCCGGTGGCACCGTCACCGCCGTCTCGGCGCAGGCGGCCACCGACTCGGCCGCCTCCGTCGGCAGCATCTGTTACGGCCAGCTGCCCGCGCAGGCGCACGACACCCTGGACCTGATCGACCAGGGCGGCCCGTTCCCCTACGACCAGGACGGCGTCGTCTTCGAGAACCGCGAAGGCGTGCTGCCCTCGCAGTCGAACGGCTACTACCACGAGTACACCGTCATCACGCCGGGGTCCTCGACCCGCGGCGCCCGCCGGATCGTCACCGGTGAGGAGTCCCAGGAGGACTACTACACCGGCGACCACTACGAGACGTTCGATCTGATCGACTTCGGCTGCTGACCGGCCGACCGCGTCCCTGACGCCGGGCGCACCTCGCACCCGGCGTCGCGTCCGGCGACCGGCCCCACCCGGCCGCCGTACCGTGCCGACCCCGCCCCGCGACCACCCCCCACAGCACCACGGGTCGCGGGGCGGGGTGTTTTCTCCGCATTCCGGGCACCTGACGGCCTCTCCGGTCGTTGATCGGGCAGCGAGGCGCCAGGCGCGGCCTCGGGGGAGTCCGGAAGGAAGACGGAGGACGATGGACAGGCAAGCGGTGATCGACCTGGAGGAGTTCGGGGACGCGTTCCGCCTCGACCCCCACCCCGTGTACGCGCGACTGCGCGAACAGGGGCCCGTGCACCGGGTCCGGCTGCCCGGCTCGCTCCCGGAGTACTGGACCTGGCTCGTCGTCGGGTACGACGAGGCGCGCGCCGCGCTGGCCGATCCCCGGCTCGCCAAGGACGGCACCCGGATCGGCTTGACCTTCCCCGACGAGGAGATGATCGGCAAGTCCCTCCTCGGCACCGACCCGCCCCAGCACACCCGGCTGCGCGGCCTGGTGGCCCGCGGGTTCACGATGCGCCGCGTCGAACTGCTGCGGCCCCGCGTCCAGCGCATCACCGACGACCTGCTGGACGCGATGATCCCGCGCGGCAGCGCCGACCTCATCGAGTCCCTCGCCTATCCGCTGCCCATCACCGTCATCTGTGAACTCCTCGGCGTGCCCGACCTGGACCGCGCCGAGTTCCGCGCGCTCTCCACCGAGGTCGTCGCCCCCACCGGCGAGGAGACGGCGTACGCGGCGACCACCCGGCTCGGGGAGTATCTGACCGAACTGATCGAGGACAAGCGCGCCTCAGGCCCCTCCGGCGACCTGCTGAGCGACCTGATCCGCACCACCGCCGAGGACGGCGACCGCCTCTCCGCCGCCGAACTGCGCGGCATGGCCTTCCTGCTGCTCGTCGCCGGTCACGAGACCACCGTCAACCTCATCGGCAACGGTGTCCTCGCCCTCCTCACCCACCCCGGCCAGCTCGCCGACCTGCGCGCCGACATGGGCCTCCTCGACAACGCCGTCGAGGAGATGCTGCGCTACGAGGGCCCGGTGGAGAGCGGCACCTTCCGGTACGCGGCGGAGCCGATGGAGATCGCCGGTACCCTCATCGCGCCCGGTGAGCCGGTGGTCGTCGGACTCAGCGCCGCCCAGCGCGACGACACCCGCTACCCCGACCCGCACCGCTTCGACATCCGGCGCGACACGCGGGGCCACCTCGCCTTCGGGCACGGCATCCACTTCTGCCTGGGCGCACCCCTGGCCCGCCTTGAGGGCCGCATCGCCCTCCGCGGCCTGCTCGACCGCGCCCCCGGCCTCGCCCTCGACGGCCCGGCCGAGGACTGGCTGCCGGGCATGCTGATGCGGGGAGTGCGCAGACTGCCGGTGCGGTGGTGAGGACGCGCTCCGCTCCGGGGTGGTGGTCGGGGCGCTCGGCTTCGGGGGATGGTGACGGCGCTCAGGAGGGTGCCGCTGCCGTGGTCTCCGGGACGGCCGGGGTTCCGGGGACGGCCGGGGTTCCGGGGGCGGCGCACCGGGGCTACTGTCCCCGCCCTCTCCCCGCGATCTCCGCGAGGTGCACCGCGCGGCGCTCCCGGCGTGAGATCTCGCAGGCCTCCGCGATCCGGAGGGCCTGGAGCGCTTCGTGGCCGTCGCACGGGTTGGCGCGTTCGCCCCGGACCACCTCGACGAACGCGAACAGCTCCGCCTCGTACGCGGGACCGAAGCGTTCCAGGAAGCCGGTCCACGGCTTGTTCGCGGGCGGGGGGCCGGTCGGCTCGGTGGAGGCGAGCGGTGTGCGGTCGTCCAGGCCCACGACGACCGTGTCCCGCTCGCCCGCCAGCTCCATGCGCACGTCGTAGCCCGCGCCGTTGGTCCGGGCCGCCGTCGCCGTGGCGAGGGTGCCGTCGTCCAGGGTGAGCAGGGCCGCCCCGGTGGCGACGTCCCCCGCCTCGCGGAACATCGCGGTGCCGCCGTCCGAACCGGCCGCGTACACGTCCACCACCTCGCGCCCGGTCACCCAGCGCACCGCGTCCAGGTCGTGGACCAGCGTGTCCCGGAACAGCCCGCCCGACAGCGGCAGCCAGGAAGCGGGCGGCGGTGACTGGTCGGCGGTCAGCGCCCGTACGGCGTGCAGGCGGCCGAGCCGCCCCGAGCGCACCGCCTCCCGCGCACCCTCGTACCCCGCGTCGAACCGCCGCTGGAACCCCATCTGGAGGACCGTCCCGGCGGCCTCCACCTCGGCGAGCGCCTGTAACGTGCCGGTCAGGTCCAGGGCGATGGGCTTCTCGCAGAAGACCGGCAGCCCGGACCGCGCGGCCCGGCCGATCAGTTCCGCGTGCGCCGCCGTCGCCGTGGTGATCACCACCGCGTCCACGCCCCAGCGGAAGATCTCGTCCTCGCCCGGCGCGGCCGTCTCGCCCAGCCGGTTGGCCAGCTCCTGGGCCCGTGCCGGATCGCGGTCCGTGAGGATCAGTGACCCCACCTCACGGTGACGGCTCAATGTGTTCGCGTGAATGGTGCCGATGCGGCCCGTCCCGATGACCCCGATGCGCATGGAACACAGTGTGGTGCGTCGCACAACCTTGTCAATGCAAATGTCCGGACAACCGGACGGCACAACTTCCCGTCAACCGGTCACGCGGCTACGCTCGGGCCCGTGCCGAAACCAGACGTGGACCCGTCCGTGCCGCTCGAACTCCGGGTGGACCGCAGCTCGCCGGTGCCGCTGTACTTCCAGCTCTCCCAGCAGCTCGAAGCCGCCATCGAGCACGGCACCCTCACACCCGGCAGCCTGCTCGGCAACGAGATCGAACTCGCCGCCCGGCTCGGTCTGTCCCGGCCCACCGTCCGCCAGGCCATCCAGTCCCTGGTGGACAAGGGGCTGCTGGTGCGCCGCCGGGGCGTCGGCACCCAGGTCGTGCACAGCCAGGTCAAGCGCCCCCTGGAGCTCAGCAGCCTCTACGACGACCTGGAGGCGGCCGGGCAGCGCCCCGCGACCAAGGTGCTGGTCAACACGGTGGTGTCCGCCGGTGCCGAGGTCGCCGCCGCGCTCGCCGTTCCCGAGGGCAGCGACGTGCACCGTGTCGAACGGCTCCGGCTCGCGCACGGCGAACCGATGGCCTACCTCGTCAACCACCTGCCGCCGGGCCTGCTGGACCTGGACACCGGCCAGTTGGAGGCGACCGGGCTATACCGGATGATGCGCTCCGCCGGGATCACCCTGCACAGCGCCCGCCAGTCCATCGGCGCGCGCGGCGCCACCGCCGCCGAGGCCGACCGGCTCACCGAGCCCGAGGGCGCCCCGCTGCTCACGATGCGCCGCACGACGTACGACGACACCGGGCGCGCGGTCGAGTACGGCGACCACACGTACCGTCCGGCCCGCTACTCGTTCGAGTTCCAGCTGCTGGTACGCCCCTGAGGGTGCCGGGCGCGCGGGGCGGCAACTCCCCTGCCGTGTCCGCCAGTTGACCGGTCCCGGTGCCTCCTGTGCCACGTACCGCTTCGTCCGCATGTCCTGACAAGCCGCTGACCTGGGCATCCCCGCCCGTGTCAGGGGTGTTCCCCGTGTTCGATACTGAAGTGTTCGGGGCAGGTGAGGACGCCGTCGGCACACGCCGGTGACGGACCACCCGCCCCTCTCGCACGTCGGAGCACCGGCGGCCCGGCGCGGCAGCGCGCCGGACGGCAGACCTCAGCGCAGAGCACGGCGCAGGACACGCAAGAAGGGCACGGCCTCGTGGCACGGTTTCGGACCTGGGTAGGCATCGCGGTGGCGGGGGCGCTCGGCCTCTCGCTGGCCGGTTGCAGCAGCACCGGCGGCAAACGGGCCGAGGACGCCCGCAACGCCGCCGCCCAGGGCAGGGCGGCGGTGAACACGCCCCGCTGGACCTTCGCGATGATCACGCACTCCGGGGACGGCGACACCTTCTGGGACATCGTCCAGAGCGGAGCCAAGCAGGCCGCCGTGAAGGACAACGTCAACTTCCTCTACTCCCACGACGACGAGGCCCAGCAGCAGGCCCAGCTCGTGGACGCGGCGGTGGACAAGAAGGTGGACGGCATCATCGTCACCCTCGCCAAGCCCGCCGCGCTGAAGGCGTCGGTGGCCCGCGCCGAGAAGGCCGGGATTCCGGTGATCACGGTCAACTCCGGCTCCGCCGAGTCCAAGGCGTTCGGCGCGCTCGCCCACATCGGCCAGGACGAGACCGTCGCCGGTGAGGCGGTCGGGGACGAGCTGAACAAGCGGGGCCGCAAGAAGGTTCTCTGCGTCCTGCACGAGCAGGGCAACGTCGGCCACGAGCAGCGCTGCGACGGCGTCGCCAAGACCTTCGGGGGCACCGTGCGGAAGCTGTACGTCAACGGCACCAACATGCCCGACGTGCAGTCCGCCGTGGAGGCCAAGCTCCAGGCCGACAAGTCCATCGACGCCGTGGTCACCCTCGGCGCGCCGTACGCCGACACCGCCGTCAAGGCGAAGCAGGACGCGGGCAGCAAGGCCGAGATCGACACCTTCGACCTGAACGCCAAGGTCGCCGCCGAGCTGAAGGACGGCACCCTCGGTTTCGCCGTCGATCAGCAGCCGTACCTCCAGGGCTACGAGGCCGTGGACCTGCTGTGGCTCTACAAGTACAACGCCGACGTCCTCGGCGGCGGCCGTCCGGTGCTGACCGGGCCCCAGATCGTCACCAAGGACCAGGCGGGCGCCCTCGCCGCGTACACCCAGCGGGGCACCCGGTGAGCGCGGCCCTGGACACCGTCCCCGAAGAAAGGATTCCGCAGGGCTCGCCGCTGCGGAAGCTGCTGGCCCGCCCCGAACTGGGCTCGGTCGTCGGCGCCCTCGCGGTGCTGGTCTTCTTCGCCTGCACCGCCGACGGCTTCCTGCGCGCGAGCAGCCTCGGCACTGTGCTGTACGCCTCCTCGACCATCGGGATCATGGCCGTCCCCGTGGCCCTGCTGATGATCGGCGGCGAGTTCGACCTCTCCGCGGGTGTCATGGTCACCTCGTCGGCGCTGATCTCCTCGATGTTCAGCTACCAGATGACCGCGAACACCTGGGTCGGCGCCGGGGTCTCGCTGCTGGTCACGCTGGCGGTCGGCGCGTTCAACGGGTTCGTGCTGACCCGGACGAAACTGCCCAGCTTCATCGTCACGCTCGGCACGTTCCTCATGCTGACCGGGCTGAACCTCGGCCTGACCAAGCTGATCGACGGCACGGTCTCCACCAAGTCCATCGCGGACATGCAGGGCTTCCCGAGCGCCCGCGCCGTGTTCGCGTCCACGCTGACCGTCGGCGGGGTGGACCTCAAGGTGACCGTGCTGTGGTGGCTCGGCCTGGTCGTGCTGGCCTCCTGGATTCTGCTGCGCACCCGTGCCGGGAACTGGATCTTCGCGGTCGGCGGCGACCGGGAAGCGGCCCGCGCGGTCGGCGTCCCGGTCAACCGGACCAGGATTGGCCTCTACATGGGCGTCGCGTTCGGCGCCTGGATCTCCGGCCAGCACCTGCTGTTCTCCTTCGACGCCGTCCAGTCCGGTGAGGGCGTCGGCAACGAGCTGATCTACATCATCGCGGCCGTCATCGGCGGCTGCCTGATCACCGGCGGCTACGGCAGCGCGGTCGGCTCGGCGGTCGGCGCCCTGCTGTTCGGCATGACCAGCAAGGGCATCGTCTTCGCCGAGTGGAACCCCGACTGGTTCAAGTTCTTCCTGGGAGCCATGCTGCTCCTCGCCACCCTGCTCAACCACTGGGTGCGCAAGCGCGCGGAGGCCGCGAAATGACGGAATCGAAGCAGGCGGCGACCGGCAGCGGGCGTGCGACGGCGTCCGGGCCGAGCGCTCCGGCGGGCACCCCGGCGGAGACTCCGGCGGGCAGCGCGGGCGGTGCCTCCGGTGCCGGGGAGCGTGTCCCGCTGGTCGAACTGACCGGTGTCGCCAAGCGCTACGGCACCGTCCGCGCCCTGGAGGGTGTCGGTCTGGAGGTGCACGCCGGGGAGATCACCTGCGTGCTCGGGGACAACGGCGCGGGCAAGTCCACCCTGATCAAGATCATCGCCGGGCTGCACCAGCACGACGCGGGCACCCTGCGCATCGACGGCGAGGAGACCCGCCTCGGCTCGCCGCGCGAGGCGCTGGACCTGGGCATCGCCACGGTCCACCAGAACCTCGCCGTGGTGCCGCTGATGCCGGTGTGGCGGAACTTCTTCCTCGGTTCCGAGCCCCGCAAGGGCAGCGGCCCCTTCAAGCGCCTCGACACCGAGCACATGCGGCGCACCACCCGCGCCGAACTGCTCCGCATGGGCATCGACCTGCGCGACGTGGACCAGCCCATCGGCACGCTGTCCGGCGGCGAGCGCCAGTGCGTCGCCATCGCCCGTGCCGTGTACTTCGGCGCCAAGGTGCTCGTCCTGGACGAACCCACCGCCGCACTGGGGGTCAAGCAGTCCGGTGTGGTCCTCAAATATGTGGCCGCCGCACGTGACCAGGGCCTCGGTGTCGTGCTCATCACCCACAACCCGCACCACGCCCACCTCGTGGGCGACCGCTTCGTCCTGCTGCGGCGCGGCACGATGGTGGGCCATCACACACGGGACGGGATCACCCTGGACGAACTGACCCGGCAGATGGCCGGAGGCGCCGACCTCGACGCCCTCGTCCACGAACTCGGCCGCGACTGACGGCCGTACGGGTACGGCGGGCGCACTCGGCGTACCGGGCACACCCGTCACACGGGGACGCGCGGGCGGGGCGGGGGCGCGGTGAGGGGCGGTCCTCCGCCCCCGCCCCTCACCACGCCCGTAACCGGGGTGAGGCAGAATCGACGCCGATGAGCACCTACCGCGACCTCACCGCCCCCATCGGCTCCCGCCGGGCCCCGGTCCTGCGCACCGTCGGCACCCGCGAGCGCCGGTCCCACCTGACCGCACCCCGCGTGCCGACCGTCGGCATCGACATCGGCGGCACCAAGGTGATGGCGGGCGTGGTGGACGCGGACGGCAACATCCTGGAGAAGCTCCGCACGGAGACCCCGGACAAGTCCAAGAGCCCCAAGGTGGTCGAGGACACCATCGTCGAGCTGGTCCTGGACCTGTCCGACCGGCACGACGTGCACGCCGTCGGCATCGGCGCGGCCGGGTGGGTGGACGCCGACCGCAACCGCGTCCTGTTCGCCCCGCACCTGTCCTGGCGCAACGAACCGCTGCGCGACCGCCTCGCCGGGCGCCTGTCGGTGCCGGTCCTGGTGGACAACGACGCCAACACCGCCGCCTGGGCCGAGTGGCGCTTCGGCGCCGGACGCGACGAGGACCACCTCGTGATGATCACCCTCGGCACCGGCATCGGCGGCGCGATCCTGGAGGACGGCCAGGTCAAGCGCGGCAAGTTCGGCGTGGCCGGTGAGTTCGGGCACATGCAGGTCGTCCCCGGCGGACACCGCTGCCCGTGCGGCAACCGGGGCTGCTGGGAGCAGTACAGCTCCGGCAACGCGCTGGTCCGCGAGGCGAAGGAGCTGGCGGCCGCGGACTCCCCGGTGGCGTACGGGATCATCGAGCACGTCAAGGGCAGCATCGAGGACATCTCCGGTCCGATGATCACCGAGCTGGCCCGCGAGGGCGACGCGATGTGCGTCGAACTCCTCCAGGACATCGGCCAGTGGCTGGGGGTCGGCATCGCCAACCTCGCCGCCGCCCTCGACCCGTCCTGCTTCGTCATCGGCGGCGGGGTCTCGGCCGCCGACGACCTGCTGATCGGCCCCGCCCGCGACGCCTTCAAGCGCCACCTCACCGGACGCGGCTACCGCCCCGAGGCCCGGATCACCCGCGCCCAGCTCGGCCCCGAGGCGGGCATGGTCGGCGCCGCCGACCTCGCCCGGCTGGTCGCCCGCCGGTTCCGGCGCGCCAAGCGGCGCCGGGTGGAGCGCCACGAACGCTACGAGCGGTACGCCCAGGCACGCCGGGGGCAGGACACCGCATGACCGCCCCGCTGCCCCACCAGTCACCGCCCCCCGGTGAACCCTCGGGCCGCCCGCCGGAGAACCCGCGCCGCAAGGCGAAGCGCCGGGCGCTGACCCTCATCATCATCGTGCTGCTCATCGGTATCCCGGCCGGTTATCTGATCATCTCCGCGAACCAGAGCCGCGACAGCGGCAAGGACAAGGAGAAGAAGTACTCCGCGACCGGCCTCACCGAGGGCTGGCCGTCCAAGGTGCAGCGCCGCCTCTACCAGATCGCCGTGCCGCACCCCGCCGACCGGGTCGCGTACTACGAGACCAACAACTGGAAGACCAGCCGCCTCTACACACAGTTCCGCACCAACGACGCGGGCCTGGAGAGCTTCCTCGGCACCCTCGGCAGGCGCTCCGCCGACCTGAAGCCCGCCGACCCCGACAAGGGCGGCCTGCCCATCACCGAACGCGACCGCAGGATCGCCGGCTGGGAGTTCACCGGCCAGGGCCCCTGGTCCGGCCTCACCCGCACCCGCAAGAACCCCGCCCCCACCCAGGACATCGTGGTCAACACCTCCGACCCCAAGTTCCCGATGGTGTACGTGGTCTCGCGGACGGTGCCGTAGGGCTTCCGGCGGAGCCGCCGCGACTCCGGCGCCCGTGCCCGCGGGTCCGTGCCCCGGCCCCCGCGTCCGGCGTGGTGCGCCCGCCGGAGCCGGTTGTCAGACCCCGCCCTTAAAGTCGGAGACGAACGACACGACCGGAGGGCGGGAGGTGACCACGCGTATGAGCACGGACACGACAGTCGTCCACGCGGCCGGACCGGCCGGGGACGCGACGGCCGCCGACACCGTCCCGCTCCGGCTCGCGTGCGTCTTCCTGCCCGCCCCCCTCCCGCGCGACGGCCGCCTGGCCTTCTGGGACCCCGAGGGCACCCCGCCGCCGGACCCCGCCCCCGGCGCCACCCCGGACGACTCCGTGCGCCACGAGGAGCTGACCGTCGTACGGCGCCGGGGCGCGGCCGTACGCCGTCACCGGGTGCCCGCGCTGACCCTGCCCGTCGCCGACGCCCTGCCCCTGCTGGTCCGCGCCCGGCGCGACCCGGCCGCCCACCCGGCCACCGCCTGCTGGGGCGCCGCCGCCCTGCACGCGCTGCGCCTGGCCGCACGGGGCCGTCTGCTGCCCGGTCTCACCCCGAGCGGGCACGACGCCTGGCGCGCCGGGCCACTGGAACCCGACGACATCGCCCACCTGCGCGCCATCGCCGCCGCCCTGCCGCCCGAGGGGCACGCCGTCCCGCTGCCCGGCCCCGGACCGCTGCTGCTGCCCGAGCCCGAGGCGCTGGTCCGCGCCTTCCTGGACGCCGTCGCGGACACCCTGCCCCGCACCCCGGCCGCCCCGCACACCTCCGGCGGGCCCTTCGCCGCCCGCACCGCGCAGGCCCTGCCCGGCGCGCGGGACTGGGCCGCCGAGGTCGCCGCCGGAATGGACGCGGGCGTCCGGATCTCGCTCCGCCTCGACCTCGCCGCCGATCAGGTCTTCGACACCGGCGACACGGACGCCCGCCGGGCCGGAGCCGCCGTCGTCCAGGTGCACAGCCTCGCCGACCCCACCCTGGTGGCCGACGCGGCGGCCCTGTGGGCCGGGGACGCCGACACCGCGTTCGGCCCGCGCGCCCGCGTGGACGCCGCCCTCGCGGTCCGGCGCGCCGCCCGTGTGTGGCCGCCGCTGGAACGCCTGGCCGAACTCGACGTGCCCGACGTCCTCGCGCTCTCCGAGGAGGAGGCCGGTGACCTGCTCGGCGCGGCGGCGTCCCGGCTGGCCGCGTCCGGGGTCGCCGTGCACTGGCCGCGCGACCTCGCCCGCGACCTCACCGCCGTCGCCGTGGTCCGCTCCGCGCCCGGCTCGGCCACCGACGGCACGGGGTTCTTCGAGAGCGAGGACCTGCTCCGCTTCCGCTGGGAGCTGGCGCTCGGCGGCGACCCGCTCACCGAGGCCGAGATGGACACCCTGGCGGAGGCGCACCGGCCCGTCGTACGGCTCCGGGACCGCTGGGTGCTGGTCGATCCGGCGCTCGTCCGCAAGGCCCGCAAACGCGAACTCGGCCTGCTCGACCCGGTGGACGCGCTGTCCGTCGCGCTGACCGGCACCGCCGAGGTGGACGGCGAGACCGTCGAGGCCGTCCCCGCCGGTGCCCTCGCCGCCCTCCGCGACCGCCTCACCGCCGGGCTCGCCCCCGCCGAACCCCCGCCCGGCCTCGCCGCCACCCTCCGCGACTACCAACTGCGCGGGCTGGCCTGGCTCGACCTGATGACCTCCCTCGGCCTCGGCGGCTGCCTCGCCGACGACATGGGCCTCGGCAAGACGATCACCCTCATCGCCCTCCACCTGCGACGCGACCGCCCCGAGCCGACCCTCGTCGTCTGCCCCGCCTCCCTGCTCGGCAACTGGCAGCGCGAGATCAACCGCTTCGCGCCCGGTGTCCCCGTCCGCCGCTTCCACGGCCCCGACCGCACCCTGGACGGCCTCACCGGCGGCTTCGTCCTCACCACCTACGGCACCATGCGCTCCGCCGCCGCACAGCTCGCGGAACAGCCCTGGAGCATGGTCGTCGCCGACGAGGCACAGCACGTCAAGAACCCGTACTCCGCGACCGCCAAGGCGCTGCGCACCCTGCCCGCGCCCGCCCGCGTCGCCCTCACCGGCACCCCCGTCGAGAACAACCTCTCCGAGCTGTGGGCGCTGCTCGACTGGACCACGCCCGGACTGCTCGGCCCGCTGACCTCCTTCCGCGCCCGGCACGCCCGCGCCGCCGAGAACGGGGAGGACGCCGAGGCCGTCGAACGCCTCGCCCGGCTGGTCCGGCCGTTCCTGCTGCGCCGCCGCAAGTCCGATCCCGGCATCGTCCCCGAACTCCCGCCCAAGACCGAGACCGACCACCCGGTGCCGCTTACCCGCGAACAGGCCGCGCTGTACGAGGCGGTGGTGCGCGAGTCCATGCTCGCCATCGAGGACGCGCGGGGCATCGCCCGCCGGGGACTCGTCCTCAAACTCCTCGGCGCCCTCAAACAGGTCTGCGACCACCCCGCGCTCTACCTCAAGGAGACCGCCGCCCCCGCCGACCGGCTCGCCGCCCGCTCCGGCAAACTCGCCCTGCTGGACGAGCTGTTGGACACCGTGCTGGCCGAGGACGGCTCGGTCCTCGTCTTCACCCAGTACGTGGGCATGGCCCGCCTGATCACCGCCCACCTGACCGCCCGCGCGGTCCCCGTCGATCTCCTGCACGGCGGCACCCCGATCCCCGAGCGGGAGCACATGGTGGACCGCTTCCAGGACGGCCGGGTCCCGGTCCTCGTCCTCTCCCTCAAGGCCGCCGGGACCGGCCTCAACCTCACCCGCGCCGGGCACGTCGTCCACTTCGACCGCTGGTGGAACCCGGCCGTCGAGGAACAGGCCACCGACCGCGCCTACCGCATCGGCCAGACCCAGCCCGTCCAGGTCCACCGCCTGGTCACCGAGGGCACCGTCGAGGACCGTGTCGCGGAGATGCTCGCCGCCAAACGCGCCCTCGCGGACGCGATCCTCGGCCACGGAGAGGCGGCACTGACCGAACTCACCGACCGCGAACTGTCCGACCTCGTCTCGCTCCGGAGGACACCGTGAGTACCGAGGACACCGGAACGCCCCGGCCCGCGGACGCGGCTCGCCGCGCCCTGCGCGCGGCCCGTGAGCGGAACGCCGCCGATGCTGCCGATACGGGCGGGCCCGAGGCGGCGGAGGCCGGTCTCGACGCACCTGACGCACCCGAAGCACCCGAAGCACCGGGGGAGACGGGCGCCGCAGTCGGCGCGGAGCCGTGGTCGGGGTCGGCGGCGGGCGAGCCGAAGCGCACCGGTCGTGCCGGACTCGCCGCCGGTGAGGCACACGGGGAGACCACCGAGCCGTCACCCCTCGACGACCATTCACCCCCCGAAGACCACTCACCCTCCGCTGCCCAGGAATCCACTGCCGAGGAACCCGCCGCCCCCACCCCCCGCCCCGCGGACGTCGCCCGGCAGGCGCTGCGGGCGGCTCGCCAGGAGGCGCGGCGGGCCGAGGAACAGGCGGAGCGGGTGGCCGCCACGCGCCGAGCGGCCCGCGCGACAGGGCACCCGGTGCCCAGGGCCCTGCCGGACCACTCCGCATCCGAGGAGGCACCGCCCGGTACGCGTCCCGTGACGCCGACGCGGGCCGAAACCGTGCGTGAGGTGCGGCAGTTCCTCAAGGACGCCTTCCGCATGCCGACGTGGACCGACGAGGAGCCGGACCCGCCCGAGAACCGGGACCTCGACGACGGACCGCCCCCACCCGCCCCGTCCGCCCCACCGGCCCCGTCCGCCCCACCGCCCCCGTCCGCCCCACCGGAGCCGCCCGGGCCGCTCCCCGCCCACGCACCCCAACTGCCCGCCACGATGGGCACCCCGCACCGGGACGGTGAACTCCGCCGTACCTTCCCGGCGTTCGGCCCGCGCCCGGCGACGCCCGACGCGGCGGTGTTCGCGCGGACGTGGTGGGGCAACGCGTGGACCGAGGCGCTGGAGGGCGGCGCGCTGGACGCCAAGCGGCTGGTGCGCGGCCGGAGTTACGCGGACCAGGGCCAGGTGGACGCGATCACCGTGACACCGGGTTCGGTGCTGGCGTACGTACGCGGGAGCCGGCCGCGCCCGTACCGGACGCAGGTGCGGCTGCGCACGCTGGAGGACGCGGAGTGGGAACGGTTCCTGGACGCGGCGGCCGACCGCGAGGGGGACATCGCGGCGCTGCTGGACAAGGAGTTGCCCCCGTCCCTCGCCGACCGGGGCGTGGCGCTGCTGCCCGGCCCCGGTGACCTGTCCCCCCGTTGCAGTTGCCCCGACTCCGGGCACCCCTGCAAGCACGCGGCGGCCCTCTGCTACCAGACGGCACGCCTGCTGGACGCCGACCCCTTCGTGCTGCTCCTGCTGCGCGGCCGGGGCGAGCGCGAGCTGCTGGACGCGCTGTCCCGCCGCAGTGCGGCCCGCGCGGCCCGCGCCGCCCGCGAGGGAGCGCCCCGCACCCTGCCGGGCGTACGCGCGGCCGAGGCGTTCACGCAGCGTCAACTCCCGCCGCTGCCCAGGCCGTTGCCCGCCCCGAAGCACCCGGAGCAGCCGCCGGTGTACCCGGCGTCCCCCGGCGGCCCCGACCCGTTCGCGCTGGACCAGCTCGCCACGGACGCCGCCGCCCGCGCCCACGCGCTGCTGACGACCGGCCGGGACCCGGTCGGCGGGATGACGCTGTGGCAGGACGCGGTCCGGCTGGCCGCCGCCCGCCCCGGCTCCGGGCTGACCGCCGCGACCCGCTCCCTCTACGCCACGCTCGCCGCCGCCACCGGCCGTACCACGGGCGACCTGGCCCGTGCGGTCGCCGCCTGGCGTCAGGGCGGCCCGGAGGGCCTGGCCGTCCTGGAGGACCCCTGGGACCCCCCGGCCGGACGTTTCGACCGCGCCCGCCCCCTTCTCCTCGCCGCCGCCTGGCCCGCCTTCCGCCCCTGGCGCAACCGCCTCACCCACCCCGACGGCCACCTCCAGCTCCGCCTGGGCCGGGACAACCTCTGGTACGCCTACGAAGCCGACCCCGCCCAGGAGACCTGGTGGCCCCAGGGCGCCCCCACCCCGGACCCGGCGGCGGCGCTGGAACCACTCACCGGCGTGGCCCGTTGACGGGCCGGTCCGGTCGGCGTTCCAATGGGCGGGTGAGCCGTGGTCGGCGCGGGGAGACGTAAGGGAGCCTGGTGGCCCTCCCGGTCTTCAAAACCGAGGTGTCCGAGCAACTCGGGCAGGCGGGTTCGATTCCCGTCCGTCTCCGCCGACCGGATCACCACTCTCCGGGCAACGCAGGGCAGCACCCCCGGCTACTCCTGCGAGGCCTCCGCCGCCCGCTCGGCCTCCTCGCGCTTGCGCGCGTCCAGCCGTTCCCGCTGCGGCTTCACGACGTACGCCGGGTCCTTGGTGGAGTGGACACCCGCCTCGAAGACGCCGAAGCGCTGGAACACACTGCCCGCCATCAGCGCGAGGCCGCCGACGGCCGCCGCGACACGGCTGCGGCGGGCCAGGGTGAGGGCGGTGAGGGCGCCGCCCAGGGTGAGGTACTCGGACGCCTTGCGCAGATGATGGGGGTGGCCGGTGGTGTAGGCGGTGGTGACGAAGCCGGGACGCCGGTCGATCATGCGGGACGCGACGATCTCGACGGCCGCGCCGATCGCGGCGAGCCGCCGGGCCGGGCCCGCCTCCTCCAGCGGGGCGCACACCATGCCGAGTCCGGCCGCGCTGGCCGCCGCCGAGCCGGTGAAGACGAAGGGGAGTTCGCGGTGCGCGTCGTTCCACGCGGGCACCGCCGTCTGCGCGAGCAGCACCGCCGTGTACGAGGCGACGCCGGGCGCGAACACGGCCGCCGACATGCCCGCCGGGCGGGCCGCGAATCGGAGCAGCCTGCCGGGCAGGGTGCCGCGCAGCGAGGCGGGCAGCAGCTCGGCGGTGGCCGCGAGCATGCTGCCGGGGCTGTAGGCGATCAGAATCCAGGTGCCCACCGACATCGGTGAACTCGGCTTCGCCACCCGCATCATGTGGTGGAACCGGAACGGCCGCCCCAGGTCGGCCACCAGCAGGTACATGCTCGCAGCCAGCGCGGCGGCCCCGCCCACCCGCCCGGTGCGGGCCAGCCCCGGACGCCCGGTGAGGTCCGCGCCGACCGACAGCATCGTGGACGCGGCGGACAGCCCGCCGGTGAACAGGTACGCGGGGATCTTCCACTCCCACACCGGCGGCTTCAGCACCGGCCGCCCGTAGTACGACTGGAACTCCGCCCTCGGCACCATCGATTCCTCGCGGCTGCCGTCGTCGCCGCGATTGCGCCCGTACTTCCTGCGCCGGTGCTTCCCGCCGTTGTGCGACGGGTTGCCCGCGGGACCGCCCCCCGCGCCGTCACCGGGTGCCGTGCGCCCCTCGTCCGTCGTGCCGTCCCCGCTCATCGCCGCCGCCTCCCGCCGAGGAACACCGCCGCCGAGGCGGCCACCATCATCGCCGCCGCCGTGCCCGCGTGCTGCCACATCGACTTGATGTCGCGCGCCGGGACCACGGGGTCCGGCGGGAAGCCGTACACCTCGGGGTCGTCCAGCAGCAGGAAGAACGCGCCGTCGCCGCCGACCCCGTCCTCGGGATCGCGGCCGTAGAGCTGTGCCTCGCTCACGCCGATCGCGTGCAGGTCCGCGAGCCGCCGGTCGGCGCGTTCGCGCAGCTCGTCCAGCGGGCCGAACTGGATGGAGTCCGTGGGGCACGCCTTGGCGCACGCGGGCTCCATGTCGGCACGCAGCCGGTCGTAGCACATCGTGCACTTCCAGGCGCGCCCGTCGTCCGGACGCCGGTCGATCACGCCGTACGGGCAGCCGGAGACGCAGTACCCGCAGCCGTTGCAGATGTCCTGCTGGACGACGACCGTGCCGAACTCGGTGCGGAACAGCGCACCCGTCGGGCAGACGTCCAGGCACCCGGCGTGCGTGCAGTGCTTGCACACGTCGGAGGACATCAGCCAGCGGAACTGGGTGCGGTTCTCCACCCCCGACCCGGCGCCGGGCAGGTCGAACGAGGGGAAGCCCAGGTCCACCGGGGCGGTGCCGAGGTTGGCGCCGCCCCGCTCGGTGGCCTCCAGCGCCTCCGCGACGACCTCGGTGGTGGTCTCCGTACTGGACGGCCCGACGGGGAGGTCCGTGAGCCCCGCGTCCTGGTGGCCGAGCGGGCGCTGCTGCTCGATGAAGGCGACGTGCCGCCACGAACTGGCGCCCAGCGAGCCGGTGTTGTCGTACGACATGCCCAGCAGCTCGATGCCGTCCTCGGGTACGGCGTTCCACTCCTTGCAGGCCACCTCGCACGCCTTGCAGCCGATGCACACCGAGGTGTCGGTGAAGAACCCCATCCGGGGCGGATGGTCCTCGTGCCCCGCCTCACCGGCGGGGTCGGCGAGCGGCCCGTGGAAGCTGTTCTCGCGTGTCACGACGCCTCCTCGGGCGGGTCGTCGTCCGGTTCGTCCGGTTCGATGTGGGCGCGCTCCAGATGGCCGCCCGCCGTGGCGATCCGGGTACCGGTCTCCACGGTGATCCCGGCCCGCTGCCGGTACTCCTCCACGTACGCCAGCAGGGCGGGGCCGCGCGGGCGCTGTCCGGGCTGGACGTCGCAGGTCAGCACCTTGCTCTCCTGGATGAACACATTGCCGTCACCGACCACGCCGATCAGGTCGTTGACCACGTCACCCGTGGTGAGCCCGGCCGAACCCCAGTGGTACGGCATCCACACCTGGTGCACGACCCGGCCGTCGATGCGCAGGGGGGCCATCCGGTCGGTGACCATGACCCGCGCGTCCACCGCCGTACGGCTGGTGATGACGTGCGCCCAGCCCAGATGGGTCAGGCCGCGCTCCCGTGCCAGCTCGGGGGAGACCTCCACGAACAGCGCCGGTTGCAGCTCCGCCAGGTACGGGAGCTGGCGGCTCATGGCGCCCGCCGTGTGGTGCTCGGTGAGCCGGGCGGCCGTGAACACGAACGGGAACACGTCGCTGTTGGCCTCGGGCGGCGCCGGGTTGGACGGGTTGTCGGGCCGCCCGTACACCTTGCGCACCGGGCTGCCCTGCTGGCCGTAGAGCAGATTGCGCATCGGCGACTCGTGCGGCTCGTAGTGCGTGGGCATCGGCCCGTCCGCGAGACCGGCGGGCGCGTACAGCCACGCCTTGCCGTCGGCCATCATGATGAACGCGTCGCTGCCGCTGAGCGCGGTCGGACCGCTGGAGCCCTCCGGGGCCCGGTAGTGGGGCGGCTTCTTCAGCTCGAAGTCGGGCGTGTCGTTGCCCGTCCACTGGCCGGACTCCTCGTCCCACCAGACGAGCTTCTTCCGCTCGCTCCACGGCCGTCCCTCGGGGTCGGCGGAGGCCCGGTTGTAGAGGATGCGGCGGTTCAGCGGCCAGGTCCAGCCCCACTCGGCGTCGTAGGGACCGGAGTCGAAGCGGGAGACGCGGCGGCGGGCCTGGTTGGTCTCGTTCGCGTACACCCCGCTGTAGATCCAGCAGCCGCAGGCGGTGGAGCCGTCGGCCTTCAGCTCCGGGTAGCCGTTCACCGTGCGGCCGGTGGTCAGGTCGATGCCGTTGATGTGGCGCAGTACGTCCGCCGGGGACGGCTCGTCGCCCTCCACCTCGTAGTCCCAGGCCAGATCCAGGACCGGGCGGTCCCGCTCGTCGGTCGAACCTGCCAGCCGCTCCTTGATCCGCACCGCGAGCTGGTGGAAGAACCACAGCTCGGAGCGCCGGTCGCCGATCGGCTCCACGGCCTGGTCGCGCCACTGGAGCATCCGCTGGGTCTGGGTGAACGTGCCCGCCTTCTCCACGTGCGAGGACGCCGGGAAGAAGAACACCTCGGTACGGCACTTCTCCGGGACGATCTCGCCCGTCTCGATCTCCGGCGAGTCCTTCCACACCGTGGCGCTCTCGATCATCGACAGGTCACGGACGACCAGCCAGTCCAGGTTGGCCATGCCGAGCCGCTGGAGACGGCCGTGCGCCGAGCCGACCGCCGGGTTCTGACCCAGCAGGAAGAACCCGTGCACCTTGCCCGCGAGCATGTCCATCGCCGTGCGGTAGGTGTTGTGGTCGCCGTTGATGCGCGGCATGTAGTCGAAGCAGAAGTCGTTCTCCGCGGTGGCCGCGTCGCCCCAGTACTCCTTGAGCAGCGACACCATGTAGGCGTCGGAGTTGCCCCAGAAGCCCTTCTGCTCGGGGCCGCGCACACCGTCCAGATAGTCGGACAGCGTCTCGTGCCGGGTGTCGGGCATCGGCAGATAGCCCGGCAGCAGGTTGAACAGGGTCGGGATGTCCGTGGAGCCCTGGATGCTGGCGTGCCCGCGCAGCGCGAAGATCCCGGAACCCGGCCGCCCGATGTTGCCGGTGAGCAACTGCACGATCGACCCGGCGCGGATGTACTGCGCGCCCACCGAGTGCTGCGTCCAGCCCACGCTGTAGACCAGCGAAGTGGTGCGCTCCCGGCCGGAGTTGGCCGTCCAGGCGTCGCACACCTGGAGGAACGTCTCCTCGGGCACCCCGCAGATCCGCGCCACCATCTCCGGTGTGTACCGGGAGAAGTGCCGCTTGAGCACCTGGAAGACACAGCGCGGGTGCTGGAGCGTCGGGTCGGACTCGATACCGCCGTCCGCCGTCTCCACGAACGGCCCGCGCGCCCCATGCTGATAGGGGTCGGAGCGCTCCTTGGCGTCGTGGCCGGGGTGCGGTTCGGAGTTCACGTTGGCGTACGACCAGCTCGTGGCGTCGTACGACGCGGTGTGCGGGTCGTAGCCGCTGAACAGGCCGTCGAGGTCCTCGGTGTCCTGGAACGACTCGCTCACCAGATACGGCGCGTTGGTGTACGCCGCGACGTACTCACGGAAGTCCAGGTCGTTGCTGAGGATGTGGTTGACCACACCGCCGAGGAACGCGATGTCCGTGCCCGCGCGGATCGGGACGTGCTGGTCGGCGTGGGCGCTGGTGCGGGTAAACCGGGGGTCGATGTGGATGACCTTGGCGCCGCGCAGCTTCGCCTCGATGATCCACTGGAACCCGACCGGATGGGCCTCCGCCATGTTGGAGCCCATGATGATGATGCAGTCGGTGTTGACGAGGTCCTGAAGGTAGTCCGTGGCACCGCCGCGGCCGAGCGAGGCTCCCAGACCGGGAACCGTGGCGGAGTGTCAAATACGGGCCTGGTTCTCGATCTGGATGGCACCGAGCGCGGTGAACAACTTCTTGATGAGGTAGTTCTCCTCGTTGTCCAGCGCGGCACCGCCGAGGCTCGCCATGCCGAGCGTGCGGCGCAGCTTCCGGCCCTCGTCGTCGGTGTCCTGCCAGCCCTTGCGGCGGGCGTCCAGCATCCGGTCCACCACCATGTCCACGGCGGTGTCCAAGTCCAGCGGCTCCCAGTCGGTGCCGTAGGGACGCCGGTAGAGCACATGGGTCTCGCGCTGCGGGCCGGTGACCAGTTGCTTGCTCGCCGAACCCTTGGGGCACAGCCGCCCGCGCGAGATGGGGGAGTCGGGGTTGCCCTCGATCTGGATGACCTGCTCGTCCTTGACGAACACCCGCTGCGCGCAGCCCACCGCGCAGTACGGGCAGACCGAGTGCACCATGCGGTCGGCGGTCTCGGTCTTCGACTCCAGGGTCCGCGAACGCTTCGACTGGGCGGCCCGGCCCCGGCCGAGCGGGTCCTCGCCGGTGAGCTGCCGGTACACCGGCCAGGCGTCCAGCCACGTCTTCACGCCCATGCGCCCGCTCCCTCGTCCAGAGCCGTCGTTCATCCTGACGCTACCGGCTGGCGGTGTGACCGCAAGTCCGCGTCTCGCTTCTCCGCCCCTACCTCCGCGCCCCGGCGTACGCTCGGGGCGCCAGGGCCCGTACCGCGCCGGTCAGCAGGGTGACCGCCCGGTCCACGTCCGCCTCCGACGTCCAGCGGCCCAGCGACAGCCGTACGGCGCCCAGCGCCCGCGCGTCGTCCAGGCCCATCGCGCGCAGCACCGGCGACGGCTCGGCCTCCCCGCTGTGGCACGCCGAGCCGGTGGACGCGGCGAGCTGGGGCACCTCCGCCAGCAGCTCGTGACCGAGCACGCCCTCGACGCTCACGTTCAGGGTGTTCGGCAGCCGGTGGTCGCAGCCGTTCAGCCGGACCCGGCCGGGCAGCGCCCGCGTCAGCCCCCGGTGCAGCCGGTCGCGCAGCTCCCCGACACGACCCGGCCCGCCGTCCGCCAGCTCGGCCGCGGCCAGCCCGGCGGCCGTGCCCAGGGCCACCGCGAGCGCCACGTTCTCCGTCCCGGCCCGCAGCCCGCCCTCCTGCCCGCCGCCGTACAGCAGCGGCTCCAGCCGGACCCCGGCCCGCACCCGCAGCGCGGCGACGCCCTTCGGGGCGTACATCTTGTGCCCGACCACCGTCATCAGGTCCGCGCCGAGCGTCCGCGCGTCCAGCGGGACCTTGCCCGCCGCCTGCGCCGCGTCGCAGTGGAACAGCGCGCCGTGCCGGTGCGCGAGCCGGGCCAGCTCCGCGACCGGCTGGAGCGTGCCGGTCTCGTTGTTCGCCGCCATCACCGACACCACGGCCGTACGGCCGTCCAGCGCGGCGGCGAGCACGGCCGGGTCCAGCACGCCCCGCTCGTCCACCGGCAGCACCGTGACGTCCGCGCCGTGCAGGCGGCGCAGCGCCGCGCAGGTCTGGAGCACGGCCGGGTGCTCGGTGGCCTGGGTGACGATCCGGTTCCGGCCCGCGCCCGCCGCGAGCAGCGCGCCGCGCAGCGCCAGCGCGTTCGCCTCCGACCCCGACCCGGTGAGGACGATCTCCTCCGGTGCCGCCCCGATCAGCGCGGCCACCTGCCGCCGGGCGCGCGCCAGGGCCGCGCGGGGCGCCGCGCCGTACGCGTGCGTGCTGGACGGGTTGCCGAAGCCGCCCGCCAGGAAGGGGAGCAGCGCGTCCACCACCCGCGGATCGACCGGGGTGGTGGCGTTGTGGTCCAGATACACCGGACCGTCCTTCGGGATGGGGCTCACCGGGTCGTTCATGGGGTCATCGCATTCGTTCGGGTGGGGAAGGCGGGTCACGGAGCCCGCCGTGGCGGCACGGCCACAGTAGCCAGAGTGTCCCGTTCGCGGGTTTTGAACATTTTCGACGCATGTGTCATGGAAACCCGCCCGGTCGTACGCGGACGCGGACGCGGCGCGGCCCCGTCCGGACGCTCACCAGAGCCGTCCGGACGGGGCCGGGGCACGGCTCCCGAGCGGAGCCGCTCCTTCCGTCAGCGCAGCCCCGCCGCCCGGACGATCGTCTGCCGTATCCCGTTCCCGGCCGAGTCGCGCGCCGAGACCCGCAGCGACACGAACGACGTCCGGCGCGGCGCGTCCAGCCGGAACCCGCCGTCGTGCTCCGGCCGCAGCCGCTGCCAGCCGCGCCCGTCGTCGTACGAGACCTCCACCACCGGCGCCTCCGGACGGCCCGCGCCCACCGCACCGGCCGGGTGCTCCAGGCCGACCCGGAAGCGGGAGTCGCGCGCCGCGCGGCCGGCCGTGTCCGTGGCGAGCCGCCAGTCCGCCTGGAGCAGCGGGAGGACCCCCGGCCCGCCGTCGCCCGGGGCACCGGAGGTGAACGTCCACTCGGTGCTCGTGGCCGACGAGTACGGGCTGAACGACGCGTCCCGCCCGGTGTCCACCACCAGCCGGTACGGCAGCGGTCCGGCGGAGGGCGCGGTCGCGGCGAGGACGGTCCCGGTGCCCTGGGCGATGCGCGCCCCGCCCTGGTACAGCGTCAGGGTCTGCCGACCGCGCTCGTAGTCCATCGACATACCGACCCGGTCACCGCCCCCGTAGCCGGGTATGTCGAAGGACAGCCGGTCACCGGTGCGGGCCGGGGAGTGGTAGTTGTTGTTGAGGTACGGGCGCGCCACCGGCGTGAACCACTGCTGCTCCCGCCGTTCGCCCGGCCGGTACGAGGTCCGGGGCGCGATCTCGTAGAGCAGGGAGTCCACATAGGCCTCCTGGCCCCACGTGTACTCCCCGTCCGTGGACACCCAGTCCACGCGCCCGGAGTTGACCGGCAGCCGCATGGTCGTCCCGATCGCCCACTGCGAGTACGACGGCCAGTCGAAGCGGAACTCCCCGCCGCCCCGCGTGCTGTCCGGCGAGGCGAAGACCTCGTCGATCCGCGCCAGGTTCCGCTCGGAACCCCGGACGACCAGATCGCGCGGCACCTCGTTGTGCCAGGTGCGCATGAGGTCGTACACGTACGGGCTCGCCGTCGAGGAATCCACGGTCACCGCGGCGCCACGCGCCGCGGCCTGCCGTGCCAGCCGGTCGCCCTCGTCGGGGCTCAGCAGGCCCACGTCCACGGCGGCCCGCTTCCCCGGCCCGTCGCCGTAGCCGGTGAACCGTCGGCCCGGCTGGTCGTTCACCACCAGCATCAGCCGGGCGCCCGCCCGCGCCGCTGCCGCCGCCTGCGCCGCGTCGCCCACACCGGGATCGCGCCGGACGACCACCGCCGCGCCCCGGGCGTCCAGCCCGGTGTAGTCGGCGGACCGGCCGGAGCCGGCGTACCGCAGCGGCAGCCGGTGACGGCCCTCGGGCAGCGGGGTCACGGCTCCCTGCCGGAGCACGTCGGTGAAGGCACCGGCCGGGGTGGAGACGGCGAGCCCCGGCTTCTCCTTGCGCCAGCGGGCGGCCAGGTGGAAGTCGCCGTGGGAGACGCGCCCGGCCTGCGGCTGCGCCCACAGGCTGTCGTACGCGGTCTGCGTCTCCATGAAGTCCCGCCAGCGGGCGCCGCCCATCGACCGGTTGTACTCCAGCCGCTGGTACGTGGTCTCGGTCGGCAGCGGAGTCGTCATGTCGATCCGGGTGACCTTCGAGGCGTCCAGGGTGACCGTCCTGTCGCGGTCGAGTGTCACGTCCGGGTCGCCGAGCAGCGCCATGCCGAGGGAGCGCGGACCGTGGGCGCCCCGGACGTCCTTGAAGGAGAGCACCGAGTACACGGTGTCCGGCAGGAACGCCTGAGCGGTGCCGGTCTCGTCCACGACGTAGAAGTCGGGCTCGTACCGGCCGGACGCCAGCACCTCCACCACGCCGGACATGGGCCTGCCGTCGCCGTCCTTGAGGACCAGCGTGAGCTTGTGGTTGACGTCGCCCAGGCCGACGGCGGTGTGCGCGGCGACCGTTCCGTCCGCCCGCGCGGCGACGACCTGCCCGCTGAACCGTTCGCGGACGGCACCCCTGGAGGGGTCGATGGTGAGCGTCGCCCGTGCCGTGCCGTGCGCGGGGACGGTC
The DNA here is from genome assembly GCF_019104725.1 of Streptomyces corallincola. GTDB lineage: Bacteria > Actinomycetota > Actinomycetes > Streptomycetales > Streptomycetaceae > Streptomyces > Streptomyces corallincola. The sequence continues at coordinate 11,972 of NZ_JAHRXF010000020.1, read as the reverse complement.
ACCCGGTCCGCCTGGAGCCGGAAGAGCCCGGCGGGAGCGCCGGGCGCGTCCACCGAGAGGGAGAGCACGACCGGGGCGGCGGAGAGGTTGGTGTACGTCAGCGGGCGGGTGACGGGCGAGGTGCCCTCGTGCCCGGCCCAGGCGGTGGCGGTGGCGAACACCGAGGAGCGTGCCGCCGCCGCGGCGTCCACCCGCCCGCTGCCGCCCTGGAAGGCGTCGTAGTGAGGGGTGCGGACGGAGGTACTGGTCAGCAGGGAGCGCAGCTCGCCGCCGGTCAGCCCCGGATGCGCGGCGGCGGCGAGCGCGGCGACGCCCGCGACGTGCGGGGTCGCCATCGACGTGCCGCTGAGCGTCAGGTAGTCCCCCTGGCCCTCCGGGGACAGGTGCGCGCGGGCCGCGAGGATGTCCACACCGGGCGCGGTGATCTCGGGCTTCACCGCGCCGTCGCCCACGCGCGGGCCCTGGCTGGAGAAGAAGGCAACGTTGTCATCGGCGTCCACCGCGCCGACCGTGAGCGCGGCGTCGGCCGCACCCGGCCCCCCGATCGAGCCGGGCGTACCGGTGTTCCCGGCCGCCACCACGAACAGCGCCCCGGTCTGCGCGCTGAGCCGGTTGACGGCCGCGCTCACCGGGTCCGTGCCGTCCGAGGGGGTGTCGCTCCCCAGGCTCATGTTGATCACCGCGGCCCGCTGGTCCACGGCCGCCCACTCCATCCCGGCGAGCACCCAGGAGTCCTGCCCCGACCCGGTGTCGTCCAGCACCTTCCCGATGTGCAGCGAGGCGCCGGGTGCCACCCCCTGCTCCCGGCCGCCGGAGGCCGCACCGGTCCCCGCGATGGTGGAGGCGACGTGCGTGCCGTGCCCGTTGCGGTCCTCCGCGTCCTGGCCCGGTACGAAACTCCGGGCCGCGACGATCCCCGTCGCCAGGTCCGGGTGACGGCTGTCGGCGCCGCTGTCGAGCACGGCCACGTCCACACCGCGCCCGGTGTTTCCGCCCGCCCTGGCGGCCGGGACGCCGATCTGCGCGGTGCTCTCGGCGAGGTCGGCGTGCACCCGGCCGTCGAGCCAGACGTGGGTGACCCCGCCGCTGAACAGCGGGGAGGCGGCCGTGCCGCGCGAGAGCGCGGTGCCGGTGGAGGGCGCGGTGAGCGCGGTCCAGAAGTCGGCCGCACGTGAGCGCGACGCGGTGAGGGCCGCCCCGTCCACGCTGTCCAGAGCGCGGCGCACCGTGGCTCCCGGCAGGGACCTCCGCGCGGCCGACAGGGAGGCGGCACCGTCGTAGGAGACGATCAGCGGAAGGCCGTCCCGGCCGGAGTCGTCGTAGCCGTCCGCGACGAGACCGGTGATGTCGAACAGGCGCCGGTCCAGCACCTTCCGGGCCACGTACGGCAGGGCGGCGTCGGGATAGACGTACAGATGGTCACCGGCCTCAATGACGCGGGCCCGTGCGGCCGAGCCGTCCGGGCCGGTGACCGACACGGTGCCCCCGGTCCCCTCGGCGCGCGTGGTCACGACGTCCCCGGTGATCAGGGTGACGGAGTGGGTGCCCGACGGCACGCGCGCCACGTCGGCCGGTGTGCCGCCCGTCGGAGTGGCGGCGGCGGTCGCCCTGGCCGAGAGGGCGGGAGTGGAGAGGGCGAGGAGGGACAGCGCGGCGACGAGCAGGCCGCGCCTGCGTCTGTGACGTGGGTTCAATGTGGTTCCCGTGTCCGTTGGCGAGGTGGGGACGGTGGTCCCCTGGACGGCTGCCGCCCGGCGGGGCCCGTGGGGTCCCTGGCGGGCGGTCGCGACGAACATACGGGCGCGGAGCGCCGCCGGAGAGGGTTGGTGATCCACCTCACACGGAGTCGCGTCCGGACTCCGATGGTGCGTCAACTGCGCTCTTTTAAAGGGAAGTTGCCTCGTCGTTTCCGTCGTGTTGCGGACCGGTCCGGCAGGCCGCGGACAGGGCCGGAGCCGTCGGGCGTGCGCGGGCCGTCCGGGTCGCGGCACCGGTCCCCGGAACCGGCGGTGACCGGCGTCCGCCTCTGTCGCCTCGGCCGTCCCCACTGTTCGGCGGAGGCTTCCGCACCGCACCGGCGGAGGCCGCCCGGCCGTCGTGGTCCTCCCGGCCACCGGCCGCCCCGCGCACCCGGACGCCCGCCGGAACTCCCTCTGTACGATGCTCGGGCGTCCTGCCGACGGTCACTCGCCGTCAACGGGGTGCCGCACCCCCGCCGACGGGGAAGCGGTGTGCCGATGTGGCGAGGGTTGTGAAGCGGACGTGGCGAGCCCGCTTCCGACGGAGGAGGCAGGGGGAGGTCTCGTGGGGGTGTGTGACAGATCGTGACAGATGAAGGTGTGAACCCGTGACCGAGGCCAGGATGGAAACGCTGCAGTACCGCTTTGACGGACCGGAACACCTCCCCGTGCTCGTCCTCGGGCCCTCGCTCGGCACCACCTGGCACATGTTCGACCGCCAGGTGCCGGAGCTGATGAAGCAGTGGCGGGTCTTCCGCTACGACCTGCCCGGCCACGGCGGCGCGCCCGCCCACCCCGCCGGGTCCGTCTCCGACATCGCCGACCGGCTGCTCGCCACCCTCGACTCTCTCGGCGTGCAGCGCTTCGGCTACGTGGGCTGCGCCCTCGGCGGCGCCGTCGGCATGGAACTCGCGCTGCGGCAGCCCGCGCGGATGGCGTCCCTCGCGCTGGTCGCCACCTCGCCCCGGTTCGGTACGCCCGACGAGTTCCGCCAGCGCGGGGTGATCGTCCGCACCAACGGGCTCGACCCGATCGCCCGGACCGCCCCCGAACGCTGGTTCACCGGCGGGTTCGCCGCCGCCCAGCCCGCCATCACCGAGTGGGCCGTGCAGATGGTCCGCACCACCGACCCCGGCTGCTACATCGCCGCCTGCGAGGCCCTCGCGGGCTTCGACGTCCGCTCGGAACTCGGCCGCGTCGGCGTGCCCACCCTGGTCCTCGTCGGCTCCGACGACCAGCTCACCGGCCCGGCCCAGGCCCGCACCCTGGTCGCCGGTATCCCCGACGCCCGGCTCGCGGTCGTGCCCGGTGCCTCGCACCTCGTCCCCGTCGAGCAGCCCGGCGCCGTCACCGACCTGCTGGTCCGGCACTTCTCCACCGCCTGGCAGCAGCCGCACGACACCGGGCAGAGCGCGCTGCCCGCCGTCCCGCACCTCCCCGCCGTCGCACCCTCGCCGATGCCGCTCGCGCCGCTCGCCGAGATCGCCCCGGCCGTCGTACCCCCGCGGAGCGGCGCGCCCGACCGGTTCGAGGCCGGGCTCAAGGTCCGCCGCGAGGTCCTCGGGGACGCCCACGTGGACCGGGCGCTCGCCGCCGCCGACGAGTTCTCCGGCGACTTCCAGGAGTTCGTCACCCGCTACGCCTGGGGCGAGATCTGGGACCGCCCGGGCCTGGACCGCCGTGCGCGCAGCTGCGTCACCCTCACCGCCCTGGTCGCGGGCGGACACCTCGACGAACTCGCCTTCCACACCCGGGCCGCCCTCCGCAACGGCCTCACCCCGGCCGAGATCAAGGAGGTCCTCCTCCAGGCCGCCGTCTACTGCGGCGTCCCCGCCGCCAACAGCGCCTTCCGGGTGGCCCAGCGGGTGATACAGGAGGAGACGACTCCGGCGGAGTGAGGGCGGTGCGCGCGTCGGGGTGCACGGGGTACGGGGCGTGGCCGCCCCGTACCCGGCAGGATGGGTCGGCATGAGGCTCACCAAGATGTCCCACGCCTGTGTCCGGCTGGAGCGGGGCGGGCGGACGCTCGTGCTCGATCCCGGCGGTTTCACCGAACCCGACGCCGCGCTCGGCGCCGAGGCGGTCCTCGTGACCCACGAGCACCCCGACCACTTCGACGAGGGTCGGCTGCGCACCGCGCTGGAGGCGAGTCCGGCCGCCGAGGTCTGGGCGCCGCGTTCGGTCGCGGAGCGGATCGCGCCCGCCTTTCCCGGCCGGGTGCACACCGTCGGCAACGGCGACACGTTCACCGCCGCCGGGTTCGACGTGCAGGTCCACGGGGAGCTGCACGCCGTGATCCACCCGGACATCCCGCGCGTCACCAACGTCGGCTATCTGATCGGCGGCGGCCGGGTCTTCCACCCCGGTGACGCCCTCACCGTCCCGGACACCGCCGTGGAGACGCTGCTCGCGCCCGTGCAGGCCCCCTGGAACAAGATCGCGGAGGTCATCGACTACGTCCGCGAGGTCCGGCCGGTCCGGGTCTACGACGTGCACGACGCCCTGCTCGCCGACCTGGCCCGCCCGCTGTACGACACCCACCTCGGCAACCTGAGCGGCGCCGAGCACCTGCGGCTCGCGCCGGGGGAGTCGGCGGCGCTGTGAGCGGGGCCGCCGGGGTTGTCGTACCCGGCGGGTAGGTTGGAGCACATGCGCATCGCCACCTGGAACGTGAACTCGATCACCGCCCGCCTCCCGAGGCTGCTGGCCTGGCTGGAGAGCAGCGGCACCGACGTGCTCTGCCTCCAGGAGGCCAAGGTCGCCGAGGCGCAGTTCCCCACCGCCGAGCTGCGCGAGCTGGGGTACGAGGCGGCGGTGAACGCCACCGGCCGGTGGAACGGCGTGGCGGTGCTCTCGCGCGTCGGCCTGAACGACGTGGTCAGGGGCCTGCCCGGCGACCCGGGCTACGAGGGCGCCACCGAGCCCCGCGCCGTCTCCGCCACCTGCGGCCCGGTCCGCGTCTGGTCGGTGTATGTCCCCAACGGACGCGAGGTCGGCCACCCGCACTACGCGTACAAACTCCAGTGGCTGGACGCGCTGCGCACCGCGGTCGCCGGTGACGCGGCGGGCGGGCGCCCGTTCGCCGTCCTGGGCGACTACAACGTGGCGCCGACCGACGAGGACGTGTACGACACGGCCGCCTTCGAGGGCCTCACCCATGTCACCCCCGCCGAGCGCGCCGCCCTGGCCGACCTCCGGGAGACCGGGCTCACCGATGTCGTCCCGCGCCCCCTGAAGTACGACCGCCCGTACACCTACTGGGACTACCGCCAGCTCTGCTTCCCCAAGAACCGGGGCATGCGCATCGACCTGGTCTACGGCAACGAGGCGTTCGCGTCGGCCGCCAAGGACGCCTACGTGGACCGCGAGGAGCGCAAGGGCAAGGGCGCCTCCGACCACGCGCCGGTGGTGGTCGATCTCGACGTGTGATGCCACGCTGAGCCCATGCGCATTCCGTTCACGGGCCGCGACCGGCACCCAGCGACCAGGCGCCCGCCCGCCGATCCCGAGTCCATCGCGGAACTCCTCTCCGAGTGCGAGCTGCTGCGCGACCAGGCGGCGCGCGCCGGGGTCCGGCTGGACGACACCCCGGCCTCCCTGGAGGCGCTGGACCAGCTGGTGCCCCGCTGGCGGGACGACACCGAGACGCTGCCCTGGCTCGGCACCGACGCGGGGCTGTATCTCGGCACGGTGGTCGTGCGCACCGTGCCCGGCGCCGTCTGGGAGATCCGCCCGGACGGCGAACCCGTCGTACGCCTCGCCTCCGGCCGCGAGGCCGAGGTGACCGAGCCCGGACGGCAGTGGGCGGCGGGCGGAGTGCCCGAACTCTCCCAGCTCTACGCCGAACTGGCCGAGGACTGACGCCGGGAGCGGAGCCGGAGCGTAAATACGGCTAATGTCCGTAACCCGCGTTCCGGTGCGTGTCGTCCCTCAAGTCCGCTTCCGCCCCGATAGTTTGCTGCCCGCACAGCACCGGTGGAGAGTGGGTGGGGCAGGGGATGACCGTCGATCCGTTGATCGAACTGCGGGGCGTCAACAAGCACTTCGGAGAGCTGCACGTCCTGCGCGACATCGACCTCACGGTCGGCAGGGGCGAGGTGGTCGTCGTCATCGGCCCCTCCGGCTCCGGCAAGTCCACGCTGTGCCGTACGGTCAACCGGCTGGAGACCGTCGAATCCGGCACGATCCTCATCGACGGCACCCCACTGCCCGCCGAGGGCAGGGCACTTGCCCGGCTCCGTGCCGAAGTCGGCATGGTCTTCCAGTCGTTCAACCTCTTCGCGCACAAGACCGTTCTGCAGAACGTCTCCCTCGCCCAGGTCAAGGTGCGCGGCCGGAAGCGCGACGAGGCCGACCGGCGCTCCCGTGAACTCCTCGCCCGCGTCGGCCTCGCCGCACAGGCCGACAAGTACCCGGCGCAGCTCTCCGGCGGCCAGCAGCAGCGCGTCGCCATCGCCCGCGCCCTGGCGATGGACCCCAAGGCGCTCCTGTTCGACGAACCCACCTCCGCCCTCGACCCGGAGATGATCAACGAGGTGCTGGAGGTCATGCGGCAGCTCGCCCGCGACGGCATGACGATGGTCGTCGTCACCCACGAGATGGGCTTCGCCCGCTCCGCCGCCAACCGCGTCGTGTTCATGGCCGACGGCACCGTGGTGGAGGACCGCAGCCCCGAGGAGTTCTTCACCGCGCCGCGCAGCGAGCGGGCCAAGGACTTCCTGTCCAAGATCCTCAAGCACTGACCGGGGGAGCGCGACCCGTGTTCCGTACCGCCCGCACGTCCCGCACGTCCCGCGCCACCGGCGCGCCCCCGCGCAGGCCTCGCCGTACGACCCTCACCGCCCTCTGCGCCGTACTCCTCGCCCTCCTCGCCCTGGTCACCGGCTGCGGCAAGCCCGGCAGCCCGCCCACCAAGGGCCCGGCGGCCGACCGGCTCCCCGAGTACGCGGTGGCGCGGAACTTCAGCCTCCCGGACTCCCCGACCTGGCGCCGGGCGAAGAAGCGCGGCCATTTCACCGTCGGCGTCAAGGAGGACCAGCCCTACCTCGGCGAACGGGACCCGGCGACGGGCGCGTACGCCGGGTTCGACATCGAGATCGCCCGGATGATGTCCGCCTCCCTTGGCCTGCCCCCGGAGCGCATCCGCTTCCGCACCATCGCCTCCGCGAACCGCGAGACCGCGCTGCAGAACGGGCAGATCGACTACTACGTCGGCACCTACACCATCAACGACAACCGCAAGAAGCTCGTCGGCTTCGCCGGGCCGTACTACATGGCCGGCCAGTCGCTGCTGGTGCGCGCGGACGAGAACGACATCCACGGACCGCAGGACCTCGCGGGCAAACGCGTCTGCTCGGCGGCCGGTTCGACGCCGTACCAGCGGATCAAGGACGACTACCCGAAGGCGGTCCTCGTCTCCTACGACACGTACTCGGTGTGCGTGGACAACCTGCTCACCTATCAGGTGGACGCGGTGACCACCGACGACGCCATCCTCATCGGCTACGCGGCCAAGGCCCCCGACGATCTCAAGGTCGTCGGCAGGCCGTTCTCCCAGGAGCCGTACGGCATCGGTGTGCCGCGCGACGACGACGCGCTGCGCTTCGCCCTGGACGACGCCCTCGCGGCCCGCGAGAAGAACGGCGACTGGAAACGGGCGTACGAGGCGACGCTCGGCCTGTCCGGTGTCCCGGCGCCCACCCCGCCCGCCATCGACCGCTACCCGGCCACCTGAGCGCGAGGACGGCATGAACGTACTGACAGAGAACTGGTCCGTGTTCTGGGAGGGTTTCCTCGGCACGGTCGAACTCACCGTGTTCGCCTCCCTGCTGGCGCTGGCACTCGGCTTCCTGATGGCGTCCTTCCGGGTCGCCCCGGTCGGCTCGCTGCGCGTCTTCGGCACCGCGTGGGTGACCGTGCTGCGCAACACCCCGCTGACGCTGCTGTTCTTCGCGGTGCTCCTGGGGCTGCCCCGGTTCGGACTGGTGCTGCCCTTCAAGCTGTTCGCGGTCCTCGCCCTCGGCTGCTACACCTCGGCGTTCATCTGCGAGGCGCTGCGCTCCGGCATCAACACCGTGCCGCGCGGCCAGGGCGAGGCCGCCCGCAGTCTCGGCATGTCCTTCGGGCAGGTGCTCTCCGTGGTCGTGCTGCCGCAGGCGTTCCGCTCCGTCATCCCGCCGGTCGGCTCCACGCTCATCGCGCTCGCCAAGAACTCCGCCATCGCGGGCGCGTTCAGCGTGACCGAACTCCTCGGCACCTACCGCACGATCAGCGAACTCGGCTACAACATCGTCTGGACGTTCGTCTGGATCGCGGTCGGCTATCTGATCGTCACGCTCGCCATCAGCGCCCTGTTCAACTTCCTGGAACGCACCTGGGGGGTCGCCCGATGACCGACGCCACCGCGCTCTACGACGTCCCCGGCCCGCTCACCCGCAGACGGCACCTCCTCTACGGCGTGCTGTCCACCGCCGTGCTCGCGGGGATCGTCGCCTGGCTGCTGTATCTGCTGTTCTCGACGGGTCAGTTCACGTACACCAAGTGGATGCCGTTCGAGTACACCGGCATCCAGGAACTGCTGCTGCGCGGGCTCGGCAACACCCTCAAGGCGTTCGCGCTGGCCGCCGTGTTCTCCCTCGCGCTCGGCGGACTCCTCGCCGCCGGACGGCTGTCGGACCATCGCGGGGTGCGCTGGGCGGCCACCGCCGTGGTCGAGTTCTTCCGCGCGATGCCCGTCCTGGTGATGATCTTCTTCATCTTCGTGGCACTCAAGGCCCAGCCGCTCGTCGCGCTCGTCGCGGGACTCACCCTCTACAACGGCTCGGTGCTCGCCGAGGTGTTCCGCTCCGGTGTCGCCGCCGTCGAACGCGGCCAGCGGGAGGCCGCGTTCGCGCTCGGGATGCGCAAGACGCAGGTCATGACGCACGTCCTCGTCCCGCAGGCGGTCCGCGCGATGCTGCCCGCCATCATCAGCCAGTTGGTGGTCGCGCTGAAGGACACCTCGCTCGGCTACCTCATCACCTACGAGGAGTTCCTCCACGCCGGGAAGCTCATCGCGTCGAACCTCGACTACGATTTGCCGTTCATCCCCGTGGTGATGGTGATCTCGCCGATCTACATCGGGATGTGCATGCTGCTCTCGTGGTTCGCCGGCTGGGTGTCCCGCAGAGAGCGGCACAGCCCCAAGACGGAGGCCGTGGCGGTCGCCGAGGCCGGTCCTGGGGCACTGCTGCCGGGTGGGGAACCCCCCACCGCACCGCGACCGTAGCGGGCGGCGGCCAGGGCCTGCGACCCCCGGCGAGATCCGAAGGGCAGGCCCTACGGGCCAGGCTCGTCCGGCGGTTGCCGGAGATCACCGCTCGCACACGGGGACGGACACGTACGACGGGTCGTCCGGAGGCGAGCGGGAGGTCAGCTACCGCCGGGCGGGTTGTGCTCCCACGCACCACCCGCCCCTCCCGTCATGTGCCCCCGGTTCCTCCCTTCACGCGCCCACCGCCCCTCCCGTCACGCGCCCACCGCCCCTTCCGGCGCGGGTTCCGGCAGCGGGGTGCGCGCCGCCCGCGTCACGTCCGCCACCAGCTCGACCACGTCCGGGCCGTACGCCTGCGAGTTGACCACCTTCAGCAGCAGGACGAACGACCCCGTGCCGTGCTTGCGCGCCAGCCGTTCGTGCTCGCGGGCCAGATACCGGGTCGCCGCCTGGTTGGTGATGGCCCGCTGCCCGCAGAACAGGAACACCGGCCGCATGTCGCGCCGCCCGCCGGTGGTGAGGCGGGCGAGCAGCACGTACTCACTGGTGCCGCTCTCCATGCGGTAGTCCTGCCCGCCTATCCGGAACGCGCCCACGTCCGGCCCGGACTCCGCCTCCGTGTTGACCCGCACCCCCGGCAGCAGCGAGGAGAGATGCGCCGCCATCCGGCGATTGGACGAGGGCCCGCCGAGGCAGAACTCGGTGCGCTCCCCGAACCCCTGCCGGGTGGCGTCGTGCGCCACCACCTGCGCGTGCGCGTGACAGTCCTTGATCAGCGCCGACAGCTCCAGCAGCGCGAACACGTCGTTCCGCGTCACCGCCAGCTCCGGTCCGCCCATGTTCCGGTTCACCACCAGCAGCGACTCCGCGTGTTCGGGCAGCCCGAAGAACGCCTGCTTGCGGCGGAGCCTGCGCCGCCACACGAAGGTACGGGCGAGCCAGCCGAGCGCGGCACTGACACCGGTCGCCGCGACCCCCAGGACGATGTTCCGCACGTCGTCGTTCATGGCGGGGCAGCCTAGCGCCACCACCCGCCGCCCGGGCGTACTCGTGTTCGATGTGTGACGGCGCGGGGGGTGGGGAACGCGAGGCGTACTGTCGGGGTTCCCGAGGTCTGGCTAGGCTGCGCGGACGGCTTCGACGGGGAGGTACGCATGCAGCGCTCCGGGACGTGGAAACTGGCGGTGGTCGCGGTGGCTGCCGCCGTGACCTTGGTGGGAGCGGGGGCGCCACCGCCCTTGAGCCCGGCGAAATCACCGGTCGCCGTCGGCTACGGCGGTGCCGTCTCCAGCGTGGACGCCGATGCCACCGCCGCCGGAATCCGGGTGCTGCGCGACGGCGGCAACGCGGTGGACGCGGCCGTCGCCACGGCCGCCGCGCTCGGCGTCACCGAGCCCTACTCGGCCGGGGTCGGCGGGGGCGGCTACTTCGTCTACTACGACGCCCGGACCCGCACCGTGCACACCGTGGACGGCCGGGAGACCGCGCCGCTCACGGCGGACGCGCACCTGTTCACCGAGAACGGCAAGCCGCTGGCCTTCGCGGACGCCGTCACCAGCGGGCTCGCTGTCGGCACCCCCGGCACCCCCGCCACCTGGCGGACCGCGCTCGACTCCTGGGGCACCCGGCGGCTGGGGACCGTACTGAAGCCCGCCGAGCGGCTGGCGCGGGACGGCTTCACCGTGGACGACACGTTCCGGTCCCAGACCGCGTCCAACGAGGCACGGTTCCGTTTCTTCCCCGACACCGCGAAGCTCTTCCTGCCCGGCGGGCGGCTCCCGGTGGTGGGCTCCACCTTCAAGAACCCCGATCTGGCCCGGACCTACGCCGAACTGGCCCGCGAGGGCGTCGGCGTGATCTACCGGGGCGATCTCGGCCGGGACATCGTCAACACGGTCAACAAGCCGCCCGTGGACCCCGGTTCGGGCTGGAACGCCCGCCCCGGCAAGCTCTCCGCGCGTGACCTCGCCGCCTACCGCGCCAAACTCCAGCGGCCCACCGAGACGTCGTACCGGGGCCTGAACGTCTACTCCATCGCGCCGTCCTCCTCCGGCGGGACCACGGTCGGGGAAGCGCTCAACATCCTTGAGGACAGCGACCTCTCACGCCTGAGCGAGACGCAGTACCTGCACCGGTACATCGAGGCCAGCCGGATCGCGTTCGCGGACCGGGGGCGCTGGGTCGGTGACCCCGCCTTCGAGGACGTCCCCACCAAGGGCCTGCTCTCGCAGCGGTTCGCGGACTCGCGGGCCTGCCTGATCAAGCCGACCTCCGTGCTGACCAGCCCGCTCGCCCCCGGCGACCCCCGGCACCCCGCCGCGTGCGGCACCGCGGGGAAGGCCGCGCCGACGACCTACGAGGGCGAGAACACCACCCACCTGACCACCGCCGACAAGTGGGGCAACGTCGTCTCCTACACGCTCACCATCGAGCAGACCGGCGGCAGCGGCATCACCGTGCCGGGGCGCGGCTTCCTGCTCAACAACGAGCTGACCGACTTCTCCTTCGCCCCCGCCGACCCGGCCGTCCACGACCCCAACCTGCCCGGTCCGGGAAAGCGCCCGCGCTCCTCGATCTCCCCGACGATCGTCCTGGACCGGCAGCACCGGCCGGTCCTCGCGCTCGGCTCGCCCGGCGGCGCGACCATCATCACCACCGTCCTCCAGACCCTCACCAACGTCCTCGACCGCCACATGCGCCTCGTGGACGCCATCGCCGCACCCCGCGCCAGCCAGCGCAACGCGGCGAAGACCGAACTCGAACCCGCCCTCTACGACAGCCCGTTGCGCGCCCGCCTCGAAGCGCTCGGCCACTCCTTCTCGGAGAACCCCGAGATCGGCGCGGCCACCGGCGTCCAGCGGCTGCCCGGCGGCAAGTGGCTGGCCGCCGCCGAGACCACCCGGCGGGGCGGCGGGTCCGCGATGGTGGTGGACCCGACCCGCTGAGCGCACGCGCCGAGCGGCGCCCACCGGCTGGCGGGC
>NZ_JAHRXF010000002.1 GCF_019104725.1 Streptomyces corallincola | reverse complement strand
CCCCGCGATCCCGTCCAGTTGCCAGTGGGGCATCTTCCTGCGCAACCACGACGAACTCACCCTCGAAATGGTCACCGACGAAGAGCGTGACTACATGTGGGCCGAGTACGCCAAGGACCCCCGGATGCGCGCCAACATCGGCATCCGCCGCCGCCTCGCCCCCCTCCTCGACAACGACCGCAACCAGATCGAGCTGTTCACCGCACTCCTGCTCTCCCTGCCCGGCTCGCCGATCCTCTACTACGGCGACGAGATCGGCATGGGCGACAACATCTGGCTCGGCGACCGCGACGCGGTACGCACCCCCATGCAGTGGACCCCCGACCGCAACGCCGGATTCTCCTCCAGCGACCCCGGCCGCCTGTTCCTGCCCACGATCATGGACCCGGTCCACGGTTTCCAGGTCACCAACGTGGAAGCGTCGATGTCGTCGCCGTCGTCGCTGCTGCACTGGACCCGGCGCATGATCGAGATCCGCAAGCAGAACCCCGCCTTCGGACTGGGCACCTACAGCGAACTCCAGTCCTCCAACCCGGCGGTGCTCGCGTTCCTGCGGGAGTACGAGGACGACCTCGTGCTGTGCGTGCACAACTTCTCGCGCTTCGCGCAGCCCACCGAGATGGACCTGCGGCCCTTCGTGGGACGGCACCCGGTCGAGCTGTTCGGCGGGGTCCGCTTCCCCGCCATCGGTGAACTGCCGTACCTGCTCACGCTGGCGGGACACGGCTTCTACTGGTTCCGGCTGCGCACCGACGCGGCATGACGCGATGCCACCGAGCGGGGCGGGGCGGAAGGTTTCTCCCGCCCCGCTCGGGGCACGCAACAGTGACACCCCGACGATCCGGGGAAAGGACGTGACGCCATGTCGGACACGGTCACACCCCCTGGCACCACCTCCAGCCCCTCCGTCCCGCTGCTCGCCTCGCTGGAACCGCTGCTGCGCGAGTGGCTGCCCCGGCAGCGCTGGTTCGCGGGCAAGGGCCGCGCCGTCACCGGCTTCACCCAGGTGGCGGCCACCGAACTGCTGCCGGTGGAAGGCCGGTTGGGTCTCTACCATCTGCTGCTGCGGGTCCACCAGACGCCCGCGCCGGGCGCCCCCGCGCACCCCGGCGACTGCTACCAGCTCCTCATAGGCGTGCGCGAGGCGCTGCCACCCCGGCTGGCGCCCGCGCTCATCGGACACGCGGACCAGGGGCCGCTCGCGGGCCGCACGGTCTACGACGCCCTCTACGACACCCGGCCCGCCGACGTGCTCCTGGAGGCCCTGCGCTCACGGGTCCGCGTCGGCGGGCTCCGTTTCGAACGGGACCCCGGCCACGACATCCGGCCCGGCCTGGTCCCCCGCCTGATGACCGCCGAACAGTCCAACTCCTCGGTGGTGTACGGCGACACGTACGTCCTGAAGCTGCTGCGCCGGGTGGTGCCCGGCGTCAACCCCGATCTGGAACTGCCGCTCGCCCTGGCCGCCGAGGACTGCGCGCGGGTGCCCGCGCCCGCCGCCTGGCTCCGCGCCGAGCTGGGCGAGGGGTCGTACGTCCTCGCCGTGCTCCAGCCGTTCCTGAGCGGCGCGGACGACGGGTGGGAGCTGGCGCTGCGCGAACTCGCCAAGGGCGAGGACTTCACCGCCGAGGCCCGCGCGCTGGGCCGGGCCACCGCCGAGGTGCACACCGCGCTGGCCCGCGCGCTGCCCACCGTCACCCTCGGCCCCGCCCAGCTGACGCCGCTGGTGGACGGCATGACCGAGCGCCTGGAGGCGGCGGTCCGCGCGGTGCCCGCGCTGCTGCCGTACGAGACCGGGCTGCGCTCCGCGTACACCGCGCTGGCGGACCTGTCCGCCGAGAGCGGGACCTGGACCGCGCAGCGCGTCCACGGCGATCTGCACCTCGGGCAGTGCCTGCGCTCCCCGGACGGCGCCTGGTCGCTGATCGACTTCGAGGGCGAACCGGCCCGCCCGCTGGCCGAGCGGCGGCTGCCGCAGCCGGTGGCGCGGGACATCGCCGGGATGCTGCGCTCCTTCGACTACGCGGCCCACTCCGCGCCCGCCCCGGCCCCCGGCTGGGCCGAGCGCTGCCGGGCCGCGTACTGCGCCGGGTACGCCGAGGTGTCCGGCCGCGACCCGCGGACCGACCCGGTGCTGCTGCGTGCCTTCGAGACCGACAAGGCGGTCTACGAGGTGGTCTACGAGGCCCGGCACCGCCCCGACTGGCTGGCCGTGCCGCTCGCGGCCGTCCGCCGACTCGCCACGCCGTCCGACCCGACCCTCCGGGAGCCACGTCCGTGACGTCCAAGAAGTCCCCCAAGTCGCCGAAGAAGTCCGACAGGTCACCGAAGCGGCCGAAGTCCGCCGAGCCCGCGACACCGGCCGCGCCCGCCGCGGACAGGGCCGGCGCGCCGGTGGTGCGGGTACCCGAACAGCCGTCCCCGCGGCCCCCGTTGGAGATCACCGTCTCCCCCGCCGTGGACGCGGCCGACCGGCACCGGCTGCTGGAGGGCACCCATCACGCCCCGCACGACGTGCTCGGCGCGCACCCGGTGCCCGGCGGTGTCGCCTTCCGCGTGTTCCGGCCGTACGCGCAGGCGGTGACCGTGGTCTCCGGGGAGCTGCGGGCCGCGCTGCACGACGACGGCGACGGGTTCTTCTCCGGGCTGCTGCCGCTCGCGGAGGTCCCCGCGCACCGGCTGCTGGTGACGTACGACGGCGCCGAGCACGAGACCGAGGACCCATACCGATTCCTGCCCACCCTGGGTGACCTGGATCTGCATCTGATCGGGGAGGGGCGGCACGAGCGGCTGTGGGAGGCGCTGGGCGCGCGGGTCACCGAGCACCAGGGGGTGACGGGCACCCGGTTCGCGGTGTGGGCGCCGAACGCGCGGGGGGTGCGGGTCGCGGGCGGCTTCAACTTCTGGGACGCGGGCGGGCATCCGATGCGCTCGCTGGGCTCCTCCGGGATCTGGGAGCTGTTCGTGCCGGGCGTCGGCGAGGGCGAGCTGTACAAGTTCGAGATCACCCGCCCGGACGGCTCCCGCACCCTGCGCGCCGACCCGATGGCCCGCCGCACCGAGGTCCCCCCGGCGACCTCGTCCGTGGTGGACGTCTCCCGGCACCAGTGGACCGACACCGAGTGGATGGCGCACCGCGCCGACACCCCCGTGCACGAGGCGCCTCTCTCCGTCTACGAGGTCCATCTCCCGTCCTGGCGACCGGGGTTGAGCTACCGCCAACTCGCCGACCAACTCCCCTCCTACGTGCGGGAGATGGGGTTCACCCATGTCGAACTGATGCCGGTGGCCGAGCATCCCTTCGGCGGCTCGTGGGGCTATCAGGTCACCGGGTTCTACGCCCCGACCGCCCGCCTGGGCACCCCCGACGACTTCAAGTACTTGGTGGACGCGCTGCACCGGGCCGGGATCGGCGTGATCATGGACTGGGTCCCGGCGCACTTCCCGCGCGACGCGTGGGCGCTCGCGGAGTTCGACGGGCGCCCGCTGTACGAACACCACGATCCGCGCCGGGCCGCGCATCCGGACTGGGGCACGCTGGAGTTCGACTTCGGGCGCCGTGAGGTGCGGAACTTCCTGGTCGCCAACGCGGTGTACTGGTGCGAGGAGTTCCACATCGACGGGCTCCGGGTGGACGCGGTCGCCTCGATGCTCTACCTGGACTACTCCCGCGAGGCGGGCCAGTGGACGCCGAACGAGCGGGGCGGCCGGGAGAACCTGGACGCGGTCGCCTTCCTCCAGGAGATGAACGCCACCGTCTACCGCCGCTGCCCCGGCGTGGTCACCATCGCCGAGGAGTCCACCGCCTGGGACGGCGTGACCCGGCCCACCGACCAGGTCGGCCCGAGCGGCTTCGGCGGGCTCGGCTTCGGTCTGAAGTGGAACATGGGCTGGATGCACGACTCGCTCCAGTACATGAGCCACGAGCCGGTGCACCGCAAGTACCACCACGGCGAGATGACGTTCTCGATGGTGTATGCGTACAGCGAGAACTACGTGCTGCCCATCTCCCACGACGAAGTGGTGCACGGCAAGGGCTCGCTGGTCTCCAAGATGCCCGGCGACTGGTGGCAGCAGCGGGCGAACCTGCGCGCCTACCTGGCCTGGATGTGGGCCCACCCCGGCAAGCAACTCCTCTTCATGGGACAGGAGTTCGCGCAGGGAGCGGAGTGGTCGGAGGCGCACGGCCCGGACTGGTGGCTGCTCGACCCGGCCTACGGCGCCCAGGCCGACCACCGGGGCGTACGGGAACTGGTCCGCGAGCTGAACGCGAACTACCGGTCGGCGCCCGCGCTGTGGCAGCGGGACACCGACCCGGCGGGCTTCGCGTGGGTCTCGGGGGACGCGGCCGACGACAACGTCCTCGCGTTCCTGCGGTACGGCGCGGACGGCACCCCGCTGCTGGCGGTGTCCCATCTGGCGCCGGTGGTCCGGCACGACTACCGGATCGGGGTGCCGGAGGACGTACCGGCCTGGACGGAGGTGCTGAACACCGACGCGGCCCGGTACGGCGGCGGTGACGTCGTCCATCCGGACCCGGTGAAGCCGGAGCCGCAGGGCGCGCACGGCCGCCCCGCGAGCGTCCGGCTCACCCTGCCCCCGCTGGCTACGCTGTGGCTGCGGCCCGCCTGAGCGCCTCGGGCAGCTCCCCGGTGTGCAGGACGCCGAGGTGCTGGGTGGCGCGGGTGAGGGCCACGTAGAGATCGCTGGTGCCGTACGCGCCGGGTTCGACGACGAGGACGGAGTCGAACTCCAGCCCCTTGGACTGGCGCGGGTCGAGCAGCACGACGGCCCGCGTCAGATCGGGTTCGGCGCCCGCCGTGACGCCGTCGAGCCGGGCGGCGAGCCGCCGGTGCAGGGCGCGCGGCGCGATGATGGCGAGCCGCCCCTCGTCCGGCGTCAGCTCCGCGACCGCCGCCGCGACCGCGCCGGGCAGGTCGCCGCCCGCGTCCCGCACCCAGGGCCGTACGCCGGTGGAGCGGACCGAGCCGGGCGGCTCGAAGCCGGGGTGCTCGGCGCGGACCACGGCCGCCGCGAGGTCCATGATCTCGGACGGGGTGCGGTAGTTGACGCCGAGCCGGGTGTGCTCCCAGCGGTCCCCGACGTAGGGGTCCAGGATCTCCCGCCAGGAGCCGACCCCGGCCGCCTCGGCGGTCTGCGCGGGGTCCCCGACCAGGGTCATGGAGCGGGTGGGACTGCGCCGCATCAGCAACCGCCAGGCCATCGGGGAGAGTTCCTGCGCCTCGTCCACGATGATGTGCCCGAACGCCCAGGTGCGGTCGGCGGCGGCGCGTTCGGCGGCGCTGCGGTGGTCGGCCTCCTCGTGGCGTTCCGCGAACCGTTCGGCGTCGATGATGTCGTGCGCGGACAGCACCTCGGAGCCGTCCGGGTCGCCCTCCTCCTTGTCCTCGAACTCGTAGGTGCGCGAGGCGAACGACACGTCCAGCACGCCCTGCGCGAAGGCGACCTGTTCCTCCCGTTCGCGTTCGGCACGGGAGCGGGCCCGCCGGTCGTCCACGCCGAGGAGTTCGGCCGCCTCGTCCAGCAGCGGCACGTCCGCGACGGTCCAGGCGCGGGTCACCGGTCGGCGCACCGCGTCCGCGTCGGCCGCCGACAGGTACCCCTCGGGTTCCGCGAGGAGGTCCGCGACGAGTCGGCGCGGGGTGATACGCGGCCACAACTGGTGGATGGCGGACCACACTTCGGGGTTCTCCGCGAGTTCGTCGCGGATCTGGGTGAGGTCGGAGGCGTCCAGCAGGCTGGTGCCGTCGTAGGGGTCGGTGCCGACGCGTTCGGCGTACAACTCGGTGAGCGTGTTGAGGATGTGGCCCTCGAAGTGCTCGCGGGCCGCGTTGTGCGGGAGGTTCAGCGCGCGGACGCGGTCGCGGGCCACGGCGACGAGGCCCTCGTCCAGCATCAGCACCTCGCGGTCGTGCCGGACGGCGATCACCGGGTCGGGCAGCGCCTGCCGGTCGCGTACGGCAGCGGCGAGCACCCCGGCCATCGCGGCGGCGCCCTTCACGGCCGCCGCCTCGGGGGTGTCGGTGGCGGTGGCCCGCACGCCGGGGTACAGCTCCCCGACGGTGGCGAGCAGTACGCCGGTCTCGCCGAGCGCGGGCAGCACCTCGCCGATGTAGCCGAGGAAGGCGGGGTTGGGGCCGACGACGAGCACCGCGCGGCGGGCCAGCACCTCCCGGTGTTCGTAGAGGAGGTAGGCGGCGCGGTGCAGGGCGACGGCGGTCTTGCCGGTGCCGGGTCCGCCCTCCACGACCAGGACGCCCCGGTGCGGGGCGCGGATGATGCGGTCCTGGTCGGCCTGGATGGTCCGCACGATGTCGCCCATCCGCCCGGTGCGGGCCGCGTCCAGGGCGGCGAGCAGCACCGCGTCCCCGCTGGGGTCCTCGTGCCCGGTGCGGGTGGCGTCGTGCAGGTCGAGGATCTCGTCGTGCAGCGCGGTGACCGTGCGGTCCTCGGTGGCGATGTGCCGCCTGCGGCGCAGCCCCATCGGGGTGTGCCCGGTGGCCAGGTAGAAGGGGCGGGCCACGTCGGCGCGCCAGTCGATCAGCAGCGGGGTGCGCTCCGCGTCGTCCTCGCGCAGCCCGATCCGGCCGATGTGGTGCACGGTGCCGTCCGCGAGGTCGAGCCGCCCGAAGCAGAGCGAGCCGTCCACCGCGTTCAGCGCGGCCAGCATCCCGGACCGCTCCGCGACCAGGATGTCCCGCTCCAGCCGCGCCTGCATCGGGTTGGCGCCCTGGGCGAGCGCGTCCGCGACCGAGGTCTCGGTCTCCCCGCGCAGCACGTCGGCGCGTGCGTACAGTCCGTCGATGAATTCCTGCTCCTGCCGCAATTCATCGTCTGGAAATTCCCTGTTTGACAATTCCACTCCCGGCCCGATATACTCTGGTTATTGAGCTGCTTCGTGACGTCCCCGTACGGAAATCACGAATCCCCCAATATACGCGCGGAAATCCCCCGGACGCAATTGTCCGGGGGATTTCTTCGTTGTACGGGGCGGTGCGGGCCGTGTCCGCGGGGTCCGCGTTCAGAGCAGCGGGGCCAGCTCCTGCGCCAGCCGCCGCTTCGAGCGCGCCCCCACCGCCGACCAGACCGGCTCACCGTCCCGGAACAGCAGGAACGTCGGCGCGGAGAGCACCTTGTGGGCGAGCGCGGTGCGCGGGCTGGTGTCCACGTCGAGGCGTACGACCTTCAGCCGGGCGTGTTCCTCGGCGGCGAGATCGCGCAGTACCGGGATCATCAGGCGGCAGGGGCCGCACCATTCGGCGGTGAATTCCACCAGGACGGGGAGGGGAGAGGCGAGGACTTCGGGGGCGAAGTCGTCGTCGGTCACCTGGATCACCTCGGGTGCTCCGGGTACTTCCGACGTACTGGTGGTGTGCGTGGTCGTCATGGTCGTGCCGGTGGTCATGTCCGTCCTCCCAGTTCACAGACGGGTTCCGGGCCGCCCGGAACCAGCGCGTCGGCGGCCAGCGCGTCCCGCGCCCGCTCGGCGTGCTTCAGCTGGGCCGCCACGGTCGCGCGGGCACCGGTCAACCGCTCGATGAGCGCGTCGAGTTCGGCGAGCTTGTGCCGGTAGACGGCGAGCGAGGCCGGGCAGGAGTCGCCCTGGGGGTGCCCCGCGCGCAGGCACTCCACGAAGGGCCGGGTCTCCTCCAGCTCGAACCCGGCCTCGCGCAGCGTCCGGATCTGTCGCAGCAGGCGTACGTCGTCCTCGTCGTAGGTGCGGTGGCCATTGCCGTCGCGCCGGGCGGGGAGCAGCCCCCGTGCCTCGTAGTACCGCAGGGCACGGGTGGTCGTCCCGGCCCGCGCGGCCAGTTCTCCGATGCGCATGCCGGTGACGGTATGCCTTGACGCGGGCGTCAGGGCAAGGGGCGGCGGGGCGGATTCAGGCGGAGGCCGCGGCTCCGGCGGAGGTCTCCACTTCGAGGAGGGAGGCGCCGCGGCGTTCCTCGTCGAACTTCCGGCGTCCGCCGCGCAGGCCGAACAGCCGCTTGGCGAGGGCGATGTAGAGGACGGCGAGGATGTTGAGGACGAGGGTGGCGATCTTCAGGCCGCTGACGCGCTCGGTGAGTTCCCAGATCTCCAGCGGGAGGAACGCGGCGGTGGCGACGACGGTCAGGTACTCCGCCCAGCGCTTGCCGTACCAGAGGCCGAAGGCCTCGACGATCTCGATCAGCGCGTAGGCGATGAGCAGTCCGGCGACGAGGAGGAGGGTGGAGTGCCGGTAGCCGAACGCCCTCTGGATGGAGCCGACGACGGGTGAGTGGTCGAGGTCGTAGTGGAAGTGCCGGAACACCGGGCGCAGGACGTCCAGGTACTCGTTGAAGAGGCGGCGCACCGCGTCCTGGCTGTTGCTGAACTTCCACACCGCGACGGCGACGAGCACGATGAACACCCCGCGCAGCGCCCGCTCGACGGCGAGGAAGCGCAGGATGAACAGGTCGCGCAGCACCTTGCCGCGCGGGACCAGCGGGGCCTCGGCAGACGGGCCGGAGCCATGCGGCTCCCCCAGCACGAAGTCGCCGCAGCGCAGACAGCGCCACACGTCACCGAGCGCGGTGCGGGCGTGCAGCTTCGTGCGCAGGCGCGGGTCGTCGGGCGCGTAGGTGGTGTGTCCCTTGCGGGCGCACGTGCGCCGGTCCCAGTCGATCTTCATTCCCCCACTGCCTCCGTACGCCCCGCGTCCGTGCCCTGCCCTGCCCCGCCGGACCAGTGTGGCCCGGCAGGGCAGGGTAATGCAGACGGGCGCCCGGGGTCCTCCGGGGAGGGACCCCGAGGCGCCGGGGGGGGCGGCGGGCCGTCCACTGCCGGAGGCCCGTCGGTCCCCTGCGGGCCTCTGTCAGGGGCGCGTCGTGGCCGTGACGAAGCCGACGACCGCCTCCGCGAACTCGGCGGGCTGTTCCAGGTGGCCGAAGTGGCCGCTGTCCTCCAGGACGACGAGGCGGGAGCCGGGAACACGCTCGTGGATCTCACGCGCCCAGCGGGGACCGCAGATGAAGTCGTGGCGGCCCACGATCACCAGCGTGGGCAGGTCGAGCGAGGCGAGGGCGTCCCGGTCGTCGATCGGAGCGGGGGCCAGATCCGCGTCCAGCCCGGAGATGTACGTGCCGCTCACCGCGTCCCGGACGGGGGCGAACTCGCGCTCGCGGCCCCAGTAGTCGGCGAGGTAGGCGGGGAAGAGACGGCGGGCGGCCGTGGTGAACGCCTCGTCGTCGGCGATCTCCGGCACGGAGCGCCAGGCGGCGAGCACGTCCGCGAGTCCGGGGTGACCGGCGTGCGCGCGGGCGAACTCCTCCAGGTTGCGGGCGGCCTCCGCGAAGTGTTCGGGGCCCACAGCGGGCGCGCTCTCGTAGAGAACGACCCCGGCCAGCCGGTCGGCGTGCTTCAGCGCGTGGTACTGGGCGACGAAGGCCCCGTGGGAGTGGCCGAGAAGGTGGACGCGCCCGGCGCCGAGATGCCCGGTCAGCGCGTCCAGGGCACGGACGTACACGTCACGCGTGTAGCCGTGCGGGTGGGCGGCCGACCGTCCGGAGGCGCCGGTGCCGAGCGGCTCGACGTAGACGAGGGTGAGGTGCTCCTCGACCGCCGGCATCCGCAGGTAGTCCCAGGTGAAGCCGGGGCCGCCGGGGTGCACCAGGCACACCGGCCCGGAACCCGCGACGTGATAGCGCAGGGGGCCGCCGTCGATCTCGATGTCATGCGTGCCGGGGGCGAGGGGGCCGGAGGTGGTGTCCGCCCCGTGGGCCGGGGTGTGGTCCGTGCTCATGGTGCCGCTGCTTTCTGTGGGTGCGCCGGGAGCGCCGGGTGCGCCGGGCGCTGGGAACACGGACAAGATGCGGGGGCGGAGCGGAAGTTCGCGCGGGAGGACGTGACACCGGTCACAGCGCCGAAGGCGGACGCTCGTCCACCGGGTGGCGCGGGTACGGGGTGGGGTGGAACAGCCGCAGCCGCTGGATACGGCCGTCCCGCTCGGACAGCACCCAGACGACGGCGGGCGGGCAGTGGTCGGGATCGTCCGGCGGGCTGATCAGCTCGTTCTCCCAGATGGTGAGCGAGGAACCGGCCACCGTACGGAGCACCCGCTGCCGGACACCGGCCGTCAGGTCGCGGTCCATCGCGCGCAGCAGCAGATCGCGTCCGCCGCGCTCGCCCCGGCCGCCAAGCAGTTCCACGCCGTCGTCCCAGCGGTCCGCGACCACCTCGGCGAACATGCCCCTTTCCGCCGCCGCCAGAGTCTCGACGCCCTCGCGGTGCCGGGCCTCGGTCAGCGCGGAGGCGTCGGCGTGCGCGGCGTCGCCTGTCGCCAGCAGGGCGCTCGCCACCCGCGCCCGCGCCTGG
The DNA here is from genome assembly GCF_019104725.1 of Streptomyces corallincola. Taxonomy (GTDB): domain Bacteria; phylum Actinomycetota; class Actinomycetes; order Streptomycetales; family Streptomycetaceae; genus Streptomyces; species Streptomyces corallincola. Next base: position 318,281 of record NZ_JAHRXF010000002.1, on the reverse strand, counting down.
CTGAGCCGACTGCGGACCGTCCCCACCGGCACCCCGGTGACCGACGCGATGTGCTCGTACGACGTGACGCCGGTGAAGTGCCGCAGCATGAGGGTGAGCTGGAGCGGTTCGGGAAGCTCGGACACCGCGTGCCAGATCCAGTCCCGCAGGGCGTGCCGGTCCAGCACCTCTTCCGGCGTGGGCGTACCCCGGAGCAGCGGTACGCCGTCCGCCTCCAGAAGGGGGCGGGCCAGCGGCACGGTGGTGGCGGACGCCCGCAGCCGCATCCGGCAGGCGTTGCGCACGATCATCCGCAGCCAGGGGCCCGCCGCACGGGGGTCACGGAGGCCGCCGATGCTCCGCAGCGCGGTCAGCGCGGCGTCCTGCACGGCGTCCTCGGCGTCGGGCCCGAATCCCAGGACGCCGAGTGCCACCGCCCGCATGCCCGCCTGGTGCCGGGCCAGCAGTACGCCCAGCGCGGCCGTGTCGCCTGCCTGGGCCAGGCGGGTCAGCTCCGCGTCGGAGATCTGCGCGTCGGGGCTGTGCGTGTGGGGGCTCTGCGTGTGGGGGCTCTGGTGGGGCGGCAATCCGGCACCCGCCTTCCGCCGTGGTGTGGCCTGTCGTTCCGGTCCGTCGCCCGGCCTGCCGTCGGTGGCGGGGCGTGGCGGACGTCCGTCGGGTCCAAGTATCCGGGGTGATGGCGGGTGCTGAGGTGTGGGGTGGGTGACGAGGGGCTGGGAAGCGGGGCTGGAAGTCGGGGCCGGGACGGGGCTGGGACAGGGAGCCGGGGCTGTGGGGTCTGGGCGCGGTCAGGAGGCGGCTCGGGCCGCGGTCCCGGTGCGGGTCCCAGGGGCCCCGGTGGGGGTCTCGGGGGTCTCGGGGTCAGCGGCCCCCACGACCCCCGGCGGTCTGGGGGTCGGTGGCCACCGTGGTCTCGGGGAGCGGCTCCGGGTCGTCCCCTGCGGGAAGGTCCGCGCGCTCGGAGGGGACGGTCGTCCCGGCGCGCTGCGACCCGGCGGCTCGTTCGGCTCCGGTCGGTTGCTGGGCGGGGCCGCCCCTGCGGGGCAGCAGGGCGGCGACCAGGACGGTGCCGGTGCCGAGGATCACCGCGCCGATGAGGCTGGTGTGGGCGACGGAACCGGCGAAGGAGGAGGTGACGGCGTCGGCCATGCGGCGGGCGCCGGAGGCGAGCTGGGCGGCCTGCTGCTTGAGTCCGGCCGCCTGCTGCGGGTCGGTGGCGCGGGCTGCCTGGGCGGCGAGCTGTCGGGCCTTGTCCCCGATGCCCTGTGCGACGGCGTACCCGGCGCCGACCGAGTCCCGCGCGGTGTCCAGGGCGCTCGCCGGGAGTCCGCTGCCCCTGGTGGCGCCGGTGAGCCGGTCGCCGTAGGAGGTGGCGAGGAGGGAGCCGAGGATGGCGATGCCGAGGGAGCCGCCGAGTTCCAGCGAGGTGTCGTTGACGGCGCCGCCGACCCCGAGTTCGGACTCGGGGAAGGCCCCCATGATGGCGTCGGTGCAGGGCGAGAGCGCGAGCCCGATGGCCAGCCCCAGGATGATCAGGGGCGCGACGAAGTCCCCGTAGGTGGAGGCCGCGTCGATCCGGGTGAGCAGCGCGAGCGCGACCGTGCCCCCGGCCATGCCCGCCGTGACGGTGACCCTCATGCCGACGCGCGGGGTGAGCCAGCCGGTGAGCGCGGAGCCCGCGAACACGGCCCCGGCGAGCGGCAGCATGCGTACGCCGGTCGCCAGCGCGTCGTAGCCCAGGACGAACTGGAGGTGCTGGGTGAGGAAGTAGAAGGCGCCGAACACGGCGAGGAAGAACAGGGCGACGGCGAGGTTGGACCCCGCGAACCGGCGGTCGGTGAAGCGGCGTACGTCCAGGATCGGGCGCGGGTGGCGCAGCTCCCAGGCGACGAAGGCGATCAGGCCGAGCCCGGCGGCCACGGCGGCACCGACCGCCCTGGCGCCCCAGCCGAAGTGCGGACCCTCGATGATCATGTACACGAGCGAGCCGGTCCAGACGACGGAGAGCAGCCCGCCGACGTAGTCGATCCGGTCGTGGTGCCCGGCCTTCGACGGCGGTACGAGCACGAGCGCGCCGATGAGCGCCACGGCGGCGACCGGCACGTTGATCAGGAAGGTGGACGCCCAGCCGTGGCCGCGCAGCAGCGCGCCCGCGACGACGGGTCCGGCGGCGATGGCGAGTCCGGCGGTGGCCGTCCACAGGGTGATCGCGCGGGTGCGTTCGGCACGCGGGAAGGTCGCCGCGAGCAGGGAGAGCGTGGCGGGCATGATCAGCGCGGCGCCGAGTCCCATCACCGCGCGGGCCGCGACGACCCCGGCCGCGCTGTCGGCCAGCGAGCCCCCGACCGCGCCGCCCGCGAACACCAGCAGCCCGAGCACCAGCGCCCCGCGGCGGCTGTACTTGTCCCCGATCGCCCCGAGCAGCAGCATCAGCGCGGCGTACGGCACGGTGTAGCCGTCGATCACCCATTGCAGATCGGCGCTGGTCAGACCCAGGTCACGGGTCATGTCGGGCGCCGCGACGGTCAGCGCCGTATTCGCCATCACGATGATCAGCAGGCTGAGGCAGAGCACGAGCAGCGCCCACCAGCGGCGGGCATACGGCTCCCCCTCCCGCTCGACCGGCTGGTTCACGACGAGTCGCATGGCAGGGTTCGCCTTCCTCGGAGCGACGGGTGCGACGGGGCTTCGCTGACCACGCCGCGGATTGCACACCGGCGTGCAATTGCACAGCCATGTGCAATGTACGACTGTTGCACACCCCTGTGCAACTACGGGAGGGCGGCGGGCCGGGACGCGTCGGCCGGGCAACGTCGGCCGGGCACAATGTCAGCCATGACCCCGAGCAGTTCCAGCCGTGCCGACGCCAACCGCCGCCACATCCTCGACACCGCCCTGTCCGAGCTGCTGCGCGACCCCGACGCCTCGATGGACCAGATCGCGCGCGCGGCGGGGGTCGTACGGCGGACGGTGTACGGCCACTTCCCGAGCCGGGAGGCGCTGATCAGCACGCTGGTGGACGGTGCGGTGGAGGCGCTGTCGGAGGCGGACGGGGTGTGGTCCGGCACAGAGGAGGGCGACCCGGCGGGGAGCGACCCGGCCGAGGCGTTCGCCCGTTCGGTGCTCGCGGTGTGGGAGGTCGCCGACCGCTACCGCCTCCTGGTCGCCCTCGCCCAGCGCACGGTCACCGTCCAGGGCATCCGCGACCGCCTCGCCCCGCTCCGCGCCCACAAGGTCCGGCTGCTCCAACGCGGCCTGGACGAAGGGGTGTTCACCTCACCGCTGCCCGCGCCCGCGCTGGCGTACGTGCACGAGCAGATGCTGTTCGCGGTGCTGGAGGCGGTGAACGACGGCCTGGCGGACGCGGCGGAGGCGGGACCGGCGGCGACGGTGACGGTGCTGATGTCGGCGGGGGTGTCGGCGGGGCGGGCGGCGGAGTTGGTGGGGAGGTTGAGCGGGCGGGGTTGAGAGGGGCGGGTCGAGCGGGAGGGTTGACCCGGGCGGGGTTGACCGGGGCGGGGTTGACCGGGGCGAGGTTGACCCGGGCGGGGTCGGCCGGGCGGGGTCGGTCGGGTATACACCCCGTGCGGTGTCAACTCACCTTTCCCTGAAGCAAGTTGATGGAAGGCGTCGGCGTCAGAGGGCGTGACTCAGGCCCTCGATGGCCTGTCGGGCCCAGTCCTGCGCTCCGGCGGCCGTACCGGCGACGGCACCCGTGGCGACGGGGGCGAGGACGCCCCGGAGCATCGTGAGCGCGCGGCGGACGCGGCCGGGTTCGGGGGTGCCGGAGCCGTTGACGGTGTCGAGCACGTCGCGTGCGGCGGCCTCCGCGTCCGCGCGGTCGGCGTCGGGGAGCCCGGCCTGCGGGAGTTGGCGGAGGAGGTCGGCGACGAGGGCGGCGAGTGCCTCGTAACCGGGCGCGGCGGCGGTGTTGTTCTGCTGGTTCTGGGTGACGGACTGGTTGCCCCAGGCGAACTGGGCATGGGATACTGGCCCGTTGATGACCGGGCCGTCGTCATGACGCCGACTGCGCGGATCGTTCGTCCCGTTCATGTGGAGCTCCCGTCCTGGTTGGTCTGGTTCTGGTTCTGGTTGGTCTGGTGCTGGGTGACGTGGCCGTTGTTCCAGGCGAGCTGGATGCCGTGGGCGCCCTCCGCGAAGTAGGGCCCCTCGTAGTGGTGGTGGACCGTGGTGGGCGACGGGGTGGGCGGGATGTCCTTGTGGACGACAGGCAGCGAGGTGTCGAGGGAGACCAGGGAGACGAGGCCGTTGTGCTGGACGCCGATGCCGCGCGTCCCGGTCACGGCGCAGTCCGTCAGCCGACCCCGACTCGTACCGTCGTAGCAGGCACCCGCCTTGTCGCAGTCCGCGAAGACGGCCTTGCTGACGTCCAGTTGGGAGTTGTCGGTGCCGTAGAGACCGAAGGCGCCGGAGCCGTGGACGGTGAGATCGCGGGCGACGAGCCGGCCCTTGCCCAACGCGACGGCCCCGGCGTGCGTGATGGCGCGGGCCGAGCAGTCGTAGGCGAACAACTGGCCGTCCTCGCCCACGCAGTAGCCGAGTTGGGCCCGTTCGACGGTGGCGCCCCTGACGGTGACGCGGGACTGACCGGCCACCTCCACCGCCGCGTTGTCGATGTCCCGGAACTCCGCGCCGGTGACCTCGGCGGTGGTGCCCGCGTTGCCCCGCGTCTCCAGGCCCGACTGGCAGCGCTCGACGCGGACGTGGTCGAACACGGCACCTCCCTCGTCGTGGACACGCAGCGCTACGCCGGTCAGGTCCTCGATCCCGGTCCGGGTGAACCGTCCACGGGCGGCGCCGATCACGGCGATGCCGACGTTGCCGCCCACGACCCGGCAGTCGGACAGCTCGGGCGCGCCGCCCTCATGGGCGAACACCGCGACGTTCCCGGCGCCCCGCACCTCACACCCGTCGAACATCCCGCGCCCGGCGCTCTGGACGTTGATCCCGGTGTCCCGGCAGTCCACGAACTCGGAACCCCGCACGACGGGCCGCGCCCCGGTCATCACCGCGATCCCGTGCCGCGCGTCGGTCACCCGCACCCGGTCCACGGTCCCCCGCGACTGCTCGATGAACATGACCCCTTCGGCCTGGACGGCGTCGATCCGGCAGTCAGCCAGGGTGAGTTCACCCTGCGTGTCCGCGACGACGGCGGCTCCACCGGTCCCCGTGACCACGCACCCCTGGACCGACGCCCGAGCCCCGCTGACCCGCACCCCGTGAATCCGGCTCCCCTCGATTCGGCTGTCCCGCAGAGCGAGTTCGGCACCCCGGATCGCTGCCACGGCATTGTCGGCCGCCTCCCCGAACCGGCACCGCTCCACGATCCCGTACGCCCCGTCGTACAGCATCCTCCCGTGCAGCACGGTGCTGTCCTGGACGTTCACGACCGTCCCCGGCCACGCGTGCACCGCCACCCCGCTGTGCGCCCGGATCTCGACCCGGCCCAGCGTCAGCCGCCCCGCCCGGCACGCGACGACATCCGTCTCCCGCCCCACGAACGCCAGCCCCTCGACCCGCACGTCCCCATCGGCGTCGAGCGTGCCGACCCGCACGGAGCCGGGCTCTCCGAGAGCGACGAGGCGCACCTCGCCGCGCACCCTGAGCGCCTCGTCGTACCGGCCGGGCTCGATCTCGACAACGGCAGGGCGCCTGCGCTCCTCAATCTGAGCGAGCGCCACCGAAATCCGGGCATGCGCCCTCCACCCACCCCTGGGGGAGACCCGGTACTTGGCAACCATCCCCGCTACCCCCGTAGACGGTCTCGTCGTCGTGGGGGCCGACTGTAGCGGAGGGTAGGGGGTGGGGCGCATCTGTGTGGTCGAGCGGACGGGGGCTTCGAGATCGACCCGAACGTCACGGACAGGGAGTTCCCCGGGAATCCGGCCCGGTTGTGTCGGAGGATCTGGTCAGCTCGTCACATGTCCTGCGGTCCGAGACGCACCGTTCGGATCATCACGGTCAGCACCGGCGAAGCTGCTGAGGGCTGGCTGCGCCCCAGGTCTTCGTAGCCCCAGGACTGGTACAGCGCGTGGACCTTGCCGTCCCCCGCCGCCGGGTTGACCATCAGCGTCACGTACGGCTGGTCCTCACGGTTGGCCAGGAGGGTGTCGTGGATGCGGCGGGCGGTGCCGGTTTTGCGCCATGACGGGCGGACGCCGATTTCCTTCAGGGCTACGGCAGGGTGGTCGGTGTATTTCGCGGCCGGGGCCGGGGTGGTGCGCTGCCAGTAACGGTCGCCGTGGGCAATGGTGTTGGCGTACACGTGGCCGACCGACTGTCCTTCCGTGTCACGCCTGTCCAGACGCTCGCCGAAGGCGATCAGGGGCCAGGTGCGTCGGCGCGCGCGGGAGATCTGCACCCACCCCTTCGCGGCGGACGCCCCGGTCATGAAACGGTCCCCCATCCGGCGGTGTGTTCACTCCAGGCTCGCAAAGCAGTGCTGCCAGGGGCGAACGTGTGCAGGGTGGTGCCGAATTGCCGCAGTGAGCGCATGACCCGAGCGTGCTGCGTGGCTGTCTCGGGCGGGATGCGCATCGCGGTGGCTGTGGCGGCGTCGGGGGCGACCTGATGCAGTTGCGCGTGGGCCAGCCGGGCGGTGTTGATGGCTCGGTCGCGGCGCATCTGGGGATGGAGGAGGACGAGGCTTCGGTGGGCGTGCGCCTCGGCCCGCTCGTAGTCACCGAGGCGGAAGTGCGCGGACAGGGACAGCGTTTCGAGTTCCGCGCCATTGCGTACGGCGGTCATCCACATCGGACGGTCCAGGTCCGGGTCGGCGCGTTCGAAGGCGTCCCGTGCGCTGCCGAGGGCCTGCCGTACGGCGCTGCGATCACCCGTGAGCCCGAGCGTCGCCGCGTGGCGCGCGTGGCCCAGGCACGCGAACAACGGGTCCCGCCGCGTCAGATGCAGATTGCGGGCCACGTCGTTCGCGGCCAGCGCGTCCGCCGGGCGCCCCATGTGGCGGTACATCGTGCCCGCGTGGCTCCAGATGCGGAACTTGATCGCCTGGTCGCCGGACATCTCCGCGAGGGCCTGCGCCTCGCGCATGTGCGCCTTGGCGATGTCGTAGCGCCGACCGTCGATGGCGGCCCACATCGCGGAGGAACGGAAAGCCGCTGCGGAGGCGTAGAGACTGCCGCGTACTCGCTGGGTGGCGCTGCCCGAGTTCTGGAGGTTCAGCGCTTCTTCGGCGAGGGCGGATGCCCGCTGTTCGATGCCGGGTTGGCCGCCGTGGCGGTGGTCGCTGGCGATGATCTCGGCGAAGCGCTGGTTGAGCCTGGCCACATCGCTCATGCCGATGCGGCGCGGCGAAGCAGTGCCGGGGGCCGCCGCTGCGGCAGCAGCCGCCGCGAGGCCGCCGACGAGCGTACGACGGTTCACGTCGGTGCCCTTCCGGGACGGCGGTCTGGTGCGCGGAATGAATCCCAGGGCGACCGCCGATAACCCGGTCAGATTCTCAAGCGCCTTGCGCGTGGCCGACTTGGGCCAGGTGACCCGGCCCGCCTTCCACGCGCGCACCGAGGAGCCGTCCAGTCCGCCGACGCGTCCGGTGAGCTGTCCGATCGCCGTATTCACCGCCTCGGCAAAGCTGTTGGAGCTGTACCCGTGCTCGGCCATCCACGCCTCAAGCACCGTGTTGCGGATGGTGTTCATGCGCGCACCGTAGCCCGCGCGCTCTCCGCCCGCCAGGTAAAGCGATCACCAAAACACCCTAGGCGTGGTCGTCACTGAGCAGCCCCAAGACCCTAATCGCCTTGCCACGCAATGGAGTTGCCTGATTACGGGCCGCCTTCCGGTGGACGCCCCGCAACGCGACGGAGGAGTGTGCGCATGCACTACGTGATCGACCGCTACCCCACCGAGGAGTCCCCCCGGCTGGGCGCGATGATCCTCTATCCCACCCCCGACTCCGTGCCCCGCGCCCGGCGCTGGTTTCGGAAGTTCATCGCGCCGTACGACCCCGGCTGCTCCATCGACGACTGCGTCCTGCTGATCTCGGAGCTGGTGACGAACGCGGTCCGTTACGGGGAGCGGGACGACACCGCGCGTGTCCGGGTGGAGTGGTTCCGGGACAGGACCGCGCTGCGTGTCGAGGTCCACAACCCCGGTGTCCCCGGCGAGGTGCGGCTCCGGTGTCCCGATGCGGACGACGCCAACGGGCGCGGGCTCCTGCTGGTGGACGCCATCGCGGACTCCTGGCGGACCGGGCCCAGTCACTTCGGGGGGACGGTGGTGTCCTTCGTGGTGGCGGATGCGTGGCCGGGGTGCGTGCTGGGTGTCGGAGGCTGAGGCAGCAGGAAGGGCGGCCGGGTCAGGAACTCTGGCCGGGGCGCGGGTTCTCGTCGATGTCCGGTGTCCAGAAGGCGAGTTCCAGGGTCTTCAGACGGTCCAGGTGCCGCACCCGGCGTCCTTCGGGGAGGGCGGCGACGAGGGCGGCGAGGAGCAGGGCCGCGCAGCAGCCGGCCAGGGCGTGTTGGGGGCCCGCGCCGGTCTCGACCAGGGCGACGATGAGTGCGAAGCCGGGGGCGAGGGCGAGGGTGGAATTGCGGAGCATCAGGGCGAGGCCGCGCAGCCGGGTGATCTCACCGGTGGCGCTCTTGTCGTGCAGTTCGACGGCGGCTAGGAGCAAGGAGAAGTCGGCGTGTACGAAGGGGCGGTCGCGGGCCTCGGGAACGCGGGCGGTGAACTCGGTGCGGGCGTCGTCCACGCTCCGGTTCCAGCGAGGGGCAAGCTTGTCCAGGACGGCGCACAGCGGGTAGGTGAGGTGGCCCAGCAGATGGCTCGCGACGGCTCCGCCGATGATCAGCAGTGCCGACGGGACGGTGGCGAGACTCCCCGGATCGGTTACGCCCAGGCGGTCGAGGACATAGAGGATCAGCGACAGGCGGACGGCTCCGGGGACCGCGTAGGTGAAGAGGTCGAAGATGCCGATGGTCAAGGTCACCGCGCTTCCCGGTGTCGAAGGAGGCTTCGCCAACTGCCTTACGCCGAAACGGTCGAGGCGAACGCGCACCTGATCGGCACCGTCTCGGGGCAAGGCCTCCCACCCTCCGGCACACGGCACTACGCGGATCACTGGGGTGGAGCGGACCTTTGGAACGCGCCAACTCCATTGGCGGCGGCATGGTCGGCCGGATGAGTCCTGGCCGCCGAAAACCTCGGTGCATCCCCTCGCGGGCCTCTGCGATCATCCCCGCATGCCGCGGAATCTCGAATCGTTGATCGTCCGGCACACTCATCGACTTCCCTCACCCGCCGGGTCGCCCGGTCAAGGGGCGGTTGCCGCGCGGCAGTTCGATGTCGCGTTGATGGGTGTGGGGTTCAAGTTGTCGGGGGAACTGCTGGGGCGGTTGTCGGGGTTGTCGGAGGCGGCTGTCGTACGGGCCGCGCGGCGGACGCTGGACGTGGTGCGCGGGATGGTGGGGGACCATGTGCGGCACAACGCGTACTTCATCGACTTCCCGGCGAATGTGCCGGACACCGAGGAGTTCTGGACGGAGTGCCTGGTGAAGGCGCTCGGGGACGAGGAGGCGCGGGCGGGTGTGCTCGCCGGGCTCGGGCGGGGGACGGTGGATCTGCTGAGCCTGCCCGCGTACGGGCGGTACCCGCACACGTACGAGGAGATGCTCGCCGCTCAGGACGAGTTGATCGCGTCGGCGGGCGACCGGGTGACCGTGCTGCACCTCGGGCGGGACATGGACAGTGAACTCAGCGATCTTTACGGTGCGTTGGCCGGGAGTACCACGCCGCTCGACGGGGATCACCTGGCCGATCTCAAGGTGCTCGCCGGGCACTGCGCGCTCGGGCCGCAGCCGGAGTCGATCCCGGTGCGGGAGAACCGGGCGGTGGTGAACGAGGCGCGACTCATGGCCGGGGCCGATCCGCTGGTGGACACCGTCACCGATGTGCTCCGGCTGGCCTGCGCGCTGGCGGGCGGGGACGTGACGCTGCGGGAGCCGACCCGGTTCCGGACGCTGCCCCGGCCGGTGCGCCGGGCGCTCCTCGCGGCGCTGGACGAGGTGGTCGCGGCGAACCCGGCCAAGCTGGCGGACGTGCACGCGCACCGGGAGCCGTTCAAGCGGCTCGGGGAGCGGCTGCATCCGCACGAGTACCCGCGCCTGCCGCACGCCGCCGAGGTGTTCGCCGTGGCGCGGGGCGAGAAGGAGGCGCTGTCGTTCGACGCGCGGGTGGACCGGCTGCTGAGAGCGGGCGATGTCATCGGCGCCGTAACGCTGTTGAGGTCGGCGCCGGGGAAGCTGTTCCGCGCCCTGGACCTGCTGCTGCGTACCGCCTCCGGTCAGGAGGAGCGGGACGCGGTAGTGGCCGCCGCCGTAGAGGTCGCTCCCGAGGTGTCCGGCCGGGTCGTCCTCTCGGTGCGCGAGCACCTGCACAACCGGGAGCGGGAGAGCGGCCGTCCGCGTGTCTTCGTGAACCACCGGGCCCGTGCCTGGGTGACGCCCGATGCCCGCCCGCCGCTGCCCGCCGCCGACCGGGACCGGCTGGCCGTCGCCCTGGATGCCGAGATCCGCCGCCGACTCCCCTCCACCGGACGGCTGTTGGTGGATCCCGACGTGCTGGACGTGGCGCTTCCGCTGAGCGGACGGGCGACCGCGTCCGGGTTCGGGGTGCTGCCGCGCGGCTCGGTCTCGGTGATCGACGGCGAACGGCTGCGCTTCTTCGTGTACTGGAAGCAGACCGAGCGCCCGACGGACTTCGACCTGTCGGCGCTGCTGCTGCGCGACGACTACAGCACCGCGGGCTGGCTGTCGTACACCTCGCTCAGCACCGTCGGCGGCCGACACTCGGGCGATGTGACCGAAGCACCCGACGGCGCCTCGGAGTTCATCGACCTGTCCCTGGAGCAGGTGCGGGGGACGTTCGTCGTGCCGCAGGTCAACATCTTCGCGGGCGAGGGGTTCGAGCAGGTCGAGGAGTCGTTCTTCGGGTTCATGCTGCGCGACGGCGAGCAGCGGGGCCGTCCGTACGAGCCGCGTACGGTGCGGATGAAGTCGGAGCTGCGCGGCACGGGCCGGGTGGCGCTGCCCCTGGTCTTCCGGCGTGAGGGCGGCGGGCGGTGGTCGGCGAAGTGGCTGCACCTGTATCTGAGGGGCCGCGCGGAGGCGAACCGGGTCGAGGAGAACCGGGCGCCGGTGTCCGCCCTGGTCCGGGCCGTCCTGGAGCGCGAGCCGCTGACCGTGCGCCATCTGGTCGGCCTGATGACCGGACCCGCCGGGGGTGTTGACCTGTGGGACGGCGTCTCGGTCCCGGACGGGCCGGTGACGTACATCGGTCTGGAGCGCCCGGAGGGGCTGCACCCGGACTCCCGGATCGTCACCCTCGGAAATCTCCGCGACCTGATCCCTTCCTGACTGCTAGCGTTGCCGACGGCGAGGCCATGAAAGGGCTTCCTTCTCCATCACTCTATGATCCGAGCTCTCTCGCTCTCCTCGCCTTCGACTTCACCGCAGGCCCGGCCGGGACCGGTTCACCGCAGCCCCCATCGCGACTCCGGCCGGGGCGGGTTCACCGCAGCACCGGCCGGGATCGGCTCGCCGCAGCCCCAGGCGGGCTGGTCCGCCGTCGGCCGGGCCGGGACCGGTTCACCGCACGTCCGGCTCCAACAGGCTCACTTCAGCTCCGGCCGGAACCGGCTCACCTCGTGCATCAGCTCGGCCCCCCGCGGCTGTCCGCCATCGACGTGCCATTGGCCGAGGTCCTGGAGGAACCGCAGGTCGGCGTCGGTCAGGGGCCGGCTCCAGGGCGGGCCGAGGCGGGCGCTGCGTACCAGGGCGGCCAGCCAGCCCGGGGAGGCCGACCCCAGGACCTCGCGAACCTCCGTCTCCTCGCCGGGGCCGATCAGGCCGAGGTCGGAGCGGATCAGCAGCCGGGCGGCGCGGGCCCAGCCGGTCGGTGGTTCGCCCGCCGGGGACCAGTCGGTGTCCTCGACCGGCAGGCCGAGGCAGCCGGTGACCCAGGCGACCGCCTCGGCGCGGCGGCAGCCGTTCCGCACCAGCCGGAGGATCTCGTCCGCCGGGACGGCGTCCGGTCCGGCCAGTGCCCTGGCGTGGCGCACGAGCCAGCCGATGTCCCGCCAGTGCGTCTCCGGATCGCGTACGTACCGCACCTCCGCGTGTGCCGCGACGAGCGCGCCGACCGTTCCGGCGTGCTCGCGGGCCGCGTCCGGCGCGATGCGTTGCAGCGCGCCGAGCAGCCGGACCGAGCCCGCCAGCGTGTCCGCCGCCGCGCCCGGCGGCAGGGCCGACGCCAGCTCGGTGGCCGAACCGGCCGGGCCCCACACGTCCAGCGTCTCCAGGAGCAGGCCGGACATGCCCATGTCCGTCGGCAGGCCCCGGCCCAGCCGGTGACCGATGCCGGACAGCGCGAGGCGGGACGCCCACCGGCGGGCCATCTCCGGGTTCTCGGGCTGGCAGGCGGCCAGGCCCCGGACCATGCTCTGCACCACGGCGGGAGAGCGGAACTCGTGCGCGCGGGGCAGCCACTGCCCGAACAGTTCCTTGAGCACCCGGTCCGGCAGCTCGACACCGGCACCGGCCATCATGCGCAGCAGGTTGCCCAGTTCGACGGGCGATTCGGTGTCCAGGATGTTCCGCACCCGGTTGCTCCAGCGAGCACCGGACGACAGGGAGACGGCCAGCGCCCCGGCGCCGTCCTCGTCGATGGCCCGTACGGCGTGCACGATCCGGACGGCCTGGTCGGCGTCGGTGAACCGGCGCTCGGCCAGCCACAGGATGCCGGGCAGCCGACGGTCCCTCTCCGCCTGCCGCGCCCTGGACCGCTGGGCCAGCTCGGCGACCCGGCCCGGCGACGGCGCCGCCGGGATCGGCAGCTCCGGCGCGGCGGACGGCGGCGACGGCGCCGCCGAGGGTATCCGCGCCGGGGACGGCAGCCGGGCGCCGATCGTGGCCTCGGGCCGCTTGAGCCGGTCCAGTTCACGCAGACAGGCGCGGGCGAAGGTCACGTCCAGGTTCCGCAGCAGGTGCAGGGTCTCCACCAGCTTGTCCGGGTTGGTCGTCCACTTCAGCCGCAGCGCCCACACCACCGGATCCCGTTCGACGTACCGCAGCATCTCGCCGTAGTCCACGGAGGCACCGGCGTCCTGGAGCGCCAGCCCGAAGGAACGGACGACCTTCAGGGCGGAGGTCACGTCCTGGCGGTCGAGTTCCCTGAGGGCCGTGGCGAAGCCGTCGTCCCCGGAGAGTTCCCCGAGGAATTCGCTGTCCAGGTTGCGGCCCAGCAGCCGGGTCAGGTCCAGATAGAGCGACCTGGTCTCCGCCGAACCGGCTCGGGTGGCCCGCCGCAGCAGGAGGTAGTCGTCGATCAGGGGCGCGAGCCGCTCCATGAACTCCTGGCCCACCACCGGATGCCTGCCCAGCAGCAGGGCGAGGCGCGGCGCGTGGTCCTTTTCGTTGGCCTCCGCGTCCACCGCGACCCGCTCCACGCAGCGTTCCAGCAGGGGCGTCAGCGCGGGGGCGGGGACGTCCGCGCCCACCAGCGCCGACATCAGCCTGAGCACGACGCTGCCGCGGTCCTCCTTCTCCAGCGCCTCGTCGATGAACACCCCCAGCCGGGTGCAGAGTTCCGCGCAGATCCCCCGGTCGCCCGGCCCCCAGAACCGGTCGATGGGGGTGAGCGCGGTGACCACGTGACCGACGCCCTTGAGATCGCCCATCGCCAGGATGCGGTCCACGAGCATCTCCAGCACCGCCGGGTCGGGCGTCACGCCGTCCGGGCCGTAGAGCGCCCGGATACACGTCGGCGAGTCGATCCGGCCCAGCTCCTGGACGAGCTGCGCGGTCTGCCACGGGGTGACCCGCGGCGCGTCGATCCGCAGCACCGCGTTCTTGAGCCACGCGACGATCGTCGAGGCGCGGACGATCTGCCGGCCGTCCCACACCCCGACCCGGCCCAGCAGCGCCAGCCCTCGGGTCACGCTGTACAGCGACGAGTGCGGCAGGGCGGCGGAGAACCGGGCGGCCGTCCGCTCGTACGGCTCCGCCGGGTGCTCGCGCCACGGGTCCAGCACCAGCGTGAGCGCGGCCTGCGCGAGGATCAGGCCGGCCTCCCGGTGGTCGGCCTCCAGCAGACGCCGGACGCCGGGCGCGCGGGCGAAGTCCTTCAGCAGGTCCGCCCGCCGGCCGCCGCCGTACTTGAGCAGCGCGTCCACCAGATCGTTCGTCGCGTGGTAGTGCTCGATCACCGACGGATCGCACCGGGAGGTGGCCTTCAGCGCGAGCGGGGCGACCTGCGCCGCGGTGACGCCTTCCCAGTACGAGCCCAGGACGTGGACCAGCAGCACCCCCTGCGCCGGGTCGGTGCGGGCCAGCACCGGCCCCATGTCGCGGCCGATCCGTTCGAGTACGTCGCTGTAGAGCGTGGGGAAGCGCTGGACGGCCAGCTCCCGGCGCTTGCGGATCGCCGACAGGCACGTGGTGGCCTGACGCCCCGACATGACGCCCCAGCCGCCCGCCCCGATCGCGCGGAGCAGCTTCTTCAACAGCCCGATCTGCTCGTCGTGCTCCATGTCGGCCAGCACCGCGTGCGCGAGCAGTCCGGGCGGTGCCTCGGCACCGAGGGCGGTCAGCATCGGGGTGACCAGGAGGAGCAGCCGGTTGCGCAGGTCGTGGCCCACACTGTCGGCCGCCGACACCAGCGCCGTCGCGAACGACACCGTCTTCGGTGACGGACCGTCCGCCGCGTCCCGCAGCAGCGGTGCCAGCGCCTCGTACTGCGCGTCGGCCGCCCTGCGCGCCTCCAGGCGGGGGTCGTCGGTGACGGGTTCCTCCGTCGCGAGCAGCGCCAGACAGACCGAGGTCGCCTTGATGTACCAGCGCTTGGCCGAGTCGCGCGACGCGCCCACCCGCCGCAGGACGGCGGGCTGGATACCGGTGAGCACCTCCTCGGGCACGCCGATCCGCAGCAGGCTGGCGGCGGCGACCGCCTTGACCAGGGCGAGTTCCTTCCCCGTGACCCCGGCCCGGACTCGGCGCACGAACGCCCGCCGGACCGTCTCGGCCTGCCGCGCCGCCTCCTGCTCCCGCGCCTCGTCCCGCTCCCGCGCCTCCCGCGCCTCGTCCCGTTCCCGCGCCTTCCGGGCAGCCGCCGTGACCGCCGGATTCGCCGCCGCCTCGGGTACGGCGGTGACCGGGCGGGGCAGGGTGGCCGTGGCGGCCAGGGCGAGCCCGGATCCCGCGGTGTCCCCGGCGCCCGCCGGGCGGAGGCCCATCAGATCGTTGACCAGGAGCCAGAAGTCCTGGGCCGCGGCCCGGCGGATCACCTCGACCCTGACGTCGTCCGGTCCGGCCAGTCCGTTCAGCTCGACGAAGTCCTTGCAGAACGCCCGTACCGTCTCGTGCTTGACGGACACCGGGACGGTCGCCATCGCGTTGGAGCGCCAGATGGAACCGCCGCTGTAGAGACAGACCGCGATGACCGTGGAGGAGGTAGCCGCCGCCGCGCTCGGCAGGACCGTCTCCAGGTCGGTGGCGTCCTGGTGGGCGAGCAGGTCCTCCAGGACGACGAGCGCGGGTTCCCCGGACGGGACGCCGGTGGCGTTGCGGGCCAGGGTGATGGCGTGGCGCAGCTCCGCTTCGTCGGGCAACCGTCCTGCGTCCGGCCGCAGCTCGACCACCGGCGTGCCGTGATCCGCCTGCCACTTCAGCGCCGCGCGCCGTACCGACGTCGTACGGGTGGACGAGCGCGGCCCGCCGACCACGATGGCGGACGCTCCCGCGTCCAGCCGCTGGCGGATGTCGTCCACGGTGGTGCTCGGGATGAGGGCGAACCGGCGCCCGTCGGCGGTGACGTCGGTCTCGACCCGGTCGATGACGCGTGCCTCATGGCCCAGCACGGCCAGCGCCGCCCGTGCGGTCGCCGCCAGCACCTGGCCCCACTCGCGCGGCCACAGCCGACGGCAGACGTCCTCCAGTTCCTCCCCGGACGACAGCGGCAGCAGGCTCAGCCCGTGGTCGCGGGCCGCGGTCTCCTTGACGGCGTACTGCTCCGGCGACGGCAGGTCGGTGACGATGCCGCTGCTCTTGATCGCGCCGGACACCAGACACTCCGGCACCGGCAGCGCCAGCAGGTGGCCGAGTACGGCGACGGCCGTGCCGACCCCCGCCGACAGGTCCTCCAGCTTGTAGCGCTCCGGGACACCGCGCACGCGCGGGGTGACGTGCCGCCACTCCTCCAGCACCGAGGCGTCCACCCCCACCTTGCGCGCCAGTTCCAGGGCCGCGTCGCGCCCGGCCCGCAGTCCCTTCCGGAACGTCGGGTTGAGCCGCTGTTCCTCGGCCCCCTCCTCGGAGGCGTCGGCCTGTCCCTCCGGGCGCAGCCGCAGTTCGACCAGAAATCCGCTGCCCGTCACGGCATCGACCACTGGGAAGACCACGTCGGCACCGGGCGCCCCCTGGACGGGGGCGGTGGCAGGCGCAGTGGCGAGGGCGGAGTCAGTGGTGGGAGCGGCGTCGGCGGGCGGCCGGGGGCCGGGGACCGTCGCGCCGACCGGGAGCGCCACCGAAGCGGAAGCGGAACCCGGATCAGACCCCGAAGCCGGACCCGGACCTGCCTCCGGCCCTGCCCCCGTCGCAACCGCAGCCGCAGCCGAGGCCGCCGCAGCCGACTCGGACGACTCCCACAAGGCGCGGAGATCGTCCACCCGCCACTCCAACGCGCCTTGCCAGTAAAGCCACTTCGGAGCACCGGAGGCCAACTGGTCCTCCAGCAGCCGGAGTCCCGCGCGCGGGCCGTGCGCGGCGCGCCCCGGCCCGGTGCCGAGCCAGTCCGGGACCCCGTCCAGCCAGCCCGGCCCGGTCCGGCCGCCGGACTCGGCGAGGCGGGCCACCGCGTCCTCGACCCCCTTCATGGCGCTCACCAGCGGTTCGAGTTCCTGGTCCCACTTCCGGTGCTGTTCCGCCCTGGCTTCGTCCCCGTCCGCCTCCTTCTCCGGCGCCGTACGGGTCAGCTCGTGCAACAGGTCGGTCAGCGCCAGCAGTTCGGCCTGGACGGCGAGCACCAGATACCAGCGCCGCGAGCCGCGCCCCCCGGGCGGCGGGGCGTCAGCCATCGGACTCGTCACTGAGCCGCAGCAGGTCGGGCAGCAGGTCCGACGGCGGCCGGTCCTGCGGGTTGGCGAGCAGCAGCGGACGGGCGTGGCCGTACGGCAGCGGCTCCATCGTCTCGGCCACCACGACGGTCTCGGCTCCGGAGCGCTGCGACACTCTGAACCCTTCCGGTGTGCGGACGACCTCGACCGTCACCGCTTCCGGCGGGAAGGGCAGGTCCCACTGCGGGGAGAGCGCGTAGACGGCGCGGCGGCGCGGCTCGCGCTCACCGTGCTCCACGTCCGCCACGACCGTCCGGTGGCGTTCCGCCGTCGAGGCGGCGGCCGTGCCGAAGTCGGAGACCGCCGTGACGCGGGCGATCCGGCGCAGCCTCGGTGCCAGCGGCACGACCGGCGCCGGGTCCCCCCCGGACCCGATGCCGCGCGCGAGCGACTCCGACAGCTCACGGCCCGGACCGGTCAGTCCGCCCCGCTCGCCGGGCTCCACCAGCCGCAGCGCCTCCAGCACCAGCCGGGAGCCGGGACCCAGCGTGCCCAGCGCGATCTCCTGGCCCTCCGGCGTCAAGGCCGCCAGCCCGGCGAGGAACCCGAGCAGCCGCCGGGGCACGGCACGGGCCAGTCCTCCCATGTCCCCCCCTGCCTCGACGGTCTCACCTTCCTCCACGTGCCGGTTCTCGTACCGTTCCATTGGTACCCCTCTTGCTCCATGATTCAGGTCGGCGCCCTCATGACGGGCGTCGCTGACAAGTACGTACGGGACGGCTCGGGTGGCCACCTGAATTCCGCCGGGACGCGCCCCACGCGTCACGGCTGCCGCACCTGTTCGGCGAATCGCCTCAGTACGTTGGCCACGCTGGACTTGCTGACGCCCGCCCGTTCGGCGACCGCCCGGCTGGCCGGTTCGGTGCCGGTCTCCGCCGCGAGGTCCAGCCAGGCGGAGACCACCTCCACCACCAGGTGGTCCCCGGTCCGGGAGGCGCGGGCCAGCGCGTCGCGTACGGCGTCCCGCGAGCCGAGGGAGTCGATGAGCCGGGTGACGGCGTCCGGCCCCGGTCCGGCGGCGGCCGGGGCGACGATGCCCGAGTCGAGCGCCGTCCCGAGGTCCGCCAAGGGCACTGGACGCGGTGCGGACCGCGCGCTGTCGGCGACCAGATTCATCGCGATGCGCAGCAGATACCCGGCCGGTGACCGGTCCGGATCGACGAGCCCCTTGGTGGCGGCGGCCACGAACCGGGCCAGCACCTCCTGGACGAGGTCGGGGGCGTCGTCGCCGTCGAGCGCGGATCTGCGGCTGAGCAGCCGGGGCAGGTCGCGGGTGACGTTGCGCAGCGCGTCCGCGAGGGCGGTCTCGGCGGTGGCGTCGAGGGGTTCGCTGTCCCCCTCGCGCAGGATGCGGGCGATGGTGACGCAGTCGGTGGTGAACCGGGTGGGCCCGGTGCTGGTCTCGGTCACTGTTTCCCCTCCGGGCGCGGCTGTTCTTTCCCTTCCTGGCGCGGCTGGGCGGACTCCCTGCTCCAACGGCGCGTGATCATCTCCTGGTTGAGGCTCTCCGCCAGCTCGTACGCGGTACGGCGGAGCTGCGGGCCGCTGGCCATCGAGTCTTCCAGCACGCTGATCTGCCGGTGTATCCGCTCCAGGCGTTCCTGGAGCGCGGGGCGGGACCTGGGGGTGGCGTCGGCGGCCTCGCGGGTCAGCAGGGCGGCGATCTCCTCGGCGGTGGAGACCAGTTCCGCCGATCCTGGGCCGAGCTCCTTGAGCCGGCCGAGGTGGGCGGTGATCTTGCGCTGGGCCGCCACGTCGAACCGGTGGCAGGCGACACCGTGGATCCAGGTCAGGGCGGACGCCGCCTGCCGGGGGTCGGCGGCGTTCGCGGCGTTGCCGACGTTGGCGCGCAGCTTCGGGATGCTGCGGAATCCGGGGTCGGCCTTCAGCAGCGCGGCGACGAACAGTCCGATCCCCCCGCCGTGCAGCGCCTCGGCCATGCGGTCCGGCGGCGCCTGGAGGAAATGGCACAGCACGAGCGCCATCGCCAGCGGGGGCAGCGCCAGCAGGGAGCGCCGCAGCAGATATCCGGGGACACCCAGCCATCGACGCCAGTAGGCCGCGCGGTCGGGATCGAAGCCCAGCGCGCTCAGCAGGATGGCACTCACCCCCGCCGTCACGAAGAAGATCACGTCGCCTCTTTCGCCACTTGTCCGTCAGTTTCGAGGACAAGTACGGAGAACGGTAGGCGGCTGGCCACAACGAGTCCTCCGTCGCGGGGAGTTGAGCCGGGAGTCCGGAGGGCTGGAGGGCCCGGAGGGTTGGCGGGCCGGACGGCCGGAAGGCGGTCAGGCTACCCACGGTCCACGGCTCCGCAAACGGGCTCTCCACCGCGCGCGACGGTCCACGGCTCCGCAAACGGGCTCTTCACCGCGCGCACGCGAACGGCCCCGGACCAGTGGTCCGGGGCCGGGCGTTGCGGGGCCCTGGTGATGCGGGGCCGGGTGGTACGGGGCCTGGGGTTGTGCGGGGCCGGAGGGGGGAGGGCCCGCACCGAGGGCGGGAGCGAAGTCCCCCGCACGAAAGCGGAGTTCGCGCTCCCCGCCGGGGCGGGAGCCCTACGCCTTCGCCAACTCCTTCTCCCCGTCCCCCTGTCCGGGCGGCGGCACGTCCGCCGTGCCCGCCTCGTCCTCGTCCAGCAGGGTCGTCTCGTCGAACGGGATCTCTCCCGCGAGGACCCTCCGCACCCGGTCCTGGTCGATCTCCTTGGTCCAGGTGCCGATGAGGACGGTGGCGATGGCGTTGCCCGCGAAGTTGGTGAGGGCGCGGGCCTCGCTCATGAAGCGGTCGATGCCGACGATGAGGCCGACGCCGTCCACGAGGGCGGGCTTGTGGGACTGGAGGCCGCCCGCGAGGGTGGCGAGACCCGCGCCGCTGACGCCCGCCGCGCCCTTGGAGGCGAGGAGCAGGAAGAGCAGGAGCGGGATCTGCTCGCCGACGGACATCGGAGTGCCGAGGGCGTCCGCGACGAAGAGGGACGCCATCGTCATGTAGATCATCGTGCCGTCGAGGTTGAACGAGTAGCCGGTCGGCACGGTGATGCCGACGACCGGCTTGCTGACGCCGAGGTGCTCCATCTTGGCGATGAGGCGGGGCAGCGCCGACTCGGAGGACGACGTGGAGAGGATCAGCAGGAACTCGCGGGCCAGGTACTTCAGCAGGGCGAAGACGTTCACCCCGGCCACCAGGCGCAGGATCGTGCCGAGGACGACGACGACGAACAGCACGCAGGTGACGTAGAAGCCGAACATCAGGACCGCGAGGCTCTTGAGCGCCTCCACACCGGAGGAGCCCACGACCGCCGCGATCGCGCCGAAGGCGCCGATGGGCGCGACCCACATGACCATCGCCAGGATGCGGAAGACCAGCCGCTGGAGGTGCTCGACACCGCGCAGCACGGGCTGTCCGACCGGGCCCATCGCCTGGAGCGCGAAGCCGGTCAGCAGCGCGACCAGCAGCGTCTGGAGGACCTGGCCCTCGGTGAAGGCGGACAGGAACGTCGTCGGGATGATCGACAGGACGAAGTCCACCGGGGGCAGCGCGTCGGCGGAGACCTGGGCGTGACCGGTCTGGCGGAGGGCGTTGGTGATGTGCAGGCCGTCACCGGGGTGCAGGATGTTGCCGACGACCAGGCCGATGGCCAGGGCGACCAGGGACATCACCAGGAAGTAGCCGAGCGCGATACCGCCGACCGCGCCGACCTTGGCGGCCTTGCGGACCGAGCCGATGCCCAGCACGATCGTGCAGAAGATGATGGGCGAGATCATCATCTTGATCAGGTTCACGAAGCCGGTGCCCAGCGGCTTCAGCTCCACCGCCGCGTCGGGCCAGATCAGCCCCACGGCGATGCCGAGCCCGACCGCCACGATCACGGCGATGTACAGGTAGTGCGTACGGTCCCGCTTGCGCGCGGGTGCGGCAGGTGCCGTCGGGGATGTGCTGGCCACGGCTGCCCTCCTTGACGTCGTCGTCGGCATCACCGGCGTGCGGCTCACGTCCGGAAAGTGCTGGGGATGAGCTGACTATCTCCCGGCGAGTGACGGGCGTCACTCTTCCGTTCATTTAGTTCACGTGGTCCCTGATCGATTGGTTCAGGAGGGCTTCCCGCACGTGGTGCGGGGCGGCGCAGCGATTAGTGCGGGCGGGGCCGGAGAGGCACACTGCTGCCATGCGTGTGCCCGTGCTCCCCCGCCCCCGCAGCCTCGCGGGTCAGCTTTTCGCCATGCAGGCGGTGCTGATAGCGGTGGTCGTCGCCGGGTACGCCCTGTTCACGTACCTCTCCGACACCCGGCAGGCCGAGGAGTCCGCGGCCCGGCACGCCACCGCCGTCGCCCGCTCCGTCGCGGACTCCCCGTCCGTGCGCTCCGGCATCCGTACGCCGGACCCGACCGCCGCGCTCCAGCCGTACGCGCTCCAGGTCATGCGGGACACCGATGTGGACTTCGTGACGATCATGAGCCCGTCCGGCATCCGCTGGACCCACCCCGACCCCCGGCAGATCGGCGGGCACTTCCTGGGCCGGACCGGGCCCGCCCGGCAGGGGCACACCTTCACCGAGACGTACACCGGCACGCTCGGTCCCTCCGTGCGCGCGGTGACGCCCGTGCAGGACGGCGGCCGGGTGATCGGGCTGGTCAGCGCCGGTATCCGGGTGGAGGCGATCAGCGCGCGGGTCCGCGACCAGGTGTTCGGGCTGCTCGCCGTCGCGGGCGGCGCGCTGCTGCTCGGCGCGGTCGGTACGTACGTGGTCAACGCGCGGCTGCGACGGCACACGCACGGGATGAACGCCGCCGAGCTGAGCCGGATGCACGACTACCACCAGGCGGCGCTGCACGCGGTGCGCGAGGGGCTGCTGATGCTGGACGGGCGGCACCGGGTGGCGCTGATCAACGACGGCGGCCGGGAACTGCTCGGCGTGGCCGCCGACGCGGACGTCCTCGGCCGTACGGTCGCCGACCTGGGCCTTCCCCCGCCGCTGACCGGTGCGCTGCTCTCCGACGAGCCCCGGGTGGACGAGGTGCACCTCACCGCCGCGCGGGTGCTGGTGGTCAACACCTCGCCGGTGTCCGGCGGGGAGCGGCGCGGCACGGTGGTCACGCTCCGCGATGTCACCGAGTTGCAGTCGCTGACCGGCGAGCTGGACTCCGAGCGCGGGTTCACGCAGGCGCTGCGCTCGCAGGCGCACGAGGCGGCGAACCGGCTGCACACCGTGGTGTCGCTGATCGAGCTGGGCCGCGCGGAGGAGGCGGTCGGCTTCGCCACCGCCGAACTGGAGCTGGCCCAGACCCTCACCGATCAGGTGGTGGCGGCGGTGGGCGAGCCCGTGCTGGCCGCGCTGCTGCTCGGCAAGACCGCCCAGGCCAACGAGCGGGGCGTGGAACTCGTGGTCTCGCCGGACAGCCGCCTGGACGACGGGCTGCTGCCTCCGGGACTCCCCGCCCGGGACCTCGTCACCGTGCTGGGCAACCTCATCGACAACGCGGTGGACGCGGCGCAGGGCAGCGCCGGGTGCCGGGTGACGGTCACGGCGTACGCCTCCCCGGACGAGCTGGTGCTGCGGGTCGCGGACACCGGGCCGGGCGTCGATCCGGCCCACGCCGACCTCGTCTTCCGGCGCGGCTACTCCACCAAGCCGTCCGGGCCGGGCGGGCGCGGCCTCGGTCTCGCCCTGGTCCGGCAGACCGTCCACCGGCTCGACGGCGCCCTCACCGTCACGGAGGGCGCGGACGGCGGCGCCGTCTTCGAGGTCCGCCTGCCCCTGCGGGACCGCGCCGACGGCCCGGCGCCCGCCACGGACCCCGGCACCCGGCCCCGTGCGGTACGGAGGCCCGCCCTGCCCCTCTCCCCCGGCGCCCCCGCCGATCCCCCTGGTGGAAGCACCCCATGACCGACCCCGCGCCCCGCCCCATCCGCGTCCTGGTCGTCGAGGACGACCCCGTGGCCGCCGACGCGCATGTGCTGTACGTCGGCCGGGTCCCCGGCTTCGTCGCGGCCGGGAAGGCGCACACCGGGGCCGAGGCCCGCCGCGTCCTGGACCGCACCCCGGTGGACCTGTTGCTGCTGGACCTGCACCTGCCGGACGTGCACGGACTCCAGCTGGCGCGCTCGCTGCGGGCGGCCGGGCACCAGGCGGACGTGATAGCGGTGACGTCGGCACGGGACCTGGCCGTGGTGCGCGAGGGCGTCTCGCTGGGCGTCGTGCAGTACGTGCTGAAGCCGTTCACGTTCGCCACGCTGCGGGACCGGCTGGTGCGGTACGCCGAGTTCCACGCGGCGGCGGGCGAGGCGAGCGGGCAGGACGAGGTGGACCGGGCGCTCGCCGCGCTGCGCGCCCCGGCACCGGCGGCGCTGCCCAAGGGACTGAGCGGGCCGACGCTGGAGCGGGTGACGACCGCGCTGCGCGGGGCGGCGGAGGGGCTGACGGCGGCCGGGGTCGGCGAGACGGTCGGCATCTCGCGCATCACCGCCCGGCGCTATCTGGAACACCTCGTGGAGGCGGGCCGCGCCGTCCGCAGCCCGCTGTACGGGCAGGTCGGGCGGCCGGAGCTGGTGTACCGCTGGGTGCCGGGGGACGCGGGGCGCTGAGCCCGCGTGCGGGCCCTCACCGCGCGCCCGTACGACTCCTCACCCCGGCCCCCTCTCCCCCACCCCCTGTCCCAATTCCCGCCCGACACATTGACCTGACATGACAACTCCTCCTACGTTCACCGGGCAGCCATCTCCCCGCACAGCCACGACGACGTGTGCCCGCAGGAGGTCATGCCCGTGCGTCCCACCGCCGCCCTCACGCCCCTGTTCGCCGCAGTCCTCGCCGCTTCCGCGCTCACCGCGTGCGGCGCCGGAGCGGGCAGTGACCCCAACACCCTGAAGGTGTCCTACAAGCAGTCCACGGACAACTCCGTGAAGGTGATGGACACCTACCTCGCGGACATCAAGAAGGAGTTCGAGAAGAAGTACCCCGGCAAGAAGGTGGAGTTCGTGCCCGTCAAGGCGCCGGACTCGGAGTACTACACCAAGGTCCAGCAGATGCTGCGCTCCCCGCGCACCGCGCCCGACCTGGTCTACGAGGACACCTTCCTCATCAACTCCGACATCACCAGCGGGTACTTGAAGCCGCTGGACGCCTACCTCGCCAAGTGGCCGGACTGGGAGCAGTTCATCGACACCTCGAAGTCGTCCACCAAGGGCGAGGACGGGAAGACGTACGGCGTGCCGGACGGCACCGACACCCGTGGACTCTGGTTCGACCGGCGGGTGTTCAGGAAGGCGGGCCTGCCGCAGGACTGGCAGCCGAAGACCTGGGACGAGGTGCTCCGAGCCGCCCGCACCATCAAGGAGAAGGTCCCCGGAGTCACCCCGCTGAACGTCTACACCGGCAAACCGGCCGGTGAACGCGCCACCATGCAGGGCTTCGAGATGCTGCTGTACGGCACGGGTGACGGCGGCGCGGACCCGTTGTACGACAGCGCGTCGAAGAAGTGGATCACTGCCGGGCAGGGGTTCAAGGACGCGCTGTCCTTCGTGGAGACCGTCTACCGCGACAGGCTCGGGCCCGACGTGTCCGACGCCCTCGACCCGAACTACGCCACCAACGTCAATGGCGAGCTGATGCCCGAGGGCAAGCTGGGCATCAACCTGGACGGCTCCTGGCTGCCCCAGGTGTGGCTGCCGGGCACCGGGCACGCCTGGCCGGACTAGTCCGAGCAGTTGGGGCTCGCGTACATGCCGACGCGGACCGGGCAGGCGCCGGGCAAGGTCAGCATGTCGGGCGGCTGGGCCTGGTCGGTGCCGTCGAAGGCGGCCCACCCGGACCTGGCGTTCGACTTCATCAAGGTGATGCAGACCGAGGCCAACGCCCGCAAGTGGTACATCGCCAACTCCGGTATCTCCGTAAGGAAGGACGTGGCGAAGGACCCCGCGTACGCGACCGCGCAGCCCGGCATCGAGTTCTTCACCGGCCTGGTCTCCAGCACGCACTACCGGCCCGCCTACCCGGCGTACCCGAAGGTGTCCACGGCGATCCAGGAGGCGATGGAGGGCGTGACCACGGGTGACGCGTCGGTGGAGAAGGCGGCGAGCGGGTACGACGCGACGCTGAAGGACGTCACCGACGGCAAGGTGACCTCCAAGTGACCCTGTGGCAGCGGGAGTCGGGGCCGGAGACGGCGGTCCCGGCCCCCGGCGGCCCACCCGGCGCGGAGCGCGCGGCGCGCCGTACGAGGGCCCGGTCCCTGCCCCTGATCCGGGTGCTGCCCCTCTCCCCGGCCGTCGTCCTGCTGCTCCTCTTCCTCGCCGGGCCGATCGCCTACTGCGTGTTCATCGCCTTCACCGACCTCCAGTTGACCGGTCAGGCGCACTCCTCGTTCGTCGGGTTCGCCAACTTCACCAGGGCGTTCCGGGACGACGCGTTCCTCAACGCCGTATGGCTGACCCTGGTGTTCACGGTGCTGTCCTCGCTGGTCGGGCAGAACACGCTGGGGCTGGCGCTGGCCGCGCTGATGAAACGGGCGTCGAAGCCGGTGCGCACGGTAACCGGCGGGATCGTGGTGACCGCGTGGGTGCTGCCCGAAGTGGTCGCCGGTTTCCTGCTGTACGCGTTCTTCCGGCGCGAGGGCACCCTGAACGCGATCCTCGACTGGCTCCATCTCCCGCGTGAGAACTGGCTGTTCACGCTGCCGATCCTGGCCGTGTCGTTCGCCAACGTGTGGCGCGGCACCGCGTTCTCGATGCTGGTCTACTCGGCCGCGCTGGACGGGATACCCGGCGAGATCACCGAGGCCGCCGAGGTGGACGGCGCGGGCGGCTGGCGCCGTATGTGGCATGTGACGCTGCCGATGATCCGGCGGTCCATCGGGACGAACCTGATGCTCAACACCCTTCAGACGCTCTCGGTGTTCGGGCTGATCTGGGTGATGACCCGTGGCGGTCCGGGCGGCCGGAGCCAGACGCTCCCGCTGTTCATGTACGAACAGGCGTTCCAGAACAGCATGATCGGCTACGGCACGGCCGTGGCGCTGCTCCTGCTGGTGGTGGGGTCGCTGTTCTCCGTCGTCTATCTGCGCCTGCTGCGCACGGAGGTGTGAGCGTCATGGCCCGCAGCCGTCCCGCCCGCCGACTCGCCGCCGACGCCGGTCTGCTCGTCGTGGCCCTCGCCTTCGTCCTCCCCCTCGCCTGGGTGCTGCTGTCCTCCGTGGACCCGCGTGCCGGGCTGCGGGTGCGGGTGCCGGACGGGCTGACCACGGCCAACTTCCGGGCCGTGCTCACCCCGGACATCACCTACACCCCGCTGCTCAACAGCCTGATCCTGTGCGGCGGGGCGACCGCGCTGACCGTGGTGTGCGCCGCGCTCGCCGCGTATCCGCTGTCCAGGTTCCGGTCCCGGTTCAACCGGCCGTTCCTGCTGGCGATCCTCTTCGCCACCAGCCTGCCGATCACCGCGATCATGGTCCCGGTGTACGCGCTGTTCGTCCGGGTCAATCTGATCGACACCTTCGAGGGCACGATCCTGTTCTTCGCCGCCTCTCAACTCCCCTTCGCCATCTGGCTGATGAAGAACTTCATGGACGGGGTGCCGAGGGAGCTGGAGGAGGCGGCCTGGACCGACGGGGCGTCGGCGGCGCAGTCGCTGATGCGGATCGTGCTGCCGCTGATGGGGCCCGGTGTCGCGGTCGTCACGGTGTTCTCGTTCGTGATGATGTGGGGCAACTTCTTCGTCCCCTTCATGCTGCTGCTCAGCCCCGACCGCATGCCCGCCTCGGTCAGCATCAACGACTTCTTCGGCAACCGGGGCGCCGTCGCCTACGGACAGCTCGCCGCGTTCTCCGTGCTGTACTCGACGCCGGTGATCCTGCTGTACGTCCTGGTCTCCCGGCGCCTGGGCGGGGGGTTCGCGCTGGGGGGCGCGGTGAAGGGCTGAGCGCCGTACCGCCCCACGGCCACAGGCGCCGTACGACGAAGGGGGCCGCGCCCACCGGCACGGCCCCTTCGCGGAACCCTCCGCGCTCCTCAGCCCGGAACGGGACTCAGAAGACCGACTCCGCCTCGTCCATCCGGTCCACCGGGACCCGCTTCAGCTCGGTGACGGCCTCCGCGAGCGGGACCATCACGATGTCGGTGCCGCGCAGGGCGGTCATCCGGCCGAAGTCGCCCCGGTGGGCGGCCTCCACCGCGTGCCAGCCGAACCGGGTGGCGAGGACGCGGTCGTACGCGGTGGGGACGCCGCCGCGCTGGACGTGGCCGAGGATGACCGGCTTGGCCTCCTTGCCGAGGCGGCGCTCCAGCTCGTAGGCGAGCGCGGTGCCGATGCCCTGGAAGCGCTCGTGGCCGTACTGGTCGATGTCGCCCTTGCCGTAGTTCATGGTGCCGTCGAGCGGGTGGGCGCCCTCGGCGACGCAGATCACGGCGAACTTCTTGCCGCGCGCGAACCGCTCCTCGACCATCGTGACGAGGTCGGCCGGGTCGAAGGGGCGCTCGGGCAGGCAGATGCCGTGGGCACCGGCGGCCATGCCGGACTCCAGGGCGATCCAGCCCGCGTGCCGCCCCATGACCTCGACGACCATGACCCGCTGGTGGGACTCGGCGGTGGTCTTCAGGCGGTCCATCGCCTCGGTGGCCACGCCGACGGCGGTGTCGAAGCCGAAGGTGCGGTCGGTGGAGGAGATGTCGTTGTCGATGGTCTTCGGGACGCCGACGACCGGAAGGCCCGCGTCGGAGAGCATCCGGGCCGCTGTGAGCGTGCCCTCGCCGCCGATCGGGATCAGCGCGTCGATGCCGAACTCGCCGACCATGTCACCGGCCCGCTCGCAGGCGGAGCGGAGCCGGTCGCGCTCCAGCCGGGAGGAGCCGAGGATGGTGCCGCCCGAGGCGAGGATGCCGCCGACGGCGTCCAGGTCGAGCGTGCGGTACTGGCCGTCGAGCAGCCCTCGGTAGCCGTCCTGGAAACCGATGACCTCGTCGCCGTGGTGGGCCACGGCGCGGTGCACGACCGACCGGATCACGGCGTTCAGGCCGGGGCAGTCGCCGCCTGCGGTGAGAACTCCGATGCGCATCCTGCTGTGTCTCCTGCTCGCTGTGGGTGCCGGTGAGCCGCCACGATTCTTTCACGCCCGCCGGGGAGCCGACGAGCGGCCGGGTCCCGGCCGTCCGCACCCCCAAAAGCGGCGGGAATCCCTATCCTTCGACAGGGGTATTGTCAAGGGGGTTGTGCTCGCCTCGGGGGGCTTTTTTCCGGCCACGGGGTGACCGCACGGAGAACACCGAGGAACCAGGACTGAGGGGCCCCGCGCCCCGCGGAGACGGAGCGCCCCTGTGACGCGCAGCGTGTACGTGACCGGGATCGACCGCGGCGACGGCCGTCAGGTCGTGGAGCTGGGGGTCATGGAACTCCTGACCCGGCAGGTCGATCGGGTCGGGGTGTTCCGCCCGCTGGTGCACGACGGCCCGGACCGGCTGTTCGAGCTGCTGCGGGCCCGCTACCGGCTCTCCCAGGACTCCGCGACCGTCTACGGCATGGACTACGCGGAGGCGTCCGCGCTCCAGGCCGAGCAGGGCACCGACGAGCTGGTGTCGGTGCTGGTGGACCGCTTCCACCAGGTGGCCCGCGCCTTCGACGTGGTCCTGGTCCTCGGCACCGACTTCGCCGCGACCCAGCTCCCGGACGAGCTGTCGCTGAACGCCCGGCTCGCCAACGAGTTCGGCGCCTCGGTGATCCCGGTGGTCGGCGGCCGGGGGCAGAGCGCGGAATCGGTGCTGGACGAGACCCGCAACGCGCACCGGGCGTACGCCGGGCGCGGCTGCGACGTCCTGGCGATGGTCGCCAACCGGGTGGCCCGCGAGGACCGGGACGGGATCGCGGAGCGGGCGGCCGGGCGGCTGCCGGTACCGGTGTACGTGGTGCCGGACGAGCCCGCGCTGTCCGCGCCGACCGTCGCGCAGATCGCGCAGGCGCTCGGCGGCCGGGTGCTGCTCGGGGACGACTCGGGGCTGGCGCGGGACGCGCTCGGCTTCGTGTTCGGCGGGGCGATGCTGCCGAACTTCCTGACCGCGCTGACCCCCGGCTGCCTGGTGGTGACCCCCGGCGACCGCGCGGACCTGGTGGTGGGCGCGCTGGCCGCGCACAGCGCCGGTACCCCGCCGATCGCGGGGATACTGCTCACCCTGGACGAGGTGCCGAGCCACGAGGTGATGGCACTGGCGACCCGGCTGGCACCCGGCACCCCGGTGCTGTCGGTGTCGGGGACGAGTTTCCCCACGGCCGAGCAGCTGTTCTCGCTGGAGGGCAAGCTGAGCGCGGCCACCCCGCGCAAGGCGGAGACCGCGCTCGGCCTGTTCGAGCGGCACGTGGACACCGCGGAGCTGGCCGAGCGGGTCTCGGCGCCGAGCAGCGGCCGGATCACGCCGATGATGTTCGAGCACAAGCTGCTGGAGCAGGCCCGCGCGGAGCGGCGCCGGGTGGTGCTGCCCGAGGGCACCGAGGAGCGGGTGCTGCACGCGGCGGAGGTGCTGCTGCGGCGCGGGGTGTGCGACCTGACGCTGCTGGGCCCGGTGGAGCAGATCCGCAAGAAGGCCGCCGACCTGGGCATCGACCTCGGCGACAGCCAGCTGATCGACCCGGCCACCAGCGAGTTGCGGGACCTGTTCGCGCAGAAGTACGCGGAGCTGCGCGCGCACCGGGGCGTGACGGTGGAGCTGGCGCACGACGTGGTCGCCGACGTGAACTACTTCGGCACGCTGATGGTCCAGGAGGGCCTGGCGGACGGCATGGTGTCGGGCTCGGTGCACTCCACGGCCGCGACGATCCGCCCGGCCTTCGAGATCATCAAGACCCGCCCGGACACCTCGATCGTCTCCTCGGTGTTCTTCATGTGCCTGGCCGACAAGGTGCTGGTCTACGGCGACTGCGCGGTCAACCCGGACCCGGACGCGGAGGCGCTGGCGGACATCGCCGTGCAGGCGGCGGGCACGGCGGCCCGGTTCGGGGTGGAACCCCGGATCGCCATGCTGTCGTACTCCACCGGGACCTCCGGGTCGGGCGCGGACGTGGACAAGGTGCGGGCGGCGACGGAACTGGCGCGCTCGCGCCGCCCGGACCTGAAGATCGAGGGGCCGATCCAGTACGACGCGGCGGTGGAGCCGTCGGTGGCGGCGACCAAGCTGCCCGGCTCGGAGGTCGCGGGCCAGGCGAGCGTGCTGGTCTTCCCCGACCTGAACACCGGCAACAACACGTACAAGGCGGTGCAGCGGTCGGCGGGGGCGATCGCGGTCGGGCCGGTGCTCCAGGGGCTGCGCAAGCCGGTGAACGACCTGTCGCGGGGCGCGCTGGTGCAGGACATCGTGAACACCGTGGCGATCACCGCCATCCAGGCCCAGGACCCGTCCCCCGGTCCGGCCCCCGTCCCGTCCGAGCACTCCAGTGAGAAGGCGTCCCAGCAGTGACCTCCCCGACCCGTGTCCTCGTCCTCAACTCCGGCTCCTCGTCGGTGAAGTACCAGCTCCTGGACATGCGGGAGCGGACCCGGCTGGCGTCCGGCCTGGTGGAGCGGATCGGCGAGCGGACCTCGCGGCTGAAGCACACCGTGCCCGCGACCGGCGCGAGCCGGGAGCGCGGCGGGCCGATCGCGGACCACGGGGCCGCGCTGAAGGCGGTCGCGGAGGAGCTGGCCCGCGACGGTCTCGGCCTGGACTCCCCCGAACTGGCCGCCATCGGGCACCGGGTGGTGCACGGCGGGATGTTCTTCACCGAGCCGACCGTCATCGACGACGAGGTGCTCACCGAGATCGAGCGGCTGATCCCGGTCGCCCCGCTGCACAACCCGGCCAACCTGACCGGCATCCGCACCGCCCGCGCGCTGCGCCCGGACCTGCCGCAGGTCGCGGTGTTCGACACCGCGTTCCACACGACGATGCCGGAGGCGGCGGCACGGTACGCGATCGACCCGAGGATCGCCGACCGGTACCGCATCCGCCGCTACGGCTTCCACGGCACCTCGCACGCCTACGTGGCGCGGGAGACGGCGCGGCTGCTGGGCCGGGACCCGGCGGACGTGAACGTCATCGTGCTGCACCTGGGGAACGGGGCCTCTGCGTCGGCGGTGCGGGGCGGGCGGTGCGTGGACACCTCGATGGGACTGACGCCGCTGGAGGGGCTGGTGATGGGCACCCGGTCCGGGGACCTGGACCCGGCCGTCATCTTTCATTTGCGGCGCGTCGGCGGAATGTCCACCGACGAGATCGACACTCTCCTCAACAAGAGGAGCGGTCTGTTCGGGCTGTGCGGGGACAATGACATGCGGGAGATCCGTCGTCGTATCGACGCGGGCGACGCCGAGGCGGCCCTCGCGTTCGACATTTACATTCACCGGCTGAGGAAGTACATCGGCGCTTATTGCGCCGTGCTCGGCCGGGTGGACGCGGTGGTGTTCACGGCCGGTGTCGGGGAGAACGCGGCGGTGGTGCGGGAGGCGGCGCTCGCGGACCTGGAGACCCTGGGCCTCGCGGTGGACCCGGTGCGCAACGCGGCGCCCGGTGACGGCGGCCGGCTGATCTCCCCGGACTCCGCCCGCGTCGCGGTGGCCGTGGTGCCGACCGACGAGGAGCTGGAGATCGCCACCCAGACGTACGCGCTGGCGGGAAAGTGAGAAGGGGCTCCGGCCGACTCCGGCGGGCTCCGGCGAACTCCGCGGCAATACACGCGAGTAACACGACTGAGCGGCTGTCCGCCCATTTGTATCTTCCACCAGCCGGAATATTCCGCAGCGAAACAAACCGATAGGATCGCCCCATGCGCCGTTCAAAAATCGTCTGCACGCTCGGCCCCGCGGTCGATACCCACGAAAAGCTCGTCTCGATGATCGAGGCCGGCATGAACGTGGCCCGTTTCAACTTCAGCCACGGCTCGCACGCCGAGCACCAGGGGCGGTACGACCGCGTCCGGGCCGCCGCCAAGGAGACCGGCCGCGCCGTCGGCGTCCTGGCCGACCTCCAGGGCCCCAAGATCCGCCTGGAGACCTTCGCCGAGGGCCCGGTGGAGCTGGAGCGCGGCGACGAGTTCGTCATCACCGCCGAGGACGTGGCCGGTGACAAGCAGATCTGCGGCACCACGTACAAGGGCCTGCCCGCGGACGTGTCGCGCGGCGACCAGATCCTGATCAACGACGGCAACGTCGAGCTGAAGGTCGTGGACGTCGAAGGTCCGCGCGTGAAGACCATCGTCATCGAGGGCGGTGTGGTCTCCGACCACAAGGGCATCAACCTGCCCGGCGCCGCGGTGAACGTGCCCGCGCTGTCCGACAAGGACGTCGAGGACCTGCGCTTCGCGCTCCGCATGGGCTGCGACATGGTCGCGCTGTCCTTCGTCCGGGACGCCCGGGACATCCACGACGTGCACAAGGTGATGGACGAGGAGGGCCGCCGGGTCCCCGTCATCGCCAAGGTGGAGAAGCCGCAGGCCGTCGAGAACATGGAGGACGTCGTCATGGCGTTCGACGGTGTGATGGTCGCCCGCGGCGACCTCGCCGTCGAGTACCCGCTGGAGCGCGTCCCGATGGTGCAGAAGCGCCTCATCGAGCTGTGCCGCCGCAACGCCAAGCCGGTGATCGTGGCGACCCAGATGATGGAGTCGATGATCACCAACTCCCGCCCGACCCGCGCCGAGGCGTCCGACGTCGCCAACGCCATCCTGGACGGCGCCGACGCGGTCATGCTGTCGGCGGAGTCCTCGGTCGGCGCCTACCCGGTCGAGACGGTCAAGACGATGTCGAAGATCGTCGTGGCGGCCGAGGAGGAGCTGCTCTCCAAGGGCCTCCAGCCGCTGGTGCCGGGCAAGAAGCCGCGCACCCAGGGCGGTTCGGTCGCCCGCGCGGCCTGCGAGATCGCCGACTTCCTCGGCGGGCGCGGCCTGGTCGCCTTCACCAAGTCCGGTGACACCGCCCGTCGGCTGTCCCGCTACCGCGCGGCCCAGCCGGTCATCGCGTTCACCACGGACGAGGGCACCCGCAACCAGCTCAGCCTGAGCTGGGGCGTGGAGTCGCACGTGGTGCCGTTCGTCAACACCACCGACGAGATGGTGGACATGGTGGACGCCGAGGTGGCCAAGCTCGGCCGCTTCACCCCCGGCGACACCCTGGTGATCACCGCCGGTTCGCCCCCCGGTGTCCCCGGCACCACCAACATGGTCCGGGTGCACCAGCTCGGCGGCGACGTCTGAGCGGCACCGCGGCCTGAACGGCGCCGAGGGCGCCCCCTTCCAGAAGGGGGCGCCCTCGGTGTTTCGCGGCTCCGAAGTGGCTTCGGGGTGGGGCCTTGCGGCCCGTCGGCGCGGGTCAGTCGGTGATGTACTGCCGCATGCCGGGGATGTGCAGGTTGCCGCCGAACTGCGCGGCCTGCGTCACCTTGGCGTTGGTGAAGTAGATCAACGGCAGGTTGAGCGGCGGCGGGCTGTCCGGACTGAACGTCACGGGCAGCAGGCCGAGCAGGTTGCCGGAGATCTTCTCCGTGTACATCACCGTCTGACCGCCGGTGATGGTGGAGGTCGTGCCCTTGCCTGCCTGGACGTGGTACGTCTTGCCGGCCTGCTTGTCGATGACCGTCTGGTGCAGGTCACCGATGTCGGTGCCGTCGGAGATGACGTACTTCAGCACCTTCTTCACGGTGCCGTTGGCGGTGCGCACCTCCACGATCCCCTTGTAGTCGGCGCCCTTCAGCGTCAGCGAACTGGCGCTCAGGTACCAGGGGTCGTCCGCGAGCGGGACCTTGTTGTCGATCCCGCCCTCGGCGTCCGTGGCCTTCGGGCAGTCGTCCGGCAGCGCGGCGTCGGCGCCGGGTACGGCGTCCTTGGCCGCCTTGCCCGCGTCCCCGAGCGCCTTACCGGCGTCCCCCACGGTCCTGGAGGCACCGTCGGTGGTGTCCTTCACCGTGCCGGTCACCTTGTCGAGGGTGTCCTTGACGGTGCCGGTGAGGGTGCCGTGGCCCTTGGCGTCGGCCTTCTTCGACTCCGGGGTCTTCGACTCCGGGGTCTTCGACTCCGGCGTCTTCGGGGCCTCGGGTGCCTTGGTGGCGGACTGGGACGGGGTGGGGCTCGTGGTCGTACCGGAGTCCTTGGTGCCGCCGCCGAGCGCGGTGCCGAGGGTGCCGCCGAGGACGTTCCCCACGGTGTCCCCGAGGCCGCCCAGCAGGCCGCCGTCACCGCTCGGGCTCGCACTGGTGGACGGCGTCGGGACGGAGGTGCCGGTGCCCGTGGACCGGGTCGGGTCGGGCTTCGCCGTGTCGTCGGAACCTGAATCCGACGAAGAGGGCTTGCCCGCGTCCGTACCGCTGTCCTTGGTACCGGTGCCCTTGCTCCCGGTGTCCTTGGTGCCGGTGTCCTTCGTCCCGCCCTTGTCGCCCGCGTCGTCCTTACCGGTCCCGGAGGCCGACGGGGAGGGCGACGCGGAGGGGTCCTTGCCGTCCTTGCCGTCGTCGGCCTTCTTGCCGTCGGCGAGGGCCTGGACGCAGTCCTTGTATTCGTCGGCCTGCTGGCTCTTGGCGGCGGACGGGGTGGTGCCGCCGTTGTCCGCGAGGGCGAGCGACGACGTGAACCCCAGGCCGACCAGGACGGCCGTCGGCATGGCCACACTGGCTATCGCCTTGCCGGCAGGCATGTGGAATCTGGTGAACAGCGGCTTCTTGGGGGCCGCGTGGCGGGCTCTGGTTCTCTCCCGAGACCCGTCCACGTCGGTCCCGAGGATCACCTCGTCAGCCGGCACTGTGCCTCCCGTTCGCCTCGTTGACCGGGGTCGTCTTTGACAGGTCGTACGACTCGTGCGTCCTGGCCGGGCCCTGCGGGGGCAGCGGCGCGGCGGTGTGGGACGCGCCGTCCTGAACTCCCGCGGACGGCTTCGCGGCCGGGACCCAGGACACGGCCATCGCGCCGCCGATCAGGGCGAGCAGGAAGCCGACGATGAACCCGCCGAAGTTCGAGACGGGCAGGGACACCAGCGCCAGCAGAATCGCCGCGACACCCGCGAAGGTGCGCACGTGCTTCTGGAACCAGAGGCTGATGCCCAGAACGATCAGCAGCACGCCGATGATCAGAGACCCGGCTCCCGCAGTCGTCGCCATCGCCAGGGTCAGGTGACCGACCTGGAGATGGAAGTACGGGAAGTAGATGATCGGAAAGCCGCTGAGCAGGACGTACAGGCCCGCCCAGAACGGACGGTTGCCCCGCCACGCGCGGAACTGCTGCCTCCGGCGGATGAACTGGCCGGGGTCGGCGGCAGGGGTCTCGGCGCTCATGGAAAACAGCTCCCTGGTGCGGCGTTGCTGTGATGGCGATGTGGGCCCCGCGTGAAAGCACGGCCCCAGAGGGAACGGGCGGGGGCGCCGAAGGCTCCCCCGCCCGTCAACGAGTGCTTAGTAGCACTCCTTGCCAGTCGTGGACAGCGACATGTGCAGACCACTGAGCTGGAAGGTACCGGCGGTGGTCGCCCACGCCGTCTGCTTCACACCGGTCAGCGTGGCGCTGTCGGCCTGCTGGGCGAAGCCGTACGGGTTCGCCTGCTCGCCTCCGCCCTTCATGCCGGGGCCCTTGCCGCCCTTGCTCTTGGCCGTGTCACCGGCCGCCACACCGATGTCGATGCCCTTGAAGGTGGCATCGGCCTTCAGGTCGGCGACGTCGATGTAGATCTGGTCGGCCTCGACCTTGTGGGCGTTCTTGCCACCGGCCCGCAGGATCAGGCTGACCTTGCCGAAGACCGGCACGTCGGGCGTGACCACGGACTGGCACAGGTTGGTGATCTCGGCGTGATCGAACGACGAGACGGCGACCGGGTGGATCGTCTTCTTGCCGTCCAGGGTGTAGCCCTGGTCGATCGCGCCGTACTGGGCGAAGCCCTGCCCCTCCAGCGAGTCGGCGCTGACCTTGAACGACTGCCCCGACACGCTGAACGACGCGGCGAGCGCGCCCTGCGCGAGAGCGACACCTATCGCGGCCGTCGCGGCGACGCTGGGCACCATGACCACAGCGAACCGCTTCCATCTGGTCCCGCCACGCACCTGGGACTCCATATTTCCTCCTTCTCGGACGTACATCTCCTGGCCCGGCCCCGCCCCGGAGGACGGGAACAGCCGGACAGGGATGGGAGAAGTGCTACGTCCTCGGGAAGGAGAGCGCCCGCACCCGGAGGTGCGAACCGCACCCGGATCACCGGCGATCACCCCCGAGCGACAACCACTGGTCGCGCCTGACACACATCACGCACAACCTCTCGGACAGGCTTCACCGCGAAGGCGAAGACCCCCCTGCCCTAGAGCCGGCGCCACTGCCGCCGGCTCTGCTCGGTGGGGACCCAGAGTCTCCCGCGACCCGACCGGTTGCCGGGGTGCGGGAATGGACCGAGCGTCGCCGATCGTGGTGCATTCTCGGCCCGGGCACAAGGGGGTTCGTTACTGGCTAGTAACGGCCCGATAACCGATGGGCGACTCCGTGAACCCGGAGGGACACCCTGGGTGCCATCGAGGGGGAGCGGAAAACAGTTGATCTCGGGACGAAAGCGGTCAGAGAGCCGCTTCCGATTTACTCCGAGTAACAGTGGCCGCGATTGCCAAGTTTTGGCAAAGCGCGGCCACCATGACGGCAACTCGGCCAATCTTTCACCCCGGCATCACAAGCCGTGGTGTTTAAGGACTGGTCAGAACAGGGCGCGCGCCAGCGCCCGGCGGGCACCCACCACGCGCGGGTCGTCACCGCCGACCACCTCGAACAGCTCCAGCAGCCGACGGCGCACCGCGTCGCGGTCGTCGCCCGCCGTGCGGCGCACGGCGTCGATCAGCCGCCCGAAGGCGTCCTCGACATGCCCGCCGACCAGATCGAGGTCGGCGGCGGCGATCTGCGCGGCGGCGTCACCGGGGCGGTCGGCGGCGTCCTTGCGCACCTGCTGCGGGTCCATGTCCTGCACCCGCTGGAGCAGTTCGGCCTGCGCCAGGCCGAGCTTGGCCTCGGTGTTGCCGGGGTCGTCGCTCAGCACGTTGCGGTACGCGCGCACGGCACCACCGAGGTCGCCCGCGTCCAGCGCGTCCACGGCGGCGGAGAGCAGGGCGTCGTACGGCCCGGCCGGGGGCTCCTGCGCGACGGCGGCGCCGGGGGCGGCGTCCGGATCGACGGTGAGCCCGGTCAGGCCGAAACGCTGCTCGGCGACCTGGACCAGCTGATCCAGGGTCTCGCGGATCTGCTGCTCGCTCGCCGCACCCTGGAAGAGGGGCAGCGCCTGCCCGGCGACGACGGCGAAGACGGCCGGGATTCCCTGGACGCCGAACTGCTGCATCAGCATCTGGTTGGCATCGACGTCGATCTTGGCGAGCAGGAAGCGCCCGGCGTACGCGACGGCCAGCCGCTCCAGGACCGGGCTGAGCTGCTTGCAGGGCTCGCACCACTCGGCCCAGAAGTCGATCACGACGGGTACTTCGGCGGAGCGCTGGAGGACATCGCGCTCGAATCCGGCTTCATCGACATCGATGACGAGGTCGGCCGGCGAGACGGCCCCCGCCCCGCCCTGCCGGGCGGTTTCGGCGCGCGTCTGCTCGGCCTTGGCCTTGGCCTCCTGGGCCGCCTTCACCGCGGCGAGGTCAACGACGCCGCTCATGGACATGTTCCGTGGCTGCATGCGCCCATCCTCCCCCGTATCCGCGCGTGAATGAAAAAAGGGTGTGCCCGTCCGGCACCGGGTCCCCACCCGTGCCGCCGGTCATGGCCCGTGTACGTCCGTCACGAGCTTTCGCTACGACCCGTAGCGTAATGGCACGGACGCCGCCCGCGACAGCGCTCCCCGGTGATCTCCCTCACGGCCGCACAGAACCCGCCCGTTATGGTCGGGGGATGCAGAGCCGCACCCCCGCCGGGCGTCCCGGCCGCCCCCGCAGCGCCGAGGCGGACACCGCGATCCTGGCGGCCACCCGCGAGGCGCTGGTGGACCTCGGCTGGTCCCGCCTCACGCTCGGGGACGTGGCGACCCGGGCCGGGGTGGCGAAGACGACCCTCTACCGGCGCTGGCCGGGCAAGAGCGAGCTGGTGGTGGACGCGGTCGCCGAACTCTTCGACGAGCTCGAACTCCCCGACCGGGGCACGCTGACCGCCGACATCGAGGGCGTGGTGCTTCAGTTCGCGGCGATCCTGGCCCGCCCGGAGTGCAAGAGCGGTCTGATGGCCGTGGTCGCGGAGTCCACACGGGACGACGCGCTGCGCGAGCGGATGCGGGCCTCGGTGGTCGAGCGGCAGAAGCGGCTGGTCCTGGAGGGGCGGGCGCGGGCCGAGGCGCGCGGTGAACTCCCCGCACAGGACGACCCGGTGGAGGCGGCACGCACCGCCGACCTGATCTTCGACGTGGTCGCGGGTGCGGTCGTGCACCGGTCACTGGTGAGCGGGAGCGCGGTGGACACGGAGTGGGCGCGCCGGTTCACGGCCGTACTCCTGGAGGGGCTGGGAGCGGCCGTACTGCGCGACGGCGCGGGGTCGGATTCCTAGAACGGGAAGTCATGTACGCAGAACGCCCGGCGGCGGGCCCGCGGTTCCGATTCCCGCGCGTACAGCGGAAGTTCACTCGTGCGGGTGATCGAGGGGCCTAGCGGGCATGACATGCCCCGGTCACCATAGGCGCGCGGGTCTACTCGCACAGACCCGGCGCGTGACCGTTCCACCGAGCGCCCGGCTCGGCGGCCCCACTGCTGACCGTCCGGCTCGGCGCCTCCGCGCCCCGCGCAGCGGGCGGCCCGGCGCACGGCTCGGACGGACAGCGCGCGGCCGTCGGCGGCAGCCGGAGAGGGGTTCTGGACCACGAGGATCGGGGCGATCGAGCTGTCCGACGACGAGGAGCCCTGGGTGAAGGGCGCCGCCGAGATCCACACCCTGGTCACCGGGTACGGCCCGGACGGCCGGGCGGGGTCCTCGGGGACCGCCGCCCGGCCGTCCGGGTGGGGCGTGTGGCCGGTGGCGCCTCTCCGTACCGGCGGGCGGTCAGAATCCGGCGGGCTCCGTGTAGACGCCCCACTCGTCGCGCAGGACGCCGCAGATCTCGCCGAGGGTGGCCTCGGCGCGGACGGCCTCCAGCATCGGGACGATCATGTTGGAGCCGTTGCGGGCGGCGGCGAGCATGCGGTCCAGGGCGTCCTTGACGCGGGCGTCGTCGCGGGCCGCCTTGCGGGCGGCGAGCGCGCGGACCTGCTCGCGCTCGACCTCGTGGCTGACGCGCAGGATCTCCAGGTCGCCGGTGACCGAGCCGGTGGCGGTGTTGACGCCGACGACGCGCTTCTCGCCCTTCTCCAGCGCCTGCTGGTAGCGGAACGCGGACTCCGCGATCTCGCCGGTGAACCAGCCGTCCTCGATGCCGCGCAGGATGCCGGAGGTGATCGGGCCGATGGGGTGCCGCCCGTCGGGGTGGGCGCGCAGACCGCGCTCCCTGATCTGCTCGAAGATCCTCTCGGCGTCGGCCTCGATGCGGTCGGTGAGCTGCTCGACGTACCAGGAACCGCCCAGCGGGTCGGCCACGTTGGCGACGCCGGTCTCCTCCATCAGTACCTGCTGCGTGCGCAGGGCGATCTCGGCGGCCTGCTCGCTGGGCAGGGCCAGGGTCTCGTCCAGGGCGTTGGTGTGCAGCGAGTTGGTGCCGCCGAGCACGGCCGCGAGCGCCTCAACGGCGGTGCGCACGACGTTGTTGTACGGCTGCTGCGCGGTGAGGGAGACACCGGCGGTCTGGGTGTGGAAGCGGAGCCACTGCGCCTTGTCGGTCTTCGCGCCGTAGACCTCGCGCATCCAGCGCGCCCAGATGCGGCGGGCGGCGCGGAACTTGGCGATCTCCTCGAAGAAGTCCACGTGGGCGTCGAAGAAGAAGGACAGGCCGGGTGCGAACACGTCCAC
The DNA here is from genome assembly GCF_019104725.1 of Streptomyces corallincola. Taxonomy (GTDB): domain Bacteria; phylum Actinomycetota; class Actinomycetes; order Streptomycetales; family Streptomycetaceae; genus Streptomyces; species Streptomyces corallincola. Next base: position 278,256 of record NZ_JAHRXF010000002.1, on the reverse strand, counting down.
GTCGAGCCCGCGCGAGAGGCCCAGCTCGACGTACCCGAAGCCGTCCGCGAGGGTGTACGCCAGCTCCTGCGCGGCCGTGGAACCGGCCTCGCGGATGTGGTAGCCGGAGACGGAGAGCGGCTTGTAGGCGGGGATGCCGGAGGCGCAGTGCTCCATCAGGTCACCGATGAGGCGCAGGTGCGGCTCGGGCTGGAACAGCCACTCCTTCTGCGCGATGTACTCCTTGAAGATGTCGGTCTGGAGCGTGCCGTTGAGCACGGCCGGATCGACGCCCTGGCGCTCGGCGGCGACCAGATACATGCAGAAGGCGGGGACGGCCGGGCCGCTGATGGTCATCGACGTGGTGACGTCACCGAGCGGGATGTCCCGGAACAGGACCTCCATGTCGGCCGCCGAGTCGATCGCCACCCCGCAGTGGCCGACCTCACCGAGCGAGCGGGGGTCGTCGGAGTCGCGGCCCATCAGGGTCGGCATGTCGAACGCCACGGAGAGGCCGCCGCCGCCCGCGGCCAGGATCATCTTGTACCGCTCGTTGGTCTGCTCGGCGTTGCCGAACCCGGCGAACTGGCGGATCGTCCACGTACGCCCCCGGTAGCCGGTGGCGTGCAGTCCTCGGGTGTACGGGTACTCACCGGGCCAGCCGATGCGCTCGAACCCCTCGTACACGTCTCCCGGCCGGGGCCCGTACACCGGGTCCACGGAGTCCCCGGAGAGCGTGCTGAAGTCGGCGTCGCGCTTGCGCGCGCCGTCATAACGGGCCTGCCAGCGCCGGCGGCCCTCCTCGATGGCATGAGCGTCCATACCCTCGAATTTACTAGGACGTCCAAGTAAATGTCGATGGCATACCGCCGTTCGAGTGGCGAACGGCGGCTTTTTACTGGACCTTGGCCACGGCGGGGGCCCGCTCGGCGACCTGACCGTCCAGCTCGCGGCTGATCCTGCGCTCGACGAAGAAGGCGGCCGTGGGAACCGTTCCGGCGAGCAGCACCCAGATCTGCTTGCCGATGGGCCACCTCGCCTTGGAGCCCAGGTCGAACGCGAAGACCAGGTAGACGACGTACAGCCAGCCGTGCGCGATGGCCACGACCTCCGTGAAGCCGGACGCGCCGTCGAGATGCAGCAGATACTTGGCGATCATGCCCAGGCACAGCAGAACCAGCAGCACACCGGTGACATAGGCCATGACCCGGTAGCGGGTCAACACGCTCTTCTTCATGGGTGCGAGCGTAACCACCTTTTCCGGGCGATCTTTCCGGGGGGGCACCACTCCCGTCGGCCCGGGAGTCAGCCCTCCTCGAAGTCCTTCGCCGCGACCCTCAGGGGGCGGAGGATGGTGAAGAGTTCGGCGCACTCCTCCGCGTCGTAGACGCCGAGGCCGAAGTCCATCGCCATGAGGTCGCGGGTGGCGGCATCGACGACCTCGCGACCCTTGGCGGTGATGGTGGCGAGGGTGCCGCGGCCGTCCTTGGGGTTGGGGCGCTTGGCGACGAGACCCGACTTGACCAGGCGGTCCACCGTGTTCGTCACGGACGTGGGGTGGACCATCAGCCGCTCACCGATCTTCGACATCGGCAGCTCCCCCGCCTTGGAGAAGGTCAGCAGCACCAGCGCCTCGTAGCGCGCGAAGGTCAGCCCGTACGGCTTGACGACCGCGTCCACCTCCGCGAGCAGGATCTGCTGGGCCCGCATGATCGAGGTGATCGCGGACATCGCGGGAACGTTCCCCCAGCGCTGCTTCCACAGTTCGTCGGCGCGGGCGATGGGGTCGAACGGGAGACTGAGTGGCTTGGACACGGCACCAGACCCTACCGTCGGGTCATATGCCGGTCAGCCCCGTCTCGGCTTTCGGGCAGCCGACCGCCCGCCCCGGCGCGGAGGCGGGCGGAGGACTGCGCGCCTCAGGCGCTCAGATGGCGCTCGACGGTCTCGACCTTGGAGGTCAGTCCGTCCGTCACACCGGGGCGGATGTCCGCCTTGAGGACCAGAGAGACGCGCGGCGCGCGCTCCTCCACCACGGCGACGGCACGCCGGACGACGTCCATGACCTCGTCCCACTCGCCCTCGACGGACGTGAACATCGCGTCGGTACGGTTCGGCAGCCCCGACTCGCGGACCACGCGGACGGCGTCGGCGACGTACTCCCCCACATCGTCACCGACCCCGAGGGGCGTCACGGAGAAGGCGACGATCATGCGCGCACCGCCTCTTCGGCAGCCGTGGACCCCTTGGCCTCGCGGGCGGCGACGACCGCGTCCTCGGCCTCCCGGCGCAGCCTGCGCTCGGCGAAGAAGCCGCCGGTGGGCAGCACGGAGAGGACGAAGTAGAGCGCGGCGGTGCGGAAGTTCCAGCGGGTGCGGTTCCAGGCGTCGGCCCAGAAGAGCACGTAGAGGATGAACAGGATGGCGTGCACCCAGCCCATCACCCGCACCGCGTCGAAGTCCGTGGTCCGCTTCAGGACCGAGCAGACGAGCAGGACGAGGAAGGACACCGCCTCCGGCGCCGAGACCAGGCGCAGGCGGCGGAGGGCGTTGGCTGTCTTGAGGTCCACGGGTCACCTTCGGTGGGGAGTCACGGGGGTGCGACGGCGGGGCTGTGTCCACCGGCCGGTACGCGGCCGGGTGGTCCGCTCCATGATCCGCTTTGTGAACGGAAGCACAAGCGTCGGCCCATTGTGACAAACCGGTCCCCTAGGGGTGCGCTCAGGGTCCGTCTCCACCCACGGGTGCTGTCGTCTCCACCCGTCGGGCGGCTACTTTCGGTGCGTGGCGATGTTCCGGCTCCAGGGGAGCAAGGTCCTCGCCGTCGAGATGACCGGGGACGCCGTGAAGGCGAAGAACGGCTCGATGGTCGCGTACGACGGGCGGATGGCCTTCAAGAAGCTGACGGGCGGCGGTGAGGGGCTGCGGGGGATGGTGGCCCGGCGGCTCACGGGTGAGCAGATGACGGTGATGGAGGTGAGGGGGCAGGGCACATGCTGGTTCGCGGACCGGGCGTCGGAGATCAATCTGGTGACGCTGCGGGGCGACCGACTGCATGTCGAGGCGAGCAATCTGCTGGTGACGGACGCCGGGCTGCGTACGGGCACGACGTTCACCGGGCTGCGCGGCGCGGCGCGGGGCAACGGGCTGTTCACCACGACCGTGGAGGGACACGGGCAGGCGGCGCTGCTGTCGGACGGCCCGGCGGTGGTGCTCCGGGTCAGCCCGCGGTATCCGCTGACGGTCGATCCAGGGGCGTACATCGCGCACCAGGGCGAGGTGCGGCAGTCGTTCCAGTCCGGGGTGACGTTCCGCACGTTCCTCGGCGAGGGCGGCGGCGAGGCGTTCCAGATCCGGTTCGAGGGCGACGGGCTGGTCTACGTCCAGCCGAGCGAGCGGAACACGATCGCGGGGGACCTGTGAGCTTCCGGGAGATCAACTCGAAGATGGTCGAGGCGACGGTGGCGCCCGGCCGGGGCCTGTTCAGCCAGCGCGGGGCGATGCTGGCGTACCGGGGCGAGGTGTCGTTCACACCGAACGTCCAGGGCGGCCAGGGCGGGCTGATGTCGATGCTCGGGCGCCGGGTGGCGGGCGAGGCGACGCCGCTGATGTCGGTGGCAGGCAGCGGCACGGTGCTGTTCGGGCACGGCGGCCACCATGTGCACGTGATCGCGCTGACCGGCGACACGCTCCACGTGGAGGCGGACCGGCTGCTGGCCTTCGAGGACACCCTGCGCCAGGGCACGGTGTTCCTGGGCGCGCAGGGCGGGGTGATGGGCCTGGTCCGGGGCCAGGCCACCGGCCAGGGGCTGTTCACCACGGCGCTCCAGGGGCACGGCTCGGCGGCCGTGATGGCGCACGGCGGGGTGTTCGAGCTGCCGGTCGCCCCGGGGCGCCCGGTGCACGTGGACCCGCAGGCGTACGTCGCCCACCGGGGCGACCTGCGCAACCGGCTGTCCAGCGCGCTGGGCTGGCGGGACATGGTGGGCCGGGGCTCCGGCGAGGCGTTCCAGCTGGAGCTGAGCGGCAGCGGCACGGTGTTCGTCCAGGCGTCGGAGGAGAAGCTGTGAGCGCGCACATCGGCGGCCAGGGGGCGCCGGGCGGCCCGGTGGTGTTCGACCCGGAGACCCTGCCGACGGACGACAACGTGAATCCGTACACCTTCTGCGTGGAGCTGAAGGGCTCCCCGTGGTTCCTGCAGAAGGGGAAGATGATCGCCTACTACGGGGCGATGGAGTTCAACGGGGTGGGGCACGGGCGGCTGGACCGGCTGGTGCGCACGTCGTTCCACTCGCCGCTGCACGCGAGCGACTGGGTGGTGGCCGAGGGCTCGGGCAAGATGCTGCTGGCCGACCGGGCGCTGGACGTGAACTCCTTCGACCTGGACGACGGGAATCTGACCGTCCGCGCGGGTCATCTGCTCGCTTTCCAGCCAAGTCTGGCACTGAAGCAGTCGATCGTGCCGGGCTTCCTGACGCTGATCGGCACGGGGAAGTTCGTGGCCGCCTCCAACGGGCCGGTGGTGTTCATGGAGCCGCCGCTGAGGGTGGACCCGCAGGCGCTGGTCGGCTGGGCGGACTGCCCCTCCCCCTGCCACCACTACGACCACGGGTATCTGACCGGGGTACTGGGCGGACTCCGGGCGATGACCGGGCTCGGCGGGGCGTCGGGCGAGGAGCACCAGTTCGAGTTCGTCGGCGCGGGCACGGTGCTGCTGCAGTCCAGCGAGGCGCTGCTGCCCGAGCGGTCCGCGGGGCAGGTGCCCGCCGGGCCGGGGGTGCCCGGAGATGGCCCGGGCGGGCCCGGCGCACCGGGGCCGGGATCACCGGGCGGGGCGCGTCTTCCCGGCCAGCTCGGGGACCTCCAGCGGCGCTTCGGGCTGTGAACGGTAATCTGCGGAGGGTGACCTCGAACGCGGGCACACCGTCACGGAGTGCGCGATAGTCCGTAATTCAACATCTTAGGTAGACTGGATATATGGAGACCGAGACGGCCACACGCTGGCTGACCGATGCGGAGCAGTGCGCATGGCGCACCCACCTGGAGGTCAACAGGCTGTTGACGTACCAGCTCGAAAAGGATCTTCAGCAGTTCAACCTGACGATCAACGACTACGAGATCCTGGTGAACCTCTCCGAGTCCGAGAGCGTGCGCATGCGGATGAGCGACCTCGCCACCGCCACGCTTCAGTCCAAGAGCCGCCTCTCGCACCAGATCACCCGCCTGGAGAACGCGGACCTCGTCCGCCGCGAGAACTGCGAGTCCGACCGCCGCGGCCTCTACGCCGTCCTCACCGAGCACGGCCTCGCCACCATGAAGAAGGTCGCCCCCCACCACGTGGCCTCGGTCCGCCGCCACTTCATCGACCTCCTCACCCCCGAGGCCCTGGCGGACATGGACAAGTCCCTGAAGCCGATCGCGGAACACCTGCGGGCGACACGCGGGCGGGCCTGACGCCGCGTCCGCACCGGGTGGGGGCGGGTGGCGTCAGGCCGTGGGCCGGGGCGTCGCCGGGACACGGTGAGCCTGGGAGTCCGGCGAGCTTCGGGCCCCGGCAGGGGGGGCGGGGCACGGTCGGGCTCGTGGGGTGGCCGGACTCAGAGACCGGCCGCTGGGGCCGGTTGGGTGGGACGGGAGCGGGCCGACCAGGCCAGCGGGGCGGATGCCAGGGCGGTCACACCGGCCAGGGCGAAGCAGGTGGTCAGTGGGAGGTGGCCGATCAGCAGGCCGATACCGACGGCGCCGGTGGAGCTTCCGGCGTTGACGGCCGCGTTGACCCAGGCACCGGCACGGCTGCGGGCGTCGTGCGGTGCGTGTTCGTCGGCCAGCAGGTAGGCGGTCGTCAGGGCGGGGGCGACGAACACGCCCGCGCACGCCATCGCGGCGGTGAGGGACCACGGGCCGGGCGCGAACCCGGCGGCGGCGATCACCGCGCCGAGGGCCGCGGCGAACCAGCCGAGCCGTACGCGGGCGGCGGACCGCCAGCGGACCGCGCCGTTCAGCAGTCCGCCGACCGCGCTGCCCGCCGACAGCGCCCCGAGCATCCACGGCACCAGGGCCGCGTTGTGGACGCGACCGGCGGCGAAGGCCGTGGCCAGCAGCTCGACGGCGCTGAGCGCGAGCCCGGCACCCGCCGCCACCGCGACCGGGGCGAGCAGACCCCGCACCCGCCCGCCACCCGCCCGCCGGGACCCCGGACGGGTCCCACCGAGCCCCGCGCACCCGGCGAAGGCACAGGTGCCGCCCACCACCAGTACGGCGCTGAGCAGCAGCCCCGCCGGGGGCGGCGCGGTGGTGAGCAGCGCACCGACCAGCAGCGGGCCGGAGACGAAGAGGAGTTCCTCGGCGACACCGTCGAGGCTGAAGGCACGCCGCAACAGGTCGGGGTCGCCGATCAGCGCGGACCACAGGGCCCGCATGACCGGCCCGAGCGGCGGGGCACACGCACCCGCGAGCACAGCGGTCACCGCGACCGGGGCCACGGACGCCCCGGTGCGCCAGGTGAGCACGGCCAGCAAGCCGAGCAGCACGCCGTACACCGTGGCCATCGGGGGCAGCGCGCGGCGCGGGCCGTACCGGTCCACCAGCCCGGCGCGCAGGGGCATCAGCAGCACCGCGGTGGCGCCGAACAGGGCGAGGACGAGGCCGGAAGCGGCGTAGGAGCCGGTGGCACGGGTGACGGAGAGCAGCAGGGCGATACTGACGGTGCCGTAGGAGAGCCGGGCCGTCAGGGCGGCGGCGAAGGCGCGGCGGGCGTGCGGGACGCGCAGCACGGCGGCGTACGAGGGCGCGGCTGGGCGCGCGGAAGCGGGCGCGGACATGAGGGTTCCTCAGTGGGTGAGCGGGCGGAGCGGACGCCGAAGCACCGCGCGGCCCGTGATCGCCGGTGCGATCCGGGTGCGCGGCGCGGATCGCGCTCTACGCCTGCGTGAGGAACATGCGGTCAAGCTAGCAGCGGGCGTACATGGACGGCCACCGAGTTCGCCACTACCGTCCCGCGCCTGTCGGCCCTGCCGGGGCGGCCGACCTCACCGGGCCGCCGGCATCAGAGTCCCCCTTCTACGACCGCACCAGCCAGGTCACCGGCCCGCCGGTCCTGCCCCGGACCGCTAGTCGCCCATCGGTCCGGGGCAGGACCAGACGCGGACGCCGGACCGAACCGCCATCAACCCGGAACCATGCCCGTTCCCCCGCATCCGAGCCGCCACCAGACCACCAGCAGCCCCAGCCGCCACCGGACCGCTAGTCGCCCATCGGTCCCCACCGCGACCGGACCCGGCGCCGTACCGACCCACCGTCACCCGGAGCCGCAGCCCGCCCCACCCGATCCACGCCCCCACGCCCCCATACCCCCACGACCGGACCGTCAGCGCCCCAGCGCCGATGGCGCCGATCCGGGCCCCGGCTCCACGAGCCTCGGCCGCGCCCCCGTTCAGCCGCCGGGGGCGGGCTCTCACCCCTCCGTCAGTCCCGTGACCAGTTCGTCCGCCGCCGCGTACGGGTCGAGTTCCCCCGTGACGATGCGGTCCGCGAGGGTGTCGAGGCGGCGGTCGCCCCGGAGGTCGCCGATGCGTTCGCGGAGGGTGGTGACGGCGATGGTCTCGACCTCGCGGGAGGCGCGGGCGCGGCGGCGCTCGGCGAGGACGCCGTGCTCCTCCATCCAGGCCCGGTGCTTCTCCAGGGCTTCGACGAGTTCGTCCACGCCCTCCGCGCGGGAGGCGACGGTACGGACGACGGCCGGGCGCCAGTCGCCGGGGGCGCGGGCCGCGCCGAGGCCGAGCATGTGGTGCAGCTCGCGGACGGTGGCGTCGGCGCCGTCGCGGTCGGCCTTGTTGACGACGTAGACGTCACCGATCTCCAGGATGCCCGCCTTGGCGGCCTGGATGCCGTCACCCATGCCGGGGGCGAGCAGCACCACGGAGGTGTCGGCCTGGGAGGCGATCTCCACCTCGGACTGGCCGACACCGACGGTCTCGACCAGGATCACGTCGCACCCGGCGGCGTCCAGGACGCGGATGGCCTGCGGCGCGGCCCAGGCGAGGCCGCCCAGGTGGCCGCGGGTGGCCATCGAGCGGATGTAGACCCCGGGGTCGGAGACGTGGTCCGACATCCGCACCCGGTCACCGAGCAGCGCGCCGCCGGAGAACGGCGACGAGGGGTCCACGGCGAGCACGCCGACCCGGCGCCCCTGTTTGCGGTACGCGGTGACGAGCGCCGACGTCGAGGTGGACTTGCCGACGCCGGGCGAGCCGGTGAGGCCCACCACGTACGCGTTGCCGGTGAGCGGCGCCAGGGCCGCCATGACCTCCCTGAGCTGCGGGGACGCCCCCTCCACCAGGGAGATCAGCCGGGCCACGGCCCGTGGCCGGCCTTCCCTGGCCTGGGCCACCAGAGAGGAGACGTCCCGCATTGCACAGCTCCGTTCGGTTCGCGGTCGTGACGGGTGGATCAGGGCTTGGGCACGCGCACGATCAGGGCGTCGCCCTGGCCGCCGCCGCCGCAGAGCGCCGCCGCGCCGACCCCGCCGCCGCGCCGCTGGAGTTCCAGCGCCAAGTGCAGCACGATCCGGGCGCCGGACATGCCGATCGGGTGGCCGAGGGCGATGGCGCCGCCGTTGACGTTCACCTTGTCGGTGGAGACGCCGAGGTCCTTCATGGACTGCACGGCGACGGCGGCGAACGCCTCGTTGATCTCGATGAGGTCGAGGTCCGCGACGTCCAGGCCCTCCTTGCCGAGCGCGTGCCGGATGGCGTTCGACGGCTGCGACTGGAGCGAGTTGTCGGGGCCGGCGACATTGCCGTGGGCGCCGATCTCCGCGATCCACGAAAGGCCCAGCTCCTCGGCCTTGGCGCGGCTCATCACGACCACGGCGGCGGCGCCGTCGGAGATCTGCGAGGAGGTCCCGGCGGTGATGGTGCCCTCGCGGGAGAACGCCGGGCGCAGCTTGCCGAGGGACTCCACCGTGGTGTCGGCGCGGATGCCCTCGTCGGCGGCGAACAGCACCGGGTCGCCCTTGCGCTGCGGGATCTCCACGGGGGCGATCTCCGCCTCGAAGACGCCGTTCTTCTGCGCCGCGGCGGCCCGCTGGTGGGACAGCGCGGCGATCTCGTCCTGCTCGGGGCGGGCGATGCCGAGCCGGGTGTTGTGCTTCTCGGTGGACTCGCCCATCGCGATGTTCTCGAAGGCGTCGGTCAGGCCGTCGTGGGCCATCGCGTCCAGCATCTGCACCGCGCCGTACTTGTAGCCCTCGCGGGACTTCGGCAGCAGGTGCGGGGCGTTGGTCATGGACTCCTGGCCGCCCGCGACGACCACGTCGAACTCACCGGCGCGGATCAGCTGGTCCGCGAGGGCGATGGCGTCGAGCCCGGAGAGGCAGACCTTGTTGATGGTCAGCGCCGGTACGTCCATCGGGATGCCGGCCCTGACGGCGGCCTGCCGGGCCGGGATCTGCCCGGCGCCGGCCTGGAGCACCTGCCCCATGATCACGTACTGCACCTGGTCGCCGCCGATCCCCGCGCGGTCGAGGGCGGCCTTGATCGCGAAGCCGCCGAGGTCGGCGCCCGAGAAGGACTTCAGCGAGCCCAGCAGCCGTCCCATCGGCGTACGGGCGCCGGAGACGATCACCGAGGTCGTACCGGAAGTTCCAGAAGGCATGAGCTGCGGTCCCCTAACCGGCCTGCACAGCCGCGGAGTGAACGAGGGTTTACTTCGAATGTACTGAGGCGGCGTCCGCGCCGTCATCGGGCCGCCGGTGTGATCGCGCGCACGTTGCGTAACCACCTTCCCGGCGCTCCACTGAAACCATGCTGACGCGAATCGACCACATCGGGATCGCCTGCCACGACCTCGACGCCACCGTCGAGTTCTACCGGGCGACGTACGGTTTCGAGGTCTTCCACACCGAGGTCAACGAGGAGCAGGGCGTGCGCGAGGCCATGCTCCGTATCAACGGCACCTCGGACGGCGGCGCCTCCTACCTCCAGCTGCTGGAACCGACCCGCGAGGACTCCGCGGTCGGCAAGTGGCTGGCGAAGAACGGCGAGGGCGTCCATCACATCGCGTTCGGCACGGCCGACGTGGACGCCGACGCGGCGGACATCCGCGCCAAGGGCGTCCGGGTGCTGTACGACGAGCCGCGAACGGGGTCGATGGGGTCCAGGATCACCTTCCTGCACCCCAAGGACTGTCACGGCGTACTCACAGAACTGGTCACATCGGCGGCAGTTGAGTCGCCCGAGCACTGACCCGCGTACATAGGGGCCGGTAGGGTTGGGGGCGGTCGTCCGTCGCAGGGTGGACGGCCGCATGCCGGGGTCCGGGTTTCGGGGGACGGGCGTCGGGGCAGCAGACCGTGCTCCGTCGTCGATCCGACACCATTTCCCCGGAGGGCTCCGTCCGGCGGATGGGCGGTGCTCTGTGAGAAGCCGACCAGGGGACGGATGGGACCGCGCAGTGCGGGGCTACGAGAGCCAGGAGCGAGAGCCGGCGGCTGACGTCGATCACCTCTCTCGGTTCGAGGCCGAGATGAAGCGGCTGAAGACCGAGCGGGAAAAGGCGATCCAGCACGCCGAGGACCTGGGTTACCAGGTCGAGGTCCTGCGCGCCAAGCTGCACGAGGCGCGCCGCACCCTGATGACCCGGCCCTCCTACGACGGCGGGGACCTCGGCTACCAGGCCGAGCAGTTGCTCCGCAACGCCCAGGTGCAGGCCGACCAGCTCCGCCAGGACGCCGAGCGGGAGCTGAGCCAGGCCCGCGCGCAGACCCAGCGCATCCTCCAGGAGCACGCCGAGCAGGCCGCCCGCCTCCAGGCGGAGCTGCACCAGGAGGCGGTCACCCGGCGCCAGCAGCTCGACCAGGAGCTGGCCGAGCGCCGCCAGACCGTCGAGTCGCACGTCAACGAGAACGTCGCCTGGGCCGAGCAGCTGCGCGCCCGCACAGAGCAGCAGGCCCGTCGGCTGCTGGACGACTCCCGTACCGAGGCCGAGCAGGCGATGGCCGCCGCCCGTACGGAGGCCGAGCGGCTGACCGGTGAGGCCCGCGAGCGGCTGCGCGCCGACGCCGAGGCCGCCCGCGCCGAGGCCGAACAGCTGCTGCGCCGGGCCCGTACCGACGCCGAGCGGCTGCTGGACGCCGCCTCCGCCCAGGCCCAGGAGGCCACCGACCACGCCGAGCGGCTGCGCTCGTCCACCGCCGACGAGTCGGACTCCGCCCGCCGCCGCTCCGCCGAGCTGAGCCGGGCCGCCGAGGAGCGCATCGCGCAGGCCGACGAGGCGCTGCGCAAGGCGCAGTCGGAGGCGGAGAAGCTGGTCGCGGAGGCCGAGGAGGCCGCCGCCAAGGCGCTCGCCGGTGCCGAGGCCGCCAACGAGACCCGCACCCGTACGGCAAAGGAGCAGGTCGCCCGGCTGGTCGGGGAGGCCACCAAGGAGGCCGAGAGCGCCCGCGCCGAGGCCGAGCAGATCGTCGCGGACGCCCGCGCCGAGGCCGAGAAGTCGCTCGCGGAGGCCACCGAGAAGGCCCGCAGCGTCACCGCCGAGGAAGCCGCCTCCCAGCTGTCCAAGGCGGCCCGCACCGCCGAGGACGTGCTCGACAAGGCGTCCAAGGACGCGCAGCGCACCACGCGGGACGCCGCCGAGGAGGCCGAGCGCATCCGCTCGGAGGCCGAGGCGGAGGCCGACCGGCTGCGCGGCGAGGCGCACGACATCGCCGAGCAGCTCAAGGGCGCGGCGAAGGACGACACCAAGGAGTACCGGGCCAAGACGGTCGAGCTGCAGGAGGAGGCGCGGCGGCTGCGCGGCGAGGCCGAGCAGCTGCGGGCCGACGCGGTCGCGGAGGGCGAGCGCATCCGCGCCGAGGCCCGCCGGGAGGCCGTCGGGCAGATCGAGGAGGCGGCCGGGTCCGCCGAGGAACTGCTCTCCAAGGCCCGCGCGGACGCCGACGAGCTGCGCCAGAAGGCCACGACGGACAGCGAGAAGGTCCGCACCGAGGCCATCGAGCGGGCCACCTCGCTGCGCAGGCAGGCCGAGGAGACCCTGGAGCGCACCCGCGCCGAGGCCGAGCGGCTGCGCGCCGAGGCCGACGAGCAGGCGGGCACGGTCCGCGAGGACGCCGAGACCGCCGCGCGCGAGCTGCGCGAGGAGGCCGAGCGGGCGGCCGGGGCGCGCCGCGAGGAGGCCGCCGAGGAGCTGGACCGGCTCCAGGGCGAGACCCGAGAGCGGCTGGCGTCCGCCGAGGATGCGCTGACCGGCGCCCGCGCGGAGGCGGAGCGGCTGCGCCGGGAGGCCGGTGAGGAGGCCGACCGGCTGCGGGCCGAGGCCGCCGAGCGGATTCGCGTCCTGCGCGAGCAGGCCGAGGCGGAGGCCGAGCGGCTGCGCGACGAGGCCGCGTCCGACGCGTCCGTGTCGCGCGCCGAGGCCGAGAACGTCGCCGTACGGCTGCGGTCCGAGGCGGCCGCCGAGGCCGAGCGGCTGAAGACGGAGGCGCAGGAGACCGCCGACCGGGTCCGTACCGAGGCGCAGGCCGCCGCCGAACGGCTCGGCACCGAGGCGTCCGAGACGCTGGCCGCCGCCCAGGAGGAGGCCGCCCGGCGCCGCCGTGAGGCGGAGGAACTGCTCGGCGGGGCCCGCCGCGAGGCCGACCAGGAGCGGGAGCGGGCCCGCGAGCAGAGCGAGGAACTGCTCGCCTCCGCCCGCAAGCGGGTCGAGGAGGCGCAGGCCGAGGCGGTCCGGCTGGTCGAGGAGGCGGACCGGCGGGCCACCGAGATGGTGTCCGGCGCGGAACAGCACGCCCAGCAGGTACGGGACTCGGTCGCCGGGCTGCACGAGCAGGCGCAGGAGGAGATCACCGGGCTGCGGTCGGCCGCCGAGCACGCGGCGGACCGTACCCGGCGCGAGGCCGAGGAGGAGGCGGACCGGGTACGGTCCGACGCCTACGCCGAGCGGGAGCGGGCGAGCGAGGACGCGTCCCGGCTGCGTCAGGAGGCCGCCGACGAGGCGGGCCGGGTGCGCCGGGAGGCCGCCGAGGAGTCGGAGGCCGCCAAGGCGCTGGCCGAGCACACGGTCGCCGAGGCCGTGCAGGAGTCGGAGCGGCTGCGCGCCGAGGCGGGCGAGCACGCCCAGCGGGTGCGGACCGAGGCGTCGGACAAGCTGGCCGAGGCCGACCAGGCCGCGACCCGGACCCGTGCCGACGCCCGTGAGGACGCCAACCGCATCCGCTCGGACGCGGCGACGCAGGCGGACACCCTGATCACCGAGGCCCGCGGCGAGGCGGAGCGGCTCCAGAGCGAGACGATCGCGGAGGCCGACCGGCTGCAGACGGAGACGGCGGCCGAGGCGGAGCAGACCCGTGCCGCCGCGCAGGCCGAGGCGGACCGCACCCGGACCGAGGCGGTGACCCGCGCCGAGCAGCTCATCGCGGACGCCACCGGCGACGCCGAGCGGCTGCGCGCGGAGGCGGCGGAGACGGTCGGAACGGCGCAGACGCACGCGGACCGGATGCGCGCGGACGCCGAACGGGTGCGCACCGAGGCGGAGGCGGAGGCCGAACGGCTCGTCACCTCGGCGCGCGAGGAGTCGGACCGGACGCTGGACGAGGCCCGCAAGGAGGCCAACAAGCGGCGCTCCGAGGCCGCCGAGCAGGTGGACACCCTCATCACGGAGACCGCCGCCGAGGCGGACAAGCTGCTCGCGGAGTCCCGGCAGCAGGCGCAGAAGACGACCGCGGAAGCCGAGTCGCAGGCCGACACGATGGTCGGCGCGGCCCGCACCGAGGCGGAGCGGCTGGTCTCGGAGGCCACCGTGGAGGGCAACTCCCTGGTGGAGAAGTCCCGTACGGACGCGGACGAGTTGCTGGTCGGCGCCCGCCGGGACGCGACGGCGATAAGGGAGCGGGCCGAGGAGCTGCGCGACCGGATCACCTCGGAGATCGAGGGGCTGCACGACCGGGCCCGCCGGGAGGCGGCGGAGACGATGAAGTCCACCGGCGACCGCTGCGACGCGCTGATCAAGGCGGCCGAGGAGCAGCTCGGCAAGGCGCAGACGAAGGCCAAGGAGCTGGTCTCGGAGGCCGATTCGGAGGCGGGCAAGGTCCGTATCGCCGCCGTGAAGAAGGCCGAGGGGCTGCTGAAGGAGGCCGAGCAGAAGAAGGCGACCCTGGTCCGCGAGGCCGAGGAGCTGAAGGCCGAGGCGATCCGCGAGGCCCGCCGCACGGTGGACGAGGGCAAGCGCGAGCTGGAGGTCCTGGTGCGTCGGCGCGAGGACATCAACGCGGAGATCTCCCGCGTCCAGGACGTCCTGGAGGCACTGGAGTCCTTCGAGGCGCCGGGTGGCGCCAAGGACGGCGCTGTCAAGGCGGGAGCCACGGTGGGGCCCCCTCGTTCGGGTGGAAAATCTACGGAAAGCTAGCCTCGTCGAGGCGTTCGGGTGTGTTCTGGGTGCTGTGACCAGGCCGTTCGCCGGATGCCCCGCCGGTGCTCCGGCGGGGTGTCCGGGTGCTGTTGGCAAGCCCTGGGGTGGTCAGCCACTCAAAAGAGGTGTCATTCTCCTGATCAAACACGTATCCGCTCGATGACACACCGCTTCGGCCCCTAGGATTCCACCTATCACCTCACCGGTCTCATTCGACAGGAACCCCATGAGCGACACTTCCCCCTACGGCTTCGAGCTAGTGCGGCGTGGGTACGACCGCGCTCAGGTGGACGAACGGATCTCCAAGCTCGTCTCCGACCGTGACAGCGCTCTCGCCCGCATCACCGCTCTGGAAAAGCGCATCGAGGAGCTCCACCTCGAAACCCAGAACGCCCAGGCCCAGGTCACCGACGCCGAGCCGTCGTACGCGGGTCTCGGCGCACGGGTCGAGAAGATCCTCCGACTCGCCGAGGAAGAGGCGAAGGACCTGCGTGAGGAGGCCCGCCGGGCCGCCGAGCAGCACCGCGAGCTGGCCGAGTCGGCCGCCCAGCAGGTCCGCAACGACGCCGAGTCGTTCGCCGCCGAGCGGAAGTCCAAGGCGGAGGACGAGGGCGTCCGGATCGTCGAGAAGGCCAAGAGCGACGCCTCTCAGCTCCGTTCCGAGGCGCAGAAGGACGCGCAGTCCAAGCGCGAGGAGGCGGACGCCCTCTTCGAGGAGACGCGTGCCAAGGCCGCGCAGGCCGCCGCCGACTTCGAGACCAACCTGGCCAAGCGCCGCGAGCAGTCCGAGCGCGACCTGGCCTCGCGTCAGCAGAAGGCGGAGAAGCGCCTCGCGGAGATCGAGCACCGCGCGGAGCAGCTCCGGCTGGAGGCGGAGAAGCTGCGCACCGACGCCGAGCGCCGTGCCCGCCAGACGGTGGAGACCGCGCAGCGTCAGGCCGAGGACATCGTGGCCGACGCCAACGCCAAGGCGGACCGCATCCGTTCGGAGTCGGAGCGCGAGCTCGCGGCGCTCACCAACCGCCGCGACAGCATCAACGCGCAGCTGACGAACGTCCGCGAGATGCTCGCCACGCTGACGGGTGCCGCGGTGGCGGCGGCCGGTTCGCCGGTCGAGGACGAGTCGATCACGCGCGGTGTCCCGGCCCAGCAGTCCCGCTGACCGGTCACCGTACGACGCTCGTCCGGTCCGCGCCGTACGCCCGGTTCCTCACGGGTGTGCGCGCCGTCCGCCCCGTTCCACACGGGGGCGAGGCCCCCTGCCGCTCGGCGTGGCAGGGGGCCTCGCCGTGTCCCGGCGGGGCGGCGCCCGCTCCTGGGCGGAACCGTCAGCGCCCCGATATCCTCCTAACCCTTACGGGGGCGTGCGCCCCGCTGTCCTGACCTTCCGATGGGTGCGGAGCATGATCGAGGCTGTCGGCCTGACCAAGCGCTACGGCGACAAGACCGCCGTGCACAACCTGTCCTTCCAGGTGCGGCCGGGGGCCGTGACCGGCTTCCTCGGTCCGAACGGTTCGGGCAAGTCCACGACCATGCGGATGATCCTCGGCCTGGACAACCCCACCTCCGGCACGGTGACGATCGGCGGCTACCCGTTCCGCAGGCTGCCCAACGCGGCCCGGCTCGTGGGCGCGCTGCTCGACGCCAAGGCCGTGCACGGCGGGCGCAGCGCCCGCAACCATCTGCTCAGCCTGGCCCAGCTGTCCGCGATCCCGGAGCGCCGGGTGGACGAGGTGCTCGGCGTGGTGGGGCTCCAGGACGTGGCGAAGCGGCGCTCGGCGGGTTTCTCGCTCGGCATGGGGCAGCGGCTGGGCATCGCCGCCGCGCTGCTCGGCGATCCGCAGGTGCTGCTGTTCGACGAGCCGGTCAACGGCCTCGACCCCGAGGGCATCCTCTGGGTGCGCAATCTGATGAAGGCGCTCGCCGCCGAGGGCCGTACGGTGTTCGTCTCCTCGCACCTGATGAGCGAGATGGCGCTGACCGCCGACCATCTGATCGTGATCGGGCGCGGGCAGTTGCTGGCCGACATGAGCGTGCGGGACTTCATCGCCGCCAACTCGGCCGGTTTCGCCCGGGTCCGCACCCCGGACACCGAACCGCGGCTGCGCGAGAAGCTGTCCGCCGCGCTCACCGGGGCGGGCGGGCACGTCCTGCCCGAGCAGGACGGCGCGCTGCGGGTGACCGGGTTGCCGCTGCCCCGGATCAGCGAACTGGCCCACGAGACGGACGTACGGCTGTGGGAGCTGTCGCCGCACCAGGCGTCGCTGGAGGAGGCGTACATGCGGCTGACGCAGAGCGTCGTGGACTACCGCTCCACCGACGATCCGAAGGCCGGGTTCCAGCAGCCGCCCGTGCCCGGCGCGCAGCCGCCGATGCCGGTGCCCGGTCAGGGCCAGCCCGGCTGGTACGCCCCGCCGCCGCCCGCCGAGGGCGGTGGCCCGTTCCCGCCCGCGCCGTCCGGCCCGTACGACCCCGCCGCCGCGCCGACGCCCGGTGCCGCGCCGAACCCGTACACCGCCCCGGCCGCGCCCCCCGCTCCCCCGGCGGCGCCCCCGGCCGGGCCCGCCCCGTCCGCCGCCCCGGCCCCCGCCGCGGGCCCGAACCAGACCGAGGACGCCCGATGAGCACCCAGCAGCCCGCGCTGCCGCCGACTCCCGCGCCCGACGGGCAGTACCGCTCGCCGATCCCGGTGGTGCGCACCCATCTCGGGCACGCGCTGGCCTCGGAGTGGACCAAGATCCGCTCGGTGCGTTCGACGATGTGGACGCTCGGGGTGTTCCTGCTGCTGGTGATCGGCATCGGCCTGCTGACCGGGATCGCCGTGCGGGGTACGGGCGCCCGCGAGATCACCACCAACCCGCTGGGGCTCGGCCTGTTCGGGCTGCTGGTGGGCTGCCTGTGCGTCATCACGCTGGGCGTACTGACCACCACCTCGGAGTACGGCACGGGCATGATCCGGACGACGACGACGGCGTGCCCGAGCCGGGGCCGGGTGCTGGCCGCCAAGTCGATCGTGTTCTCGTCGGTCGCGTTCGTGGTGACGCTGGCCGCGTCCTCGCTGGTGGCGATGTTGCAGGTGGCGCTGCTCGACGGGCAGATCCGGCAGCGCCCGTCCGGCGGGGCCTGGCTGCGGGCGACCCTCGGGATCAGCCTGTACGTCGCGCTGCTCGGACTGCTGGCACTGCTGGTCGGCTCGATGATCCGGCACTCGGCGGGCGCGATCACGCTGATGGTGGCCGCGGTGCTGGCGCCGCTGGTGCTCGCCCTGTTCATGGCCGCCACCCCGCTGGAGACGGTGCGGGACGCGCTGCTGGAGTACTCGATCCCGAACCAGCTGAGCGTGCTGTACTCGACCTCGCTCGGCGCCAGCGGCCCGACCGGCTGGGACCCGCTGTGGATCATGCTCGGGGTCACGGCGGTCGCGTACGCGGCGGCGCACACGCTGCTCAACAGCCGGGACGTGTAGGGCACTCGTCCGGGGAGCCGCGGCTCCCGGCGGGGCGTGCCCTCAGAACCTCGGTGCGTTGCGGGACCGCTGCACCCGTGTGGTGCGGCGGTCCCGCGCGTTCCAGCAGGCTTTGTGCCAGTGCCGCCGGTCGTCCACGCCCGCGTACTCGGGCCAGGCCACCACGTGCGGGACGGCGGAGGGGATGGTCTGGTCGCAGCCGGGGCAGCGGTAGGTCTTGCCCTGCGCGCTGGCGCCCGCGACATGGCGGACGTTCCACTCCTCGCCCTGCCAGTCCTCGGTGGACTGCCAGCCGCCGTACCGGCCGGTGCGGTCGGCCTCGGCGCTCGTGCCGGACGGATCGGCGGCCTTCGGCCGGTTGCGACGCGGGGACACGGAACACCTCTCGGGGCAACTCGCTGAGCACGGGGTGCGTCCAGCGTACGCGGCCCCTCGGGGGGTACCCCTTGTACCCGGAGTTCGGGCGGAACCCACACAGCGAACGGTCATTTTCCGACAATCCGCAAATCTCTTCGCCATGCCGTGTCCTCGGCACGTGCCACGCGGTTGTGCGGGTCGGGGGAGCTCCGAGCGGGGCCGAGAAGGCGGGAAATGCGATGCGTGTGGGAAGTTTTGTCCTGGCGGCCCAGTTCCCGGGCCAGGGTCCCGGCGAGGCGCTGCACCGGGCGGTCCGCTCGGCGGAGGTGTCCGAGGAGGCCGGGCTGGACTCGGTGTGGCTGGCCGAGCACCACTTCGTGCCGTACGGCACCTGTCCGTCCGCGATCACGCTGGCCGCGCTGCTGCTCGGCCGCACCCGGCGGCTCCGGGTCGGCACGGCGGTCAGCGTGCTGCCCACCGCCCATCCGGTGGCGCTCGGCGAACAGGCCGCGCTGCTGCACGTGACGAGCGGCGGACGGTTCAGCCTGGGCGTCGGCCGGGGCGGTCCGTGGGTGGACCTGGAGGTGTTCGGCGCCGGTCTGGAGGCGTACGAGAGCGGGTTCCCGGACTCCCTCGACCTGCTGACGCGCTGGCTGCGCGAGCCGTCGGTGGGCGCGTCCGGCGAGCGGTTCTCCTTCCGGGAGGTCCCGGTGGTGCCCCGGCCGTCGGAGGTGCTGAACGACGCGGCGGGCCCCGAGGTGGTGGTGGCGTGCACCTCGCCGAAGTCCGTACGGCTGGCCGCCGAGCGGGGTCTGCCGATGCTGCTCGGGATGCACATCGGGGACGCGGAGAAGGCCGAGATGGTCGCCCTGTGGCGGCGCGCGGCCCAGGAGGCGGGACGGTCCGGGGACGAGATCGCGGGCGCCGCCCATGTCTCGGCGGGCGTCTGCCAGTTGGCGGACCGGCGCACCGACGCGGTGGAGACGCTGCGCAAGGCGCTGCCGGGCTGGCTGCGCCAGGGGCTCGCCGCGCATGTGACGGTGGACGGCCGGGCGCGCTCCATGCGCGACCCGCACGCCTACACCGAACTGCTCTGCGAGCTGCACCCGGTGGGCACCGCGGCGCTCGCCGCCGACCGGCTCGCGGCCACCGCCGAACGCACCGGCATCTCGCGCTTCGCACTGCTCGTGGAGGGCTCGGGCGACCTGGCGGCCACCGAGGAGAACGTACGGCGGCTCGGCGCCGAGGTGCTGCCGCGGCTGGTCTGACACCGGCGGGAGCGAAGGGGACCGGCCCCGCACAATGGCCGATACCCGCCCGTTTCACGCCGGACGGGATACGGCGGGGAGCAGGCGCCCCGCTTCCTGAGGCACGTGCCCCGCGACGCCTGCCGCCCCCGTGCGGGGAGACGCGGAGGCGTCCCGCCGGACGGAGCGGCAGACGGACGGTTCGCCGTGCGGGCGGCCCGGTGCACCGGGCGTCAGCAGTCCCGGAGTTCCGGCGACTGGTTGAGCAGCTGCGCGCGTGCGGAGGTGAAGCGGGCGAGCCGGTCGTCCACCGAGGAATCCAGCGGGAAGACCGCCACCCGGTGGCAGTTCTGGAAGGCCAGCCGCACCCCGAAGTGCCGCTGGAGCGCGCCGCGTATCGCGTCGCTGGCGAGTGCGCGGAGCAGCTGGCCACGGGCCTGCTCGTTGGGCGGCGGCGTCTGGTTGTCGGCGAAGGGACCGCCGTCCACCTTCAGCTGGGCCACCAGGGAACTGATCATCTCCCAGGCGAAGGGCAGGGAGGTCCGGACGCAGTCGATGAACTCGGCTTCATCGACCTCGCCTCGCTCGGCCTGTTCGAGTAGGGCCGGTGAGACGTCGAGCGACATGGGTTCTCCTCTCGCACCCCTGCTGGCCAGGGGTTGCCGGACAGACGAAGGGGACGTACGCCGTGGACACGCTCGGTGCACGGGCCGCGACGTCCCGTCCCTACGGTAGGCAACGGACCGTGACCGCACCAGCAGAATGCGTATATGAGTTGGTCCCTTTGCGTACACAATCGGCCAAGGATGAACAAGAGTTTCCAGGGATGAAACGGGTGGTTCGGCGGACCGGGGTTGACGGGGGTACGGGGCGGCCAGAGGGCGAATCGCGTGCACCCCGGTGCGTCGAGTAGCGTTGCCGACCATGCGTCTCGTCATCGCCCGGTGCTCGGTGGACTACGCCGGCCGACTCACCGCCCACCTGCCCTCGGCCCCCCGTCTGATCCTGGTCAAGGCCGACGGCAGCGTCTCCATCCACGCGGACGACCGGGCCTACAAGCCCCTCAACTGGATGTCCCCGCCCTGCACTCTGAAGGAGGGCTCGGGCGACGAGGCGGGGGTGTGGACCGTGATCAACAAAGCGGGCGAAAAACTGATCATCACGATGGAGGAGATCCTGCACGACTCCTCGCACGAACTCGGTGTGGACCCCGGTCTCATCAAGGACGGCGTCGAGGCGCACCTCCAGGAACTCCTCGCCGACCGCATCGAGACCCTCGGTGAGGGGTACACCCTGATCCGGCGCGAGTACATGACCGCCATCGGCCCCGTGGACATCCTGTGCCGCGACGCCAGCGGCGCGACCGTCGCCATCGAGATCAAACGGCGCGGGGAGATCGACGGCGTCGAGCAGCTCACCCGCTACCTCGAACTCCTCAACCGCGACCCCCATCTCGCCCCCGTCCGCGGCGTCTTCGCGGCCCAGGAGATCAAGCCCCAGGCCCGCGTCCTCGCCACCGACCGCGGCATCCACTGCCACCTCATGGACTACGACGCCCTCCGAGGCATCGAGGACGACAAACTCCGCCTCTTCTAGAACGTCCCCACTCCACCTGGTCACGCAGTTCCCCGCGCCCCTTGAGTGGGCTGCCGTGGACGTGCGCCGAGTGGTGCACCAATTCAGCCGACGCGAGCCGCAACTCCCTTGGGGGCGCGGGGAACTGCGCGACCAGCCGGAGCGGACCCGCACCCGGCGGACTACGCGGGCACCCCCGTGCTCGCGGGCCCCGTGCCGACTGACCCCGTACTCACAGGCCCCGTGCTCACCGGGCCGGAGGACACGTCGCTCGCAGAGGTGGAGGTCTGCGGCGGCGAGGGCGATTCGGAGGGGGACGTACTGGGCTCCCCGCTGTCCGAGGGGTCGGCACTGGTGGACGGCGTGTCCGGCGGAGGAGAACCCGGCTTCGTGGACGTACTCGGACGAGACTTCGTGGGCGTGGCCGCGCCGTGAGAGCCGCCGGAACCGCCGGGCCCCCCGGATTCCCCGGCGCCCCGCGTCCCCGTGGCGGTGGACGGAGGAACCGTGGCCGACCTCGTGGACGTGGGCGTCGGATCGTCCGCCGTGCCGAACGTACCGTCGGGCCCCGGATCGGTGGGACTCGTGGACGGGGACGCGGGGGCGCGGCGCGGGGAGTTGGACTCGCCGGGGTTGGCGCCGAGGACGCTGTCGCCGGGGTCCTGCCCGACCGTGGGGTCCACCTCGACCCGTCCGGCGGGGTCCTTGCCGTCCCCCGCACCGGAGGTCATCCCGAGCGTGACGACCGTACCGAGCACGGCGGCGAGCAGCGCACCGGAGCCCGCGGCGACGAAGTTGCGGCGGGCCAGGCGCCGGATACCGCCGCGCTGCGCGCCCGGCGCGGCCGGGAGCCGCCGGGTGGCGTCCGCGTCCGGCACGGGGGCGTACAGCGGGTGCGCGGTGGACACGGGGAGCGCGGCGACGGGCTCCTTGGGGCGGGCGGCCTCGTGGGCCTCCTCGGCGGCGGGGGCGGGCGCGACACCGGAGAGGTCCGCGACCAGCGCGAGCGCGCGCAGCCCGGCGACCGCTCCCCGCTTGTCGGTGAGGGCGCCGCGCAGCCCGCCGGATGTCTCCAACTCGGCTCGGGCCCGGTCGAGTTCACCGGAGCAGAGGGCGAGGACGCCCAACTCGTGGTGGAAGTAGACCTGTGCGGAGAGGTCACCGGCGAGGAGGGCGGCCTCGCCGCCGGACCGCAGCGCGTGTTCCCAGGCGCTCCAGCGCAGTCCGGCGGCGAAGGCGGGCGCGGCGGTACGGGCGAGCCGCAGCGCGAGGTCCCGCTCGTCGGGGCCGTCGGACCCGTCGGCGTCGGCGGGCCCGGCCAGCGGGGCGACGGCGGCGAGCGCGGCGAGCACCGCGTCGGCCTCGGCGGAGATCCGCTCGGGGGTGACGGAGGGGTGGCCGGTCCACCAGACGTAGTGCTCGGCGGCGGCCGTGGCGTCGGCGGGCGCGTCCGCGCCGTACCCGGCGGCCTCCAGCTGGGTGAGGACCCCGGCGGCGAGCCGGTGCCGGGAGCCGACCGGGGAGACGAGACCGCAGTCGGCGAGTTCCCCGAGGGCCGCGTCGGCGTGGGTGTCCCCGACGAGCGCGGGCAGGTGCGCCTGGTGCGGGACCTCGCCGCCGAGCGCGACGGCGAAGCGGAGCGTGGCGCGGGCGGCGGCGCTGAGCCGGGCGGCGAGCAGCGGCGCGGGTCCGGCGGCCTCCCCGAGGGAGGGCAGCGGGGGCGCGCTCTCGTCCTCGGCCGGGTCCAGCGGGGCGTCCACGGGCGGCAGGACGACCTCGAAGACGCCGTACTCGTCCACCGCGCCGGTGCTGGCGCGCAGTTGCTCGCGCTGCCGGAGCAGCGCACCGGCCTGGACGAAGCGCAGCGGCAGCCCCTCGGACTCGAACCAGACGTCGCCCGCCCAGTTGGACTCCTCCTCGGTGAGGACGCGGCCCACGGCCCGCTCCAGGATCTCCACCCCGGCGGCGCGGTCGAGACCGGCGAGGGCGACCTCGTCGATGTCGCAGTCGGCGGCGGGCGCGGGCACGTCCGGGGTGGCGGCGAACAGGTAGGCGCACTCGGGGGTGGCGTCGAGCAGCCCGGTGAGCGCGGGCCCGCCGAACTCCAGGTCGTCCACGACGACGACGGCGCCGATCTCCCCGACGAGGGCGGCGAGTTGGTCACCGGTGGGGTGGAGGCCGGGGGCGTCGTAGGCGGCGTGGAACAGGTCGTGCAGCAGGTCGTCGGCGGTGCGGTGGAAGCCGCTCAGACGGATCACGCCGTCGGGGGCGAGGTCGGCGCTGTCCTCGGCGACGAGGTCGAGCAGGGCGGTGCGGCCCGAGCCGCCGGGCCCGGTGAGCCGTACGGACCGGCCGCGCACCAGCAGACGTACCAGGTGCTCGCGGTCCTCCTGGCGCTCCAGCAGGCCGGAGGCGGGCCGGGCGGGGCCGGGCGGCACCGGCGGGCGGGCGGCCCGCTCCGCGTCGGCTCGGTCGGCGCCCGCGCGGCGGCGGGGGGTGTCGGGGCGCGCGTACGGCGGGCAGGGCTCGACCTCGCTGCCGTCCACGGGGTTGACGGTGAGCAGGAGGTCGCCGGTGACGACGCGGGCGGTGCGCACGGGTGCCGGCGCGGCCTGGCCGAAGTCGGTGGCGAGGGAGTCTCGGGGCGGGCGGCGGCTGAGCGCGCGGCCGTGGTCCTCGGCTCCCGGAATGATCGGGTCCATGCGTATCTGCCCCAAGTAGCGTCGTGTGCGTTCGCATGACGGCCCCTCCGGCCGCCGCACACCGCTCTGTCGCTTCTGGTCCGGGCCCGCGCGAAGGGTGACGAAGCAGCGGGCGACCGAACCCTAAACCTTCGCACGGCCTCTACGACAGTGCGGGGGGCCACCCGGCCCGAGACGTCACGGTCGGGTGGGGAATGCCCTCGACGCGCGGTTCGGCGGCTGCGTCCGGGTCTCGCCGGGGGCGGGACGGGGGCCCCGCCGGGGACGGGACGGGTCAGACGCGGGGCAGGGACTCGACGCCGATGCCGCCCTCGATGGCGAGGATGCGGTGCAGCCGGGTGGCGACCAGCAGGCGCTGCATCTGCGCCGGGACCCCGCGCAGCACCAGGCGCCGTCCGCAGCGGCCGGCCCGCCGGTGGGCGCCCATGATGACGCCGAGGCCGGTGGCGTCCCAGGAGTCCAGCTCGGACAGGTCCAGGACCAGGTCCCCGGCGCCGTCGTCCACGGCGCCGTGCAGGACCGTACGGGCGTCCGCCGCTGTCCGGACATCGAGGCGGCCCCCGACGAGCAGCTCGGCGTGGTCGCCCCTGATGTGCATATGCGCTCCCCGTTGAGTGCGGTCGTGGGGTACTCCGTGACGGTGCCCGTGCTGTGCACCGTCTGACTGTGTGAGGGCCGGGTCGGTTGCTGGTTGTGAGCGAACCGATACGGAATTCACCCCCGGGGGTGACGCCCCCGGGGATGTTCCGGCGGAGTACGGGTCAGTACGTGTAGAAGCCCTGCCCGCTCTTGCGGCCGATGTCACCGGCGTCCACCATCCGGCGCATCAGCTCCGGCGCGGCGAACTTCTCGTCCTGGGACTCGGTGTAGATGTTCCCGGCGGCGTGCAGCAGGATGTCCACGCCGGTCAGGTCGGCGGTGGCCAGCGGGCCCATCGCGTGCCCGAACCCCAGCTTGCAGGCGGTGTCGATGTCCTCGGCGGTGGCGACCCCGGACTCGTAGAGCTTGGTCGCCTCGACCACCAGGGCCGTGATGAGGCGGGTGGTGACGAACCCGGCGACGTCGCGGTTGACGACGATGCAGGTCTTGCCGACGGACTCGGCGAACTCCTTCGCGGTGGCGAGGGCCCGGTCGCTGGTCTTGTAGCCGCGCACCAGCTCCACGAGCTGCATCATCGGCACCGGCGAGAAGAAGTGCACGCCGACGACCCGCTCGGGGTGTGCGGTGGCGGCGGCGATCTTGGTGATCGGGATGGCGGAGGTGTTGGAGGCGAGCACGGTGTCCTCGCGCACGATCTTGTCGAGCGCGCGGAAGATCTCGTGCTTGACCTCCAGCTTCTCGAAGACCGCCTCCACCACGAGGTCCGCGTCGGCGGCGGCGTCCAGGTCGGTGGTGGCGGTGATCCGGCCGAGGGCGGCCCCGGCGTCCGCCGCGTCCAGCTTGCCCTTGGCGACGAACTTGGCGTACGACGCCTCGATGCCGTCGGTGCCGCGTCGCAGCGCCTCGTCGGTGATGTCGCGCAGGACGACCTCCCAGCCCGCCTGTGCGGCGACCTGGGCGATACCGGCCCCCATGAGACCGGCTCCGACGACGGCGAGCTTGCGTGCCACTCCGACTCCCTGTGCTGCTGTCCGCGCTGCTGTGAGACGTCTGTCCCTCCGGCGGACCATAGCGCTCCGGAGCCGTTGTGTGACCGGTAAGTAACGCGCGTCACGTCTCAATTGACGGACATCACACCGGCGGCGGTCAGCAGGGCCCGCGGGCAGCGCAGTTGAGGGGCTTTTGGGTCAACAGGTCCTGTACGGGGGCGGGGAGAAGGGCATGGTCTCGGCCCGCTTCGCACGGTTCACACCCCCCGCTCCGGGGGCGGCGGACGTACCGGGGCAGAGGGCGCGCAACGGTACCGGCGCGCCCGCGCGGGAATCGCTCATTAGGCTGGCCGCATGGTCAATCTGACGCGCATCTACACCAGGACCGGCGACAAGGGCACCACTGCGCTCGGCGACATGAGCCGGGTCGCCAAGACCGATCCGCGGATCTCGGCGTACGCCGACGCCAACGAGGCGAACGCGGCGATCGGCACCGCCATCGCGCTGGGCGCCCTGGAGACGGAGGTCACCGAGGTCCTCACCCGTGTGCAGAACGACCTCTTCGACGTGGGCGCCGACCTGTCCACCCCGGTGGTCGAGAACCCGGAGTTCCCGCCGCTGCGCGTCGAGCAGTTCTACGTGGACCGGCTGGAGGCCGACTGCGACCGCTTCAACGAGCGCCTGGACAAGCTCCGCTCGTTCATCCTCCCCGGCGGCACCCCCGGAGCGGCCCTCCTCCACCAGGCCTGCACGGTCGTCCGCCGCGCCGAACGCTCCACCTGGGCGGCCCTGGAGCAGCACGCCGACCACATGAACCCGCTCACCGCCACCTACCTCAACCGCCTCTCCGACCTCCTCTTCATCCTGGCCCGCACCGCCAACAAGCAGACCGGCGACGTCCTGTGGGTACCGGGCGGCGAACGCTGAGGCAGCGCCCGAACAGCCCGCCCGGCACGGGCGGGCCGGTGGTGCCCCCTCAGTCCCCCACCACCCCGTCCGTCAGCTCGCCCAGGATGTCCAGATGCCCGTTGTGCCGGGCCGTCTCCTCGACGAGATGCAGCATGATCCACCGCAGATCCACGAACCTCCCCCGCCGCTCCACCCGCGCCCGCGCGTCCAACCCGTACCCGGCGACCGCCGCGTCGTGCCGAGCGGCCTCCTCCGCGTATTCCGCGAGCAACCGCGACAGCGGCACCCGAAGCGCCAGCAGCATCTCCCGGTCGGGTTCCTCGTCGGTCCAGGGCACCCGGCTCTCCTCACCGAGGAAGACGACGCGGAACCAGAAGTACTCCACCCACCGCAGGTGATGGACAAGCCCGGCGACCGTCATCAGCGGCGAGCCGGGCAGCAGCGACCGCCGGGCGTCCTCGTCGGACAGCCCCGCGCACTTGGCGCGCACGGTGTCCCGCACATAGGTGAGCGCGGTGGTGAGCTGGGTGCGCTCGTCCCGGGCGGCAGGCGTCTTGGTGCGTGTCATGGCCCCGATGATCCACTGTCGCCGCACCCCGCGTCGAAGGGGATTCCCAGCGACCCGACAGTCAAGCCACAGCTTTTACAAGGGAGTTGAGGGGAGCCCCCAGCTCTTTCTCAAGTGGTCCAGACCTATTGACCTGTGGTCCAGACCTCTTTAGTCTCGCGGCACCGTGGGCGTGAGGGCTCAGTCACGCCCGTGACCCCCCGAGACACAAGGAGGCGCCGCATGCGCTTCAGACTCAGACACAAGGCGGTGGCGGGGTTCGCCACCCTGCTGCTCCCGCTGGCCGGTCTGGTGGGCCTCGCCAGCCCGGCCAGCGCCGCCGGTACCGCGACCGCCACGTTCGCCAAGTCCAGCGACTGGGGAACCGGCTTCGGCGGCCAGTGGACCGTGAAGAACACCGGCAGCGCGAGCATCAGCTCGTGGACCGTCGAGTGGGACTTCCCGTCCGGCACGTCCGTCACCTCCGCGTGGGACGCCGACGTCACCAACTCCGGCAACCACTGGACCGCGAAGAACAAGTCGTACAACGGCACCCTGGCCCCGGGCGCCTCCGTCTCCTTCGGGTTCAACGGCGCCGGCTCCGGCTCCCCCAGCAACTGCAAGCTGAACGGCGGCAGTTGCGACGGCACCTCCACCCCCGGCGACGCGGCGCCCACCGCTCCCGGCACCCCCACCGCCTCCTCCGTCACCAACACCTCGGTGAAGCTGTCCTGGAGCGCGGCCACCGACGACAAGGGCGTCAAGAACTACGACGTGCTGCGCGACGGCAAGACGGTCGCCACCGTCACCACGACCTCGTACACGGACACCGGCCTGACCGCCGGAACCGACTACTCGTACTCCGTGCGCGCCCGTGACACCGCGGACCAGACCGGCCCGGCGAGCGGCGCGGTCTCCGTGCACACCACCGGCGGCACCACCACGCCCCCGGCGAGCGGCGACAAGGTCAAGCTCGGCTACTTCATCGAGTGGGGCACCTACGAGCGGAACTACAACGTCAAGAACCTCGTGACATCGGGCTCCGCCTCGAAGATCACCCACATCAACTACGCGTTCGGCAACGTCGCCAACGGTCAGTGCGCCCTGTACGACTCCTTCGCCGACACCGACAAGGCGTTCACCGCCGACCAGTCGGTCAGCGGCGTCGCGGACACCTGGGACCAGCCGCTGCGCGGCAACTTCAACCAGCTCCGCCAGCTGAAGGCCAAGTACCCGAACATCAAGATCCTCTGGTCGTTCGGCGGCTGGACCCTCTCCGGCGGCTTCGCCCAGGCCGCCGCCAACCCGGCCGCGTTCGCGCAGTCCTGCTACAACCTGGTCGAGGACCCGCGCTGGGCCGACGTGTTCGACGGCATCGACATCGACTGGGAGTACCCCAACGCCTGCGGCCTGTCCTGTGACACCAGCGGCGCGGCGGCGTACAAGAACCTGATGGCCGCGCTGCGCGCCAAGTTCGGCCAGAACTACCTGATCACCTCGGCCGTCACCGCCGACGCCTCCAGCGGCGGCAAGATCGACGCGGCCGACTACGCGGTCGCCGCGCAGTACGTCAACTGGTACAACGTGATGACGTACGACTTCTTCGGCGGCTTCAACGCCCAGGGCCCGACCGCCCCGCACTCCCCGCTCACCTCGTACCCCGGCATCCCGCAGGCGGGCTTCAACACGGCGGACGCCATAGCCAAGTTCCGCTCCAAGGGCGTCGCCGCGAACAAGCTGCTGATCGGCATCGGGTTCTACGGGCGAGGCTGGACCGGCGTCACCCAGGACGCCCCCGGCGGCACCGCCACCGGACCGGCGCCCAGCACCCCCGAGGCCGGTATCGCCGACTACAAGGTGCTCAAGACGTCCTGCCCGGTCACCGGCACCATCGCGGGCACCGCCTACGCGCACTGCGGCAGCAACTGGTGGTCCTACGACACCCCGGCCACCATCGGCACCAAGATGGCCTGGGCGAAGAACCAGGGCCTCGGCGGCGCGTTCTTCTGGGAGTTCAGCGGTGACACCGCCAACGGCGAACTCGTGACCGCGCTCAGCAACGGCATCTCGTAACCCGCACGCGGTACGGCAGAGGGTGAACGCCGCTACGCGACGTTCACCCTCTGTCCGGGCGGGGCAGCCTCCAGCCACGCCAGGAACCCCGTCAACGCGTCCTCGCTCATCGCCAGTTCGAGCCGGGTGCCCCGGTGCACACAGGTCAGGACGACCGCGTCGGAGAGCAGGGCCAGTTCCTCCTCGCCCTCGGGCAGGCGGCGGCCGGCGACCTCGATCGCGGCGCGCTCCAGCGTGCGGCGCGGACGCGGCGCGTAGGAGAAGACGCGGTACCACTCGATGCGGTCGCCGTTGTAGCGGGCGACGCCGTAGCTCCAGCCCTTGCCACCGGTGTCGCCGGGACCGGTGACGTCCCAGCGCAGCGAACAGTCGAAGGTCCCGCCGGAGCGCTGGATCAGTCTGCGGCGCAGCCCGAACAGGAAGAGTCCCAGGGCCGCGAGCACGACCACGATCCCGCACACGGTCAGAGCGAGGACCATCGGCACCGACCCTCCTCGTCTCCCCTGCGGGGAACTGAACGCGAACTATCAGGTAATGGAACGGAAAAAACACCCACATCCGCCTCAGCCGCGGTCGGTCCGGATTGCTCCGGACCGACCGCGGCTGAGTGACGTCATCACGCGGCGCGGTGGGTCAACGCGCCGCCGTCGCCGCCCGGAGGCGGACATCGGCGCGGCGCTTGGCCTCGTCGTCGTCCTCCGCCTTCGCGCGCTCCAGTTCCTGCTCGGCGCGCTGGACGTCGATCTCGTCGGAGAGCTCGGCGACCTCGGCCAGCAGGGATAGCTTGTTGTCCGCGAACGAGACGAAACCGCCGTGCACGGCGGCGACGACCGTCCCGCCGTCACTCGTGCGGATGGTCACCGGGCCCGACTCCAGCACACCCAGCAGCGGCTGGTGACCGGGCATGACGCCGATGTCGCCGGACGTGGTACGCGCGACGACCAGGGTGGCCTCGCCGGACCAGACCTGGCGGTCCGCGGCGACCAGCTCGACGTGCAGCTCAGCAGCCAAGGGTGGCTCCTCGGGTCACCACCCGGCGGTAGTGCCGGGTGTTGGGGTCAATTCTAGGGGGCGTGACGGAGGGGGCGGGACACACCCGCCCCCTCCGGACGAGCACGGGGGTCAGGAGACGCCCAGCTCCTTGGCGTTGGCCTTGAGGTCCTCCAGGCCACCGCACATGAAGAACGCCTGCTCGGGGAAGTGGTCGTACTCACCGTCGCAGATCGCGTTGAACGCGGCGATCGACTCGTCGAGCGGCACGTCCGACCCGTCCACGCCGGTGAACTGCTTGGCGACGTGGGTGTTCTGGGACAGGAAGCGCTCCACACGACGGGCACGGTGGACGACGAGCTTGTCCTCCTCGCCCAGCTCGTCGATACCGAGGATCGCGATGATGTCCTGGAGGTCCTTGTACTTCTGGAGGATCGTCTTCACGCGCATGGCCGCGTTGTAGTGATCCGCCGCGATGTACCGCGGGTCCAGGATGCGGGACGTGGAGTCCAGCGGGTCCACGGCCGGGTAGATGCCCTTCTCCGAGATCGGACGGGAGAGCACCGTCGTCGCGTCGAGGTGGGCGAAGGTGGTGGCCGGGGCCGGGTCGGTCAGGTCGTCCGCGGGGACGTAGATCGCCTGCATCGAGGTGATCGAGTGACCGCGGGTCGAGGTGATGCGCTCCTGGAGGAGACCCATCTCGTCGGCCAGGTTCGGCTGGTAGCCCACCGCGGAGGGCATCCGGCCGAGCAGCGTGGAGACCTCGGAACCGGCCTGCGTGAAGCGGAAGATGTTGTCGATGAAGAACAGCACGTCCTGCTTCTGGACGTCACGGAAGTACTCGGCCATCGTGAGGCCGGCCAGCGCGACGCGCAGACGGGTGCCCGGCGGCTCGTCCATCTGACCGAAGACCAGCGCGGTCTTGTCGATGACGCCGGAGTCCGACATCTCCTCGATCAGGTCGTTGCCCTCACGGGTGCGCTCGCCGACACCGGCGAACACGGAGACACCGTCGTGGTTGTTGGCTACGCGGTAGATCATCTCCTGGATGAGCACCGTCTTGCCGACACCGGCACCGCCGAACAGACCGATCTTGCCGCCCTTGACGTACGGGGTCAGCAGGTCGATGACCTTGACGCCGGTCTCGAACATCTCGGTCTTCGACTCGAGCTCGTCGAAGTTCGGCGCCTTGCGGTGGATCGGCCAGCGCTCACCGGTGTACTGCTCATCGACGTTGAGCACCTCACCGAGGGTGTTGAACACCTTGCCCTTGGTGAAGTCGCCGACCGGGACGGAGATGGCGGAGCCGGTGTCCGTCACGGAGGCCTGGCGGACCAGGCCGTCGGTGGGCTGCATGGAGATGGTGCGGACCAGGCCGTCACCCAGGTGCTGGGCGACCTCCAGGGTCAGCGTCTTCTTCTCACCCTCGTTCGCCGGGTCGGAGACCTCGACGTGCAGGGCGTTGTAGATGTCCGGCATCGCATCGACGGGGAACTCCACATCGACGACCGGACCGATGACACGGGCGACGCGGCCCGTGGCCGTCGCGGTCTCAACAGTGGTGGTCATTTATCGGTCACTCCCCGCGGTGGCGTCGGCCAGGGCGCTGGCGCCACCGACGATCTCGCTGATTTCCTGGGTGATTTCGGCCTGGCGGGCCGCGTTGGCAAGCCGGGAGAGCGTGTTGATCAGCTCACCGGCGTTGTCGGTGGCCGACTTCATCGCACGCCGGGTGGCGGCGTGCTTCGAAGCGGCCGACTGGAGCAGCGCGTTGTAGATCCGGCTCTCGACGTACCGCGGCAGCAGCGCGTCGAGAACGTCCTCGGCGGACGGCTCGAAGTCGTACAGCGGAAGGATCTCGCCCTTGGGGGCCGCCTCCGCCGCGACCTCGTCCAGACGCAGCGGCAGGAGCCGCGCGTCCAGCGCCGTCTGCGTCATCATCGAGACGAACTCGGTGTAGACGATGTGGAGTTCGTCCACGCCGCCGTCCGCCGTCTCCTTCTCGATGGCCTCGATCAGGGGCGCCGCGACCCGCTTGGCGTCCGCGTACGACGGCTCGTCGGTGAAGCCCGTCCACGACTCCGCGACCTTGCGCTCGCGGAAGTTGTAGTGGGCGACACCGCGGCGGCCGACGATGTACGTGTCCACCTGCTTGCCGTCACGCTCCAGGCGCGCGGTGAGCTGCTCCGCGGCCTTGATGGAGTTGGAGTTGAAGGCGCCGGCCAGACCGCGGTCGCTGGTGAGGAGCAGGACCGCGGCACGGGCCGGGTTCTGCGCCTCGGTGGTGAGCGGGTGCTTGGTGTTCGAACCCGTTCCGACCGCCGTGACCGCGCGCGTCAGCTCGGTCGCGTACGGCGCGGAGGCCGCAACCTTGCGCTGCGCCTTGACGACGCGCGAGGCGGCGATCATCTCCATCGCCTTGGTGATCTTCTTGGTCGCGGTGACGGATCGGATGCGACGCTTGTAGACCCGGAGCTGGGCTCCCATGAGTCAGGTCCCTTCCTTTACGTCACTTGGCGGCAGCGGCAGGAGTGTCCTCGCCGAGCAGCTTGCCGTCCGAGGTCTCGAACTGCTTCTTGAACTCGGCGATGGCGTCCGCGACGGCAGTCAGGGTGTCGTCCGACATCTTGCCGCCCTCGCGGATGGAGGTGAGCAGGCCCGCCTCCTTGCGGTGCAGGTGGTCCAGCAGCTCGCGCTCGAAGCGGCGGATGTCCGCGACGGGGACCTCGTCCATCTTGCCGGTGGTGCCCGCCCACACGGAGACGACCTGGTCCTCGGTGGACATCGGCTGGTACTGGTCCTGCTTGAGCAGCTCGACCATGCGCTGACCGCGCTCCAGCTGCTGCTTGGAGGCCGCGTCCAGGTCGGAACCGAAGGCGGCGAACGCCTCCAGCTCACGGAACTGGGCGAGGTCCACGCGCAGTCGGCCGGAGACCTGCTTCATCGCCTTGTGCTGCGCGGAACCGCCGACTCGGGAGACGGAGATACCGACGTTCAGCGCGGGGCGCTGACCGGCGTTGAACAGGTCCGACTCCAGGAAGCACTGGCCGTCGGTGATGGAGATGACGTTGGTCGGGATGAACGCCGAGACGTCGTTGGCCTTGGTCTCCACGATCGGCAGACCGGTCATCGAACCGGCGCCCATGTCGTCGGAGAGCTTCGCGCAGCGCTCCAGCAGACGGGAGTGCAGGTAGAAGACGTCACCGGGGTACGCCTCGCGCCCCGGCGGGCGGCGGAGCAGCAGGGACACGGCGCGGTAGGCGTCGGCCTGCTTCGACAGGTCGTCGAAGATGATGAGGACGTGCTTGCCCTCGTACATCCACTGCTGGCCGATGGCCGAACCGGTGTACGGCGCCAGGTACTTGAAGCCGGCCGGGTCGGACGCCGGGGCGGCGACGATGGTCGTGTACTCCAGCGCGCCGTTCTCCTCCAGCGAGCGGCGTACGCCCGCGATGGTGGAGCCCTTCTGGCCGATGGCGACGTAGATGCAGCGGACCTGCTTCTTCGGGTCGCCGGTGCGCCAGTTGTCGCGCTGGTTGATGATCGTGTCCACCGCCAGGGCGGTCTTGCCCGTCTGGCGGTCGCCGATGATCAGCTGTCGCTGGCCGCGGCCGACCGGGGTCATGGCATCGACGGCCTTGTAGCCCGTCTCCATCGGCTCGTGCACCGACTTGCGCTGCATGACCGTGGGGGCCTGCAGTTCGAGGGCGCGGCGGCCGGACGTCTCGATCTCGCCGAGGCCGTCGATCGGGTTGCCGAGCGGATCGACGACGCGGCCGAGGTAGCCCTCGCCCACCGCGACGGAGAGGACCTCGCCGGTACGGGTGACCGGCTGCCCCTCCTCGATGCCGCTGAACTCGCCGAGGACGATGGCACCGATCTCGCGCTCTTCCAGGTTGAGCGCCAGGCCGAGGGTGCCGTCCTCGAACTTCAGCAGTTCGTTGGCCATGGCCGAGGGGAGGCCCTCGACCTTCGCGATGCCGTCGCCGGCAAGGGTGACCGTACCGACCTCCTCGCGCGAGGCCGCGTCCGGCTTGTACGACTGGACAAAGTTCTCCAGCGCGTCCCGGATCTCCTCCGGCCGGATCGTGAGCTCCGCCATCTGGGTTCCCTGCTCTCCTTGTTGGGCCCGAAGTTTCACTTGGGGGGATCGGGATTCCCCCCGTACGAGGTGAATCCTCTGCACGGCCCAACCAGGGCCGTAGACGTATCTGTTGAGTTGCTGCTAGCTCGCCATGCGGCGGGCGGCGTCGTCCAGGCGGTCCGCGAGCGAACCGTTGATGACCTCATCACCGACCTGCACCCGGATGCCGCCGATGACATCGGCGTCCACGTCCAGGTTCAGGTGCATCCGGCGGCCGTAGAGCTTCGCCAGGGCGTCGCCCAGGCGCCGCCGCTGCGGGTCGCTCAGCGGTACCGCGGAGGTCACCGTCGCCACGAGCCGGTCCCGGCGCTCGGCGGCGAGCTTGGACAGGGACTCCAGTCCCGATTCCAGGCTACGTCCGCGCGGCGCGGTGACGAGACGGACGACCAGACGCTCGGTGGCGGGCTTGGCCCGGCCGCCGAGGAGGCGGCGCAGCAGCTCCGCCTGCGCGGCGGTGCTCGCGGACCGGTCGGTCAGCGCGGCACGCAGCGCGGTGTTGGAGCTGACGATCCGGCCGAACCGGAACAGCTCGTCCTCCACGTCGTCGAGCGTGCCCGACTTCTCCGCGGCGGTGAGGTCCGCGATGTCGGCCAGCTGCTCCAGGCTGTCCACCAGGTCGCGGGGCTGCGACCAGCGGGCGCGGACCAGACCGGAGACCACGTCGAGGGTGGTCTCCCCGATTTGGCCGCCGACCAGGCGGCGGACCAGTTCGGCCTTGGCCTCGCCGGGCTGCGCCGGGTCGGTGAGGACCCGGCGCAGGCTGGGCTCGCGGTCGAGCAGCGCGGTGACGGCCGCCAGCTCGTCGGCGAGCCGCACGGCGTCCACGGACGTGGAGTCCGTGAGCGTGTCCAGGCGGTCGCGTCCGGCGGACAGGGCGTCGCGGCTCGCTCCGTTCATCGCGTGGCCTCGGCCTTCTCCTCGAGCTCGTCGAGGAAGCGGTCGATGACGCGGCTCTGGCGGGCGTGGTCCTCCAGGGACTCACCGACCAGCTTGCCGGCCAGCTCGGTGGCCAGCTTGCCGACGTCCTGCCGCAGCGCGGACGCGGCGGCCTTGCGGTCGGCGTCGATCTGCGCGTGGCCGGCGGTCACGATCTCCTCGCGCTGCCGCTGGCCTTCGGCCCGCATCTCCGCGATGAGGGTGGCACCCTGCTCCTGCGCCTCCTGGCGCAGCCGGGCCGCCTCGTGCCGGGCCTCGGCGAGCTGTGCCTTGTACTGCTCAAGGACGCTCTGGGCCTCGACCTTCATGGCGTCGGCCTCTTCGATGCCGCCTTCGATCGCCGCGCGGCGCTCTTCCAGAACCTTGTTGATGTTCGGGAGGAGCTTCTTCCAGAAGAAGAAGAACACGATGGCGAAGGCGACGGCGCCGACGAGCAGCTCGGGACCGGCCGGGATGAGCGGGTTCTGCTCGGTCTCCTCGGCCGCCAGCTGTACCAGGTTGGCGATCACATCAGTGCCTTTCGTCTATACGTGCCGGTACGGGGGTCTTACTTGGTACCGAACACGAACGGCATGACGATGCCGATGAGGGCGAGCGCCTCACAGAAGGCGAAGCCCAGGATCTGGTTGGCGCGGATCAGACCGGCAGCCTCGGGCTGGCGGGCGAGGGCCTGGGTGCCGTTGCCGAAGATGATGCCGACGCCGATGCCGGGGCCGATGGCCGAGAGGCCGTAACCGACGGAACCGATGGAACCGGAGACAGCGGCGAGGGTCTCAGTGGCAGCCATGCTGAATCTTCCTTCTCTTTACGGACCGGTGGGGGTTGGCCACCGGACGTTCGGGGGTGGTGCGGGCGGGGACGCTCAGTGGTGCTCGGCGACGGCGCCCTGGATGTAGGAGCAGGCGAGGAGCACGAACACGTACGCCTGGACGGCCTGCACGAAGAGCTCGAAGAGGATCATCGCGATGCTCATCACGAACGAGACACCGGCGGCCGGGATGAACCAGCTGTTCAGCAGGTACCAGGAGGCGACGGTGAACATCACCAGCATCAGGTGACCGGCGAACATGTTGGCGAAGAGCCGGACCGCGTGCGTGAAGGGGCGCACCAGCAGGTTCGAGAAGAACTCGATGAGCATGACCAGCGGGAGCACCGCGCCGAGCGACTTGTCGTAGCCGGTGATGTTCTTGAAGAACCCGACGAAACCGTGCCGCTTGAAGGTCAGGCCGATCCAGAGCACCCAGACCAGCAGGGCCAGGACGAGCGGATAGGCGAAGACCGAGGAGACCGGGAACTGGGCCAGCGGGATCACGGACCAGATGTTCATGATCCAGATGAAGAAGAAGAGGGAGACCATGAGCGGCACCCACTTCTCGCCCTCGCGCTTGCCGAGCGTCTCGTAGACGATGCCGCGGCGCACGAAGTCGTAGCCGGCCTCGGCGACGAGCTGGAGCTTGCCGGGGACGACCTTCGCCTTGCCGAACGCGGCCCAGAAGAACGCGACGACCAGCACGGAGGTGAGCAGCGCGAGCAGCATCACCTTGTTGAACTCGAAGCCGCCGACCGTGGCGAGCGGCTTGAACAGGAAGGAGTGCAGGCCCGGAGCCGGGAAGCCGCACCCGTTGTCGGACAGGATCCGGCAACTCCAGTCGAAGGCGAGCTGGGTCTGGTCAGCACTCACCGCGGGCTCCTTCGGCATGACGCATGGGTACGGCAACCTCGTTGTGTCGGCGCGGCACAGGGCCGCTGGTCGGCACCGGACTGGTGTGACGGGTGTGGGGGCGGCTGGGGGGCATCGAGCCTCGCGTTCGCACAGGCGTCAGCTCGGATGCCCGCGCCCGCGATGCCGCAGTTGGCACCGGACGATAGCAGGAGATCCCGCGGACCTTTATCCCGCCCCTACCCTTCACGACGACGGTCCGGTCTTCTCGCGCTTCTCGTTCTTCGCGGAGTCCGGATCGATGTAGAAGATCTTGGCCTTGAGATGCGCGCGGGCCTGCGCGGCCATCCACACGACGGTCGTGGCGATCAACGACGCGGCGAATGCCCTGCCGTTGAAAAGGGACGTGCCCTTGAAAACCGCGACGAAGATGAACAGCAGCAGGAGTTGGGCCATGTACAGCATGAGGCCCATCGCCTGGAAAAGCTGCGGAAGCGTTTTCGCCGTCCACTGCAGCACGTAGAGGCCGATTCCCATGAACAGGAGGGCCAGCACCGCGCCGATACCCGCACCGAGCGCGCCCTTGCCTCCGGCGACCGCGGCGCTCACGGCGACGGCGATCACGCCGGCGGCCGCTGAAGGCACAGCGATCTGCAGTAGGTTCCGGGCGTCATTGGACGGCATGGCGGCAACTCCGCTTTCACGGGGGCAGGAAGGGGTGTCGTCATGGACGAGCGTAGTCCCGGCCGGAGGGTTGGATTCCTCACGCCAAGGGACCGTCGCACTACGGTCCTTCGGTCCTCACCGGGGTTCTCGTGAACCGTATCACAAACTATTTGATGAGGTCTTTACCTGTTCGGGTGCTCGCTGTCACACATGAGAGTGAAAGAGCGCGTGTGCGCGAAAACCGCGCCGACTTGTCTGGTATTAGGGGCGTTCGTTCCCCCACGAGTTGGCAATGCTCTCGTCAGATTCTTACCTTGCGGCCTTTGGTAAGACGCGAACGGGAGCCGATCGCGGTCGCCCCGCCCGTCCCAGGAGCACCTGCCGCCACGGGAGTTCGCGCCTCCCCATCGCCGTCACCGTCGCCGTCGTCGCCGTCCCCGGCGTCCTCCCCGGCCGGCTCGCCGTACGCGTCCTCGGCCTCCGCCCCGGCCACCCCGCGCCTGCGGTAGCGCGGCGGCACGAAGCGCTGCGCCCACACCGGGACGCGCGGGGTGAAGCGGGGCAGCAACAGCAGCACCAGCCCGATCGCGCTGAGGAAGACGACACCCAGCACGATCCACATGGACGCCGAGTTGACCGAGTACGCCAGCGCCCCGAACGCGATCAGCGCGGACCAGAAGTACATGATCAGCACGGCGCGGCTGTGCGAGTGGCCGATCTCCAGCAGGCGGTGGTGCAGATGGCCCCGGTCGGCGGCGAACGGCGACTGGCCCCGCCAGGTGCGGCGCACGATGGCCAGCACCAGGTCGGCGGCGGGCACCGCGATGATCGTCAGCGGCAGCAGCAGCGGGATGTAGACGGGCACCGTCTGGTGCACGGCCGCCTTCTCGGAACCCGTGAACAGGGCCAGGGCGTCCGGGTCCACCTGACCGGTGACGGAGATCGCACCGGCCGCGAGCACCAGCCCGATCAGCATCGAGCCCGAGTCGCCCATGAAGATCCGCGCCGGATGCATGTTGTGCGGCAGGAAGCCGATGCACATGCCCATGAGGATGGCCGCGAACAGGGTCGCCGGGGCCGCCGCCTCGATGCCGTACGAGTACCACATGCGGTAGGCGTACAGGAAGAACGCCGCCGAGGCGATGCACACCATGCCCGCCGCGAGTCCGTCCAGGCCGTCCACGAAGTTCACCGCGTTGATCGTGATGACGACCAGCGCGACGGTGAGCAGCGTGCCCTGCCACTGGGTCAGCGCGACATTGCCGATACCGGGGATCGGCAGCCACAGGATGGTCAGACCCTGCATGACCATCACACCGGCCGCGATCATCTGGCCGCCCAGCTTGATCAGGGCGTCGATCTCGAACTTGTCGTCCAGGACGCCGATCAGCCAGATCAGGGCGGCCCCGGAGAGCAGCGCGCGCGGCTCGTTGGACTTGGCGAAGACCTCGTTCAGGTTGGTGAGGTGGTCCGCGACCAGCAGTCCCGCGCACAGCCCGAAGAACATGGCGATCCCGCCGAGGCGCGGAGTGGGTTCGCGGTGCACGTCACGTGCCCGGATCTCCGGCATGGCTCCGGCCACGATCGCGAACTTCCGCACCGGCCCTGTCAGCAGGTACGTCACCGCGGCCGTGATGCAGAGCGTCAGCAGGTATTCACGCACGGGCTTCCCCACAGGTCTCGCTGGCCATCACAGCCCACACCCTAGCGACGGACGCATACGGATGAGGACTTCCGGGTGGCGCCGATGGTTCCAGACCCGCCTGTGCACACCCCTGTGCGGGGGCGGCCGGACCAGGACGGGCCGGGGCGTACGGGGTGCGTCTGCCCCGGCTCAGCCCGAACAGGGCGGCGGGAACGCGGACGTGAGTTCGCGCACCTGATCGCGGGCGGCGGGCGGCTCGGTACGGCCACGCAGCACGGCGGCGATCAGCGCGGCGAGGCGGACCATCTCCGCCTCCCCCATGCCCTGCGTGGTGACCGCGGCCGTGCCCAGGCGCAGGCCGCGGCGCTCGCCGTGCGGGAGCGGGCAGCAGTCCAGGACCACCCCGGCGGCGGCCAGCAGCCCGCGCGCGGTCCGGCCCTCCACGCCGAGCGGTGCCGGGTCGGCGGTGATCAGGTGGGTGTCGGTGCCGCCGGTGGTGACCGCGAGCCCCTCGGCAGCCAGGTGTCCGGCCAGCACGCGGGCGTTGGCGACCACCCGATGGGCGTACCCGGCGAAGGCGGGGGTGGCCGCCTCCCCGAACGCGACGGCCTTGGCGGCGACGGTGTGCATCTGGGCGCCGCCCTGGGTGAACGGGAACACCGCCCGGTCCACCCGCTCGGCCAGCTCCGCGCGGCACAGGATCATCCCGCCGCGCGGTCCGCGCAGCACCTTGTGCGTGGTGGCGCACACCACGTCGGCGTACGGCACCGGGCTGGGCGCCGCTCCCCCGGCGACCAGGCCGATGGGGTGCGCGGCGTCCGCGATCAGGTAGGCGCCCACCTCGTCGGCGACGTCCCGGAAGAAGGCGTGGTCGATGTGGCGCGGGTAGGCGATGGAGCCGCACACGATGGCCTTGGGGCGCCGTTCGCGGGCCAGGGTGAGCACCTGGGCGTGGTCGATGAGCCCCGTCGCGGGGTCGAGGCCGTAGCCGACGAAGTCGAACCAGCGCCCGGAGAAGTTCGCGCGGGAGCCGTGGGTGAGGTGGCCGCCGTGCGGCAGCCCGAGGGCGAGGACGGTGTCGCCGGGGCGCAGCAGGGCCGCGTAGGCGGCGAGGACGGCGGAGGAGCCGGAGTGGGGCTGCACGTTGGCGTGTTCGGCGCCGAACAGCTCGCGGGCCCGCTCGACGGCGATCCGCTCGGCCATGTCCGCCAGTTCGCAGCCGCCGTGGTGCCGGGCGCCGGGGTAGCCCTCGGCGTACTTGTTGGCCAGCGGGGAGCCGAGGGCGGCGAGGACGGCCGGGGAGCAGAAGTTCTCGGCGGCCGTGAGCTGGAGGGTGGTGGCCTGCCGGACCAGTTCGCCGCGCAGGATCTCGGCCAGCTCCGGGTCCTGCGCCGTGAGGACGTCGGCCTGGGCGGCGGGTGTGACCGGCACGGGGGCCTCCGGGCGGTCGGGGATGGCCGTGGCTCCGGTCGGGGATGCCGTGGCTCCGGCGAGGGTGCCGTAGCTCCAATGTAGGCCCGTGGGGGGCGGGGCGCTCGGGGCGCGGGCCGGAGCGGTCCTGCTCCGGCCGGGGCTCACATGTGGGCCGGGACTCCGGTGAGGGCGGTCACGACCGGGTCCAGCGCGTCGCGTATCTCGTCGCCGACGGACCGGAAGAAGGGCAGCGGCGCCCCGTACGGGTCGTGCACCTCGTCGGCGTCGGCGCTGGGCGCCAGCAGCCAGCCGCGCAGCGCGGCGGCGGCCCGCACCAGGGCGCGGGCGCGCAGCACGACACCGTCCTCCAGCGGGGGCAGGGTGGCGGGGTCTATGGCCCGCACCAGCCGGGTGAACTCCTTGAGCGTGAAGGTGCGCAGGCCCGCCGAGTGACCCATCGAGATGACCTGGGCGCGGTGGTCCCGGGTCGCGGTGAGCACGAGGTCGGCCATGATGACGTGCTCGTCCAGCAGTTCCCGGCCGGTGAAGCCGCTGGCGTCCGCGCCGAACTCACCGAGCACGGCCTCGGCGTTGACCTCCATCGGGGCGCCCTCATGGCCCCAGGTGCCCGCGCTCTCCACGATCAGCCCGCCGCCGAGCACGCCGAGCCGCTCCATCACGAAGTGGCGGGTGAGCCGCTCCGTGATGGGCGACCGGCACACGTTGCCGGTGCTGACGTGGAGGATGCGGAAGGTGTCGCGCGGGAACCCGAACGTGGTCGTCCGCTCCGCCGCGCTCTCCCCCTCGCCTATGCCACGCCCCGGGTTCGGGGTGGTCAATTCGCCACCTCGAGGTCGGGGACGACCTTGCGCAGCTCCTCGGGCGTGATGGCGCCCTGGCGCAGCAGCAGCGGCACGGGCCCGGAGACGTCCACGATGGAGGAGGGAACGTTGCCGGGGGTGGGCCCGCCGTCGAGGTAGACGGAGACGGAGTCCCCGAGCATCTGCTGGGCGGCGTCGCAGGTCTCCGGCGCGGGGTGGCCGGTGAGGTTGGCGGAGGACACGGCCATCGGGCCGACCTCGGTGAGCAGTTCGATGGCGACGGGGTGCAGCGGCATGCGCACCGCGACCGTGCCGCGGGTGTCGCCGAGGTCCCACTGGAGGGACGGCTGGTGCCGGGCGACGATGGTGAGGGCGCCGGGCCAGAACGCGTCCACGAGTTCCCAGGCGGCCTCGGAGAAGTCCGTGACCAGGCCGTGCAGGGTGTTCGGGGAGCCGATGAGGACGGGGGTGGGCATGTTGCGGCCCCGGCCCTTGGCGGCGAGCAGGTCCGCCACGGCGTCGGCGGAGAACGCGTCGGCGCCGATGCCGTAGACCGTGTCGGTCGGGAGCACCACCAGTTCGCCCCGGCGGACGGCGGACGCGGCCTCGCGCAGACCCGTCAGACGGTCGGTCGCATCGTTGGTGTCGTATCGCCGTGCCATCTCTAGCTGGCCTCCTCGTGCACGTACTGCGGTCTGATGGGGGTGGGGGTGGTCACGGCAGGGCCTTGCGGGCGGTGGCGAAGCGTGGCCGGTTGTTGAGGTCGGGGTGATCGGCCGCGTCGGCCCAGCCCCGTTCCTCGGTGAAGATCCAGGGCACCTGGCCGCCCTGGGTGTCGGCGTGCTCGATGACGACGACCCCGCCGGGCCGGAGCAGCCGGTGGGCGGTGCGTTCGATGCCCCGGATCAGGTGCAGGCCGTCCTCGCCGGAGAACAGCGCCAGTTCGGGGTCGTAGTCGCGGGCCTCGGGGGCGACGTACTCCCACTCGGTGAGCGGGATGTACGGCGGGTTGGAGACCACGAGATCGACATGGCCGTCGAGGTCGGGGAAGGCGGTCAGGGCGTCGCCCTGGCGCAGGTCCACGCGGGAGCCGGACATGTTGCGGCGGGTCCAGACGAGGGCGTCCTCGGAGAGTTCCACGGCGTGCACCCGCGAGCGGGGCACCTCCTGGGCGAGGGCGAGCGC
Source organism: Streptomyces corallincola (assembly GCF_019104725.1). GTDB lineage: Bacteria > Actinomycetota > Actinomycetes > Streptomycetales > Streptomycetaceae > Streptomyces > Streptomyces corallincola. The sequence continues at coordinate 235,950 of NZ_JAHRXF010000002.1, read as the reverse complement.
GATGGCGCCGGAGCCGGTGCACAGGTCCACGATGCGGGGTTCGACCACGTCCATCGCGCGGACCGCGTCTATGGCCCAGCCGACCACGGACTCGGTCTCCGGGCGCGGCACGAACACCCCGGGCCCGACCTCCAGTTCCAGGTACCGGAAGTAGGCGCGCCCGGTGATGTGCTGGAGCGGCTCACGCTGCTCGCGCCGGGCGACGGCCTCCCAGTAGCGGGCGTCGAAGTCGGAGTCCTGCACGGAGTGCAGCGCGCCCCGCTTCACGCCGTGCACGAACGCGGCCAGTTCCTCCGCGTCGTTGCGCGGCGAGGGCACGCCGGCGTCGGCCAGCCGCTGGGTGGCCTGGGCCACCTCCGCGAGCAGCAGGTTCACGCAAGTCCTCCGTGGTAGCTCGTACGTGCCTTTTACGCCGCCGCCAGCTTCGCCGCCGAGTCGGCGTCCACGCACGCCTGGATGAGCGCGACGAGGTCGCCGTCGAGCACCTGGTCCAGGTTGTACGCCTTGAAGCCGACGCGGTGGTCGGAGATGCGGTTCTCCGGGAAGTTGTAGGTGCGGATCTTCTCGGAGCGGTCCACGGTGCGGACCTGGCTGCGCCGGGCGTCGGCGGCCTCCCGCTCGGCCTCCTCCTGCGCGGCGGCGAGCAGCCTGGACCGCAGGATACGCATGGCCTGCTCCTTGTTCTGGAGCTGGCTCTTCTCGTTCTGGCAGGAGGCGACGACACCGGTCGGGAGGTGCGTGATGCGCACGGCGGAGTCGGTGGTGTTCACGGACTGCCCGCCGGGCCCGGACGACCGGTACACGTCGATCCGCAGGTCGTTGGGGTTGATCTCGACGTCCACCTCCTCGGCCTCCGGGGTGACGAGGACACCGGCGGCGGAGGTGTGGATGCGGCCCTGGGACTCGGTGGCGGGCACCCGCTGCACGCGGTGCACCCCGCCCTCGTACTTCAGCCGGGCCCACACGCCCTGGCCGGGCTCGGTGGCGCCCTGGCCGCCCTTGGTCTTCACCGCGACCTGGACGTCCTTGTAGCCGCCGAGCTCGGACTCGGTGGCGTCGATGATCTCGGTCTTCCAGCCGACGCGCTCCGCGTAGCGCAGGTACATCCGGAGCAGGTCACCGGCGAAGAGGGCGGACTCGTCGCCGCCCGCTCCGGCCTTGATCTCCAGGATGACGTCCTTGTCGTCGCTGGGGTCGCGGGGGACGAGCAGCAGGCGGAGCCTGTCGGTCAGCTCCTCGCGGCTCTTCTCCAGCTCCTTGACCTCGGCGGCGAAGTCCGGGTCGTCGGCGGCGAGTTCGCGGGCGGTGCCGATGTCGTCGCCGGTCTGCTTCCAGGAGCGGTAGGTGGCGACGATCGGGGTCAGCTCGGCGTAACGCTTGTTCAGCTTGCGGGCGTTGGCCTGGTCGGCGTGGACCGAGGGGTCGGCGAGCTGCTGCTCCAGACCGGCGTGCTCGGCGACGAGGTCCTCGACTGCCTCGAACATCTTTCGGCTCCTGATACGGCGGGGTGACGGCTGGCGGGCGACCAAAAACGCCGGTCCCGGACGCGCCCCGGGCGGGGGCGCGGCCGTGGACCGGCGAAAGGGGGCTCGCTACTTCTTGGAGCCGGCGGCAGCCTTGCCGAAGCGGGCCTCGAAGCGGGCCACACGGCCACCGGTGTCGAGGATCTTCTGCTTGCCCGTGTAGAACGGGTGGCACTCGGAGCAGACCTCGGCCCGGATGGTGCCGGAGTCGATGGTGCTGCGGGTGGTGAACGACGCGCCACAGGTGCAGCTCACCTGGGTCTCGACGTACTCGGGGTGGATCTCGCGCTTCAAGGTGTCTCCTAGATTTCGGGAGGGCGCCGGGTCGCGGTCGCGGGATGCGAAGGCGTGAACCGGGGCCGACGTACCAGTCTGCCAGGACTGGTGTCATCTCCCAAAACCGGGGTGGGGGGCGATCTATTCCCCCGCCGCCCCGGCGGCCGTCGGGGCGCTCCCCACGACGCCCCGCGCCTCGCCGGTGGCGGTGCCCTCGGTGGCCGAGGCGGGTATGGCGCGGTCCTGCCCGAGGGCGTTCCAGACCTGTGCGGCCCTGGCCCGCAGGACCAGCACCCGGTTGGGGTCGGCGGGGTCGTAGCGGACCGGCATGGTGACCATCGTCAGGTGGTCGGCGCCGATGCCCCGGAGGCCGCCCGCGAACTCCGCGAGGGCGTTGACCGAGCCGAGCGAGGAGTCGGTGGTGACGGAGCGGGTGGCGGTGTCGGCGAGGTCGTACAGCTTCTTGGGGTCGCTGAAGACGCCGACCTGCCGGATGCGCTCCATGAGCGCCTTGACGAACGCCTGCTGGAGTTCGATGCGGCCGAGGTCGGAGCCGTCGCCGACGCCGTGCCGGGTGCGGACCAGGCCGAGCGCCTCGGTGCCGTCCAGGGTGTGGGTGCCCGCCTTGAGGTCGAGGTGGCTCTTGGGGTCCGCGATGGCACGGGTGGTGGTGACCGGGACGCCGCCGAGGTCGTCGATGATGCTCCGGAAGCCGTCGAAATCGACCTCCAGATAGTGGTCCATGCGCAGCCCGGTGAGGGCCTCGACGGTCTTCACCGCGCAGACCGCGCCGCCGGTGGCGTACGCGGAGTTGAACATGACGTCGTGCGCGGCGGGCCGACGGGTGCCGTCGGGGGCGGTGCAGGCGGGGCGGTCGATGAGGGTGTCCCGGGGTACGGACACCACGCTCGCCCGCTGGTGGCCCTCGTTGACGTGCACGATCATCGCGGTGTCGGAGCGGGCGCCGCCGTCGTCGGTGCCACCGCCGAGCTTCCGGTTGCCCCCGGCGCGCGAGTCGGAGCCGAGGACCAGGATGTTCTGCGCGCCGCCCGCGGCCTTGGCGGGCCGGTGTCCGCCGAGCGCCTGGTCGATGTCGATGCTGCGGATGTTGCCGTTCAGCTTGACGTAGACGTATCCGGCGCCGACCCCGCCGAGGACGACCACCCCGGCCGCCGTCCAGGCCAGCGCGAGCAGCGCCTTGCGGCGGGCGCTGCGGGGCCCGCGGCGGCGGCTCCTGCCGCGGCGCCGGGGGCCCGGCGGCTCCGGTGTGCCGGGTTCCGGCGGGCCGGGCTCCGGCGTGCTCTGGGCGGACACGTCACTCCTCGGTCTCGTCCGGTCGGGCTACTCCCTGGAGGCGGGGTCGGGTGCGGTGGTCACCGCTCCATCGTCACCCGTGGGGCCCAAGGGCAAAACTCGGGCGGCCCCCGCACAGCACGACGGAACCACCGGGTGCGGAGGTCGGCACCCTGTGTTACGGGACGGGACGGCGGTACGGCCCTCACCTGGGGTTTTCACAGGTGACACGGGGACGGCGGGCGGATGTGACGAACGGGGCGTGTGTGACGTAGCTCTCCCGACGCACGGAGAGCGGAGAGAGGCGCGCGCGGGAAAAGCGGAAAAAGGGGCCGCCCCCGTCCTCGGCGGACGGGGGCGGCCCCTGGTGCGGCACCGTGCGGCGACGACTCAGTCGTTGCCGGGGGTCGGCGTCGTCTTCTGGATCTGCATGAGGAACTCGCCGTTCGACTTGGTCTGCTTCATCTTGTCGAGCAGCAGCTCGATCGCCTGCTGCTGGTCGAGCGCGTGCAGCACCCGGCGCAGCTTCCAGACGACGGCCAGTTCCTCGTTGCCGAGCAGGATCTCTTCCTTGCGGGTGCCGGAGGCGTCCACGTCCACGGCCGGGAAGATGCGCTTGTCGGCGAGCTTCCGGTCGAGCTTGAGCTCCATGTTGCCGGTGCCCTTGAACTCCTCGAAGATCACCTCGTCCATGCGGGACCCGGTGTCCACCAGCGCGGTGGCGAGGATGGTCAGCGAGCCGCCGTCCTCGATGTTGCGGGCCGCACCGAAGAAGCGCTTCGGCGGGTACAGCGCGGTGGAGTCCACACCACCGGACAGGATGCGCCCGGAGGCCGGGGCGGCGAGGTTGTACGCACGGCCCAGACGGGTGATCGAGTCGAGCAGCACGACCACGTCGTGTCCCAGCTCCACCAGGCGCTTGGCGCGCTCGATGGCCAGCTCGGCGACGGTGGTGTGGTCCTCGGCGGGGCGGTCGAAGGTCGAGGAGATGACCTCGCCCTTCACCGACCGCTGCATGTCGGTGACCTCTTCCGGACGCTCGTCCACCAGGACGACCATCAGGTGGCACTCGGGGTTGTTGTGCGTGATCGCGTTGGCGACCGCCTGCATGATCATGGTCTTGCCGGTCTTCGGCGGGGCCACGATCAGACCGCGCTGGCCCTTGCCGATCGGCGACACGAGGTCGATGATCCGGGTCGTCAGCACGCCGGGGTCGGTCTCCAGGCGGAGCCGGTCCTGCGGGTAGAGCGGGGTCAGCTTGTTGAACTCCGGCCGCCCGCGGCCGTGTTCGGGCGCCGTGCCGTTCACGGAGTCGAGGCGGACCAGCGCGTTGAACTTCTCGCGCCGCTCGCCCTCCTTCGGCTGGCGGACCGCACCGGTGACGTGGTCGCCCTTGCGCAGCCCGTTCTTGCGGACCTGCGCGAGCGAGACGTACACGTCGTTCGGGCCCGGCAGGTAGCCGGAGGTGCGGATGAACGCGTAGTTGTCGAGGATGTCGAGGATGCCCGCGACGGGGATCAGCACGTCGTCGTCGGCGACCTGCGGCTCGCCGACCACCTCGTCACGCCCGCGACGGCCCCGGCGGTCGCGGTAGCGCCCGCGACGGCCGCGACGGCCGCCGTCGAAGTCGTCGTCGTCCTGCTGCTGGCGGTTGTCCTGCCGTCCGCCGCCCTGCTGGCCCTGCTGCTGGCGCTGGCCGCCCTGCTGGTCGTCGCCGCCCTTGCGGCGGTCCCGGCCCTGGCCCTGGCCCTGGCGGTCGCCGCGGTCGCGGTCCCGGCCCTGGCGGCCCTGGCGGCCACGGCCCTCGCCGTCCGCCGCGTCGCCCTGCGCCTGCGGGGCGGAGTCGCCCCTCGCCTCGCCGCGGGACTCGCCCTTGGCCTCGGCGGCGACCGTCTCGGTGCCGCTCGTGGCCGGGGCGCCCGCCTCGGCGGTGGCGCGGCGGCGACGACGCTCGGAGCCGTCGTCGGAGGCCGGCTGGCCGGGGATGTCGATCTGCTGCTGGGACGTGGCCTTCTCGGCAGCGGCGGCGGCCTTGTCGGTCCGCTTCTCGGCGTCGTCGCCGGTACGGGCCTTGGAGGTGGCCCGGCGCTTGGGCTTGCTCTCGCCCGCGTCCGCGGCCTCGGCCTTCGGCGCGGCACTGCCGCCCCCGGCCTGCGCCTCCTTGATGACCTCGATCAGCTGGCCCTTGCGCATCCGCGCCGTGCCCCTGATGCCGAGGCCCGAGGCGACCTGCTGCAACTCGGCCAGCACCATGCCCTCAAGGCCGGTACCCCGGCGCCGCCGGGAGCCGGCACCGGATGCAGGCGCGGAGGCGTCCGTGGCGGGCGCGGCAGCGGTCTCCTCGACACGTGCGCCCATCAGATCGGTGGTGTCGCTCACGAAGGGTCCTTCCCTGGAGCGGACGTCGGCCTGTCTGGCTCGGCGACCGGTTGTGCTGTCCGGCTACGGTCCTGTCTCTGCGAACCGTGCCGGGGCGGTGGTCCGCCAACGAGGCGGAAGAGATTTCTGGTGATGGCGCTCCCCCGAGCCGCGACACCGTGTGTCACGTGATGTGGAAGCACCGGTTCCGGAGCGTGCCCTGCGAACCGCTCAGTCCTCGCGCCCGACGCACTGCCCAGGTACGGCGCACGGAGTACGGAGTGGTGTGGGAGGCTCCCGGAAGAATGTCTGTCCCGGACGGGGACGTGAAGCACCTCGCCGTGGTGAGGTCGGGTGCAGACTTGAGATTAACACTACCGGACCCAACAAACATTCCCCCTCTCCAATTCGGGCAACCGCGTGTCAGGGCGCCAGCGGCAGCACGCTCGCACCGGTCCCGTCGAGGGCCAGCCGGTTGGCCGCCCACTCGGGTCCGGCGAGTGCCTCGATCCTGTCGGCGCTCCCGGCGTCGGCCAGCGCCATGACGGTGGGTCCGGCGCCCGAGATGACCGCCGGGACACCGTCCGCGCGCAGCCGCTCCACCAGCGCCGCGCTCTCCGGCATCGCCGGGGCGCGGTACTCCTGGTGCAGCCTGTCCTCCGTTGCGGACAGCAGGAGTTCGGGCCGCCGGGTGAGCGCCTCGACGAGCAGTGCGGCCCGTCCGGCGTTCACCGCCGCGTCCACGTGCGGGACGCTGCGCGGCAGCAGTCCGCGCGCGGTCTCGGTGAGTACGGGCTTGCCGGGGACGAAGACCACCGGCACGACGGAGGCGGCGGGCTCCATGCGGATGGCGCGGGCGGCTCCGGCCTCCATCCAGGACAGGGTGAACCCGCCGAGCAGACAGGCCGCGACGTTGTCCGGGTGGCCCTCGATCTCGGTGGCCAGCTCCAGCAGCGCGGTGTCGTCGAGGCGGGCCTCGCCGCCTATCGTCACGGCCCGCGCGGCGACGATCCCGGCGCAGATCGCGGCGGACGAGGAGCCGAGGCCCCGGCCGTGCGGAACGCGGTTGGCGCACACGATCTCCAGGCCGCGCGGCTGCCCGCCCAGCAGGTCGAACGCGGTGCGCAGGGAGCGTACGAGCAGGTGCCGTTCGTCGCGCGGGAGGGTCTCGCTGCCCTCGCCCGCGATGTCGATGTGCAGCCCGGAGTCGGCCACCCGGACCACGACGTCGTCGTAGAGACCCAGCGCGAGGCCGAAGGCGTCGAAGCCCGGACCGAGGTTGGCGCTGGTGGCGGGGGTGCGCACCCGGACGGCGGCGGCACGGAACGCTGGACCGGCCATCGCTCGAAGACTCTCCTTGACCTGCGGGACTGCCGCACGGCGTCCGGTCGTGCGACGCGGCTGCCGTGCGGGGGGATCGGTGGATTTCCGACGGTGATCGGTGGGCTGCCGATGACGTACGGCCCTGACGGACCGCGGGGCGTCGTGACCCGTGCCCACGCGCGGGGGCATATGCGGCGGGCGGGTTCGCTCCCAGCCTATCGAAGGAAGGTTCCGTGGCGACACAGGGCGCACAGGAGGCGCACGACGCGTGTCGTGGGCCCCCCGTGCATCCGCCGTGGGGTGGGCGGGCGCGGGTCCGGGCTGCCGGGGCCGGGGCACCGGGCGCGGTGGGTCAGGCCAGGCCGAGGCGCTGGGCCGCCGTGGCCGCGTCCACCGGCACGGTGACCGGCTGGGGCGCTCCGGCGACCGCCCAGTCGGGGTCCTTCAGGCCGTTGCCGGTGACGGTGCAGACGACGCGCTGTCCCGGATCGACCCTGCCCTGCTCGGCCGCCTTCAGCAGCCCGGCGACCGACGCGGCGGAGGCGGGCTCCACGAAGACACCCTCCTGCGCGGCCAACAGCCGGTAGGCGCGCAGGATTTCACGGTCCGTCACCTCGTCGATGTGCCCGCCGGACGCGTCCCGCGCGGCGAGCGCGAACTGCCAGGAGGCCGGGTTGCCGATGCGGATCGCGGTGGCGATGGTCGAGGGGTCCTTGACGACCTCGCCGCGCACGATCGGCGCGCTGCCGGACGCCTGGTATCCCCACATGCGCGGGGTGCGGGAGGCCACCCCGTCGGCGGCGTACTCCTGGTACCCCTTCCAGTACGCGGTGATGTTGCCCGCGTTGCCGACCGGGAGGACATGGATGTCGGGGGCGTCGCCGAGCATGTCCACGATCTCGAACGCGGCCGTCTTCTGGCCCTCGATGCGTACCGGGTTCACCGAATTGACCAGTGCCACCGGGTAGTTGTCGCTCAGTTCGCGGGCGAGGGTGAGGCAGTCGTCGAAGTTGCCGTCCACCTGGAGGATCTTCGCGCCGTGCACCAGGGCCTGGCCCATCTTGCCGAGCGCGATCTTGCCCTGCGGCACCAGCACGGCGGAGACCATTCCGGCGCGCACCGCGTAGGCGGCGGCCGAGGCGGAGGTGTTGCCGGTGGATGCGCAGATGACCGCCCTGGCGCCCTCCTCCTTGGCGCGCGAGATGGCCATCGTCATGCCGCGGTCCTTGAACGAGCCGGTGGGGTTGGCCCCTTCGACCTTGAGGTGGACCTCGCAGCCGGTCCGCTCGGAGAGCACCTGCGCGGGCACGAGCGGCGTACCGCCCTCGCGGAGCGTGACGACCGGCGTGGTGGCGGAGACGGGCAGCCGGTCCCGGTACTCCTCGATGATTCCGCGCCACTGGTGGGTCATTGCTGCCTACTCTCCTTCAACCCGCATGATGCTGGCGACACCTCGGACGGTGTCGAGCTTGCGCAGCGCCTCGACGGTCCCGGTGAGGGAGGCGTCGGAGGCCCGGTGGGTGACGACGACGAGGGACGCCTCCCCGTCCTTTCCCTGCTGCCGGACGGTGTCGATGGACACCCCGTGCTCCGCGAACACGGTGGCCACCTGGGCGAGCACGCCCGGCTTGTCGGCGACGTCGAGGCTGATGTGGTAGCGGGTGACGACCTCGCCCATCGGGGAGACGGTCAGCGCGGCGTACGCCGACTCGCCGGGCCCGGTCGCGCCGCCGAGCAGGTTGCGGCAGACGGCGACGAGGTCACCGAGCACGGCGGAGGCGGTCGGGGAGCCTCCGGCGCCGGGGCCGTAGAACATCAGCCGCCCGGCGGCCTCGGCCTCGACGAAGACGGCGTTGTAGGCGCCGCGCACGGAGGCCAGCGGGTGGGTCAGCGGAATCATCGCGGGGTGCACCCGCGCGGTGACGGAGGCGCCGTCGTCCGCGCGCTCGCAGATGGCGAGCAGTTTGATGGTGCAGCCCATCTCGCGGGCGGAGCGGAAGTCGGCGGCGGTGACCTCGGTCATGCCCTCGCGGTGCACGTCGTCGAGGCGGACCCGGCTGTGGAAGGCGATCCCGGCGAGGATCGCGGCCTTGGCGGCGGCGTCGAAGCCCTCGACGTCGGCGGTCGGGTCGGCCTCGGCGTACCCGAGCGCGGTGGCCTCGTCCAGGGCCTCCTGGTAACCGGCGCCGGTGGAGTCCATCTTGTCGAGGATGAAGTTGGTGGTGCCGTTCACGATGCCGAGCACCCGGTTGACCGTGTCACCGGCGAGCGACTCGCGCAGCGGGCGGATCAGCGGGATGGCACCGGCGACAGCCGCCTCGTAGTAGAGGTCCCGGCCGTGTTCCCCGGCGGCGGCGTGCAGGGCGGCGCCGTCCTGGGCGAGGAGCGCCTTGTTGGCGGAGACGACGGAGGCGCCGTGCTCGAAGGCGGTGGTGATCAGCGTGCGGGCGGGCTCGATCCCGCCGATGACCTCGACGACGACGTCGATGTCCCCGCGTTTGACGAGGGCGGTGGCGTCGGTGGTGACCAGGGCGGGGTCGATGCCCTCGCGGACCTTGCCGGGCCGCCGTACCGCGACCCCGGCCAGCTCGACGGGGGCGCCGATGCGGGCGGCGAGGTCGTCGGCGTGCGTCGTCATGATGCGCGCCACCTCTGAGCCGACCACTCCACAGCCCAGCAGCGCCACCCTCAGCGGACGCGTACGCATCATCCGACCTCGTTTCGTCATACCGGCAACGGTGGGACCAGTCTCACGCACCGGACGGCGGTTTCTCCCCTTGGTCCGCATCATGAGACCTGGATTTCACGCGCGGGCGGTCCGGGCGGCCGGAGGATCTCCGGCCGCCCGGCCCCGGGGCGGTGTCCCCCGGGTCACCCGACGTCGAGCCGGAGCAGGTCCTCCTCGGTCTCGCGCCGCACGATGACACGGGCCGCACCGTCGGCCACGGCGACGACCGGGGGCCGCGGCACGTGGTTGTAGTTGCTGGCCATCGAGCGGCAGTACGCCCCGGTCGCGGGTACGGCGACGAGGTCGCCCGGCGCGAGGTCGGCGGGCAGGAAGGCGTCCTTGACGACGATGTCCCCGCTCTCGCAGTGCTTGCCGACGACCCGCGCGAGCATCGGCGCGGCGTCGGAGCGGCGCGAGACGAGGGCGACGCTGTACTCGGCGTCGTAGAGCGCGGTGCGGATGTTGTCGGACATGCCGCCGTCCACGGAGACGTAGGTGCGCAGCCCGTCGAGCTGCTTGACGGTGCCGACCTCGTACAGCGTGAACGCGGTCGGGCCGACGACGGCGCGGCCGGGCTCGACGGAGATGCGCGGGGTGGCGAGCCGGGCCGCCTCGCACGCGCGGGTGACGATCTCGGTGAGCGCCTTGGCGATCTCGTGCGGCTCGCGCGGGTCGTCGTCGCTGGTGTACGCGATGCCGAGACCGCCGCCGAGGTCGATCTCGGGGAGTTCCACACCGTGCTCGTCGCGTACCTCCTCCAGCAGCCGGACCACGCGCTGGGCGGCGACCTCGAAGCCGGACATGTCGAAGATCTGCGAGCCGATGTGGGAGTGGATGCCGGTCAGTTCGAGCCCGTCGAGCTGGAGGGCCCGCCGCACGGCCTCGGCGGCCCGGCCCCCGGCGAGCGGGATGCCGAACTTCTGGTCCTCGTGCGCGGTGGCGATGAACTCGTGGGTGTGCGCCTCGACGCCGACGGTGACGCGGATCTGCACCTTCTGCCGTACGCCCAGCTCACGGGCGGTGTGCGCGACCCGCACGATCTCCGGGAAGGAGTCGAGCACGATCCGGCCGACCCCGGCGGAGACGGCCCGCCGGATCTCCTCGGCGGACTTGTTGTTGCCGTGGAAGGCGATGCGCTCGGCGGGCATCCCGGCGGACAGCGCGGTGGCGAGTTCGCCGCCGGAGCAGACGTCGAGGTTCAGCCCCTCCTCGGTCAGCCAGCGCACCACGGCGCGGGAGAGGAACGCCTTCCCCGCGTAGTACACGTCGGCGTCCGGCCCGAACGCGGTGCGCCAGGCGCGGGCCCGGGCGCGGAAGTCGGTCTCGTCCAGGACGTAGGCGGGCGTGCCGAACTCCTCGGCGAGCCGGGTGACGGGGATGCCGCCGACGGTGACGGTGCCGTCGTCGCCCCGGCCGACGGTGCGCGCCCACACCTTGGGGTCGAGCGCGTTGAGGTCGGTCGGCGGGGCGGAGTAGTGGCCCTCGGGCAGCACGTCGGCGTGACGGGGGCCCGCGGGGTGGGCGGAACGGCTCATGGCGTTGGCTCTCAGACTCTCTGTCTCACCGAGGGACGCAGGACCGCGCTGTCCGGCCCCTCAGAGGTGTTCGGGTGCGTCGATACCGAGCAGGGACAGGCCACCGGCGAGCACCGTCCCGGCGGCTTCGGCAAGCGCCAGCCGGGCCCGGTGGGCGGCCGAGGGTTTCTCGTCCCCCCTCGGCAGCACGTCCGGCAACAACGGCAGCACGCCATCGGCAACGGTGACCAGATGCCGCGCCAGCCGGTCCGGCGCCCGGTGGGTGGCGGCGCCGAGAAGGATGCGGGGGTGGGCGGGGAGGGTGGTGAGGAGGGGGTGCGCGCCGGGCGCGTGGCCCGGCGGGCCCTCCGGCAGCCCGAGCGGGCCGGGCTCGGCGGCGAAACCGAGCCGGGCCGCGTCCCGCACGGCGGCGCGGACGCGGGCGTGGGCGTACCGCACCCGGAAGAGGGGGTTGCTCTCGCGCTGGACGAGGTGCTCGGCGGTGATCCGGGGCCGGTCGTGGGCGGCGGGACACAGCAGCGCCCACCGGGCGGCGTCCGCCCCGAGCGGAGCGGGGTCCTCCGGCGCGGGGACGGGACGCAGGTCGGCGGTGATGCGGGGCCGGTCGTGGGCGGCGTCCGCACCGAGCGGAGCCGGGTCCTCCGGCACGCGGACGGGCCGCAGCCCTGCGGGCTGGGGATACGTGATCTCGGCGTACGTGATCTCGGCCCGCCCGCCCTGGGTGGCGATGATCGGGGCGACGGCGTCGGCGACGGCCTCGGCGCGCACCTCGCGGGGCACCCGCAGCACGACGACCTGCCCGACGAGGGAGTCACCGTGCCCGTAGGCGGCACCGAGGGCGCGGATGTCACGGACGACGGCGAGGGCGGGATCGGCGTCGCGGTCGAGCACGAAGTTCAGGAACCCGGGCCCGGTGAGGACGACGTCGTGGATGCCGGGTGCCTGGACGAGGCGGTCCCGGAGCAACGCGGCGACACGCGGCGGAGGCATCCCGGCGCCGCGCGCGAGCTGGAGGGCCACATTGGAGGCGTAGTCCCCGATCCCGCCACCACGGGGCTCCTCGACGAGCACCCGCACGGGCGGCTCGCCCCCGATCTCCCCCGCGTCCACGGCCCGGCGCACGGCGTCCAGCACGAGACGGGAGAGCTGATCGGGGGTCACGGGGACAAGGGTAGGCGAGGTGGGGTGAGACCGGGGTGCGCGGACGGGGCGGTGCGGTGACCGGAAAGGTTGGCCGCGCCGCGAGTCCTCCAGCGAACCCTCCCAGCCGCGGCACTAGCCGGAGGCGAGCCCGTCGGGCCGCGACCTGGGCAGGGGTCGGCCGGTGAGGAGCCGCTGGACGAGCCGTACCAGCTCGGCCGGATCGAACGGCTTGGGCAGAAAGGCATCGACAACGCTGTCGAGACCGCCGGGACCGGCCTGGGCCTGGATCTCCTCGGACGGACAGGCGCTGATGAGGGCGAGGGGAAGGTCGTGCGTACGGGGGTCGGCGCGCAGGCAGGCGGCGGTACGGAGCCCGTCGAGCCGGGGCATGACCATGTCGAGCGTCACGACATCGGGCCGTACGTCATGGACCACGTCCAGACACTCGGCACCGTCGGAAGCGGTCACCACCTCAAGCCCCTCCAGCTCAAGGTTGACCCTGATCAGCTGCCGGATGACCTTGTTGTCATCGACAACAAGCACCCGACCGAACACCTCGGACACACTCCGAGAGTAGGACGCCCCACCGAACCCCGTCCGGTCTTTCCCGACTTACACCCGTGCGAGGGACACCCCCACCCAGGCTGACGCCCACGGCGCGACACCCCTCCACCCCCACCCACAACCCGTTCCTGATCACCCCACCGCACCTGCTAGTGTTCTACCCGTCGCCGCAAGCAACACCCCAGCGCCGACACGCAACGCCCCCGTAGCTCAGGGGATAGAGCAACGGCCTCCGGAGCCGTGTGCGCAGGTTCGAATCCTGCCGGGGGCACCCTTCATACGGTGCCCAAAGACCCCGTCAGCAGCGGAAACGCTGAGGATGGGGTCTTCGCGTATGTGCGGGCGTATGTCTACTGCCCGAGCGGGTTCAGGACGACCGCGGCGGGCCGGGCGATGTTGCTGAAGCGGATCGGAAGGACGCGCGCCGTACGCCGACAGTCGCCCGTTGGGTGTCCCAGCCCACCGGTACTCCGCAGGCACTGGCTCCAGCGGTCGCTAGTCGTGTTCGGTCGTCGTCGCCACCCGGCTCCTGCGGCAGACCGTGGCAGGGGTACATCAGCCGGGGCACTGGACCCCGCTCACAGACCGTGTTCGTCCAGCAGTGCGATGAGATTCCGTTTGCGTTTCTGGGCGGTGCGGAGGGCGGCGGTGTAGAGGGTGAAGTCGTTTTGGGTGCCGAGGCGTTGGTGGCAGTCGCGGATGCTCAGGAGGAGGGCTACGAGTTGGGTGTAGGCCTTGGTGCCGGTCTGGTGGGTGAGGGGGGTGGCGAGGCGTTGGTAGATCGTGAGGGAGTCGGCGGGTCGGGTGGGGCGGAGTTGGTCGGCGAGGGTGGTCCACTGGACGGCTGAGGCGCCGGACTCCGTGGCGGTCTGCCAGGCGGCGGCGGTGTCCTTGTCGTCCAGCAGCGCGGCGAGCAGTACGGTCGCGTTCGCCGTGCGCAGGAGTGCCAGTGCCCTCTCCCGCTCGGCCGGCCAGTGGCCCGCGACCTGTGCCGTGGCGCGCAGTTGCTGGTAGGTGAGGAGCGAGGGGCGGGCCGTGAAGTGGTCGCGCCGGAGGGCCGCGGCATCGGCGGGCCGGTCGGCGCGGGTGTAGCGGTCGGAGAGGTGGTCGATCAGGGCGGTGTCGACGGTCGCCAGGTTCTCCGCCTCCCGGATTCCGCGCTCGGCCCATTCGAGGGCCTCCTCGGGGCGGCCGGAGGCCTCCAGTTCACGGGCTATGAGCAGGTGGGTGTGGCCGTTGGGCGCGAGGTCGGCCGCGTGCAGGGCGATCACCATGTCGGCATCGCGCCCCGTCTTCGTCAGGCGTTGGATCAGATACTTCTCGGGCCATCCCCCACGGTTGGCCTTCCACGCCTCGATCGCCCGTTCCCGCAGGGCGGTCGTTCCCCGGTCCCCGAGAACGTCCGTGTAGTCCAGCGGGTCGAGGCCGGTCAGCTCCGCTTCGTCCCGCAAGGCGTGGGTGACCAGCCAGCGCGCGAGCTCGTCCGGGTCGGGGCGGGCGGCGCGGCAGGCCTCGTGATGGGCGTGGGCGAGGCCGGCGCCGATCTCCGCGAGCCGTCCGTCCTCGTCGTCGATGCTCGCCGTCGTTCCGGTCAGCAGGCCGATCCCCTCCCGCGCCAGGGTGACCGCGTCGGCGGCCCGGCCCGAGCCCGTCAGGGAGCGAATCGCCGCGACCGCTTGTCCTGCCTGGTCCACGTAGGCGCGAGCGTCGGCCGGGTCCATCCAGCCCTGCCGGGTGAACGGTTCCAGGTCGAGCAAGTCGCGGATCAGGGACCGTACTTCGGTGAGGTCCTGCCGGGCGGACGCCGCCCTCAGTTCCAGGCGGCGCCGTAGCCCGTGGTTCTCCGCCGCCTCCTCACGGACCAGGGCCAGCAACTCCGCGTGCGGCAGGGCGGCCAGCCAGGTGTCCAGTCCACGGGCGCGGTCACGGGACCTCGCCCGACGGCGGGGGAGATCGAACCCCGTGGACAGTACGGTCAGCCCGACGGCCACCAAGTGCTTGCAGAAGTTGCCCTCCTGCCCATACGGACAGTCGCACTCCCCCGCGAGTCCCCTTCGGCCGAGGGTCAGTTCGGCCGTGTACCGCTCCGTGCCCGCCACGGACGCCCTGATCCGGTCGTCGCGGACCTCCACCGCGGACACCGCGTCCACGTAGGCGCGTCCGCGTGCGAAGGAGCGTTCCCCGGCCAGCTCTCTCAGTCTCGCCTCGGTCAGGTCGGGAGCTGTCGTGCGCGGCGTCATTTCAGCGTCGGGTCCTGCAAGGTCTCCTCGTCGTCGTGGGCCGCGTACGGGTGGACCTCGGACTCGGGGTGGTGGGGGGTGAACCAGGTGGTGGGGTCGGAGTCGGGGTCGGGGGTGAGGGAGTCGGTGAGGGTGAGGGTGAGGTGCTGGAGGGCTGCTGCCACCTCGTCCGTCAGGAGGTCGTAGAGGTCGGCCGTGACCTCGGCCTGGGTGAGGAGGAACTTCAGGAGGTACTGCTCGGCCGCGCAGGCCGGGTGGACCGGGTCGGGGTGGGTGAGGCGGGCGGTGAGGGTGACCGCGGTGACGGTGAGGCGGCGGGCGAAGAGGACGGTGTACTCGTCGGCGTACTGCTGCGGGAGGTCGTCCAGCAGCATGAAGGTCGCCTCGGACGACGCCACCGTGGGGCCGTCCTCCTCCAGTCCGGCCAGGTCGGTGAAGAGTTCGTCCACCAGCAGGTCGATGGCGAACATCACCGCACCCGCCGCGATTTTGGCCGCCTCCCGGCTCACCGTACGGGTCTTCGGGTCGTCGCCGTAGCCGAAGCACGCGGGTGGGTACGCGCGCAGTGCCGGGGCCAGGGCCAGCAGCCTGCGGCGCATCGCCTCGATCTCGGCGGGGTCCAGACGGCCCGGCGCCTGGGGCGGGCCGCCCTCGGCGTGGCGGCGGGCCCGCTCGGCCGGGTCGGTCGGCGGGGCGTCCGGGCCGTCCGCCGCGTCCAGGCTCTCTTGGAGCAGCTCGGAGTTGAGTTCGACCTCGCAGCGGGTCACCCGCCAGTCGGCCAGGGGGTCGGTGCGTTCCAGGAGTTCCGCGACCACCTCGCGGGCCGCGTCCTCCGCGAACTCCAGCGCCGGTGCCTCCACGAACAGCTTCAGCAGGGCGCCTCCGGGATGGGCGGCGATCACGTCGTCCATCACCTCGATCTCCATCCCGTCCGGCCCCTCGATCGCCTCCAGCGAGTCGAAAGCCCGCCTGAGCAGGAAGATCACGCCCTCCCGCTGCAACGCGTCGAGCTCCCCTGCGGCCTTGGGCGGGGCCGTGGACACGGTCACCAGATAAGTCACACCCGTATCGTGCCCAACTCGTCCCGTCTCATGGGAGGGAATCCCGATCGGTCCCGAGATCCGGCGGCCCCGCCCGGCCGGACGGCCCGGTGCACGCCGCCCTTGCCGCCCTTACCGCCGCTACGCCGGGCGCTTGCCCTGCGTCTTCTTCGCCGCCTTCTTCGCCGTCCCCGCCGAAGCGGTCTTCTTGGCCGTCCCGGCCGAGGTGGCCTTCTTCGCCGTCCCGGCCGATGCCGTCTTCTTCGCCGCCGTCTTCTTCGCCGCCGCCCGTTTGCGGGGGGCCGACTTCTTCGCCGCCGACTTCGCAGAATCCACGGATTCCACCGACTCCGCCGAGTCCGCCTGCTCCGCCGTCTTCCGCTTCGACCGGCTCCGGCGGCCCGACAGGTGGCTGACCTCGGCGGTCTCCGTCTTCTCCGGCTCCGCCGGTTCCTCCTCGCCCCGGGAGGCGCGGGCCGTGCGGACGCTGTTCTCCAGGGCCGCCATCAGGTCCAGCACCTTGCCCCCGGGTGCGGGTTCGGGGGTCTCACGCGGGGACTCGCCGGACGCCTTGGCCGCGACGACTTCTTCCAGGGCTTCGCGGTACTCGTCGTGGAGGTCCGCGAGGTCCACCTCGCCGAGGGTGTCCATCAGGGCGTCCGCGAGGTCGAGTTCCTTGTCGCGTACGGTCACGTCCTCGTCCGGGGCGACGCCCTCGGGGGCGCGTACCTCGTCCGGCCAGAGGAGGCCGTGCATGGCGATGGCGTCCCCGACGACCCGGAGCATGCCGAGGCGCTCGCGGCCCCGGAGGGCGTACTTGGCGATGGCGACCTTGTTGCTGCGCTTCAGGGCCTCACGGAGCAGGGTGTACGGCTTGGCGGCCTGGGCGCCGGAGGCGGCGAGGTAGTACGCGGAGCCCATCTGGAGGGGGTCGATGCGGTCGGCGGGGACAAAGGCGACGATCTCGATGGTGCGGGCGGTGGGGATGGGGAGGTGGGAGAGGTCGTCCTCGGTGATCGGGATCATGGTGCCGTCCGCGTCCTCGTACGCCTTGCCGATCTCCGCCTGGGCGACCTCGCGGTCCTCCAGTTCGCACACCTTGCGGTAGCGGATGCGGCCGTTGTCCTCCGTGTGCACCTGGCGGAAGGAGATCGAGTGGCTCTCGGTGGCGTTGACCAGCTTGATCGGGATGCTGACCAGGCCGAACGAGATGGCACCGTTCCAGATGGATCGCACGGGGCAGCCTTCCTGTCGGCCTGGGCGAGCGGGTACGACGAGCGCGACGGACGAGTGGGTTACCTGCACCTTTTCGGTGGGATTGTCAGTTTATGACGCCAATCACCGAGGTGGAGGGGCGACGGGTCGCGCTGCGGAACCTGGAGAAGGTGATCCATCCGGCGACCGGCTTCACCAAGGCCGAGCTGATCCACTACTACGCGACCACCGCCGAGGTGATGCTGCCGCATCTGCGGGACCGGGCGGTGTCCTTCCTGCGCTATCCGGACGGGCCCGGCGGGCAGGTGTTCTTCACCAAGAACGTGCCGCCGGGTACGCCCGAGTGGGTGACGCGGGCGGAGGTGCCCCGGTCGGAGGGGCCGGCGCGGATGGTCGTCGTACAGGATCTGGCGAGCCTGGTGTGGGCGGCGAATCTGGTGGCCGAGTTCCATACGCACCAGTGGGTGGTGCAGGCGCCCGAGGTCGCGGACCGGCTGGTGTTCGACCTCGATCCGGGGGCTCCGGCGACGGTGGTGGAGTGCTGCGAGGTGGCCCTGTGGCTGCGGGAGCGGCTGGCCGCCGACGGGATCACGGCGTACGTGAAGACCGCCGGGTCCAAGGGGTTGCATCTGCTGGCCGCCGTGCGGGGGGCCTCCTCCTCTCGGGTCACCGCTTACGCGAAGGGGGTGGCCGTGGAGGCGGAGGGGGCGCTTCCGGGGTTGGTGGTGCATCGGATGCGGCGGGAGTTGCGGGGCGGGAAGGTGTTCGTGGACTGGAGTCAGAACGCGGGGCGGAAGACGACTGCCGCGCCGTACACGTTGCGGGCGCGGGGGGTGCCGATGGTGTCCTTGCCGGTGGAGTGGGGGGAGGTGCGGGACTGTCGCCGGGGGCGTGAGCTGGAGTTCTTGGCGGGGGATGTGGGAGAGCGGGTGCGGGAGTTCGGGGATCTGATGGGGGGGTTGCTGGTGGCGGGGGGTGCGGTGGAGTTGCCTCCGGGGGCTGGGGGGTCCTGACCCGGTTCGCCTGCGGGGCTCGGTTGCCCTGCGGGACCCGGTTCCCCTGCGGGGCTGGGTTCCCTACGGGGCTCGGTTCCCCCGCGAGGCTCGGTTCCCTACCGGGCTGCTCCACGGCTTCTTCGCCCCCTCCGCCCCTTCCCTTCCCGTGGAGGGGACTCCGTCCCCTGTGACCCCTGACCGCGGCGCCCCTGACCGCAGTGACCCTCGCTGGGGGCTGCGCCCCCAGACCCCCCGTCGGCCTTGAGGGCCTCGTCCTCAAACGCCGGACGGGCTGAGAGTGCCCCCTGCGGGCGGAAGCCCACAGATGCCCGGAGGGGCTGAAGATGCCCTCAGCCCCTCAGCCACCCGGACGGGCTGAATACGGGCTGACACAGCGCCCCGCGCGAACACTCACGCCCTCCCCCACGTCCCCCGGTCCCGTGCCATCGCGTGCAGTGCCTCCACGTCCCCCGGTTTCAGGGCGCCGCCCGTGCGGGCCAGGGTGGGGAGGTCGGAGAGGGGGAGGACGCGGACTCTTCGGGGTGGGGTGGGGACGGTGACCGTGGCGGGATCGACGAGGAGCAGGACGGGGTGGACCTCGGCGGTGAGGGCGTGGGTGGCGCGGTCGGTGAGGGTGCGGAGGTACCGGATGGTGGGGCGGGGGGCGGCGCGGCCGACGCGCAGGTCGGGGTCGCGGACGTGGACGCGGTGGCCGCGGGCCGCGACGGTGTGGAGGGCGTAGAGGCCGCCGGGGCCGATGAGGAGGTGATGGACGCGGTCGCCGCCGGGGAGCGGGACGGAGTGGAGCGTGCGCCAGCCCGCGCCCTCCAGGGCGTCCAGGGCCTGCCCCGCCGCGCGCTCGGCGGCCAGGGCACGGCGGCGCGGGTCGGCGCGCAGCCGGGGGCCGGGGTCGCGGTCGAGGGCGACGAGCAGGGCCTCGCCGGGGCGGTTGGGGGCGAGGTCGTCGTCGGGGTGGAGGCTGAGCCTGGCCAGTTCGGCGGGGGTGGGGACGGGCGGCGGGCCGACGGTCAGCGGCCCGGCGACGAAGGGGTGCAGGGCGGCCAGGACCGCCGTACGGCTGTCGTCGGCGAGGAGGTTCACCCGGCCGGTGTCACGGTCGTACCAGGCGATGTTCCGGCCGTCGCGGGCGCGGACGTACAGCCGTTCCCGGCCGTGCCGCCACGCCGGTACCACGCGCAGTTCGCCCATGCGCCCTCACCCCTCGCCACGGCCCCGGACCCGGTCGCCGGGACACGGCCCCCTCCTCTCATGGGAACAGGCGGGGCGGGGGGCGGGCAAGACGGCGGGTGCCCGCGTCACATCACGTGACGAACGCCCTCTTTGGGTAAGTTCCGGGCATGAGCAAGGTCGGACCCGCCCCCGTCGCCGCGCCGCCCGCCGTGGGGGCGCGGGTGGGGCGGCGGCGGGGGGTCGAGCTGGCGCTGATCGTGCTGGCCGTGCTGCTGTCGGTGTACGGGTACTGCGCGGTGGGCCTGGCGCGGACGGGGAGCGTGCCGCCGGGGGCCGCCGGGTACGGGGCGGGGCTCGGGGTGCTGGCGCTGTGCGCGCATGTCGCGGTGCGGATCAGGGCGCCGTACGCCGATCCGCTGCCGCTGCCCATCGCGGTGCTGCTGAACGGGCTGGGGCTGGTGCTGATCTACCGGCTGGACCTGGAGACGCCGCACGACCGGGCGGCGCCCGCGCAGCTGGTGTGGTCCACGCTCGGGGTGGCGCTGTTCATCGCGGTGGTGCTGGTGCTGCGCGACCACCGGGTGCTCCAGCGGTACTCCTACGTCTGTGTGGTGGCCGCGCTGGCGCTGCTGGCGCTGCCGATCCTGTTCCCGGCGGTGAACGGCGCCCGGATCTGGGTGCGGATCGCGGGGTTCTCCATCCAGCCGGGCGAGTTCGCCAAGGTGCTGCTGGCGGTGTTCTTCGCCGCGTACCTGGCCGCGAACCGCAACGCGCTGGCGTACACCGGCCGTCGGCTCTGGCGGATGCAGTTCCCGACCGGGCGGGTGCTGGGGCCGATCGTGGCGATCTGGCTGCTCAGTGTCGGCGTGCTGGTGCTGGAGCGGGACCTCGGGACCTCGCTGCTGTTCTTCGGGCTGTTCGTGGTGCTGCTGTACGTGGCGACGGGCCGGACGGGCTGGATCGCGGTCGGGGTGCTGCTGGCGGTGGGGGGCGCGTACGCGGTCGGGCAGGTGGAGCCGCATGTGGCGGGGCGGATCGACGACTGGCTGCGTCCGTTCGCCACCATCGACGCCGGTCGGGGGCCGAACCAGCTCGCGCAGTCGCTGTTCGCGTTCGCGGCGGGCGGGGTCACCGGCACCGGGCTCGGGCTCGGGCACTCGGTGCTGATCGGGTTCGCCGTGAAGTCCGACTTCGTGCTGGCGACCGCCGGTGAGGAACTGGGCCTGGCCGGGCTGGCGGCGATCGTCCTGCTGTACGGGGTGCTGGTGGAGCGGGGCTACCGGGCGGGGCTGGCGCTGCGCGAGCCGTTCGGGCGGCTGCTCGCGGTGGGGCTCGCCTCGCTGCTGGCGCTCCAGGTGTTCGTGATCGCGGGCGGGGTGACCGGGCTGATCCCGCTCACCGGCATGGCGATGCCGTTCCTCGCGCAGGGCGGTTCCTCGGTGGTCACCAACTGGGCGATCGTCGCCCTGCTGATCCGGGTCAGCGACTCGGCCCGCGGCCAGTACGACGGACGGGAGGCTCCATGAGCCGGTACGAGCACCGGGAGGCTCCGTGAGCGAGTACGGCGGGGGGCGCCCGATGGCGCCGTACATCCGGCGGGCCCGCGTGTTCTGCGCGCTGCTGCTGGCCGCGCTGCTGGTGAACGCGGCGCGGGTGCAGGTGGTACGGGCCGGGGCGTACGACGACAACCCCGCCAACCGGCGCGCGGTGATCGCCCGTTACGCGGTGCCGCGCGGGAACATCCTGGTCGGCGGGCGGCCGGTGACGGGCTCGGTGGACACCGGCGAGCAGCTCCGCTACGAACGCACCTACCGGGACGGCCCGTTGTACGCCCCGGTGACCGGCTTCGCCTCGCAGCTCTACGGCACCACGCTGCTGGAGCACACCCATGACGGGGTGCTGTCCGGCACCGATCCGCTGATCAGCGGGTTCGCGCTCTGGCACGACGTACGGCGGGACGGCGGGCCGGGCGGTGACGTGGTGACGACGCTGGACCCGGCCGCGCAGCGGGCCGCGTTCCAGGGGCTCGGCGGGCGGCGGGGCGCGGTGGCCGCGGTCGAACCGGCGACCGGGCGGGTGCTGGCACTGGTGTCCACGCCGTCGTACGACCCGGCGGAGCTGTCCGGGAACAGCGAGGCGGTGTCGTCGGCGTGGGCGCGGCTGAACCACGACCCGGAGCAGCCGATGCTGAACCGGGCGGTGCGGCAGACGTATCCGCCGGGTTCGACGTTCAAGGTGGTGACGGCGGCGGCGGCGCTGGACGCGGGTGTGGTGACGAACCTGGACGCGCGGACCCGCTCCCCCGATCCGTACCGGCTGCCGGGGACGACGACCCGGCTGACCAACGAGGGCGACGGGTGCCGGGACGCCTCGGTGCGGGACGCGTTCGAGTGGTCGTGCAACACGGTGTTCGCCAAGCTCGGGGTGGACGTGGGGGTGCCGCAGATGACGGCGACGGCGGAGGCGTTCGGGTTCAACGACCCCGGTGTGCGGATGCCGTTCCCGGTGGCGAAGAGCACCTTCGACACCAGTGTGGACCGGGCGCAGCTCGCGCTGTCCTCGATCGGGCAGTACAACACGCGGGCCACGCCGTTGCAGATGGCGATGGTCGCGGCGGCGGTCGCCAACGGGGGGCGGCTGCGGACGCCGTATCTCGTGGAGCGGACCACCCGGCCGGACGGGCAGGCGCTGAACGGGACCTCGGTGCGTCCGGACCGGCAGGTGATGCGGGCGGCCACGGCCGCGCGGCTGAAGGAGCTGATGGCGGGCGTGGTCCAGGAGGGCACCGGCACCAACGCGGCGATCCCCGGCGCGCTGGTCGGCGGCAAGACGGGCACCGCGCAGCACGGGGTGGGCAACTCGGGGGTGCCGTACGCCTGGTTCGTGTCCTGGGCGCAGGCGGCCGGGGCGGAGGTGCCCGCGGTGGCGGTCGCGGTGGTGGTGGAGGACGCGTCGGCGGACCGGGGGGAGATCAGCGGGGGCGGGGACGCGGCGCCGATCGCGCGGGAGGTGATGCGGGCGGTGCTGGCGCGCTAGTCGCGGGTGGACCGCTCGCGGGGTTTGCCCGCGCGGGGGGATTGACGGGCTTGCTGACAAGCAGTCTCATAAGGAGGACGACGATGACGTACCACGGGTAACAGGGTGGGTGAGGGAGCCATGACGACGCTCACGGACGCCGAGGCGGTGGACGGGCTGCGGGACGCGCTCGGGGCGCTGAGGGACCGCGAACAGGTGGCCGAGCGGCTGCTCGCCGCGTCCGCCAGGCACTCCTTCGATCCCGACAGGGAGCTGGACTGGGACGCGCCCTTCGAGGACGGCAAGTGGTTCTGGCCGCCGGAACTGGTCTCGCTGTACGGCACCCCGCTGTGGAAGCGGATGGGAGAGGAGCAGCGGCTGCTGCTGTCCCGACATGAGGCGGCGGCGCTGGGGTCGCTGGGCATCTGGTTCGAGCTGATCCTGATGCAGTTGCTCGTCCGGCACGTCTACGACAAGGCCGCGACCAGCGCGCATGTGCGGTACGCGCTCACCGAGATCGAGGACGAGTGCCGGCACTCGAAGATGTTCGCGCGGCTGATCGAGCGCGGGGGCACGCCCTGGTACCCGGTGAGCCGGGCGCACCAGAACCTGGGCCGCGTGTTCAAGACGGTCTCCACCACGCCGGGGTCCTTCACCGCCACGCTGCTCGGTGAGGAGGTGCTCGACTGGATGCAGCGGCTGACGTTCCCGGACGAGCGGGTGCAGCCGCTGGTGCGGGGAGTCACGCGCATCCACGTGGTCGAGGAGGCACGGCACGTCCGGTACGCCCGCGAGGAGCTGCGGCGCCAGATGGTCACCGCTCCGCGGTGGTCCCAGGAGTTCACCCGGGTCACCTCCGGGGAGTTCGCCCGCCTCTTCTCCGTCGCCTTCGTCAATCCCGAGGTCTATACGAACGTGGGGCTGGACCGGGCGGAGGCGGTCGCCCAGGTGCGGGCGAGTGGGCACCGGCGGGAGGTCATGCAGAGCGGAGCGAAGCGGCTCACCGACTTCTTGGACGAGATAGGCGTTCTGCGCGGAGTGGGGCGCCGGCTGTGGAAGGCGTCGGGGCTGCTGGCGTAGGGGGTCTCCCCCGGCGGGCAGGTCCACAAGCGGGGGGCGTCGTAGGGTGCTCATATGCGTGCGTCCGGAGTCGGGCCCGGCTATCGGCGGCTGGGAGTCGAGGAGCGGCGGGGGCAGTTGCTCGGGGTGGCGTTGGCGCTGTTCGCGCACCGGGCGCCGGAGGACGTGTCACTCGACGACGTGGCGGAGGCGGCCGGGGTGTCGCGGCCGCTGGTGTACCGGTACTTCCCCGGCGGCAAGCCGCAGCTCTACGAGGCGGCGCTGACGTCGGCGGCCGAGGAGCTGCGGAACTGTTTCGACGAGCCCCGGCAGGGTCCGGCGCTGCCCCGGCTGGGCCGGGCGCTCGACCGGTATCTGGGATTCGTGGACGTGCACGACGCCGGGTTCAGCGCGCTGCTGCGGGGCGGGAGCGTGGCGGCGACCTCACGGACGACCTCGATCGTGGACGGGGTGCGGACGGCCGCGGCGGCGCACATCCACCGGCACCTGGGGGTCGCGGAGCCGGGACCCCGGCTCCGGATGACCGTGCGGATGTGGATCGCGGCCGTGGAGGCGGCCTCGCTGATCTGGCTGGACGAGGGGAAGCAGCCGCCCGCGGCGGAGCTGCGGGACTGGCTGGTGGAGCAGTTCGTGGCGCAGCTCACCGTGACCGCCGCCCGCGATCCGCAGACGGCGGCCCTCGTCGGCACGCTCGCGGCCGATGGCTGAGACTTGAGACGTGAAGAGTCACGACACCCTTTTCGAGGGCGGCCCGATGGACGGGCGGACGCTGCCCGTGCCGGTCGGCCCGACCGGGAACCCGCCGAAGACGTACCGCATCCCCGTCCCGGACGCGGCCGGGGGCCCGCCGACCGTGCTGGTGTACCGGCGGGAGCCGCGCGCGTACGGGAAACGGCTGGGGCTGGTGCGGGGGTGGAAGTACGTGCACGACCCGGTGGGCGGGCCGACCGGGCTGCGGGCCCGGCTGCCCTGGGGGAAGCCCCCCGGCGGCGCTTCCGGCAAGCCGGGTGACCCGCAGGACTGAGAACGTTGCGCCGGACGGAGCAGTGATGCTCCACACCGCATATCGGCACGTCTGATTATCACCTCGTAGAAGCGGGCGGAGGAGCCGCCGGCTGCGCTCCGGAGGTGATCACATGTCAGGAGTGCTGCGGCGGCTGGCCTGCACGGCGGTGGTGGCGGCCCAGGCCGTCCTGCTGCCGGTCGCGCCCGCCGGGGCCGCGCCCACGCCCGACCGACCGGTGGCCGACCGACCGGTGTCCGAACTGCTGACGGACCTTCAGCGGCTGTACCGGCAGACCGAGCAGGCCACCGAGTCGTACAACGCCGCCGCCGAGCGGCTGGCGGCGCAGCAGGCCGTGGTCGCCCGGCTGGACGGGGAGCTGGCACGGGTACGGCTCGCGCTGCGCGGCAGCCGGATCGACGCCGGACGGCTGGCCCGCAGGCAGTACCAGAGCGGCACCGACTTCTCCCCCTACGTGCGGCTGCTGCTCGCCCGCGACCCGCAGCACATGCTGGACGAGGGGCATGTGATCGGGCAGCTGGCCCGTGAGCGGCAGGCCGCGGTGACCCGGCTCGCCGGGGCGGAGCGGAAGCAGGACGCGCTGGCGAAGCGGGCCCGCGCGGCGCTGGACACCCGGCTCACCCTCGCCGGTCAGCAGCGCGGTCGGCGCGACGACGTCACCGGGCGCCTGAAGGACGTGGAGCGGATGCTCGCCTCGCTCACCCCGGACCAGCTCGCCGCGCTCGCCCGGCTGGAGCGGGACGAGACCGACCGCGCCCAGCGGGACCTCACCGACTCCGGCGCCCTCGGCGACGACAAGCCGCCGTCCGGCGAGGGCGACCGGGCGGTGCGCTACGCCCTGGAGCAGATCGGCAAGCCGTACCGGTGGGGGGCGCGGGGACCGGGATCGTACGACTGCTCGGGGCTGACCTCCGAGGCGTGGCGGCACGCGGGCACCCCGATCCCCCGGACCAGCCAGGAGCAGTGGGCGCGGCTGGCCCGCGTCCCGCTGCACGACCTGCGGCCCGGCGATCTGGTGGTGTACTTCGCGGACGCCACCCATGTGGCGATGTACCTCGGTGAGGGCAAGGTGGTCCAGGCCCCACGCCCCGGCGACACCGTCAGGGTCTCCCCGCTGGCGGCGAACCCGGTACTCGGCGCGGTCCGCCCGGACGCCCCGCGGCCCGGCACACTGCGATTTGCCGTACCCGGTGCGGCGCCGTCCGCACCCGCCACGCCCCCGCACGGCAACTCCGGCTGACGCCTGCCGCCTGCCGCCTGCCGCCTGCCGCCTGCCGCGACTGTCACCGTCCGGCGCCGCCCGCGCGGAGACCTGAATGTCGTGTCGGCGCTCGCTCAGCTCCAAGACGTCTCCCGCCTCGATGCGACCCGCGGGCGTGGAATGCCGTCACGCGAGCACGGCCGCGCCGGGGGCCGGCCCCCGGCGCGGGCTGTCCACAACCCGTCATGGTGTGCACGGGCACGACCGTCGAAAAGGTTCAGAAACCGGCCGGACGCCTCGTGTCCCGCACCCGCCGCCAGGTGGCTTCTCCCGGAAAGTACATGGTCGCGGGCCGTGAAGGGACGGACTGGTTCCTCACTTATGCATTGAGCCGGCGACCCGCCGCCAGGAGCGGTCGACAAAGCATCATTGACAGGGCTGTCAGCCGTGGGCTTGACTGCCTGCCAGCGCCGAGACGGCAGCCTTTCGGACTGCGGTCAGAAGCGTCAGTGAATTTCGGCAACGCTCAGAGAAAGTGGGGAAAAATGAGGAAGCTTCTCTCGCTCAAGAACAAGCTCTCCGCCGAGAAGAGCCTGAAGGCGCACGCCTGGTACATCTGGTTCTGATCCCCTCATCCGTCCTTTCTCGCGGAAAGGTCGGCCAGTAGGCCGGGCGGGTGCCCTGCGGTTCTTCTGAGCCGTCGGGCACCCGCTCAGACCAGTTTGGAGAAGCAGCGATGCAGTCGTCCTCCGATACCAGAAATTTCGATCGGGTGACGGTTTTCGCCCCGAGGCTGGAAGCTCTCCTGCGGCAGCATCTCGGCCAGGATGTGTTCCGTCTCGAACCCGACACCATCGGCGTCGCGGGGCCCGAGGTCATCGACCGGATACTCGCGGCCAGGCCGGCCACGAAGACGGAACGCCCCACGTTCAAGCCGCTGCTGGGACGCTCCATCCCACACTCACAGGCCTCCACCCAGATGCAGGCCATCGGCAAGGACGTACGAGCCGCGCTGAAGGAGGCCGCAGCCGACCAGCGTGACCTGGCGGGCCCGTGGCCGCACGTGGGCCACATCTACCTGCGGGATCTGATCCTCGGCGCCGACCCCTACCGGCTGCGGATTCTGATGGACCGCGCCCTGGAGCTGACCACCAGGCTCACCTGGACCGCCATCACCCTCGGGGCCGCCCTTCCGACCTCGCGCCGCAGGGCCGGGCACACACACCTCGGTGGTCTCAGTCTTGGTGCGAAGACCTATGCCGAGCGGCGCTACGGCATGGGTCTGTACCGGCGCACGGCCGCCCCGGTCTGCTTCACCGTCTCCACACTGGTGGCCAACGCGATGTGGCTGGGAGCTCCATTCGGTGACGACACTCCGAACCGGCACATTATCCATGAATCGTTGCGCATGCTGCCACCGAGCTGGAATATCCTCCGCAACGCGTCACCAGAATACCCGGTAATAGACAGTCGCATTCTTCCGCAGGACGACATCCTCGTACTCCCCATTCTCAGCCACCGTGATCCCGCACTCTGGGACCGGCCCGAAGAATTCCGTCCCGAACGCTGGGCGGAACTCGATCCGGAAAACACCCCTGGATACATCCCGTTCGGTCACGCCAGCGAGCGGTGCTGGGGACGCCATATGGTACTCCCCCTCGCGGAAATGCTCCTGGATAAAGTGCGCTCCAGCGGGCTGATCGTGGACCCTGCCCAGAAGTCCGCGCGCGTTCCGCTCACGGGGCTCATGGGTGTGGAAAACGTGCGTATCGTCCACTCAAAGAACACACCCGATTCGTGAGGAAGCCAGGAGGGGTTGCGCGGTCAGCGGCTCGGCGGGCGGCGTTCACCGCGGCCTGCGCCGGGCGCCCTGGCCGCCGTCCGCCGCACCGGACGAGCGGTCAGGCCCCCGCGACCGAGGTCAGGTAGGCGCCGGTCTTCTCCGGGTCGTAGAAGAAGTTCTCGAAGTCGGCCGGGTCGTCGAAGCCGTTGGCGAAGCGGTCGGCGACCGGCTGAAGCTGTCCGGCGGCGCCGATGAGGTCGAGGACGTGCCCGGGGGGCGGGGCGAGCATGGTGTTGGTCCACTTGGTGACGTGCCGGGCGGTGGCCCAGTAGCGGTCGAAGGCGGAGCGCATCCAGTCCGCGTCGAACGGTTTGTCGCCGTGTTCCAGGATGGCGCCGAGGTAGGCGGCGGCGCACTTGGCGGCCGAGTTGGAACCCTGGCCGGTGATCGGGTCGTTGGCGACGACGACGTCCGCGACGCCGAGGGCGAGGCCGCCGGAGGGCAGGACGGCGACCGGGTTGCGCACGGTCGGGGCGTAGCGGCCGGCCAACGTGCCGCCCGCGTCGGTGAGTTCGACACGGGTGGCCCGCGCGTACTCCCACGGCGTGAAGCGTTCCATCAGCTCCAGGGTGAGGGCCAGGTGCTCGGCCGGGTCGCGTACGCCGTCGAACGCGTCGAGCGGGCCGCCGGGCACGCCCTCCCAGAACAGGATGTCGGCCCGGCCCGAGGTGGTCAGCGTCGGCATCACGAACAGCTCGCCCACGCCGGGTACGAGGTTGCAGCGGACGGCGTCGAAGTCGGGGTGCTCCGGGCGCGGGCCGAGGCCGTGCACGTAGGAGACGGCGAGGGCGCGCTGCGGGCGGTCGTACGGGGAGCGCTCGGGGTCGCGGGCGAACATCGAGACCAGCTCGCCCTTGCCCGCGGCGACCAGGACGAGGTCGTAGGTGCGGGAGAAGTAGTCGAGGTCTCCGACGGCGGCGCCGTGGATGACGAGCTGGCCGCCGCGCTGGGCGAAGGTGTCCATCCACCCGGCCATCTTGACCCGCTGGTCCACGGACTGGGCGTAGCCGTCGAGGCGGCCGACCCAGTCGATGATCCGCTCGGTGGGGCCGGGGTCGTGCGAGCCGGGGGCGGCGACGGAGACGCCGAGCCCCTCGATCCTCGGTGCCTGCGACTCCCAGAAGTCGATCTGGAGGTCGCGCTCGTGCCCGAGTGCCGTGTCGAACATGCACTGCGTGGACATGACCCGGCCGGAGCGGATCTCGTCCGCGGTCCGGTTCGACATCAGGGTGACCTCGTAGCCGTGCGACTGGAGGCCGAGGGCGAGCTGGAGACCGGACTGACCGGCTCCGACGACGAGTATCTTCCGCATACCGGTGGGGCACTCCTTGATCGGTGATGATCGGTGCTGCTCAAACTGGTCGGGGGGCGGGCCGGGGCTACTCGGGGGTCTCGTCCAGGGCGTGGGCCACCAGGGCCAGCAGGGTCTCGATCGCCGAGATCCGGCGCCGCGCGTCCATGATCATGACGGGGACGTGCGGCGGGACGGTCAGGGCCTCCCGGACGTCCGCCGGGTCGAACGGCTCGCTGCCGTCGAAGTGGTTGACGGCGACGACGTACGGCAGGCCGCGGCTCTCGAAGTAGTCCAGCGCGGGGAAGCAGTCCTTCAGACGGCGGGTGTCGGCCAGGACGACCGCGCCGATCGCGCCGCGCGCGAGGTCGTCCCACATGAACCAGAAGCGCTCCTGGCCGGGCGTGCCGAACAGGTAGAGGACGAGGTCGTCGTCGAGCGTGAGGCGCCCGAAGTCCATAGCGACCGTGGTGGTCACCTTGTCCGGGGTGGCGGTCAGGTCGTCGGTGTCCGCGCTCGCCTCGGTCATCAGCGCCTCGGTCTCCAGCGGCGTGATCTCCGAGACGGTGGTGACCAGGGTGGTCTTGCCGACGCCGAAGCCGCCCGCCACCAGGATCTTGGTGGCGACGGGGGCGCGGGTGCGGTCCTCCTGCCAGGACTTCGGGGCCTCGTCGGGCAGGACGAACCCGGTGGGCCCGGTGAGCCCGGCGGACACGGGGAGCCCTCCGGGGCGGGCATCGACACCGGTGGCGTCAGAGACGGCGGAGTCCACTCAGCACCCTTTCCAGCAGCGCGCGGTCCGGGCGGCCGGTGCCGTGTCCGGTCCCCGTGCCGTACACACGGATCTTTCCCTGGTCCGCGAGGTCGCTCAGCAGGACCCGGACCACGCCGAGCGGCATCCTCAGCAGCGCGGCGATCTCGGCCACCGTGCGCATCCGGCGGCAGACTTCGACGATGGCCCGCATCTCGGGCATGACCCCGGCGAGCGTGCCCGTCGGCAGCTCCCTGCGCTCCTCGGCGGCCTCCAGCGCCTCCGTCGCGGAGGTCGCCGCGACGAACGTCTCCACCAGCAGGACGTGGCCGAAGCGGGTACGGCCGCCGGTCAGCGAGTAGGGACGGACGCGGGCGGGCCTGCGGTCGCCGCCGCGCACCGGGAGCTGTTTCCGCCCGGCCGGATCGCTCATCGGGCGCTCCCGGCGGACTCGGCCTCCAGGGACTCGCGCAGCTCGTCGCGGAGTTCGGGGGTCAGGACGTGTCCGGCGCGGCCCACGAAGAGGGCCATGTGGTACGCCACGACGCTCATGTCGCACTCGGCGGCGCCGTGCACACCGAGCAGCGAGCCGTCGCTGATGGACATGACGAACAGGCTGCCCTCGTTCATGGCGACCATCGTGTGCCGGACCGCGCCGCTGTCCATCAGCCGGGCGGCGCCGACGGTGAGGCTGCCGATGCCGGACACGATGGTGGCGAGGTCGGCCGAGGAGCCGCGGGGACCCCTGGTCCCGCCCGCCGTCCCGCGCGCGGCGTGGGCGGGGTCGGACGAGAGCAGGAGCAGGCCGTCGGAGGAGACCACGGCGACGGACTGGATGCCGGGGACCTCCTCGACCAGATTGGTCAGCAGCCAGTGCAGGTTGCGGGCCTCACTGCTCAGCCCGAAGGTACTGGGCGCGGTCAACTGCTTGCCTCCTCGACTGTGCCCCCCGTGGCTTCTTCGGTGCGTTCCGCGTGCTCCGCCTCGACGTCCCGGTATCCGGCCCGCGCTCCCTGCCGGAAGCCGCCGAGCCTGCGGCGCAGCGCCTCGGCGTCCACCCCTCCGGTGCGCTGGCGGGGCGGGGCGGCGGGCGCGGCGACCCTGGGCGTGCGCTTGGGCAGCCCCTTGTCGGTCACCTCGTCGGCCTCGGCCGGGTCGGCGGGGTCGGCGGGCGGGGTGCCGGGCGCGGCGGATTCCGAGGGCTCGGGGGTTCCGGGGATCTCCGGGTGGCGGGGCTCGACGGCGGTGGCGGGCTCCGGGGTGGACGGGTGGCCGGGGGCGCGCACGGTCCCGGCGGTGCCGGGGGTCTCGCGGGCCGGGTCCGGCAGCAGGAGTTCCATCGTGGTCTCGGCCGGGGTCTCCGCGGGGGCCTTCGGCCGTGCGGGGATCTCGGGGGTGACCGGCGCGGACTCCTCGGGACGGACGTGGGCCTCGGCGGGGTCGGCCGGGGCGGGGGGTTCCGCGGCCGGGGCGGGCGCCTCGGCGGGGGCCTGGACAGCGGGGGGCTCTGCGGGGGCCTCGGCGGCCGGGGGCGCCTCCGCGGCCTCGGGAGCGGGGGGCTCCGGTGCGGTGTCGTCCTTCTCCGCCGTGCGGGCCGCGCGTTCCGCCAGGGCGATCAGCGGGTCGCGGTGCGGTGAACGGGTGGGCAGGACATTGGAGTTGGCCTCGGCGTCGGCACCCGGCAGGGAGAAGGTCCGGCCGGTGTCGGCGTGCGCGGCCGGAGGGGGTACGGGCGCGGCCGGTGCCTGTGCGAGGAGCGTGGCGGGCAGGACGACGACGGCGGCGACCCCGCCCTGCTTCTGCTCCCGGAGCTGCACACGTACGTCGTGCCGGTGGGCGAGGCGGGCGACGACGTACAGCCCGAGGCCGAGGCCGTCCTCGGCCTCCTGCTCGTACGGCGTCTCGGGGTCGAAGGCGGCGAGGCGGGCGTTGACGCGGTCGAGGCGGTCGTCGGCCAGGCCGATGCCCTCGTCCTGCACGGAGAGCATGACCTCGCCGGTCTCCATCAGCCAGCCGGAGACCTCCACGGGGAGGTCGGGCGGGGAGAACGAGGTGGCGTTCTCCATGAGTTCGGCGAGCAGATGGGAGAGGTCGTCGGCGGCGAAGCCCGCGAGGTGCGTGTGCGGGGGCAGCGCGGCGATGCGCACCCTCTCGTACCGCTCGATCTCGCTGACGGCCGCGCGGACCACGTCCACCAGCGGGACCGGGCCGGGGTGCTGCTGGACGTGTTCGGTACCGGCGAGGACGAGGAGGTTCTCGCTGTGCCGCCGCATGACGGTGGCGAAGTGGTCCAGTTTGAACAGGGTGGCGAGCCGCTCGGGGTCCTGCTCGCGCTCCTCCAGGCCCTCGATGACGGCGAGTTGGCGCTCGACCAGGCCGAGGGTGCGCAGCGCGAGGTTCACGAACGTGCCGCCGATGCTGCCGCGCAGCCGCTCCAAGTGGGCTGCGGATTCGGCAAGTTCGGCGCGCAGTCCCTCGCGGGCGTCGGCCATCTTCTGCCGCTGGCCGACCAGGTGCTTGCGGTCGGCCTCCAGGGTGCCGATCCGCTCGTGCAGTGAACGGGCGTGCGTGTGCAGGGCGTTGACGGAGCGGACGACCTGGGCGAACTCGTCGTCGCGGCCGGTGAAGGCGATCGGCTCCTCGGCGGCCGGGTCCTCGGCCCCGGCGAGCCGGGCGGAGCCGCGCCGGAGCACGGACAGCGGGCGGGTGAGGGTGCGGGCGGACGCGGTGGCGACGCCGAGGGTGACCAGGATCAGCACGCCGAGCACGGCGACGCGGATCTCCAGGGCGGTGACGTCGTCGTCGCGGAGCCGGGCGAGGTCCTTGGTCCGGCGGTCGTACAGGGCGGCCTCGGTGCCGCGCATGACGTCGATCCGGCCGGACAGCGCGGTGTCCAGGCGCTTGGGGTCGGTGGCCGCGTCGGCGTCGCTGAACACCGGCTGGTCGGTGAGGGCGGCGAGGTACTTGTCGGCGGAGTTGACGTCGGAGCCGGTGACGGTGGAGTCGTAGGCGTCCAGCGCGGCGGCGGGCGCGGTGTCGCGGAACGCGCCGAGGGCGGCGTCGGCGCGCAGTCTCGCCTGCTGGGCGGCGGCGGTCAGCGCGTCGCGCTCCTTGCGCCCGCTCTCCGTCGGGGATGTGGTGGTGACCGGCAGGCCGGTGACCGGGTCGATGGTGGTGCGGGTGGTGGTCGGCACGCCGAGCGCGGCGAGCAGCAGGCCGCGTGCGGCGGCGGACTGCTGTACGGCGGTGTCGAGTTGGGCCAGCGCGGCGCCCCCGGCACCGGCGCGCGGCGGGGTCGCCTGCGCCAACTGCTCGGTGAGCCGGTGCAGTTCGGTGAGGGTGGCCGAGTAGCCCTGGTGGGTGCGGAGCGCGTCGGTGGTGCCGGTGAGGGCGGCGCGGCGGACGGCGGCGATGCCGTCGAGGTCGGTGCGGAGCGCGGCGGGGATGCCGGTGTCGGCGCGCAGGTCCTCGATCCGGCGGTCCACGCGGGCGCTCTGCTGCTCGGCGGGCGCCTTGTCCTTGGGGCGCCCGGCGGCGACGTACGCGGTGACCTGGTCGCGTTCGTCCGCGAGGGCACCGGCGAGGGCCAGCGCGTCCTGGGTGCGGGCCGCGAGGGTGGCGAGGCGCTGGGAGTCGTTGAGGTTCCCGGAGGCGGTGAGCAGCGCGGGGGCGCCCGCTCCGGCGACGGCGGCGGCCACCACGGCGACGGCGACGATCAGCCGGTTGCGTACATGGGTGGGGCGGCCGGTGCCCACGGGGGCCTGGGTCTCCACGGGGGTCCGTCCGGCGGTCCCCCGGGGGGCCGTCTGCCTGCCTGTGCGCCGAGGCCGCTTCATCTGCACCGGTGCTCGCATTCCTGAAGTCGCTTACCCGAGGGACCGGATGGTGCCCCGTCGTCTCGGTGCCAAGTGGTGCGTCCACCCGGTTCGTACGGTTCCAGACCCTCCCAGCGCCGGTGGGCAGTGGTCGCGCATCGCAAGACCGGCCACCCGAAGGAGTGAACATCGGCGGGGAGTTGGCGGGCAAGTTCCTCCGGCGCGTGCGCGTGTCCCGTGCGGTGGGCCGGTTGGACGCGCGGGGCAGGCTTTGGCAGTATTCGCCGCCACGTCTTCCCGAACCCCGCCAATGAGCCGCAAACCCGGCTCCTGACCTGCGCGGCCGTGGTGATTCCGGTTCGGTCGCGGGGGTGCGCGGCGGCCCGTGGCGCAGTCGTGCAGACTGGCCGGATGCGTACGGAACTCGTTTCGGAGCCCGGCGACCCGCACCGCCCGAACGAGGACTTCGCCGGTGTCGGGGTTCCCGCGTACGGGCAGGGCGGTTGTGTGGTCCTGCTGGACGGGGTGACCCCGCCGCGTGACGGTACCGGCTGTCCGCATTCCGTCCCCTGGTTCACCGCGCGGCTGGGCGGGGCGCTGACCGAACTGACCGTTTCCGAGCGGGATCTGACGCTCCCGGAGATTCTCCGGCGGGCCCTGGAGCGCACGGCGGCGGCCCACGCGGACACCTGTGACCTTTCTCACCCGCGCACTCCGCAGGCAACCGTGGTGCTGGCCCGCTGGTCCGCCGAGGCCGTGGAGTATCTGGTGCTGTCGGACTCCACACTGCTGGTGCGGGCGCCCGACGGCACGGTCACCCCGCTGCTCGACGACCGGCTGGCCCGGCTGCCCCGCTCGGCGCTGGCCACGGACGCGCTGATCGACGCGAACCTGCGCAACAGGGAGGGCGGCTTCTTCACCGCCGCCGCCGATCCCTCGGTCGCCGCGCGCGCGGTCACCGGGACCCTCCCGCGCGCCCGCGTCACCGCGCTCACCGCGCTCACCGACGGCGCGGCCCGCTGGACCGAGACCTTCCGCGAGGGCGACTGGACGGCCCTGTTCGACCTCGTGGCCAAGGAGGGCGCCGCCGCCCTGGTCCGCCGGGTGCGCGAACGGGAGGCGGCGGACCGGGAGGAGCGGGCGTTCCTGCGCCGGAGCAAGACGCACGACGACGCGTCGGTGGTGTACGTGGAGCTGTGAGGCGTACGGGGGCCGGTCCGCGCGGGGGTGCCGCGCGGGGGGTGCCGCGCGGGGGTGCCGTGCGGGGGGTGCCGCGCGGGGCGGCCGGGGGCCGCGGACCGCACGGCTCCGGTGCCGCGACTCCTGGCCCCACGGCTCCGGGCGCGCGGGGCGGCCGTCGGCCAGTGCTGTGACCGGAAAGGTTCGCCGGAAGGCTCGCGGCGTCCGGTGCGGTGCATCGCAAGGCGGAGCCTCTCCCGCGTACTGGATGTACTCGGGAGAGGCGACAACGCGGCGAGGTGCCGTGCCGGGCGCCGCGAGCCGGTGGACCTTTCCGGTCGCAGCACTAGGACCTCTCGACGACACCGTTCAACTCGTGCAGCAGGCGGGCCAGTTCGGCGACCTCGCGGCGGTTCCAGTGGGCGAGCTGGCTGACGTAGCGGGCGCGGCGGGCCTCGCGGACGGTGCCGACGCGGTGGCGGCCCTCGTCGGTGAGGGTGACCAGCCAGGCGCGGCCGTCGGCGGGGTCGGGCTCGCGGGCGATCAGGCCCAGCTCCTCCAGGGCGCGCAGCTGACGGGACATGGTGGCCTTGCCGACGCCGATGTAGGCGGCGAGGGCGGTGGCGCGCTGGCCGCCCAGTTCCTCCAGCCGGATCAGCAGGCCGTACGCGGAGGACTCCAGGTCGGGGTGGACCTCGCGGGCCATCTCGCCCTGGCTGGCGCGGGCACGCCGCAGCAGCACGGTCAACTCGCGTTCCAGCGCCAGGAATTCCTGGTCCACCCCGGCCGGCCCGCCCTGGCCTGCGACGCGCTGTCCGGCCCCGTCTGCGTCCCTGTGCACGTCGGTTCCCCTGATCGGTCTCGCGGTCCTGGCAGGATCGGTTTCGCGGTCCTGAAAGTTTCTGGCGGCTGCCGCCATAGCCGCAGCTCCGCCAGTATTTCGCAGGCGTAGACCAACGGCGATGTCCGGACCCCTTCCCACGCCGTGGTCTACGTGCGTAGCTTCGTTGCCCGGCGTGACTGTGACATGCCCACGCCAGCGATCAACCGGTTTCTCCCCCCACTTTCGACGGAGGCACGCCATGCCCGTGCACAGACCCGGTCACCGCTCCGCGCGCTCCCTCTCCGTACTGGTCACGGCCCTCACCGCGGCCTTCTCCCTGGCCCTCCCGCTCGCCTCCGCCGACGCGGCGACCGCACCCGCGCGCGGTTCGGCCTACCTCGGCATCGGCGTCCGCGCCCACGACGGCGGTGACGGCGGCACCCCGCGCACCGGCCGCGCCGCGCAGACCGAGGGCGTGGACGTCTCCGGCCACCAGGGGAACGTGGACTGGGCCACCCTGTGGAACAGCGGGGTCCGCTGGGCCTACACCAAGGCCACCGAGGGGACCTACTACACCAACCCCTCCTTCGCACAGCAGTACAACGGCTCGTACAACGTGGGCATGATCCGGGGCTCCTACCACTTCGCCACCCCGGACAACACGACCGGTGCCGTCCAGGCCAACTACTTCGTGGACCACGGCGGCGGCTGGTCCCGCGACGGCCGGACCCTGCCGGGCGTGCTGGACATCGAGTGGAACCCGTACGGCGACGCCTGCTACGGCAAGACACCCGCCGCGATGGTCAGCTGGATCGCGGACTTCCTGAACACCTACCGCGCCCGTACCGGCCGGGACGCCGTCATCTACACGGCGACCAGCTGGTGGACCCAGTGCACCGGCAACTACGGCGGCTTCGCGGCGGCCAACCCGCTCTGGATCGCCCGCTACTCCTCCACCGTGGGCGCCCTGCCCGCCGGGTGGGGTGTGCAGACCATGTGGCAGTACACCTCCAGCGGGCCGACCGTGGGCGACCACGACAAGTTCAACGGCGCCCTGGACCGCGTCCAGGCCCTGGCCAACGGCTGACGGGCCCGACGCGGCGCGGCCGGTGGCCGCACCGACCGCCGTGCGTCGCCGCCGCGCGCACGGCGGAGGCCCTGACCCCCCTCACGGGGTCAGGGCCTCGCCCTGTCCCGCCGCGTCCGTCACGCCGCGGCCGGAACCTCCGGCTCCGCGCCGCTCGTGGCGGGCGCGAGGGCCAGCTCCAGGACCTGGCGGACGTCGGTCACGGCGTGGACGTCGAGTCCGTCCAGCACCTCGGCCGGGACGTCGTCCAGGTCCGCTTCGTTGCGCTTGGGGATGATCACGGTGGTCACCCCGGCGCGGTGGGCGGCGAGCAACTTCTGCTTCACCCCGCCGATGGGCAGCACCCGGCCGGTCAGCGAGACCTCGCCGGTCATCGCCACGTCCGTGCGGACCAGCCGCCCGGAGAGCAGCGAGGCGAGGGCCGTCGTCATGGTGACGCCCGCGCTCGGCCCGTCCTTCGGGACCGCGCCCGCCGGGAAGTGGATGTGCACACCCCGGTCCCTCAGGTCCGCGACCGGCAGCTCCAGTTCGGCGCCGTGGCTGCGCAGGAAGCTCAGCGCGATCTGCGCCGACTCCTTCATCACGTCACCGAGCTGACCGGTCAGGGTCAGACCGGCCGCGCCCGTCTCCGGGTCGGCCAGCGACGCCTCCACGAAGAGGACGTCACCGCCCGCTCCGGTCACCGCGAGCCCGGTCGCCACCCCCGGCACGGCGGTACGGCGCTCGGCCGGGTCCTGCGCCGACTCCGGCACGTGGTGCGGGCGCCCGATCAGCGCGCGCAGATCGTCCGCGCCGACGGTGAACGGCAGCTCGCGCTCGCCCAGTTCGTGCTGGGCCGCGATCTTGCGGAGCAGCCGGGCGACCGCCCGCTCCAGGGTGCGCACGCCCGCCTCGCGGGTGTACTCCCCCGCCAGCCGCCGCAGCGCGTCCTCCTCGATCACGACCTCGTCCCCGCCGAGCCCGGCCCGCTCCAGCTGGCGCGGGAGCAGGTGGTCACGGGCGATGACGACCTTCTCGTCCTCGGTGTAGCCGTCCAGCCGGACGATCTCCATCCGGTCGGCCAGCGCCTCCGGGATCGCCTCCAGGACATTCGCCGTGGCCAGGAACACCACGTCGGACAGGTCGAGTTCGACCTCCAGGTAGTGGTCGCGGAAGGTGTGGTTCTGCGCCGGGTCCAGCACCTCCAGCAGGGCCGCCGCCGGGTCGCCCCGGTAGTCCGAGCCGACCTTGTCGATCTCGTCCAGCAGGACCACCGGGTTCATCGACCCGGCCTCCTTGATGGCCCGGACGATCCGGCCGGGCAGCGCTCCGACGTACGTACGCCGGTGTCCGCGCACCTCCGCCTCGTCCCGTACGCCGCCGAGGGCGACCCGGACGAACTTCCGGCCCATCGCGTGGGCGACACTCTGGCCAAGGCTGGTCTTTCCGACGCCAGGAGGGCCAACCAGCGCGAGCACGGCACCGCCGCGACGGCCGCCGATCACGCCGAGCCCGCGCTCACCACGCCGCTTGCGCACCGCCAGGTACTCGGTGATGCGTTCCTTGACGTCCTGGAGGCCCGAGTGCTCCGCGTCCAGGACCGCCTGGGCGCCCTGGATGTCGTACGCGTCCTCGGTCCGCTCGTTCCACGGCATCTCCAGGACGGTGTCCAGCCAGGTGCGGATCCAGGAGCCCTCGGGCGACTGGTCCGAGGAGCGCTCCAGCTTCTCGACCTCCTTGAGCGCGGCCTCGCGGACCTGCTCGGGGAGGTCGGCGGCCTCCACGCGGGCGCGGTAGTCGTCCGACTCCTCGCCCTCCCGCTCGCCGTTCAGCTCGCGGAGTTCCTTGCGGACGGCCTCCAGCTGGCGGCGGAGCAGGAACTCGCGCTGCTGTTTGTCCACGCCCTCCTGCACGTCCTTGGCGATGGTCTCCGCCACGTCCTGCTCCGCGAGGTGGTCGCGGAGCTGCTGCGCGGCGAGCTTCAGCCGGGCCACCGGGTCGGAGGTCTCCAGCAGTTCGACCTTCTGCTCGGTGGTCAGGAACGGTGAGTAGCCCGAGTTGTCGGCGAGGGCCGCGACGTCCTCGATGGCCTGCACGCGGTCCACGATCTGCCAGGCGCCGCGCTTGCGCAGCCAGCTGACGGCCAGGGCCTTGTACTCCTTGGCCAGTTCCGCGATCTGGCCGGGCAGCGGGTCCGGCACGGTCTCGTCCACCCGCGTGCCCTCGACCCACAGCGCCGCGCCGGGGCCAGTGGTGCCGGAGCCGATACGGACGCGGGCGCGGCCCCTGATCAGGGCGCCGGGGTCGCCGTCGGCGAGTCGGCCGACCTGCTCGACGGTGCCGAGGACGCCTGTCCTGGCGTAGGTGCCGTCGATGCGCGGGACCAGCAGGACGCGGGGCTTGCCGGGTTCCGAGCGGGTGGCCGCCTGTGCCGCCTCCACCGCGGCGCGGACCTCGGTGTCGCTCAGGTCCAGTGGGACCACCATGCCGGGCAGCACGACCTCGTCGTCGAGCGGCAGCACCGGCAGGATGAGCGTGGACGCCGTGGACTCAGTAGTCATGTTCTCCCCTATGGCAGTGAAGTTGAGCTATGCCGACTCAACTCATCGGAGGCCGTAGGTGTTCCCGAGTTCGTGTTCGCTGTGAGCGATCACCGGGGAGCGATGCGTCGTGGCTGGTCGGAGCGTCTCGGTGCGGGGCCGCCCGAGTCGGTCGCGCGGTTCCCCGCGCCCCTTCAGGGTGTACGGCTCGTTGTCGCGCGCGGGTTCGTCGTGGCCGGTCGCGCGGTTCCCCGCGCCCCTGGTGCCCGGTGCCGCGTCGCGCCTCCTCGTCCTCCTCTGCGCGGCTCCGTTCAACGGGAACGTGCCGGACCGCCGGAGACTTCCCGCAGGGGGCGCCACGTCCTCGTGCCGATGGTGAGGGCGATCAGGTGGCCCCAGTTGGTCATGGGGTCGGGGTGGGTGAGGAGGTTGTGGAGGAGGAAGGCCGCGACGAGGGCCAGCAGCGGGTAGCCGTACCGGGGCCGGAGGAGGCCGCAGAGGGCGGCCACCACCGCGGCCACGCCGAAGCTGATGCCGTAGTCGAGGCGGTGGAGGGAGGTCGGCGGGAGGTCCCCCAGCAACACGGCGCCGCCCACCGGGAGTTCCGTGGCGAGGGTGGCCAGGACGTGGCCCGCGAGGAAGACACCGAAGGCGCGAGCCGCGCCCACCCGGCGCTCCAGGGCGGTCAGCGCGAGGACGAAGGCCGCGGTGAACGGGGAGAACACCCCGCCCGCGACCCACAGGGCGCTGGCCACCAGGACCGGCACCGGGGCCCTCAAGAGGTGCGCCGCGTCGGTGGAGGACGCCTGGTACAGCGCGTGCGTCAGCGCGGGGGGCGCGTACGACGCGAAGGCGGAGGTGACGGCGAGGAGGGCGCCGTAGCCGAAGGTGAAGGGCGTACCGGCGGGCGTGGGGAGCAGGTGGCGGGGGCGGAAGACCTGGCGCGGGCGCGGTATGGACGCGGGGCGGGCGGGGCCGCCGCGCTGTCCGGGGACGGCGTCGAGTGCGTTCGCGGGCACCGCCGCGCCCGTCGGGGTGCGGTCCACGGTGGGCGCTCCTTCCGTCGCGGCCCACCCTTTGCGCCCCCGGCCCCGCTGTCTATGACCGACGCCACCCGGACGGGGATTCACAGGGACCCCGTAGGCGCGCGCTCCCGCCCGCCCCGGTAATTCACGTGTGCGTGGCCCGCCGTTCGAGCAGGATGGCCGTATGACTGCCACGACCGAGCCCCCGGAAGTGCTGGACCGGCGGGAGGGGCCGTACGGCGAGGTGGTGCTGCGCAGACAGGGCACGCTGCTCCAGATCATCGCCAACGGCTGCTTCCTGATGGACACCTCCGACGGCCGCTCGGAGCGGCTGCTGATCGACGCGGCGTACGACGCGCTCGACGGCCGGACCGCGCCGGACGTGCTGATCGGCGGGCTCGGTGTCGGCTTCTCGCTGGCGCACGCGGCGGCGGACCCGCGCTGGGGCCGGATCACGGTGGTCGAGCGGGAACCGGCCCTCGTGGACTGGCACCGGCCCGGCGGCCCGCTGTCCGGACCGACCGCCGAGGCGCTCGCGGACCCGCGCACCGCCATCGCGGAGGCGGACCTCGTCGCTTACGTGCATGAGACATCGGACACGTTCGACGCGCTGTGCCTCGACATCGACAACGGACCCGGATGGACCGTCACGGAGGACAACGGCGAGCTGTACGCACCGGCCGGACTGGCCGCCTGCGCAAGGGTGTTGAACCCCGGCGGGGTGCTGGCGGTATGGTCGGCGCGGCCCTCGCCGGAATTTGAAGGAACCTTGCGGAATGCCGGGTTCCAGCAGGTGCGTACCGAAGAGGTGGCCGTTGCCCGTGGCGTTCCGGACGCCGTCCATCTCGGCGTACGCCCTGGATAGCGACGGCGCCGGGTGTCACCGTAGGGTGCTGCCCTGACGCGGATCTTCCAGTGCGTCGAGAGCAGTCATGGGATCACCCCACGGATTCCGGAAAGCAGCAGGGGCGGGCGATGGAGCAGACACAGACCTCCCAGACCAGCGCGGCCACGAACACCCAGGGCGCCCAGCGCCGGGTGCTCGTCGTCGAGGACGATCCGACGATCGTCGAGGCCATCGCGACCCGGCTGCGGGCCGAGGGCTTCCTGGTGCAGACCGCGATGGACGGACCGGCGGCCGTGGACACGGCCGAGGCGTGGCAGCCCGACCTGCTGATCCTCGACATCATGCTGCCGGGCTTCGACGGCCTGGAGGTCTGCCGCCGCGTGCAGGCCCAGCGCCCGGTGCCGGTGATGATGCTCACCGCGCGGGACGACGAGACCGACATGCTGGTCGGCCTCGGGGTCGGCGCCGACGACTACATGACCAAGCCGTTCTCCATGCGCGAACTCGCCGCGCGGGTGCACGTGCTGCTGCGCCGGGTGGAGCGCGCGGCCATCGCCGCCACCACGCCCCGCTCCGGCATCCTGCGCCTGGGCGAGCTGGAGATCGACCACGCGCAGCGCCGGGTCCGGGTCCGCTCGGAGGACGTGCACCTGACGCCCACCGAGTTCGACCTGCTGGTGTGCCTGGCCAACACCCCGCGCGCGGTGCTCTCCCGCGAGCAGCTGCTCGCCGAGGTGTGGGACTGGGCGGACGCCTCCGGCACCCGCACGGTGGACAGCCACATCAAGGCACTGCGCCGGAAGATCGGCGCCGAACGCATCCGCACCGTGCACGGTGTGGGGTACGCGCTGGAGACGCCGACGCCATGAGCGACGGACGGGATGCCGCACGGAGGAGCTCCGGGGACGAACCCTGGGGCGGCGTGAGCCCGTTCTCGATCAAGACCAAGCTGGGCGCGCTGGTCGTCATCTCGGTGCTGATCACCACCGGTCTGTCGATGATCGCGGTGCACACCAAGACCGAGCTGCGGTTCATCACGGTCTTCTCGATGATCGCCACCCTGCTCATCACCCAGTTCGTGGCGCACTCGCTGACCGCGCCGCTGGACGAGATGAACACGGTGGCCCGGTCCATCTCGCACGGCGACTACACGCGCCGGGTGCGGGAGAACCGCCGGGACGAGCTGGGCGACCTGGCCCAGACGATCAACGCGATGGCGGACGAGCTGGAGGCGCAGGACAGCCAGCGCAAGGAGCTGGTCGCCAACGTCTCCCACGAGCTGCGCACCCCCATCGCCGGGCTGCGCGCGGTGCTGGAGAACATCGTGGACGGCTTCACCGAGGCCGACCCGGAGACCATGCGCACCGCCCTGAAGCAGACCGAGCGGCTCGGCCGCCTGGTGGAGACCCTGCTCGACCTGTCCCGGCTGGACAACGGTGTCGTACCGCTCAAAATGCGCCGTTTCGAGGTGTGGCCGTATCTGTCGGGCGTGCTGAAGGAGGCCAACATGGTCGCCTCGGCGCGCGCCGGGATCTCCTCCGGGTCCGGCACCCACACCCGTAGCGACGTCCATCTGCACCTGGACGTGTCTCCGCCGGAACTGACCGCGCACGCGGACCCCGAGCGCATCCACCAGGTCGTCGCCAACCTGATCGACAACGCGGTCAAGCACAGCCCGCCGCACGGCCGGGTGACGGTGAAGGCGCGCCGGGGGCCGCAGTCGGAGTCGCTGGAGCTGGAGGTGCTGGACGAGGGTCCGGGCATCCCGCGCTCGGAGTGGCACCGGGTCTTCGAGCGGTTCAACCGGGGTCAGGTGACCCGCCCGCACGGACCCGGCAGCGACGGCGGCACGGGGCTCGGGCTGGCCATCGCGCGCTGGGCGGTCGATCTGCACGGCGGCCGGATCGGAGTGGCCGAATCCGAGCGGGGCTGTCGGATCATCATCACCCTTCCGGGACTGACTTCCGTCCAAAGTTGACGTAAAGTCCGGACCGGAACGGCAAGATCCACTGGCCTCCGGGTACCCGCACCACGCTCCCGGCCGTGTGATCAGGGACAGGTCCGCACCGCGCCCACCAGGGCAGCGCGCCGGGCCGCGGCCGCCGTGTCCGCACACCCGCGCGCAGACGCGGAACCACGCTTGTTTCCCGCCATTTCAAGCCCTGAAACAAGATTTCCGATGTGACTTACGCGACGAAGAACCGGCCCGACCTGACCTTCGCCCTCCAGGGGGCGTAGCCTTTATTCCCGCTGTCCAGTTGCCTTGTGAAGCGGAAGAGGGCGGTTGCCGCCGTGTCGCCACAGTCCCCCAGTAATTCGAGCGTCTCCACCGACGACCAAGCCGGGAAGAACCCCGCCGCGGCCTTCGGTGCCAACGAGTGGCTCGTCGATGAGATCTATCAGCAGTACCTCCAGGACCCGAATTCGGTAGACCGAGCCTGGTGGGA
Source organism: Streptomyces corallincola (assembly GCF_019104725.1). GTDB lineage: Bacteria > Actinomycetota > Actinomycetes > Streptomycetales > Streptomycetaceae > Streptomyces > Streptomyces corallincola. Next base: position 192,579 of record NZ_JAHRXF010000002.1, on the reverse strand, counting down.
CTTCTTCGCCGACTACAAGCCGGGTGCGCCCGCCGCCGCTCCGCAGACTCCGAGCGCCCCGGCGGCGCCCGCCGCCCCCGCGGCACCGCAGCCCGCCCCGCAGGCGCCCGCGCCCGCCGCGCAGGCCCCGGCCGCGCCCGCCGCCCCGGCCGCCGCGAAGCCGGCCCAGGCCGCTCCGGTGCAGCCCGCGCAGCCGAAGGCGCAGCCCGCGGCGAAGCCCGCCGCCGCGCCGTCCGCGCCCGCCGGTGAGGCCACCGCGGCCCCGGAGGGCCCCGAGCTGGTCACGCTGCGCGGCCCGGCCGCCGCCGTGGTGAAGAACATGAACGCCTCGCTGGAGCTGCCCACCGCCACGTCGGTGCGCGCGGTCCCGGTGAAGCTGCTGTTCGACAACCGCATCGTCATCAACAACCACCTGAAGCGCGCGCGGGGCGGGAAGATCTCCTTCACGCACCTGATCGGCTACGCGATGGTGCAGGCCATCAAGGCCATGCCGCCGATGAACTGGTCGTTCGGCGAGAAGGACGGCAAGCCGACCCTCGTCAAGCCGCCGCACGTCAACCTCGGCCTGGCCATCGACCTGGTGAAGCCCAACGGCGACCGCCAGCTCGTCGTGGCCGCCATCAAGAAGGCCGAGACGCTGAACTTCTTCGAGTTCTGGCAGGCCTACGAGGACATCGTCCGCCGCGCCCGCGACGGCAAGCTGACGATGGACGACTTCACCGGTGTCACCGTCTCGCTGACCAACCCCGGCGGCCTCGGCACCGTGCACTCCGTGCCGCGTCTGATGCCCGGCCAGTCGGTCATCATGGGCGTCGGCTCGATGGACTACCCGGCGGAGTTCCAGGGCACCTCCCAGGACACCCTGAACAAGCTCGGCGTCTCCAAGGTCATGACGCTGACCTCGACCTACGACCACCGGGTCATCCAGGGCGCCGCGTCCGGCGAGTTCCTGCGCCAGGTCGCCAACCTGCTGCTCGGCGAGAACGGCTTCTACGACGCCATCTTCGAGGCGCTGCGCATCCCCTACGAGCCGGTCCGCTGGCTCAAGGACATCGACGCCAGCCACGACGACGACGTCACCAAGGCCGCCCGCGTCTTCGAGCTGATCCACTCCTACCGGGTCCGCGGCCACGTCATGGCCGACACCGACCCGCTGGAGTACCGCCAGCGCAAGCACCCCGACCTCGACATCACCGAGCACGGGCTGACGCTGTGGGACCTGGAGCGCGAGTTCGCCGTCGGCGGCTTCTCCGGCAAGTCCCTGATGAAGCTGCGCGACATCCTCGGCGTGCTGCGCGACTCGTACTGCCGCACCACCGGCATCGAGTTCATGCACATCCAGGACCCCAAGCAGCGCAAGTGGATCCAGGACCGCATCGAGCGCCCGCACACCAAGCCCGAGCGCGAGGAGCAGCTGCGCATCCTGCGGCGGCTGAACGCTGCGGAGGCGTTCGAGACCTTCCTGCAGACCAAGTACGTCGGCCAGAAGCGCTTCTCCCTGGAGGGCGGCGAGTCGGTCATCCCGCTGCTGGACGCGGTGATCGACTCCGCGGCCGAGTCGCGGCTGGACGAGGTCGTCATCGGCATGGCCCACCGCGGCCGGCTGAACGTCCTCGCCAACATCGTCGGCAAGTCGTACGCGCAGATCTTCCGGGAGTTCGAGGGCAACCTCGACCCGAAGTCGATGCACGGCTCCGGCGACGTGAAGTACCACCTGGGCGCCCAGGGCACCTTCACCGGTCTGGACGGCGAGCAGATCACCGTCTCGCTGGCCGCCAACCCGTCCCACCTGGAGACGGTGGACCCGGTCATCGAGGGCATCGCCCGCGCCAAGCAGGACATCATCAACAAGGGCGGCACGGACTTCACCGTCCTCCCCGTCGCCCTGCACGGTGACGCGGCCTTCGCGGGCCAGGGCGTCGTGGCCGAGACGCTGAACATGTCGCAGCTGCGCGGCTACCGCACCGGCGGCACGGTCCACATCGTCATCAACAACCAGGTCGGCTTCACCGCGGCCCCCGAGTCCTCGCGTTCCTCCATGTACGCGACGGACGTGGCGCGCATGATCGAGGCCCCGATCTTCCACGTGAACGGCGACGACCCGGAGGCCGTCGTGCGCGTGGCGCGGCTCGCCTTCGAGTTCCGCCAGGCGTTCAACAAGGACGTGGTGATCGACCTCATCTGCTACCGCCGCCGCGGTCACAACGAGTCCGACAACCCGGCCTTCACCCAGCCGTTGATGTACGACCTGATCGACAAGAAGCGCTCGGTGCGCAAGCTCTACACCGAGTCCCTGATCGGTCGCGGCGACATCACCCTGGAAGAGGCCGAACAGGCGCTCCAGGACTACCAGGGCCAGCTGGAGAAGGTCTTCACGGAGGTCCGCGAGGCCACCGCGCAGCAGCCCGCCGCCGGTGACTCCCAGGCCCCGCAGGACGGCTTCCCGGTCGCGGTCCCGACCGCGATCTCCGCCGAGGTCGTCAAGCGGATCGCGGAGTCCCAGGTCAACATCCCCGACACCTTCCACGTGCACCCGCGCCTGCTGCCGCAGCTCCAGCGCCGGGCCGCGATGGTGGAGGACGGGACGATCGACTGGGGCATGGGCGAGACCCTCGCCGTCGGCTCGCTGCTGATGGAGGGCACCCCGGTCCGGCTGTCCGGCCAGGACTCCCAGCGCGGCACCTTCGGCCAGCGGCACGCGGTCCTCATCGACCGGGAGACCGGCGAGGAGCACACCCCGCTCCAGTACCTGGGCGACGAGCAGGCCCGGTACAACGTCTACAACTCCCTGCTGTCCGAGTACGCGGTCATGGGCTTCGAGTACGGCTACTCGCTGGCCCGCCCGGACGCGCTCGTGATGTGGGAGGCGCAGTTCGGCGACTTCGTCAACGGCGCGCAGACCGTGGTGGACGAGTACATCTCGGCCGCCGAGCAGAAGTGGGGCCAGACGTCCGGCGTCACCCTGCTGCTGCCGCACGGCTACGAGGGCCAGGGCCCGGACCACTCCTCGGCCCGTGTCGAGCGGTTCCTCCAGCTCTGCGCGCAGAACAACATGACGGTCGCCATGCCGACCCTGCCGTCGAACTACTTCCACCTCCTGCGGTGGCAGGTGCACAACCCGCACCACAAGCCGCTGGTGGTCTTCACCCCGAAGTCGATGCTGCGCCTGAAGGCCGCCGCGTCGAAGACGGAGGAGTTCACCTCGGGCGAGTTCCGCCCGGTCATCGGGGACGCCTCGGTGGACCCGGCGGCCGTGCGCAAGGTCGTCTTCGTGGCGGGCAAGCTGTACTACGACCTGGAGGCCGAGCGGGTCAAGCGCGGCGTCACGGACACCGCGATCATCCGCATCGAGCGCCTGTACCCGCTGCCGGGTGCGGAGCTCCAGGCGGAGATCGCCAAGTACCCGAACGCCGAGAAGTACCTGTGGGCGCAGGAGGAGCCGGCGAACCAGGGTGCCTGGCCGTTCATCGCGCTCAACCTGATCGACCACCTGGACCTGGCGGTCGGCGCGGACATCCCGGCCGGTGAGCGGCTGCGGCGCATCTCGCGCCCGCACGGCTCGTCCCCGGCGGTGGGCTCCGCCAAGCGCCACCAGGCCGAGCAGGAGCAGCTGGTGCACGAGGTGTTCGACGCGTAGCTCTCCGAGCGGTACGACGGGCCTGGCCCCGGCTTCCTTCCGAGGAAGTCCGGGGCCAGGCCCTTTTCCGTGCGGGGGTTCCCGTCCGGGTCGGTGTCTACGGGCGTTCCGTACGGGGCGTTCCCTACGGGTGGCTACTCGTCCTCGTCCTCGTCGTCCAGCCGGGCCAGCCAGGTGGCCAGCCGCTCTACCGGGACCTCGAAGTCGGGGTTGAGGTCCACGAAGGCGCGGAGCTGCTCGGCAAGCCACTCGAAGGTGACCTCCTCCTCGCCGCGCCGCTTCTCCAACTCCTCGATGCCGCGGTCGGTGAAGTACATGGCCTGCCTCTCGTGATGCCGCCCGGCGGTGGGGTGCCGGGCGGGCTGTGGTGCCGGTGTGCTGCGGTTCCGGTGTTCACCGACAGCCTAAGCAGAAATGACTCCTTGACTTCTGCGCACCGCGATATATCGTGTTTGACAGGAGACACGATATGACGTGTCGCATCCGCGACCGTGCCCGCCCGAGGAGGCATCCATGTCCGAGTGGTCCGTCGCAGAGCCACGCAAGCTGACCTTCGACGCCCCGGTGAGCGACCTGCGCGTCCGCATCGTCAACGGAACGGTCAACGTGGTGGGCACCGACGAGGGTTCCGCCCGGCTGGAGATCTCGGACATCGAGGGCCCGCCGCTGGTCGTCACCCACCGGGACGGCACCCTGTCCGTGGTCTACGACGACCTGCCCTGGAAGGGCTTCCTGAAGTGGCTAGACCGCAAGGGCTGGAAGCGCAGCGCGGTCGTCTCCCTGGCCGTGCCGAGCGGCACGCGGGTGGAAGTGGGCGTGGTCGGCGCGGGCGCGGTGGTCTCCGGGATCGACGGCGCCTCGGTGGTCAAGGGCGTCACCGGTGACACGACCCTGGTGGGCCTCTCGGGACCGGTCCGCGCGGACACCGTCTCGGGGAACCTGGAGGCGCAGGCCGTCACGGGGGACCTGCGGTTCAACTCGGTCTCCGGTGACCTGACGGTGGTGGAGGGTGCCGGGTCGGCCGTGCGGGCGGACACCGTGAGCGGCTCGATGATCATCGACCTGGACCCGGACGGGCCGACCGATGTGCGGCTGACCAGCGTCTCCGGGGAGATAGCGATCCGGCTGCCGCACCCGGCGGACGCGGAGGTCGAGGCCAACACCGCGAGCGGCACGGTCTCCAGCGCCTTCGAGGACCTTCGGGTGCACGGCCAGTGGGGCGCCCACAAGATCACCGGCCGCCTCGGTGCGGGCAACGGCAGACTGCGGGCCACGACGGTCTCCGGCTCGATCGCCCTGCTGCGCCGCCCGCCGGGCGAGGACGAGGACGGCGACGGCGGTTTCGGCCACGGCGACGGCGACACGGTCAACGGCCGGGACGGCGACGGCGACGGCGGGCAGGAGAGCGGGCCGCCGGTCGCCGGTCCGGGGGACAATTCCGTTTCCGGTCCGGGCTCCGCGGACGCCCCGGCCGACGGCTCCACCGACAAGAAGGTGCTCTGACATGCCTCCCGTCTTCGCCCACGGCCGCCTCCGCCTCTACCTGCTCAAGCTGCTCGACGAGGCCCCGCGTCACGGCTACGAGGTGATCCGGCTGCTGGAGGAGCGCTTCCAGGGCCTCTACGCCCCCTCGGCGGGCACGGTGTACCCCAGGCTCGCCAAGCTGGAGGCCGAGGGCCTGGTCACGCACACCACCGAGGGCGGCCGGAAGGTGTACGCCATCACGGACGCGGGCCGGGCCGAGTTGGCGGACCGCAGCGGTGAACTGGCCGATCTGGAGCTGGAGATCCGGGAGTCGGTGGCCGAACTCGCCGCCGAGATCCGGGCGGACGTGCGCGGCGCGGCCGGTGATCTGCGGCGCGAGGTGCGCGCGGCGACCTCCGGAGCCCACCGGGACACCACGGGTGGCACCGGCACGGAGGCGGGCACCGGCGGCGAGTCCGGCACCCCGGACGACCGGGAGGCGTGGCGCGCGACCAAGGAGGAGATGCGCCGGGTCCGGCAGGAGTGGAAGGAGCAGGCCCGCCGCGCCAAGGACGAGAGCCGCCGCGCCCGCGAGGAGGCACAGCGCGCCCGCAACCAGGCCCAGGAGGCGCAGGCACGGGCGCGGGCGCAGGCCCAGGAGGAGATGCAGCGCGTCGCCCGCCGGGTGCAGGACCGCGTCCAGACCCACTTCAGCCGGGGCGACTGGCCGACCGGCGTCCGCGAGGGCCTGGCCGAACTGGCCAAGGAGTTCGGGGACTTCGGGAAGGAGTTCGGCAAGGACCGGAGCACCGGGCGCCCCCCGAAGGCACCGGACGCCTACCCTGCCGGGGGCCCGGTCTTCTCCACCACCAAGGACGACTTCCCGGCGGAGTACGCCCCCGAGTGGGCGCACGCGGAGGGCAGCGGCGACCCGGTCCGCGACCTGGACCGCCTGCTGGACCGCTTCCGGGACGACATCCGCGACGCGGCCCGCGACCACGGTGTCACCCCCGAGCAGCTCACCACGGCGCGCGACGCCCTGTCGGAAGCAGCGGCCAGAATCGGCGCCCTGCTGAACGCGCGGCGCCCGTAAGGGAGATGAGGAGAGGCGCCGTAGCGAGGGGCGGTGCCCCGGTGAGGGGCCGGGACGCTGTGCGCGAGCGGGTCTCGGCCACCGGCCGGTGTGCTCCGCTCCCGGCGGGATATCGCCCACGGCCCCTCAGGGTGTACAGATGGGGGGCGCGATGTCCGCGCCCCCGCACGGTCTGTCCGGCGGGCACCTCACCGGAGGACCGTGTGGCCCCGCCCCACCGCCCGCCCAAACCCACACGCAAGCGCAGGCGAAACCGGATGCGAGGGCACGACCGGAACGCCGGGCCCCGCGCGTACACACCACCGCCCCGCTCACGCGCCCGGCGCGTCTGGGGAAGGATCGGCCGCGCCGTGTGGATCGCGTGTCTGCTGGCCGCGTTGGTCTTGGGCGTCTCCGGACTGTTGCGGTCCCTGGGCACGGTGGGGCAGCGCGGCACCTTCACGGTCACCGCCCCCTGCACCGAGGACGGTCCGTCCGACTCCCCCTCGTGGCTGTGCAAGGGCAGCTACCGTTCCGACGACGGCACCCTGACCGACCCGCACGCCGTCACCGACGGCAATCCGCACCCCGAGGTCGGCAAGGGCTTCCCGGTGACCCGCACCGGCGACGACCGGTACACCGCCGTGGACAAGTACGCCACGGTCGGCGCGGCCTCCCTCTCCCTGTTCGCGTTCGTGCTGTTGCTGGTCTCGCTGCCCCTCCGCGCGACGCGGACCGCCGTCGCGGGCGCCCTCGCCACGGCGCGCCGCAAGCGGGAGGCCGCCGCGCGGCGCAGGCAGGCGGCGAAGGCGGAGGAGAGGGCCAAGGCGAAGGCGAAGGCTCTCTGACGGAGGCTTCGGCCCCGCCACGCCCGTCGGCGTCTCCCACCGCCACCTCCACCCACCCACCGGCAGGCGCCGCTCAGCCCGCCTGTGCCGAGCCCTCTCCGTAGAGGACCCGGAGCAGGGACTCGTGTGTGACGCCGTGGTCGGCCAGGACCTCGGCGGGGACGCCGGGGCGGACGGTGAGGGCGAGGAGCAGGTGTTCGTCCCCGATGTGCCGGTCCTGGTGGAGGACGGCGGTGCGGAGGGCGCCCTGGAGTGTCTCCTTGGCGCTCGGGTCGAAGGGGCGCCGTCCCGACCACCCGGTGGTGGAGCGTTTCTCGCCGGAGAGGGCGCCGGTGCCGTGCGTCTCCTCGACGCGCGAGACGATCTCGGTGATGTCGATGCCCAGTCCGGCGAGCGCGTCGGCCTCGGCACGGGAGAGCCCCGCGCGGCGCCGGGAGTGTGCCAGCGCCTCGCGCACGGAGTCCTCGCGGCCCCGGACGCCGAGAGCGCCCAGCGCGAAGGAGGCGCGGCTCGCCCGGCGGTCGAGCAGGGCGAGGAGGAGGTGTTCGGCGGTGATCGACCGCGTTCCCTCGCGCTCCGCGTGCTCGACGGCGCCCCGTACGACGTAGCGAGCGTCCCTGGTGAAGCGTTCGAACATCACTGCCTCCCGTACTTCTTGTGCACGGCCTGCCTGCTGACGCCCAGTTCCGCGGCGATCTCCTGCCACGACCACCCCTGATCGCGCGCGCCGCGCACCTGTACCGCCTCCAGCTGCTCCAGCAGCTTGCGGAGCGCGGCGACGGCACGCAGCCCGACACGGGGGTCACGGTCACCGGCACGCTGGGCGAGATCCGTTGCCTCGGTCATGGTGTCAACGTACATTGACAAACCGTCGCCGTCAACGTGGGTTGACATGCCGTCCCGCTCAGGACGTGGTGAGCACGATCTTCCCGAACTGCTCACCGGACGCCAGGCGTTCGAAGCCCTCGCGGGCCCGGTCCAGGGGCAGCTCCTCGTCGATGACGGGCCGTACACCGGTGACGGCGCAGAAGGAGAGCAGGTCCTCCAGTTCGTCCTTGGTGCCCATCGTGGAGCCGACGATCTTCAGCTCCAGGAAGAAGATCCGGGTCAGTTCGGCGTGCGAGGGCCGGTCCCCGCTGGTGGCACCGGAGATGACGAGGGTGCCGCCGGGCCGCAGCGACTTCACCGAGTGGGACCAGGTGGCCGCGCCGACCGTCTCGATGACGGCGTCCACCCGCTGCGGCAGCCGGGCACCGGGCTCCACGGCCTCCACCGCGCCGAGTTCCACCGCCCGCTTCCGCTTCGCCTCGTCCCGGCTGGTGGCGAAGACCCGCAGCCCCGCCGCCTTGCCGAGCACGATCGCGGCCGTGGCGACCCCGCCGCCCGCACCCTGCACCAGGACCGAATCCCCGGGCCGTACCCCGGCGTTGGTGAACAGCATCCGGTACGCGGTCAGCCAGGCCGTCGGCAGACAGGCGGCCTCGGCGAAGGACAGTTCCTTCGGCTTGGGCAGGATGTTCCAGGTCGGCACGGCGACCCGCTCGGCGAAGGTGCCCGGATAGCGCTCGGTGAGGATGGAGCGCGGCTCGCGCGGGCCGACACCGTGCCCGCTCTGGCCGATGACGGAGTGCAGGACGACCTCGTTGCCGTCCGCGTCGATCCCGGCGGCGTCACAGCCGAGGATCATCGGCAGCCGCTCCTCCGGCAGGCCGACACCCCGCAGGGACCAGAGGTCGTGGTGGTTGAGGGAGGCGGCACGGACCTCGACGGTGCTCCAGCCGGGGCGGGCCTCGGGAGCGGGGCGCTCCCCCGACTCCAGTCCGGTGAGCGGCTGGTCGCGGTCGATTCGGGCGGCGTAGACGGCGAACATGGCTCGACCCTAGGGGCGCGCTCCGGCGGACGGAACCAGGCGCACCTGTGAGACACACCCTCTTGCCGCGAACGGGCCGCGCCCCTAAGAGACGTACCCCACGGGTCCGCACCCGGCCGAACGCCCCGCCCCGCACGGCACGGCACGGCACGGCACGCACGGCACGCACTCCCGGCAGGCACGGCACGCACGGCACGTACGGCACCTGCCGCCCGTACGTCGAAGGGGCCCCGCCCTCCCGGACGGGACCCCTTCGGCTCGTACCGCGCTCACACGCGCCCGGCCTCAGCGGCGGGCGACACCCTCCGCGCGGGCGGCGGCGGCCACGGCGGCGGTGACGGCCGGAGCGACCCGCTCGTCGAACGGCGACGGGATGACGTAGTCGGCCGACAGGTCGTCACCGACGACGGCGGCCAGCGCCTCGGCGGCGGCGATCTTCATGCCCTCGGTGATCCGGCTCGCCCGCACCTGGAGGGCGCCCGCGAAGATGCCGGGGAAGGCCAGCACGTTGTTGATCTGGTTCGGGAAGTCCGAGCGCCCGGTGGCGACGACGGCCGCGTACCGGTGCGCGACCTCCGGGTGCACCTCGGGGTCCGGGTTGGCCATCGCGAAGACGAACGCGCCCTTCGCCATCGAGGCGACGGCCTCCTCCGGGACCGTACCGCCGGAGACGCCGATGAAGACGTCGGCACCGGCGAGGGCGTCCGCGAGGGAGCCGGTCAGGCCCGCCTTGTTGGTGAAGGAGGCGACCTCGCGCTTGACGTCGGTCAGGTCGGAACGCCCGGCCTCGACCACGCCCTTGCGGTCGGTCACCGCGACGTCCCCGACCCCGGCCTCGATCAGCATCCGGGCGATGGCGACCCCGGCCGCGCCCGCGCCGGAGATGACCGCGCGGAGCTGGCCGATCTCCCGCCCGCTCAGCCGGGCCGCGTTGCGCAGCGCCGCCAGCGTGACGACGGCGGTGCCGTGCTGGTCGTCGTGGAACACCGGGATGTCCAGGCGCTCCTGGAGCCGCCGCTCGATCTCGAAGCACCGGGGCGCCGAGATGTCCTCCAGGTTCACTCCGCCGAACGAGGGAGCGAGCCGGACGACGGTCTCCACGATCTCGTCCACGTCGGTGCAGGCGAGCGCGATGGGCACCGCGTCCACGCCGCCGAACTGCTTGAAGAGGATGGCCTTGCCCTCCATCACCGGGAGGGATGCCTCGGGGCCGATGTCACCGAGGCCGAGCACGGCCGTGCCGTCGGTGACGACGGCGACCACGGACGACTTCCACGTGTAATCGTTGACCAGGTCCGGCTGCTCCGCGATCGCGGTGCACACGCGGGCCACGCCCGGTGTGTACGCGAGGGACAGGTCGTCCTTGTCCCGGACCGGCACGGTGGCCCGCACGGCCATCTTGCCGCCCCGGTGCAGGGCGAACGCCGGGTCGAAGGAGTCGAGAGGCTCGGCCCCCTCCTGGTCCGTGCCGTTGTCGCTGCGAGGATTGACGATCTCCGCTGCCACTGTGTGTACCCCTTAGGTATGCATGGTTTGAGGGTTGACCACTCCTGGTGAGGGGTGGGCGGGCACCGCGGGCGGCCCGGTTGATACGACGGGCCGGACGCGACGGGCGCGCCGCACACGCGCCCTGAGCCCCGGATGAGGGGTGTGAAGAACCTTCTTACCGGACGGACGGCGTTCACGACGAGTCGAATGGGCGCAAGGTCACATCGGGCTACCAGAACGCCACACTCCGATGACGCCGGGCTGACGCGGTGACTTCGGGCAGGTCGCGGGGAGGAGGCCCGAGGGTCGCGGGGAGGGGGTCCGGCGGCTCGTGCGGCGGAGGTCGGGCGCGTCGCGCGGCGGAGCCGGAGCAGGCCACCTGTTATGCGATTTTGATATCGCAGGCCCCCTGGACCGCGCCGTCCGAATGGCAAGATGCCGTAAACCCACGAGGTCGGGACCACCCGAAGGTGTGTGTTTCCCACTGCCCGTCGGCACCGCCACCCATCCGCCGGAGGACCACGATGACCGCAAGCCTCACCCGTTCGACCGCCCGCTCCCGGATCGCCGCGGTGGGTGCCGTCGCGGTCGCGGGCGCCCTGCTGCTCACGGGCTGCGGTGACCAGACCAAGAAGGACTCCGGTTCCGCCACGGCCGACAGCGCGCCGCTCGCGTCGAAGCTGCCGAAGGAGATCCGCGACAAGGGCGAGATCATGGTCGGCTCGGACATCGCGTACGCCCCGGTGGAGTTCAAGGACGCCTCCGGCAAGATCGTCGGCCTGGACCCGGACCTCGCCGCCGCCCTGGGCAAGCAGCTCGGCGTGAAGCTCACCTTCGAGAACGGCACCTTCGACTCGCTCCTCACCGGCCTGCGCTCCGGCCGCTACGACATCGCCATGTCGGCCATGACGGACAACAAGAACCGCCAGGACGGCGTGGACCCGGACACCGGCAAGAAGGTCGGCGAGGGCGTGGACTTCGTGGACTACCTCACCGCGGGCGTCTCGATCTACACGCGCAAGGGCGACACCCAGGGCATCACGTCCTGGAGCGACCTGTGCGGCAAGAAGATCGCCGTCGAGCGCGGCACCGTCTCGCAGGACCTGGCCAAGGCCGAGGCCAAGAAGTGTCCGGCGGGCAAGAAGCTCGCCATCGAGGCGTTCGACGACGACCAGCAGTCCCAGACCCGGCTCCGCTCCGGCGGCGTGAACGCGGCGTCCTCCGACTTCCCGGTGGCCGCCTGGGCGGTCAAGACCTCCGGCGGCGGCAAGGACTTCCAGATCGTCGGCGACCAGGTCGAGGCCGCGCCGTACGGCATCGCGGTCGCCAAGGACGACACCCAGTTGCGGGACGCGGTCCAGGCCGCGATGAACGCCGTGATCAAGAACGGCGAGTACGCGAAGATCCTGAAGAAGTGGGGCGCCCAGGACGGCGCCGTCCAGAGCTCCGTGGTCAACGGCGGCAAGTGATCCGCGCGACGGCCACGAGAGGCGGTATCTGTGACTGACACCGACAAGGCGGCCGGGACGCCGGGCACTCCCCCGGCCGGTCCGGAGGCCGTCAAGGCCATTCCGGTACGGCACTACGGGCGGTACGTGTCCGCCGTGGTCGCCCTCGCCCTGCTCGCCGCGATCGTGTACGCGTTCAGCCAGGGCAAGATCAACTGGGGTGCCGTACCGGACTACTTCTTCGACCACCGCATCCTCACCGGCGTCGGCAAGACCCTGCTGCTGACGGTCCTGTCGATGGTGATCGGCATCGTGGGCGGCATCGTCCTCGCGGTGATGCGGCTGTCGAAGAACCCGGTGACCTCCTCGATCGCCTGGTTCTACATCTGGTTCTTCCGGGGCACCCCGGTCCTGGTCCAGCTCGTCGTCTGGTTCAACCTGGGCCTGGTCTTCCAGTACATCAACCTCGGGCCACTCTACAAGGACGAGTGGTCGGACTTCATGACCCCGCTCCTGACGGCGCTGCTCGGCCTGGGTCTCAACGAGGCCGCGTACATGGCGGAGATCTGCCGCGCCGGTCTGCTCGCGGTGGACGAGGGCCAGACGGAGGCCGCGCACGCGCTCGGCATGAGCCACGGGAAGACGCTGCGCCGGATCGTCATCCCGCAGGCCATGCGGGTGATCGTGCCGCCCACCGGCAACGAGGTCATCAACATGCTGAAGACGACCTCCCTGGTGTCGGTCGTCCAGTACCCCGAACTGTTCCGCTACGCCCAGGACATCGGGCAGAACTCCGGTGCCCCGGTGGAGATGTACTTCCTCGCCGCCGCCTGGTACCTGATCATGACCTCGGTGCTGAGCGTGGGCCAGTATTACGTCGAGCGGTACTACGCCCGCGGCTCCAGCCGGAGCCTGCCGCCGACCCCGTGGCAGAAGGTCAGGGCGCATCTGACGACCTTCTCCAGCAGGAAGGTCACGGCATGAGCGAGCAGCCCAGCACCACGGAGACCGCGCGGAAGCGGGACGTGCCGATGGTCCGGGCGGAGGGCGTGCACAAGTCCTTCGGTCCGGTGGAGGTCCTCAAGGGCATCGACCTGGAGGTCCGGCCCGGCGAGGTGTTCTGCCTGATCGGCCCGTCCGGCTCCGGCAAGTCCACCTTCCTGCGGTGCATCAACCACCTGGAGAAGATCAACGCCGGGCGCCTGTGGGTGGACGGCGAGCTGGTCGGCTACCGCCAGAAGGGCGACCGGCTGTACGAGCTGAAGGACAGCGAGGTCGCGCTGAAGCGGCGGGACATCGGCATGGTGTTCCAGCGCTTCAACCTGTTCCCGCACATGACGGCCGTCGAGAACGTCATCGAGGCTCCGGTGCAGGTCAAGGGCGTCAGCCGGGCGCAGGCCCGCGAGCGGGCGACGCAGTTGCTGGAGCGGGTGGGGCTGGCCGACAAGGCCGGGAACTACCCCTCGCAGCTCTCCGGCGGCCAGCAGCAGCGGGTGGCCATCGCCCGCGCGCTGGCGATGGACCCCAAGCTGATGCTGTTCGACGAGCCGACCTCGGCGCTCGACCCGGAGCTGGTCGGTGACGTCCTGGACGTCATGCGGGACCTGGCCGAGTCGGGCATGACGATGGTCGTCGTCACGCACGAGATGGGCTTCGCCCGCGAGGTCGGCGACAGCCTGGTCTTCATGGACGACGGCGTGGTCGTCGAGTCCGGCCACCCGCGCGAGGTGCTCACCAATCCGCGGCACGAGCGGACCCAGTCGTTCCTGTCCAAGGTGCTCTGACCGTCGGGGCGTGAGCGACGGTTCTCGGACGAGGGGCGGTACGGGATGTCCCGTACCGCCCCTCGTTCCGTGTGCCCGGTGGGCTACTTGACGGCGAGGAGCAGCGTGTCGGACGGCGAGCACCAGACCGGCCGGGCCTCCGCGAACCCGGCGGCGCGCAGGATCTCGGCGTGCCGGGCGGCGGAGGGCATGTCGCCGTCGGCGTGCTCGCCGTAGATCTCGAAGCGGCGGGCGGTCGGTCCGGCGAGGACCGGGTCGGCGGCGGCGAGCGCCCACCAGTCGGCCCAGTCGAGGGCGCCCCGCTTCCGTGCCAGGTCCATCCGGGCGTGCCGCTGGGCACGCTCGGCGGCGTTGATCCGGGGCGTGGCCTCGTCGATCATGTGATCGGCGTTCATGAACACCCCGCCGTCGCGCACCAGTTGGGCGAGCTGCCGGTAGAGCACGGCGAGCGGTTCGCTGCGCAGCCAGTGCAGCGCGGTCGCGGTGAGCACGCAGTCGTACGCGTCGTACGGCAGCAGGCCGGTCCAGCCGGGGTCCTTGAGGTCGGCGGTGACGAGGGTGACCCGGTCGTCGCCGTCGAAGGTGCCGCGGGCGATGGCCAGCAGGGCCGGGTCGAGATCGACGCCGGTGCTGACGGCACCGGGGAAGCGGTCGAGGAGCCGGGCGGTGACGGTGCCGGTGCCGCAGGCGAGGTCGAGGACGCGGGGCGCGGGACCGGCGAGGGCCTCCACCATGTCCAGCATGATCCGGAACCGGTCCTCCCGGTCGGGCATGTACCACTCCTGCTGCCGGTCCCAGCTCCGCTGCCAGGCCGCCCAGTCCGTACCGGTGACGCCGACGCCGTCGCTCATGAAAGACCCCGTTCTCCGCAGCAGCCACGTAATACCCTTGAACCACGACCGGCTGTTACCCGACCGCGCGGACCGACCCTAGAGCACCACCGTAAGGACTATAAGTGGAACTCGCCTATTACTCGGATTACGCCGTACGTCTCGTCAACAGCGAGGAGCCGGTCCGGGGCAAGGACGTGCTGACCTCGGTCGAGGCGGTCCGCGACCTGTTCGGCGCCAACTCCTCGGCCGCGCGGCGCGCGACGGACGCCGACGTGACCCGGTTCCGGTCGGTGCGGGCGCGTCTGCGGTCGGTCTTCGAGGCGGCCGACGGGGGCGACGAGACGCTCGCGGTGGACCTGCTCAACTCGCTGCTGCTGGAGTTCCCGGTCAGCCCGCAGATCTCCGGGCACGACCACCGCGACGACGACGGCCGCCCGCTGTGGCACATGCACCTGGCCGACCACCCGTCCAACGCCACCGCCGGGTTCGCCGCCATCGCCGCGATGGGGCTCGCCTTCCACCTCACGGAGTTCGGCGTGGACCGGCTCGGGCTGTGCCAGGCCGCGCCGTGCCGCAACGCCTACCTCGACACGTCCACCAACCGCTCCCGGCGCTACTGCTCGGACCGCTGCGCGACCCGTGCCAACGTGGCCGCCTACCGGGCCCGCAAACGTCTGGAGGCCGAGCGGCCGGAGAGCAGCGGGCGCGCGGCGGAGAGCGCCCAGCGGGCCACCCCGAACGGGGAGCGCCGGTCGGCGCCGAGCGGCCGGTAGCGCAGCCAGGCCCGCCCGAGGACGAGGTCCTCGGGCACCACCCCGTAGTCGGTGCTGTCGCCCCCGGCGTACGGGTTGTCCCCGAGCACCCACCAGCCGCCCTCGCGCCGCTCCACGGCACGTTTGACGACCAGCAGGTCCTGCTGGAAGGGGTGGCGCAGGACGACGACGTCACCCGGCCTGATCGCGGCTCCGTACCGCAGCAGCAGGCGGTCGCCGTGGCGCAGGGTGGGCACCATCGACGGGCCGGTCACCTCGGCAAGACCGAACGGCGGCGCCCCGCCCCCGCCCCGGCCCGCCTCCGGCCCTCGGTCCCGCTCCGTCTCCCGCGACAGCTCCGGCATTCCGGCACCTCCCCGGTCCGTTGCTCCACCAGTCCCAGTCTGACCCCGGACTTTCGTCCCGGGCCCAAGGGGGCACCCAGGAAAACACGCCTCTCAGGGAGTAATGTCGCACCTGAGAAGACGATCACGAGGAAGGAATGCTCCATGCTTTCCCGCCTGTTTGCCCCCAAGGTCCAGGTCAGCGCCCACTGCGACCTGCCCTGCGGCGTGTACGACCCGGCCCAGGCCCGCATCGAGGCGGAGTCCGTGAAGGCCGTCCAGGAGAAGATGGCCGGCAATGACGACGCGCACTACCAGGCGCGCGCCACGGTCATCAAGGAGCAGCGCGCGGAGCTGGCCAAGCACCACGTGTCCGTGCTCTGGAGTGACTACTTCAAGGCTCCGCACTTCGAGAAGTACCCCGAGCTGCACCAGCTCGTCAACGACACCCTGAAGGCCCTCTCGGCCGCCAAGGCGTCCACCGACCCGGCGACGGGCCAGAAGGCGCTGGACTACATCGCCCAGATCGACAAGATCTTCTGGGAGACCAAGAAGGCCTGACCCCTCCGGGGCACCCTTCCGGCCGAGGTCGCCGAGGATTTCCGGCCGCACCCGGTCCGCACACCGCCGCGTTCGGGCGGGTTCGCGGGCCGGGTGCGGTCTTTTCCCGCCCTGTGTCAGGCTGAGGTGGTGGAACTGGACGATCTGCGGCGGCTCAGGCGGGCCCGGGACCGGATGGACCGGGAGTTCGCCGAGGCGTTGGACATGGCGGAGCTGGCGCGCGGGGCGCACATGTCGGTGGGGCATTTCCAGCGGAGTTTCCGCGCGGCCTACGGGGAGACGCCGTACGCGTATCTGATGACGCGGCGGGTGGAACGCGCGAAGGCGTTGCTGCGGGGCGGGGGGATGAGCGT
Source organism: Streptomyces corallincola (assembly GCF_019104725.1). GTDB lineage: Bacteria > Actinomycetota > Actinomycetes > Streptomycetales > Streptomycetaceae > Streptomyces > Streptomyces corallincola. Next base: position 176,125 of record NZ_JAHRXF010000002.1, on the reverse strand, counting down.
GACCGAGGTGTGCTTCGCAGTGGGGTGCACGTCGCTGGGGTCGTTCAGCTCGCGGTTCACGGAGTTGGTGGGGCGGACGCCGAGCGCCTACCGCGCGGCTCCGCACGAGGAGAGCGCCGTGATTCCGCCCTGCGTGGCACGGTCACTGACCAGGCCCCGCAGAAGGCTCACCACCTAGCGTGGACGCATGGACCTGAGACTCAAGCAGTGTTTCATCGCCGTGGACGACCACGACAAGGCGCTGCACTTCTACTGTGACGTGCTCGGTATGGAGGTCCGCGACGACGTGGGCTTCGAGGGGATGCGGTGGGTGACCGTGGGGTCGCCGCTCCAGCCGGACGTGGAGATCGTGCTGGAGCCGCCGGGCGCGAGCCCCGACATCTCCCCCGCCGACAAGCGGGCCGTCGCGGAGCTGCTCGCCAAGGGGCTGCTGCGGGGCGTCATCTTCACCACCGCCGACTGCGACGCGCTGTACGCGCGGGTCCGCGAGGCAGGTGGGGACGTGCTCCAGGAGCCCACCGACCAGCCGTACGGCGTGCGGGACTGCGCGTTCCGGGACCCGGCCGGGAACATGCTGCGGTTCCTTCAGCGGCCGTCCGCCGACTGAGCCGGGTTCCCCGCCTCCGCAGCTCGGCTCAGCGTTCCCACTCCTCCACGGCCACCACCGCCGACACCGGCAGCGGGCCGTACAGGTGCGGGAACTCCTCGCCGTGCGGGGGCATGACCTCCCATTTCAGCGGTGCCGTCAGGACATTGGGGTCCACCACCAGGACCACGAGGTCGTGCGGGCCGTCGGCGCCGTAGAGGAAGGCGGCCACGCGCGGGAGCTGGTCGCGGGTGGAGAAGTGGATGAAGCCCTCCTCCGCGAGCGTGCGACCCCGCGTGGAGCGTTCGTACGAGCCCGCCGCGCGGGCCGCTTCCCAGTGGGCCCGCTCGGTGAGGTGGAGGATCGGGGGGAGTTTCGGCATACGGCCACCGTAGAGCCGCTGGAACCGGCCCCGCGCGCAGTGGGGGTGCGCGGGGCCGGAGTGTGACCGGGGCCACCGGGGCCGCGCGGGGTCAGGGGCCGCGCGGACCCGGGGGCTCCGGGGTCCGGGCCGGGAAGGGCCGGGTGGGTCAGCTGGAGCGGCGGGTGACGAACTCCGCCAGGGACAGCAGCCCGCCCGCCGCCTCCGGCACGGGTACGGCACGGGTCAGTTCCTGCATGGCCCGTGCCATCCGGTCCGCCGCCTCGGCCTGGGCCCAGTCCCGGCCGCCCGCCCGCTCGACGGCGAGGGTGATGCGCGCGATCCCGCCGTCGTCGCCGCCCGCGTCGGGGAGGTGCGGGCGGCTGTAGAGCGCGGCGAGTTCGGCCGCCGCCGGGGTGCCGGAGGTGAGGGCGGCGACGACCGGCAGGGACTTCTTGCGGACCGCGAGGTCGGCACCGGCGGGTTTGCCGGTGCGGCGCGGGTCGCCCCATATGCCGATCACGTCGTCGATGAGCTGGAAGGCGAGCCCGGCCTGCCGCCCGAACCCGTCCATCGCGGCCACCGCGTCGTCGTCGGCGCCCGCGTACAGCGCGCCGAGTGCGCAGGCGCAGCCGAGCAGCGCGCCGGTCTTGGCCTCGGCCATCGTGAGCACCTCGGCGAGCGTCACCTCGTGCGGCGGGCGGCTCTCCAGCGCGGTGTCGGTGTGCTGGCCCTCGCAGAGTTCCACGACGCAGTGCGCCAGCCGGGCGGCGGCCCGCGCGGCGGCGGGGTGCGGGTCCTCGGCCAGCAGCCGGAGCGCGAGCGCCTGCATGGCGTCCCCGGCGAGGATCGCGTCGGGCACCCCGAACACCGTCCAGGCCGTGGGGCGGTGGCGGCGCGCGGTGTCGCGGTCCATCACGTCGTCGTGCAACAGCGTGAAGTTGTGGATCAGTTCGACCGCGGCTGCGGCACGGACCGCCGCCGTACCGGCCGCCGTACCGCCGAGCGCGGCGGCCGCCGCGAGGACCAGCGCGGGCCGGATCGCCTTGCCCGCGTTGCCGGTGGCCGGGCTGCCGTCCGTGTGCTGCCAGCCGAAGTGGTAGAGCGACACGCGGCGCATGGCGGTCGGCAACGTGCCCAGCGCCGCGCGGAGTTCGGGGTCCACCCGGTCGCGGGTGCGCTCCAGGAGGACGGCCGCCTCATGGCCTTCGAGCCGCGCGTCGGGAGACGCGTCGAGAAGACCGTCGAGCCGCGCGTCGGGAGGCCCGTCGAGCCGCCCGTGCGGCCGCCCGGCGTCCGCCGGGTCCCCGCCCGGTCGCGGGCCGCGCTGTTCACCGACACCCGCCGGGGACTTCGTGGTCTCCGTCATGAACTCGGCCATGCGCATCCCTCCCCCTGACCCTCCCCGATCCCGCGGGTCGCCCCGGACCCGCGGGACACGTACCCCCGGTGCGCTCCCGCCCCGGAGGGCGGGAACGTACCGGTGCGGTGGACCGGCGTCACCGCCACCGGCCGATCTCGACGTTCTCCAGGACGCCGAGGGCGTCGGGGACGAGGACGGCCGCCGAGTAGTACGCCGTCACGAGGTACTTGATGATCGCCTGCTCGTTGATGCCCATGAACCGCACCGACAGGCTCGGCTCGATCTCGTCCGGGATGCCGGACTGGCGCAGGCCGATCACACCCTGCTCGGCCTCGCCGGTACGCATGGCGATGATCGAGGTGGTGCGCTCCGGGGTGACCGGGATCTTGTTGCACGGGTACAACGGCACCCCGCGCCAGGTCGGGATGCGGTTGCCGCCGAGGTCGATGGTCTCCGGGTTCAGTCCGCGCTTGTTCAGCTCGCGCCCGAAGGCCGCGATGGCGCGCGGGTGGGCCAGGAAGAACTTGGTGCCGCGCCGACGGCTGAGGAGTTCGTCCAGGTCGTCCGGGCTGGGCACCCCGTCGTGCGGCTGGAGGCGCTGGTCGTACTCGCAGTTGTGCAGCAGGCCGAAGTCCCGGTTGTTGACCAGCTCGTGTTCCTGGCGCTCCTTCAGCGCCTCGACCGTGAGCCGCAGCTGCTGCTCGGTCTGGTTCATCGGCTGGTTGTAGAGGTCGGCCACACGGGAGTGGATGCGCAGCACGGTCTGGGCGATGCTCAGTTCGTACTCGCGGGGACGGGCGTCGTAGTCCACGAAGGTGTGCGGGATGTCGGCCTCGCCGCTGTGGCCGGACGCCAGCTCGACGGCCTTCTCGCCGTACTTGTTGGTGTCCTGGTCGGGCAGCGTGCGCAGCTCCTCCAGGTGCTCGCGCAGCGAATCGGAGCGCTCGGCGACCTGTTCGAAGTCCTGACGGCTCAGGGTCAGCATCGTGCACGCGGTGTCGGCGCGGGCGGTGTACTCCCAGATGGCCTCCGGGTCGAGCAGGGCCTGCTCACCGAAGTAGGAGCCGTCACCGAGCACTTCGAGCACCGCGTCGTCGCCGTACGGGCCGGTGCCGACCTTCTCGACGCGGCCGTGGGCCAGCAGGTGCACCTCTTCCGTACGGCTGCCGAAGGAGGCGACCACCTCGCCCGGCGCGTAGTCCCGGCGGCGGCAGCGGCGGGCCAGTTCGGAGAGCGTCTCCAGGTCTTCGTACGAGCGCAGCGCGGGGAGTTCGCCCAGTTCGGCGGGGATGACCTCGACCTGGTCGCCGGTCTTGACGAACGTGATGCGGCCGTCCCCGACCGCGAACGTCAGCCGCCGGTTCACCCGGTACGTGCCGCCCTGCACGTCCACCCAGGGGAGGGAGCGCAGCAGCCAGCGGGAGGTGATCTCCTGCATCTGCGGGACGGACTTGGTGGTGGTGGCCAGGTTCCGCGCAGCCGCGGTGCCGAGGGACTGCTGCGGCTTCCCCTGTTCCGTGCGGACCTCTTCGCCTACCGACATAGAAAGAATCCCTCTCGATGTATGTGGCCGGTGCCGAGTCGCACACCGGTCTCGCACCCGAGCTTTCCATCACGCACCGTGCGCACGCCATTACCCGAAAGAGGGGGAATGGATCATCGCACTACTGGGCAGAAAGGGGGATCGCGGCCCGCCCGGCGCCGTTTCGGACCGGTTCGCCCCCCAAGTGAACGCCGGGGCCCCGAACGCTCGTTGGAGAAGCAGCGGGACAAGCCCGCGCAACAGGAGCACCACCGGTACGACGGGGCCGCGACGGGCGGCTCCGCGGCACGACCCGAAGGAGGCCGCCGTGGCCACACCCATGTCCGCGAGCGCGTTCCTGGCCGCACTGCGGGCCGAGGGTGTCCGCGTCGTGGAGGAAGGCGACTGGCGGCACCACAACCGCGACCACAAGGGGCCCTGGGGGCCCGTGAACGGCGTGATGATCCACCACACGGCGACCACGGGCAGCGCGGCGACCGTACGGCTCTGCCGCGACGGCCGCCCCGATCTGCCGGGCCCGCTCTGCCACGGCGTGATCACCAAGGACGGCACACTGCACCTCGTCGGCCACGGCCGCGCCAACCACGCCGGGCTCGGTGACGACGACGTACTGCGCGCGGTGATCGCGGAGAAGCGCCTGCCGCCCGACAACGAGGCGAACACCGACGGCAACCCGCACTTCTACGGCTTCGAGTGCGAGAACCTCGGTGACGGCGAAGACCCCTGGCCGAAGGCCCAGTTGGAGACCATCGTGCGGGCCTCGGCCGCGATCTGCCGCCATCACGGCTGGACCGAACGCTCGGTCATCGGCCATCTGGAGTGGCAGCCGGGCAAGATCGATCCGCGCGGCTTCACCATGTCCTGGCTGCGCGGCCGGATCGAGGAGCGCCTCAAGGACTGACCCCGGCCACCGCCACTCCCCCGCCCGCCCCGGCGCGCGGGCCCGCCGGGCGGCCCGGAACAATGGGGACGTGACCAGCGCCGATCCCGGGAAGCAGCCCGCGACGAATCCCGGAGACCCGTCCGGCACCGACCCCGGTGTCCACCCCGGCGACCCTCTGACCGTCACACCCCGGCTCCCCTCCCCCCTGGTCCCCGTCCGGGACGACCGGTTCGAGCGGTACGGCGTACGGCTGCTGCTCAAGCGGGACGATCTGATCCACCCGGAGCTGATCGGCAACAAGTGGCGCAAGCTGGTGCCGAACCTGGTAGCGGCGGGGGGCCGCCCGCTGGTCACGTTCGGCGGGGCGTACTCCAGCCATCTGCGGGCGACGGCGGCGGCGGGCCGCCTGCTGGGCTTCGGCACCGTGGGCGTGGTGCGCGGCGACGAACTGGCCCGGCGCCCGCTGAACCCGTCGCTGGCCCGGTGCGCGGCCGACGGCATGCGGCTGCACTTCGCGGACCGGGCGGCGTACCGGCGCAAGCACGAGCCGGAGATCCTGGCGGCGCTGCTGCGCGCGGCGGACGCGGAGGACGCGTACGTCGTCCCGGAGGGCGGCAGCAACACCGCGGCGGTACGCGGCTGCCGTGCCCTCGGCGCCGAACTGCGGGGCGCCGCCGACACGGTGGCCGTCGCCTGCGGCACCGGCGGCACCCTCGCGGGCCTCGCCGCGGGACTCGACGCGGGGCAACGGGCGCTGGGCGTACCGGTGTTGAAGGGCGGATTCCTCGGCGGCGAGGTGCGGGCCCTCCAGGAGCGCGCGTTCGGCGCCCGCACCGGCACGTGGTCCCTCGACGACCGTTTCCACTGCGGGGGTTACGCCCGCACGACACCCGAACTGGACGCGTTCGCAAGGGACTTCGAGCAGCGGCACGGGTTCGGTGTGGAACGCCTCTATGTCGCCAAGCTGCTGTGGGGACTGGTCGCCCTGGCCGCCGAAGGGGCGTTCCCGCGCGGGTCGTCGGTCGCGGCGGTGATCACCGGGCGCCCGTTCCCGGACGAAGGGCGCCCGCAGGCGCTCTACCCCGCCTCGCGGTAGATCGCCGCCTCCTCCAGGTCCAGTCTCCGCAGCAGCGCCCGCAGCATCTCGTCGTCGATGAAGCGCCCGTCCCGCAGCCGGACGAAGACCGCGCGTTCGGCGCCGATCATCTCGCGGGACAGTCGGCTGTAGGTGTCGTCCACGGATTCGCCGGTGACCGGGTTGGCCTGGCCGAGCCGTTCCCAGACGGCGTTGCGGCGGCGCTCCAGGGCCCGGCGGAGCCGGTCGGCGAGCGGCGGGGGCAGCGCGTTGCGCTCGTCGGTGAGGAGTTCGTCGAGGCGGGTCTCGGCGGCCAGCGACGCCTGCGCCTGGGCGTTGGCCTCCGCGAGCGTCTCGGCCTGCCGGTCCCGGCCGGGGAAGCGCAGCAGCCGGATCATCGGGGGCAGGCTCAGCCCCTGCACGACCAGGGTGCCGATGACGGTGGTGAACGTCAGGAACAGGATCAGGTTGCGCTCCGGGAAGGGGGCGCCGTGCACGGTGGCCGGGATGGAGAAGGCGATGGCGAGCGAGACCACGCCCCGCATCCCGGCCCACGAGGTGACCATCGCGCCCCGCCAGGTCGGGTTCTGCTCGCGCCGCCGCACCCGCGCCGACAGCAGCCGGGGCAGGAAGGTGGCCGGGTAGACCCAGACGAACCGGGTGACGACCACGGCGGCGAACAGCGCGACGGCGTACCAGGCGGCCCGCCCGCCCGCGTACTCCACGATTCCCTTGAGCACGACCGGCAGTTGGAGGCCGATCAGCGCGAAGACCGCCGACTCCAGGACGAAGGCGACCATCTTCCACACCGCGTCCTCCTGGAGACGGGTGGCGAAATCGACCTCCCAGGCGCGATGCCCGAGGTAGAGCGCGACGACGACCACCGCGAGCACACCGGAGGCGTGCACCTGCTCCGCGATGGCGTAGGCGGCGAACGGGATCAGCAGGGAGAGGGTGTTCTGGATCAGTGGTTCCCGCAGGTGGGTGCGGAGCCAGTGCAGGGGCGCCATGAGCACCAGGCCGACCCCGACACCGCCTACGGCGGCGATCACGAACTCCAGGATGCCGCCCGCCCAGGTGGCGCCCTCACCGACGGCCGCCGCGAGGGCCACCTTGTACGCGGTGATCGCGGTGGCGTCGTTCATCAGGGACTCGCCCTGGAGGATGGTGGTGATCCGGGACGGCAGCCCGACCCGGCGGGCGACCGCGGTGGCGGCGACCGCGTCCGGCGGCGCGACGACCGCGCCGAGCACCAGCGCGGCGGTCAGCGGCAGTCCGGGGACCAGCCGGTACGCGACCCAGCCGACGACGAAGGTGGCGAACAGCACGTACCCGACGGAGAGCAGCGCCACCGGCCTGACCTGGGCGCGCAGCCCGAGGTACGAGCTGTCGCTCGCGGACGTGTAGAGCAGCGGGGGCAGCAGCAGCGGCAGGACGACCTCGGGGTCGAGGGTGTAGTCGGGCACGCCGGGGACGTAGGAGACGGCCAGGCCCACCGCGACCAGCAGCAGCGGTGCCGGAACCGGGCCGCGCCGGGCCGCCGCCGCGACCGCCGCACTGCCCGCCACCAGCAACAGCAGCGGCATCACGTCCATACTTCTCGCCCACCCTCGTTTTCGCGCGGCCACCCGCACACCCGTCGTAATCTGGCCATCATGAAACAGTGCACGCACGTCGAGGCATTGCCGCACCCGGAGCCCATACCGCTGAGCGAGACCTGCCCGGAGTGCCTCGCGCGGGGCACGCACCCGGTGCAGCTCCGGATCTGCCTGTCCTGCGGCCATGTCGGCTGCTGCGACTCCTCGCCGGGACGGCACGCGACGGAGCACTTCGAGTCCACCGGGCACCCCGTGATGCGCACCCACGAGCCCGGCGAGAACTGGCGGTGGTGCTTCGTGGACCACGTCCTGGCCTGACCCGGCACCGGCGGGACGGCCCGGTCCGACGACCGGGACGGCCCGGCGCCCACGGGGCCGTCCCGCCGGTGCCGCACACGTGTGCGCGACCCCCTGCTCGTGTGACACTGCACCTGCGGGGGCAGCGCGCCGCCGCCGGGGCGCCGCCGGGAAGGTTCGGGCGTCCGGGGTCCGGGTACGTCAACCCGGCGCACGTACTTCCCATTTGGGAGCGCCGACCCCCTAGACACGGAGCGTGTCCGGAGCTTTACTGTGAGTGACGCCAGGGTCGGGGTCCCGAGGACAAGACCGTTCGCAGCGCGATAGCGTCACCGCGGAAGCACGTGTGCGTTACTCCGGGGGGCGACCCTCGGCCCCGTAAAGCCTGTACCACCTTGGAGGTGAGGGTGTCCCAGATCGCTGGCGAGCCCGCGACCCAGGACTTCGTGGAAGTCCGGCTGCCTGCCGCGGGTGCCTACCTGTCGGTGCTGCGTACGGCCACGGCCGGTCTCGCGGCTCGTTTGGACTTCACCCTGGACGAGATCGAGGATCTCCGTATCGCCGTGGACGAGGCGTGCGCGATCCTCCTCCAGCAGGCCGTGCCCGGCTCGGTGCTGAGCTGCGTCTTCCGGCTGGTGGACGACTCCCTCGAGGTCACCGTGGCCGCGCCGACCACCGACGGCCACGCGCCCTCCCGCGACACCTTCGCCTGGACGGTGCTCTCGGCGCTCGCGGGCAAGGTGTCGTCCGCCGTGGACGAGGACCGGACGGTGTCCATCAGCCTCTACAAACAGCGCGGCGCCGGCCCCGGTCCGGCGTGAGGAACGGGGACGGTCCGGTGCGGGACGAAGAGCGCGGCACACGCGAGCTGCGGACGGGGGACGGCGGCTCGGCCGACGACGCACGGCGGGTGCCGGAAGGCGTCGAGGCCATCCCCGAGCAGGCCAGACCGCACCCGGAGCAGGACGCCGCCGGGGGCGGCGACGGCACCGTGCGGAGCACACCCTCCGCGGAGCGCGACGGGGCCGGTTCCGCGCCCGGCGCGCGGGCGAGGGCCGGGGGAAGGGCTACGGGCGGGACGATGAGCGAGCACGAGCGGTACGCCGAGAAGGACGCGGGCGCCGAGCCGGTGCGGGCCGGGCGGCACGACCCGCAGGACCGCAGTGGCGCGCGTGCGCTCTTCGTCGAGCTGCGCACGCTCAAGGACGGCAGCCCCGAGTACGCGGAGCTGCGCAACCGGCTGGTGCGGATGCATCTGCCGCTGGTCGAGCACCTGGCGCGCCGGTTCCGCAACCGGGGCGAGCCGCTGGACGACCTCACCCAGGTCGCCACCATCGGTCTCATCAAGTCGGTGGACCGCTTCGACCCGGAGCGCGGGGTGGAGTTCTCCACCTACGCCACCCCGACCGTGGTCGGTGAGATCAAGCGGCACTTCCGGGACAAGGGCTGGGCGGTGCGGGTGCCGCGTCGGCTCCAGGAGCTGCGGCTCGCGCTGACCACGGCGACCGCGGAGCTGTCGCAGCTGCACGGCCGTTCCCCGACCGTGCACGAACTGGCCGAGAAGCTCGCCATCTCCGAGGAGGAGGTGCTGGAGGGCCTGGAGTCCGCCAACGCCTACTCCACGCTCTCCCTGGACGTGCCCGACACCGACGACGAGTCACCGGCGGTCGCGGACACCCTGGGCGCGGAGGACGAGGCGCTGGAGGGCGTCGAGTACCGCGAGTCCCTGAAGCCGCTGCTGGAGGATCTGCCGCCGCGCGAGAAGCGCATCCTGCTGCTGCGGTTCTTCGGGAACATGACCCAGTCGCAGATCGCGCAGGAGGTCGGCATCTCGCAGATGCACGTCTCCCGGCTGCTGGCCCGCACCCTGGCCCAGCTGCGGGAACGGCTGCTCGTCGAGGAGTAGGCGACCCGGCGCGGACGGCCCTCCCGGACGGCGGGGGCTACTCCGTGCGGCCCGGCGTCCTGATGCCCAGGGCGCGGGTCGTCGCCGGGTTCACCAGCAGGACCAGCGAGGCGATGGCGACGACGGCCAGCACGATGCCGACCGGGATCGCCATGCTCTCGGCCTGGAGCAGGTTGTAGGCGACCGGCAGGGCCATGAGCTGGGTGATGACGGCCGGGCCCCGGCTCCAGCTCCGGCGCAGCAGCAGTCCGCGCGCGGCGAGCAGCGGGAGCAGGGCCAGCACGATCAGGGTGACGCCCAGGGTGAGGGCCTGCTGGCGGCCGTCGGGGTTTCCGGTGAGGCCGAGGACCAGCGTCCACCCGCCGCCGACGACCAGCCCGGCGCCCTCCAGCGCGGCCAGTGCGGCGGCGTACGTCAGACGGCGCGGGCGGGGTCCGTTCGGCGCCCCCTGCTCGGCGGTGCCGCCGACCGCGGGGGTGTTCCGCTCCGGGGTGGTGTTCTGCTCACTGCTCACCCCGGAAGCGTAGCCCCGTGCCGTACGCGCCGGGGCCGGGGCGTGTCCGGGCTCACGGCCCCCGCGTGTCCGGACTCACGCCCTCTCCTCTTACCCGATCCACACCTCGGTCTGGGCCGGGTACTTCCCAGTAGGTACGCTGCCCTGCATGCGTGCACTTCTCGTGGTCAACCCGGCGGCAACCACCACCAGCGCACGCAGACGCGACGTCCTGATCCACGCGCTCGCCAGCGAGATGAAGCTGGACGTGGTGGCCACGGAGTACCGGGGTCACGCCCGCGACCTCGGTCGGCAGGCGGCCGAGAGCGACGACGTCGAGCTGGTCGTGGCGCTCGGCGGCGACGGCACCGTCAACGAGGTGGTCAACGGACTGCTGCACGACGGCCCCGACCCGGACCGGCTGCCGGGGCTCGCGGTGGTGCCCGGCGGTTCCACCAACGTCTTCGCGCGGGCCCTCGGGCTCCCCAACGACCCGGTCGAGGCGACCGGCGCGCTGCTGGACGCGCTGCGCGAGCGCCGGGAGCGGGTCGTCGGGCTCGGGCTGGCCTCGGGCACGCCGGGCACCGAGGACGAGGCGGTGCCGGACCGCTGGTTCACCTTCAACGCCGGACTGGGATTCGACGCGGGTGTGGTGGGCCGGGTCGAGCAGCAGCGGGAGTTGGGCAGGAAATCCACCCACGCGCTGTACGTGCGTCAGGTGGTCCGGCAATTCCTCGGCGAGCAGCACCGGCGGCACGGGACGATCACACTGGAACGCCCGGACGCGGAACCGCTGTCCGAACTCGTGGTCGCCATAGTGTCGAACACCTCGCCGTGGACGTATCTCGGCAATCGCCCGATGTACACCTCCCCCAGGGCCACGTTCGACGCCGGACTCGACGTACTCGGTCTCAGCCGCCTCTCGACCACCTCGGTCGCCCGGTACGCGGTGCAATTGCTCGGTTCGTCCCCCGAGCGGGGACCCCACGGCAGGCATGCCGCGGCCCTGCACGACCTGGACCGGTTCACCTTGCATTCGAAGGCGCCGCTGCCCCTTCAGATGGACGGCGACCACCTGGGGCTGCGAACGAGCGTGACGTTCACAGGCGTACGCCGCGCACTGCGTGTGATTGTGTGAGCGGAACGACCGAAAGTCCTTTCACTCGAACGTTTAGGCCACACTCCACCCTCTGGAAGTACGGCTGTGAGCCAGTTGACACCGAGGAATCAAAAAAAATCTTCCAGAAGGGGTTGTATCCGCCGCTGAGGTTTGCGAGTCTCTACGTGGCGGTCGGGACGGCCCGCGACATCGGCTCCCGTAGACCACCGGAACCCCTCTTCGAACTCAGGACCTCACCGTGGGAAGCCTCGGTGATCGGCCCTTCACTTGTTGAGGGATTCGTGAAAGCGTTCACATTCACAAGCACCGTACGTGAAATACCAAGGAGAGGTAGCAGCCATGGACTGGCGTCACAACGCCGTTTGCCGCGAGGAAGACCCCGAGCTCTTCTTCCCCATCGGCAACACCGGTCCCGCGCTGCTGCAGATCGAGGAAGCCAAGGCCGTCTGCCGTCGCTGCCCGGTGATGGAGCAGTGTCTGCAGTGGGCGCTCGAGTCCGGTCAGGACTCCGGCGTCTGGGGTGGTCTCAGCGAGGACGAGCGTCGCGCCATGAAGCGCCGCGCCGCCCGCAACCGGGCTCGTCAGGCCTCCGCCTGACAACTCCCACCCTGCCGACAGCCTGAGCTTGGCGGCGCGTACAGCGCGTACGCATCTCCCGCCCCCGAGCCGCAGCGCGCAGTACCCCCGATGCGCTTAGCGTGAGCAGAGCAGCAGCGAGCACGAGCCTCGGACCTCATGGTCCGGGGCTTTTTGCTGTCCGGGACGGCTGGTCCGGAACCGGCGACTCCCCTGCCGGACAAGCCGGTCGCGCTACTTCTGCGCCGGTACCGGAAGGTCCAGGATCACCCGCGTCCCGTGCCCCGGCGCCGGGACCATGTCGAAGGTGCCGCCCAACTCGCCCTCCACCAGGGTCCGTACGATCTGCAGGCCGAGGTTGCCCGAGCGGTGCGGGTCGAACCCCTCGGGCAGGCCGACGCCGTCGTCCTGCACGGTGACCAGCAGCCGGGCCTCCTTGGTGGTGCCGCCGCGTACCGCCGAGACCTCGACGGTGCCGGTGTCGCCCTGCCGGAAGCCGTGTTCCAGCGCGTTCTGCAGGATCTCGGTGAGCACCATCGACAGCGGGGTGGCGATCTCGGCGTCGAGTATCCCGAAGCGCCCGGTGCGACGGCCGGTCACCTTGCCCGGCGAGATCTCCGCGACCATCGCCAGCACCCGGTCCGCGATGTCGTCGAACTCCACCCGCTCGTCCAGGTTCTGGGACAGCGTCTCATGGACGATGGCGATCGAGCCGACCCGGCGGACCGCCTCCTCCAGTGCCTCCCGCCCGCGTTCGGACTCGATGCGCCGGGCCTGGAGCCGCAACAGGGCCGCCACCGTCTGGAGGTTGTTCTTCACCCGGTGGTGGATCTCCCGGATGGTCGCGTCCTTGGTGATCAACTCGCGCTCGCGGCGGCGCAGTTCGGTGACGTCCCGGCAGAGCACGAGTGAACCGATGCGGGTGCCCTTGGGTTTGAGCGGGATGGCACGGAACTGGATGACGCCGTCGCTGGCCTCGATCTCGAACTCGCGGGGCGCCCAGCCGCTCGCCGCCTTGGCCAGCGCCTCGTCCACCGGGCCCCGCGTCGGGGCGAGTTCGGCGGTGGTCTGGCCGAGTTCCTGGCCGAGCAGGTCGGCGGCGAGCCCCAGCCGGTGGTACGCGGAGAGCGCGTTCGGTGAGGCGTACTGGACGATGCCGTCCGCGTCCAGCCGGATCAGACCGTCGCCGACGCGCGGCGAGGCGTCCATGTCCACCTGCTGCTCCGGGAAGGGAAACGATCCGGCAGCGATCATCTGCGCGAGGTCGGAGGCGCTCTGGAGGTAGGTCAGCTCCAGACGGCTCGGGGTGCGCACGGTGAGCAGGTTGGTGTTGCGGGCGATCACACCGAGCACCCGGCCCTCGCGGCGCACCGGGATCGACTCGACGCGGACCGGGACCTCCTCGCGCCACTCCGGGTCGCCCTCGCGCACGATGCGCCCCTCGTCCAGGGCCGCGTCCAGCATGGGGCGGCGCCCGCGCGGGACGAGGTGGCCGACCATGTCGTCCTGGTAGGAGGTGGGCCCGGTGTTGGGGCGCATCTGCGCCACCGAGACGTACCGGGCGCCGTCGCTGGTCGGCACCCACAGCACGAGGTCGGCGAAGGAGAGGTCGGAGAGCAGCTGCCACTCCGAGACCAGCAGGTGCAGCCACTCCAGGTCGGAGTCACCGAGAGCGGTGTGCTGGCGTACGAGTTCGTTCATGGAGGGCACGGTCCGAGCGTACCGGGGGTCTCCGGAGGCCGGAAAAAACACCCGCGGGCCGCGGCGCCTGGGAGGGACCCTCAGCCCTCCCGGCACCGCAGCCCGGAGCATCATCGGCCACGGGGTGTGCGGCCCCGTCGGCCGAAGGCCGAGGAGTCGGGGCAGTCAGGGCAGAGAGCCGCGGGTCTCCTCGGTCCGCCCTCCTGTGCGGGGAGGACGGAAGCTGTTCGGTCCTGCGTACGGGACACCCGTTCGACACCTCGAACAGAGCGTCCTCGTGCATTCTGGACTAGACCACGCGGCCTGTCCATGCGCCCGGCGGTACGCGTCCCGGGCGCCCGGCGAGAAGGGGTCCCGGCGGGGGCACCGCGGGCCGGGAACAGGGGCCCGGACCCCGTTCTCCCCTGGGCCGACGGGGACCGCTCTGCTAGATTGGTCTAAACCACTAGCCTCTTCACCGGCCCCTCCACCGACCTCTCAGAACGGCGGACCCAGCGTGGAAGTTGTCATCGTCCCGGACGCGCAGGCGGGCGGCGAGCTGATCGCCGAGGCCCTGGCCGCGCTGCTGCGGCGCAGGCCCGACGCCCTGCTCGGGGTGGCCACCGGGTCCACCCCGCTGCCCGTGTACCGGGCGCTGGCCGCCCGGGTGCGCGCGGGCACGGCGGACGTCTCCCACGCCCGGATAGCGCAGCTCGACGAGTACGTGGGCCTGCCCGCCGACCACCCCGAGTCCTACCGCTCGGTGCTCGCCCGCGAGGTGCTGGAGCCGCTCGGCATCGGCATGGACGCCTTCCTCGGCCCGGACGGCACGGCGGCCGACGTGCCGGGGGCCTGCGCGGCGTACGACCGGGCGCTCGCGGCGGCCGGGGGCGTCGATCTGCAACTGCTGGGGATCGGCACGGACGGGCACATCGGGTTCAACGAGCCGTGCTCCTCGCTCGCCTCGCGCACCCGGATCAAGACGCTCACCGAGCAGACCCGGATCGACAACGCGCGCTTCTTCGACGGAGACGTCACGCAGGTCCCGCACCATGTGATCACCCAGGGCATCGGCACCATCCTGGAGGCCCGGCACCTCGTCCTGCTGGCCACCGGGGAGGGCAAGGCGGACGCGGTCGCCGCGACCGTGGAGGGCCCGGTCGCCGCCGTCTGCCCGGCCTCGGCGCTCCAGCTGCATCCGCACGCCACCGTCGTCGTGGACGAGGCCGCCGCCTCCAAGCTGAAGCTGGCCGACTACTTCCGCCACACCTGGGCGGACAAGCCGGAGTGGCAGGGCATCTGAGCCGCCCGGGGCCCCGGCCCACCCGTCCCCACCAGGGCCGGTCTGTGGACTAGACCAAAAGCGGGTCCGGCGCTATACAGAGGAGATCACGGAGGGTGCGGGTGGGGCCCGTGCGCCCGTGCCGTGCCACGATGAGAACCGTGGCCGAGGGGATGCCGGCCGATTTCGGCATCCGGAGCCGGGAAGGCAGAACATGAGCACCGAGGTCGGCAGTGCGGGGAACGAGGCGGGGACCGTGGTCCGTACCGCGCGCGTGCCCAAGTACTACCGCTTGAAGAAGCACCTGCTCGACATGACGGAGACGCAGTCCCCCGGCACACCGGTGCCGCCCGAGCGCACGCTCGCGGCCGAGTTCGACACCTCCCGCACCACCGTCCGCCAGGCCCTCCAGGAGCTGGTGGTCGAGGGCCGCCTGGAGCGCATCCAGGGCAAGGGCACGTTCGTCGCCAAGCCGAAGGTCTCGCAGGCGCTCCAGCTCACCTCGTACACCGAGGACATGCGGGCGCAGGGCCTGGAGCCCACCTCGCAGCTGCTCGACATCGGGTACGTCACGGCGGACGAGCGGCTCGCCGGGCTGCTGGACATCACCGCGGGCGGCCGGGTGCTGCGCATCGAGCGGCTGCGGATGGCCAACGGCGAGCCGATGGCGATAGAGACCACCCACCTGTCGGCCAAGCGCTTCCCGGCGCTGCGCCGCTCGCTGGTGAAGTACACGTCGCTCTACACGGCGCTCGCCGAGGTGTACGACGTGCATCTGGCCGAGGCCGAGGAGACCATCGAGACCTCGCTGGCCACCCCCCGCGAGGCGGGGCTGCTGGGCACCGACGTGGGTCTGCCGATGCTGATGCTCTCCCGGCACTCCCTGGACCACGCGGGGCGGCCGGTGGAGTGGGTGCGCTCGGTGTACCGGGGCGACCGGTACAAGTTCGTCGCCCGGCTCAAGCGCCCGCTGGACTGAGCGCCCCGCCGGGACCCGCCCGCCGGGACGCTCCACCGCCGTCACCTGCACGGCTTCGTCACACCTCAAACGCCAGATCGACCGGCCGAGATGTGAGCGGGGTCTTCCCCCGCCGCCGCCCCGTCACTAGATTGCCCGCACGTCACACAGGTGATCAACGAGGGGACGGAGCCGTGGCATGTCCGAAACACCTGAAGTGAGACCGCCGGTGGTGACACCGGTGCGGGTCGTCATCGGCGTGTGCCTGCTCGCGCCGTTCGTGGCGATGCTGTGGGTGGGTTCGTACGCCAAGACCGACCCGACGTTCATCGGCATCCCGTTCTTCTACTGGTACCAGATGCTCTGGGTGCTGATCTCGACGGCGCTCACGATGCTCGCGTACAAGCTGTGGAAGCGGGACCGGGCGGGTCGCGGGGGCGCGGACGGCAAGGGGGCGGCGCGATGAAGGACGGCGTCAACGGCGTCGCGCTCGGCGTCTTCATCTTCTTCTTCGTGGCCGTCACGGTCATGGGCTTCCTCGCCGCGCGCTGGCGCCGGGCCGAGACCGAGCACACCCTCGACGAATGGGGGCTGGGCGGCCGGTCGTTCGGCACCTGGATCACGTGGTTCCTGCTCGGTGGCGACCTGTACACCGCCTACACCTTCGTGGCCGTCCCGGCGGCGATCTACGCGGCGGGCGCGTCCGGGTTCTTCGCGGTGCCGTACACGATCCTGGTGTACCCGCTGATCTTCACCTTCCTGCCCCGGCTCTGGTCGGTCTCGCACCGGCACGGGTACGTCACCACGTCGGACTTCGTGCGCGGGCGGTTCGGGTCCAGGGGGCTGTCGCTGGCGGTGGCGCTCACCGGCATCCTCGCCACCATGCCGTACATCGCGCTCCAACTGGTCGGCATCCAGGCCGTGCTGGACGTGATGGGCGTGGGCGGCGGCGAGAGCACCAACTGGTTCGTGAAGGACCTGCCGCTGCTGATCGCGTTCGGTGTGCTGGCCGCGTACACCTACTCGTCGGGGCTGCGGGCGCCCGCGCTGATCGCGTTCGTGAAGGACACGCTGATCTACATCGTGATCGCGGTGGCGATCATCTACATCCCGATCAAGCTGGGCGGGTTCGGGCACATCTTCGCGGCGGCGGGCGAGAAGTACGCGAGCACCGGCGTCGGTTCGGTCGTACCGGCGCCCGCGGGGCAGTGGACGTACGCCACGCTGGCCCTCGGCTCGGCGCTGGCGCTGTTCATGTATCCGCACTCGATCACCGCGACGCTGTCCTCCCGCAGCCGTGAGGTGATCCGGCGCAACACCACGATCCTGCCGCTGTACTCGCTGATGCTGGGCCTGCTGGCGCTGCTCGGGTTCATGGCGATCGCGGCCGGGGTGAAGGTGACCAACGGGCAGCTGGCGATCCCGCAGTTGTTCGAGGACATGTTCCCCTCGTGGTTCGCGGGGGTGGCGTTCGCGGCGATCGGGATCGGCGCGCTGGTCCCGGCGGCGATCATGTCGATCGCGGCGGCCAACCTGTTCACCCGCAACATCTACCGGGACTTCATCCGCCCGGACGCCACACCGGCGCAGGAGACGCGGGTCTCCAAGATCGTGTCCCTGCTGGTGAAGGTGGGCGCGCTGGTCTTCGTCCTGACGATGGACAAGACGGTCGCCATCAACTTCCAGCTGCTGGGCGGCATCTGGATTCTCCAGACCTTCCCGGCACTGGTCGGCGGTCTGTTCACCCGCTGGTTCCACCGCTGGGCGCTGCTGGCGGGCTGGGCGGTCGGCATGGTCTACGGCACGCTCGCCGCGTACGGGGTGGCCTCGCCGACGCAGAAGCACTTCGGCGGCTCGGCGAAGGAGATCCCGGGCATCGGTGAGATCGGCTACATCGGTCTGACGGCGTTCGTGCTGAACGTCGTCGTGACGGTGGTACTCACGGTCGTGCTGCGGGCCCTGAAGGCGCCGGACGGGGTGGACGAGACCAGCCCGGAGGACTACACGGTGGACGCGGGCGACCGGGGCGTACAGGCGGATCTGCCATCCGCCGCGTCGGGCGCTGGGCACTGAACCACCGCGCCGCGAGGGCCGCCGGGACACCTGTCCCGGCGGCCCTCCGTCATGACCGGCCCCGCCGCTCACCGGCACGGCGACACACGGCAGACACAACATCTGGGGGTGACACCACGCCCCGGCACTAGATGTATGCTCGTCCTCGCTGTCGCCGCAGGGGAATCCGGTGTGAATCCGGAACTGTCCCGCAACGGTGAACTCGCGTGCCGCGGCACGCCCGTCCAGTCCGAAAACCTGTCGGCAGCGTGCGCCCCGCCGTCCTGGCACGGGCGCGCTTCAGACGTCCGGGCCTCGTGGAATGGGCCGGTGGACGCGGCGCCGCGCGCCCGTGCTCCCCCCTGTCCGCTTTGAGGCCCCGTGCCGAGCGAGGGAGAGCCCCAGTGACCATCGCGCCAGCCGATCCGGCTTCAGCCGTCCAGGTGACCGACGCCCCGGTGGAGGCCGACGGACCCGGAGCCGCGCTGCTGCGGACCCTGACCGGTCTGACCGCGGACCTCCCCGACGCCGACCCCGGCCGGGTGGCCGCCGCCGCGCTGCGCGGCCGGTCGGCGCGGGCCGACGAGGCGGAGCTGCGCGACCTGGCCACCGAGGCCGCCGCCGGACTGATCTCCGAGGACCCGGCGTACTCCCGGCTCGCCGCCCGGCTGCTCACCCTCGGCATCCGCGCGGAGGCCGCCTCCCAGGGCGTCACCTCCTTCACCGGGTCGGTGGCGACCGGGCACCGCGAGGGCCTGATCGCGGACCGCACCGCGGACTTCGTGGCGCTGCACGCGGCCCGGCTGGACGCGCTGACCGACCCCACCGCCGACGACCGCTTCGGCTACTTC
Organism: Streptomyces corallincola; assembly: GCF_019104725.1. Lineage (GTDB taxonomy): Bacteria > Actinomycetota > Actinomycetes > Streptomycetales > Streptomycetaceae > Streptomyces > Streptomyces corallincola. The sequence goes on along the minus strand of NZ_JAHRXF010000002.1, from coordinate 157,501 downwards.
GGGCTGCGCACCCTGCACAGCCGCTACCTGCTGCGCCACCCCCTCACCCGCAAGGTGATCGAGACCCCGCAGCACTTCCTGCTCCGGGTCGCCGCCGGGCTCGCGGAGGACGACTCGGTCCGCGCGCTGGACGAAGTGGCCGCGCTGTACCGCCTGATGAGCCGCCTGGACTACCTGCCGTCCTCCCCCACCCTGTTCAACTCCGGCACCCGGCACCCCCAGATGTCGTCCTGCTATCTGCTGGACTCCCCGCTGGACGAACTCGACTCGCTCTACGACCGCTACCACCAGGTCGCCCGGCTCTCCAAGCACGCCGGTGGCATCGGGCTGTCGTACAGCCGGATCCGTTCGCGCGGTTCGCTGATCCGGGGCACCAACGGGCACTCCAACGGCATCGTGCCGTTCCTGAAGACGCTGGACGCGTCGGTGGCCGCGGTGAACCAGGGCGGGCGGCGCAAGGGCGCGGCGGCGGTGTACCTGGAGACCTGGCACTCCGACATCGAGGAGTTCCTGGAGCTGCGGGACAACACCGGTGAGGACGCCCGGCGCACCCACAACCTGAACCTGGCGCACTGGATTCCGGACGAGTTCATGCGCCGGGTGAACGCGGACGAGCCGTGGTCGCTGTTCTCCCCGTCGGACGTGCCCGAGCTGGTGGACCTGTGGGGCGAGGAGTTCACCGCCGCCTACGCGAGGGCGGAGGCGGCGGGGCTGGCCCGGCGGACCATCCCGGCGCGTGAGCTGTACGGCCGGATGATGCGCACCCTGGCGCAGACCGGCAACGGCTGGATGACCTTCAAGGACGCGGCCAACCGCACCGCCAACCAGACGGCGGAGCCGGGCCACGTGGTGCACTCCTCCAACCTGTGCACGGAGATCCTTGAGGTCACCGACGACGGCGAGACGGCGGTGTGCAACCTCGGCTCGGTCAACCTGGGTGCCTTCGTGGCGGACGGGGACATCGACTGGGCGCGGCTGGACGAGACGGTCCGCACGGCCGTGACGTTCCTGGACCGCGTGGTGGACATCAACTTCTACCCGACCGAGCAGGCGGGCCGCTCCAACGCCAAGTGGCGTCCGGTGGGCCTGGGCGCGATGGGGTTGCAGGACGTGTTCTTCAAGCTGCGGCTGCCGTTCGACTCGGCGGAGGCGAAGGCGCTCTCCACCCGGATCTCCGAGCGGATCATGCTGGCCGCCTACGAGGCGTCCGCCGACCTGGCCGAGCGGCACGGCACGCTGCCCGCCTGGGAGAAGACGCGGACCGCGCGCGGGGTGCTGCACCCCGACCACTACGACGTGGAACCGGTCTGGCCGGAGCGGTGGGCGGCGCTGCGCGCGCGGATCGCGTCGGTGGGCCTGCGCAACTCGCTGCTGCTGGCGATCGCGCCGACCGCGACCATCGCGTCCATCGCGGGGGTCTACGAGTGCATCGAGCCGCAGGTGTCCAACCTGTTCAAGCGCGAGACGCTGTCGGGCGAGTTCCTCCAGGTCAACTCGTATCTGGTGAACGACCTGAAGGAGCTGGGCGTCTGGGACGCGCGGACCCGTGAGGCGCTGCGCGAGTCGAGCGGCTCGGTGCAGGACTTCGCGTGGATTCCGGCGGAGGTGCGGGCGCTGTACCGCACGGCGTGGGAGATCCCGCAGCGCGGTCTGATCGACATGGCGGCGGCCCGCACCCCGTATCTGGACCAGGCCCAGTCGCTGAACCTGTTCCTGGAGACGCCGACCATCGGCAAGCTCTCCTCGATGTACGCGTACGCCTGGAAGTCGGGGCTGAAGACGACGTACTACCTGCGCTCGCGCCCGGCGACGCGCATCGCCCGCGCCGCCCGCGCGCAGGCACCGGCGGAGGTCCCGATCCCCGCCCAGCAGGCCGCCGACCCCGACGCGGTCGCCTGCTCCCTGGAGAACCCCGAGTCCTGCGAGGCCTGTCAGTGATGTCAGCACAGTCTGCCGCCCGTAACACGAACCTGCTCGACCCCGGCTTCGAGCTGACCCTGCGTCCGATGCGCTACCCGGACTTCTACGACCGCTACCGGGACGCGATCAAGAACACCTGGACCGTGGAGGAGGTGGACCTGCACTCCGACGTGGCCGACCTGGCGAAGCTGACCCCGGCCGAACAGCACATGATCGGGCGGCTGGTGGCGTTCTTCGCCACCGGTGACTCGATCGTCGCCAACAATCTGGTGCTGACGCTGTACAAGCACATCAACTCGCCCGAGGCGCGGCTGTACCTGTCCCGGCAGCTGTTCGAGGAGGCCGTGCACGTCCAGTTCTATCTGACGCTGCTCGACACCTATCTGCCCGACCCGGAGGACCGCGCCGCCGCGTTCGCGGCCGTGGAGAACATCCCGTCCATCCGGGAGAAGGCGGAGTTCTGCTTCCGCTGGATGGACTCGGTGGACCGGCTGGACCAGCTGGAGTCCCGGGCCGACCGCCGGAAGTTCCTGCTGAACCTGATCTGCTTCGCCGCGTGCATCGAGGGCCTGTTCTTCTACGGCGCCTTCGCCTACGTCTACTGGTTCCGCAGCCGGGGTCTGCTGCACGGTCTGGCGACCGGCACCAACTGGGTGTTCCGGGACGAGACGATGCACATGTCGTTCGCGTTCGACGTGGTGGACACCGTCCGCAAGGAGGAGCCGGACCTCTTCGACGAGGAGCTGGGCCGCGAGGTCACCGGCATGCTCCGGGAGGCCGTGGAGGCGGAACTCCAGTTCGCGCGGGACCTGTGCGGCGACGGCCTGCCGGGCATGAACACCGACTCGATGCGGCAGTACCTGGAGTGCGTCGCCGACCAGCGTCTCGCCCGGCTGGGTTTCGCCCCCGTCTACGGCTCGGAGAACCCGTTCTCCTTCATGGAGTTGCAGGGTGTGCAGGAGCTGACCAACTTCTTCGAGCGCCGTCCGTCGGCGTATCAGGTCGCGGTGGAGGGCACCGTGGACCTGGACGAGGACTTCTGAGTCTCCCACGCCTTCGAAACGCCGGGATCCATCCGGGTCCCGCGCTCCGGCGCCCCGGGTTCCGGGGCGCCGGACCGCTCGGCCGCGCGGAGTTCGCGGTCGATACACCAACGCCGGGTTCACCCTCAGCACCCCGCACGGTCTGGACCGGCTGGAGGAGGCCGACCTGATCGCGGTCCCGGCGGGCGAGACCTTCGCGGAGCGGGAGTACCCCGGGGAACTGCTCGACGCGCTGCGCCGGGCGGTGGCGCGCGGCACACGGGTGCTCAGCGTCTGCTCGGGGGTGTTCGTGCTGGCGGCGGCCGGGCTGCTGGACGGGCGCCGGGCCGCCGTGCACTGGCGCCACGCGGAGAGTCTGGCCCGCCGGTTCCCCCGGCTGACCGTCGAGCCCGATGTGCTCTACGCCGACGAGGACCCGGTGTTCACCTCGGCGGGGACGGCGGCCGGGATCGACGCCTGTCTGCACATCGTGCGCAAGGAGCAGGGGCCCGAGGTGGCGGCGAAGATCGCCCGGCGGATGGTGGTGCCGCCGCACCGGGACGGCGGACAGGCGCAGTTCATCGAGCGCCCGCTGCCCACCGGGCCCTGCGACACCGTCGGCGAGGTCCTGGTGTGGCTCCAGGAGCATCTGCACGAGGAGATCACGGTGGACCGGCTCGCCGCCCGCGCGCACATGGCGCCGCGCACCTTCGCCCGCCGCTTCCAGCAGGAGACGGGGACCACGCCGTACCGCTGGATTCTGCGGCAACGGGTGCTGCTGGCGCAGGAGTTGCTGGAGGGCACGGACGAGACGACGGACGCCGTCGCGGTGCGCACCGGGTTCGGCACCGGGGCCGCGCTGCGCCACCAGTTCACCCGCGCCCTCGGCACCACACCGCAGGCGTACCGGCGCGCGTTCCGGGGCCCGGAGGCCGCCTGACCGCGCGCCGGTACGCCCGGTTCACCAGGCCACGGGCCGTACCAGCAGCCGCTGCGGGCGCAGCGTGATGCCGACCCGGGTGGCCGGGTCGGAGCCGGGGACCGGTTCGAAGCGGTACTCCGCGGAGACAGCGGCGACGATCAGGCTGAGCAGCGCCATCGAGAAGTGGTCGCTGGGGCACTTGCGGTTGCCGACGCTGAACGGGCTCATCGCGTGCCGGGGCACCTCTCTGGCCCGCTCGGGCAGCCAGCGGTCGGGGTCGAAGTCGAGGTGGGCGTCGTAGGAGCGGGGGTCGCGCTGGACGGCGTAGGGGCTGTGGATGATGTCGGCACCGGCCGGAATGCGATAGCCGCCGAGGTCGGTGTCGGCGGTCGCGCGGCGCGTCAGTATCCATACCGCGGGGTACAGCCGCATGGTCTCGACGATGACGTTGTTGGTGTGCGTGAGGGAGCGTACGTCCTCGAATCGGACGGGTCGGCCGCCGGTCACGGATTCGACTTCGGCGCGTACCTTCTCGGCCTGTTCCGGGTGGGTGGCGAGGATGTGCAGCAGCCACATGATCGTGGAGGCGACGGTTTCGCTGCCGGGGGTGAGGATGGCGACGACTTGGTCGTGGATCTCCTGTTCCCCGATGGGGTCGCCATTGTCGTCCTTCGCCTCCAGCAATGCCGTCAGCAAATCGTCCGGCTTTTGACCGCTCGCCCGGCGCTCGGCGATGATCTCGTCCACCAGCAGATGCAGATCGGCCAATGCCCGGTTGAATTCCCGGTTTGCCGGGAAGGGCAGCCGGTACAGCGGTCCGAGGGGAACGACCATGCGCCGGTACATACCGCCGAAGACGACGGTGAGGTCGTTGCTGAGGCGTTCGGCGCGCTCGTCCATGAAGTCGCCGCGCAGCAGACAGCGGGCGGCGATGCGCACGGCGGTGCGGAACGCCTCCGAGGTCGCCTCGATCGTGCGGCCGGGCTGCCAGCGCTCGGTGAGCGCGTGCGCCTCCTCCTCCATGACCGAGCCGTAGCCGGGTATCGCGTCCAGCCGGAACGCGGGCTGGATGGTGCGGCGCTGGCGGCGGTGGCGGGGGCCGTTGGCGGTGGCGACGCCCTCCTTGCCGAGCAGCCCCTCCAGGGACTCCCACAGGGGGCCCGCGACGGTGAAGTTGGGGTTCAGCGCGAGTGCGCCGGTCAGCTCCGGCGTGGTGACGGCGTACACCGTCTTGGGTCCGAGCCTCAGGCGCACCACCTCGCCGTGGTCGCGCAGCGCGGCCATGTACGCGAGCGGGTCGCGCACCAGTTTCAGGCCGTGGCCGAGCACCGGGACGGCGCCACCGGCCGGGAGCGGGTCGCGCGGCTCCGGCGCCCCGGACGTCGCGGGCTGCACTGACTCGACGGTCATTTCTCACCTGCTGCTTCGTTGTTGACGTACGGGGGTGTGGAGCGGTCGTCCCAGGTGTCCACCATGTAGCGGCCGGACTCGTGGTGGAACCAGTAGACGGAGCTGAACCAGTTGCGCATGTTGCCGACGCAGGCGCGGACGGCGGCGGCGAGTCCGTCGCCGCGCGGGGTGCCGTCGGCGAGCGACGCGGCGAACGCGAGGGCGTCCCGTTCGGCCACCAGGAATTCGGTGACGCATTCCTCGACCCGGCGCCGTACTTCACGCACCGCTTCTTCGAGGGTCAGCCCCTCATGGGTGATGAGACTGATGCCGAGATTGTGGACCTCGTCGCCCGCTATTTCCTTGGGCAGGGAACAGAGGTCGTTGTACCAGGCGGCGAATTCCTGGCTCAGCAGCGCCGCCCGGCGGAAAGCGGGATTCTTCCGCACGGATTCCGGGAGTTCGCATCCGGCGCTCGGCTCCAGGAGATCCGTCCATATCCAGTGGGCGAAGGTGAGCCGCCGGAGCGCGAGATATTCCGCGACCGTGGGGACGGTACCGGTGACCCGGTTGTGGAATTCACGGTCGTACGCCTCGATGACCTCGTGGAAATGGCGGGCGAAACGCTCGTTCCAGGTGACCGGGAGGAAGGAGTCCAGGCGCAGCACGCTGTCCGCGAACCCGGCGACCAGTGGGTCCTGGTGGTGCAGGTGGTGCCGGGGCGCGTCGAGTGCCGCGTGCAGGCGTCGGCGCAGCAGCGACCAGTCGGCGGGGCGGCCGTGCACGATGTCGCGGTCGTGACGGTCGTCCCAGACGAAGAACCACGCGCTGTAGTCCGCTATGGCCTGGAGGACCTCGTCGGGGGCACCGAGGTAGTAGCCCGCCATGAGGTCCGTGTAGCACAGGCTGTCGGCATATTCCCGCACCTTCTCCGGCGTCATCAGCCGCTTTTCCAGGAGCCACTGGCGGGTCTTCTCCTGGAGCTTCGGCCAATACGGGTGGAGCTGCCGGGGAAAGGCGTCCTCGATCAACGGGAGGGCGAGGGACGGCGGTACCGCGACCGCCGTCGGCGTTGTGGTGCCGTGTGAGAAAGCGTGCACGAACAGTCCCCTCTCAGCCGCCTGCGGCGCACACCCCTCGGTGTGGAGCCGGGCGTGCGCCGTCGTGTATCCCCGCGCTTCCCATTCAGCACTACAACTGACCGTTCTGGGAACGGATTTGCTCCATTCACTACCCCCGGATGTCCGGTCCCGGAGCACCACGGGAACGACCGACGCCCGGCCGGGATGATCCCGGCCGGGCGTCGGCGCAGTTCGGACGGCCGGTGTCCCGGCCTGGAGAGGTCAGTCGTTGGCGACCACCGGGTAGCGCGGTTCGTTCTCGGCCATCTGCCGCAGCGCGTCCTTGCGGTCGCGCTTGGAGAGGCGGTCGATGTAGAGGTGGCCGTAGAGGTGGTCGGTCTCGTGCTGGAGGCAGCGCGAGAAGTAGCCGGTGCCCCGCACCCTGACCGAGTTGCCCTTCTCGTCCTGGCCGGTGATCTCGGCGTAGTCGGGGCGCGCGAGCGCCGCGTACGCGCCGGGGACCGACAGGCAGCCCTCGTTGCTGTCGTCCAGGCGGCGGCGGTCGGCGGCCAGCTCGACCGGCCGGGGGTTACAGACCACGCCGACGTGCCGGGTGCCCTCGTCGTCCTGGCAGTCGTAGACGAAGACCTTCAGGTCCACGCCGATCTGGTTGGCGGCCAGACCCACGCCCTCGGCGGTGCGCTGGCTGGCGAACATGTCCGCGACCAGCTGCTCCAGCTCGGGGCCGAACTCGGTGACGTCCCGGCACTCCGTGTGCAGCACGGGGTTGCCCACGACCGTGACCGGCCGGGAGGTGCCGCGCTCGCGCCACGCCTGCTCGCGGCCCTCGCAGTCCTCCGTATCGACGACGTAGCCCTCGCCGTCCACGGGGAGCACGCCCGCGTGCTGCTGATCGGTGTCCTGCTGCGCCATGACCGACGTACGCCTTCCTGCACAAGATGAGGGGGGAGACTGCTGGGACTGCTGCTACAGGGTACGGGGCCGACGGCCCGCGCCGGGCACGGTCCCCGGCAGCGGCACCGGCTCAGCAGACCTCTTCGAGGTCCCGCCAGTCGCGGGAGTCGGGGCTGTCGGCGACCCAGCCGTCCAGCAGCCCGCGCACCAGGGACGGCGGCGCGGCCACCCCGCACTCGCGCTCCGGCACCCACAGCCGTCCGTCGGTGCGGTGGCCGAGCGGGCCGGGGTGGCCGGGCTCGCTGTGGTCGTGCGGGTCCAGGTGCTCGCCGTCGCCCTCGTCGGACGGCATCCGCGACTCCGAGCACATCCGGCACAGCAGCCGCACCGAGGACGACCAGTCCTCGGCGGCGAACCCGGCGTCGGCGGCGAGCTGTTCCAGCGCGTCCCGGTCCGCCTCGGTGGCCGCCTCCAGCAGCACCACCCAGGTCGGCACCGGGGAGGGCGCCCACAGCTCGATCTCGTCGAACACCGGGAAGGCGTGCCCGTCGGAGGTGGTGCGCTCGCCGTGCGGGACACCGTCGTGCAGCACGACCTCGCCCCAGCGGCGCCCGGAGGACGGCAGCGGGATCGACAGCACCTCCATGCGGGCGGGGTCCAGCCTGCGTCCCCACACCACCTCGGCCTCGCCCTCCGGGGAGAGACGTACGGCCGCGCTGCCCAGATCCATGCCGAGGGGTTCCCCGGCGGCGGTCGCCCCGCCGGGCACCTTCAGGCCGTACGCCTGCCAGGCGCGGCGGGCCAGCGGCCAGTCCTGGAGCGCGGTCGCGGCGATGCCCACGTTCCACCAGTCGGGGGCGCCGGTCTCCCGGTCCAGCAGGGCCACCGCGCGCAGTCCGGCGGCGCGGGCCTGCTCCCAGTCGTGCCGGAACTTGTGCAGCAGGGCGAGGTTGAACCAGGACTCGGCGAGCCAGGGTTCCAGGTCGGCCGCCCGTGTCAGCAGCTCACCCGCGTCCTCGTACCGGCCGTCGCCGATGAGCGTGAACGCCCGGTCGGTGGCCTGCCGCCAGGAGGCGGAGGGCCGGTGCCGTCCCTTGCCGAAGATCCTCACGATTCCCGCCTGCCAGTTCCGTTTCCGCTCGTGGGCTGGCTCGATGCCCCCGGACACCCTCTTCCCTCGCATCCAACCACGGACGGCGGGAAGGGCGCTCATTACCCGTGGGTTACCCCGGAGCGGGCAGACTCAGACCCCCTCGGGACAGCACGCGGGCCAGCGCCGCGACCACCTCCGGGGCGTACGCCGCCGCCCCGGTCAGGCGGAGTTCCTCCAGCGCGCTCAGCGGCCCGCCCGGACCGGCCCGGCGGGCGGTCTCCTCGTAGGCGTTCACCGTCCGTACGATGCGGGCGGCGAGCGGCTGCCCGTCGGCGGGGTCGGCCTGCCGCTCGACCACGGCGGCGACCCGCGCGTCCACCCCGGTCTGCCGTACGACGGCGCCCCCGAGCAGGGCGATACGGCGCTGCTCGGCCGGGGGCAGCACGGCGGTGGCACCGCCCGGGACCGGATCGACGAGGCTGAGCTGTCCGATGTCGTGCATCAGCGCCGCGTACTCCAGGACGGTCAGGTCCTTGCCGGTGAGGCCCAGGTCCCGGCCCACCTCGACACTGAGCGCGGCGACCCGGCGGGCGTGCCCGGCCGGGGTGCAGCCGGCCGTCTCGGTGGCGCGGGCCAGCGAGGCGATGGTCTGCCGGTAGGTGGCGCGGACCGCCTCGTGCCGCCGCAGGGACGTCTGGGCGAGCAGCAGCGGCACGCAGAACACCGGCAGCGCCCACAGTCCGGCGACCGCGACCGCCGGTGCGGTGACCGCGCCGGTCGCGCCGACGGCGGCGCCGATCCCGCGCAGCGCGCGCAGCTCCTCGCGGAGCGCGGCACCGAACGGGCGGCGGGCGCGGGCCAGCGCGGCGGCGAGCAGGGCGTCGCACAGCGCGGTGAGCGCCAGGAGCACGACGATCAGCAGCGCCTGCGCGGTCCCGCTCCAGGCCTCCGGTACGCCCCGTGCGCGCAGCGGCTGGCAGCAGGCGGCGGCGAACCCCACGGTGAGCACCCGGCGGGCCAGATGGTCGAGCACCGGGGTCCCCCCGCGCCGGACCTGGGGCAGTCCCCCGAGCAGCGAGGCGGCCAGCACCACGGTGACCGCCTGCGCCGGGCCGTGGTGCAGCGGGCGCCCCGCGTCGGCGGCGACCAGCGCGTACGCCAGCGACCCGGCGGTGCCCAGCGGAGCGGCCCGGTGTCCCGGCTCCCCGCTCCAGCGTGTCAGCTCGCCGAGGACCACGAACGCCCCGAACGCCAGGGCCACTTCACGCTCCACCAGCCCGCCCCACAGGGTGCCCGCGAGACAGCCGACGGCGACGAGGGCGGCGGCCAGGTGGACGAGGCGGGGGTGCACGGCGGGACGGGCGGCGGGGTCCCGGTGCGGGCGGCGCGTGGAGTACCGGCGTGGCCGGGGGCGGCGCGCGGGGTGCCGCCGGTGCGGGCGGGCGTGCGCGGCGCGGTCCGGACGGGGGGCCGGCCCCCTCACCGGTGCGCCCCGCTCGGGTCGCGGGACGGGGGCCGGGGTGCGGGCAGCGGGGGCTCGTCGGCGGTGACCGCCGGGTTCCAGCCGTGCCGGGCGAGGGCGCGGGCCAGCGCGGTGACCATCCGGGGGTCGAAGTGGGTGCCCGCGCACCGCTGGAGTTCGGTGACCGCCGCCTCCACCGGGCGCCCCCGGCTGTAGGAGCGGGTGGAGGTCATCGCGTCGAAGGCGTCGGCGACCGCGACCAGCCGCGCGCACTCGGGGATCTGCTCGCCCGCGAGACCGTACGGGTAGCCACTGCCGTCGAGGCGTTCGTGATGGTGCAGGATCGCCGCGCGGGCGTCCCCGAGGAAGGAGATGCCGCGCACCATCTCGTGCCCGTACTCGGGGTGCAGTTCGATGATCCGGCGCTCCTCCGGGGTGAGCGGGCCGTCCTTGCGGAGCAGCCGGGTGGGCACTCCGAGCTTGCCGATGTCGTGCAGAATCCCGGCGAGCCGCAGTGTCTCCACCCGCCCGTCGTCCAGGCCGAGTTCACGGGCGATCAGCACCGAGGCACGGCCGACGCGTTCGCCGTGGCCGCGTGTGTAGCGGTCCTTGATGTCCACGGCCCGCACCAGCGCGCGGATGGTGGCCCGGTGCGCGGCGCGTTCGCGGTCGTACTGCGCGAAGGCCCAGCAGGAGACGCCCATCGGCAGCAGCACGAGGAGCGCGGAGAGCGGGCCGTAGGGACTGCGCCACAGGACGGCCGTCATCAGCCCGGCGAGGGCGTGCACGGCGACCGGGGCGAGCGAGCGGGTGAACAGCCCGCGCCAGGCCCGGCGCGGCGGCAGCCGTTCGGCGGCGACGCGCATCGCGCCGTCGAGCAGGGTGAGGGCGAGGCAGAACGCCGGGACGGCGGCGGCAGCGGGCAGCAGGGCGTACGGGAAGTCGGGGCCGACGACGGCGTCCCGGCCGCCCAGCGCCCAGTGCGTCAGCGAGGCGGCGCCCACCGCGAGCGCGAGCCGCAGCGCCCGCCAGACGCGGCGCACCGGTGCGGTCCGCTCCCCGGCGGGGGCGAGCAGCGCGGCCGGGAGCGGGACGAGGGCGGCGGCGGGCGGGGGGAGCAGGAACGCGGCGGCCAGCAGGACGGGGTGGAAGGTGCCGCCGAACCGGGCGCCGAGGCCGCGCTCACCGGCCGCGTACACGGCGGCGAGCAGGGCCAGCGCCCACCACGGGGTACGGGTGCCGGGCAGCCGCACGACGCAGAGCGCGACCGGCACGGCGGCCAGGACCACCAGGGCCCGCGCTCTCCCCGGCACCGCCTCCATACCGCCCTCCCCGCCCCTGCCCGACCGGCTCGGAGCCTAGGACGGGGGGTGGGGGCGGCGGGAGCGCGCGCGGGGGGAATTAGCACATTCGGGTGAAACCCCGGCCGTGCGGCGGGCGGGCGGTCTCCGGGGATTGGCCGGGGTCCCCGGCCCTGCGGCGGGCGGGGCCGCAGGGAGGGCCCGGGGGGCACCGGGGGCTCAGCCCTCCGGCGAGGCCGTCGTCACGTCGTGCTCGGGGACGGTCTGCCCGGAGCGGATCAGGTCGATCCGGCCCATGACCTTGGCGCGCAGATCGGAGGGCACGTCGTCATGGCCGCAGCACCGCTTGACCAGCTTCTTCACAGCCTGCTCCAGGCCGTACTTCTCCAGGCACGGGGAGCATTCCTCGAAGTGGTGCTGGAACTTGTCCCGGTCGCCGACCGGCACTTCGCTGTCGAGGAACTCGTACAGGTGGTCCAGGACCTCACTGCAGTCCGTCTCGTGCGGCTCTCCGCAGCTCATGAGCCCGAGCCTTTCGCTTCGTCCGACTCTCCGGCGCCCGCGGGGACCAGGCCGCGCTCGCGCGCGTAGTCCTCCAGCATGCCGCGCAGCTGACGGCGGCCCCGGTGCAGCCGGGACATCACCGTACCGATGGGTGTCCCCATGATGTCCGCGATCTCCTTGTACGCAAAGCCCTCTACGTCCGCGAGATACACGGCGATGCGGAACTCCTCCGGGATCGCCTGCAGCGCCGACTTCACGTCCGAGTCGGGCAGGTGGTCCAGCGCCTGCGACTCCGCCGAGCGCAGCCCGGTGGACATGTGCGACTCGGCCCGCGCGAGCTGCCAGTCCTCGATCTCCTCGGCCGCGCTGCGCTGGGGTTCGCGCTGCTTCTTGCGGTACGAGTTGATGAAGGTGTTGGTGAGGATGCGGTACAGCCACGCCTTGAGGTTGGTGCCCTCGCGGAACTGGTGGAAGGACGCGTACGCCTTGGCGTAGGTCTCCTGCACCAGGTCCTCGGCGTCGGCCGGGTTGCGCGTCATGCGCAGCGCCGCCGAGTACATCTGGTCGAGGAATTCGAGTGCGTCGCGTTCGAAGCGCGCGCTGCGCTCGGTGGCGGTCTCCGTGGCCTTGTTCTCCGTACCCTCGTTCCGGCCCTCGGGCAGCTCCGCCTGGCCGTTGTCGGTCCCCGCGTCGGTCCCAGTGACCGGACCCACCTCCTCGCGCTCCACGACGGGGCCGAATCCGGTCCCGCTCGTTTCGGAGGATAGAACACGACCGGTGTCCGCCGCCGCTCGAACGGGAGCGGTCCGGGCCGCGTGCAGCACCGTCCACTCCAGGTCAGCGCGGTCACCGCGGACCTCGGGCGCCGCCGCGCGCAGCGCCTCGCCACCCGTGCGCTCACGGGCTGCGGTCGGGCAGATGGTCGGACCCATGCGGCGGGCTTCCTCTCCTCGGTTCGCGGGTGCCTAGGTTCGGCACGTACGTCCCGCACAACAGCGCCCGGCGGCCCGGCATTCCCGGCGCGACGGGGGCGACACGGTGGGCTGGGCGGCGACACGGTGGGGCGGGCAGCACGGTGGGGCGGGGCAGCCATGTGAGCGTCACCGCCGTCCGAGCGTCACCGTCACCCGAGCGACACGGCCCACCCGGCGACGGCCTCCGCGACGATCTCCAGCGCGCGTTCCTGCCCGGTCGCCGCCCGCTTCCCCACGGCGAACCCGTGATCGGCGTCGGGGACGGGGACGAGGCGGAAGTCACCCTCGGGGAACTCCCCGGGCCGCCCGAACGGGTCGTTGGCGCCCTGTACGACGAGTACGGGCCGTTCCACGCCCAGGAGTTCGGCCGCGCGGGACTTCTCCGGGCGGCCCGGCGGGTGCAGCGGGAAGCTCAGCGCGAGCACGGCGTGCGCGCCCAGCTCGGTGGCGGTACGGCAGGCGACACGGGCTCCGGCACTCCGCCCGCCGGACACCACCGGCAACCCGCGCCCGGCAAGCACCGGCCACACCCCGCGCCACCCCACGTCCAGCGTCTTCGGCGCGGGCGCGACCTTCTTCCCGGCGACCCGCCAGGGCTGCTCGACGAGGGCGACGGTGACCCCGTGCGCGGGCAGGACGCGGGCGATCACGTCGAGATCGCGCGCCTCGATGCCACCCCCCGCCCCGTGACTCAGCGCGAGCACCAGCCGGGCGGCGGGGGCCCGGTGCCAGGTGACGCGGGCGGTACCGGCGGGGGTCTCGACGGTCTCGGTGGGAGGGAGAGGGGTCACCGGAACACCGTAGACGGGACGACGGCCCCGGACCGCTCAGAACAGGGTGCCCTCTTCGGGTCCCTCCAGCTCCTTCAACAGCTCGGGGCCCTCGTTGCGGACGTTGCTGACGGCGGTGGAGACCGGGTAGGCGCGCATCAGGCCGGTGGGCGGCGGGGCGAGGAGTTCCCTGAGCGCGCCGGGGTCGGTGTGGCGGGGGTCGAGCCAGTCGTCCCAGCGGTCCGGGGTGAGCATCAGGGGCATGCGGGGGTGGATGTCGGCCAGCGAGCGGGGCCCTTCGGCGGGCGCCACGGCCAACGGGGTGTCCTCGGCCTCGGTGGTGATCACCGAGCAGGTCGCCCACCAGGCCGACGGATGGTCGTCGGGCAGTGTCCGGTCCCGCCAGAACTCGTACAGCCCCGCCATCGCGAACACCGAGCCGTCGGCGGGCAGTACGAAGTACGGCTGCTTCCGGGGACGCTTCTTGCGCCCCTCCACCTCCAGCTCCCGCTCCTGCGTCCCGGTGACCCACTCGTAGTACCCGTCGGCGGGCAGAACGCAGCGCCGCGCGGCGAACGCCCGGCGGTACGACGGCTTCTCGTGCACCGTCTCGGCCCGCGCGTTGATCATCCGCGCCGCCCCCTCGGGCGTCTTGGCCCACGACGGCACAAGTCCCCACTTCAGCCTGCGCAGTTGACGCACAGGGCGCGGGTCCGCGCTGTCCTTCAGCGGGCGGTCGAGGACGGCGTACACCTCTTTGGTCGGCGCCACGTTGTAATCGGGCGCGAGCGCCTCCTCGGGCTCCCACCGCTCAACCCCGAAAACCCCGGCCAACTCCCCGACCCCCCGACTGGCCGCATACCGCCCGCACACCCGGCCCACCTCCACTCCGCCACACCAGTTGCCGCAGGGCCAGCGTACGGCGAGGTCCGGGCTGGAACCCAAGCGCGGGTTCCTCGGCGGCTCGGGACGGAGCCTCCCTTCGGAACGGCGGTTCCGACCAGGAACGATTCCCCCCGCCCCCGCGTCTCAGATAGCGTCCGCACACGCGTGCCACCGTGCCGTGCCGGGACGGATGCGCGGGCGCGGAGCGTGGGACGGAGACGCGGGCCGGGGCGGGGACCCCGGCCGGGACAGGACAGGGAGCCACCGACCGACATGGACAGCAGCATGGCCGTCTCCTCGCCGACCGATCTCTGGGACCGGCTCACCGGGCTGCAGCCCGATCCGGACCTGTGGGTGGTCGTGGCCACGCTGGTCGCGGCGCTGGTCGTGGTGGTGCCGCATCCGGTGTGGCGGGTGTCGCGGAACGCGATCACGATCGCGCACGAGGGCGGGCACGGGCTGACGGCGCTGCTCACCGGACGGCGGCTGACCGGGATACGGCTGCACTCCGACACCAGTGGACTGACGGTCAGCCGGGGCAAGCCGCACGGCATCGGCATGATCCTCACGGCCGCCGCCGGGTACACCGCGCCCTCGCTGCTCGGTCTCGGCGGGGCGGCGCTGCTGGCGGCGGGCCGGATCACGCTGCTGCTCTGGGCGGCGACCGCGCTGCTGGTGGCGATGCTGGTGATGATCCGCAACGCGTACGGCGTGCTCACCGTGGTGCTGGCGGGCGGCGCGTTCCTGCTGGTGTCCTGGCTGGCGGGGCCCCAGGTGCAGGCGGCGTTCGCGTACGCGGTGGTGTGGTTCCTGCTGCTGGGCGGGGTGCGTCCGCCCTTCGAACTCCAGGCCAAGCGGCGCCGTGGGGGCGCCGGGGACTCCGACGCGGACCAGCTCGCCCGCCTGACCCACGTACCGCCCGCCCTCTGGCTGTTCCTGTTCCACGCGGTGTCCCTGTGCTCCCTGATCGGCGGCGGGCGCTGGCTGCTGGAGGTGTGAGCCTTGCGGCCACGCCCCCCCCCCGCGGCCGCAAGCCCCGGCCCGCACCTCGTATCCATCGCACCCCGTATCCACCGCCCCCGCAGCCACCACCCCGGCCCCACACCCCGCACCCCCACCCCGTAACCACCGCCCCGCAGCCGCGACGCCCGCCCTTCCCTTGTAGAGCCCCCTATAAAGTGGCCTCATGGCCCCGAACACCGCTCCCCCCGCCCTCTGGCCCGCCCCGCACGCGAGCGGGGCCGTGGACGCCACGGTCCACGTGCCGGGGTCCAAGTCCGTCACCAACCGTGCCCTGGTGCTGGCGGCGCTCGCCTCCGAGCCGGGCTGGCTGCGCCGCCCGCTGCGCTCGCGGGACACGCTGCTGATGGCGGGCGCGCTGCGCGCGATGGGCGTGGAGATCGAGGAGGGCGTCGGCCCGGACGGCTCGGGCGAGGCGTGGCGGGTGCTGCCCGACGGGCTGCGCGGCCCGGCCACGGTGGACGTCGGCAACGCGGGCACGGTGATGCGCTTCCTGCCGCCGGTGGCCGCGCTGGCGAACGGCCCCGTCCGCTTCGACGGCGACCCGCGTTCGTACGAGCGTCCGCTGCACGGCGTGATCGACGCGCTGCGCGTGCTCGGTGCCCGGATCGACGACGAGGACCGGGGCGCGCTGCCGCTCACCGTGCACGGCGTCGGGGCGCTGGACGGCGGCCCGGTGTCGATCGACGCGTCCGCGTCCTCGCAGTTCGTCTCGGCGCTGCTGCTCTCCGCGCCCCGCTTCAACCAGGGTGTCGAGGTCCGGCACACCGGTGCGACCCTGCCGTCGCTGCCGCACATCCGGATGACCGTGGACATGCTGCGCGCGGTCGGCGCCCAGGTGGACACCCCGGAGTCGGGCGGCGAGCCGAACGTGTGGCGGGTGACGCCGGGCGCGCTGCTCGGCCGGGACCTGACCGTCGAGCCCGACCTGTCCAACGCGCAGCCGTTCCTCGCGGCGGCGCTGGTCACGGGCGGCAAGGTGCTGGTCCCGGACTGGCCGGCCCGCACCACGCAGCCGGGCGACCGGCTGCGGGAGATCTTCACCGAGATGGGCGGCGCCTGCGAACTCACCGACGCCGGGCTGTCGTTCACCGGCACCGGACGCGTCCACGGCATCGACGTGGACCTCGGTGACGTGGGTGAGCTGACGCCGGGCATCGCGGCGGTGGCGGCGCTCGCCGACTCCCCCTCGACGCTGCGCGGGGTGGCCCATCTGCGGCTGCACGAGACGGACCGGCTGGCCGCGCTCACCAAGGAGATCAACGAGCTGGGCGGCGACGTCACCGAGACCGCCGACGGCCTGCACATCCGGCCGCGTCCGCTGCACGGCGGGGTCTTCCACACCTACGACGACCACCGCATGGCCACCGCCGGTGCGATCATCGGCCTGGCGGTCGCGGGCGTGGAGATCGAGAACGTGGGGACGACGGCAAAGACCCTGCCGGACTTCCCCGATCTGTGGACCGGGATGCTCGGGAACTGACGGGCGGACCGGGATCATGCGCCGCTACGGCAAGCACACCGACGAGGACGACATCCGCAGCCGCCCCAACCGCAAGGGGAACCGGCCGCGCACCCATATCCGGCCCAAGCACGAGGACGCGGCCGAGGGCATGGTCCTCACCGTGGACCGGGGCCGCCTGACCTGCCTGGTGGACGGGCGCGCGGTCACCGCGATGAAGGCCCGCGAACTGGGCCGGAAGGCGGCCGTGGTGGGCGACCGGGTCGCCCTGGTCGGGGACCTGTCCGGCACGAAGGACACCCTGGCGCGGATCGTGCGCATCGAGCCGCGCGCCTCGGTGCTGCGCCGCACCGCCGACGACGACGACCCGTACGAGCGGGTGGTCGTCGCCAACGCCGACCAGCTCGCCATCGTCACCGCGCTCGCCGACCCCGAGCCCCGGCCGCGCCTGATCGACCGCTGCCTGGTCGCGGCGTACGACGGCGGTCTGGAGCCGCTGCTGGTGCTGACCAAGTCGGACCTGGCCCCGCCGGACAAGCTCCTGGAGCTCTACGGCGACCTGGACATCCCCTACGTGGTGACCAGCCGGGACGAGCTGGAGAACGGGGACGCGGCGGAGCGGGTCCGCGCCCATCTGCGCGGCCGGATCACCGCGTTCGTCGGGCACTCCGGCGTCGGCAAGACCACCCTGGTGAACGCCCTCGTCCCGCAGGACCGACGGCGCAGCACCGGCCACGTCAACGCGGTGACCGGGCGCGGTCGGCACACCACCACCTCCGCGCTGGCGCTGCCGCTGAGCGGCGAGGACGAGTGGGTCGTGGACACGCCGGGCGTACGGTCGTTCGGGCTGGCGCACATCGATCCCTCGCGGGTGATCAACGCCTTCCCGGACCTGGTGCCCGGCACCGAGGGCTGTCCGCGCGCGTGCGGCCACGACGAGCAGGACTGCGCGCTGGACGCCTGGGTGGCGGAGGGCCACGCCGATCCGGCGCGGCTGTACTCGCTGCGTCGGCTGCTCGCCACCAGGGACCGCAGGGAAGGCGACTGATCACCGCGTGTTTGCGGGTCCGGACCGCCGGTAAGTGCATAATCGCACCGAACCGGCGGTGCCGGACCGACGCGGGAGGACAGCACATGGCGTGGCTGCTGGTGATAGTGGCCGGAATTCTGGAGACCGGTTTCGCCGTGTGCCTGAAGCTGTCGCACGGGTTCACCCGGCTCTGGCCGACGATCGCGTTCGCCGCGTTCGCGCTGGGCAGCTTCGGTCTGCTGACCCTCTCGCTGAAGAAGCTCGACGTGGGCCCGGCGTACGCGGTGTGGACCGGGATCGGCGCGGCGGGCACCGCGATCTACGGCATGGTCTTCCTCGGGGACCTCGTCTCCACCCTGAAGCTGCTCTCCATCACCCTGGTCATCCTCGGGGTGATCGGCCTCCAGCTCTCGGGGTCGTCCCACTAGTCCCACCAGGGCCTGTCCGAGCGGCCCCGGGGACCGGAACCACGGGTCCCCGGTCGGTCCAGCCCCGCAGGGTCCGCCGTACGAGGTCCCCCGTGCCGCCGCCGCCCGGCGGGGCGCAGACGCAGGACAGGCCGACGCGGACGGCGAGTTCGCAGGCGCGGGTGAGGGCGACGACGTCCTCGGGGGGCGCGGCGGGCGGCAGCAGCGCGGTGACCGCGCGGTCCCGGACGAGCCGTACGAACTCGCCGGGCGTCGGCACCGGCGGCGGGCCGGGCAGCCACTCGTTCCAGCAGCCGGTGAGCAGGGCCCGCAGCAGCGCGTTGTCGCGGGCGGCGGACGCGGTCCACTCGGCGGCGGCGGTCAGCCGGTCGCCCGCGTCGGTGTGCGCGGCCAGCGCCCGGTCGATCCCGGCGAGATAGCCCTCGGCCTCCCGGCGCACCAGCGCCCGCGCGAGCCCTTCCTTGCCGCCGAACTCGTTGTACAGGGTCTGCCGGGACACCCCGGCGGACGCGGCGACCTCGACCATGCGCACCGCGGACCAGGGTCGGCGCGCGAGGGCGGTGCGGGCGGCGTCCAAGAGCGATTCCCTGGCTGCGGGCATCATCGCCTCCCTGGAGGGGGCCAGCGGCTGAGCACCCAGATTTGACGCGCCCACCAGCACTGTCAAGGGTGCGCGTCGGCGCGCGGGAGCACCTGTCCGTACCGGGACGCCCCGCGCGCACCGGGTGCCCCGCCCGTGTCTCCCGTCCGGTCCGGCCCCCCTTGTGGCCCGGAATGGTCCGGGCCGATACGGTTCCTGACATGCCGGACTACCTCGACGACCTCCGTCTCGCCCATGTCCTCGCCGACGCGGCCGACGCCGCGACCACGGCCCGTTTCAAGGCGCTCGACCTCAAGGTCGAGACCAAGCCGGACATGACCCCGGTCAGCGAGGCGGACAAGGCGGCCGAGGAGGTGATCCGCGGCCATCTCCAGCGGGCCCGCCCGCGCGACGCGGTCCTCGGCGAGGAGTACGGCGTGCGGGGCACCGGCCCACGCCGCTGGGTGATCGACCCGATCGACGGGACCAAGAACTACGTGCGCGGGGTGCCCGTCTGGGCGACCCTGATCTCGCTGATGGAGGCGGGCGAGGGCGGTTTCCGTCCGGTGGTGGGCCTGGTCTCGGCGCCCGCGCTGGGCCGCCGCTGGTGGGCGGCGGAGGGGCACGGCGCGTTCACCGGACGCGGTCTGACCTCGGCGTCCCGCATCCACGTCTCCCGCGTGGGCCGCCTCGCGGACGCCTCGTTCGCGTACTCCTCGCTGTCGGGCTGGGAGGAGCAGGGGCGCCTGAACGGCTTCTTGGACCTGACCCGCTCGGTGTGGCGGACCCGCGCGTACGGCGACTTCTGGCCGTACATGCTGGTCGCCGAGGGTGCGGTGGACCTGTGCGCGGAGCCGGAGCTGTCGCTGTGGGACATGGCGGCGAACGCGGTCATCGTCACCGAGGCGGGCGGCACCTTCACCGGTCTGGACGGGCGGCCCGGTCCGCACAGCGGCAACGCGGCGGCCTCCAACGGGCTGCTCCATGACGAGCTGCTGGACTTCGTCAACCAGCGCCGCTGAAACCCGCGCCGCCGAGCCCCGCATCGCTGACGCCCCGTACCGCTGACACCTCGTACGGCTGGAACCCGTACGCCTGTGCCTCGTACCGGCGCTGCCGTGGGTCGGCGGGGTGCCGCGCGCGCCCTCGACCGGCCGCACGCGCCCCCTTGTTGACCCGCTCTTTACCTGCCACTCTGAAGCCACCCCCATTTGTGCGTTTGTGAACCCCGGCCGGTGTGCGCGGCGCGGGATTCGCGGGTTCTCCCAGGAGGTGGCTCCGCCCCATGCTCGTCCGTGACGCCATGAGCACCGTGGTCCTCACCCTCGGCCCCGACCACACCCTCCGCCAGGCAGCCGCGCTGATGTCCGCCCGCAGGGTGGGCGCGGCCCTGGTCCTCGACCCCGACGCCGGCGGCCCCGGCATCCTGACCGAGCGCGACATCCTGAACTCCGTCGGCCTCGGGCAGGACCCGGACACGGAGCGCATCCACGCCCACACCACCAACAACGTGGTCTTCGCGGCCCCGGCCTGGTCGCTCCAGGAGGCGGCCCGCGCGATGGCGCACGGCGGGTTCCGCCATCTGATCGTGCTGGACCGGGGCACCCCTGCGGGCATCGTCTCGGTCCGCGACATCATCCGCTGCTGGGCCCCGACGGAAGGCCGCCTGGCGGCCTGAGCGACCCCCGGCCCCCCGGCATGACCCTCCGGACAGACGGATGGACCGGCCCCCCGGGGGAGCCGGTCCATCGCCGTTCGGCAAGCGGTCCAGTGCTGGAGATCAGCCGCGCAGGGCCTGTACCGCGGCCTCCAGCCGCTTGCCGAAGTCCTCGTCCGCGGCGCGGAAGTTGCCGATCGCCCGCTCGGCGATGTCGGCGCGGGAGACGCCCGCGAGGGAGCCCGCCAGGTTGGCGATGAGCCGCTCCCTGGCGTCCTCGGGCATCAGCCGGTAGAGGTCACCGGCCTGCCGGAAGTCGTCGTCCTCGGCGTGCACCGGGGTGACGTGGGCACCGGTGGCGCCGGACACCGCGACCGGCTCCCACAGCGCGCGGCCGGTCTCGGCGGGCCCGCCGAAGCTGTTGGGCTCGTAGTTCTTCGCGCCCTCGTGGCGGCCGTCGTAGAGGAAGCCGTCCCGGCCGTGGGTGCGCGCCTCGGTGGCGTGCGGGCGGTTGACCGGCAGGTGGTCGGCGTTGACACCGACGCGGTAGCGGTGGGCGTCGCCGTACGCGAACAGGCGGCCCTGGAGCATCTTGTCGGGCGAGGGGCCGATGCCGGGCACGAAGTGGGCCGGGGAGAAGACCGACTGCTCGACCTCCGCGAACACGTTGCGCGGGTTCCGGTTCAGCTCCAGGCGGCCGATCTCGACGACCGGGTAGTCCGCGTGCGGCCACACCTTGGTCAGGTCGAACGGGTTGAACCGGTACGTCGCCGCGTCCGCGACCGGCATCAGCTGCACGCCCACGGTCCAGCTCGGGAACTCCCCGCGCTCGATGGACTCGCGCAGGTCCCGCTGGTGGGAGTCGGGGTCCTTGCCCGCGAGGACCTCGGCCTCCCCGGCGGTGAGCGTGCGGATGCCCTGGTCGGTCTTGAAGTGGTACTTCACCCAGTACGCCTCACCGGCCGCGTTGCTCCACTGGTAGGTGTGCGAGCCGAAGCCGTCCATGTGCCGGTACGACGCCGGGATGCCCCGGTCGCCGAACAGCCAGGTCACCTGGTGCGTGGACTCCGGCGACAGCCCCCAGAAGTCCCAGACGTTGTCCGCCTCCTGGCTGCCCGTGTACGGGTCGCGCTTCTGGGTGTGGATGAAGTCGGGGAACTTGATCGCGTCCCGGATGAAGAACACCGGGGTGTTGTTGCCGACGAGGTCGTAGTTGCCCTCCTCGGTGTAGAACTTCAACGCGAAACCGCGCGGGTCGCGCACGGCGTCGGCGGCGCCCAGGTTTCCGGCCACGGTGGAGAACCGCAGGAAGACCTCGGTCTCCTTGCCGATCCCGGCGAGGAACGCGGCCCGCGTGTACGGCGTGACGTCGGCGGTCACCGTGAAGGTGCCGTACGCCCCGGCGCCGCGGGCGTGGACGACGCGCTCCGGGATGCGCTCGCGGTTGAAGTGGGCGAGCTTCTCCAGGAGGTGCTGGTCCTGCACCAGCACCGGGCCGCCGGTCCCCGCGGTCTCGCTGTTCTGGTTGTCCGCGACCGGTGCCCCGGCCTCCGTGGTGAGCGGTCCCTGCGTCACGCGTGCCTCCTGCGATTGCTGCCACCGGCCCTGACGACCGGCCGGTGTCTGTTCAGCGGCCCGGTCCCTGTTCCTCGACCAAAGCCAGGCTCGATCCTACATTGGACTTAGTCCAAGTCAAATGCCGATCCAAAACAACACCCGTTCGGAATCCGGAGCGCGGACTGTTACCCTGACGGACATGAGCGACCTTCTGGAACGGCTGCGCGGACGCGGATGGCGGATGACCGCGCAGCGACGTGTCGTGGCCGAGGTCCTCGACGGCGAGCACGTACACCTGACCGCCGACGAGGTCCACGCGCGGGCCGTCGTCAAGCTGCCCGAGATCTCACGGGCCACCGTCTACAACACCCTGGGCGAGCTGGTCTCGCTCGGCGAGGTGCTGGAAGTGGCCACCGACCGGCGCGCCAAGCGGTACGACCCGAACGCGCACCGCCCCCACCACCACCTCGTGTGCGCCCACTGCGGCGCGATCCGCGACGTGCACCCCTCGGGCAACCCGCTCGCCGACCTCCCGGACGCGGAGCGCTTCGGCTTCACGGTGTCCGAGGTCGAGGTGACGTACCGGGGCCTGTGCCCGAACTGCGCGGGCGCTTAGCCGCGCACCGGAGATGACAGAAGAGGGGCCCCGCGCGGGGCCCCTCTTTCCGTTGCCCTCCGCGCTCGCCTTTTGCGTGCGCGCGGCCGCAAACGCACCGAGGGCCGGAATCCGTTTCTCGGATTCCGGCCCTCGGCCTTGAGTAGCGGGGACAGGATTTGAACCTGCGACCTCTGGGTTATGAGCCCAGCGAGCTACCGAGCTGCTCCACCCCGCGTCGGTGAACACGACACTACGCGAGAGGAGCGCGGCGAGGCAAATCCATTCCGCGAAGCCTCCGGCGGCGTCGGCCGGAGAAGGAACCGTCCGCTAGGCGGACAGTTCCTGGCGCAGCGCGTCCCGCAGTCGGCCCGCCCGCTCCGCGACCTCGGCGGGACCGAGCGCGACCGCGCGGTCGGCCCAGTACTGGCCCTCCGTGAGGTCGCCGCGCCGCGCGCAGACCAGGGCGAGGCGCAGCGCCGCGCGGCCGTGACCGGCACCCGCCGCACGCTTCCACCACATCGCCGCCTCCGGCTCGCTGCCCTCACGCGCCAGCAGCAGCCCGAGGTTGAAGGCGCCGTTGCGGGAGCCCGCCTCGGCCGCCTCCCGGTACCAACGGGCCGCCTCGACCACGTCGCCGCGCGCGGCGGCCAGCATGCCGACGCGCACCTGGGCACGCCGGTGCCCCTGGGTCGCGGCCCGCTCGTACCACTCCTCGCACTCGGTCTTCTCGTGCGCGATCTCGCCCAGTTCGTGCGCGGGCTCCGGCGGACGGCGCGCGTCCAGCACGGTGGCCAGCCGGTACGCGGCCTCCGCGCTGCCGCCGCCCGCCGCGCACCGCAGATGCCGCTCGGCCGCCTGCTCGTCGCCCTCCCGCAGCCGCGCGATGCCGACCTGGAGGGCCGCCTCGGTGTGCCCGGCGGCAGCCGCCCGCTCGTACCAGCGCAGCGCCTGCCGGGCGTCCTCGGCGGTGTCCCGCCCGGCGTGCAGGATGCCCAGGTTGAACGCGGCGTCCACACTGCCCGCCTCGGCGGCCTTGGAGAACCAGGGCTGCGCGCCGCCGGAGTCGCCCATCCGCAGCAGCAGGATGGCGAGCGCGTTGGCCGCCTCCCGGTGCCCGGCGTAGGCGGCCCGGCGGTACCACTGCTCGGCCTGCGCGGTCCGGCCCTGCTCGGCGCAGAGCAGCCCCAGGTTGTACGCCCCGTTGTCGTCACCGGCGTCCAGAGCGGCCCGGTACCAGCGCTCGGCGGTCTGCGTCTCGCCCCGCTCGGCGTACAGCGCGCCCAGGGCGTTGGCGGCGTTGCCGTCGCCGTCCTGGGCGGCTCTGAGCCACCAGACGGCGGCGCTCTCGGTGTCCCCGGCGTCGCGCAGCAGGAAGCCCAGCGCGCAGGCGGCGCGCGGCTCGCCGTCCTTGGCGGAGGTCAGATACCAGCGCCCCGCCTCCTTCAGCTCGCCGCGCCGCTCCAGGATGGCGCCGAGGTGCAGCGCGCCCTGCCGGTGACCGCGCGCGGCGGCCTGCCGGTACCACTGCTCGGCCTCCTCGGCGGCGCCGTCGGCGGGCCTGCGGGCCGTCCCCTCGGCGTCGGCGGCGGGGTCGAGGGAGCGGGCCAGCCGGTAGGCGGCCTCGCGGTGGCCGCGCTCGGCGGCGGCCCGCATCCAGTGCCCGGCGCCGCTGTCGCCCCGGTGCTCCAGGAGGTCGGCGAGGGCGTAGGCGCCGAGGACATGGCCCTGTTCGGCGGACTGGCGCAGCCAGTACTCGGCGGCGGGCTCGTCGCCGCGCTCGCGGTGATGGCGGCCGAGGGCGTGCGCGGCGGGCGCGGACCCGGCGACGGCGGCGACCCGCCACCATCCGGCGGCCTCGTCCACATGGCCGCGCTGGTGCAGCAGGACACCCAGGTTGTTGGCGGCGGCACGGTCACCGGCCGCGGTGGCGGCGCGCAGATGGGGTTCGGCCGCGTCCAGGTCACCGGCGCGCAGCAGCATCGCGCCGAGCACGCTCATCGCCTCGGCGTCCCCGGCGCGCGCCGCGAGCCGCAGCCTGACCTCGTCCGCGACCTCTCCCGTCTCGGCCATCTCGTCCCGCACCGGGTCCTCACCCGAAGGCCGCACAAATCGCCCTGTCGTGAACAGAGTTGCCTTGTCCCCCATAACGTCCATCGTCGCACCACCCGTAACCTGGGTACACCCGGTATACGCCAAGCCATTGAGGTCACTTCAGCGTTTTATCGACATGCCCACAGAGAGACAAGTGAAACACGAAGGTCCCAACTCCCCACGGCGGCACGGCCGTACCGGTTTCCAGCACAAGGGTTCGCACACCACAAAGGCCCGGATTCCTGAGAATCCGGGCCTTTGAACTGTAGTAGCGGGGACAGGATTTGAACCTGCGACCTCTGGGTTATGAGCCCAGCGAGCTACCGAGCTGCTCCACCCCGCGCCGTTGTGTGTCAACCGTACCACGGCGCGGGAGGGCTGTGATCAGCTCTTCTTCCCCCCGGAGCCGCCGGAGCCCGCGCCGGGCTTCGCGGTCGCCCTCGCCTGGGCCTCCTCGGCCCGCTTCAGGGCGTCCTCCAGGTCCTTCTGCGCCTTGGCGTACGCACCCCAGTCCGGGCCGTCGGGCGCCTTGAGGGCGTCCTTCCCGGCGTCCACGGCCTTCTGGGCGTCGTCCAGGGCGGCCTTCACCGAGGGGTCGGTGGTGCTCGGCGGGGTGGTGCCGGTGTCCGGGGGCGGGGGCGAGCCGTCCGTGCCGAACACCTTGTCCAGCGCCTCGTCGAGGGTGTCCTCGAACGCGGTCCGGCCGCCGTAGGTGACGAGCACCTTGCGCAGCAGCGGGTACTTCAGCTCGCCGCCGCGCACATAGACGGGTTCCGCGTACAGCAGGCCGCCGTCGAGCGGGACGGTGAGCAGGTTGCCGTACTCGACCTTGGAGTGGCCTCTGCTGAGGAGGCTGATCGTCTCGGCGATGTCCTGCTCGGAGTTGAACTGGCTCTGCACCTGTTTGGGCCCGGCGACCGTCGTACTGGTCGGCAGCTTCAGGATTCTGATCCGGCCGTAGTCCGAGGTGCGCGGATCGGAGTTCACGGCCATGAACGCGCCCAGGTTGTCCCGGCCGTTGGGCGTGAAGGTGGTCGTCAGCGAGAACGCCTGCCGTGCCTGATCGGGCATCTTCATGCTCAGGTAGTACGGCGGGACCGCGCTGCGCGAGTCGTTGCTCGGGTCGTCGGGGACCTGCCACACCTCACTGCCGCTGAGGAAGGTCTGCGCGTCGGTGACGTGGTACTGGGTGAGCAGTTCGCGCTGGACCTTGAACAGGTCCTGCGGGTACCGGAGATGGTCCATCAGCGCCGTCGAGATGTCCGACCGGGGCTGCACCGTACCGGGGAACGCCTTCATCCAGGTCTTCAGCACCGGGTCGGCGCTGTCCCACTGGTACAGCTTCACGGCGCCGGTGTAGGCGTCCACGGTCGCCTTGACCGAGTTGCGGATGTAGTTGACCTGGTTCTGCTGGGCCACCACCGCACGGGAGTTGTTGGCGGCGGTCAGCGAGTCGGCCGTGGTGTCGCCCAGGGTGGTGCGCGAGGCGTACGGATAGCCGTTGCTGGTGGTGTAGGCGTCCACGATCCACTGGATGCGGCCGTCGATCACCGCCGGGTAGGCGTCGCCGTCGATGGTCAGCCAGGGGGCGACGGCCTCCACGCGGTCCTTGGGCGTGCGGTTGTACAGGATGCGCGAGCCCTTGCCGATGGCCCCGGAGTACAGGATCTGCGGCTCGTTGAACGCCACCGCGTAGGCGGCCCGGTTGACCGCGTTGTCGAGGTTGACCCCGCTCCCGCCGGTGTAGCTGGTGGTCTTCTCGCCCTCGTCGTCGGAGTAGTCCACCTCCTTCTGCGGGCCGCCCACGATGGAGTAGGTGGTGGTCTTCTCGCCGTAGTAGATCTGCTGCTGGTAGGTGCCGAGGTCGCCGCGCGAGGGGAGGTTCTTCTCGGTGAAGACCGGGCGCCCCTCCTCGTCGGCCTCGGTGCCCTTGGCGGCGACCGCGCCGTAGCCGTGCGTGTAACGGAAGTGGTCGTTGATCCAGTTGTTCTTCGGGATACCGTCCAGGTTCAGCTCACGCAGGCCGATGACGGTGTCCTGCTCCTTGCCGTCCACCCGGTAGCGGTCCACGTCCAGGTTGTTCGGGAACCCGTAGTAGTTCCTGATCTGCTGGAGCTGCTGGAAGGTCGGGGAGACGACGTTCGGGTCCATGATGCGCAGGCTGGCGGTGTCGGCCACCTTGTCGCGCAGCCCGGCGAGGTCCTTCGCCGACGAGGTGCCCGGATACTCGCTGACCCTGGTGTCGTCGATGCCGTACGCCTCGCGGGTCGCCTTGAGGTTCTTCTGGACGTACGGCGCTTCCTTGGCCTGCTCGTTGGGCTGGACCTGGAACTTCTGCACGATGGCGGGGTAGAGCCCGCCGATGAGGATCGCGGAGAGCACCATCAGGCCGAAGCCGATGACGGGCAGCTGCCAGGTCCGCCGCCACAGCGTGGCGAAGAACAGCAGCGCGCAGATGACCGCGATGCAGAACAGGATGGTCTTGGCGGGCAGATACGCGTTGGCGTCCACGTACCTCAGGCCGGTCCAGTTGTCGGTGGCCCGGAAGTCGCTGGACTTCACGGCCAGGCCGTACCGGTCGAGCCAGTAGGCGACCGCCTTGAGCGCCACGAACACCCCGAGCAGCACCGAGAGGTGGCCGGTGGCGGCGGCGGTGGCGCGGGCGCCGGGGCTGGTGACGCGCAGTCCGCCGTACAGGTAGTGCGTGAGCGCGGCGGCGATCAGGCCGAGGATGGTCGCGGCGAAGCCGAAGCCGAGCAGGAACCGGTACCACGGCAGGTCGAACGCGTAGAAGGCGACGTCCAGATGGAACTGCGGGTCCTTCTGGTGGAAGGGCACCGCGTTCACCCACATCAGCCAGGTGCGCCACTGCCCGGCCGCCGAGGCACCGGCGATCAGCCCCACGACGGCGGACACCGCGAGCAGCAGCCACGTCTTGTACGGCGCGATGCCCATGCGGTAGCGGTCGAGGTTCTGCTGCTCCAGGGACATGGCGCTCAGCGGGGGACGCATCCGGTGCGCCAGCCAGACGTTGAGCCCCACGACGACGGCCATCAGCAGGCCGAAGACGAAGAACAGCCCGATCTTCGTCCACAGCGTGGTGGTGAACACCGAGGAGTACCGCACCGAGCGGTACCACAGCCAGTCCGTCCAGAACCCCGCGAACATGGTGAACGCCATGCCGAGGACGGCGAGGACGCCCAGGGTCATGAGCAGGGTCCGGGCCCGCCGGGACGGGCGGCCCGCTCTGATCCGCGGTCCCGTCGGGCCGCCGCCGCGGTCCGGCATCTGGAAAGCCAAGGTGCGCACCTCGAAGTTCGCTGTCGATCCGTCAGGTCCGGCGTTCGCGGACCTCGGGCGGCCCCCCGAGATCGCGGGCCCCCACCTATGCCAACTTACTCACGGTTTACTCGGTTCCCGATTCCGGCCGCGAACGAGGCAGGATTGTGACCATGTCCAACACACCGATGGCAGGAAACCCGCTGACCCGCGCCGTACTGGAGATCGACGAGTACGCCTCGGGGCTCGGCTGGGACCGGCCCGCACGACTCTTCGCCCTGGTAGACACCGCGCGGCTGCGCACCCAGGAGCCCTCGCTCGCCACCCAGCTCGGGCTCGACACCGAGTCCGAGTCCGCCGGACTCACCCCGATCGAACAGGACGAGGTGCCGGCCGACCGCGCGCTGGACGAGTTCCTCGGCACCATCGCCTGGCCGGACGCGGTGGTGGGCTGCGCGCTCACCGTGGAGCGGCTGATGCTGCCGCCGTCCGCCGAGGCGCAGGTCCCCAAGGGGCTCAGCGACGCGAAGCTGACCCGCTGGGTGGCCGAGCACCCGGAGCGGCAGGAGGTGCGGATGACGGTGGCGGTGCTGCGCGACGGCACCCGTGACGCGGCGGTGCGGCTGCGCGAGAAGGACTCCCCCACCGAGGTGCTCACCGGCCGGGATCTGGTGCCGGGCCTGGCGGACGCGCTGGCGGCCACGTTCGAGGACTGAGGGCTCGGAGCGACACGGCCGAGGGGCGCCCCTTTCCGTCCTGGAAGGGGCGCCCCTCGGTACGTACCGCCGCGCGTCGTTCAGCTCTTGGCGCACCTGGGGAGGTCGGAGGTGTGGCCCTCGCGGATGTCCTTGAGGGCGCCGAGCGCGTCCCCGATGGTGCGCACCTTGACGAGGGTGAGCCCGTTCGGGGTGTCCGACGCGGCGGCGGCGCAGTTGTCGGCGGGCGTCAGGAAGTACAGGGCGCCCTTGTCGCGGGCGCCGACGGTCTTCATCTCGATGCCGCCGATGGGCCCGACCGTGCCGTTGTCGTCGATGGTGCCGGTGCCCGCGACGAATGTGCCGCCGGTGAGGCTGCCCGGCGTCAGCTTGTCGTAGATGCCGAGCGCGAACATCAGGCCCGCGCTGGGCCCGCCCACGTCCGCGAGCTTGATGTCGATCTTGAACGGGAAGGTGTGGTCGGTCCCGGCGGAGATGCCGACGATGGCCCGCTCGGGTCCCTCGTCGTGGGAGGCGGCGGTCCGCACGGTGATGTCGCGGGTGGTGGTCGCCGTCCGGTTCGCCTTCTCGGCGGCGGCCTGGTCCTTGGCCGGGACCACCGTGAACACCACGTCCTGGCCGGGCTTGTGCCGGGTGACCAGCTTGGCCACGTCACCGGGCTGCGTGACCGCCTTGCCGTCCACGGCCTTGATCACGTCCCCGGCGTGCAGCTTCCCCTCGGCCGGGGAGCCCTTGACGACCGTGGAGACGATCACCCAGGACTTCACCGGGACGTGCAGTTCCTTCAGGGCGGCGACCTTGGCGCTCTCCTGGGACTGCGAGAACTCCTCGGCGTTCTCCTGGGTGGACTGCTGCTCGGTCTTGCCGTCCGGGTACAGCGTGTCGTGCGGCACGACCTTGTCGTCGTGCGCCAGCCAGCCGTAGACGGCCTCCACGAGGTTCATCCGGTAGTCGGCGCTGGTGACCCGGACCGTGGTCATGTTCAGATGGCCGTCGGTGGGATACGTCCTGCGCCCGGAGATCTGCAGCACCGGCTCGCCGCCGTGGTCCCCGAGCGTGTTGACGGTCGGCCCCGGCGACATCTCCGAGTACGGCACGGGGATGAGCACTCCCGCGCACAGGAGCGCGATGAGCATCAGGGTGGAGGCGAGCATCGTCGCGGTGCGGCGTGGCATGCACCGACAGTACGTGACGCCTCTGTCAGCGCACTGTCAGGGCACCCGTGCGGGCCGGCTCAGGCGCCGCGCGCTCCACTGTCCGACTTCTCCATCGCCTCACGGAACCGGGCGTACCCGTCGAGTTCGGGCCCGTCGCTGCGGGCCCTGCGCGTCCGGTTGGCCCAGCTGCCCCACAGAGCGGCACCGACCGCCGCCACCAGCGGGATCAGCAACCAGGCGAGCGCCGCCATGCCGACCGACCTCCCAACCCCATGAGCGTCCGCGACTGACTGATCAGCAGATTAACCATTCGCACAGACAACGCTCACGGCAGGGGGCCGGTTACGCAACCGGAGGCCGCGGTGGGCCGGACGGGTGCGCGGGCCGCCCGGTCAGCAGGCGCCGACCCATTCGTCGGTGCCGTCGGAGAACGTCTGGTGCTTCCAGATGGGCACCTGGTGCTTGATGTCGTCGATCAGCCGACGGCAGGCGTCGAAGGCGTCGCCCCGGTGCGCGCAGGACACGCCGACGACCACCGCCAGATCCCCGATCGCCAGATCGCCCACCCGGTGGACGGCGGCCAGCGCCCGCACCGGGAACTCGACGGCGACCTTCTCCGCGATGCTCCGCATCTCGGTCTCGACCGAGGGGTGGCAGGAGTAGCCGAGCCCGGACACGTCGGAACCGCCGTCGTGGTTGCGCACGGTGCCGACGAACAGGGCGATCCCGCCCGCCGCCTCGTCCCCGAGAGCACGGAACACCTCGTCCAGCGACAGCGGGGACTCGCGTACCGCGATCAGCCTGACCGGGTCGTCGGCCGCCTGTTCGCCTGGATGACTGTTCATGGGTGCCATGCCTCAATGGTGCCGTACGCGCCGGAGGAGGTGGAATACGACGTCCGCCGGGCACCCGCCCGGCCGCGTTTGGCCGATCCCGTGTCAGCCGTACGGCCCAACGGGCGCCTCCCGCCTCGGGAAGCGGGCGTTCCGGTCAGCGGCGGCGGGCCTTGCGGGCCCGGCGCACCACGGCCGCCGCGCCCAGCAGGGCCACCGTGGCGCCCGCCGCACCGGCCGCCGTGGCGTCCACCCGGCCCAGCCGCCGTCCGGCGACCGTGTGCCGCCCGGAGACCTCCGCCAGCAGTTCCGCGAGCACGTCCTCGTTGGTCCACGCCGGACGCCACCCGGCGTCGTGCAGCCGACTGCCGCTGACCACCCACGGGTACATCGTGTACGCCAGGTCGCCCGCCGGGGACGGGGTGAGGCCGATGCGGTGCAGCCGGGCCGCCGCGCCGAGCGCCACCGCGGAGGGCAGCTCCATCCGGCGGATGCCGCTCAGCTCCTCGACCTCCTCCTGCTCCAGCCAGCCGTCGCAGCCGACCGCGAGTTCCCCCTCCACCTTCTCCAGCACCGCGTACTCCAGCGCCGTGCACAGGTCATCGACGTGGCAGAACTGCCAGGCCGGGCGGGACCCGGCCACGACCAGCAGGCGGGGCGACTCGAAGTAGCGGGTGAGGGCGGTGTCGGTGCCGCCGACCAGCACCGCGGGGCGCACCACGGTGACGTTCAGCCCCGGATGCGCGCGGGGGGCGCGCCGGGCGAGCCGCTCGATCTCCAGCAGGTCGCCGACGCCGGTGGCCTCGGCGGTGGCGCGCAGCTCGGCGTCCTCCGACAGCGGCAGCTCGTTGTCGGGCAGCGCCCCGTAGACCATCGCCGACGTGCACAGCACCACCCGGTGCACCCCGGCAGCGGCGGCGGCGGTCAGCACGGTCTGGGTGCCGCGCACGTTGTAGGCGGTACGGGCCGCCGGGTCGCTGCCCAGATCGAGGTCGAGCGCGAGATGCACCACCACGTCGGCGCCGCGCAGCTTGTCCGCGATGGCCGGGTCACGGACGTCAAGGATGTGCCAGCGGGCCTCGGCGCACGCGCCGCGCCGCTCGTCGATGGCGACGACCTGCCGGATCTCCTCGGACGCGGCGAGCCGCTCGGTGAGCAGGGCGCCCACCCCGCCGGCCGCGCCGGTGACCGCCACGACGGGACCGCGTACGGCGGGCGCCGGGCCGGTGCGCGCGGCCGGGGCGCGCGGGTCGGGCGCGGGACCGGTCTCGGGGTTTCGCGCTGCGCGAACCTGCGGATCTGGGGAACTCACCAGGCGTCTCCAGCGGTTGTCTTCAGTACGGGTGCGGACGACGCGCCCGTACCAGGAGCATCCATCCTGCCGCAGGCCGTCCGTGGACGAAGCACCGAGCCCCGATCGGGTCGGGGTGTCTACGCTGGGTGGTGATGTCGGGCAGCCGCGCCGCCGGATCGAGTCCGGTGGCCCTACCAGCCGAGGAACCCCGTGAGTGACACCCCATTCGGATTCGGCCTTCCGCCGGAGGAGCCGGACGACGGCGACGAGGGCAAGAAGAAGGACCAGCAGAGCGGTGGTGGGCAGGGACCGGCCAACCCGTTCGGCTTCGGCGGACTGCCGGGGGCGGGCGGGCCGGGCGGCCCCGGCGCCGACAACCCGTTCGCGGCGATGTTCGGTTCGATGAACCCCACGGACCTGGGCGCGGCGTTCCAGCAGCTGGGCCAGATGCTCTCCTACGAGGGCGGCCCGGTGAACTGGGACATGGCCAAGCAGATCGCCCGCCAGACCGTGTCCCAGGGCACCGCGGACGGCGTCAAGGACGCCAGCGTGGGCGGCGCCGAGCGGGCCTGGGTGCAGGAGGCGGTCCGGCTGGCCGACCTCTGGCTGGACGACGCCACCTCCCTGCCGTCCGGTGCGGGAACCTCGGTGGCCTGGTCCCGCGCGGAGTGGGTCGAGGCGACCCTGCCCGCCTGGAAGGAGCTGGTCGATCCGGTCGCCGAGCGGGTCGGCGCGGCGATGGGCGACGTCCTGCCGGAGGAGATGCAGGCGATGGCGGGCCCGCTGATCGGCATGATGCGCTCGATGGGCGGTGCCATGTTCGGCACCCAGATCGGGCAGGCCGTGGGCATGCTGGCGGGCGAGGTGGTCGGCTCGACCGACATCGGGCTGCCGCTGGGTCCGGCCGGGCGGGCCGCGCTGCTCCCGGCCAACGTCGAGGCGTTCGGCAAGGACCTCGGGGTGCCGCAGGAGGAGGTCCGGCTGTATCTGGCGCTGCGCGAGGCCGCCCACCAGCGGCTTTTCACGCATGTGCCGTGGCTGCGGTCGCACCTGTTCGGCGCGGTGGACGGCTACGCGCGGGGCATCAAGGTGGACACCGCCAAGCTGGAGGACGTGGTCGGCCAGTTCGACCCGCAGAACCCCGAGCAGCTCCAGGATGCGCTTCAGCAGGGCATGTTCCAGCCCGAGGACACGCCCGAGCAGAAGGCGGCGCTGGCCCGCCTGGAGACGGCGCTCGCGCTGGTCGAGGGCTGGGTGGACGCGGTGGTGCACAGTGCCGCCAAGCCCCGGCTGTCGTCGGCCGACGCGCTGCGCGAGACGCTGCGCCGCCGCCGCGCCTCCGGCGGTCCGGCGGAGCAGACCTTCGCCACGCTGATCGGCCTGGAGCTGCGTCCGCGTCGGCTGCGGGACGCCTCGCGGCTGTGGGCGTCGCTCACGGACGCGCGCGGGGTGGACGGCCGGGACGGCCTGTGGGCCCACCCGGACATGCTGCCGACGGCGACCGACCTGGACGACCCGGACGGCTTCGTCCACCGTGAGCAGCTCGACTTCTCCGAGCTGGACAGGATGCTCGGCGAGGCCGCCGGGAAGCCGGACCCGAAGCAGCGGCCGGAGAGCGACGGCGAGGACGGCCCGGAGAAGCCGGAGCAGAAGGGCGACGGCGCCGAGTGACCCTCGCCGACGACGCGGTCCTCGTCCTCAAGGGGTACGAGGACCAGCCGGAGCTGTGCCGGTCGTATCTGGACCATCTGGCGGCCCACCCGGACGGCATGTGGAAGTCCTGCCGTGCCGGGCACCTCACGGCGAGCGCGCTGGTGATCGACCCCGAGCGCGGGCGGGTGCTGCTCACGCTGCACCGCAAGCTGCGGA
The DNA here is from genome assembly GCF_019104725.1 of Streptomyces corallincola. Taxonomy (GTDB): domain Bacteria; phylum Actinomycetota; class Actinomycetes; order Streptomycetales; family Streptomycetaceae; genus Streptomyces; species Streptomyces corallincola. The sequence goes on along the minus strand of NZ_JAHRXF010000002.1, from coordinate 123,712 downwards.
TGTGGCTCCAGATGGGCGGCCACTGCGAGCCGGGTGATCCCACGCTCGCGGCGGCGGCCCTGCGCGAGGCCACCGAGGAGTCCGGCCTGTCCGGCCTGACGCTGCTGCCCGGCGGCCCGGTGCGGCTGGACCGGCACGCGATCCCGGCGCCCTGCCACTGGCACTTCGACGTGCAGTACGCGGCGCTCGCGCCGTCCGGTGCGGTGCCCGTGGTGAGCGACGAGTCGCTGGATGTGCGCTGGTTCCCGTACGCCGAGGTCCCCGATGTGGCGGACGGGTCGGTCGTACGGCTGCTGGAGGCGACACGCGCGCGGCTGTGAGCGCGGGTGCGCTGCTGTGAGCGCGGGTGCGCGTCCGCTGCCGGGTCGCTGGGGCCACAGCAGGTGCGTGTAAGGGGCGACCGCCACTGCGGTCGCCCCTTACACGTTCTGCCCGGGGGAGCGGTCAGCTCCAGACGTTGCCCTGGTTGTGGCCGTGGGCGCCGTGCCGGCCCATGCCGAACTGGGCGGCGACACCGCCGCCGATGACCGCGTTCTGCGGCGGCAGCAGTTCACTGGGCTGGACCAGGGCGAACCCGGTGCCCATGAAGCTCAGTTCCCAGCCCTCGCCGGTGTTGCCCCGGCGCCGCCAGACGCCGGAGGAGTGCGTCTGCGCCTGCATCTGCACCCGCAGACCGGTGGACCAGGCTACGATGGCGTCGGCGTCGCAGTTGACGTACCGGTCGGGCGTGACCCGCATCAGCAGGGGGGCGCCGGAGGTCATCAGGGCGACCTTGCCGTGGCCGGTGATGTTGAGCTGGTACTTCCCGGACCCGGCGATGCCGTAGAGACTGTCCACGGCGATCACCTCGTGGTGCAGCCCGGAGTCCATCGCCAGGACGTAACCGCTGTCCACGGTCAGGCCCTCGGGTTCGACGTCCAGGACGTGCACGTACTGCGCGAGGTTGGCGAGGTAGACGACGCCCTGGCCGTGGCAGCGCATCAGGTCAAGGCCCTCGCCGGTGCGTGCCCGCGCGCGGGACTGGCCGCGGGTGCGGTACTCGGCGTCGAACTCGACCATCCCCTGGTAGGCGACCATGCTGCCCTTGCGGGCCAGCAGGTCGTCACGGCCGTCCAGAAGGACGCGCAGCAGCTGCTTGTTCTGCAGGCTCCAGCGGTCCTGGGTCTGGGAGTCGTTGTGTGCGAAAAGCGAACTCTGCATGGTGTTCCGAACTCCCCCTCAGCCCCGGACCCTGAGCCGGTCGGTGCTGTCCTCGCTGGGCTGGACGACGACGATCCCCTGACCGGAGAAGGCCATCTGGTACGCCTCGCCGCTGCCCCGGCCGATCAGGGACTGCGCCTTGAAGCTGCGCTTGCCCTTGACCTTCAGGTTGGGCGACCAGGCGACGAGCGCGTCCGGATCGACGTAGGTCTCGTCCTCGCCGCCGCCGCAGTCCACGACGATCGGGGTGCCGCGCGAGGTCAGCGCGACCCAGCCCTGCCCGGAGATCCTGGTGTTCCACAGGCCCTGCCCGGCGAACTTGGCGAGCCCCTTGACGCGCTCCACGCCCCAGCTCAGATGGGCGTCGAAGGCGAGCAGGTTGGTGGCGTTGACGGAGATCCCGTCGCCGTCGAGGTTGATGACGACGACATCGGCGCCGTAGTCCGCGAGGTACAGCAGTCCGTCGCCGGAGCACTTCATCAGCGGGGCGCCCTCGCCGGTGATCCAGTCGCGGGCGATCTGCCGGACGGCGGGCGGGTTGGGCTCGTACTGCACGAAGCCCTCGTAGGCGACCATCGAGCCCACCCGGGCGAGCAGGTCGTGCCCGGTCTGGAGGGCGACCTTCAGCATGTGGTTGCCGTGGTTCTCCATGCGGGCGGTGACGGGTGCGGGCGCGAAGCCCGCGAGCGGCTGGTTCATGACGGGCTCCCTCAGACCTCGTACGGCTGGACGACGATGAAGTTGCCGGGGGCGCCCCGGAACTGGAGGTTCACGCCCTCGCCGGTGTCACCGGGGTAGGCGTTGCGCCGCATCCGGACCTGGCTGGAGACGATCACCTGGGACGCCGCCGACCAGGCGACGACCGCGTTGCAGTCCGCGAAGGTGGTCGGGGTGACCGGCAGCACGACGGGCGTGCCGTGCGTCTTGACGATGATCGTGCCGGTGCCCTGGAACTGCATGGTGAACAGCGCGCCGCCGGGGATGCCGTGGCCCTCGATGCGCCGCACCTCGTACTGAAGGCTCTCGTCGAAGGCGAGGACGTTCTCCGCGGAGACGCAGATCGCGTCGCCCTGGAGCTCGACGGGGTGGAGGTGGGTGGAGTCCTCGGCGAGGAACACCTGTCCCTGGCCGGTGCAGCGCATCAGCTGCATCTCTTGGCCGGTGGCGTTGCCGACCAGGCGTCCGGCGATCCCGGCGCCCTTGTAGCTGAAATCGACCTTGCCCTGGTACAGCACCATGCTGCCCTGACGGGCCAGCACCGGCTGGCCGCCGACGCCGAGATCGACCCGCATCAGCTTGCTGTTCTGCTGCGTCCAGCGCTGCCCGGTGGGCGCCTCCTTGAACTTCTGGAGCGCGGCCGAGACTCCGCCGCCGCCCTGCGGGACACCCTGGGGCACGGTGTACGAGGGCTGGCCGGGGGGCTGCCCATAGGGGGCGGGGGGCTGCTGGCCGTAGCCGGGAGGCAGGGGCGGTCCGGGAGGTCCGGGCGGCCCCGGCGGGGTGCCGGGCGCGCCGCCGTACGAGGGCTGCGGGGGCCCGCCGTAGGGCGCGGGGGCCGGGGCGGGCGGGGGTACGGGGGCGCCCGGCGGGGCGGTGAGCGGCGCGATGACCGTGGGCGCGCCGTGCAGGGCGGGCGCGGGGGCGCCGGGGCCGGGTGCCGGGGGCGGGGTGAATCCCGGCGGGGTCGGCGCGGGGGGCGCCGGTGCCTGCGGGGGTACGGGGGCCGGGGGGCCGGAATGGGCGGGCGGGGCGAAGGACGGTGGGGCGAACGCGGGCGCGGCGCCGCCCTGTTGGGGCTGCTGCGGGGCCTCCTCCTCCAGCACTTCGCCGCCGAAGTTCTTCAGCAGTGCGTCCAGACCGCCGTCGAAACCCTGGCCGACGGCGGCGAACCGCCACACGTCCTTGAAGTAGAAGTCGGCGAGCATGACGGCCCGTTCGGTGGTGAACTCCGACCCGTCGAAGGAGTACCGGGCGACTTCCTCGCCGCCCGCGACGACGCGCACATGGCCGGGGCCGATCTGGGACATCTGCCCGGCGCCGTCGAGGGTCGCGGTGAACGCCAGCTTCCGGACCTGCGGGGGGATGCGGTCCAGCGTGACGCGGAAGGACTCGCTGTCGCCCGCCTGCGCGCCGAGGAGCTGGATGGACTCCTCCGGGGACTTCGGCTGGTTGAAGAAGACGAAGTACCGGTCGTCGGAGAGGCGTTCGTCGGCGTCGAGCCCGAAGGCGCTGATGTCGAAGGTCAGTCCGGGTCCGGAGATCTGCACACCCACGTACAGATCGGTGCCCGCCGTCAGGTCACTGATCCTGGCCTTGTGGCCGCGTTGGAATTCCCTGGCCATACGCTACGACCGTCCCCCATCCCGAATGCGATTGCGTCGCGCCAGGCTAACCGCAAACCCCGACAACGGACGCGGTCGGTACAGAGCCGGTACAGAACAGGACCGTGAGACGCACGGGCGCGGGCCCGCGCCTCCTCGGGACGCCGCGCCTCCTCCGGACGCCGTGCCTCCCTCGGGCGCCGGGCGCTACTCCTCCTCCGACGCCTCCGCCGCGTCCGCCGCGCCGGGGAGCCGTTCGGCCGCCGCGACGCCCTCCAGGTAGCCGCGGGCCCGCTCGGTGCGCGGGTACGACTCCAGCAGCTTCCAGAAGTCCGGTCCGTGGCCGGGCACCAGCAGATGGGCCAGCTCGTGGCAGAGCACGTAGTCCACGACGTACTCCGGCATGGCCTGGAGCCGGTGGGAGAGGCGGATGCTGCCCTCGGCCGGGGTGCACGAGCCCCAGCGGGTGTTCTGGTTGGTGACCCAGCGGACCGAGGCGGGGCGGGCCCGGCCGCCGAAGAACTGCGCGGACAGCCGCCCGGCGCGTTCGCCCAGGTCGCTGTCGCCCAGTTTTCGCCGGCTCTCCTGGGCGGCGAGCCGGTCGAGCATGACCGTCACCCAGCGCTTCTCCTCCGCCTTGGACATCCGGGCGGGGATCAGCACGATCGTGCGGTCGCCCTCGCGGTACGCGGAGACGGTCCGGCGGCGCCGGGTACTCCTGCGGACCTCGATCGCGCTGGTTCCCGAGCCACTCGGGGGCTGACTCGACGCGCTGCGCTGTGGTTTTCCGGCGCGGTGCAGGGGATCGGCGGGCACGCCCCGACGTTACCCGCTGGAGGGTCGGAAGTCCCGGGCGGGGAACCGTTCGGCGAGGCACGGGACCGCCATGCGCGGCATTCGTACGACGATCATCCCGTGCCTGTGGACAACCGGCGACGCCCTTTCGCGGCGGGCGGCATGCTGAGGGACGTCGGCGGGGCGTGACCGGTCCCGCCGGAATCCCGGCGTGCCGAACGGCCGTCCGGACCGGCAAGCACGAACCCGTACGGAATCAGGGGGACCCTGCCATGCATCCGATGGTGAAACCGGCGCTGCGGCGCGGCTGGCGCGACCTCAACACGGTGCAGTTCGGGATGACGCCCGCGCACGCGATGACCGTGGGCCCGATGGACACCGCGTCGGGCAGCTTCCTGGACCTGCTCAACGGCACGCGGGGGCTGCCGCTGCTGCGGGAGGAGGGCCGCCGGATGGACTTGTCGGACGGGCAGGTGGACGCGCTGGTGGCGGGGTTGGCCGGGGCGGGGCTGCTGGACGACGCGCGGGGCGGCGGTCCGGCGGCGGACGCGCTGCGCGAGCGGGCGGACGTGCTGGAACGGCTGCGGCCCGACCTCGCCTCGCTGTCGCTGACCACGTCGGGGCCCGGCGATGCCCTCGCCCTGCTGGCCGCGCGGGGTGCGCTGCGGGTCCAGGTGCGCGGTGCGGGCCGGGTGGGCGCGGTGCTGGCCTCGGTCCTCGCGGGGGCGGGGGTGGGCGAGGTGGATGTGCGGGACGTGGGCCGGGTGGAGCCGTGGGACGTGGCGCCGGGCGGCCTGTCGGCCGACGCGCTGCGCGAGCGCCGGGAGACGGCCGCGCGGGCGGCGGTGCGGCGGGCCGCGCCCGGCCGCCCCCGGCGCACCACCGTCGCCGTACGGCACGCCGCCCGCGAGGAGAGCCACGCGCTGGTGATCGTCGCCCCGCGGGACGACGTCGCCGTGCACGCCCCGGACCCGGTCACCGCGGAGCCGCTGATGGCCTCGGGCACACCTCATCTGTACGCGGGGGTGGTGGAGGGCACCGGAGTGGTGGGGCCGCTGGTGGTACCGGGGGCCACGGCGTGCGCGCGGTGCCTGCACCACGGCCGCGCGGACCGTGATCCGGTCTGGCCCCGGCTGGTGGCCCAGTGGCGCGGCGGCCGGGCGCGCCGGGTGGGCGCCTGCGATCTGGCGCTCGCCACGGCGGTCGCGGGGCTCGCCGCCGCGCACGCCCTGGCCTTCCTGGACGGCGGCGCGCCGTCGGTGGCGAACGCCCGCTGGGAGGCGTCGCTGCCCGGTCTGGGCTGGCGTTCCCGGCCCGTGCGGCCTCATCCGGAGTGCGGGTGCGGCGCTGTGGAGAGAGTCACGGCGGAACACTCCTCCGCCGAGGGGGAGGCACGCGCGACAATGGCGGTGCGACGGCCGTCGGCGGAGCACGGAACCGAGACGGTGCCGACGCGGCCGAATGGGACCTGGAGGGCGCATGTCTGATCTTCCCCGCAAGGCGGTCACCCGTACCGCCAAGCTCGCCGCGCTCCCGCTCGGCTTCGCGGGCCGGGCCACGTGGGGGCTGGGCAAGCGCATCGTGGGCGAGTCCGCGGAGATCGTCGGCAGAGAGCTGCAGCAGCGCACGGCGGAGCAGTTGTTCAAGGTGCTCGGCGAGTTGAAGGGGGGCGCCATGAAGTTCGGGCAGGCGCTCTCCGTCTTCGAGTCGGCCCTTCCCGAGGAGGTGGCGGGGCCGTACCGGGTGGCGCTGACCAAGCTCCAGGAGGCGGCGCCGCCGATGCCGACGAGCACGGTGCACCGGGTGCTCGCGGAGCGGCTGGGCGAGGACTGGCAGGAGCTGTTCGTCGAGTTCGACGACCGGCCCGCGGCGGCGGCCTCGATCGGGCAGGTGCACCGGGCGGTGTGGCACGACGGCCGCGCGGTCGCGGTGAAGGTGCAGTATCCGGGCGCCGGTGAGGCCCTGCTCTCGGACCTGAACCAACTGAGCCGGTTCGCTCGGCTGTTGGGTCCGCTGATCCCCGGTATGGACATCAAGCCGCTGATCGCGGAGATGCGCGACCGGGTCTCCGAGGAGCTGGACTACGCGCTGGAGGCGAGTTCCCAGGAGGCGCACGCGCTGGAGTTCGCGGACGATCCGGACGTGCTGGTCCCGGCGGTGGTGCACCAGTGCGAGCAGGTGCTGGTGACGGAGTGGATCGACGGCGTCCCGCTGTCGGAGGTGATCGCGGACGGTACGCCCGAGCAGCGGGACCGGGCGGGGCAGCTGCTGGCCCGCTTCCTGTTCTCCGGTCCGGCGCGCACCGGTCTGCTGCACGCCGACCCGCATCCGGGCAACTTCCGGCTGCTGCCGGGCGGTCCCGGCGGGGACGACGACTGGCGGCTCGGGGTGCTGGACTTCGGCACGGTGGACCGGCTGCCCGGCGGGCTGCCCGAGCCGATCGGCCACTCGCTGCGGATGACGCTGGACGGCGAGGCGGAGTCGGTGTACGAGCTGCTGTGCGAGGAGGGCTTCGTCAAGGACGACATGGAGCTGGACCCGGACGCCGTACTCGACTATCTGCTGCCGATCATCGAACCGGCGCGGGTGGAGGAGTTCACGTTCACCCGGTCCTGGATGCGCGGTCAGGCCGCCCGGATCGCGGACCCCCGCTCCCCCGCCTACCAGCTCGGCAAGCGGCTGAACCTGCCGCCCGCCTATCTGCTGATCCACCGGGTCACGCTGAGCACGATCGGTGTGCTGTGCCAGCTCGGCGCGACGGTGCGGCTGCGCGATGAGCTGGAGGAGTGGCTGCCGGGCTTCGCCCCGCTGGACGAGGAGCCGGACGGCCTGGAGGAGGACGGTCCGGAGGAGGACGACCGGGAACCGGAAGCGGCGGCGGAGGCGTGAGCACGCGCCGCCGCTGACGGACCGCTGACCGATCGCTGACCGATCGCTGACGGACCGCTCCCGACCCGCCCCCTCGGCCCGCCGCCGCCAACCGGCCGGGGGTGACCGGCCAGGGGTGCGGACAGGGCGCCGGGCATGCGGCGGGGGCCGGTCCGTTCTGCCGGACCGGCCCCCGTGGAATGGTTCGCCTCCCCAGCCGTGGGAGGTCACCGCTTCGGTGGAAGCGGGTTACTGCATGACGGCCATCGCCAGCGCGCGGCGGGCGCGCAGCGAGGCGCGCTCGGCACGGCGCTGCATCCGCCGGGCGGTGGCCAGGCGCATGGCCCGGCGCTCCCGCTCGGCGTGGTGCAGCTGGGCGTGCATATGGGCACGGGCCAGGGCTTCTGGGATGAGTTGCATCTCTCGGGTCCTGTTCTGGCGCGAGGCGGTCGCGCGGTTGCTGCTGGAGTCTGTGGTCGCTGAGCGGAGGGGCTCGTGGGCGGACGGCTTCATCGGGGCCTGCTTCTTGGGGTCGTGCGTGAGGGGGCGGTCGATCGTTCCGGTGATGTTCATGCGGTGACCGGGTTCTTGCGCGGACGGCCACGGGGCCGCTTCCGGGCGACGACGACACCCTGGACGAACAGCTCGCCGCCCCAGACACCCCACGGCTCGCGCCGCTCCTTGGCACCGGCGAGGCACGCCTCCATCAGCGGGCAGGTGCGGCAGAGGGACTTGGCGTACTCGACGTCGGCCGGGGACTCGGCGAAGAAGACCTCGGGGTCGTAGGCGCGGCAGGGGACGGGTACGCCGAGGTTCTCGATGGCGTCGTCGAGCGCGGAGAGCGCGGTCAGGGGGGTCAAGGCGGGGTCCTCCGTGGAGCCGGGCGGGAGCGTGGGTGAGGGCGGTACGGACGGGGCGTGCGTCTGGAGTTGCACGGGTGGTGTTCCTCGTCTTCTCAGGTCCGGCCGGTTGACCGGGAGGCGGCTTTGATACCGATTCTTCTGTTGTCCCGAGGCGCCTCGGTGCTGTCCGTCCCTGTTCGGGACAAACAGAAGGGCCGCGGTTCCCGGATGGGGTTCCGCGGCCCTGGAGGCACCTGCCTGATCGGCGATCAGGCTGGATCACTCCAGGGTTCTGGCCCACGGAAGGCCCACATCTGGTGGTGCTGCGTCGTCTGCTTCCGGAATCCGGCACCGGTCGCCGCGAAGGCATAGGCGGTTGCCTGTGCCTCTGCTGCTGCCGGTGCCCAGGTCGGTCGCTCATCGCCTTCGCGGACCAGAAGAGCCACGGGAGCGATGGAGGACGCCGAGCGTGCGGCATTGACACCGGACAGACCGGTGCCGGGGACGGGAGTGCCGGGAACGCACAGGGAGACGGTCGGGGAATCGGTCAGTTTGGCCGCGCTGATGATGCTGGCTTCGATGCTGATCACGGGACTCGCCTCCTCTCGGCGTCTTAGGGGGACCGATATGCGTCGGTCCGTCGGATGTGCAAGTACAGCACGGATTCGGTGCCTTCGAGAAGGCCGCCGCTTCCGTGCCTAGAACCTATGGGGATTCGCGGGGCATGCGCAAACTATTTTTCCGAAGACTTGCGATCAGTCCCCCGCACCCTCCTCCGCAACGTCTTGACCTGCACAGATGGCCAAAACATCGGCTCCGTAGCGCTGGAGCTTGCGGCTGCGGACACCGGGGATGCGGGAGAGTCCGGCGGGGTCGTCGGGCCGGGCCTCGGCGATGGCCATGAGGGTGCGGTCGGTGAAGACGCAGAAGTCCGGCTGGCCGCTGCGCCGGGCCTGCACGGCACGCCAGGCGCGCAGCCGCTCGTACAGCCCCTCGTCCATGTCGGAGGGGCAGTCGGCGCAGCGCATCAGCTTCATCTCGCCCGCGTCGGTGAGGCTGCGCCCGCAGACCCGGCAGCGCGCGGGGGTGCGCTGGACGCGGCGCGGCGGGGCAGCGGGGGCGGTGAGGGTGCCCCGTTCGACGCCACCGGCCGCCGCGCCGCCGGTGCGGCCGGTGGCGGCGGAGGAGCCGGGGCGCAGGCCGTCCAGGAAGCGGCTGGGGCGGCGGCCGGGGCGCCCGCCGGGGCTGCGGGACAGCGCCCAGGAGAGGTGGAGCCGTTCCCTCGCGCGGGTGACACCGACGTAGAGCAGTCGGCGTTCCTCCTCGATCTGCTCGTCAGTTTTGGCGTAGCTGATCGGGATCATGCCCTCGGCGACACCGACGAGGAACACCGCGTCCCACTCCAGCCCCTTGGCCGCGTGCAGCGAGGCGAGGGTGACGCCCTGGACGGTCGGCGCGTGCTGGGCGTTCGCCCGCTCGTCCAGCTCGGCCACGAGGTCGGCCAGGGTGGCACCGGGGTGGGCGGCGGCGAAGTCGCGGGCGAGGTTGACCAGGGCGGCCAGGGACTCCCAGCGTTCCCGGACCGCGCCGGAGCCCGCCGGGGGCTGCGGGGTCCAGCCCTCGCCGGAGAGCACGGCCCGCACCTGGGAGGGCAGGTCGATCACGTCGTCCAGCAGGGAGTCGTTGCCGCCGAAGCGGGCGGCGCCGCGCAGCGCGACCCCCGCCTTGCGCACCTCGGGCCGGTCGAAGAAGCGCTCCGCGCCCCGGAGCTGGTAGGGGACGCCCGCGTCGGAGAGGGCCTGTTCGTACGTCTCGGACTGGGAGTTGGTGCGGAACAGCACGGCGATCTCTGCGGCGGGCACCCCGGCGTCGATCAGCTCGCGGATGCGGCGGGCGGCGCCCTCGGCCTCGGCGGGCTCGTCGGTGTAGGCGGTGTGGACGGGGTCGGGGCCCGCCGGACGCTGGGAGACCAGTTCGAGGCGGTGGTCGGCGGCCCGGCCGCTGGCACGGGCGAGCAGTCCGTTGGCGAGCCGGACCACCTCGGGGGTGGAGCGGTAGTCGCGGACCAGCTTGACGACGGTGGCGCCGGGGTGGCGGTGCCGGAAGTCGAGGAGGTGGTCCGGGGTTGCGCCCGTGAACGAGTAGATCGTCTGGCTGGCGTCCCCGACGACGCAGAGGCTGTCCCGGTCCCCCAGCCACAGCTCCAGCAGCCGCTGCTGGAGCGGGCTGACGTCCTGGTACTCGTCCACCACGAAGTGCTGGTACTGGGCGCGTACCTGGTCGGCGATGTCCTGGCGGTCCTGGAGGACGGCGACGGTGAGCAGCAGCACGTCCTCGAAGTCGATGACGGCGCGGTCGCGTTTCAGGTCCTCGTAGGCCGTGTAGAGGTGCGCGATCTCGGCCGGGTCGCGCGGGGTCTCGCGGCCCGCCTTCGCAGCCGCGTACGGATAGTCGGCGGGCACGGTCTGGGTGACCTTGCACCACTCGATCTCGGCGGTGGCGTCCCGCAGCTCGCCCCGATCCAGCCGCAGCCCGCAGCCGGTGGCGGCCTCCGCGACGAGCTGGATCTTGCGGTCCACCAGCCGGGGCAGCGAGCCGCCGACGGCCTTCGGCCAGAAGAACTGGAGCTGGCGCAGTGCGGCCGAGTGGAACGTACGGGCCTGCACGCCCTGCGCGCCGAGCTGGCGGAGCCGTCCGCGCATCTCACCGGCGGCCCGGTTGGTGAAGGTGACGGCGAGCACGCTGGAGGGCTGGAGCACGCCCGCGCGGACGCCGTAGGCGATGCGGTGGGTGATGGCGCGGGTCTTGCCGGTGCCCGCTCCGGCCAGCACGCACACCGGGCCGCGCAGGGCGGTGGCCACCTCGCGCTGCTCGGGGTCGAGCCCGTCGAGCACCGCGTCGGCCGAGTCCGGGACGCGCGGGAAGAGGGGGGAGTGCGTTGCTGCTGTCACCCCGCCATGCTGCCAGGTCGCCCGTGACGGCCGCGCCGGTTGTCCACAGGCGGGGGCCTATTGTCGTACCGATGCGGTACGGGTCACATGGGCCGCCGCATACCCCCGGTGGGAATGTCCGGGGCGCCGGTGGCGTTGTGGCCGCTGGGCGGTCCGGCCACCGGCCGGGCTTCCGGTCCCACCCCCTTCCGAGCCGGTTCCGAGGAGCGCGACAGACATGCAGGGCACTGTGACGATGTACAGCACGACGTGGTGCGGTTACTGCCGGCGGCTCAAGAGCCAGCTGGACCGCGAGGGCATCGCCTTCACGGAGATCAACATCGAGCACGACCCGGAGTCGGCCGCGTTCGTCGAGAAGGCCAACGGCGGCAACCAGACCGTCCCCACGGTCCGCGTACTGCCCGGCACCGGCGGCGACGAGGTGGTCATGACCAACCCGAGCCTCGCCCAGGTGAAGCACGCGCTCGGCGTCTGAGCACCTGCGCCGCGCCGCTTCGGCGCCCCCTCGGCCTCCGCCCGGTCCCCCCGGGACGGAGGCCGACGTGTTCTCCGGGGCGCCCCGGAACCTCCCGCGGCGCCCCGGGACCCCTCCGTACGCCTCAGACGAAGTTCCGCACCGGCAGCGGTTTGCCGTACCACATCTCGATCAGCCGGGCGGCGATGGAGATGCCGTACGGGGGCAGGACCTCGCCGGACTCGAAGGCGGCGCGCAGGTCCTCGCGGGAGAACCAGCGGGCCTCGTGGATCTCGTCGCCGTCCACCTCGATCTCGGTGGAGGTGGCGCGGGCCATGAAGCCGAGCATCAGGCTGGACGGGAACGGCCACGGCTGGCTCGCCACGTACTCCACGGGGCCGACCGTGATGCCCGCCTCCTCGAAGACCTCGCGGCGTACCGACTGCTCGACGGCCTCACCGGGCTCCACGAACCCGGCCAGCGTGGAGAAGCGCCCCTCGGGCCAGTGCACCTGGCGGCCGAGCAGGATGCGGTCCTCCTCGTCGGTGACGGCCATGATCACCGCCGGGTCGGTGCGCGGGTAGTGCTCGGCGCCGCAGGCCGGGCAGCGCCGGATGTGCCCGGCGGCGGCGATCACCGTGCGCTCGCCGCAGCGGGAGCAGAAGCGGTGGGTGCGCTGCCAGTTCTCCAGCCCGACGGCGTGCACCATCAGGCCCACGTCGCGCGGGGAGAGCAGCATCCCGGCCTCGCGCAGTCCGGCGGGGCGCGCGGACTGGTCGATCCGGCCGGGCAGGGCGTCCTTCTGGAGGGCGAAGTAGCTGACGCCGTCCTCGTCGATGCCGAGGAAGTAGCGGTGGGCCTCGGTGAGCGGCGCCTCGAAGGACGGGGTCATCACGAGTTCGGTCCGGCCGTCGGCCGTCTCGTCGATGAGGACCTGGCCGCCGGAAACCACGAAGCTGCGGGTGGTGGGGTGGCTCCACGCCGCCGCGAGCCAGGCCTCGTCCAGCCGGTGGTGGGCGGCGCGGTCGATGCCGCCGGGGGCGGTCAGCGAGATGGGTCGGTCGGCGCTGTGGTCGGTCCAGGTGGTCACGGGTACTTCCAACTCCCCCAGAGGAACGGTCGGTTTCGGCGGTCGGTGCGGTGGGCGTGCGGGTGGGGACGCCGTCCGTGGCCGGGGTGCGGGCGGGGCGGGCAGTGCTTCCAGTGTGCCCCGCGCGCGGTACGGACCGTACGGCGCCGCCGGTCAGGTGGCCGGGCGCCAGGTCTCGGCGAGGTCGGTCCACAGGTGGGCGCAGGTCTCGACGCCCTTGAGCAGCAGGTCCAGCTCGACCTTCTCGTTCGGGGCGTGCCAGCCGTCCGAGGGCACCGAGATGCCCAGGAACAGCACGGGGGCGCCCAGCACGTCCTGGAGGTCGGCGGCGGGACCCGAGCCGCCCTCGCGGGTGTAGCGGACGGGCTGTCCGAAGGCGCGGCCCATCGCGCGGGCCACCGACTTCAGGGCGGGGTGGTCGAGCGGGGTGAGGCAGGGCCGGGTGGCGGGGCGGAACTCGATCCCGTACCGGACGCCGGGCGGGATCTGACCGGCGGTCCAGGCGCGGACGGCCTTCTCGATGTGGTCGGGGTCCTGGCCCGCGACCAGGCGGAACGAGAGTTTCACGGTCGCGGAGGACGGGACGATCGTCTTGCTGCCGGGACCCTGGTAGCCGCCGCCGATGCCGTTGACCTCGGCGGTCGGGCGGGCCCAGATCCGCTCCAGGGTGGTGTGCCCGGCCTCGCCGTGCGCGCCGTGCGAGTGGGCGGTACGCAGCCAGCCCGCCTCGTCGAAGGGGAGTTCAGCGAAGAGGGCGCGTTCCTCGTCGGTCAGCTCCACGACCCCGTCGTAGAAGCCGGGTACGGCGACGCGGGCGTGTTCGTCGTGCAGGGCGGCGACCAGCCGGGCCAGCGCGGTGGCGGGGTTGGGCACGGCGCCGCCGAACGAGCCGGAGTGGATGTCCTGGTCGGGGCCGTACAGCCGGATCTCGCACTCCGCGAGGCCGCGCATGCCGGTGCAGACGGTCGGGGTGTCCGCCGACCACATGCCGGTGTCGGAGACGATCACGGCGTCGGCGGCGAGCCGCGCGGCCCGCTCCTCGACGAGGGCGCGGAAGTGCGGCGAGCCGGACTCCTCCTCGCCCTCGACCAGCAGCTTCAGGTTCACGGCGGGGGCGCCGCGGCCGGTGGCGGCGAGGTGGGCGCGGACGCCGAGGGTGTGGAAGAACACCTGGCCCTTGTCGTCGGCGGCGCCGCGCGCGTACAGCCGCCCGTCGCGGATCTCCGGCTCGAACGGCTCGCTGTCCCAGCCGTCCTCGCGGGCGGCGGGCTGCACGTCGTGGTGGCCGTAGACGAGGACGGTCGGCGCCCCGGGGTCGCCGGAGGGCCACTCCGCGTACACGGCGGGCGCGCCGGGCGTGGGCCAGACCTCGACCACCGGGAAGCCGGTGCGGCGCAGGCTCTCCGCGAGCCAGTCGGCGCTGCGCCGCACGTCGTCCGCGTGCGCGGGCTGGGCCGACACCGAGGGGATGCGCAGCCAGGCGGTGAGGTCGTCGAGGAAGGCGGCGCGGTGCTGCTCGATGTACGCGCGGACGGCGCTGTCCGGGGTCTGGCTCATACGCACGAGCCTATCCGCCCGCATGACCGTCCTCGGCGGGCCGTTCGTCACACCGGGCGGGACCGGCCCGGCCGGTCGGCGGGGTCGGGTCCGGGTGCGGGTTCCGGTTCGGGGGCGCCGGTCAGCAGCCGTTCGAGGGCCGCCCGGCCGGGGAGGTTCCCGGGGCGGACGACCTCTCCGGTACGCACGTACAGGAAGCCCGCCGTGACCGACTCGGGCGGCACCCCCCGCTGCTCGGCCCAGGCGAGCCGGTAGATGGCGAGCTGGAGCGGGTCCGCGGTGCGTTCGCGGGCGGTCTTCCAGTCGATGATCTCGTAGCGGACGCCGTCGGGTCCCTCGTGGCGGTACACGGCGTCGATCCGGCCGCGTACGACCCGTCCGGCCAGGGTGAACTGGAACGGCGCCTCCACGCGGTACGGCGTGCGCCGGGCGTACTCGGTGCGCTCGAAGGCGTCCTTGAGCGCCGCGAGATCCGCCTCGTCCGCGATCTCGGCATCGCCGCCGGGCAGGTCGTCGGGGTCCAGCAGGGGCAGGGGGAGTTCCTCGTACCGCGATTCGACCCAGGCGTGGAAGCGGGTGCCCCGGCGCGCGGCGGGGCGCGGGGGTTCGGGCATGGGGCGCGCGAGTTCGCGCGCGAGCCCGTCCGGGTCGGCCGCCAGCCGCATGAGCTGCGTGGCGCTCAGCGCGGGCGGCAGCGGTACGTCGGTGACGGCCTGCCGGGCGCGCAGCAGCTCACCGGCGAGCGCGTCGAGGTCCCGGTCCCAGGAGGCGACGGTACGGGTCTCCTCCGGGGTGAGCTGATCGTGCACGGCCGGCCCGGCCTGGTGCGGGACGGCGGGGCGAGGGGTCCGGGCCTCGTCCGGGGGCTCCGGGGACTCAGGTGACACCGGGTGCTCCGGGGACACCAGTGACTCAGGTGAATCAGGTGAATCAGGTGACTCCGCGAACGGGTCCTCGTACGGCGGCTCGTCCCCGAGGGGGTCCGGGTCCCCGTACGGGTCGTCCCCCTGCCCGTACGGGTCGTACGGGTCGTACAGCTCCTCCTCCGGGGGCTCGCTCGGCCAGTCCGGGTCCTCGGGGGCGGGTCGGCCGGAGACGGCGGGCTGGGAGGCGGCGGCGTCGAGGTGGCGGTTGACGACGGCCGCCGCCTCGCGCCGGTGCCGGAGGGCGACGGCGTCCAGGGGCAGCGGCCACACCTGCTCGGCGTCGGCCGCGTCCAGGGCGGGATTCCCGGCGTCCTCGGCGGGCTCCTCGGCCCAGACCTCGATCTCGCCGTACCCGGCGGCGCAGTGGTCGTGCAGGGCGGTGAGGAAGCCGGACGGACCGCGCCGCTTCTTCTGGCTGGGGCCCCACCAGTGGCCGGAGCCGAGCAGCAGGGAACGGGGGCGGGTGAAGGTGACGTAGCCGAGGCGGAGTTCCTCGGTGTGCTGGTGGTCGCGCATGGCCTCCTGGAACGCCTTCATGCCCTTGGCGTCCCAGCCGTCGAGGTCCGGGAGGGTGTCCGTGTCGCCGCGCAGGGCGTGTGGGAGCACCTGGGGTTGCGCGGTCCACTTCTCGCGCCCCCGGTCGCTGGGGAAGGTGCCGTTGACCAGGCCGGGCACGACGACCACGTCCCACTCCAGCCCCTTGGAGCGGTGCGCGGTGAGCACCTTGACGGTGTTCTCGCCGCCGGGCAGGGCGTTGTCGAGCCCCTTCTCGTACTGCGCGGCGGTGCGCAGGAAGCCGAGGAAGGCGAGCAGGGTGGCCTCGTTGTCCCCGGCCGCGAAGGACGCGGCCACGTCCAGGAAGTTGGACAGGGTCTCGCGGCGGCGGGCGGCGAGCGCGTGCGGGGACGCGGACAGCTCCACTTCGAGGCCGGTGACGGCCAGCACCCGGTGCAGGACGTCCATCAGCGGGTCGGACAGGGAGCGGCGCAGGTCGCGCAGCTCGGTGGCGAGGCGGGCGAAGCGCACCCGCGCCTCCGGGGAGAACGGCAGCCCGTCGGACGGACCGGCGGCCGGGGTGTCCAGGAAGGTGTCCAGGGCGTCGGCCAGCGATATCACCTCGGCCGGATCGACCCCCTCGACCGCCTCGGCGAGCCGCCGGTCGGGGTCGTCGGCGCCCCCGCCCGCGTGCGCGACCAGCAGCCGCGCCCGGCGGCCGAGCAGCGCCAGGTCGCGCGGGCCGATCCGCCAGCGCGGGCCGGTCAGCAGCCGTACCAGGGCCGCGTTGGCACCGGGGTCCTGGAGCACCTCGCAGACCGCGACGAGGTCCGCGATCTCGGGCAGGTGCAGCAGCCCGGACAGCCCGACGACCTCCACGGGCACGTCCCGCGCCACCAGGGCGCCCTGGACGCGGGCGAAGTCCGTGGCCGTACGGCACAGCACGGCGATCTCGCCCGGTGCCGTCCCGGTGCGCACCAGATGCGCGACCGAACCGGCGAGCCAGTCGATCTCCTCGGCGTGCGTCTCCAGCAGCGCGCAGCGCACGATGCCGTCGCGTTCGGCGCCGGGCGCGGGGCGCAGCGCCTCGACGCCCGCGTGCATCGCCCGCAGCGGGGCGGCGAGGCCGTTGGCGAGGTCGAGGAGGCGTCCGCCGCTGCGGCGGTTCTCGCTGAGCGCGTGCCGGGCGGCGGGGCCGCCGTCGGCGCGGCGGAAGTGGTCGGGGAAGTCGTCCAGGTTGGCGACCGAGGCGCCGCGCCAGCCGTAGATCGCCTGGCAGGGGTCGCCCACGGCCGTCACCGGGTGCCCGGTGCCGCCGCCGAACAGCCCGGACAGCATGACCCGCTGCGCGACCGAGGTGTCCTGGTACTCGTCCAGCAGCACCACCCGGAACTCCTCCCGCAGCAGCCGCCCCACCTCGGGCAGGGCGGCCAGCCGGGCGGACAGCGCGATCTGGTCCCCGAAGTCCAGCAGGTCGCGGGCGCGCTTGGCGCTCCGGTACCGCTCGACCAGGGTGGTCAGGTCACGGCGGGCGGCGGCCGTCTCCGGGACCTTGCGCAGGTCGGCGTTGCTGAGCCTGGCGCCCTCCAGGGTGTCCAGCAGCTCCGCGTCCCAGGCCCGCAGCCGGTCCGGGTCCACCAGGTGCTCGGCCAGCTCCGAGTCGAGCGACAGCAGATCACCGACGAGGTCCGCGAACGGGCGGGTCAGCGTCGGGTACGTCCCCGGCGCCTCGCGCAGCACCCGCGCGGCCAGCTGGTAGCGGGTGGCGTCCGCGAGCAGCCTGGTCGCGGGCTCCAGGCCGATCCGGAGACCGTGGTCGGTGAGCAGGCGTCCCGCGAAGGAGTGGTACGTCGAGATCACCGGCTCGCCGGGCGGGTCGTCGGGGTCGCGGGGGTGCGGGACGTGAGGGTACGGGGCGTGGGGGTCTCGGGTGTCGTCGCCGTGCGGGTGCCGCCCGGCCGGGGGCAGGGGGTCCGGGTCGGTCACGCCCGCCTTGACCAGTGCCTTGCGGACGCGTTCCGCGAGTTCGCCCGCCGCCTTGTTGGTGAACGTCAGCCCGAGCACCTGCTCGGGGGCCACCTGACCGGTGCCGACCAGCCACACCACCCTGGCCGCCATCACCGTGGTCTTGCCCGACCCCGCCCCCGCGACGATCACCTGCGGGGCGGGCGGCGCGGTGATGCAGGCCGTCTGCTCCGGGGTGAAGGGGATGCCGAGCAGTTCTTTGAGCTGCTCGGGGTCGGTCAGGCGGTGCGGCATGAGGGTTGAGGGTAATCGGGGGCGCGGACAATCGCGGTCCCGGTGCGGGGCGGGGTGCCGCAGGTCACCCGCTACTCGATGATCTGCCCGCCCTCCGGCCGCGCGCTGCACGAGGTCCGGAAGGCGCAGTGGGCGCAGTGCTGGCCGGTGGTGGGGGTGAAGCGTTCGTCGAGGACCTTTCCGGCCGCGGTGGCGAGGAGGTCGGAGACCCACTCGCCCTCCAGGGGCTGCTGGGTCTGGGTGCGGGGCAGGGTGTCACCGCCGGAGCGTGCGGGTGCGCCCTGGCGGAGGTGGACGAGTTCGGCGCCGCCGGGTGCGGGGCGTACACCGTCGAGGGCGTCGTCCACGGCGCCCTCGCGCACCGCGAGCTGGTACACGGCGAGCTGGGGATGGCGGGCGACCTCGGCGGCGGTGGGCGCGCCCTTGCCGGTCTTGAAGTCCACGACATAGGCGCGGCCGTCGGCGTCGGTCTCGACGCGGTCCATCTGGCCCCGCACGCGGACCTGGAAGTCGCCCGCCTCCAGGGTGACGTCGAAGTCCTGCTCACTGGCGACCGTGGTGCGCCCGGCGCGGTCCAGGACGTGCCAGTTGAGGAAGCGCTCCAGGGCGGCGCGGGCGTTCTCCTTCTCCTGGACGGACTTCCAGGGCGCGTCGAAGGCCAGGGCGTTCCACACCGAGTCCAGCCGTTCCATCAGTACGTCCAGATCGGCGGCCGTACGCCCGGAGGCGACCTCGTCGGCCAGGACGTGGACGACGTTGCCGAAGCCCTGGGCGGCCGTCGCGGGGGCGTCGGCCTTGACCTCGCGGCCCAGGAACCACTGGAGGGCGCAGGTGTTGGCGAGCTGGTCCAGCGCGCTGCCGGAGAGCACCACGGGTTCGTCCCGGCTGCGCAGCGGCACCTTGCTCTCGGTCGGCTCGAACATGCCCCACCAGCGCTCGGGGTGCGCGGTCGGCACCAGCGGGCGGCCGTCCTCGTCGGTGAGCGCGGCCAGCCGGGCGAGCCGCTGGGCGGCGGCGTCGCGCAGCGGGGCGGAGACGCGCGGATCGACCGTGGTCGCGCGCAGTTCCGCCACCAGCGCGGCCACCGACAGCGGCCGCCGGGGGCGGTGCGTGACGTCCTTCGGCTCGACGCCCAGCTCGGTCAGGAAGCGGGACGGCTGGTCGCCGTCCTCGGCGGGCGCCTTGACCGCCGTGACGACGAGCCGGTCCCGCGCGCGCGTGGCGGCCACGTAGAACAGGCGCCGCTCCTCCGCGAGCAGCGCGCCCGGTGTGAGGGGCGCGGCCAGTCCGTCGCGGCCGATGCGGTCCGCCTCCAGAAGCGAGCCGCGCCGCCGCAGGTCGGGCCAGGCGCCCTCCTGTACCCCCGCGACGACGACCACCCGCCACTCCAGCCCCTTGGCGCGGTGCGCGGTCATCAGGCGTACGGCGTCGGGGCGTACCGCGCGGCGGGTGAGGGTGTCGGCGGCGATGTCCTCGGCGTCGATTTCCGCCAGGAAGTTCAGGGCGCCCCGGCCGCCGGTGCGCTGCTCGGCGCGCGCGGCGGTGGCGAACAGCGCGCACACGGCGTCCAGGTCACGGTCGGCGTTGCGCCCGGCCGCGCCGCCGCGCCGGGCGGCGCGTTCGAGCCGGTCGGGCCAGGTCGTGCGGTGCCACAGCTCCCACAGCGCCTCCTCGGCCGTGCCCCCGGCCGCCAGCCGCGCGCGGCCGTCCCGCAGCAGCGTGCCGAGGCGGTGCGCGCCCTTGGCGTACGCCTCGTGCACCACCAGGCGCTCGGGTTCCGCGAGCGCCCGCGCGAGCAGTTCGTCCGACGGCGGCGGCAGCGCGTTGCCCCCGGCCCGCTCCTCCTCCCGCAGCGCCCGGCCCAGCCGCCGCAGATCGGCGGCGTCCATCCCGGCGAGCGGGGAGGTGAGCAGCGTCAGCGCGGTCTCGGGGTCGAGCCAGGACGGGTACGCGGGTCCGGCCCCCTCCTCGGCCAGGGCACCGCCCTCGGCGACGGCACCCTCCGCGGCCTCCGCACCCTCCGCGGCCTCGGCTCCCTCCGGCGCCGTGCCCCCCGCCGAGTCCGCCCCCTCCGCGACCACCCGCAGTGCGGTCAGCAGGGGGGCGACCGCGGGCTCGTGGCGGAGGGCGGCCTCGTCGCCGTCCACGTCCACGGGGACGCCCGCCGCGGTGAGGGCGCGGCGGAGTACGGGGATGCGGGAACCGGCGCGGACGAGGACGGCCATGCCGCTCCAGGGGACGCCGTCCTCCAGGTGGGCACGGCGGAGGATGTCCGCGACGTTGTCGAGTTCGGCGCCGGACGTCGGAAAGGTGAGGACCTCGGCCCGGCCGCCCTCGCGCGCGGGAGCGGGTTCCCGGTGGGCGCGGACCTTCTCGGCGGGCAGCCGGGTGAGCGGCATCCGCAGGCTGATCAGCCGGGTGGCGGCGAGCAGCCCGGCGCCGGACCGGCGGGCGGTGCGCAGCACCTCGACCGGTGCCGGGCGGCCGTCGGCGCGCGGGAAGGCGTCGGGGAAGTCGAGGATGCCGTTCACGTCGGCGCCCCGGAACGTGTAGATCGACTGGTCGGGGTCACCGAACGCGACCAGGGTCCGCCCTGCCCCCGCGAGCGCCCGCAGCAGCCGTACCTGCGCGGGATCGGTGTCCTGGTACTCGTCCACGTACACCGCGTCGTACTGCCCGGCGAGCCGGAGGGCGACCTCGGGGCGGCGGGCGAGCAGGACCGCGCGGTGCACGAGTTCGGCGTAGTCGATGACGCCCTGGAGGTCGAGGACGTCCAGATACTCCGCGAGGAAGGCGGCGGCGGCCCGCCAGTCGGGGCGGCCGGTGCTGCGCGCGAAGGCGTCCAGGGCGTCGGGCGCGAGCCCCAGTTCGCGGCTGCGGGCGAGGACGGCGCGGACCTCGTCCGCGAACCCGCGTGTGGTGAGACAGGCGCGCAGTTCGTCCGGCCAGCGCACGTGCCGCAGCCCGGCGCGCTCCAGCTCGGGCTGGCCCGCGAGCAGTTCGCGCACGGTGACGTCCTGCTCGGGTCCGGAGAGCAGCCGCAGCGGCTCGGCGTGGAGACCGCTGTCCTGATGGGCGCGGAGCAGGGCGTAGCAGTACGAGTGGAAGGTGGTCGCGCGCGGGGCGCGGGCGGCGCCCATGCGCAGGGCCATGCGGTCGCGGAGTTCGACGGCGGCCTTGCGGCTGAAGGTGAGGACCAGGACGCGTTCGGGGTCGGTGCCCCGGCCGACGCGCTCGGCGACGGACTCGACCAGGGTGGTGGTCTTGCCGGTGCCGGGTCCGGCGAGGACGAGGAGCGGGCCGGTGCGGTGGTCAACCACGGAGCGCTGCGCGGCGTCCAACCGGGGGGGAGCCGCCGTCTCGGGCGGGGTGCGGACCAGCCGGTAGGCACCGTGCGTCCCCCGCCGCACCTGCTGGGGGTGCGGCGG
This sequence comes from Streptomyces corallincola, assembly GCF_019104725.1. Taxonomy (GTDB): domain Bacteria; phylum Actinomycetota; class Actinomycetes; order Streptomycetales; family Streptomycetaceae; genus Streptomyces; species Streptomyces corallincola. The sequence continues at coordinate 102,526 of NZ_JAHRXF010000002.1, read as the reverse complement.
TCGCCTGGTGGACGGGGAGGAGCTCACGTGGTTTCGCCGGTCCTGGTGGTCGTGCGGGTGGTGGTGCGCGTGCGGACGCTGTCGTTCGTACGAACGTACGTCATGCCCCGGACGTCCCCGATGTCACCCGTACGGCGCAAGGGGTCGCCCGGCCGGTGCGGACGCGCCCGTGGGCAGTACGGCCGGTACAGCCGGTGCGGGCGGAAGCCGTCAGCCGTGACCGCCCCCGCCACCACGCCCCTCCACGCCCGCGTCCCCGGACCCGTCCCCGGCCCCGTCCCACCGTGCCCGGCGCATGTCGAGGCGCGGCAGATGCCCCTCGGCGCCGCGGGCAGCCTGGCGCAGCGGGGTGCCCTCGTCGCGGTAGTGGCCGAGGGCGTCGAGTTCGTGGCCCGGCAGCAGCGCGCCGTCGGAGCGGACGACACGCCACCACGGCACGGCACCGCCGTAGAGGGCCATCACCCGGCCGACCTGGCGCGGACCGCCCTCCTGGAGCCATTCGGCCACGTCGCCGTAGGTCATGACGCGGCCGGGTGGAATCCGCTCGGCCGTGTCGAGGACGCGTTCGGCGTACTCCGGCAGCGCGTCGGCGGGGGTGCGCGGGCCGCCCGGCGCCGGGTTCTGCTCGCTCATTCGCCCCATCCTGCCCCACTCGGCCGACCCTGGGCGCGGATGCCCGGACCCGTCCCTCTCGCCCTCGGACGGCGCTTCGGGCAGACTGTCCGCCCGCACTGCGGCACCCTGATGCCCGCGAGTGTCGGTGGGGCATGCCACCATCGTGCGGGCGGTGACCGGTGATACGAGACCAAGAAGAGACCATGAACCAGCAGGGTGTGCACCCCGACGACGCGGAGGGCACCCCTGACGCTGCCGCACGCCCCGCGCCGGACGGCGACGGCGACGGTCAGGACGTGAACGGACCCGCCGCCACCGGCACCCCGCGCCCCGAGGCCCCGGAGGCCCCGGAGGGCTCCCACGCCGAGACCGGAGAGGGCTCCCACCCGGAGGCCGTCGAAGGCGACGAGCCCCTGCTGCCCGCCCGCGTGCACCGCCCCTCGGACCTCATGCGGCTCCTGGTCGGCGTGCTGGCCGTGGCGGTGCTGCTGGCGATCGCCGCGTTCGCGCACGGCACGACCTCCGGGCTCGAACAGGACATCAACAAGGGCACCGGGCAGGCCCCCGACCTGCTGATCAAGTTCGCGGGGCTGGCGTCCAGCATCGCCATTCTGCTGGTCCCGGTCGCGTTCGCCATCGAGCGGCTGATCAAACGGGACGGGCTGCGGATCGCGGACGGCGTCCTCGCGGCCGTCCTCGCGCACGGCGTGACCCTCGCCACCGACCTGTGGGTGGCCCGCGCGGCCCCCGGCTCCATCCAGGAGGCGCTGACCCAGCCCTCCCCCAGCGACATCCACGCGCTGACCGACCCGGTGCACGGCTATCTCGCCCCGGTGATCGCGTACATGACGGCCGTCGGCATGTCCCGCAGACCGCGCTGGCGGTCGGTGCTGTGGATCGTGCTGCTGCTGGACGCGTTCTCCATGCTGGTCACCGGCTACACGACGCCGTTCTCGATCATCCTGACCGTGCTGATCGGCTGGACCGTCGCCTACGGCACGCTGTACGCGGTCGGCTCCCCGAACGTACGGCCCACCGGGCAGACCCTGATGGCCGGGCTGCGGCACGTCGGTTTCCACCCGGTGTCCGCCGCGCGCGAGGAGATGCCGGAGAGCAGTGAGAACGGCGACCGGGGACGGCGGTACTTCGTCACCCTGGAGGACGGCCCGCCGCTGGACGTCACGGTCGTGGACCGGGAACAGCAGGCGCAGGGCTTCTTCTACCGGGCCTGGAGGAACCTCACCCTGCGCAGCTTCGCCACCCGCTCCAGTCTCCAGTCGCTGCGCCAGGCGCTGGAGCAGGAGGCGCTGCTGGCGTACGCGGCCATCGCGGCCGGGGCGAACGCGCCCAAGCTGATCGCCACCTCCGAGCTGGGCCCGGACGCGGTCATGCTGGTCTACGAGCACACCGGCGGGCGCACCCTGGACGCGCTGCCGGACGAGGAGATCACCGACGAACTGCTGCACCGGACCTGGCAGCAGGTGCGGGCGCTCCAGTCGCGCCGGATCGCGCACCGCAGGCTCGCCGGGGACGCCCTCCTGGTGGATCGTTCCGGCACGGTGATCCTCGCGGAGCTGCGGGGCGGTGAGATCGCGGCCGGTGATCTGCTGCTGCGCATGGACGTCGCCCAGCTGGTCACCACGCTCGGCCTGCGGGTCGGCGCGGAGCGGGCCGTCGCCTCGGCGGTCGGGGTGCTCGGCCCGGACACGGTCGCGGGCTGCCTGCCGATGCTCCAGCCGATCGCGCTGACCCGCGCCACCCGCGCCACGCTGCGCCGCCTCGCCCGCGAGCGCGCCGAGCGCGAGCGGGAGAACGTCCTGGAGGCGCACCGGCAGGCCAAGCAGGACCGGCTCGCGGAGGGCGGCGAGGACACGGCCGGGAAGCCCGACAAGAAGGCCGTGCGGGCGGAGCAGCGGGCCGAGAAGCGGGCCGTGGACGTGGCGCTGGAGGAGGCCCGCGAGGAGGATCTGCTCACCCTGATCCGGCACGAGGTGCTGCGCATCAGGCCGCAGGCCCCGGTGGAGCCCGCCCGGCTGGAACGCGTGCGTCCGCGCACCCTCATGAGCTTCATCGCCGGTGCGATCGGCGGGTACTTCCTGCTGACCCAGCTCACCCACATCCGGCTCGGCCCGCTGATCGCGCAGGCGCAGTGGGGCTGGATGGTCGGCGCGGTGCTGTTCTCCGCGCTGAGCTACGTGGCCGCCGCGATGGCGCTGCTCGGGTTCGTACCGGAGCGGGTGCCGTTCGTGCGGACGGTGGCGGCGCAGGTCGCCGGGTCGTTCGTGAAGATCGTCGCCCCGGCGGCGGTCGGCGGGGTGGCGCTGAACACGCGGTTCCTGCAACGGCAGGGGGTGCGGCCGGGGCTGGCGGTGGCGAGTGTGGGCGCCTCGCAGCTGTTCGGGCTGGGCTGTCACATCCTGATGCTGCTGTCGTTCGGCTATCTGACGGGCACCGAGAAGACGCCCTCGCTGTCGCCGTCCCGTACGGTCATCGCCGGTCTGCTGACGGTGGCGGTGCTGGTGCTGGTGGTGACGTCGGTGCCGTTCCTGCGGAAGTTCGTCGTCACGCGGGTGCGGTCGCTGTTCGCCGGGGTGGTGCCGCGCATGCTGGACGTGCTCCAGCGTCCGCAGAAGCTGGTCACCGGCATCGGCGGCATGCTGCTGCTCACCGCGTGCTTCGTGATGTGCCTGGACGCCTCGATCCGCGCGTTCGGCGACGAGTCCACCTCGCTGAGCATCGCCAGTGTCGCGGTGGTCTTCCTCGCGGGCAACGCGCTCGGTTCGGCCGCCCCGACACCGGGCGGGGTGGGCGCGGTCGAGGCGAGCCTGACGCTGGGTCTGATCGCGGTCGGGCTGCCCAAGGAGGTGGCCGCGCCCGCCGTCCTGCTGTTCCGGCTGCTCACCCTGTGGCTGCCGGTGCTGCCGGGATGGCTGGCCTTCAACCACCTGTCCCGCAAGGGCGCGTTGTAGCGGCCGTACGGGCTGCCGCCGAGCCCGGTGCGGGGCGCGTACCTCGTACGGACCGCGCCCCGCGCGCCCCGGCGTGCGCGCCCGCAGGATGGGAAGCATGCCCACACCTTCCCGGCTGCGCGCCGCCGCCCTGACCTCCAGCGCCGTACTGCTGGCCGCTCTGCTGGCCGGATGCGGCGACGAAGCCAAGAGCGACAGCGGCGACGACCCGACGGCGCAGCGACTCGACTGGAAGGCGTGCCCGGCCCCCTCCGGGGCGGAGGGCGGCGGCAGTTCCCCGTCGCCGCTGCCGGACGGCACCACCTGGGAGTGCGCGACCATGCGGGCGCCGCTGGACTGGGCGAAGCCCACCGGCGACACCATCGGCATCGCGCTGATCCGGGCGAAGGCGAGCGGCGGCCAGGGCGGCCGGCTGGGCTCGCTCATCTTCAACTTCGGCGGCCCCGGCGGCAGCGGCGTCACCACCCTGCCCGCGTTCGGCGGCGACTACGCCACCCTGAACACCCGCTACGACCTGGTCAGCTTCGACCCGCGCGGGGTCGGCCGCAGCGACCCGGTGGAGTGCGAGAGCGACGCGCAGCTCGACGTGTACTTCCAGCAGAACGCCATGCCCGACGACCGGACGGAGCAGTCCCGGCTGGTGGACCGCACCCGGCGGTTCAACGCGGCCTGCGAGAAGAACTCGAAGCGGATCCTCCCCCACGTCCGCACCACCGACGCGGCCCGCGACATGGACCTGATGCGCCAGGTCCTCGGCGACGACAAGCTGCACTACTTCGGCATCTCGTACGGCACCGAACTGGGCGGTGTGTACGCCCACCTGTTTCCGACGCACGTCGGCCGGGCGGTGTTCGACGCGGTCGTGGACCCCACCCAGGACCCGGAGCAGAGCGCCCTCGGCCAGGCCAGGGGCTTCCAGCTCGCCCTCGACAACTTCGCGGCGGACTGCACCTCCAAGACCACCGACTGCCCCCTGGGGGACACCCCGGAGGAGGTCAAGGACCGTATCGCCCAGCTCCAGCGCGACCTGGCCAAGAAGCCCATCCCCGGCCTGCCGCCCCGGCAGCTCACCGCGACCGCCGCGACCAACGGCATCGCGCAGTCGCTGTACTCCAAGGACTTCTGGGAGTACCTCACCGAGGGCCTGGAGACCGCCTACGACGGTGACGGGCGCATCCTGATGCTGCTGTCCGACGCGATGAACGGACGCGGCGAGAACGGGAAGTACAGCAACATCACCGCCGCCAACGTCGCCATCAACTGCGCCGACGAGAAGCCCCGTTACACCGCCGACCAGGTCCGCGAGAAGCTGCCCGAGTTCCGCGCCGCCTCGCCCCTCTTCGGCGACTACCTCGCCTGGGGCATGGTCAGCTGCACCGACTGGGCCGTCCCCGGCGCCGCCGACCACCCCGACGTCAGCGCCCCCGGCTCCGCCCCGATCCTCGTCGTCGGCAACACCGGCGACCCCGCCACCCCCTACGAGGGCGCCCGCAAGATGGTGAACGCCCTCGGCACGGGCGTGGGCGTGGAACTCACCTACAAGGGCCAGGGGCACGGCGCCTACGACAGCAAGAACAAGTGCGTCCAGTCCGCCGTCAACGCCTACCTCCTGGACGGCACCGTCCCGAAGGCGGACACGGTCTGCTCCTGACCCGCCGGACACGCCGGGAGGGCCGGGACTCAGGAAGTCCCGGCCCTCCCGGCACACGCGCGGCCGGTCAGTACACCGGCTTGTCGGGTTCGATCTGGTTGACCCAGCCGATGACGCCGCCGCCGACGTGGACGGCGTCGGCGAAGCCCGCGGACTTGAGGACCGCGAGGACCTCGGCGCTGCGGACGCCGGTCTTGCAGTGGAGGACGATCTTCTTGTCGTGCGGGAGCCCTTCGAGGGCGGTGCCCATCAGGAACTCGTTCTTCGGGATCAGCCTGGCGCCGGGGATGGAGACGATCTCGTACTCGTTCGGCTCGCGGACGTCGATGATCTCGATGTTCTCGTTCTCGTCGATCCACGCCTTGAGCTGCTTGGGCGTGATCGTGGAGTCGGCCGCCGCCGCCTGGGCCTCCTCGGAGACGACGCCGCAGAACGCCTCGTAGTCGATCAGCTCGGTGACCGTGGGGTTCTCCCCGCAGACCGCGCAGTCGGGGTCCTTGCGGACCTTGACCTGGCGGTACTGCATCTCCAGGGCGTCGTAGATCATCAGGCGGCCGACCAGCGGCTCACCGATACCGGCGATGAGCTTGATGGCCTCGTTGACCTGGATGGAGCCGACGGACGCGCAGAGCACGCCCAGCACACCGCCCTCGGCGCAGGAGGGGACCATGCCGGGGGGCGGGGGCTCCGGGTAGAGGCAGCGGTAGCAGGGGCCGTGCTCGGACCAGAACACGGACGCCTGGCCGTCGAAGCGGTAGATGGAACCCCAGACGTACGGCTTGTCCAGCAGCACGCACGCGTCGTTGACCAGATACCGGGTGGCGAAGTTGTCGGTGCCGTCCACGATCAGGTCGTACGGGGCGAAGATGTCCATCACGTTGTCGGCTTCCAGCCGCTCCTCGTGCAGGACGACGTCCACGTACGGGTTGATGCCCTTGACGGAGTCGCGGGCGGACTCCGCCTTGGAGCGGCCGATGTCCGCCTGGCCGTGGATGATCTGGCGCTGGAGGTTCGACTCGTCCACCTCGTCGAACTCCACGATGCCCAGGGTGCCCACGCCCGCGGCGGCCAGGTACATCAGCGCCGGAGAACCGAGGCCGCCGGCGCCGACACAGAGCACCTTGGCGTTCTTCAGCCGCTTCTGCCCGTCCATCCCGACGTCCGGGATGATCAGGTGGCGGGAGTACCGGCGGACCTCGTCTACGGTGAGCTCGGCAGCGGGCTCGACCAGGGGTGGCAACGACACGGGGGCTCCGTTGATCGGTCGATCACAACAGTGGTTCTCCTCGTAACACTGCCACGCGCCCCGTCATTCCGAGACACCCGTCCCGAGCCGCGAGACGATGTCGTCCCAGTAGCCGGGCATGGCCTCCCAGGGGTCGCCGGGCGCCCCGCGGGTGTCCCGGCCGCCGCCGTCGGTGCGGTCGGTGAAGTAGATCGTCGCCGCCCCCTGCCAGCGGGCGATGCGCAGCGCCTCCTCCAGATGCCCGCGCGGCATCCCGTGCACGAAGTGGCAGAACCGGTCCGGCGGATAGTCCGCCGTCCACTCCGCGACCTGCGAGAAGCGGTAGTCGATCCACGATCCGGCGAACGTCACCAGCTGGTCGGCGTGCTCCGCGTACGCCGGATGCGGATGGGTGCCGTGCCCGAACACGAGGTGCGGGTCGTCGCTGATCCGGCGCAGGGTGCCCGCCGCGCGCCGCACCCCGGGCAGACCCTCGCGGCCGGACGGGCACCGGTCCAGGAAGAAGCCGTCCGCGCGGTACCAGTCGAGGTGCCGGTGCGCGTCGGTGAGCAGGTCCCCGAACGACCGGGCGCCGTACGCCAGGTCGAGGTGCCCGAGCACCCGCACCCCCGCGTTGCGCAGCCGCCCGGCCGCCTCCAGGCAGTGTGGGTCGGGCCGGGTGCCGGGCCCGTTCGCCACGTTCAGCACGACCCAGTCCAGCGGGGTGCCGGGCCGGGCGAGCCGCTCCCACTGGGCCGGGGCGACCAGCGGATGGGCGTAGCCGGGGACGCCGAGGCCGGTGCGCAGTCCGGTACCGGTGCTCGCGGTGCCGGTCAGATGCGGCATGCCGCCTCCATCCAGATGTCCGCGAGCGACTCCTCCAGGTTGATCCGGGGCCGCCAGCCGAGCCGGTCGCGCGCGGTCCGCACGTCCGCCTGCTGCCAGCTGCCGCAGCCGTCCGGGTAGGGGTACGCCACCGGGGCCGCGTGGTCGGGGTCGGAGCGGGGGTGCCCGATGGTGGCGCGCAGCGGGCCGGGCGGGGCGTCGAGTTCGTGCAGCGAGCCGCCGTACCCCGCGACCCGCGCGAGCACCCCGGCGGCGTCCCGCAGCCGGACCGCGCGTCCGGAGCCGATGTTGATGACGCCCTGCGCGGCGGAGAGCGAGGCCGCGTGCACCGCGCGCGCCACGTCCCGTACGTCCACGAAGTCCCGCTGGACACCGAGGCCGCCGAGCTTCAGCTCGCCGTCCCCCGCCTGCATCGCCCGGCGCATCGCCTCCGCGAGCCGCCCCAGCGGGGAGCCCGCCGGGGTGCCGGGCCCGGCCGGGGAGAACACCCGCAGCACCACCGCGTCCAGCCCGGAGCCGAGCACCAGCTCGGTCGCGGCGAGCTTGCTCACGCCGTACGGCCCGCCGGGGCGCGGTACGGCGTCCTCGGCGGTGGACGAGCCCGGCTGGCTCGGCCCGTACTCCGAGCCGCAGCCCAGCTGCACCAGCCGCGCCCCGCACCCGCTGCGCCGCAGCGCCTCGCAGACGGTGGCCACGGCCACGGTGTTGTGCCGTACGAGGTCACGGGCGCCGCCGCGGGTGGCGCCCGCGCAGTTCACCACGACGCCGGGGTGCACCGCGTCCAGGAAGCGGGTGAGCGCGCCCGGGCTGCCGGTGGCCAGGTCGAAGCGGACGTCGGCGTCGTCGCCGCGGCCGAGCGCGGTGAGCTGGACCGCCGGGTCGGCGAGCAGCCGGTCGGCGACGAAGCGGCCGAGATACCCGTTGGCTCCGATCAGCAGAACCCTCATCGCGCGGCTCCCGGTGTGTGCGCCGCGGACGCCCCGTGTCGGGAGGTGGTCATCTGTGCTTCTCCTTCGAGTCCTTCGAGGGGTTGAGTACGTCCCCATCCGCCCCGCCCCGCCGCGTCCGGCCCGTCCGGCGTTCGAGGACGGGGCCCGAAGGGCCGGGGCGGGAGGCGAGGGGGCGGAGCCCCCCGGGGACGGGACGGTGAGGGGCGGCGGGGGCGGAGGAAGAGGTACGCACGGGCGTCATCCGTCCGCCCCGCCGCGTGCGTACGCCGACGCGCGGGTCAGGGTCCGCAGAGCGTGCGCGAGGAGAGCGACGGCGCCCCCCGCACAGGCGAGAACCGGCACCGCCCCCGCCCCCCACGCGCTGGTCAGCGCCTCCACGGGCGCGGCCAGGAACGCGCAACCGGGCAGCCGCCCGGCAAGCAGCAGCGCGGGCGCCAGCACCTCGCCGCCCGCCATCACCCCGAGCACGACGGCGGGGGCGTACCGATGGCCGTGGGTCACCAGCAGCCGGCCGAGCAGCAGCGACGTGCCGAGCGTGAGCGCCTGCGGGTAGGCGGGGGACTCCCCCAGTACGGCACCGCAGAGCGCGAGCAGACCGGCGAGGGCGGCGACGTACACCGCGACCGTACCGAGCAGCAGCGGGCGTGCGGCGGACGTGAAGTCCCCGAGCCCCCGGCTCCCCGCGAGCCTGCGCCGGGCACCGGCGGCCAGCAGGTGCGCGGCGAGGGCGGCGGGGACGCAGGACAGCGCGAGGGCGAGCACGGGCGCGGTCGCGGTGGCCCAGGGCGCGTCCGGCGCGCCGGTGGGCAGGGCGTCGGGCCCGCCCCCGGTGACGACGCGGACGAACCCGTCGCCGAGCAGGGCGTACCCGAGCAGCCAGACCGTCCACACCCGCGTGGCGGACGCGGTGCGCCACGGGGCGCCGCCGGGCGCGGCGGCGAGCGGACCGTGCCGCAGCACCGCGCGGACGGCGAGCCCCAGCGCGAGGACGGCGGCGAGCGCGACCAGCGCGCGCGGGCGGCCCTCGGTGAGCCGCAGCCCGGCCACGGCGGCGGCGCCCACCGCACCGGGCAGCGCGGCGAGCAGCACGCGCCCGGCGCGCACGCGGGGCGCGGGCGCCGGTCCGAACCCGGCGGGCGCCGCGCCGTCCCGGGGCACCCGCGCGTACAACTCCTCGGCCAGCGAGAACACGTCCCGGTGCCGGAACCGCGCCGCGGTCCGGTCGGTGACCCCGTGCGCCTCCAGCCCCGCCGCGATCTCCAACGGGTCCACCGCCCGTTCGCACAGCTCCCGGTGCCGGTGCAGCAACGCCTTCACGGGGTCGGCGGCACCCCGGCGGGGTGCGGGTCTCCGGGGGCGGGCCGGGGTGTCGGTGCCGGGGTCCGCCGGGGGGCGTGCGGGGGGCGCCGAGTGCGCCGGAGCGGACCCGTCGGCACGCGCGCCGGGCGCGGAGCGGGTGGGCGGTACGTCACCGGGCGCGGCGGGCGGGCCGGTGCGGGCACCGGTGAGCGGCTCGGCGTCCGGCGCGGGCGGGCCGTCGCCCCGCGCACCGGCGGGCCGTACGGGGTCCACCCGGCCCGAGTCGGAAGCGGCACCCCGCGCGCCGTCGAGCGACGCGAGGCCGAGCACCGGTACCTCACCCCGTACCCCGCCGACCGGTAGAGCACCTTCGGCACCGGCGACGTCCCGCTCCGCACCCGGAGCACTCCCACCCGGCTCCCCCGCCCCCCTCATCGCGCCCCCTCCGGCACACCGGCCGCGCTCGCCGCGACGCCCGTCGCGCTGACCGGTCCTCCGGCCGCCCAGCCCGGCGCGCGCCGGGTGAGGACGCGTGCGGTCGGGCCGTGCCAGCGGACGGGGACGTGCGCCTCGGCGGGGGCGGCGAAGGGGAGGGGTTCGCCGGAGTCGTCGAGGAGGACCCGGCGGACGGGGCTGCGGGAGACGACCTCCAGGTAGAGGCCGTGAAACGCCGTGATGTTCTGCTCGACGGTGAAGAGTTCGAGGGCGCGGGCGCGCGCGGCGGCACCGAGGCGCGCACGGCGCTCGGGGTCGCGCAGCAGCGCCACGCACGCCTCCGCGAGCGCGCGGGGATTGCGCGGCGGCACCACGAGCCCGGTGCCGCCGATGACCTCGACCACCGCACCGGCGTCGGTGGAGACGGTGGCCCGTGCGCAGAACATCGCCTCGGCCAGCGTGACCGGGAAGCCCTCGACCACGCTGGAGAGCACGACGAGCGCGCCTGAGGCGTACACGTCGGCGGCCGTGGGCGCCTCGGGACCGCCGATCTCCTCGAAGGAGACGGGGTTGTCCCCGACCGAGTGCACCCCGTCGGCCTCGTCGGGGAACAACTGGGCGGCCAGCGCGCGGCAGTGCCCGAGATAGGCGGCGCCGTCGGGACCGTCCGCGCCGCCGACGATCCGCAGCCGGGCGGCGGGCACCTCGCGCCGTACCTCCGCGAAGGCGTGCAGCAGCGAGACGAGGTCCTTGGCGGGCTCCACCCGGCCGACCCAGACCAGTGTGTCGGGGTCGGACCGGTCGGGCCCCTCCCCCGCCTCCGCGAACCGGGCGGCGTCCATGCCGGGGTGCACGGTGCGGATGCGGGCGCGTTCGGCACCGCACCGCTCCTGCCAGCGGCGGGCGTGCGCGTTGCCGGGCGTGAGGAGGGCGGCGCGCCGGTAGACCTCGGCGGCGAGGCGCCCGTGGAACGCGGCGAGCAGGGCGCGGACCGAGGGGGCCGCGGTGCCGGGGCCGAGCGCGAGGTAGTGCGAGCGCAGCGGGACGCCGTACTCGGTGACGAGGAGCGGTACGTCCGCGAAGTGCCGGGCGAGCAGGCCGGGCAGCGCGGCCGGGCCGCCCGCCGTGGCGTGGCAGAGATCGGCGCTGCCGAGGTCGTCGTCGCCGTACCAGTCGAGGGAGAGGGGGCGCAGGGCGCCTTCGAGGTGCGCGGTGACCGTCAGCAGATCGGGGACGCGTGCCTCGCGCGCCGCCCGCAGCGCCCCCGGCGCCCGGCAGGCCCGCTCCAGGAGGCGCAGCGCGGTGTCGGAGCGGAGCGCGCCGACCAGTCCGCCCTCGTCACGGGCGAGGTCCGCGAGCCCGTGGAGGGCGTTGGCGAAACGGTCCGCCAGAAGGGCGGCGAAGTCCTCGGGACGCCCGGCGCCCGCCTCGGCGCCCGCGTCGGCGCAGACGACGGCCACCAGTTCGCCGTAGTGCTCGGTGAAGCGACGGCGCGCGCGCCGTCCGTACACGACCCCGTCGCCCTCGGCCGTCCACAGCGGCGCGGTGCGCACCCGGCGGACATGGGCGGGGAGCGGAAGGCGCCCCGCCTCTTCCTGATGGCGGCTGCGGCTGAGCGCGTAGAGGTCGAACTCGTGTGGTGCGAGCCCGCGCACGAGCCGGTCGCACCACGGTCCGGCGTCACCGCCCACATACGGGTAACCACCCTCCGTAAGCATCCCCACGCGCACCTGTGCACCCCCGATCTCCCGTGAATGGGGCCGCCGTTGGTCGGCGGCTCGCAGCGGGACGAACGTATGCGGACAAGCCGGTGGCGCGACGGACGGTTGTCCGTCGCGCCACCGGAAGGGGTGAACGGGCGTAACTTTCCCGCGCGGCGCGCGTTTCGACGCGCTAGGGCCTGTCTTCACACTCTCCTCGTCGTCCGGAGGACGGCCCCGCGGCGTCCGGTGCGTGCTCTCGGCGTGCCGGCCGTGATCCCTCGTACTGGGCGTACTCGGGATCGCGGCCGGTGCGGCGAGAGGGCGTGCCGGGCGTCGCGGGGCAGAGGAGAGTGTGAAGACAGGCCCTAGAGGGTCAGCGGCATGGATGGGGGAGCCACGGCGTGCGTGACTCCCCGCTCCCGGGCCTCGGTGATCCGTTCCCGGACCCTCACGCCACTGCGGGTTCCCGCCGCGCCGCCCGCCGTTCGGCGGCCAGGGCCGGGTCCAACGCCGGTACGGCGGCGAGGAGTTGGCGGGTGTACGGGTCCTGCGGCTGCTCGTAGATCCGGTCGGCGGGCCCGGACTCCACCGCGCGTCCCCGCCGCATGACCAGCACCCGGTCGCTGACCTGGCGGACCACGGCGAGGTCGTGGGCGATGAAGACCAGGGCGAGGCCCAGTTCCCGCTGGAGTTCCCCGAGCAGGTCGATGACCTGGGCCTGGGTGGTGACGTCGAGCGCGGAGACCGGCTCGTCGCAGACGATGACACGGGGTTCGGCGGCGAGCGCGCGGGCGATGCCGACGCGCTGGCGCTGGCCCCCGCTGAACTCGTGCGGGTAGCGGTCGTAGTGGGCGGCTTCCAGGCCGACGCGTTCCAGCAGCCCGGTCACCCGCTCGCGGACCGCCCGCTCGTCCTTCTCGCCGCGCGCCCGGAGCGGGTCCGCGACCGATTCGCCCACGCTGCGGCGGGGGTTGAGGGAGGAGACCGGGTCCTGGAACACCATCTGCACGCTCGGGTCGGTCCCGGTGCGGGTCCGCCCGTCGTGGCGGACGGTGCCCGAGGTCGGCTCCAGCAGTCCGACCAGCATCCGGCCGAGGGTGGTCTTGCCGCTGCCGCTCTCCCCGACCACTCCGAGGGTCTCGCCCCGGCGGACGGTCAGCGAGATGTCGTCCACGGCGTCGAACGCCCGCCTGCCGCGCCCGAACCGGCGGCGCAGTCCGGTCGCCTCCAGGACGACCTCGTCGCCCGCGACCGAGGTGTCCCGGCGGGCGTCCAGCCGCGGGACGGCGTCGAGCAGGGCGCGGGTGTAGGCGTGCGCGGGTCTGCCGAGCACGTCCGCGACCGGGCCGTGCTCGACCTGCCGTCCGTGCCGCATGACCAGCACCTCGTCCACGCTCTCGGCGGCCACGCCCACGTCGTGGGTGACGAGGAGGAGGCCCATGCCGGTCTCCTCGCGCAGGGTGTGCAGCAGGTCGAGGATCTGGGCCTGGACGGTGACGTCGAGCGCGGTGGTGGGCTCGTCCGCGATGAGCAGGTCGGGCGAGCAGGCGAGCGACATGGCGATGAGGGCGCGCTGCCGCATGCCGCCGCTGAACTCGTGCGGGCGGGACCGGGCACGCCGGGCGGCGTCCGGGATGCCGACCCGGTCCAGCACCTCGACGGCGCGGGCGCGGGCGGCGCGCCGGGAGATCCGGCCGTGCACCCGCAGCACCTCCGCGATCTGGTCCCCGACCGCGTAGTACGGGTCGAGGGAGGACAGCGGGTCCTGGAAGACCATCGCCGCCCCGGCACCGCGCAGCCGCCGCAGTTCCTGTTCGGAGGCGGCGCCGACGTCGGTACCGGCCACCCGGACCGTGCCGCCGACCCGTGCGCCGGTGCCCCGGTGCAGCCCGAGCAGCGCGCCCGCGACGGTGGACTTGCCGGAGCCGGACTCGCCGACGAGGGCGAGGGCGGCGCCCTTCTCCAGGGTGAAGGAGAGCCCGTCCACGGCGCGCAGGGCACCGAACTCGACGGTCAGACCGCTGACGTCCACGAGGCTCATGCGAGTACCACCCGTCGGTCGGCCACCGCGAACAGCACGTCCGCGAGGGCGTTGGCGATGACCACGAAGAAGCCGATGACCAGGACCATGCCGGTGACCACGGGCAGATCGACGACCTTGACCGCGTGCACCAGTTCCTGTCCGATGCCGGGCAGCCCGAACAGCGACTCCATGAGGACCGCGCCGCCGATGGCCGAGCCGACGTTGTTGGCGTTCAGCGCGATGACCGGCGCGAGCGCCCCGCGCAGGGCGTGCCGTACGACGATGGTCCGCTCGCTCACCCCGTAGGCGCGGAAGGTGCGGATGTGGTCCTCCGCGAGGGTCTCCAGCATCGCGGCGCGGGTCAGCCGGGCGAACGGCGCCGCCTCGACCAGCGCGAACGACAGCCAGGGCAGCAGCAGGTTCCACGCCCACTGCTCGGGGTCCTCACCGAAGCCGACGTACTGCGGGAACGGCAGCAGCTGGAGCTGCCCGCAGACGACGATCATCAGGACGAGTCCGAGGACGAACACCGGGGTCGCCCAGCCCGCCAGGGTCAGCCCGGTCAGCACGCGCTCGGTGAACCGGCCGCGCCGCCAGGCGGAGAGCACGCCGGTGCCGACGCCGATGACGAGCCACAGGACCATCGCACCGGCCACCAGCGAGAGGCTGACCGGGAGCTTGGTGAGGATGATGCCCGTGACCTGCTGGTCGTCCTGGTACGACACCCCGAGGCAGGGTGCGGAGCAGTGCGCGACCGAGGTGCCGGTGGACAGGTCCTGACCGGCGACGATGCCTTCGAGGAAGTGCCAGTAGCGCAGGTACAGCGGGTCGCCGAGGCGCAGTTGCTCGGCCACCTGGTGCACCTGGGCGGGTGAGCAGCGCGGGCCGCAGCTGATCTGGGCGACGTTGCCGGGGGTGGCGTAGAAGACGACGTAGACCAGGACCGAGATGGCGAGCAGGGTGACGACCGTGCCCAGGGTCCTGCGCAGCAGGAATCCGCCGAAGCCGCTCATGCTCCGGCCTCCTCGCGGTCGCCGGACGCGCCGGTGCGGGCCCCGGAAGCCGCGGTACGGTCGCCGGAGGCGCCGTCGGCCCGGTCCGCGGCGCGTTCCGCCCTGCGTCCCGTGCCCACCCGGAGCCGGGATGCGGCGCGCGGGTCGAGGGCGGTGCGGACGCCGTCCCCGAGGAGGGTGAGGGCGAGGACGGTGACGAACAGGGCACCGGACGGCAGCAGCAGGTACTGCGGCGCGGCCTGGTACCAGACGTCGGCGGAGCTGAGCATCTGTCCCCAGGAGGGCGTGGGCGGTTTGATGCCGACGCCGAGGAAGGACAGCGCGGCCTCGATGGCGATGTTGACGGGGGCCGCGAGCGCCGCGTAGGTGATCACGGGCGCGGCGAGGCCGGGCAGGAGTTCGCGGCGGGCGATGTGGAACCCGCTCCAGCCGCTGAGCCGGGCCGCCGAGACGTAGTCGAGGTTCTTCAGGCCGAGCGCGTGGGCGCGGGTGATCTTGGCGATGCCGCCCCAGGCGACCAGGCCGATGACCAGGCTGACCAGGACCGGGCGGGGGAAGCCCGGCGGGACGATCGCCAGCAGTGCGAGCGCCATGATCATCAGCGGCAGGGCGACGATGATCTCGGTGACCCGGCTGAGGATCTGGTCCACCCACCGGTTGCCGAGGGCGGCGGCCACGCCGACCGTGACCCCGAGGGCGACCTGGATGACGGTGGCGGCGAGCGCGACGCCGAGCGAGACGCGGGCGCCGTAAACGAGCCGGGCGAACAGGTCACGGCCGGTCTGCGGTTCGACGCCGAGCCAGTGCTCGCCGCTGATCCCGCCGAGGGTGCCGATCGGTACCCCGCCGCGCGCGGAGTCGATCAGCGAGGGGTGGTAGGTGGTGGGGTCCTGGCCCTCCAGCGCGGTGAGCAGCGGCGCGGCGAGCGCGACCAGGACGAGCAGCGCGACGACGGCCGCGGCGACCAGGGCGGCGCGCTGGGTGCGCAGCCGCCGCCAGAACTGACGGGCCCCCGAGGTCCCCGGCACGGTGGTGTCCGTGCCGGGGACCTCGGCGGCGAGGATTGCCTCGCTCACGGGGTCACTTCACCGCGACCTGGGAGATGTCGAGGACGCCGGTCCAGTCGCTGATGACGACGTTGCGTATGTCCTTGCCGTACAGCCGCTTGTAGACCGGGTGGAACAGCGGGACGGTGAGCGCCTGCTCGCCGATCTTCTTGTCCAGCGCGCCCCAGCGGGCGGCGGCGGCCTTGAGGTCGGTCAGCTTGTTGATGGCGTCGATCTCGTCGTTGACGGACGGGTCGTTCAGCTGCGCGGAGTTGAAGTTCGCGCCGTCCTTGACGATCTGGCGGCCGTCGAAGATCGGGGCGAGGAACGGGCCGCCGGACGGCCAGTCGGCACCCCAGTGGGCGAGGAAGAAGCCGGGCTCGGACTTCACGCTCTGCGTCGTGTCCGAGTAGTCGTTGGACTCCAGGCCCTGGAGCCTGACGGTGATACCGGCCTTCTTCAGCGCGTCCTGGATCGCGGTGGCGATCTCGGGGCTGGTCTCGAAGTCCTTGCTGTTGGAGTGGGTCAGCGTGACGGTGAGCCCGTTCTTGTAACCGGCCCGCGCCAGCAGCGCCTTCGCCTTCGCCGGATCGCCCGACGTGCCCGCCGGGAACGGGTCGTACGGCGTGTGGCCGAAGGACTTCTGGTCGGGCAGGAAGGTGGTGGCGGGCTCGGCGAGCGCGGAGCCACCGGCCGCGTTGACGACCGAGGAGCGGTCCACGGCGTAGGCGATGGCCTCGCGGACCTTCGGGTTGTCGAACGGCTTCACCTTCGGGTTGAAGGCGATGTAGTCGGTGTAGCCGAAGTGGCCGGTGCCGACGCGGGAGGCGAGGTTCTTGTCACCGGTGACGCGGGCGAGTTCGGCCGGGCCGAGGTTGGTGTCCGTGGTGACGGACGCGGCGTCCGCCCCTTGGGACGCGGAGAGCCGCTGGTTGATCACCGAGGAGTCGAGGCCCGAGCGGACGTCGATCCTGTCCGGGTACGCCTTGCGCTGCGTGTCGGTGGCCGCCGACCAGTGGGGGTTGCGGGCGAGGATGATCCGCTCGCCGTCGTTCTGGTTGCTGACCACCTTGTACGGGCCCGAGGAGACCGGGTGCTCCTCGTACTTGGTGCCGTCGTCCTTGGCCTTCGGCACGGGCGCGAACTGCGTCTGCGTGGCCAGGTAGGGGAACTCGCCCTCGGGCTTGTTCAGGTGGAACACGAGGGTCCGCGCGTCGGGCGTCCCGATCGCCGACAGCCCCTTCTTGTCCTTGTACGGCCCCTGGTAGTCGGCCGCGCCGGTCAGCCAGTCCCGCAGGTAGGGGGCGCCGCCGGACAGCTCGGGCGCGAACGACCGCTCGATGCCGTACTTGATGTCCGCGCTGGTGATCGGGGTGCCGTCCTCGAACTTCAGCCCCTTCTTCAGGGTGTACGTCCACACGGTGGCGTCCTTGCTGGGGCGCCCGGTGTCGGTGGCGAGGTCGGGGACGACCTTGGCACCGGCCGCGCCGTTCGCGCGGTTGCGGGTGGTCAGCGTGCGGAACACCAGCGAGGGCACGTTGCCGCCGCCGGAGGTGTAGAGCCGCGCCGGGTCGAAGTCGGACTGGGGATTGGCGTTCAGGACCGTGAGGGTGCCGCCCCGGTGCGGCGCGGCGTCGCCTCCGGAGGCCTTGGCATCGCTGTCCTTCGGACCGCAGGCGGCGGCGCCCGCAGCCACGACCAGGCCGACGGTTGCCGCTGCCACGCGGCGCGTTGTGAGGGACGGTTGACGCATCGGATTGACGACCTCTCGGGAAACCGATCGAGAAAATCTCGAAGAGTGAGACGGTGGGACGAGGGATGAGACATCTGAGGACACACGGATGCCTCGGCGTCAGGTCGTCGAGAAGCGCGGGACGGGGTCACCGGCGCGGGAGGGAAATGCGGTCACGACACCGAACGCCGAGGCGGCGGGGAGGGTGTCAGAGGATGTCGGCCACGCAGAGCGCGGTAACGCCGATGAGCGCCAGCTCGATGGCGGCGCTGTTCGATTCGGCGGGACGGGACCACATGCCGAGAAATATGAACGAACATATGACTCATGTCAATGTGACCCGAGCGGTCCCGGTCAACTCCTGGGATACGGCCAGGGATTGGGCAGGCAGTGGATTCCGTCGTGGTCGAGGAACTTCGTCTGCTGCTGCATCACCGGGGCGAGCTGGCCGTCCTTCTGACAGCTCACATGGTTGTGTCCGAGCCGGTGCCCGACTTCGTGATTGATCAGCATTTGCCGGTATGGATAGATTTTGTCCCCGTATGTCGTGCTGCCCTGCGCCCACCGGTAGGCGTTGATCATCACGCGCTCGGTGGACGCGGAGTCGCAGGAGACGTTGTCCTCGGTGGTGTCCAGGCCGGACTTGGCACACCACTCGGCGGTCGTGCCGGGGCTGGCCAGGGTGATCACGAAGTCGGGCCGGCCGGTGGAGATCCGCTCGAAGGTCTTCGCCCCGTCGTGCGCCCAGCTCCGGTCGTCGTTGAGCGTCTGCTGCACGGCCTCCGCGAACAGCGCCCCGTCCAGGCCGAGTCCGCGCTCGACATCCACCCGGTAGCGGTAGAGATGTCCCCGGCCCGGCGCCTTGTCCAGGCCGGGCACGGCGTCGAACTTCCCGGACCCCTTGAGCTCGGCGCTCAGCGGATACGTCCGGCTCATCTTCTGCGTGTACGTCAGCGGTGCCGCGCTCGGCACCACCGAGGGCGCCGTCGGTCCGCCGGTCGCGCCGCCGTCCACCCCGTCGGCGGCCGACCGCGCCACGGCCTGCCCGCCCTGGTCGCCGTCCGCGACCTGCCCGGCCACCACGATCGCCAGCACGGTGGTGACGGCCGCAGCGGCCACACCGGTGAAGGCACGCCCCTTGCCACCGGAACGCGGCGCGGGCCCGGCACCGGCACCGGAAGCACCGGCCACATCGGGAGGCAGCCGGTCACCGCCCCCGGCGCGGGCGGGCGTCCCGACGCCCGCGCCCCCGGAGGAGCGGGGCGTGAGGACGTCGGCCGCGTCGCCGAACGCCTCCAGATACTCCGGGCGCGGTCCGCCCTCGGAGCGACGGCCGGGCCGCTGCTCGCGGGGGCCCCGGGGCCGGGGCGGCGCGATCTCGCGCACCCCCGATGCGGCACCCAACTCGCCCCAGCCGCCGCCAGGTTCACGCTGCTCGGGGTGTCCACCCCGCACCCGCGCCCCGGTGCCGCCGGAACCGGAACCGGATGCCGGTGCGCGCCGCTGTCCCGGCAGTAGTGGCGGCCGGGTCCCGGAGGCGGCGCCCGGTGCGGACGCCTCCCTCTGCTGCTCCGCGCCGCGTTCCGCGGACTCCGCCTTCGGCGCCGGTCCGCGGCGGCTGTGGCGTCCCACCTGTGCCCTCAGCTCCCCGAACCCGTGGCCTCACCGTCGTCGCCCCCGACCGTACCGCCCGCACCGGCACGTGCGCCTCCCCCGGCCCCCCGGAAAGCGTCCGAACCGCTGAACTCGCCCGCGTCCGCGAGGAGTTCACGCACCGCACCGGCCACGATGCCGGGGTACTCCATCATCGCCACATGCCCCGCGTCCGGCAGGCTGAGCAGCCGCGAGTCCCGGAAGGCGCGGGCCGCCCGGCGGGCCATGCGGTACGACACGAGCTGGTCCCGGCCGCCGTAGATCAGCAGCGTCGGCGCGAGCACCCGCTCGGCCTGCCGCCAGAGCCCGTGCTGCCCGCCGAGCGTGTAGGCGTCCACCACCCCGCGCGCGGAGCGTGCCATCGCGTCCCAGAAGTACGGCAGCCTGAGCCGCCGCTCCAGTTCCTCCACCGCCAGGCCGAACGCCTCCGGGGAGACGCGGCCGGGATCGCCGTAGCAGAGGCCCATCACCCCCCGGACGCGCTGCTCGGCCGTCCACTCACGGGTGAACCTGGCGAGCAGCGCCGCCACCCCCGGCACCCCGAGCAGCCCGGTGGGCAGCGCGGTCCGCTGCACCCGGAGTTCGGGCAGCGCGGGCGAGACGAGGGTGAGGGTGCGCACCAGGTCGGGGCGGACGGCGGCGACCCGGGTGGAGACGGCGCCGCCGAGCGAATTGGCGACGAGGTGGACCGGACCGCGCCCGGAGGCGTCCAGGTACCGGATGACCGCGCGGGCGTGCCCGGTGACGGAGTAGTCGCCGTCGTCCGGGGGCGGGGAGTCGCCGAAGCCGGGCAGGTCCAGCGCCTCGCCGTCCACCACGTCCTCCAGCTCGCGCATCAGGGAGGACCAGTTCTGCGAGGAGCCGCCGAGCCCGTGGACGTACAGCGCGGGCGGCAGACCGGAACGGACCGGGGGGCGCGAACGGACCGTCAGGGTGCTGCCCGGCAGGCTCACCGACCGCAGGTGCTCGCCCTCGCCGACCCGGACGGGAGCCACCCGCGGCAGGACGCTCGCTGCGGCCACGGACGGCGATTCGGTCGAAGACATGCGCCAATGTTACGAGACGATCACGCCCCGCCCGCTGTGGGGGCCGTCACAGCACGGGCCGCCCGTCCGGCCATCGCCGCCGGGCAGGCGGGAAGGGCCGAGCAGGCGGAAAGGGCCTAACAGGTCCTACGCTCGGGAGGAGGACTCGTGGCCCCGCCCGTCTACCGGGGCCGCCCTCGGGACTCCGTCGCGGGAAGGGAGCCCGTCATGATCCAGGACCCCACCGAGCCGGACGCCGTCGAGGACGCCCTCGGCAATCCGGGCGGCGCCGACGCGCCGGACCTCGCCGTCGAGGCCCCCGCGGACGACACGGCCGAGCAGCACACCGATCTGGCCCCGCGCGGCGACGAGCCGCTGACCGGCGCGGATCCGGACCGGGGCAGCGAGGGCGACCTCGTGGAGCAGGCCCGTACGGTGACGCTGGACGAGGACGACTACCGCTGAGCCCGGCCCCCGCCGCGCGCCCCGCGCGACGCCCGCCGCCGTCCCCGCGCTGTCCCCGCGCCGCCTCTTCGGGGCCCGGCGGGGGTCCCGCGCGGCTTCCGCCGCCGTCCGGTCCGTGAAATTCTGCGCTCGCACCGCGCACAGCACGGTTACCGAAAAGTACGATGGCCGCGCGGCCGACCACCGCACGTGGACGACATTGGGAGGCGGCGTGAGCGCCATCGAGCAGACTGAGGCGGCCCGCCCGCGCGGCACCCGCCTGCCGCGCCGAGCCCGACGGAACCAACTCCTGGGCGCCGCCCAGGAGGTGTTCGTCGCGCAGGGCTACCACTCGGCCGCGATGGACGACATCGCGGAGCGCGCGGGAGTCAGCAAGCCGGTGCTGTACCAGCACTTCCCCGGCAAGCTGGACCTCTACCTCGCGCTGCTCGACCAGCACTGCGAGTCGCTGATCCAGTCCGTGCGCGCGGCGCTCGCGTCCACCACGGACAACAAGCAGCGCGTCCGCGCCACGATGGACGCCTACTTCGCGTACGTCGAGGACGACGGCGGCGCCTTCCGGCTGGTCTTCGAGTCGGACCTGACCAACGAACCGGCCGTGCGCGAGCGGGTGGACAAGGTCACCAACGACTGCGCCGAGGCGATCTGCGAGGTCATCGCGGAGGACACCGGCCTGTCCGGCGCCGAGTCGATGCTGCTGGCCTCCGGGCTCGGCGGTCTCGCGCAGGTGGTGGCCCGTGCCTGGCTGCACAGCGACCGCAGCGTCCCCCGCGACCAGGCGGTGCAGCTGCTGGCCGGGCTCGCCTGGCGCGGCATCGCCGGATTCCCGCTGCACGGCACCGAACACCACTGACGGCCGCCCCGCACGCACCGCGTGTTCGCTGTCGGCATTCCCGGCGGGCGCCGTGATCGTCCCCTTGCCGGGCTAATGTGTGCAGCGTACGGCGCGGAGGTTCGCGCACTTCACCGACCGTCGGAGGGACATAGCCGTGGAGGTCAAGATCGGCGTGCAGCACGCGCCCCGCGAGATCGTTCTGGAGAGCGGTCAGAGCGTCGAGGAGGTCGAGCGCGTCGTGGCGGAGGCGCTGGCCGGGAAGTCGGCGCTGCTGAGCCTCCAGGACGAGAAGGGCCGCAAGATCCTGGTCCCGGCGGACCGCCTGGCCTATGTGGAGATCGGTGAGCCGACCGTCCGCAAGGTGGGCTTCGGCGCCCTCTAGGACGCACCCGCGAAGAGGGGCCCGGCAGCCGTGGGAAACACGGCCGCCGGGCCCCTCCGCGTTCTCCGACTTGGTGTCCGGGACGCGTGGGGGAGCCACCCGGACGGCTCATGGCCCCTTCCCAGCCGATGATTGCAATCCGCAGGTCACGGGTAGGACGGGCTACGACCGCGAACCACCTGACAGGCTGTGGGAGGACCCCCCGACATGATCCTGGAAGTCATCGGATCCGCTCTGCTCGGACTGGTTCTCGCCTGGGCGTCGGCCCGCCGTCTCGGACGCAGACTGCCCGCCCGGCCCCTGGTCCTGTCCACCGGGGTGGCGGGAGCCCTCTTCGGGGACTTCGTCACGCACAGCGCGCTCGGTCCGGGCAGCGGGGCGCTGAGCCTGCTGGGCGCGGCGGCCGTGTCGGCCGCCTCCCTCTCCCTGCTGCTCCGTCCGGCCGTCCGCGCCGTGCGCCGCCGCTCGGCGCACCCCGCGTGACCGGACACCTGTGACCGGACCCCGTACCACCCCGGCGGCCGGGGGCGCGTGCACCGCGCTCCCGGCCGCCGTCCGTCCGTGAGGCTCCGTCAGGCGGCCAGGCCCAGCGCCGACATCCGCTTGGTGTGCGCCTCGGTGATCCGGGTGAACATCCGGCCGACCTCCGCGAGGTCGAAGCCGTCCGCGACCCCGCCGACCAGCATCGTGGACAGCGCGTCGCGGTCCGCGACGACCCGCTGCGACTGCGACAGCGCCTCGCCCATCAGCCGCCGCGCCCACAGCGCGAGCCGCCCGCCGAGCCGCGGGTCGGCGTCGATCGCGGCCCGCACCTTCTCGACCGCGAACTCCGCGTGCCCGGTGTCGTCCAGCACCGCGAGGACCAGCTCCCGGCTGTCGGTGTCCAGGCGGGCGGCGACCTCCCGGTAGAAGTCGCTGGCGATCGAGTCGCCGACGTACGCCTTGACCAGGCCCTCCAGCCAGTCCGACGGCGCGGTCTGCCGGTGGAAGCCGTCCAAGGCGGCCACGAACGGCTCCATCGCGGCCGTCGGCTCCTCACCGATCTCGGTGAGCCGGTCGCGCAGCCGCTCGAAGTGGCCGAACTCCGCCGACGCCATCTTGGCCAGCTCCGCCTTGTCCGCGAGGGTCGGTGCCAGCTTGGCGTCCTCCGCGAGCCGCTCGAACGCCGCCAGCTCGCCGTACGCCAGCGCGCCGAGCAGGTCCACGACGGCGGCGCGGTACTGCGGGTCGGCGGCGGCGCTCGCCCAGTCCCCGGCGGCCACCCCGGTGCGGGCACCCTCGTTCTGCGCGTTCTGGGCCTTGTCAGAGCTAGTCATGGCCGCACAATAGTCGGCCGGGAGTCCCCTCCGGGCCGACGGCGGAGCAGTGTGACGACCACTACGTGGCGGGACGGGCCGACGCATGTGCGCCGATCCGGGGTATGGTGGTAATGCGCCCTGCCGAGTGCGTCGAGGATGTTCGACGTGTCCGATCGGGCCGCACGCATGGAGGATGCCCGGTCGGTGGCCCGATCGGCTCCGAACCGACAGCCCTCCCCGCCCGTACGGCTCTCCCGTACGACGACCGGAGGGACACCCTCAGCGGTACGAGCGCTAGAGCGTCGGCAGTGGTCCCGTGGCTCACGGCCTACCACCGTGGTACGCCCGCGGCGGCCGACGTCCCCGGCACGGTCAGACCCGGACCCCGCGCTCGCCTCGCACCGCGTACACAGAAGAGGCATGGCCCTGACTACGACGTTCCGAGACCTCGGTATTTTCCCCGAGACCGCCGAAGCCCTTGAGGCAGTCGGCATCGTCAACCCCTTTCCCATCCAGGAGATGACCCTCCCCGTCGCCCTCTCCGGCACGGACGTCATCGGCCAGGCGAAGACCGGCACCGGCAAGACGCTCGGTTTCGGCCTGCCGCTCCTGGAGCGCGTGACCGTCCCCGCCGACGTGGAGGCCGGCCGCGCCGAGCCCGCCGCGCTCACCGAGGCACCCCAGGCCCTCGTGGTGGTCCCCACCCGCGAGCTGTGCACCCAGGTCACCAACGACCTGCTCACCGCGGGCAAGGTCCGCAACGTACGGGTCCTCGCCATCTACGGCGGCCGGGCCTACGAACCCCAGGTCGAGGCGCTGCGCAAGGGCGTCGATGTCGTGGTCGGCACCCCCGGCCGACTGCTCGACCTCGCGGGCCAGAAGAAGCTCGACCTCTCGAAGGTCAAGTGCCTGGTGCTGGACGAGGCCGACGAGATGCTCGACCTGGGCTTCCTGCCCGACGTCGAGAAGATCGTGGACATGCTCCCGGCGTCCCGCCAGACCATGCTGTTCTCGGCGACCATGCCGGGCGCGGTCATCGGTCTCGCCCGCCGCTACATGTCCCGCCCCACCCACATCCGCGCCACCTCGCCGGACGACGAGGGCGCGACAGTCGCCAACATCAAGCAGTTCGTCTACCGGGGCCACTCGATGGACAAGCCGGAGATGATCGCCCGCATCCTCCAGGCCGACGGGCGCGGGCTGGCGATGATCTTCTGCCGTACCAAGCGCACGGCCGCCGACATCGCCGAGCAGCTCCAGCGGCGCGGGTTCGCCTCCGGCGCGGTCCACGGCGACCTCGGGCAGGGCGCCCGCGAGCAGGCGCTGCGCGCCTTCCGCAACGGCAAGGTGGACGTGCTGGTCTGCACCGACGTGGCCGCGCGCGGCATCGACGTCGGCGGTGTCACGCACGTCATCAACTACCAGTCCCCCGAGGACGAGAAGACGTATCTGCACCGCGTGGGCCGCACCGGCCGCGCGGGCGCGAAGGGTACCGCCGTCACCTTCGTGGACTGGGACGACATCCCGCGCTGGCAGCTGATCAACAAGGCGCTGGAGCTGGACTTCAACGACCCGGTGGAGACGTACTCCACCTCCCCGCACCTCTTCTCCGACCTCGGCATCCCCGAGGGCACCAAGGGCGTCCTGCCCCGCTCGGAGCGGACCCGCGCGGGCCTCGCGGCGGAGGAGCTGGAGGACCTGGGCGAGACCGGCGGGCGCGGTGCGCGCGGCGGTCGCGGCGGGCGGGGCGGACGCCCCGACCGCGAGACCCCGGCCCCGGCTTCGGCTCCGGCCGAGCGCGAGCGGACCCGCACCCCGCGCAACCGCCGCCGTACGCGCGGCGGAGCCCAGCTGGACGCCGTCGCCCCGGCCGCGTCGGCGCCCGCCGCCGGTCCCGTCGAGGAGACGGCCGGTCCGCGCACCCCGCGCCGCCGTCGCCGCACCCGTGGTGCGGCGCAGGGCGCGCCGGTGACCGAGGCCGCCGTCGCCGCCGCACCCGCCGAGGCCGCGGTCGAGGCCGTGGAGACGGTGGAGGCCACCGAGCCCCAGCAGCCGCGCCGTCGCCGCACCCGCCGCCCGGCGGCGGAGCAGGCGGCGCCGACCGTGGAGGCCGCCGCCCCGGTGGCCGAGCCCGTGGCGGCCGAGGCTCCGGTGGAGGTGGCGGCCGAGGCTCCGGCCGCGACCAAGCCGCGCCGCACCCGCAAGGCCGCCGCCGCCGTGACCGCCGTCGAGACGGCGGAGGGTACGGAGGCCACGGAGGTTAAGCCGCGCCGCACCCGCAAGAAGGCGGAGCCCGTCGTGGCGACGGCGGAGGCCGTGGCCGACACCGCGGAGCCGGTGGAGACCAAGCCGCGCCGGACCCGGAAGAAGGCGGAGCCCGTCGCGGAGACGGCGGAGGTCGCCGAAGCCGTGGTGGCGGAGGCCAAGCCCCGCCGCACCCGCAAGGCGGCCGTCGCCGCCGTCGAGACCGCCGAGGGTACGGAGGCCAAGCCGCGCCGCACGCGCAAGGCCGTCGCCGCCGAGCCGGTGGCCGTCGAGGGCGCCGAGGCCGAGGTGAAGCCGCGCCGCACCCGGAAGAAGGCGGAGCCCGTCGTGGAGACGGCGGACGCCGCAGTGGTGGCGGAGGCCAAGCCGCGCCGGACCCGCAAGGCGGCCGTGAAGGCGGTCGTGGCGGAGATCCCCGCCCAGGCCACCGAGGCACCGGAGGCGGAGACCAAGCCCCGCCGCCGCACCCGCAAGGCCGCGGCGGCCCCGGAAGCCACCGAAGCCTGACCCCCGCGTCACCGCCAGGTTGCCCGGCCCCCCGGCAAGGGGGTCCGGGCAACCGGCGTTTCTCCGGTACCGCGGCACGGTCCCGGAGAGCCGCCCGGACCCCGGCCGGTACGGACCCGCACCCCGCAACCCCCGCGCCCCGGCGGCCGGTTAGCCTCTCCCCATGAGCCGACCCGACACCTTCGTCCCGCCCCCCGGTGCCCGCGCCCACGCGCTGCGGACCGCGCGCGGGGAGTTCGCGGTGGTGGACGGCGCCGTGGCGGAGGGCGTGGCGGCGCGCGGGGTCGTCCTGCTGCTGCCGGGCTACACCGGGAGCAAGGAGGACTTCAACCCGCTGCACGCCCCGCTGGCCGCGCGCGGATACCGTACGGTCGCCGTGGACGGGCGGGGGCAGTTCGAGTCGGCGGGTCCGACGGACGACGAAACCCCTTACGCGCAGGACGAGTTGGCACGTGACGTGCTCGCGCAGGCGGCGGCCGTCGGCGCACCCGTGCATCTGCTGGGCCACTCGCTGGGCGGTCTCGTGGCCCGTGCCGCGCTGCTCATGGACGCCACCCCGTTCGCCACGCTCACGCTGATGTCCTCGGGCCCGGCGGAGATCTCGGCGCCGCAGCGGGAGCGGGTGAAGCTGCTGCGGGACGCGCTCGCGGTGCTGACCCCGGCCGAGGTGTGGGCCGCGATGCGGGCGATGGAGCGGGGCGGGGACTCCGGGGCGGTCGGGCTGGACGGCGGCCTGGCCGACCGGGCGGACCTGCGCCGCCGCTGGATCGCCACCAGCCCGGCCCAACTCGTCGTCACCGGACGCCAGTTGTGCACCGAGCCGGACCGGGTCGCGGAACTCGCGGCGCGGGGACTGCCGTACCACGTGCTGTCCGGGGCGCGGGACGACGTGTGGCCGGTGGAGCTGCTGGACGCGATGGCGGAGCGGCTGGGCGCGCGGCGGACCGTGATCGCGGGGGCGGAGCACTCCCCCAACACCGACCGCCCGGCGGAGACGGCCCGCGCCCTGGCGGACTTCTGGGACGCCCACCCCGCGCATCCCGCCCGGCCGCAGGAGTCGTAGGAGGCGCAGGACCCCGCGGGAGCCACGGCCGGTCAGAACTGCGTCTGGATGTGCTCCCAGAACCCGTCCCGCAGCACACGCCGCAGATCCGCCTGGCCGCGCAGGGAGTACGCCAGCAGCCCTTCCGCCTCGACCAGCAGATCCTGGTCCACCGAGCCCGGCAGGTACGGGTGGCCGGGCAGCAGCTCGCCCATCGGTTCACGGCCCCGCTCGGCCAGCCACTTCGCGGCGATCCGGGCGCCGACGAACCGTACGTCGTCGCGGGTGGGCCGGACACCGGGCGCGGCCTCGTGGACGGCGGCGGTGCGCCGGGAGACGTACGGCTTGAAGAAGTCGAGGTCCAGGGTGCGCTGGCTGTCCACCTCCCAGAGCAGCGGCTCGGCCTGGTTGCGTCCCTCGGGCGCCTCGATGCCCCACAGGTGCACCCGCGCGCCGTACCCCTGCGCGGCCTCCACCGCCGAGACGAGGTCCTCGTCACCGCCGAGCAGGGCCGCGTCGCTGATGGCGCGGTGCCGGGCGAGGGACTCCAGGTCGGTGCGGATGAGGGAGTCCACGCCCTTCTGCTGGTTGTTGGCGTTGAGGTTGCCGAGCCGGACCTTGACGTCGGGCAGTTCCGCGATGCTCTGCTGCTCGGCGGTGTGGATGCGGCGCCGGGCGCCGTCGTACCAGTAGACGCGCAGCAGTCGGCTGTCGGCGAAGATCGTGCGGGCCTTGTCGATCAGCGCGTCGATGAGGCCCTCGGTGTCGAGGTCGAAGGCGCGGCGGTCCTCGGTCCCGGCGACCAGCCGTCCGGCGGCGGCGTAGAGGTAGCCCGCGTCCACGAAGATCGCGTGGGTGGACGGCGTCTTGGCCACCTCCGCGAGCATGCGCCGCAGCAGCTCGTTGGCGTGGTCGATGCGGGCGGCGAGGGCCGCCAGGTCGTCGTTCATCGCTTCCCATTGTCCTGTCGGTCACGCTGCGAACACAACCGGTCCCGCTGGGTCCCGTAACACACCGCTTACCGGTCAGTAATTAGTCGTTCGAAAAATTTCCTTAGCGTAGGGAATGTTCTTCGGGCGGTTCCCGTTGACTCAGTACGGACACAGAAACCCAGTAGTTCTCCGCAGGAGGATGACCAGACGAAGGGAGAAGCCCATGCGCTTCGAGATCATGCGACTCGACGAGGTCAACGGCACGCCCGTGGACAGCACCGTCGTGGACGCCGCCTCCGTCAACCGGATCGTGCAGCAGGCCGCCGCCATCGGGCAGCGCCTGTGGATCCGCCCGGCCGACACCCCGGCCTCGTAACTCACGTCTTCCGGGGGAGCCGAGCCAACGCTCTCAGCTCCCCCGGATCACCTGAGTGACCCCGTTGATGATCTGCTGCACGGCGATCGCGGAGAGCATCATGCCCGCGAGCCGGGTCACCAGGACGACACCGCCGTCCTTGATCACGCGGATGATCAGCAGCGAGTAGCGCATCACCAGCCACAGCACGACGTGGATGGCCAGGATCGCGGACCACACCGAGACCTGCGTGGCGACACTCCCCGCCTTCTGCACGGCGAGGATCACCGACACGATGGCTCCCGGCCCGGCGAGCAGCGGCATGCCGAGCGGCACGAGGGCGACGTTGACGTCCTTGGTCTGCTTGGGCTCGTCGGTCTTGCCGGTGAGCAGGTCCAGCGCGATCAGCAGGAGCAGCAGCCCGCCGGAGATCATCAGCGCGGGCACCGAGACGTGCAGGTAGTCGAGGATCTGGTGGCCCAGCACGCCGAACGTGGCGATCACGCCACCGGCGACACAGACGGCCTGGAGGGCCATCCGGCGCTGGACCTTCGCGGGGCG
Source organism: Streptomyces corallincola (assembly GCF_019104725.1). GTDB lineage: Bacteria > Actinomycetota > Actinomycetes > Streptomycetales > Streptomycetaceae > Streptomyces > Streptomyces corallincola. The sequence continues at coordinate 73,699 of NZ_JAHRXF010000002.1, read as the reverse complement.
TCCCGCGGTCAGCGCCAGGAAGATCGGGGTGATCCCCGGCGGGTCCATGATGACGAACAGGGTCAGGAACAGGGAGCCGAACACGGCGAGGTCGAACATGGGGTGGTACGGGCCTTGCGTAAGAGGGTGAACGGGGGAGACGGCGCGGTCGGTGCCCGCGCCGGGGGCGGCCACGGGGGCCGGGAGGACCGGCGTGACCGGGTGGACCCGGTGGTCCGGTGGCGGGTCGGGAGATTCGGGTCCGCGTCCGGGGCCGGGGCCGCTTGATCCGGAATCAGGTATTCCGGTCGATGTCGGGCCAGGGTGACCCCGGAGCGGGAGAAGCGCCCGGAGGTATGGGAAGGGGTCAGGCTCCGCCGGCTCCGGGGACCGGGAACGCGCCGGTGGCCCGCCGCACGATCTCCCCGTACACCTCGGGGTCGGTCGTGTTCTCGCCGAGCGCGACGGTCTTGCGGCTGCCGTGGTAGTCGGAGGACCCGGTGACCAGCAGCCCGAGGTCGGCGGCGAGCGAGCGCAGCCGGGCGCGGGCGGCGGGGTCGTGGTCGGTGTGCTCGACCTCGATGCCGTCGAGTCCGGCCGAGGCGAGCGCGGCGACGGTCTCCTCCGGGACCGTGCGGCCCCGCTTGGCGGCGGCCGGGTGGGCGAGGACGGTGACCCCGCCCGCGCCCCTGACCAGCCGGATCGCCTCGAACGGATCGGTCTCGTGCTTGGGCGCGTGGGCCCGCCCGCCGTCGGCGAGCCAGTCCGGGGTGAACGCGTCGCTCACCGTCTCCACCACACCCAGCTCCACCAGGGCGGTCGCCACGTGCGGTCGGCCCACCGAACCCCCGGCGGCGATCCGGTCCACCTGCTCCCAGGTGACGGGCACCCCGAGGCCGTTCAGCTTCGCCACCATCGCGCGGGCGCGCGGCACCCGGTCGTCCCGGACCAGCTCGCGCTCGGCGAGCAGTGCGGGCTCCTCGGGATCGAAGAGATAGGCGAGCAGATGCATCGGGACACCGTCCACCCGGCAGGACAGCTCGGCACCGGTGACCAGGGTCAGCCCGCCCGGCAGCGCGGCCGTGGCCTCGGCGTACCCGCGGGTGGTGTCGTGGTCGGTGAGGGCGACGACGTCCAGCCCGGCGGCGGCCGCGCCGCGCACCAGCTCGGCCGGGGTGTCCGTGCCGTCGGACGCCGTGGAGTGGCAGTGCAGGTCGATGCGCACGGCGACTCCGGACGGGAACGGGACGGAAGGGGACACCCAAGGATAGCCTTCGCGTCTCCGTGCTCCGGTCAGCCCCCCACCCGCCCTGCGCCCCCTACACCGCCGCCCCTTGCCCCCGGCTCTCCCACGGCGCCACCGCACTGCGGGCGCCCCGGTTCACGGCCCCAGCAGCCGGGGGGACAGCGCGCCGCAGGGGACGAGGTCGAGTTCGGCGCCCGCGTCGCGCAGATCGGTCAGCACCAGCTCGTCGTACATCAGCAGCCCCGCCTGCTCGGGCCACATCACCGCCCACAGCCACATGCCGAGCGCCTCGCCCGCGAAGACCGCGCGGTCGCCGGGTGCCCGGTGGACGTGCCAGAGCGGGGTGGGACGACCGGCGGCGAGCACCTTCGCCTCCGGGGGCTTCTCCATGTCCAGCAGGGCGCCGGGGTCGGGGCCGTCGATGCCCGCGTAGCGTGCGCCGAGTCCGACGCCCAGCTCCTCCGCGACGAGGATCATCTCCCCGGCGCCGCCGAGCGGGCCGGGGCCCGAGCAGGCGACGGCGCTGGCCCGGCCGCCGCTCCGGTCGTCACCCGCACCGGCCACGCCGGTGAACAGCCAGCCGACGGGGAGCGGCCACGGCATCCAGACGGGGACGCGGGTGCGGTGCACCACGGCGCCCAGCGCATCGACGCTCGGCGGTATCACGGGCTGCATGGGGTGGACCGCCCCGTGCGCGTCGCACTGCCAGGCGTCGGCGAAGAGTCCGGGAGCCCGGACCCGGCCACCACACTTCGGGCAACTGGGTTCGCCCCTCATAGAGCCCCACGGTCCTCCCCGGACCGGCCCGCGTCAAGGACGATCACCCGCCCGGCCGCGCCCCGCGTCGGCGCCCCCGGCCGCGCGGTCGGGTGGCCGGTCCCCGGCCGGGCGTCAACTCCCTTGACCGCGCGATGTCTTGGTGAGCTTGCTCACGCCGCCGGGGTGTCCAGGGGGGCGGAGCGGCGGGCCGGGTCGCGTAGATCGGTGCCGTGTGCGAGCCACTGCTCGTGCAGCGCCCGCGCGCCGTGCACCCGCTTCCAGGCGGCCTCGTTCGGCGTCATCGGCAGCAGCGGCAGGAACCGTACGGCCTCCAGCGGGGCGTCCAGTTCCAGGTCCTCGACCAGGCCGCCGGGCTCGCCGACCAGCACCGAGGTGAAGGGGGCGCCGGGCCACAGCGGGCCACCGGTGTCCAGGGACGCGCCGGGCGCCACGACCACCCCCTCGACCTGCGGGGACGCGGCCAGCACGGCGAGCGGCCTGAGCACCCGGTCGGTGTCGGCGACGCCCGCGCGCACCGTGAGGACCAGTTCGGCGCGGGGACCGGCGACGGGGTCCGCGACCAGCGCGGTGGGGTCGCTCATGGGGTGCGCGGACATGCCGAGCGTGGCGTACCGGACGAGGTCCCCCTCGCGGAACCGGAGCACCTCGATGCGGTCCGTGCCGAGGAAGGTGACGGCGGCGCGCGCGTCCGGCGCGCCCAGCGCGGTGGTCAGCCGGGCCTCGGTGAGGGGAAGGACATCAGCCATGCGGCGAGCATAGAACTCGTCAGTGGCGGGCAAAGCGGCGCCTTGACAGAGAAGCCGACTGCTACGCTGCCGATGGTTCGGGCAGCGCGCGTCACAGCGTCGCTACGGGTCCCGACGCTGAGACTCCCTTACGAGGGACCGGCCGGAGGAGGTGGGGCTGTCATGGATCGAAGTCGGCCGTGCAGTACCACTCGCTCTTCCCGCCGCTGATCTGAATCCGGCCTCTGTCGCCTCATTCCCGCTTCGCGGTCCAGAAGAGCACTTCGTCTCGCTTTGCCTGATCTGTCTGACCTGCATCAGTTATGCATCGGCAGCGAAGCCGCCACCGTGACGGTGCGGTGCTCCCCGCTTTGTGGACGAGCCAAACCTCATTTCCCCGCCCGCCGGGGAAACCGCCGCAGGACGTCCTCATTCCGGGTAGTTCCACCCGTTCCCCGCGTGGGCTCGCCGCCCGCCCGCGAAGGAGCCTGCCCATGTCGATGATCCGCGACCTGCGCGCCGTGGTCCGTCCCGCCTCCCGCGTCTCGCCGCGCAAGGAGAAGACCCTCACCAGTACGCCGTACGACGCCACGCGTGCCCCCGGTTCCCCGTCCGCCGTGGTGGACTGCGCGGTCTACCGGGACGGCGCGCGGGTGCCCTGCGACCGGCCGCTCACCCCGCACGAGGCGATGCGCCAGGTGCGCCGGGACGGCGGCTTCGTCTGGATCGGCCTGCACGAGCCGACCGAGGAGGAGTTCGCCGGTATCGCGCGGGAGTTCGGGCTGCACCCGCTGGCCGTCGAGGACGCCGTGCAGGCACACCAGCGGCCGAAGCTGGAGCGCTACGACGACTCCCTGTTCACCGTGTTCAAGACCATCCACTACGTCGAGCACGACCGGCTCACCGCGACCAGCGAGGTCGTCGAGGCGGGCGAGGTCATGTGCTTCACCGGCCGGGACTTCTTCATCACCGTCCGGCACGGCGGCCAGGGCTCGCTGCGCGCACTGCGCCACCGCCTCCAGGACGACCCCGAACTGCTCGCCAAGGGCCCCTCGGCGGTGCTGCACGCCATCGCGGACCATGTGGTGGACGGCTACATCGCGGTCGCGGACGCCGTGCAGGACGACATCGACGAGGTGGAGACCGAGGTCTTCTCCCCCGGTCGGCGCGGCGGGGTCTCGCGCGGTGTGGACTCGGCGCGGATCTACCAGCTCAAGCGCGAGGTACTGGAGTTCAAGCGCGCGGTGGCCCCGCTGCTGCGGCCCATGCAGCTGCTGAGCGAGCGGCCGATGCGGCTGGTGGACCCCGACATCCAGAAGTACTTCCGGGACGTCGCCGACCACCTCGCCCGCGTCCAGGAGCAGGTGCTGGGCTTCGACGAACTGCTGAACTCGATCCTCCAGGCCAACCTGGCGCAGGCGTCGGTCGCGCAGAACGAGGACATGCGCAAGATCACCGCCTGGGCCGCGATCATCGCCGTGCCGACGATGGTGTGCGGGGTGTACGGCATGAACTTCACCTACATGCCGGAGACGCACTGGCGGTACGGATACCCGGTGATCATGGGGGTCACCGCCCTGCTCTGTCTCGCCATCCACCGCACGCTGAAGCGGAACGGCTGGCTCTGAGCCCGGCCGCCTGGACAGGACGCGTGTATGGGCCGCGTCGATAGGCTGGGCGGTATGACGAGCGAGCTGCTGGAGCGGGCCCTGATCGAGGAGGCCGCCAAGAAGTCCGGCCTGGTCTGGGTGCGGGGTTCCGGGGCGGACGCGGCCCGTCCGCTGTGGCACGTGTGGCACGAGGGCGCGGTGTGGGTGGTCGGGGACGGGCCGGGCGAGCAGCCGCTGACCGGGCTCGCCGACGGCTCCACCGCCGAGGTGACCGTGCGCGGCAAGGACAAGGGCGGCCGGCTGGTGAGCTGGCCCGCGTCGGTGTCCGAGGCGGCACCGGGGTCCGGGGCCTGGGAGGCGGCGGTGGCCGAGCTGCGCGGCAAGCGGCTGAACGCGCCGGACGCCGAGCGGATGCCGGAGCGCTGGGCACGGGAGTGCCGGGTGCTGCGGCTCGCCCCCGCCGGGAGCCCGCTGCCCGCCCCCACCGGGGACCTCGCCGCCCGTCCGCTGCCCACCCCGGCGACCACCCGGCGCCCGGCCCCGGCCGCGCTGCCGAGGCTGCTGGCCGGACGGAAGCGGCGGAAGAAGGGCTGACCCGCGCGGCGGGGCGCCGGTCAGGAGGCCGGGAGCTGCCTGCCGTAGTCCACGGTCTCGGACCGCTTCGGCCGCTCCACGGAGAAGTCCCGTCCCCAGTCGGAGAAGCGCAGGGTGCCCGCGCCGCCGCCGCGCTCCAGGCGCAGCGGGTACGGCGTGCCCTTCAGGGAGACGTCCAGGGTGCCGCCCGCGCCCCCGTCGCCGGTGACCCGGACCGTGCGGGTGCCCGCCTCCTCGTGGCGTCCGGCGGTGGCCAGCGAGCCGTGCAGCGTCAGCAGTCCGTCGAGGAGGACGTCCTTGTCCGTGAACCCGCTGAACTTCTTGTACGCGGGGTCGCTGCTCGGCACCCTCACGTACTTGCCGTCGAGCTTCCCGGCCGCCGCCGAGTCGCCGCCGTGGCTCCAGAAGGCGCGGTCGGCCTTGAGATACAGCTCCTCGCCGGTCCTGAGCAGGCCGAACGTCGAGCCCCCCGAGGTGACCGAGCCGGTGCCGCCGCCGCTCTTGAGGCGCATGTCCAGCCGGTACGTACGCCCGCTGGTGACCACCGTCCCGGCCAGCCGGACCGCTCCGGCCGCGTCGGCGGCGGCGAGCGTACGGGCCTGGATCTTCGCCGGGGCCAGCTTCCCCACGCCGTTGGTTCCCGCGTCCGGGTCCTCGTCGCCACAGCCTGTCAGCACCGGCGCGACCGTCACGGCCAGCGCGCACACCGCCGCGGCGAACACGGCCCGGCGGGTCCGGCCCTGGGGAATCGGAGTCACGGGTGGCGCTGCCTCTCTGACGGTCCGGTACGGCGCACCGCAGCGTACCGGGGCGGGAGCGGCGCCACCGAGCCGGTCCGTCCGGACCGCCCCACCAGGGCGTATCCGATCGGTACGGGCTAGCCTGAAGCGCACGCGAGCGGGCAGGCAGAGAGACAGCGGTCCCCCGGCACGGCGAGCAAAGGAAGCACACTCATGGCAGGCGGCGCCCCGCGCATCTTCGTCTCGCACCTCGCCGGGGTCCCGGTCTTCGACCCGGCGGGCGATCAGGTGGGACGGCTGCGCGATCTGGTCGCCATGCTCCGGGTCGGCCGCCGTCCGCCGCGCGTCCTCGGCCTGGTCGTCGAACTCGCCACCCGCCGCCGTATCTTCCTGCCGATGACCCGCGTCACCGGCGTCGATTCCGGCCAGGTCATCACGACCGGCGTGCTCAACGTCCGCCGGTTCGAGCAACGGCCCACCGAGCGGCTGGTCTTCGGGGAGCTGCTGGACCGGCGGGTGACGCTCGCCGAGACCGGCGAGGAGGTCACCGTCCTGGACCTGGCCGTGCAGCAGCTGCCCGCGCGGCGGGAGTGGGAGATCGACAAGGTCTTCGTCCGCAAGGGCCGCCGGGCCGGGGCGTTCCGGCGGGCGAAGGGCGAGACGCTGACCGTGGAGTGGTCCGGGGTCACCGGGTTCTCCCTGGAGGAGCACGGCCAGGGCGCCGAGAACCTGCTCGCCACCTTCGAACAGCTCCGCCCCGCCGACCTCGCCAACGTGCTGCACCACCTCTCCGCCAAGCGGCGCGCGGAGGTCGCCGCCGCCCTGGACGACGACCGGCTCGCGGACGTACTGGAGGAGCTGCCCGAGGACGACCAGATCGAGATCCTCGGCAAGCTCAAGGAGGAGCGCGCCGCCGACGTACTGGAGGCGATGGACCCCGACGACGCGGCCGACCTGCTCTCCGAGCTGCCCGAGGGCGACAAGGAGCGGCTGCTCAGCCTGATGCAGCCCTCCGAGGCCGCCGACGTGCGCCGTCTGATGTCGTACGAGGAGCACACCGCGGGCGGGCTGATGACGACCGAGCCGATCGTGCTGCGCGCGGACGCGACGGTCGCCGACGCGCTCGCCCGCGTCCGCAACCAGGACCTCTCCCCCGCGCTCGCCGCGCAGGTCTACGTCTGCCGCCCGCCCGACGAGACCCCGACCGGCAAGTACCTGGGCACCGTGCACTTCCAGCGGCTGCTGCGCGACCCGCCGTACACCCTGGTCGGCTCGCTGGTGGACGACGACCTGCGCCCGCTGGACCCGGACGCCACGCTGCCGGTGATCGCCGGGTTCTTCGCCACCTACGACATGGTCGCGGCGCCCGTGGTGGACGAGTCCGGGTCGCTGCTCGGCGCGGTCACCGTGGACGACGTACTGGACCACATGCTGCCCGACGACTGGCGGGAGACGGAGTTCCACCTCGACGAGGAACTCGGTGAGGGAGAGGAGACGGCACGTCATGGCGGCTGACCGCGACCCCGCCCGCGACCGGAGCCCGGCCGGTGCCACCGCCGCGCCGCGCCCCCGCGCGGCCCGGCTGGACCAGCCGCGCGCACCGCGCCACCGCTTCCTGCCGGAGTACGACCCGGAGGCGTTCGGACGGCTGTCGGAGCGGATCGCCCGCTTCCTGGGCACCGGGCGGTTCATCGTCTGGATGACGGTCGTCATCATCGTCTGGGTGGTGTGGAACATCGCCGCGCCCGCGCATCTCCGCTTCGACCAGTACCCGTTCATCTTCCTGACGCTGATGCTGTCCCTCCAGGCGTCCTACGCGGCGCCGCTGATCCTGCTCGCGCAGAACCGGCAGGACGACCGGGACCGGGTCAACCTGGAGCAGGACCGCAAGCAGAACGAGCGGTCCATCGCGGACACCGAGTACCTGACCCGTGAGGTGGCCGCGCTGCGGATGGGGCTCGGGGAGGTCGCCACGCGCGACTGGATCCGCTCCGAACTCCAGGATCTGGTGAAGGAGCTGGAGGAGCGCCGCCGTGCCGACGGCCATGCCGGGCCCGGCAGCCACTCGGCGTTCCGCACCCACCAGGTGGATCTCCCGGCCGACCGGGACACCGACGACCGCTGAGGCGCCTCCCGGCGGGGGTCCGCTCCGCCGTACCATCGACGTATGGCTACGGAAGACGCGGTGCGCGAAGCGCTGTCCACGGTGAACGACCCCGAGATCAACCGGCCCATCACCGAACTGGGAATGGTCAAGTCGGTGGAGATCGGCGCGGACGGGGCGGTCGCGGTGACCGTGTACCTGACCGTCTCCGGCTGCCCGATGCGCGAGACGATCATCTCGCGGGTGACCGAGGCGGTCTCCCGCCTCGAAGGGGTCACGCGGGTGGACGTGGCGCTGGACGTGATGAGCGACCAGCAGCGCCGGGAGCTGGCGGAGGCGCTGCGCGGCGGGCAGGCCGAGCGCGAGGTGCCGTTCGCCAAGCCGGGCAGCCTGACCCGGGTGTACGCGGTCGCCTCCGGCAAGGGCGGCGTCGGCAAGTCCTCGGTGACGGTGAACCTGGCGGCGGCGATGGCCGCCGACGGACTGAAGGTCGGGGTCGTGGACGCCGACATCTACGGCCACTCGGTGCCCCGGATGCTGGGCGCGGACGGCCGTCCCACCCAGGTCGAGAACATGATCATGCCGCCGTCCGCGAACGGCGTGAAGGTCATCTCCATCGGCATGTTCACGCCGGGCAACGCGCCGGTGGTGTGGCGCGGGCCGATGCTGCACCGCGCGCTCCAGCAGTTCCTTGCGGACGTGTACTGGGGTGACCTGGACGTGCTGCTGCTGGACCTGCCGCCGGGCACCGGTGACATCGCCATCTCGGTGGCGCAGCTGGTGCCGAACGCGGAGATCCTGGTGGTGACGACACCTCAGCAGGCCGCCGCCGAGGTCGCGGAGCGGGCCGGGTCCATCGCGGTGCAGACGCACCAGAAGATCGTCGGCGTGGTGGAGAACATGTCCGGGCTGCCCTGCCCGCACTGCGGCGAGATGCTCGACGTGTTCGGCACCGGCGGCGGCCAGGCCGTCGCGGACGGACTCACCCGCACCACCGGCGCCACGGTGCCGGTGCTGGGCAGCATCCCGATCGACGTGCGGCTGCGGGAGGGCGGCGACGACGGCCGTCCGGTCGTCCTCACCGACCCCGACTCCCCGGCGGGCTCGGCCCTGCGCGCCATCGCGGGCAAGCTGGGCGGCCGGGCGCGCGGACTGTCGGGGCTGTCCCTGGGGATCACCCCGAAGAACAAGTTCTGAGCAGGTCGGCGGGCCTTCCCGCCACGGGAAAGGGGGCGCCCCGCGGGGCGCCCCCTTTCCCGTGCTCCCGCGCGGCTCAGGCGTACGCGGCGATGTCCTTGACGACCGCGAAGGCGAGACCGTACGCGCTCATGCCCCGGCCGTACGCGCCGAGGTGGACGCCCTGCCCGGTGGTACCGGCGAGGACCCAGCCGAACTCGGACTCGCGGTAGTGGAAGGGCATGGGCACACCGTCCACGGGGAGGGAGAGGGAGGACCACTCCTCGCCGTCGAGGTCGTCGGCCAGCTCCCAGGCGGTCTCGGTCTGCTGGTCCAGCCAGTCGTCGCGCAGGCTGTGGTCCATCTGGCCGGGCCACGTGAAGGACAGCAGGCCGACCCCGGCGAGCCAGGCGGCGGAGGAGACCGAGGTGGCCTCCAGCAGCCCGGTGCCGTCGGCGCTCCTGCGGGACGGGTTGGCGGCGACGGTGACCACCACCGCGAACTTCTCGCGGGGCTCGTCGGCGGCAGCGGCGGCCGTGTGCTCGTTGCGCACCGAGGGCTCGTCACCGTGCCCGGTCGATCCGTGCTCCACCGTGCCGTCCGCCGCCGCGGCGACCTGCATCAGCCAGCGCGGCCCCGTGAACGCCTCGTCGAGGCCGTACCACGGGAAGGGCGCCTGAAGGTAGCCGTCGATCGCACGGCGGGCGCCGGGGCGCTGCCCGCCCGCCGCGGCCGTGTTCGCACCCACCCGACTCGTCGTCTCCATGTGCCGGACGCCTCCTCGATCTCGTCGGACCGGGGCCGCCCGCCCCCCTTCGGGCGTACTCCTCCGGTCCGCACAACGACTCGGCAGCATATCCACACCGCCGGGGACGGCCGGGAAACCGGGCGGCGCGTGGCCCCCGCTGACGCTCCGTTGGCGTCGTACCGGGGGGGTCGGAGGGGGTCGGAACGCCATGAAACGCGTCACGTCCGACGGAGGGGCGGGGTGGTGACGCCGGGTCAGTGGAATCCGACGGGTCGTAAGACGCGTAGGACTCAGCCGACTCGGACGGCTCGGGCGACCGGACGGCTCAGGTGGCGTCGGCGTCGAACGGCGGGTGGTCGTCCTTGCCGGGCTGCTCGGGCTTCTTGGTCATGTCGATCCGGCCGGACCCGTTGGCGGAGGGCACGACCGAGGCGGCGGAGGCGGCGGACGTGATGTCCCGCCCGTTGACCGAGTCGGTGACGTCGGCCATCTCCTTCTTCAGGTCGAAGCCGCTGCGGATGTCCCGCAGGCCGAACTCGTCGTTGTCCAACTGCTTACGCAGGAAGGTCTTGGGGTTGAGGTCCTCGAACTCGAAGTCCTTGAACTCCGGGCCCAGTTCGCTGCGGATGTCCTGCTTGGCGCTGTCGGAGAACTCCCGGACCTTGCGGATCATCCGGGTGACGTCCTGGATGAACTTCGGCAGCTTGTCCGGTCCGAAGACGATCACCGCAAGGACGACGAGCGTCAGCAGCTCCAGCGGCCCTATGTCATTGAACACCAGTCACTCCTCGGGATGCCCTCGGTCGCTCCACGGTACCCGCCGCCCCGCCCGTACCGGTACTGCCCCGAGGGGAGACTTCGACCCGATCCGGGCGAAGGGTCCCCCAGGAGCGCGTCCGCGCCCCGCTCGGTCCGCCCCGTTCCGCTCAGCGGGACTCGTGACCGCGGGGCGTCGGGGTGGGGGTGGTGGCCGGAGTGGGGGTGGGGGTGTTCGTGGGGGTCGGTGGGGCGGCGGTCCAAGCGGAGAGGGGGTAGGGAGTGACCGGGCCCGGGGGGCGTATCAGGGGGGAGACGGCGGCCACGCCCGCCATGAGGGGGGTGGTGGTCTCGTTGACCGCCTCCCGGACGGGGCCCGTGGACTGGGCCGGCATACCGGGGAGCAGCGGGGCCGAGCGGGAGGTCGCGGCGGCCGGGGTGCCGTCGGACCGGGCGGGCTGGGCGGCGAGGGTGCGGCGGCGCTGGGTCTCGGGGGTGGCCGGGACCGCGCCCGCCGAGCGGGCCGGGAGGACGCTGCCGCTGCCCGCGCCGGTCCGGGCCTCGGCGCTGCTGTCGCCCGGCAGCGCGGTGGTCACCCCACCGAGGGCGACGGCGGCCAGGGAGACCGCTCCGGCGGCGGCCACGGCGAACCTGAGTCCGCGCGAGGAGCCGCGCTCGGCCTCGGGACGGCCGACCGGGTGGATACGGAAACCGCGCTCCTCGGCCGGGGTGTGCCCGACCGGGGCGTAGCCGAACGCGAAGCGGTCGCCGCCGCGCAGGTCGAAGACGCCGGGCTCGCCGCCGCGGCCGGGCAGGCCGGGACCGGACAGCGGGGAGTCGCCGTCTCCGCCGGGCAGACCCTGGAGGCGGGCGAGCAGGCTCGCGGAGGGCGGCGGCGGGGCCGCTTCGGCGAACACGTTCTTCAGCCGCCGCTGGGCATCGGCCTCGGCCTTGCACCGGGCGCAGGTGGCCAGGTGGGCGAGGACGCGCTCGCGGGTCTCGTGGCCCAGCTCGCCGTCCACCAGGGCGGAGAGCCGGTCGCCCAGGTGCTGTTCCGCGAAGCGGGTGTGCAGGGGTTTGGGATGTGTGCCGCTCACGCCGTCGCGCCCCCTCCTCCCAGCGCGGGGACACGCCCCATGAACGAGCGCCGCTCGGCCTTGCGCGCCTCCGGGGACCGGTGCGCGAGCGCCTTGCGGAGCTGGGAGCGCCCGCGGTGGATGCGGGAGCGGACCGTGCCGAGCTTCACGCCGAGGGTCGCGGCGATCTCCTCGTACGACAGTCCTTCGATGTCGCACAGGACGACGGCGGCGCGGAACTCGGGCGCGAGGGTGTCCAGGGCCTGCTGCACGTCGGCGTCGAAGTGGGCGTCGTTGAAGACCTGCTGGGGGTTGGGCTCGCGGCTGGGCAGCCGCTCGGCCGCGTCCTCGCCGAGCGCGTCGAAGCGGATGCGCTGCTTGCGGCGGACCATGTCCAGGAACAGGTTGGTGGTGATCCGGTGCAGCCAGCCCTCGAAGGTGCCCGGGGAGTACGTGGACAGCGAGCGGAAGACGCGCACGAAGACCTCTTGCGTCAGGTCCTCCGCGTCGTGCTGGTTGCCCGTGAGCCGGTAGGCCAGGCGGTAGACCCGACCGCTGTGCGTGCTGACGATCTCCTCCCAGCTGGGCGGAGTCCACGCCTGCCCGTCCGCGTCGGTGGTGAAGGTCGCGGTCTGGGTCTCGCCGGGATCGGAGCCGGCGGTGTGGCTGGCGTGAGCAGCGGTGTCGGTCACGGATTTCGGCCTGCCCGCCCCGAGGAAGCGCCGCAGCACTCCGCCCCGGTCCTCGGACGTGGCCGCACCTCCCCTGTCGGCTCTGGTGATGTCCAGTGGAGACCCCACCATAGCCACGTCGCCCGTTAGCTCCGGATAAGCGGTTTTGCCTGAGTTAAAGAAGGAACCTCGCGCCCCGTCGGGCGGCGGCGGTGTCCGCTCGCCTACCTCGTCCACCTCTCGCACCTCTCGTCCCCCGTCCCGTCCGGGTGCACCGGCTCACGCCCTTACAACGCCCGGTCCCATCTGCGAGTTCCCGAGGCCAACGGATACAGTCACGCCGAGGCAACCACGGGGACAGGAGAGGGTCATTACCGCCAACGGGCCGACGAGCTGGGCGTTCGCCGACGCCTTTGTCGCCGAGGACGAAGCGCTGCGCTGGGCCCGCGACCGGGCCCGCGAGGCAGGGCTGCGCTCGGTGTCGCCCGGCACGGGTGCCGCGCTGCGGCTGCTGGCCGCCTCGGTGGACGCGAAGGCGGTCGCGGAGATCGGCACCGGCTGCGGTGTGTCGGGCCTGCACCTCCTGCGCGGGATGCGCCCGGACGGCGTCCTGACCACGGTGGACCCGGAGCCCGAGCACCAGCAGTTCGCCCGGCAGGCGTTCCGCGCCTGCGGCTTCGCCAGCAACCGGGCCCGTTTCATCCCCGGCCACGCCCTGGACGTACTCCCCCGGCTCGCGGACGCGGGCTACGACCTGGTGTTCTGCGACGGCGACCGGCTGGAGTACCCGGCCTACTTCGCCGAATCGTTGCGCCTGCTGCGGCCGGGCGGGCTGGTGGTCTTCGAGGGCGTCTTCGCGGGCGGTCGCACGGTGGACTCGGGTCCGCAGCCGACCGAGGTGCTGCGGCTGCGCGAGCTGCTGCGCGCCGTGCGGGAGAGCACGGAGGACTCGGAAATGGTGGCCTCGCTGCTGCCGGTCGGGGACGGGCTGCTGTGCGTGGCGAACAGATGACGGGGACACGCGGACGGGCGTAGGGCATGCCCCGGTCCCGGACAAGCCGCAGCCCCGGCACCGCGTACGGTGCCGGGGCTGCGGCTTTGGGCCCACATTCTCCGGAGATCTCCGGTGCCTTCGGGCGCGTCCGTCGCGGTGCGTCAGACGACGACCTTCTTGAGGGCCTCGCCGAGCGCCTCGGCCTCGTCAGGGGTCAGCTCGACGACGAGCCGACCGCCGCCTTCGAGCGGAACGCGCATGACGATGCCCCGCCCCTCCTTGGTCACCTCGAGCGGGCCATCGCCCGTCCGCGGCTTCATGGCCGCCATGCTCGTACCCCTTCCTGGAAACCAGGTTCATCGTCTGCCGGGGCCCCGCGAGGGACGCCCGTGGTCCGGGCAGCGGACACACGCGACCGGCATCGAACACATTGCTTCCCGGCCATTATCCCGCATGGCCGCACCCGATGACCAACATCAATCGGCATCGCTTGGGCAACGCGCGCGAGCAAAACCACCCAATTCGGGGATGTGGCTGCGATACTCCGCCGACCTCGGGGGGACCACCCGGTACCTTCCCGCGTCTTTTGTTTGACGCAGGTCACACACACGGCCCGGTTCCGGCGCCGCGATCTCGGTCATGCTGTGCTTCGCAGAGGCCGCCACCGAGCGGTGGGCAGGGCACACACCGGGAGGATGCGTTCATGGCCGACACCGTGCTGTACGAGGTGGACCACGGACTCGCGACGATCACGCTCAACCGCCCCGAGGCGATGAACGCGCTGAACGTCGCGGCCAAGGAGGCACTGCGCGAGGCCGCCGAATCCGCCGCGACGGACACCGCCGTACGGGCGATCCTGCTGACCGCGGCCGGGGAGCGGGCGTTCTGCGTGGGGCAGGACCTCAAGGAGCACATCGGGCTGCTGGCCGAGGACCGGGAGACCGGGTCCGGGCAGGTCATGAGCACGGTGCGGCGGCACTACAACCCGATCACACGGGCGCTGGCCGGGGCGCCCAAGCCGGTGGTCGCGGCGGTGAACGGGGTCGCGGCGGGCGCGGGCCTCGGCTTCGCGCTGGCGGCGGACTACCGGCTGGTGGCGGACACCGCCGCGTTCAACACGGCGTTCGCGGGCGTCGCGCTCACCGCCGACTCGGGCATCTCCTGGACGCTGCCGCGCGTCGTCGGCCCCGGCCGCGCCGCCGACCTGCTGCTGTTCCCGCGCAACATCGGCGCCCGCGAGGCGCTGGAGCTGGGCATCGCCACCCGTGTGGTCCCGGCGGCGGACCTGCGCGCGGAGGCCGAGCGGACGGCGCGCGCGCTGGCCGAGGGGCCGACGGTGGCGTACGCGGCGATCAAGGAGGCGATGGTCTACGGGCTGTCGCACTCGCTCGACGAGACGCTGGAGAAGGAGGACGAGCTCCAGACCCGCGCGGGCGCCTCCGAGGACCACACGATCGCGGTGGACGCGTTCGTCAACAAGCGGAAGCCGGAGTACCGGGGCCGCTGAGCCGCCCCGGCGCCGGACGAGGGACGGTCAGCGGGCGGCGCGGCTCGCGCAGTCCGCGAGGTGGTCGTCCACCAGTCCGCACGCCTGCATCAGGGCGTACGCCGTGGTGGGGCCGACGAATCGGATGCCGCGCTTCTTCAGTGCCCTGGCGAGCGCGGTGGACTCCGGGGTGACCGCCGGGACGTCCGCGAGCGTGGCCGGTGCCGGGCGGGCCGCCGGGTCGGGCGCGTGGGACCAGATCAGCGCGTCCAGTTCGCCCTCCGCCCAGCCGGTGAGGACGCGGGCGTTGGCGAGGGTCGCGTCGATCTTGGCGCGGTTGCGGATGATCCCGGCGTCGGCCAGCAGCCGTTCCCGGTCGGCGTCGGTGAACACGGCGACCTCGTCGATGCGGAAGTCCGCGAACGCGGCGCGGAAGCCGGGGCGGCGGCGCAGGATCGTGATCCACGACAGGCCGGACTGGAACGCCTCCAGGGAGAGCCGTTCGAACAGCGCGTCGTCGCCGTGGACCGGGCGGCCCCACTCCTCGTCGTGGTAGGCGACGTAGTCCTCGGTGGACAGCGCCCACGGGCAGCGCGGCAGCCCGTCCGGGCCGACGGCCGCTCCCCCGCTCATCGCAGGTCCTCCGGTCCCGGTCCGCCCGGCCGCTGCTCCTGCCGGGCGTGCGCGGCGGCACGGGCACCGGCGAGGGCGGACTCCAGGTCCGCGATCCGGGCGTCCCGTTCCGCGAGTTCGGCGCCGATGCGGCCGAGGGCGTCGTCCACGTCGGCCATCCGGTAGCCGCGCGGGGCGACCGGGAAGCGCAGGCTCTCCACGTCCGCCCTGCGCACCGGGCGGTCCTCGGGCAGCGGGTCCTGGAGGCGTTCCGGGGCCGCGTCGGGCAGCGGGGCGTTCTCCCCGCCGCCGACCACCGCGAGTGTCACCCCGGCGACCACCACCACGAGGGCGACGACCAGGAACAGGAACACAACCATCGCCAGAAGTCCCCACGCTCGATGTACCGGCCGCTGCCGGACGCCACACTGTCAGACCCCGATCGTGCCATGCGCGGGCTGCGGCTAGGGTCGCAGGCGTCCGTCGGGGCGGCTGGCGCGCGGCGGTGCACGGAGATGAGGTCTCAGGGGATGCTCAGGCTGGGCAGGCGGGAATTCGGGCCGCACGAGCCGGTGATCATGGCGATCGTGAACCGGACCCCGGACTCCTTCTACGACCAGGGGGCCACGTTCCTCGACGAGCCCGCCCTCGCGCGGGTGGAGCGGGCGGTGGCCGAGGGCGCCGCGATCGTGGACATCGGCGGGGTCAAGGCCGGGCCCGGCGAGGAGGTCACCGCCGAGGAGGAGATCCGGCGCACGGCCGGGTTCGTCGCGGAGGTGCGGCGGCGGTTCCCGGACGTCGTGATCAGCGTGGACACCTGGCGGGCCGCCGTCGGCGAAGCCGTCTGCGACGCGGGCGCCGACCTCCTCAACGACGCCTGGGGCGGCGTCGATCCCGGCCTCGCCGAGGTCGCCGCCCGCTACCGCGCCGGGCTCGTCTGCACCCACGCGGGCGGCGCGGAGCCGCGTACCCGTCCGCACCGGGTGGTCTACGAGGACGTGGTCGCCGACATCCTGAAGGTCACCGTCGGGCTCGCCGAGCGTGCCGTCGAACTCGGTGTTCCCCGCGAGTCCGTGCTCATCGACCCCGGTCACGACTTCAACAAGAACACCCGCCACAGTCTTGAGGCCACCCGCCGCCTGGACGAACTGGTCGCCACCGGCTGGCCGGTGCTGGTGTCCCTGTCCAACAAGGACTTCGTGGGCGAGACCCTGGACCGCCCCGTGAAGGAACGTCTCCTCGGCACCCTCGCCACCACCGCCGTCTCCGCCTGGCTCGGCGCCCGGGTCTACCGCGTCCACGAGGTCGCCGAGACCCGGCAGATCCTGGACATGGTCGGTTCCATCGCGGGCCACCGGGACCCCGCGGTGGCCCGGCGGGGCCTGGCCTGACGGGACGGCGGCGCGGCCCGCCTCCCGGGGGGGCGCGGGGAACCCTGCGACCGGCCCACCCGCACCCGGCAGGCACCGCCTCAGCGAGCCGCCTCCTTGGACACCAGGGCCACCGCCTCTTCCACGTCGTCCGTGACGTGGAAGAGCAGCAGGTCCTTCTCGGACGCCTTGCCCTGGGAGACGAGGGTGTCGCGGAGCCAGTCGAGGAGGCCGCCCCAGTAGGAGCTGCCGAAGAGGACGATCGGGAAGCGGGTGACCTTCTGGGTCTGGACGAGGGTCAGCGCCTCGAACAGCTCGTCGAGGGTGCCGAGTCCACCGGGCAGGACGACGAATCCCTGCGCGTACTTCACGAACATCATCTTGCGGACGAAGAAGTAGCGGAAGTTCAGCCCGATATCGACGTAGGGGTTCAGCCCCTGCTCGAAGGGGAGCTCGATGCCGAGCCCGACGGAGACGCCGCCCGCCTGGGAGGCGCCCTTGTTGGCCGCTTCCATCGCGCCCGGCCCGCCCCCGGTGATGACGGCCCATCCGGCGTCCACGAGCGCGCCGCCGAGCCGGACCCCCGCGTCGTACTCGGGAGAGTCCACCGGGGTCCGGGCGGAGCCGAACACGCTGATGGCGGGCGGGAGTTCGGCGAGCGTGCCGAAGCCCTCGATGAACTCGGACTGGATGCGCAGGACGCGCCAGGGGTCGGTGTGGACCCAGTCGGAGGGCGCCCGCTCGTCCAGCAGACGCTGGTCGGTGGTGCTGGCGGTGACCTGCCCGCGTCGGCGGAGGACCGGCCCGAGCCGCTGCTCGTCCGGCGGCTGCTTCTTCCCCACGGGGTTTCCGGTAGCCATGTGCGCTCCCTCCGTTCGGCGGTGGTACAGCCTCAGCGTAGATCCACGCGGGTCAAGGACGGGGGACGCGGGCGTGTCCGGCCCAGGCATGTCCCGGACCGGAGAGGACCGCACCGGAGCGGCACGCGTCGTACCGTCCCCCGCTTACGCGGTCAGCCAGCGGCGCAGCCGCTCCTCGCCCGCGAGGATCTTCGCCACCTCCACCCGCTCGTCCCGCTTGTGTGCCAGATGCGGGTTGCCGGGGCCGTAGTTGACCGCGGGGACACCGAGCGCGGAGAAGCGGGAGACGTCGGTCCAGCCGTACTTGGGCCGCGGGGTGCCGCCGACGGCCTCGATGAACGCGACGGCGGCCGGGTGGGAGAGGCCGGGCAGCGCGCCGGGGCTGTGGTCGTCGATGACGAACTCCTCGACACCGCAGTCCGCGAACACCTCGCGGACGTGCGCGACGGCCTCGTCGCCGCTGCGGTCGGGCGCGTAGCGGAAGTTGACGGTGACCACGCACTCGTCGGGGATGACGTTGCCCGCGACCCCGCCGGAGATCCGGACCGCGTTGAGGCCCTCGCGGTACCGGAGCCCGTCGATGACCGGTTCGCGCGGCTCGTACGCGGCGAGCCGGGCGAGGATCGGCGCGGCGGCGTGCACGGCGTTGGAGCCCATCCAGCCGCGCGCGGAGTGGGCGCGCTCGCCCTTCGTCCTCAACAGGACCCGCAGGGTGCCCTGGCAGCCGCCCTCGACCTCGCCGTCGGACGGCTCCAGCAGGACCGCGAAGTCGCCGCGCAGCCACTCGGGCCGCTGCTCGGCCACGTGCTTGAGGCCGTTCAGCTCGGCGGCGACCTCCTCGTTGTCGTAGAAGACGAAGGTGAGATCGCGGTTGGGGGCGGGGACGGTGGCCGCGATGCGCAGCTGCACGGCGACGCCGGACTTCATGTCGCAGGTGCCGCAGCCCCAGAGCACACCGTCCTCGTCGAGCCGGGACGGCACGTTGTCCGCGATCGGCACGGTGTCGATGTGCCCGGCCAGCACGACGCGTTCGGCGCGGCCGAGGTCGGTGCGGGCGAGGACGTTGTTGCCGAGCCGCTCGACCGTCAGGTGCGGCAGGGTGCGCAGACCGGCCTCGATCGCGTCGGCGAGGGGCTTCTCGGTGCCGCTCTCGGAGGGGAGGTCAACGAGCCGCGCGGTGAGCGCGGCGGCGTCCAGGCTGAGGTCGAGCGAGGTCTCGGGCATACGGCCGAGCCTAGGGCCCGTCGTCAAACTCCCCTCGCGCGCCGTGCCGTCCGCGCCCGGCGCACCCGCCGTGAGGCGCCGGGCGGCCTCCAGTACCTTGTACGCGTGTCAGAGCCGTCCCCCTCGCGCCCCCGGCGCCGCCGTCTCGCGCGCCTCGGCGCCGCGTTGTTGGTCCTGGCGGCGGTCGCCGCGTACCTCGTGGCGCAGTACGTCACCGGAGGGCCGGGGCGCGGCTGCGTGGTGGTGTCCAACGACGGTGACGGCACCTCGTACGACTTCACGCCCGAGCAGGCGGTGAACGCGGCGACGATCACCGCCGTGGGCACCGGCCGGGGCATGCCGGAGCGGGCGGTGACGATCGCGCTGGCCACCGCGCTCCAGGAGTCCGGGCTGCGCAACCTCGACCACGGCGACCGGGATTCGCTGGGCCTGTTCCAGCAGCGCCCCTCGCAGGGCTGGGGCACGGAGCGGCAGATCATGGACCCGGCGTACGCGGCTGGGATCTTCTACGCCCACCTCGCCCGCGTGCCGGACTACAAGGAGCTGCCGCTGACGGTGGCCGCGCAGCGGGTGCAGCGCAGCGGCTACCCGGAGGCGTACGCCAAGCACGAGGGCGACGCGAAGCTGCTCGCGGCGGCCCTGACCGGCCAGGCGGCGGCCACCCTGAGCTGCGACGGGCGCCCCGCGCGGACGGCCGGGGCGAGCGGTCCGGACGCCGTACGGGCCGCGCTGGTACGGGACTTCGGGCGGGACGCGCTGAAGGAGACCGGCGCGGAGGTGGGCGGCACACGGGTGCCGTCGCCGTCCCCGGAGCCGAGCGTGACCTCGACGGCGCGCGGCCGGACGGTGACCGTGCCGGTGCCGGACGGCTCGGCGACGGACGCGGCGGGGCAGGACGAGCGCGAGCGCGGCTGGCAGCTCGCGCACTGGGCGGTGGCCAACTCCTCGGCCCTGCACATCGACCGGGTCGCCTACGGGGGCCGGGAGTGGACGGCGGGCGGCTCCGGCTGGCACACGGCACCGGCGTCGGCATCGGACGGCTCCGACGGTTCGGGCGGCACGGGTGACTCCGGCGGCTCCGACGCGCCGGGCGCCACCGGCGCGGACCCGGACGGCACCCCGGACGCCAAGGCGCCCACCCCGCCCGCCTTCCCGTCCACCGGGGCGGACCCCTCCGGGGACCCCTCGGGCACCACGGCGGGCGGCGGGAGCGGGGACGGCGCCGAGCGGCTCATGGGCGCGGTCCGGATCGTCACCGGACAGTAGTGCGGACGCTCCCCCGGCCGGGTTGCCGGGCCGGGCGGGGGCGGCGCCGGGGCGGGAGCGGGGGCGGGTGTTCCGATTCCCTTGGGAATCAAGGGCCGTAAGGGTTCCGCGAGCCCATCGGGCGACGGTGTTTGCCCGTTTTTATCCACAACTGATAATGCGATGCGTTATGCATTCTTTACCTTTGGCCTCCGCAACCTTCGCGGGCTTCGAGCGGTAGTCACGGCGTCCGACCGCGGACAGCACCACCGTTCACTCCCGTCGAATGGAGCATCATGTCCCTCCCCCTGACCCGCCGGATCGCCCGTGCCGCGCTGCTCGTCGCAGCGGGAGCGGCTGCCGGGGTCGGTGCGGCCGGCTCTGCCGGCGCGGCCACCCTGCCCGCCGCGACGCCGAACCTGGGCGGCCTGACCGCCCTGGACGGCGCGCAGGTGGGCAACACCGCGGACAGCGCCGCCCGGCACACCACCGGCACGGTCGGCGACGCGGGCGGCAAGGCCGTGAAGCAGGCGGTGCCCGCCGCGGGCAAGACCGGTGGCGGTGCCGTGAAGAAGGCCGCCCCGGTGGCGCAGAAGGCGGCGGGCGACGCGGCCGGGAGCGCGGGCGGCGTCCTCGGGGACACCGCGTCCACCGCGACCAAGGGCGGACTGCCGACGGACTCGCTCACCAAGGGCGGGCTGCCCACCTCGTCGCTCCCGGCCCTGCCGCTCGGCTGAGCCCCGCGGCACACCGAAGGGGCCGGTCCGGGAGCGCTTCGCGCTTCCCCGGACCGGCCCCTTCGTCCGTCCCCGTGGCGGTCTCAGCCGGACAGCCGGGCCACCGCCGCCGCGATCCGCTCGTCGGTCGCCGTCAGGGCCACCCGGACGAACCGGTCGCCCGCCGGGCCGTAGAAGTCGCCGGGGGCGACCAGGACGCCGCGCTCGGCCAGGTGCGCCACGGTGTCCCAGCAGGACTCCTCGCGCGTCGCCCACAGATAGAGGCTGGCCTCGCTGTGCTCGATGCGGAAGCCGCTCCCCAGCAGCGCGCCGCGCAGCAGTTCACGGCGGGCGGCGTAGCGCTCGCGCTGCACGCGGACGTGCTCGTCGTCGCCGAGGGCGGCCACCACCGCGGCCTGGGTCGGCGCGGAGGTCATCAGGCCCCCGTGCTTGCGGATCTCCAGCAGCGGGCCCAGCACCGCCGGGTCGCCCGCGATGAACGCGGCCCGGTAACCGGCCAGGTTGGACCGCTTGGACAGCGAGTGCACGGCCACGATGCCGTCGTACGAACCGCCGTTGACGTCCGGGTGCAGCACCGAGACCGGGTCGGCCTCCCAGCCCAGTTCGAGGTAGCACTCGTCCGCGACGAGCAGGACGCCGTGCTCGCGGGCCCAGGCGACGATGCCGGTCAGCTCGTCCGTGGAGAGCACCCGGCCGGTCGGGTTGGACGGGGAGTTGAGCCAGAGCAGCTTCAGCCCTGCCGGGTCCAGGTCGCGCGGGTCGTCGTAGACCTCGTGGGAGGCGCGGGCGAGACGGGCGCCGACCTCGTAGGTCGGGTAGGCCAGGCGCGGGTACGCGACGCGGTCGCCGGGGCCGAGGCCCAGCTGGGTCGGCAGCCAGGCGACGAGTTCCTTGGAGCCGACGACCGGCAGCACGTGCCGGTGGGTGACGCCGCGCGCGCCGAGGCGGCGCTCCAGCCAGCCGGTGATCGCGTCGCGCAGCGCGGGCGTGCCCCAGACCGTCGGGTAGCCGGGCGAGTCGGCCGCGTCCACCAGGGCCTTCTGGATCAGCTCGGGCACCGGATCGACCGGGGTGCCGACGGACAGATCGACGATGCCGTCCGGGTGCGCGGCGGCCGTCTTCTTGAACGGCTCCAGCCGGTCCCACGGGAAGGCGGGGAGGAGATCGGTGACTGCGGACACGGGGTGGTGCTCACTTTCCTGGTGACGGCGAAACGCCTCGGTCCCGCACGGCGGCGATCGGGGCGATCGTGCCGTACGGGACCGAGGCGGTGCTCAACTCGGACTGCCTGCCCGCCGGGTCACTCGCCCTGCGGGGGCAGCGCGGCGATGAAGGCGTGGTCACGCTCGATCAGGCCCAGCTTGCTGGCGCCGCCCGGGGAGCCCAGGTCGTCGAAGAACTCGACGTTCGCCTTGTAGTAGTCCTTCCACTCCTCCGGGGTGTCGTCCTCGTAGAAGATCGCCTCGACCGGGCAGACCGGTTCGCAGGCGCCACAGTCCACGCATTCGTCGGGGTGGATGTACAAGGACCGCTGGCCCTCGTAGATGCAATCGACAGGGCACTCCTCGATGCAGGCCTTGTCCTTCACATCGACACAAGGCTGCGCGATGACGTAGGTCACGCTGTCGTTCCTCCTCGGTAGGGCGCCGCGGGCCTCCTCGGGCTCCGCCGCCTGACGCGCGGAAGCGCGGCGTCGTGATGCCCGCCCCTAGTATCTCCGTTCCGGGGCACGATCCGAACAGGAGGGGTGTACCGACCCGTGGAATTCTCGGCGCAAGGGCGTCTCGTCGTCCGCATCACCGCTGCTGACGTGGGCAAAAGGGTCTCCGTACGACGCTTGGGCGAACCTGGCGCGGCGGTGGAGAAGTTCACCGACACGGTGGGTGTTCTCACATCATGGGACGACGACGTGGTCATGATCACACAGCGGGACGGGCGGAGTGTCCGGATTCCGCGCGCGCTGCTGGTCGCCGGGAAAGTGGTCCCGGCCGCTCCGGCGCGGCGCCGGGGGCCCGCCGCCTCGTACCGCGAGCTGGCGCGGATCGCCGCGCGGGCCTGGCCGCCGGTGGAGAGCGAGCCGCTGGGCGGGTGGGTGCTGCGCGCCGCCGCCGAGGAGCTGCCCGGCGGCGCCCGCCGGGGCTTCACCCGCCGCGCCAACAGCGCCCTCCCGGCGGGCGGCTCCGGGCTTCCCCTCGACGACACGCTGACCGCCGTACGGCGGTGGTACGGCGTACGGGGGCTGCCCGCGTACGTGCAGGCCGCGACCGGTGCCGAGGGCACGGACGAGCTGCTGTGCGCGGAGCTGGAGGCGCGCGGCTGGGTCCGGGAGGTCAGCGCCGAGCTGTGGACGGGCGCGCTGGCGCCGCTCGCGGACCGGGACGAGGGCGCCGGGGTCGCCCTGTCCCGCACGGCGGACGAGGCGTGGCTCGCGCGCTACCGGCGCAAGGGCGCGGGCGGGGTCGCGCTCCGGGTGCTGGGCGGTGGGCCGTCCGTGTGGTTCGCGTCCGTGCCGGGCGCCGAGGGGGCGCCGCCCGCCGCGATCGGGCGGTGCGTGGTGGACGGCCGCTGGGCGGGGTTCGCGGCGGTGGAGACCGACCCCGCGGCGCGCCGTACGGGGCTGGCCACCCGGATCGTCGCCGCGCTGGCCGGGCGGGCACTGGAGGAGGGCGCCTCGGCGGCCTGGCTCCAGGTGGAACGGGACAACGAGGGGGCGCGGGCGCTGTACGCGGGGCTGGGGATGTCGGCGCATCACGCCTACCACCACTACCGGGCGCCGGAGGGGTAGCGGGACGCGCGGGGGGTGCGGGGCCCTCGGGGTGTGCGGGGTGGGGTGGGGTTCGGGGAGATACGGGGGGTCGGATCGTCGTAGGGATCGCTGTGGAAGGGCATGAGCCAGACATGTACCGCCGTCTCCCCCCGCCGTACCCGCCCCCGCCGCAGCGTTCGGGCGAGGTGCGGCGGCGGTTCGGGGAGGAGGCGCGCGAGGAGCGGCCGGACCTCTCCGCGCTGTGCCTGCTGATCGGCGCGGAGACGGACGGGGCGCTGGACGAGGACGGGATCGACGCGGCGCAGATGGAGCTGGACCGGCTGGCGGGGATGCTGCCGTACCGGCCCGGCGGGCCGCGTGCCTGGGCGGAGGCGGTGCGGGCGCTGCTCGGGGAGCGGTGCGGGTTCCACGGGGTGCCGGGTGATTACCAGCGGCTCGAATCCTCGCTGCTGCACGAGGTGCTGCGGCGCGGGCGGGGGCTGCCGATCCTGCTGTCCGTGGTCTGGCTGGAGGTCGCCCGGCGGGCCGGGGCGCCGGTGTACGGGGTCGCGCTGCCCGGTCATTTCGTGGTCGGGTTCGGGGCGCCGGGTGAGCGGGTGCTGGCCGATCCGTTCGACGGGGGGCGGGTGCTGAGCGGGGCCGACGCGGAGGTTCTGGTGACCGGGGCGACCGGGGCTCCGCTGGAGGACACCATGCTGGAGCCCGCCGCTCCGCTGGATGTCGTGCAGCGGGTGCTCAACAACATCCGTTCCTGGGCCGCTGCCCGGCCCGAGCGCTCCGACATCGCCCTCCGGGCCGTGGACCTCAGTCTTCTGCTGCCCGCCCATCCCGCCCGGTTGCGCTACGAGCGCGGTCAACTCCTCGTCCAGCGGGGTGCGTTCACCGAGGGTGCGGATGAGCTGGAGACCTACGCGCACTTGATCGAGGTCGTGGACGAGGGTGCCGCCGGCAAGGTCCGCGAAGCCGCCCGCTGGGCCCGGGCCCGCCTGAACTGAGTCCGCCCGCTCGCCGCCGCGGTGGCCGATCGCGCGGGCCCCCTGGCTGCGGGCAGGCGTGCCGCTGGGGCGGCACGGGTGGGCGCGGCGGTGCCTCCCAGCGAGCAGCGCGTAATTGCTTCGCCCGGCCCGCGGCGACGCCGTCTCGTCACCAGTGCCCCTGGGGAGCTACAGCCAGCCCTTTTCCCGCGCTGTGCGTACCGCTTCGGCCCTGTTGCGGACCGCCAGTTTCTGGATCGCCGTGGAGAGGTAGTTGCGGACGGTGCCCTGGGAGAGGTGGAGGGCGGAGGACAGTTCCGCGTTGGTGGCGCCGTCGGCCGCGGCGCGGAGGACCTCGCGTTCGCGGTCCGTGAGGGGGTTGGCGCCTTCGGCGAGGGCGGCGGCGGCGAGGGTGGGATCGATGACGCGTTCGCCGGAGAGGACCGTGCGGACGGCGGCGGCGAGTTGGGCGGCGGGGGCGTCCTTGACCAGGAAGGCATCGGCGCCCGCCTCCATCGCGCTGCGGAGATAGCCGGGGCGGCCGAAGGTGGTGAGGACGACGAGTTTCACGCCGGGGTGGGCGCGGTGCACGCGGGCGGCGGCCTCGATGCCGGTGCAGCCGGGCATCTCGATGTCGAGGAGGGCGACGTCCACCCGGTGGGCGGCGACCGCCGCGAGCACCTCGTCGCCACGCGCGACCTGCGCGACGACCTCGATGTCGTCCTCCAGACCGAGCAGCGCGGCCAGCGCCTCCCGGACCATCGACTGGTCCTCCGCGAGCAGGACCCTGATCGGTGGCGTCATGCCCCGGATCCTACGTCCGGCGCACCGGCCGCCGGGACCCTGGCCAGCAGCCGGAACCCGCGCCGGGTCCGGCCCGCCTCCAGGGAGCCGCCCGCCGCCTCCAGCCGCTCGGTGAGCCCGGCGAGTCCGTTGCCGGGGACGGTCCTGGCGGGGCCGCCGGTGCCGTCGTCCTCGACGGCGAGTTCCAGTACGGGACCGTCCAGGGTCTGCCGGTGGGTGACGGAGACGACGCAGCGGGCGGCGCCGCTGTGCCGTACGACGTTGGTGACGCCTTCGCGCAGCGACCAGGCGAGGGCGGCCTCAACCTCCTCGGGGACGCCGGTGAGGTCGGGTTCGGCGGGCACTTGGGCGGCGACCCCGGCGGCCGTCAACGCCATGTGGGCGCCCGCGAGTTCGGCGGCGAGCCGGGCCCTGCGGTAGCCGGTGACGGCGGCCCGCACGTCCACCAGGGCCTGCCTGCTGACCTGTTCGATGTCGGCGACCTGCTGGGCGGCCTCCTCGGGGCGGCCGGGCAGCATCCGCCCGGCCAGTTCGCTCTTGAGCGTGATCAGGGAGAGCGAGTGCCCGAGCAAGTCGTGCAGGTCGCGGGCGAGCCGCAGCCGCTCCTCGTTGGCGGCGAGCTGCGCGACGGTGGCCCGTGCCTTGCGCAACTCCACGGTGGTGCGCACCAGTTGCCGTACACCGATCATGCCGAACCCGACGAGCACGGTGATCAGCAGCAGGTTCCGCGCCTCGGCCTCGTCGGAGTGCCGGCCCACCAGGTACATCAGGGCGGCGTTGACCGGGATGGCCACGTACGCGCCGCGCCGCGGCAGGGTGGCGCCGCACGCCACCGAGACGTAGACGAACAGGCCGAGCCAGGAGCCGCCGAGGCTGTGGGCGAGCACACAGGCGAGGACGGCGATCGTGCCGAGGAGGGTGCCGACGGTCCGCGCGGAGAACGGACGGCCCACGTTGCGGAAGACCAGCGAGAGGTAGGCGACGACGAAGGCGGCCAGTCCGGCGGCGCCCAGCGCGGTCGCGGCGGCCGAGTGGCGCCCCGAGACGAGGTCCTCCAGCGGCCAGCCGAGGAAGACCAGATAGGCGCCGATCCACAGCAGTTTGGCCGACAGTTCCCGGCGGTTGGTGGGGGGCCGCCCGATGGGCACGTCCCCCGGTCCGCCGGGACGGTCGCTGCGCTCCGTCATGGTGCTCACGCCTTCAGCGTGTCCTTCCGGTAGAGCCAGGCGGCGCCGCCCGCGAACAGGACGAAGAAGACGGCGAGGTTGGCGATGTCCCCCATGTGCGGAGCCTGGCTCTGCTCGATCGCCCGTCCCAGCCCGGCGTAGGCGTGGGTCGGCATCCACTTGGCGATGGACTGGAGCCAGCCGGGGAAGGTCGTCGTCGGCATCCACAGCCCGCCGAGCATGGACAGACCGAAGTACGTGATCATCGTGATCGGCCGGACCGCGTCCCCGCTCGCAAGATAGCCGATGGCCACCCCGAGGGCGGCGAACACCAGGCTGCCCGCCCAGATCGCCCCGGTGAGCGCCAGCCACTGCCAGCTCTCCATGCGCACGTCCTTCACCAGCGCGGCGACGACGAACACCACGACGATGGACGGCAGGCTGACCACGGCGGCACTGGCGGTCTTGGCGAGGACGTACCCGCGCCCCGGCAGCGTGGTGAGCCTCAGCTGCCGTACCCAGCCGCTCTCCCGCTCCTTGGCGATGCGCTCGCTGTTGCCCATGAGCACGGCGGTCAGCGCGCCGAAGGACGCCATCGACACCATCATGTACGTCGGCAGGGTGAGCCCGGTGCCGGGGAGCTTCGCCGTGGAGTCGGCGTTGCCCGCGATCAGCAGGAACAGCGCCGAGGGGTAGATCACCGAGAAGAACAGGAACTTGCGGTTGCGCAGGGCGCGGGCGAGTTCGAGCTTGATGAGGCCGTTCACTTCTGCTTCGCCTCCTCGGCGGTGGTGATGGCGACGAAGGCCTGCTCCAGACCGAGCCCGGTGACTTCGAGGTTGCGGGGGTAGAGGCCGATGCCGTAGAGCGCGTGGACGGTGGCGTCGGCGTCGGCGGACTGGAGGCGCACGGTCTGCCCGGAGACGTCGAGCGAGGTGAGGAAGGGCAGCGCGCCGAGCGCGGACTCGTCGGGGGTGCCGTCCAGGTCGAAGGAGACCCGGCGGGCGCCCGCCCGCGCCTTGATCTCGGCGGCGGTGCCGTCGGCGAGGAGGCGGCCCCGGTGCAGGACGAGCACCCGGTCGGCGATGGCGTCGGCCTCTTCGAGGTAGTGGGTGGCGAAGAGGACCGTACGGCCCTGGTCGGCCTGTTCGCGCATGGTGGCCCAGAACGCCTGCCGGGTGGTGACGTCCATGCCGGTGGTGGGTTCGTCCAGCACGATCAGGTCGCTGTCACCTGCGGTGGCGAGCGCGAAGCGGACCCGCTGGGCCTGTCCGCCGGAGAGCTTGTTGACCTTGCGGTCCGCGATCTGCGCGATGCCCGCGCGGGCCAGCACGTCCGACGCCTTGTACGGCTTCGGGTGCAACGAGCAGGCCAGCGCGACCAGTTCGGCGACGGTGACCTCGTCCATCAGGCCGCCGGTCTGGAGCATGGCACCCACCCGGCCCGCGACGATCGCCTCGCGCGGGGTGGTGCCGAGGACGCGGACCGTGCCGGTGTCGGGCTGCTTGAGCCCGAGGAGCAGGTCGAGCGTCGTGGACTTGCCGGCCCCGTTGGGGCCGAGGAGGGCCACGGTCTCCCCCGGATGCAGGGTCAGGCTCAGTCCGTCCACCGCGCGGACGTCGCCGAACGCCTTGCTCACCTGGTCGAACGCGACCACCGAAGCTGTCGTTGTCATACCCCCATGCTGGCCCGCCCGCATCCCGCGGGGACAGTGCCGTGCGTCCGGAGTGCCGCATGACGGATGTCATGCGGCACCCGTGACGTACGGACCGGGGGTGCCGCTCAGGTCGGGTTGACATCGATGACGCCGACCCGCTGGGCGGCCGTCCTGCCGAGCAGGGCCTTGCGCAGCGCGGCGGCCACGTCCTGCGGGAGGATGTCCCGTTTGCCGCTCGCGCCCTGGACCTCGACGCCCTCGAAGGTGCTGCCGTAGGCGGTCTGAAGAGCCTTCAGGTCGAAGTAGTCCACCAGCTTCCCGTCCACCGCCTTGAAGCGGAGGATCTTCGGCAGCGACACCGGGCCGAACGGGATGCTGTGCGCGGCGTCGGTGCGCACGGTGACCAGGCCGGACATCGCGGGCTGCGCGAACTCCTTCAGCTCCCGGTTCACCTCGGTGTCCGACACACTCGGCTGCTTCATCGTGGTCGGCACGGTGACCGGCGCGGCGGTCTCCGTCTCGACCAGCGAGCGGTACGCCCGCTCGATCGCCGGGGTGGCCTGCCCGGCGTCCACCGCCTTGCCCGCCTTGCCGTAGACGGGTACGGCCTTGCCCCCGGCGAAGGTGATGCCGCCCTCGGTGACCGAGCCGGAGCCGCCGCCCGCCTGCTGGAGCGCGGCCTGGAGCTTCTCCTCGTCCACCGGCATGACGGGCTCGATCACCCGCTTCTGCCCGAACAGCGAACCGACCACGGAGACCGGGTTGTAGTCGCTGGTGGCGGCCTTGGCGACGGTGGCCTGGTAGTCGAACTGGAGACCCGCGTTCTCCGGGGTGAGGGAGATCGTTTTCCCCCCCACGTCCAGCTTCAGCGGCTTGTTGACCCGCCCGCCGAAAGCCTGGTCGAGCTTCTTGACGGCGTCGTCGCGGGTGCCGCCGCCGATGTCCAGGCCGAGCACGGTGGTGCCCCTGGGGACGTCGGTGTGGTTCATCAGCAGCCCGGCCGCGTAGGTGCCGCCCGCCGCGACGACCACGAGCGCCGTGAGCAGGACCAGCTTGCTGCGGCCCTTCTTCTTCGGCTTGGCGGGCGCGGACGCCTGCGCCGCCGGTGCGGGCCGGGGTGCCGCCGGTGCGGCCGGGTTCCCGGCGCCGGGCGCGAACGGGCCGCCGGGGACGACCGGGATGCCGGTGGTGACGGTGTGTCCGGAGACGTGGTCGGCACGGGGGCCGCCGGGCACCGGGACCGGTGTCTGCGGGGTGAGGATCGCGGTGTCGTCGCTGAGCGCACCGCCCGCCGCGCGTGCGCCGGGGGCGGTCGGGGCGCCGGGCAGGTGCGGGTCGCCGTAGCCGCCGGGGGCGTCGAAGCGCTCGCCGGGCTCCATGCCCGGATCGCGCGGGACCGGCGGAACGTAGGGGCCGTCGCCGGTGACCGGGCCTGTGGTCGGTCCGGCCGGGTGCTGCGGACCGCGTCCGGCGGGGCCACCGGCGCCGCCCGGAGAGCCGGGGCCGCCGGGACGGCCCGCGCCGTTGCCGGAGCGGAGGTCGTGGCTGCCGGTGTCGGAGAAGTACGGCAGATCGTCGCGGGTCACGTCGGCGCCGCCGGGCGCGTTGGGGCGGGAGCCCGCGGTGAGCGCCTCGGTGACGTCGAAGGAGCCGGTGCCGCCGCCGTGGCCGGGGGCGACCTTGCCGCCGGTGGCGCCGGGCAGACCCTGGGCGGCACCGGTGCCGGTGCCGTTGCCGTTGCCGTTGGGGCGGGGTGCGCCGGGCGCGCTCATGGAGCCGACCACACCGCCGGGGCGGGAGCCGGGTGCGGGGGCACCGGTGGAGCCGCCGGGCAGTCCCGCGCCGTTGGTGCCGTGCGCACCGGCGGGAGCGGCGCCCGCCGCCGGAGCGGTGGGAATTCCGGCGCCGTTGGTGCCGCCGCCGCCCGGACCGCCCTTGGCGGACTGGGGCTTGCGCGGGGCGAACCAGTCGCTGGTCTTCTCCCCGGCCGGTGCCGCGGGCTCGGCCGGGACCGGCTCGGGGGCGGGCGCGGCCGGGGCGTCCGGCGCCTGCCGCTGCTCGGCGGGGGCGTCGTCGGCGGCGCCCTCGCCGTCCGCGACGGTGGTGCGCACCACGACGGGCGGGATGGGCCGGGACCCGGGGATGTTGATCCGCACGCGGGTCGTCAGCGTGGTCTCGGTCTTGCGCTCCTCGGGCGGCCCGTCCGGACGCCCGGTGCCCGCTCCGGCACCGGAGGCCAGCGGGGTGCCGTACGGCGGTGTCCCGGAGGGATACGCGGGTCCGCCGGTCCCGTTGGGCCCGGAGGACGGAGTGTCAGTTTCACGACTCAAGGCAGGTTCTCCCGATTGGCTCCGCCGCCCGTCACGTCCTCAGCGGGCAAGCTCGGCGGCGCGCACCACCATACTGGCCGCGTCCGGCCGGTATCCCTGACCATCTGGGAAACCCACACGGGACTCCCACGCGTGCGGTACGGCGAAGTGGTACGTCACTTCCCAAGTCGGGCGACCTGTCAGGCACCCCGAGCCGGTGACCGCCGCCCCGGACCGAGGGTGGCGCAGATCACAGCCACGGCCATGCCGCCCAGCAGGAAGGCGTACGAGCCCGCGCCCGCGCCGAACAGGAAGTCTCCCTCGGGCCGACTGGTGGTCAGCAGCACCACGGTGACGATCCATCCGGCGACCGGCGCGACCGCACCGGCCCGGCCGCCGAGCGCGTACGCCCCGGCGAGGAACAGCCCGGCGGCACCGGCGAGGGCGAGCAGCAGCCCGCCGGGGAACCAGGCGCCCTGGACCAGGGTCCCGGCGAGCGCGACGACCCCGCCGAGCAGGAACAGGCCGACGTGGGCGGCGGCGCGGCCGGGGGTGGGGCGGCCGAGCGGCTGGGCGAGCCCGGAACCGGTGGTGCTCATGCGCCCTCCTCGGCGGCGGTGTCACCGGCGGTACCGGAGGCGGCCCCGGCGGCTGCCGTGCCGGTCACACCCGCGAACAGGTCGGTCTCGCCCGGCAGCGCGCGCCCGCGGACGAGTTCGTAGTGCTCGCTGGTGAACAGCGGCTGGGCGAGATCGTTGGAGAGGGCGAAGTACGGTCCGGCCACCTCGATCTGGGTGGCGTGGGCACGCATCGCGGCGGCCTTCGCGCCCGCGAAGGCGCTGCCGTCCACGACGGTGGTGATCCGCTCGTCCGGCACCACTCCGGGTACGTCGGCCACCTCGGCGCTCCGGGCGAACGGCAGGCCGGGCAGCTCCTCGCGCAGCCGGGCGAAGGCGGCCTCCGCGACCGAGCGGGGCATGCGGTTCCAGTAGACCTTCTCGATCCGGTGCCCGCGCGCGTCCGCGAGTTCGACGGCGCGCATGGCGACGCGGTGGGCCTGGATGTGGTCGGGGTGTCCGTAGCCGCCGTGGTCGTCGTAGGTGACGAGGACCTGGGGGCGTACGTCGAGGACGACGGCGGCGAGGGCGCCCGCGGCCTCGTCGAGGTCGGCCCGCCAGAAGCAGCCGGGGTCGTCGTTGTCCGCGGTGTCCATCATCCCGGAGTCGCCGTAGCGGCCGGGCCCGCCGAGCAGCCGGACATCGGTGACGCCCAGCTCCCGCGTCGCCGCCGCCAGTTCCTCCCGCCGGTGCGCGCCGAGCGCGGCGCCGGTGAGGTGCCGCAGACCGGGCGGGATGACCTCGCCGCGCTCACCGAGCGTGCAGGTGACCAGGGTCACGTGCACGCCCTCGGCCGCGTACCTGGCCATGCTCGCGCCGTTGTTGATCGACTCGTCGTCCGGGTGCGCGTGCACCAGGAGCAGACGCCGGTCGGGCAGTTCCGTCATGGGCCCACCCTACGAGTCCGCGGGGCCGGTCAGAACTTGAGGTTGCCGATCATGCTCGCGACGTTGGACGTGAACTGGCTGATCGTCGGGGCCACGGTCGAGGAGGCCAGATAGAAGCCCAGCAGCATGCAGATCGCCGCGTGGCCCCCCTTCAGACCCGACTTCTTGATCAGCAAGAAGACGACGATCGCCAGCAGCACCACCGCCGAAATCGAGAGTGCCACGGCGGTTCACCTCCAAAGATCCCAGGGACGCGGGGGGTCGGACTGTGGGGGTTGTGACCCGGCCGGGACCGGGCGGCAGTTCCAAGCGGGCGCCAGCGGGTTCATACCCACACAGCGACAGTGATCATAACTATCCGTGCTCGCGCATCGCTCGGCGCACGGCCGCACAAGGGGGCGCATGGCCAATATGGTCGGGGTATGACGCCCCAGGCAGAGAACGCCGAGCCCGCGACGACGACCGAGCCCGAGGAGTCCGCCGGACCGGCGGACTCCTTCCCGCGCAAGCACGCCCGCACCCAGCGCTTCACCCGTGGCGCCCCGCGCGCCTTCACCGTCGCCCCGGACGGGGCGCGGGTGGTGTTCCTGCGGTCCTCCTCCGGGAGCGACCCGGCGGGCTCGCTGTGGACGCTGGACCCCGCCGACGGCTCCGAACGCCTGGTCGCGGACGCCCGCGCGCTGCTCGGCGGGGCCGGTGAGGAGCTGTCACCGGAGGAGCGGGCGCGCCGGGAACGCAGCCGCGAGGGCGGCGCCGGGATCGTCGGGTACGCGACCGACGCGGCCTGCGCCACGGCCGCGTTCGCCCTGTCCGGGCGCCTGTTCACGGCGGACCTGGCGGCCGGGACGGTACGCGGACTCGCGGTGTCCGGCCCGGTGATCGACCCGCGCCCGGCGCCCGACGGACGGCACGTGGCGTACGTCGCGCGGGGCGCGCTCAGGGTCGTGGACGTCGCGGAGGGCACCGACCGCGAGCTGGCCGGGCCCGAGGCTCCGGCGGCGCCGGAGGGCACCGTGACGTACGGCCTGGCGGAGTTCGTCGCCGCCGAGGAGATGCAGCGGACCCGGGGTTTCTGGTGGTCCCCGGAGTCGGACCGGCTGCTGGTGGCACGGGTGGACGACTCCCCCGTGCGGCGCTGGTGGATCGCGGACCCGGCGCACCCCGGCCGGGAGCCCAACCGGGTCGGATACCCGGCGGCGGGCACCGCGAACGCGGAGGTGCGGCTGTTCGTGCTGGGCCTGGACGGGGGGCGCACGGAGGTCGTGTGGGACCGGGCGCGGCACCCATATCTGGCGCGGGTGCACTGGTCGTCCTCGGGCGCGCCGCTGCTGCTGGTGCAGGGCCGGGACCAGCGCGGCCAGGTGTATCTGGCGGTGGACCCGGAGTCGGGGGCCACCCGGATGGTGCACGCGGAGGAAGATCCGATTTGGCTTGATCTTTTCGGTGGGGTGCCGTGCTGGAGCCCCTCGGGACAGCTGGTCCGGATCGCGGACGAGGGCGGCGCACGGGTGCTCGCGGTGGGTGAACGCCCGCTCACCGGCGGCCAGTTGCACATCCGTTCGGTACTCGACGTCACGGCCGACGACGTGCTGGTGACGGCGTCGGCGGGTGCGGAGGCGGAGCACCCGGAGACCGGCGAGATCCATGTGTACCGGGTGAACGAACTCGGCGTGGCCCGCGTCTCCGGAGAACCCGGCGTGCACACGGCGGTGCGCGGCGGCGGGGTGACCGTCCTGCTGTCGGCGACGCTGGACACTCCGGGCACCCGTGTCCAGGTCCTGCGGGACGGAAAACAGACAGCCGAGGTTCCGTCATATGCCGAAGTGCCCGGCTTCGCACCCCGCGTGACCTTGACCGAGGGGGGCGCACGCAGGATTCCGTGCGCCGTGCTCATGCCACGGGACTACGACGGAACGACCCCGCTGCCGGTGCTGCTCGACCCCTACGGCGGCCCGCACGGCCAGCGTGTGGTCGCCGCCCACCACGCCCATCTGACCTCGCAGTGGTTCGCGGACCAGGGATTCGCCGTGGTCGTCGCGGACGGCCGGGGCACCCCGGGCCGCTCCCCCGCCTGGGAGAAGGCCGTCCGCGACGACCTCGCGGAGGTGGTCCTCACCGACCAGGTGGACGCGCTGCACGCGCTCGCCGCCGACTTCCCGCTCGACCTCGGCCGGGTCGCGATCCGCGGCTGGTCCTTCGGCGGCTACCTCGCCGCGCTGGCCGTGCTGCGCCGCCCGGACGTCTTCCACGCGGCGGTCGTCGGCGCCCCGGTGACCGACCTGCGCCTCTACGACACCCATTACCAGGAGCGCTATCTCGGGCACCCGGACGAGGCGCCCGAGGTGTACCGGCGCAACTCCCTGGTGGACGACGCCGGTCTGGTGGACCCGGCGGAGCCGCACCGCCCGATGATGATCGTCCACGGCCTCGCGGACGACAACGTGGTGGTCGCGCACTCCCTGCGGCTGTCCTCGGCGCTGCTGGCCGCGGGCCGCCCGCACGAGGTGCTGCCGCTGTCCGGGGTGACCCACATGACCCCGCAGGAGGAGGTCGCGGAGAACCTGCTCCTCTTCCAGCTCGACTTCCTGCGCCGCTCGCTGGGCCCGACCGGGTCCGGGCCGGGCACCGCCGCTCGTTAACACGGGGGCAACTCCGCGGAAGCGACGGTGAGATGTACGCCCGCCACCCTGGACGGCGTACGGCCGTGCGGGTGCCGTGAACGGGCCGGGACGCGTCATGTCGTCCCGGCCCGTTGCCGTCACACCCGCCCCGGCGGGACCCGCGTCAGGGAGCCTCGGGCCCGGCGCCGTCCACCGGGACCACCTGCTTCTCCTCCGCGAACAGACACGCCGAGTCGTGCGCGGCCGGGCCGGTGGCGAGCCGGAACTCCGCCGGGACCGCCAGCTGCGGCACCTCCAGCGCGCACCGCTCCCGTGCCTTCCAGCACCGGGTGCGGAACCGGCACCCGGAGGGGATGTCGGTGGGCGAGGGCACGTCCCCGCTGAGGATGATCCGCTCCCGGTGCTCACGCGCCTCCGGGTCCGGGACCGGCACCGCCGACAGCAGCGCCTGGGTGTAGGGGTGCGTGGGGTGGTCGTAGATCTCGGCGTCCCGGCCGATCTCCACGATCCGCCCGAGGTACATCACCCCGACCCGGTCGGAGATGTGCCGCACGATGGACAGGTCGTGCGCGATGAACACGTACGACAGCTCGAACTCGCTCTGGAGCCGGTCCAGCAGGTTGATCACCTGGGCCTGCACCGACACGTCCAGCGCGGAGACGGGTTCGTCGGCGACGATCACCTCGGGGCGCAGCGCGAGCCCCCGCGCGATGCCGATGCGCTGGCGCTGCCCGCCGGAGAACTGGTGCGGATAGCGGTTGACGTACTCCGGGTTGAGCCCCACGACGTCCAGCAGCTCCTGCACCCGGCGGCGCCGGTCGCCCTTGGGCGCGGCCTCGGGGTGGATCTCGTACGGCTCCCCGATGATGTCCCCGACCGTCATGCGCGGGTTCAGCGAGGTGTACGGGTCCTGGAAGACCATCTGGATGTTGCGGCGGACGGCCTTCAGGGCACGGCCGGACAGCTTGGTGATGTCCTCGCCCTTGTAGCGGATCGCACCGGCCGTGGGGCGCTCCAGGTTGCAGAGCAGCTTGGCGACGGTGGACTTGCCGCAGCCGGACTCGCCCACGATGCCGAGGGTCTCGCCCCGGCCGAGGGTGAAGTCCACGCCGTCCACCGCCTTCACGGCGCCGATCTGCTTCTTGAAGAGGACGCCCCGCGTCAGCGGGTAGTGCTTGACGAGGCCGTCCACCTCCAGAACGGGTTCAGCGGGTGCGCTCATCGAGGCACTCCCTCCAGAAGTGGCAGGCGCTGCCGCGCTCGGCCGAGACCTCGTGCAGCGGGGGTTCGTCGGTACGGCACTCGTCGCGGGCCATCGGGCAGCGGGGGTGGAAGGCGCAGCCGGCCGGGATGTGCATCAGGTTGGGCGGCAGGCCCTTGATGGCGTACAGCTCCTGGCCCTTCTGGTCCAGGCGCGGGATGGAGTCGAGCAGGCCGCGGGTGTAGGGGTGGGCGGGAGCCTTGTAGATGTCGTGCACGGGGGCGGTCTCGACGATGCGGCCCGCGTACATCACGGCGATCCGGTCGGCCACGTCCGCGACCACACCGAGGTCGTGGGTGATGAGGATGAGGCCCATCCGGTACTCGCGCTGCAACTCCGCGAGCAGGTCCATGACCTGGGCCTGCACGGTGACGTCGAGGGCGGTGGTGGGCTCGTCCGCGATGATCAGCGCGGGCTCCAGGGCCAGCGCCATCGCGATCATGATGCGCTGGCGCATACCGCCGGAGAACTGGTGGGGGTAGTCCCGCACCCGCTGGGCGGCGCCGGGGATGCGCACCCGGTCCATCAGCTCGACCGCCCTGGCGCGGGCGTCCTTGCGGGACATGCCCCGGTGCACCTCGAACATCTCGCCGAGCTGGTCGCCCACCGAGAGCACGGGGTTGAGGGCGGACAGCGCGTCCTGGAAGATCATCGCCATCCGCGCGCCCCGCACCTTGCGGCGCTCCTCCTCCTTCAGGGTCAGCAGGTCCTGCCCCTGGAAGAGGATCTCCCCGCCGGTGATCCGGCCGGGCGGGGAGTCCAGGATGCCCATCACCGCCTGCGCGGTCACCGACTTGCCGGACCCGGACTCGCCCAGCACGGCGAGGGTCTCCCCCGCGTCCACGGAGTACGACACCCCGTTGACGGCGCGGGCGACACCGTCCCGGGTGCGGAACTCCACGTGCAGGTCGCGTACGTCGAGCAGCATGGGCGCGGTCACCTCAGCTTCGGGTCGAGGGCGTCGCGCACCGCGTCGCCGAGCATGATGAACGCCAGGACCGTGACGGCGAGCGCTCCGGAGGGCCACAGCAGGGCGTGCGGGGCGTTGCGGATGTACGGGGAGGCGGCGGAGATGTCGATGCCCCAGGAGACGCTCGGGGGTTTCAGGCCGACGCCGAGGTAGGACAGGGTCGCCTCCAGCGCGATGTAGGTGCCGAGCGCGATGGTCGCCACGACGATGACGGGCGCGACGGCGTTGGGCGCGATGTGCCGCAGCAGCATCCGGGAGTTGGAGGCGCCGAGGGCGCGGGCGGCCTGGACGTAGTCGTTCTGCCGGGCGGTGATGACGGAACCGCGCGCGATGCGGGAGATCTGCGGCCAGCCGAGCAGCACCATGAACCCGATGACCGGCCAGACGGTGTTGCTGGTGACCACGGAGAGCAGCACCAGACCGCCCAGCACCACCGGGATGGCGAAGAAGATGTCGGTGAGCCGGGACAGCAGCGAGTCCCCGAGGCCGCCGAAGAACCCGGCGAGTCCGCCGAGCACCGAGCCGAGGATCGAGACCCCGAGGGTGGCGAGGACGCCGACGGTGACGGAGGTGCGGGCGCCGTACACGGTCCGGGTGTAGACGTTGCAGCCCTGTCCGTCGTAGCCGAAGGGGGCACCGGGGCCCGCGCCGTCCTGGGACTTGGCGAGGTCGCACGCGAGCGGGGAGCCGGAGGCGATGGCCGAGGGCCACAGGGAGATGAAGACCAGGAAGAGGATGACCAGCGCGGAGACGATGAAGACGGGGTTGCGCCGGAGGTCCCGCCAGGCGTCGGACCACAGCGAGCGCGGCTTGCCCTGCGGGCCGGTGCCGAGCGGTCCGCCGGGTGTCTTCTCCAGGGTCTCCGCCTCACCGGCCGCGAGGTCCATCGCGCCGCCCGCGCCGGTACCGGCGATCACGCGGTCGGGCTCGTAGGGCTGCTCAGGCATAGCGGATCCTCGGGTCGAGTACGGCGTAGAGAAGATCGACGATGAGGTTGGCGACCAGGAAGACCAGCACGAGGACGGTCACGAAGCCGACCACGGTCTGGGTGTTCTGCCGCACGATGCCCTGGTAGAGCTGGTAGCCGACGCCGTGGATGTTGAAGATCCGCTCGGTGACGATGGCGCCGCCCATCAGCGCGCCGATGTCGGTGCCGATGAAGGTGACGACGGGGATCAGGGAGTTGCGCAGCAGGTGCCGGGTGACGACCCGGCGCCGGGGCAGGCCCTTGGCGACTGCGGTGCGGACGTAGTCGGAGCGGCGGTTCTCCGCGATGGAGGTCCGGGTGAGCCGGGTGACGTACGCCAGTGAGACGGAGGCGAGGACCAGGCCGGGCAGGATCAGCTCCCCGAAGTTCGCCTCGGCGGAGACCGACGGCTCGACCCAGTGCCACTCGACCCCGAAGAGCAGTTGCAGCACCAGACCGGTGACGAACACGGGCACCGAGATGACGATCAGGGTGAGCACCAGCACCACGGTGTCCACGGGCTTGCCGCGCCGGGTGCCGGTGAGCACGCCGAGCGTGATGCCGACGACGATCTCGAAGAGGATGGCGACGACGGTCAGCCGGATGGTGACCGGGAACGCCGAGGCCATCAGGTCGATGACGGGCTCCCCGTTGAACGCGGTGCCGAAGTCACCGGTGAACAGGTTGCCCATGTAGGTGACGTACTGCTGCCAGACCGGCATGTCGAGGCCGAACTCGCGCTTGAGCTGGGCGGCGGTCGCCGGGTCGCAGGCGCGGTCGCCGCAGAGCCCGGCGACGGGGTCGCCCATGACGTTGACCATGAGGAAGATCAGCAGGGTGGCCCCGATGAACACGGGGATCATCTGGAGCAGACGCCGGACGATGTACCGGCCCATCAGCCACTGACCTTGATCTCGTTGTAGACGGGCACGCTGAACGGGTTCAGCTCGACGTCGGACAGCCGCTGGGAGTACCCGGCGCTGCCGTTCTGGTACCAGAGCGGGATGGCCGCCATGTTGTCGCGCAGTACGCCCTCGGCCTGCTGGAAGAGGGCGTTGGCCTTGGCCGGGTCGCCCTCGGCGTTGGCCCGGTTGACCAGGGTGTCGAACTCCTTGTTGGACCACTTGCCGTCGTTGGAGGACGCGCCCGTGTAGTAGAGCGGCTGGAGGAAGTCCTGGATGAGCGGGTAGTCCATCTGCCAGCCCGCGCGGAAGGGGCCGGTCAGCTTCTCCTGGCCGATCTGGTTGCGGAAGTCGGCGAAGGTGCCGACGGGGTTGCCGACGCACGCCTTGTCGTTGTCGAGGGCGTTGTTGATGGAGTTGCAGACGGCGTCCACCCACTCCTTGTGCGAGCCGGTGTCCGCGTTGTACGTGATCTTCACCTGGCCGCCGGGGATGCCACCGCCCTCCTCGATCAGCTTCTTCGCCTGCGCGGGGTCGTAGTCGCAGGCCGTGCCGCACAGCCCGGCCTTGTAGCCGCCCGCGGTGCCGAGGACGGGCGAGGTCCAGTCGGTGGCGGGGGTGCGGGTGCCGAGGAAGATCGTCTCGGTGATCTGCTTGCGGTTGATCGCCTTCGACAGACCCGTGCGGACCTTCTCCGAGCCGGGCTGGTTCCACGCCTTGTCGTAGAAGGGGAACGCGATGGTCTGGATGATCCCGGCGGGCGTGTTGATGTAACGGTTCCCCAGGTCGCTCTTGACGTTCTTGAGCTGGGCGGCGGGGATGTCGTCCACGAGGTCGAGGTTGCCGGCCAGCAGGTCGGTGTACGCGGTGTTGTTGTCGGTGTAGACGGTGAGCGTCACCCCGCCGTTGCGCGCCTTGTCGGCACCGGGGTAGCCGTCCCACTTCTTGAGGTACATCTGCGCGCCGCGCGTGTACGACTCGATGGTGTACGGCCCGTTGCCGACCGGCTTCTTCAGCCAGGCGGCGTGGTCGGTGAAGAAGGAGCGGGGCAGCGGGGCGAAGGCCGCGTAGCCGAGGGTGTCGGGGAAACCGGAGAACTTCTGGTTCAGCCGCACGGTGAAGGTCAGGTCGTCCACGACCTTCAGCCCGGACAGCGTCTCCGCGGTCTGCGCCCCGCTGTCGGGGTGCACCTTGTCGTAGCCGTCGATGTACCCGAAGAAGTACGCGTTCTTCTGGTTGTTCTTCAGGCTCGCGCCGTAGTTCCAGGCGTCCACGAAGGACGCGGCGGTGATCTTCTCCCCGTTGGAGAAGGTCCAGCCGCTCTTGACCTTGATCGTGAAGTTCTGCGAGTCGTCGCTGTCGATGCTCTGCGCGAGCATGTTCTCGGCGGCGGCGGTCTTCGGGTTGTACTTCTTCAGCCCCCGGAAGATCATGTCGAGCACTTTGCCGCCCTGCACCTCATTGGTGTTGGCAGGCTCCAGCGGGTTCTGCGGATCGCCCCAGGAAGCGGTCAGCACGGCACCGCCGCCGCCCCCGCCGCCGTTCCCCCCGCCCCCGCAGCCGGTCGCCCCGAGCACCACGGCCGCCGCTACGGCGACCCAACGGGCGCACGTGATTCCACGCATGCGCTGCCTCCTCCTGAGCGTGCCGTACGCCGTGACCACGACGCACCTTGCAGCCGAGTATTGACATATAACGCACAATCCGCACATCCAGGGCGCCCACCAGCCGCTCCCCGCCCACCCGTTCAGCCGCACCCCTCCGGTCGGCCGGGATGCCCGGCGGCCGGTGCGGACGGGGACGCGCGCCGAGGGCGGCCGGGTCGGCAGCCCCCTCGACGCGGCGTCAGCCTCTCACCTGCGAGGCTTCACCGGACTGGACCAATGTCCCTGTGCGGACCGTCAGAAACGGCGTTTCCGCAGGCCAAGCCCCCTATCGGAGTCGTTGACGCGTGCAGATCAGCGCTGATAGACAGGCTCATCAACCCGGCCGGCCCGCATACTTCCGGCCCTCCCCGGGCAGTCCGACAGGCAGTCCGGCAGGCGGTTGCCGTGCGAGCGATGACGTGAGGGCACGAGTGATGAGCACCCAAGAGCACGACGGCACGGAGGCGTTGCGCACGCCCGGCCCCTCGTCCCCGATCCGACGTCTCGCCTCCGCCGCGGCGGTGCTGGCGCTCGGCGCGGGGCTCGCCGGTCCGCTCGGCCCGGCACCGGCCCGCGCCGAGGCGGCCCCCGCGGGCAGGACCCTCACGGTCGCCGTGGCGCAGAGCGTGGACTCGCTCAGCCCCTTCCTCGCCGTCCGCCTGGTCAGCACCAGCATCCTGCGGCTCACCTACGAGTACCTGACGGACTACGACCCCGGCGACGCGCACCCGGTGCCCGGTCTCGCCACCTCCTGGAAGCCCTCCGCCGACAAGCTGACCTGGACTTACACGATCCGCTCGGACGCCACGTGGTCCGACGGGCAGAAGGTCACCGCGAACGACGCGGCCTGGACCTTCGACAAGATGATGACCGACCAGGGCGCGGCCACCGCCAACGGCAGCTTCGTCAGTAACTTCCGCGAGGTCTCGGCGCCCTCCCCCACCCGGCTCGTCATCAAGCTGAAGAAGCCTCAGGCCACGATGACGGCCCTGGACGTGCCGATCGTGCCCGAGCACATCTGGAAGAACGTCAAGGACTTCTCCAAGTTCAACAACAACAGCACCTTCCCGGTCGTCGGCGACGGCCCCTTCACTCTCACCGACTACAAGCCCGACAGCTATGTGCGGCTCAAGGCCAACAAGAGCTTCTGGCGCGGCGCCCCCAAGTTCGACCAGCTGGTCTTCAAGTACTACAAGGACCAGGACGCGGCCGTCGCCGCACTGCGCAAGGGCGAGGTCTCGTTCGTCGCCGGCTCCCCCTCGCTCACCCCCGCCCAGGCCGCCTCCCTCAAGGGTGACAAGAACATCCGGGTGAACGACGCACCGGGCCGCCGCTTCTACGCCATCGCCACCAACCCCGGCGCCCGCGCGAAGAACGGGCAGAAGTTCGGCGACGGCGCCCCCTCCCTGCTGGACGAGCGGGTCCGGCACGCGCTGTTCCTCGCGGTGGACCGGAAGGCCATCGTGGACAAGGTCTTCCAGGGCCACGCCGTCGAGGGCCAGGGCTACATCCCGCCGCGCTTCTCCACGTACTTCTGGAAGCCGGACGGCAGCCAGGCGCTCGGCTACGACCCCACGAAGGCCGGACAGCTGCTCGACCAGGCGGGGTACAAGAAGAACAGTGACGGCAGGCGCGTCGGCAAGGACGGCAAGCCGCTGAACTACCGCGTGCTGTGCCACGCCACCGACCCCAACGACAAGGCGGTCGGGCAGTACCTCAAGGAGTGGTGGGGCAAGCTCGGCATCGGCATGACGCTGGACTGCCTGGACAACGTCACCGACCCCTGGCTCGCCGGGAAGTACGACCTCGCCTTCGACGGCTGGTCGGTCAACCCCGACCCCGACTTCGTCCTCTCCATCCACACCTGCGGCGCACTCCCCGCCACCCCCAAGGACACCGGCGCCACCGACAACTTCATCTGCGACAAGACGTACGACGACCTCTACGCGAAGCAGCTGGCGGAGTACGACCCCACCCGTCGGGCCGATCTCGTCAAGCAGACCGAGTCGCGGCTGTACGACCTCGGGTACATGAATGTCATGGCGTACCCGAACGCGGTCGAGGCGTACCGCACGGACCAGATCAAGTCCATCGAGACCATGCCGAAGGCGGCCGGCAACATCTACGGCCAGGACGGCTACTGGAGCTGGTGGTCGGCGGTGCCCACCGCGTCCGGCCCCTCCTCCGGCGGCTCCTCCTCCACCGGCCTCGTCATCGGCATCGCCGCCGCCGTGGTGGTGGCCGCCGGTGCGGGACTCCTGATCGCCCGGCGCCGCGGCGCCACGGCCGACGACCGCGAGTAGCCCATGCCGCTCCGTCCCACG
This sequence comes from Streptomyces corallincola, assembly GCF_019104725.1. GTDB lineage: Bacteria > Actinomycetota > Actinomycetes > Streptomycetales > Streptomycetaceae > Streptomyces > Streptomyces corallincola. Next base: position 31,094 of record NZ_JAHRXF010000002.1, on the reverse strand, counting down.
CACCCGAAGGCGGTCCGTCTTGTCCGCTGACACCGCCATGCCCGAGGCGGAGGTCCCGGGGCCGCTCACCGGCCCCGAGGCCCGCCGCCGTGGCCCGGGCACCTGGACCGGCTACCTCCGCTACGGCGCCGGCAAGCTCGGCGGCGCCCTGGTCTCGCTGTTCGCGGTCCTGGTCACCGGCTTCTTCCTGTTCCGTCTGATCCCGGGCGACCCGGTCAAGACCATGACCGGAGGCCGCCAGGTCTCCGCCCAGCAACTCGCCGCATACCGCCGGGAGTTCGGCCTCGACCTGCCACTGTGGCAGCAGTTCACCGACTACTGCGGCAAGGCACTCACCGGCGACCTGGGAACCTCGTACCAGTTCCACGTCCCGGTGCTGGACAAGATCACCGAGGCACTGCCCAACACCCTGCTGCTGACCGGCACCGCGTTCGTCCTCTACACCGCGCTCGGCATGTACCTGGGCACCCGCTCGGCCTGGCGGCACGGCAGGCTCGGCGACCGGGTCAACACCGGCCTGGCGCTGACCCTGTACTCGCTGCCGTCCTTCTGGCTCGGCCTGCTGCTCATCATCGTGTTCGCGGTCGGCCTCGGCCCGATCCCCGGCCTCTTCCCCACCGGTGGCATGGAGTCCGGCGAGGGCGGCGGTTTCGCGCATGTACTGGACGTCGCCCACCATCTGGTGCTGCCGGTGATCACCCTCGTCGCCGTGGAGTACGGGCAGACCCTGCTGGTCACCCGCTCCGCGCTGCTGGACGAGATGGGCAGCGACTACCTCGTCACCGCCCGTGCCAAGGGCATGCGGGACGATCAGGTCCGCCGCAGGCACGCGGTACCCAACGCGCTGCTGCCGACCGTCACCCTGGTCTTCGTCAACCTCGGCCGCACGGTGGCCGGTGTGATCCTGGTGGAGACGGTGTTCTCCTGGCCCGGTCTCGGCGGCCTCTTCTACCAGGCGCTGAGCGTCCCCGACCTGCCGCTCGTACAAGGCCTGTTCCTCTTCTTCGCCTCTGCGGTGATCATCATGAACACACTGGCCGATCTGGTCTATCCGCTGCTCGACCCCCGGGTGGGCCGATGAGCGCTGAAGCCCTCGCCCCCGGAACCGGCCCGGGTCCCGGACCCCGCGCCCTGGCCCGGCAGCGCCGCCGCCGCTCGGCGGCCCGGTTCTGGCAGCAGTACCGCACGCACCGCGCCGGTCTCGTCGGACTGGCCGCGCTGGTCCTCTTCGCCCTCCTCGCGCTGACCGCGCCGCTGACCGCCGGCTCCGGCGTGTCCGGGGTGACCGACGCCCCGGGCGCCCCGCTGGAGGCGCCGAGCGGCCACTTCCCGCTCGGCACCGACCGGTTCGGCCGCGACCTGCTGGGGCTCCTGGTCTGGGGCTCCCGGGTCTCCCTGCTGGTCGGCCTGCTCGCCGCGGTGCTCTCGGTCGCCATCGGCGCCGTCGTCGGCATCACCGCCGGACACTTCAAGGGGACGTACGCGACCGTGGTGATGCGGGTGACCGACTGGTTCCTCGTCATGCCGACGCTGGTCCTCGCCATCGCGCTGGCCACCGTGATGTCCCGCTCGCTGGGCACGGTCGTCCTCGCCATCGGCGTCACCTCCTGGCCCACCACCGCCCGGCTGGTGCGGGCCCAGACACTGGCCGTGGAGTCCCGCCCCTACATCGAGCGGGCCACCGCGCTGGGCGGCGGCCACTGGCACGTGATGACCCGGCACGTGCTGCCCAACGTCATGCCGCTGGTGCTGGCGCAGACCACCCTGATGGTCTCCTCCTCGATCCTGTCCGAGGCCACCCTCGCCTTCCTCGGCCTCGGTGACCCGACGGTCGTCTCCTGGGGCGGGCTGCTCCAGGACGCACGGGAGGCGGGCGCCGTCAGCGCGGGCGACTGGTGGTACCTGCTGCCACCGGGCATCGCCATCGCGCTGGTCGCCCTGGCTTTCACCCTGTGCGGGCGGGCTGTCGAGTCCGTGCTCAACCCCCGGCTGGGAGCGAACCGTTGAACCTCCTCGACATCCGGAACCTGACCGTCACCTATCCGGGCGGCGCACAGGCCGTACGGGGCGTGGACCTGTCGGTGGCGGCCGGGCAGAAGCTGGGCATCGCCGGTGAGTCCGGCTGCGGCAAGTCCACCCTCGCCCTCGCGCTGCTGCGGCTGCTTCCGCCCGGCACGAAGGTGGGCGGCGAGATCCTGCTCGACGGCGAGGACGTGCTGACCATGCGCTGGGGCCGGGTGCGGGCCGTGCGCTGGGCGGGCGCCTCCATCGTCTTCCAGGGCGCCATGCACTCGCTCAACCCGGTGCACCGGGTCGGTGAGCAGATCGCGGAACCCGTCCTGCTGCACGGCCGCGCCACCCCGGGCGCCGCCCGCCGCCGCGCCGCCGAACTGCTGGAGCAGGTCGGACTGCCCGCCGCGCGGGCGGCGGCGTACCCGCACGAGCTCTCCGGAGGGCAGCGGCAGCGCGTGATGATCGCTATGGCGCTGGCCTGCGACCCGCAGCTCGTCGTGGCGGACGAACCGACCACCGCCCTGGACGTGATGATCCAGGCCCAGATCCTGCGCCTGATCGAACGGCTCGTCGGCGAACAGAACGTGGCGCTCCTGATGATCAGCCACGACCTGGGCGTACTCGCCGACACCTGCGACCGGCTCGCGGTGATGTACGCGGGCCGCGTGGTCGAGGAGGGCCCGGCCCGCACCGTCCACGAGGACGCCCGCCATCCCTACGCCGAAGCGCTGTCGCTGGCGTTCCCGCACATCGGGGACCCCGCGTCCCGGTTCGCGCCGCGCGGGCTGCCCGGCGACCCGCCCGACCCCTTCGCGCTGCCCCCGGGCTGCGCCTTCCAGCCGCGCTGCCCGGTCGCCGTGGACGCCTGCGCCACCGAGGACCAGGCCCTGCGCGAGGTCGTACCGGGACGGCGGGCAGCCTGCCTGCACGTGCCCGCGCCGCTGCCCGGCCCGACGGCCGGCAGCGCGGAGACGAGGAGCACGGCATGACGACGACACCAGGACCGCTGCTCGGCGCGGAGGATCTGCACGTCACGTTCCCCGGCCGGCGCGGCGCGCCCGTCGCACGGGCCGTGGACGGCGTCGAACTCGATGTCCGGCCCGGCGAGATCGTCGCCCTGGTCGGCGAGTCGGGCTGCGGCAAGACCACCCTGGCGCGCTCCCTGCTCGGTCTGGTCCGCCCCACCCGGGGCCGCGTCCTGTTCGACGGCGAGCCCCTGGACTACTCCTCGAAGGCGCTCAGGGCCTACCGCCGCCGCGCCCAGCTCGTCCTCCAGGACCCCAGTGGGTCCCTCAACCCCCGGCACACCGTGTACGACGCGGTGGCGGAGGGGCTGCGCATCCACGGGTACGCCGGTGACGAACGCGCCGCGGTCGCCGGTGCGCTGTCCCGCGCGGGTCTGCGCCCACCGGAGCGGTTCTTCCTGCGCTATCCGCACGAACTGTCCGGCGGGCAGCGCCAGCGTGTGGTGATCGCCGGGGCACTCGTCCTGGAACCCGAACTCCTCGTCGCGGACGAGCCGGTGGCCTCGCTGGACGCCTCGGTGCGCGGCGAGATCCTGGCGCTCCTGCTCCGGCTGCGCACCGAACTGGGGCTCGCCTGCCTGGTCGTGACACACGACCTGGGGCTGGCCTGGAACATCGCCGACCGCGTCGCGGTGATGTACCTCGGGCGGATCGTGGAGACCGGTCCGGTGGAGGAGATCCTCACCTCGCCCCGGCACCCCTACACCCGGGCCCTGCTGTCGGTGCTGCCCGACGCACCCGGTGAGCCGGTGGTGCTGGCCGGCGAGCCCCCGGACCCGTCCCGCATCCCGTCCGGCTGCCGGTTCCGGCTGCGCTGCCCGGTGCTGGCGAGCGGCGTGGCCGAGGACGCGGGCGTCGCCGACCGCTGCCGCACGGATGACCCGGCCCGGCTGGACGGCGGCACCGCGGCCCAGGTGGCGTGCCACTGGGCGGGCACACGCGTGCCGTCCTGAGGCGCGGGCGTACGGAGGCGTGAAAGGGGCCCGGCACCTGGGATCAGGTACCGGGCCCCTTCCGTGTCACCTCGGAGGGTCACGCCGCGTGAACGACGTCCCTCTCCTCCGCGAAGTGGCAGGCCGACTCGTGCGCGGCCGGGGTGTCCTCGCCCTTGAACCGCTCGGGAACGGCCAGCAGCGGGATCTCCTGGGCGCACTTGTCCTGCGCCTTCCAGCACCGGGTGCGGAAGCGGCAGCCCGAGGGCGGGTTGGCCGGGGAGGGCACGTCACCGGTGAGGATGATGCGGTCGCGGTGCTCGCGGGCCTCCGGGTCCGGGACGGGGACCGCCGACAGCAGCGCCTGGGTGTAGGGGTGCGTCGGGTGGTCGTAGATCTGCTCGTCCGTGCCGATCTCGGCCATCGCACCGAGGTACATCACGCCGACCCGGTCCGAGATGTGCCGGACGATCGAGAGGTCGTGCGCGATGAACAGGTACGACAGGTTGAACTCGTTCTGCAGACGCTCCATCAGGTTGATGACCTGCGCCTGGACCGACACGTCGAGCGCGGAGACCGGCTCGTCGCAGATGATGATCTCGGGGTTGAGCGCGAGGCCGCGCGCGATGCCGATGCGCTGACGCTGGCCGCCGGAGAACTGGTGCGGATACCGGTTGATGTACTCCGGGTTCAGACCGACGACGTCGAGCAGCTCCTGCACCCTGCGGCGGCGGTCGCCCTTGGGCGCCACCTCCGAGTGGATGTCGAAGGGCTCCCCGATGATGTCACCGACCGTCATACGCGGGTTCAGCGAGGTGTACGGGTCCTGGAACACCATCTGGATGTTCCGGCGGACCGCCTTCAGGGCCCGCCCGGACAGCTTGGTGATGTCCTGACCCTTGTAGAAGATCTCTCCGGCGGTCGCCCGCTCCAGGTTCATCAGCAGCTTGGCGACGGTGGACTTGCCGCAGCCGGACTCGCCCACGATGCCCAGGGTCTCGCCCTGGTACAGGTCGAAGGAGATGCCGTCCACGGCCTTGACCGCGCCGATCTGCTTCTTGAACAGGATGCCCTGGGTGAGCGGGAAGTGCTTCTTCAGGCCGCGGACCTGAAGGATCGGCTCACCGCGCTCCACCGGCGCCTCGATGGCCCGTACGGCCTCCTCGTCGCTGTGGGCGTCCACGATCTCCACATCGGAGACGTTCGGGGTGGCGACCTGCGGCTCGTCGTTCTTGCTGAGCTCAGCCATGAAGCGTCTCCTTCCAGAAGTGGCACGCCGAGGAACGGCCGGGCAGTTCGCCGCCGTCGCGCTCGGTGACCGACAGCAGGTCGGGGACCTGCTGGGTGCAGATGTCCTGCGCCTTGGGACAGCGCGGGTTGAACGCGCAACCGGTCGGGATGCGCAGCAGGTTGGGCGGCAGACCCTTGATCGCGTACAGCTCCTGGCCCTTCTGGTCCAGGCGGGGGATCGAGTCCAGCAGACCACGCGTGTACGGGTGCGCGGGCCGCTTGTACAGCTCGTGCACGGGGGCCTGCTCCACGATCCGGCCCGCGTACATCACGGCGATCTTGTCCGCGACGTCGGCGACGACACCGAGGTCATGGGTGATCAGGATGAGACCCATGTTGTACTCGCGCTGCAACTCCGCGAGCAGATCCATGACCTGGGCCTGCACCGTGACGTCGAGCGCCGTGGTCGGCTCGTCGGCGATGATCAGGTCCGGCTCCAGGGCGAGCGCCATCGCGATCATGATGCGCTGGCGCATACCGCCGGAGAACTGGTGCGGGTAGTCGTTGACGCGGGCCGCGGCCGCCGGGATCTTCACCCGGTCCATCAGCTCGATGGACTTGGCCTTGGCCTCCTTCTTCGACATGCCCTTGTGGACCCGGAACATCTCGCCGAGCTGGTAGCCCACGGAGAGCACCGGGTTCAGCGAGCTGAGCGCGTCCTGGAAGATCATGGCGATACGGCTACCGCGGATACGGCGGCGCTCGTCGGCGGACATCTTCAGCATGTCCTGGCCCCGGAACCGGATCTCGCCCTGCGGGATGACCGCCGGGGGCATGTCCAGGATGCCCATGATCGCCTGCGCGGTCACGGACTTGCCGGACCCGGACTCACCGAGCACGGCGAGCGTCTCACCGGCGCTGACGTCGTAGTTCACGCCGTTCACAGCCCGCACGACGCCATCGCGCGTACGGAACTCCACGTGCAGGTCACGCACATCGAGCAACGGCCCCGAGAAGGAGTCGGCGCCCGCGGGAGCGGGACTGGTGTCTTCGATGATCGTCACGTACGCCTCCCTCAGCGCAGCTTCGGGTCGAGGGCGTCGCGAACCGCGTCGCCGAGCATGATGAAAGCGAGCACGGTGATGCTCAGCATGGCACTGGGGAAGAACAGCACGTGCGGCGCGGTACGGATGACCGTCTGGCCGGACGAGATGTCATTGCCCCAGGACACGGCACTCGGCGGAAGACCGATACCGAGGTAGGAGAGCGTCGCCTCGGTGGCGATGTAGCCGCCGAGAGCGATGGTGGAGACGACGATCACCGGGGCGACGGCGTTCGGCAGGATGTGCCGGAACAGGATGCGCCCGGTGCCGGCGCCGAGGGCGCGGGCCGCCTGGACGAAGTCCTGCTGCTTGACGGTGATCACTGAGCCGCGCATCACGCGGGCGATCTGCGTCCAGCCCAGGAGCACCATCGCCACGACCACGGACCACACGGTGCGGTGGGTGAAGGCGTTCAGGATGACGATCGCGCCGAGAAGCAGTGGCACACCGAAGAACACGTCGGTGAGACGGGAGAGAAGCGAGTCGAGCCAGCCGCCGTAGTAGCCGGCGAACATGCCGACCAGGGCACCGAGCACGGCCACACCGAACGTGGTGCACACGCCGACGATGATCGACGCACGAGCGCCGTAGAGGACGCGCGAGTAGACGCTGCGGCCTTGGCCGTCATAGCCGAACCAGTCGGCCTGGCCTATGTGGCTGTAGTTGGGCGGCTTCAGGTAGTGGTGCGCCAGGTCGGCGAACTTCGGGTCCACGGAGGTGAACAGGCTGGGGACGGCCGCGATCACCAGCAACAGCAGGATGAGGAGGCCCGACACCACGAAGACGGGGTTGCGCCTCAGGTCGCGCCAGGCGTCGGACCAGAGGCTGCGGGGCCTGTCCTGGGAGGGGTTGGGGGCCGCCTCGGTGGCGACTTTGTCCTCCAGCGCGGTTTCAGTGGTGAGTGCCTCAGACATAGCGGATCCTCGGGTCCAGGGCGGCGTACAGGAGATCGACGACGAGGCTGGTGACCAGATAGATGATCACGAGCACGGTCACGATGCCGACCACCGTCGCGTTGTCGGACTGGTTGATCGACCGGTAGAGCTCGTTGCCGATGCCATGCACGTTGAAGATGCCCTCGGTGACGATGGCGCCGCCCATGAGCGCGCCCAGGTCGGTGCCGAGGAAGGTGACCACGGGGATCAGCGAGTTGCGCAGCAGGTGGACCCCGATGACACGGCGACGCGGCAGGCCCTTCGCCACAGCGGTGCGGATGTAGTCGGCGCGCATGTTCTCGGCGATGGAGGTGCGGCTGAGACGCGCCACGTACGCGAAGGACAGCGATCCGAGTACGACGCCCGGCAGGATCAGCTGACTGATGTCGTTGGAGTCCTGGACGGTCGGCGTCACCCAGCCGAGCTGGTTGCCGAAGACCGTCTGGAAGATGTAGCCGAGGACGAAGACCGGGACGGAGATCAGCAGGAGCGTGAGCCCCAGCACGAACTTGTCCGCGATCTTGCCGCGGTTGAGGCCGGAGAGGAGGCCCAGAGCCAGACCGATCACGATCTCGATGGCGAAGGCGACCAGCGCGAGCCGGAGGGTGACGGGGAAGGATTCGCCGATCACGTCCGTGACCTTGCGTCCCGTCACGAAGCTCGTCCCGAAGTTCCCCGTGAAGACGTTGCTGATGTAGTGCCAGTACTGCAGCAGCACAGGCCGGTCGAACCAGTACTCGTGCCGGAGCTGGTTCAGGGCCACGGGATCGACGGGGCGGTCGCCCCACAGCGCCCGGACAGGGTCTCCGGGCAGGGAATACACCATCAGAAAGATGAGCAGAGTGGTCCCGATGAACACCGGGATCATCTGGAGCAGTCGCCGCGCGACGTAGCGCCCCATCGAGCCTCCATTTTCAGCCGCTGCGATGGCCGGCCCTGCCGCGCTTCCTGCGTGGGGGGTGGTCGGTCCGGCCAGCGGGTTCTTGAACGGTGGGCGCCCGCGGGTCTCCCGCGGGCGCCTCGGTGAAACGACCGTTGCGGCCTGTTACTTCTTGTAGACCTCGACGTCGGTGAAGACCGGCTTGCCGAAGGTGTCGTAGCTGACGTTCGTGACGTTCTCGGAGTAACCCGCGTTCGTCTTGTAGTACCAGAGCGGGATCGCCGGCATGTCCTTGTACAGGGCGGCCTCGGCCTCCTGGTACAGCTTCACCGACTCTTCCAGCGTGGCCGCCTTGTCAGCCTTGGCAGCGAGCTTGTCGAAGTCCTTGTTGGAGTAGCCGCCCTCGTTGCCCGCCGCCGTGGAACCGTACAGGTCCTTCAGGAAGTTGGCGTTCAGCGGGTAGTCCTGCACCCAGCCGGAGCGGTAGAGGCTCTGGACCTTCTTCTTGGTACGGACATCGAGGGCCGTCTTGAAGTCGGCCTTCGCGTCCCCGTCGCACTTGACGCCGGTGTTCTGGGTGATGTTGGCGCAGACGGCCGTCACCCATTCCTTGTGGCCACCGTCGGCGTTGTAGAGGATCGAGATCGACGCGTTGGCGCCGTCGGCCTCCTGCACGAGCTGCTTGGCCTTGGCCGGGTTGTACGAGCAGGCTTCGCCACAGGCGTTGGCCTTGTAACCGTCCACGGCCGGCGGCACGAAGCCGGTGGCCGGGGTACGGGAACCGGCGAGCACCGTCTTGGTGATGGTGGCACGGTCGATGGCCATCGAGAGGCCCTCGATGAACTTCGCGTGGTCCTTCACGTTCTTGATGGCCGGGGCGTACTCGGCGACCGCGATGGTCTGGATCGCGTTCTGCGGGGCGTCCACCGCGCGCTTGCCGAGGTCCTGGTGGTACTTGGCCATGTCGGTCGGAGCGACCTGGTCGAGCACGTCCAGGTTGTTCGAGACCGCGTCCTGGTAGGCCGCCTCGGACGTCGTGTAGAACTTGAAGTCGATGCCGCCGTTCTTCGGCTTCGGCCCCGCGTACTTGGCGTACGTCTTCGTGAGGAAGTCCTTGTTGTGGTTCCACTTCACGAACTCGTACGGGCCGTTGCCGACGGGCTCCTGACCGTACTTCTTCGGGTCGGAGTAGAAGGCCTTGGGCAGCGGGTAGAACGCGCTGTAACCCAGCTTGTAGGTCCAGTACGGCGCCGGGTTGGCGAGCTTCACCTTGATGGTGTAGTCGTCCGGGGTCGTGAGACCGGACATCTTGTCGGTCTTGGGCGAACCCTTGTCCGGGTGAACGTCGCTGTAGCCCTGGATGTCGGAGAACCAGGACGCGTTCTGCTGCGCGTTCTTGGTGTCGGCGCCCCAGTTCCAGGCATCGACGAAGGAGTGCGCGGTGACCGGCTCGCCGTTGTGGAACGTCCAGCCCTTCTTCACCTTGATCGTGTAGTCGCTGGGACCGTTCTGCTCGATGGACTGGGCGACCAGGTTCTCGAGCTTGCCCGACTTGGGGTTGTAGTCGGCCAGACCACTGAAGAGGGCGTCGGTGATACGGCCACCACCGGTCTCCATCACGTTGGCCGGCTGGATCGGGTGCTGGGGCTCGTTGCTCTGGTAGCTGAAGACCCCGCTGGGGTCAACGGCCTTCGCCTTGCCGTCATTGCCCGACGAGCTGTTCCCACCACAGGCGGTAGCTGCCAGCGCCACAACCCCGGCTATCGCGACCCACTTGGCGCTCTTCGCACCGCGCATGGGTTCCTCCTCATGAGTCCAATGGTTCACCGCATGGAGGAGCACAGGACATGGCACCGTCACCGGTGCCGGAAAGAGTCGAGTGCCCCCGCGCTCGTGAGTCGGGAACCATCCGCCGGCGGATGACCCGTTCGTCCGAGCTCTACGCGCCTAACTATCTGCCATGAGCGAAGCGTGGAACCACACCCCATAGGTCTCGGTTCGATCACACCTGTCGCGCAGATGTCCCGAAATCCGGACAAAGGGTTTGCAGAAAGATCCCTCCGAAACGGACTTGTTACACATCTATCGGCGTGAGCCGTCCGTATTCCGGACACGGGAGTTTGATTAACCACTTGCGATTACAGTGCCTGCCATACGGGGGCGCTTCGCCATGCCCGCCGGGCACCGCCGCCCCGTCGGGACGGACGGGCACGGGTCGAACGGCACAGTAGTGGCGGCCACGCCGGCATGGGGGTCCGGCGGCGCATCGTAGGGTCATCCCTCGGTCCCCGAGCGGAAACCTCCGCTCACGGCGGGGACATACGGGACTCCGGGTGTCACGGACGCGGGGCAGCGAACGGGCCGGGCACTCCGTCAGGGAGTGCCCGGCCCGCTGCCGTCAGGCCACGGCAGGCCGTGTCAGCCGTTCTTCGCCCGGCTGGCCGCACGGGCGCGCTCGCGGCCGTCCAGGTTCACCTTGCGGATGCGGACGGCCTCCGGGGTCACCTCGACGCACTCGTCGTCGCGGCAGAACTCCAGGGACTGCTCCAGCGACAGCTTGCGCGGCGGGACGATCGCCTCGAAGGAGTCGGCGGAGGAGGAGCGCATGTTGGTGAGCTTCTTCTCCTTGGTGATGTTGACGTCCATGTCGTCGGAGCGGGAGTTCTCGCCGACGATCATGCCCTCGTACACCTCGGTGCCGGGGTCGGTGAACAGCACGCCGCGCTCCTGGAGGTTCGTCATGGCGAACGCGGTGACGGCGCCGGAGCGGTCGGCGACCAGGGAGCCGTTGTTACGGGTCTGGAGCGTGCCGAACCACGGCTCGTGGCCCTCGTGGATGGAGTGGCCGATGCCGGTGCCGCGGGTCTGCGTCAGGAACTCGGTACGGAAGCCGATGAGACCGCGCGAGGGCACCACGAACTCCATGCGCACCCAGCCGGAGCCGTGGTTGGACATGTTGTCCATGCGGCCCTTGCGGACGCCCATGAGCTGGGTGACGGCGCCCATGTGCTCCTCGGGCACGTCGATCGTCATGCGCTCGACGGGCTCGTGCACCTTGCCGTCCACCTCACGGGTGACGACCTGCGGCTTGCCGATGGTCAGCTCGAAGCCCTCGCGGCGCATCTGCTCGACCAGGATGGCCAGCGCCAGCTCACCGCGGCCCTGCACCTCCCAGGCGTCGGGACGCTCGGTGTCCAGGACGCGCAGCGAGACGTTGCCGACCAGCTCGCGGTCGAGGCGGTCCTTGACCTGACGGGCGGTCACCTTGCGGTCCTTGACGACGGCCTTGGCGTCCGCGCCCTTGCCGGTGGCACCCCGGCCGACCAGCGGGGAGGTGTTGGTGCCGATGACCATCGAGATCGCGGGCTCGTCCACCGTGATCAGCGGCAGCGCGACCGGGTTCTCCGGGTCGGCCAGCGTCTCGCCGATCATGATCTCCGGGATACCGGCGACCGCGCAGATGTCACCCGGACCGGCCTTCTCGGCGGGCTTGCGGGTCAGCGCCTCGGTCATCATCAGCTCGGTGATGCGCACGTTGGCGATCGAGCCGTCGCGCTTGATCCAGGCGACCGTCTGGCCCTTGCGCAGCTCGCCCTGCTCGACACGGAGCAGCGCGATACGGCCGAGGAAGTTGTCGGCGTCCAGGTTGGTGACGTGCGCCTGGAGCGGGGCGGCCTCGTCGTAGACGGGGGCCGGGATGTGCTCCAGGATCGTGGAGAAGAACGGCTCCAGGCTGGTGGAGTCCGTCGGGACCGTGCCGTCGGCGGGCTTGGTCAGCGAGGCGACGCCGTCCCGGCCGCAGGCGTAGACGATCGGGAACTCGATCTGCTCCTCGTCCGCGTCCAGGTCGAGGAAGAGGTCGTACGTCTCGTTGACGACCTCGTCGATCCGGGAGTCGGGGCGGTCCGTCTTGTTGATGCAGAGGATGACGGGCAGCCGCTGCTGGAGCGCCTTGCGGAGCACGAAGCGGGTCTGCGGCAGCGGTCCCTCGGAGGCGTCCACGAGCAGGACGACGCCGTCCACCATCGACAGACCGCGCTCGACCTCACCGCCGAAGTCGGCGTGGCCGGGGGTGTCGATGATGTTGATCGTGATCGGGTCCCCGCCGTCCTTCGGGTGGTACTTGACCGCCGTGTTCTTGGCGAGGATCGTGATGCCCTTCTCACGCTCCAGGTCGTTGGAGTCCATCACCCGGTCATCGACGGAGTCGAGCTGGTGGGCGGCGAACGCCCCGGCCTGCTTCAGCATGCCGTCAACGATGGTGGTCTTGCCGTGATCGACGTGGGCGACGATGGCGACGTTTCGGATGTCGTGGCGCGTGGCCATAGTGCGGCGTACTCCCGGTGTTGAGGAAGGCCAATCGCGTACGTCCGATGTGACGCGGGGGCCCTGCCGGGCTTGACATGCCACGGCCTCACCCCATGTTACGTGGCCCCGGGGGGACGAGCCTCCCCGGGGCCACGGGCGGCGGCGGACGGCCGGGGTCCTCCCGGCCGTCCGGCGGTCAGCTCTTCGACGGGCTCGGGGCGACGCTCGCGCCCTTGCGCAAGAAGCCCATGTCCTCGAAGACGGGCGTCTGGAACCCGAAGGCACCCGCGTTGACCAGGTTCTTCCGCGTGCCGACCAGCTGGGGACGCTGGTAGAGCGGGATGGAACCGGCGGTGGCCCAGATACGGGAGTCGGCCTTGCGGATCAGCTCGCGGGCCGCGCCCTCGTCCAGCGTGGTCCCGGCCTGGTCGAAGAGCTGATCGACCTGGTCGGTGCCGACGCGGGTGAAGTTCTGCTCGACGTTGACGGAACCGTCGGCGGCGGCGACCGGCTTGGCGTAGATCGGCCGGGCGTCGGTGGCGGGGAAGGCGGACCCCGGCCAGGAGTACAGCGCGAGGTCGAAGTCGCCGGAGGCGATGTGGTCCTTGAAGTAGCTGGCGTCGGACACCTTGGTGACCGTGGTGGAGATGCCGACCTTCTCCAGCATCGCGGAGATCCGCAGGGCGACCGTGTTCAGCGTCTCGGAGCCCGGCCCGGAGGGGAGCACGAAGCGCAGCGCCAGCGCCTTGCCGTTCTTGGCGAGCGGCCCCGCGACCGCGCCCGCCGGGGCGGCGGTGCCCTTCGGGGCGTACGCGCCGGGGGCGCCGCCGGAGTACTGTCGGCCGCCGTCCTGCGCGAGGTGCTTGCCGCCCTCGTCGCCGGGCGCGTGGTCGTGGCCGTTCTTGTCGTCCTCGCCGACGATGTACTCGCCTTCCTTGCCGCCGTCGGACGCGTCCTCGTCACCGTCCTTGCCGTGCTCCGGCCCGGCGGCCTTCTCGCCCTTCTTCTGCTCCTTCACCGGCCCCCCGGCCACCCACCCGGCGTCGGTCAGCAGCGCCTGCGCCTCCTTGGTGTCCTGCGCGCCGAGGGCCCCGCTGTTGTCGGTGTACGCGTCCTGCCCGGAGAGCGCGAGGTGGCTGCCGACCGGTACGGCGGGCAGGCCGAGCGGGGTGAGGACGAGCTTGGCCAGCTCCTCGCGGTCCAGCGCGCGGGCCACGGCCCGGCGGACCCGCTCGTCCGCGAGCACCCCGTCGGAACCGTTCAGGGCGAGCTGGGTGTACGCGGGCTCCAGCGACTTGCGGACCTCGAAGCCCTGGAGCTTCTCCTGCTGGTCGAGGTACTGGGTGACGGCCCGGTTCAGCTTCTTCTCGCCGACCTTCACCTTCTTCTCCGGGAAGCCGTGCTCCAGCGCCCAGGCGCGCAGCTTCTTCACCGAGGTCTTGCCGGACCCCTGGAACGGGGTGCCGCTGTCGCCGGTGGCCGCGAGCCTGATCCGCTCGGCCTCGGCGGGGTCGATGTCCGCGAGGTCCACGGTGCCGTCCGCGAGGGCGGCGGCCCGCTTGTCGCGGCCCACCGAGTGCAGCACGATCTCGCTCAGCTTGGCGGGCTCGCCCCACCAGCGCGGGTTGCGGGTGAGGACGACGTCCTTGGCGGCCGTGTCCACCTTGTCCAGCTTGAACGGCCCGGCGGTGACGGCCAGCTTGCGGCGGGCGCCGTCGTTGAAGGCGTCCGGGGTGCCCATGACGTCCTTCGGGTACAGCGGGGAGAACAGCGACTTCCAGTCGGCGTACGGCCGCGAGAACGTGACCCGCACCTCCAGGTCGTTCGCGCCCCGCTCGATCTTCTCGATGCGGTCGTACCCGGCGTTGCGGGCGGTCCAGTACGCGCTGTCCTTGCCGGACAGGGCCCGCCACTGGGCGACGAAGTCGGCGGCGCCGATCTCGCGTCCGTCGCTCCAGACGGCCTGCTGGTTCAGCTTGTACAGCACGACCTGGCGCGGTTCGGTGCCGATGACCTTCGCGGACTCCAGGTAGGCGGGGTTCGCCACCGGGCGGCCGTTCGTGTCGAGCCGGAACATCGACGGCAGTACGGCCTGCGCGACCCGGGTGGTGCCCTCGTCGGCGTCCGCCTGGTAGACGTTCAGCGTCTCCGGTACGGCGTCCACCGCCCACTTCAGTGTGCCGCCCTCGGCGACCTTGTCCCGGCTCACCAGGTCGATGTCCTGCGCGGCCAGCGGGCGGCTGGGCTTCTCGTCCGCGCCGCAGCCGCTGAGAAGGGGCACCGCGAGAACGCCAGCGGTGAGGAAGGCGACCGAGCGCATCACAGCGCGCAGGCCGACGCCGTCGTGGGACATCTCTGGTACCTCCGGGTAGCCGCGGGCGACAAGATCACTTTTGGCGGTATATGGAGCTGATCAGATCTATCCGCCCACTGAAGAGGACCCATCCCGCCCCACGTGTCAGACACGACGCGTCCCGCCCCAAACCCCACCCGTGCGGCGGAACGATCCGCCACCGGGGGGTACGGGTTCCGGGCGCGCGGGGAACCGCGCGAGCAGGGCAGCGCGGGGCGCCGATCAAGCAGGGCCGGGCGCGGAGGTTGGCGGCGCGGGGAACCGAGCGAACGGTCGCAACGGACCCGCACTCGACCGGCAGGGGACCGCTCGCGGCAACCCACACCTCCCCATACCCTCCCAAATGTGAAGCCCCGAGCCCGCCGGAAAGACATACGCGTACGCACGGCCCACGCCGCGACCGGCGCCGTCATGGGCCTCACCTGGCTGACCCTCCCCCTCCTGACTCCCCCGCCCCCCGCTCCGGCCATCTCCACCCCCCACCCGCACCACACGACCACCACCGCGCCCGAACCGGACCGGACGGCGGACCTCCTCCCCCTCCTGGTCGCCGCCACCGCCCTCGGCTTCGCCGCGTACACCCACCGCCGCCGCACTCGCAGGGCAGGCACCCGCACCACCCCCGCCCTCGTCTCCCCGGCCCCACCCACCCCGACCCCCCTGGAGAGCGAACGCCAGACGAGAGCCGCGCTGGTCCGGACGGACGACTGCATACGCACCAGCGAAGAAGAACTCTCTTTCGCTGCAACCCAGTTGGCCCCGGACACCCTGGCCCCCTTCACGGACGCCCTCCGCCGGGCCCATACGGAGTTCTCCGCGGCGGCGGCCATCTGGCGCCGCTACGAGGAGTCCGGGGCGACGGACACGAACACCCGCCGCCACGCGCAGACCGGCGTTCTGGGCCGCTGCGCGGAAGCGGGCCGTCTGCTGGACGCCCGGGCGGACCCCCTGGACCGCCTGCGCGCACTGGAGGAGGCCCCGGCCCGCCCCCTCGCCCGCGCGGAGTCCCGTTTCCGGGCCCTGACCCCCCGCACGGCCGCCGCCTCGGCCACCACCGCGGAACTGCGCCGACTCCACACCCCCTCGGCCGTCACCGGCATCGCGGGGTACGTCGAACAGGCCAAGGACAGACTGGTGTTCGCCACCGCCCGCCTCAACGAGTCGCATCAGCGGGCGGATCGGGGCGAGCCGTACGACGCGGCCCGCCAACTCCGCGCGGCGGAGGGTGCCGTCGTACAGGCGGAGGTGCTGATCGGGGCCGTGGAGCGCTTGGCCGCCGCGCTCCGGGAGGCCGCCGCCCTTGTACCACCGGCCCTGACCGCCGCCGAGAGCCACCTCGGCGGCGTCCGCGCGGGCCGCGCCCCCGCCGCCGTCGCCTCCGCCGACCTGGCCGCCCGCCTGGCCCGCGCCGACGCGGCACTGGCCGCCGTACGCACCGGACTGACCTCGGGTCCGTACGACCCGCTGGACGCGCTGCGGTGGATCGTACGGGCGGTGGAGGACCTGGAGACGGGGCTGCCGGGCGCGCTGCGGGCGGCGGCGCGGCTGGTGGCGGGTACGGCGGTCGCGGCGGCCGACGACTTCGTGGGCGTGCACCGGGGAGTGACCGGGGCGCGGGCGCGGGCCCGGCTGTCGGCAGCCCAACGCGCCCTGGATTCGGAGAATTTCGTGGACGCGGACACGCTGGCCGGTGAGGCGCGCGAGCTGGCCGAGCGGGACGTACTGGCGCACAGCGCCCCGGACACCGCGGCACACCAGCGCGCGGCGGGCGGTCTGGCGGGCGCGGTGCTGGGCGGTGTGCTGCTCGCCGAGGAGCCGGACGCCGGTCCCCCGGCCTGCTTCGGCGGCCCGGAGACCCGCGCCCGCCGCCGCGCCCGCTGAGCGGGGCCGGTCGGCGGACGCGGGGACCCGGTCTCAGAAGAGGCTGAGCAGCGCCTCGGCCGGGTCGGTCAGTCCCGTCTCCCCGCCGGGCAGGGGCAGTTCGAACCAGACCGTCTTCCCGCGCGGGGTGCGGCGTGAGCCCCAGGCCGCGCTGAGCAGCCCGACGAGTTGGAGCCCGCGTCCGCCCTCGTCGGTGTCGCGGGCGCGGCGGCGCCGGGGCTGGACCAGTCCGGCGTCCCAGACCTCGCAGACCAGGGTGCGGTCCAGCAGGAGCCGGAGCCGTATCTCGCCCTCGCCGTAGCGCAGCGCGTTGGTGACGAGTTCGCTGACGAGCAACTCGGTGGTGTCCACCAGGGGTTCGAGGTCCCAGGCGAGCAGCCGGGTGCGGGCGTACTCGCGGGCCCGGCCGACGCTGCGGGGTTCGCGGGGCAGCGTCCAGTCCCCGACGGAGTCGGCGGGCAGCCCCTGCACCCGGGCCATGAGCAGGGCGATGTCGTCCTCGCCGTGGTGGGTGTCGAGGGTGCTGAGGACGTGGTCGCAGACGTCCTCCAGCGGCTGGGCGGGGTCGGCGAGGGCACCGACGAGCGCCTGGAGGCCCTCGTCGAGGGGGTGGTCGCGGGATTCGACGAGGCCGTCGGTGTAGAGGGCGAGCAGCGCGCCCTCGGGGAGTTCGACCTCGACCTCCTCGAACGGCTCGCCGCCGACCCCGAGCGGCATGCCGGGCGGCACGTCGAGCATCAGCGCGGACTCGCCGGGCTCGACCAGCACCGGCGGGAGATGACCGGCGTTGGCGAAGGTGCACCGGCGGGTGACCGAGTCGTAGACGGCGTACACGCAGGTGGCGAGGTAGACCTCGGAGAGGTCGGCGTCACGGGGCTGGCGGGCGGTGCGGGTGGCCTGCTGGACCCCGCCGGGGGTGCCGAGTCCCCGCGCGATCTCGTCCAACGCGGAGAGCACTTCGGCGGGTTCGAGGTCGAGCAGCGCCAGGGTGCGTACGGCGGTGCGGAGTTCGCCCATCGCCACGGCGGCCCGCAGTCCACGTCCCATGACGTCGCCGACGACCAACGCGGTGCGGTGGCCGGGGAGTTCGATGACGTCGAACCAGTCGCCGCCGACTTCGGTGGCCGCGTTTCCGGGGAGGTAGCGGCAGGCGATGTCGAGGCCGGACGCCTCGGGGTCGCCGGGCGGGAGCAGGGACCGTTGCAGTATCAGGGCGCGTTCGTGCTCGCGCCGGTAGAGGCGGGCGTTGTCGATGCAGACGGCGGCGCGGGCCGCGAGTTCGACGGCGAGGTCCCGGTCGCGGTCCCCGAACGGTTCGCTGCCCTTGGTCCGGGCGAACTGGGCGAGTCCGACGACGGTGTCGTGCGCCACCATCGGCACGACCAGCGTGGACTGCACCAGACCGCCGTCCTCGGCGGGCACATGGCGCGGGCGCGCGGTGCGCAGTGCTCCGGCGCCGGGCGAGTTGAACGGGAAGTGGTGGACGGCGCCGACCGCGACGGGCGGGCCGGTGCCGCTGAACGGCGCGTCGGAGACGGCGCTGGCGAAGGCGACCCGGCGGAGTCCGGCGCTGCCGTCGGCCAGGCCGGGCGGGGTCTCGTCCCCGGCGAGGAGCGCCTGGTAGAGATCGACGGTGGCGAGGTCGCAGAAGCCGGGGACGACGACGTCGAGGAGTTCGCGGGCGGTGGTCTCCAGGTCGAGGGAGTTGCCGATGCGGGCTCCGGCCTCGTTGAGCAGGGCGAGGTTGCGGCGGGCGGCGGCGGCCTCGCGGGCGGCGGCGCGGCGGGCGGTGATGTCGGTGCCGAGCCAGGCGACGCCAATGGGCCGGCCGCTGCCGCTGTGCACACGGTAGAGGTTGATGGACCAGTGCCGCCGGTCCTGGGCGCCGGGCACGAACCCGGTGACGTGCATGTCGGTGATGGACTCACCGGTCTTCAGCACCCGGCGCAGCGTGGCCGAGAGGCGATCGGCCTCGGCGCGCGGCAGATAGTCGTGGACGCCCCGGCCCCGGTGGTCGTCCGGGGTGCCGCCGAAGACGGAGGCGAAGCGGGCGTTGACCCGGCGGACCCTCAGCGCGGAGTCCATCAGCAGGAAACCGAACGGGGATTGGCCGAATATCGCCTGCGAGGCGGCGAGATCGGTCTCGATGCTGCGCAGCGTGCGCACGTCCACGACGATGCAGACCGCGGCGCGTTCGCCGTCGGCGGTGCGGGTCGGCATGACGTAGACCTCGGCGAGCCCCTCCTCGCCGCGCGTGCCGTCCGGGCCGTCGGGCGAGCGGAAGGGGACGACACCGGTCCACTCCCGGCCGTCGAGGATCTCGGCCATCTTGCGCTGGCCCTGCGCGTGCAGGTCGGGGTCGATGAACGCCTCGATGGGGTCCATGCCGAGGGCGCGTCCGGCGGGGATGCCGAGGAGTTGCTCGGCGCGCAGGCTCCACTGCTCGACCAGGCCGTCGGCGCCGATGGAGAAGGACGCCGCCTTGATGTAGTCGTAGATCGAGCCGGGCGGGCTGCTCTGCCACAGGGCGTCACCGGGTGCCGCGGCAGCCGCCACGGCCTGGTCACCCGCGCCGTCCGACGGGTCCTCGGACTCCGTGGCCTTCGCTGGTATCTCGCTCACGCGAACCGTCCCCTCCAGCTCACCGCGTCCGGTACCGGTCACCGGGGGCGGCTGCCCGCAGTATCCAGCACTACGGCGCCGCACGACACGGTGTTCACGATCACAGCTCGGTCCAGGCTCGATCCCGGCCGGGCCGCGACACACACTGCCAGTCTTCTAACCAGGGAACACGCCCCCGAATCCCCTGCCTGCGGAGACCCTGTCAGATCACCCTCGCGCGGGGCGCACTCGGGGCGCCCGACGCGCGCGGGGAACACAGAAACCGTCGCACCGGCGCACACGGGCACGCGGGAACCGCACACTCTCCTCACGCGGGCGCGGTGGGGGCGGTGCGTGTGCGGGCCGGGGGTTGGCGGGGTGTTGGGGCGGCACGGGTGCGGGCTTGGGGGCGGGCGGGGGCTTGGGGGCGCGGCGGGGCTGCTTGGGGGCCGGGGCTTTGGGCAGGGCTTGGGGGCGGGGGCCTGGGGTGGCGGAGGACTTCGGCGCGCGCCCGCCCTCCGCACCGTAGGGGCCGGGCGCCTCAGTGGGTGTGGGTGGGCTGCCTCATCCGGGCAACGCCAGTTCGAACCACACCGTCTTGCCGCTCTCGGCGGGCAGCGTGCCCCAGCGGCTGGCGGAACCGGCGAGGAGCTGGATGCCGCGCCCGTTCTCGTCCTCGGGGTGGGCGACGCGGGCGCGGGGCGGGTCGGGGAGCGGGTCGGAGACCTCGACGCGGAGGGTGGCGCCGGTGCCGCCGGGCCGCAGCAGCCGGACCCCGATGGGACCGCTGGCGTGCCGCAGGGAGTTGGTCACCAGCTCGCTGACCAGCAGCGCGGCGATGTCGGCGAGCGCGTCGAGCTGCCAGCCGCGCAGTTGTACCCGCACGGCGCCGCGCGCGGTCCGGACTGCGCCCGGCTCGGCCGGAAAACTCCACTCGACGCAGTCGCCTTCGGTGTCGATCACGCCGATCACTTCCCAGGCCGGTGACCCCACACCCATGTCCGATTTCATGGGGTTAATGGGGACATACCCTGGATTCCCGTGCCAGTACCGCACGGTTTGGCGCACTGTGGCACGAACGGCGTACACGGGGCGGGGCCGACCGCGCCGTGCGAGCCGGGGGAAACGGGGGTGGGGCGGGGGGAATCGGGGAGTCGGGGCGGGGCGGATCGGGGCCGTGGGCGCGCCGGGCCGGGCGTCAGCTCGCGGGGGTGCCGAGGAGGGCGGCGACCTCGCGGACGGCCGGGACGTCCTGGTCCAGCCAGGGCACGTCCCAGAGTTGTCCGGGGGTGAGCCAGCGCAGCTCGTCGTGGTCCTGAAGGGTGCGGGGCGCGGCGGAGCCGGGGCGCAGCCGGGCCGTCCAGACATGCAGGACGTAGGGGTCGCGCAGCGGCCACTCCCCCGGCACGCGTACGGCCGTCTCGGCGTCGATGCCCAGTTCCTCGCGGAGTTCGCGCTCCAGGGCACGCTCGGGGGACTCGCCGTCCTCGACCTTGCCGCCGGGGAGTTCCCAGCGCCCGGCCAGTTCCGGGGGCGCGCTGCGCCGCGCGGCGAGCAGTCGGCCGCCGTCGAGCAGGGCGGCGCCCACCACCACGATCCGTTCGGTCATACGGCGAGTCTAGGTGCCCCACGACAGGGCAGGGCAGGGCAGCGGCGGACCACCCGCCGGGGGTGGCCGCGCCGCTGCCGACCCGTCAGTTCCGGGTGCCGTCGGGGTTCTGGCCGACCTGTTCCACCCAGTAGATCTGCCGGTGCCCACTGCCGTCGAGACTGCTCACGACCTTCTCCGCCTCGGAGCGGGTCGCGTACCGACCCACGTGATAGCGGTTGCCGTTGTCGTCCTGCCGTATGACGCTCCAGGGCCGGGCCGCCGTGCTCTCACCGCTCACCGTCCCCACCGTCCCCTCCCGCACTCTCCCCACCCGCTTCTCGTCCCGGGCCCCCGCCGAGCCCCGCTTGAGGAAACCTCAATCCGCATATGCCCGAGCGTACGCCCTACCTTCACGCTGCGAACACGGCTTTTCACAAAGAGGTACGCAACCAGCCAGAACGCAGGGGGCGCACGACGCCCGACGCGCCGTCTCCCGCGCCGGTACGGGCGGACACGGGCAGCGGAAATCCCCCGCCGGGCCACCAGCGAAGACGGCCGGAATACGGCGGCCGGGCAGCGGGCGTACGCCGGGGGCGGGGGCAGCGCGGGAGGGGCACGAGGGATGTGGGGGGGGCGGGGCTGTTTCTGAAGGAGTGCGGCGGGGTCGTTCCGGAGGTGGGGGGCGGGACCACTCCTGGAGTGGAGGGGCAGCGGGGCCGGCTATCGCGCGGAGGGGGCTACCTGACCGGCAGGTGATAGGCGACCCGGTACCGGTCGGCGGGGATGACGACGTCGGCGGTCTCCACGGGGCGCCCGGAGGCGTAGTACGTGCGCTGGATGACGATGACGACATGGCCGGGGACACCGCCGAGGACGACCAGTTCCTCGGCGAGGCCGGGGCGGGCGCCGACCTCCTCGACCACGTTGTCCACGATGACGTCGATGGCGCGCATGCGCTCGACGACGCCCATGCCGCCGAGCGGGCCCTCCTCGGGGAGCATGACGGGGGTGCGGCCGGTGACGGCGAGGGGTTCCCAGGAGGTGGAGAGCATCATGGGCTCGCCCGCCTCGCGGAAGAGGTAGCGGGTACGCATGACCCGGTCGCCGGGCTGGACGTCGAGCCGCTCGGCGACGGAGCCGCACGCCTTGTCCTGCTCGCTGCTGGACTCCCAGGTGCCGCGCGCGGAGACGTCGGACTGCTCCTGCCGGAACGGCGTGGCCCCGCCGGACGGCCGGTACCCCGAGCGGGCCAGCCGCCGGGGCACCGGCTGCTCACGGACGTACGTCCCCGAACCGGAGCGCCCCTCCACCAGCCCCTCCGCCATCAGCACCTTGCGGGCCTCCAGCGCGACGGTGTCCGAGACGCCGTACTCCTCGCGGATACGGGCCTGCGAGGGGAGGCGGGTGTGGGGCGGTAGCGAGCCGTCAACGATCTTCTTGCGGAGATCACCCGCAACCCGCAGGTAGGCCGGCTGCTCACCGAACGTCACTGGCCGCTCCCATCAGCTTGTACAGACAGCTACAGCCTGGCAACCGTAGGTTGTCCAATGCAAGCAAAGGCCAGAGAATCACTCGATGTGATGACATGCGCCCACCGGGGGCTTTACGCAGGCACTTTCTCCCCGCTATAGAAGCCGCCAACCCTCCAAACGATCACCCAACCCACCCCACACCGGGACCACTAACGACGAGTTGACCGGGACCGGCCCGGCAGCCCTCGAAGAAGGCGGACGAGTTCTCAACGCGGGCAGCCCCTGCCGACGGCCGCGAGGTGTTCGCCACCGCCCGGAATCCCCAGCGCGCCCGCCTCCGAGCCACTGCTCCAACCGTCCACCGATCAGCCCCCGTTCACGACAACCGGCACGATGACACCAAAGGGGCCGGCTCCCCCAGGAGCCGGCCCCTTCTGAACCGCACGTTTGACGAAGCCGCCTGGCCCGCGACTCGGAGACGATCAGACGTTGAATCGAAACTCCACCACAAGGCTGCGGTCTGCGGAAATGCGGGCTCATCCCAGCACCATCCCAGCACGGGATGCGCGACAAAGTACAAGAAGACCGAAGATCGCCAACGCTACCCGGAAGCGCCCGCACATGCCTGAAGTCTGCGGAACTTCTACGAGCGCCGCATCAGGCTCGCGCCATCGCACTGAACCTCTCAGAGCAGCACAGCGCTCGCGCCCGATAACCGCAGAGGGCGGCATCGGTCTCCGTATCAAGTTGGGCAGCACCCCCACCACGCTGATCAAGGACATCCGCGCCATCGCATCGATCTGCGAACATGTCGCTCCCCACCCCGACCTCGCCTTTGTCGAGCACATCACCGCGGTCAAGGACCGCTCCCTCCTCGACACTGAACTGGACGCCACCCTCGGCCGTCCCGTGGACGGCAGGATCCTCACTGCCGTCCCCTTCTCCCAGAGCACCGACCTGTCCCGGTCCACCGCATGCGCCATCAAGATCGGACCCTGCTCACCCCTCCTCAGGGACGAGTTCAGCCTCGACTACGTCTTGGAGCGCGCCCGCGTGATCAAGGCGGGCGAACGCGTCAAGGCACTCCGACAGGGCACCGTCGAACTGTTCCGCGACAAGCTCACCGCGCGGACCCCGCTCGCCCCGCGTGTCAGCTCCCTGGAAGCGTTGTCCACGGAATCCGCCGTGAAGTGGATCGAGGCGACCTTCTCCCTCGACTCCCGTACGTTCTGCCTGCTCGACGGCGAATGGTACGAGCTGGGGGCCGGCTACCTGCGCGACGTCAACGAGACCGTAGCCCCGCTGTTCACCAACTCGTCCTCCGTCGATCTCCCTCGCTGGCCGCTCGTCGAGAAGCTCAACAAGAAGGGCATCCCCGTGATGCGTCCCATGGACGAGGGCGACTACAACGAGCTCGCCGCCAAGGCCCGTCCGGGCTGGGTCTGCATGGACAAGAAGAACGTGCGCAACCCCTTTCGGACGAGCAACAAGGTAGAGATCTGCGACCTGTTCACCGACGATGACACGCTCGTCTTCGTGAAGCCCGCCCACGCCTCGGGCCCGCTGAGCCACCTGTACAACCAGGCGCGTGTCTCCGTCGAACTCCTCTTCGAGAGCGCCGACGTCCGCGCGGAGTTCGCGCGCTCCGTACACGTCAACAGCGACGCAAGCCGCAGCATCCCCGGCAACTTCACCCCACGCCGCATCGTCTTCACGATCCTCCTGAAGGACGGCGCCGACCTCACCCCGGACTCGCTCTTCCCGTTCTCCGCCGTCACTCTGGCCCAGACCGCGAAGGCCCTCGCCGCGCGCGGAGTGACCGTGGAGGTCATCGGCATCGGCATCGAGCCGACCCAGAAGACCATGCTGGACACGGCTGCATAGCCACCCGGGCCCGCTCACCACGTGCAGCGTCCCCGGAGCCTGGCCCAATCCGCTTCATCTTGAGCGCACCCCTACCTGCGAGCCCACGCTGCTTACGCCCACGCCTACCGCGTCAAACACCTCGGAGAACAGGCAGACACCGGGTACCAGGCCAGCCGCCTGACTGAATACGTCGCAGCGGTAGGCGTCCATGCCGAATCCCTTCCGCCCGGGCAGGAGCAGACTGAGGTCGAGGCGTGGCTCGCGTTCGCGGATGCACACTTCCAACCCCACTGAATCGGCCTCAGCGCCGAAACTGCCCACGCCGCCGAAATCCAGCGACGACGGCCTCAAGCCATTCCTCGGTCGCTGGAGCCCCTACGGACCCCGTTCCTACTGAGCCGGACCAAGGGGAATCACACCGCAACGAGCCGGACCCGCTCGCCGCACAGCTTGGCCATGTCGTCAATGTCGGAAGTCAGCATGACCACAGGGCGATGCTGTCGCAGCGCGGCCTCGGCGACCGCCGCATCGATCGCGTACTTGTGCCCATGCAAACCGGCGTTCATCAGCAACTTCGAGGCAGCCCTCGCCTCCTCGTCACCGACCGATACGACCCGCAGCCCGGAAAGCACCCAGTTCAGCCGGGACTTATTCGTACGGGCGTGGACGGCTTCGATAATGGTGAGCGCACTGATCACGACCTCCATGCCCCGCGAGCGCGCCTCAGCGATCAGGGCCACCACCTGCTCGTCGTCGGCGAGCAGCTTCGAGAATCCCTCGCTGTCGAGGACCAGCGTCCCCTCGTGACTCAGCCTGCGGCGGGCCATTCGGCCTCCTCGGCGAACACCTCGTCGAAGACCTGCCGCGCCCGCTGACGAGCCGGCTCGGAGACCGGCCCCTTGCGGTTCTCGTAGTCCGCCAGGTACTCGTCTAGGACCTGCCCGCGCAGCTCACGCTCGACCGCCTCGGTAATGAACGCGGAGAACTCCCGCTTACCCACCCGAGCCCGGATCGCCTCCGCAGTCCCCTCCGGCAGCGACAAGCTGACCCGGGTCGCTGGCCCTTCCCCGATGCTGTACGTCGCCTCAGCCATGCCCTCGATTGTGTCAAACGAGTAGGAAAAGCGCCACGTCCGCACTACCATCACAGCTCGGTCAGCGCCCCGCTCACACAAATCCCAGCACGGGCACCCCCACCTCAGCCCAGCACGATCCCAGCACGGTACGGATGACCAGGGATGACCACAGGTGACGAGGGATCAGTTATCCCAGCACAGGAAAGAATATAGGGCCCGACTCTGAAGAGTCGGACCCCATCCGAGCTGCACGTTTGCCAGATCAGCGACGCGGTGTCACGTCACCCGCTACACATTGAACCTGAACTCCACCACATCCCCGTCCTGCATCACGTACTCCTTGCCCTCCATGCGGGCCTTGCCCTTGGCTCGGGCCTCGGGGACCGAGCCCGTTTCCATGAGGTCGGGGAAGGAGATGACCTCCGCCTTGATGAAGCCCTTCTGGAAGTCGGTGTGGATGACTCCGGCGGCTTCGGGGGCGGTGGCGCCCTTCTTGATGGTCCAGGCTCGGGATTCCTTGGGACCGGCGGTGAGGTAGGTCTGGAGGCCGAGGGTGTTGAAGCCGACGCGGGCGAGGGTGGCGAGGCCGGGCTCCTCGGCGCCGACAGATTCGAGGAGTTCGAGGGCGTCCTCCTCGTCCAGCTCGGCGAGGTCGGCCTCCAGCTTGGCGTTGAGGAAGATCGCCTCGGCCGGGGCGACCAGCGCGCGCTGCTGGTTCTTGAAGTCCTCGTCGGTCAGCTCGTCCTCGTCCACGTTGAAGACGTAGAGGAACGGCTTGGTGGTGAGGAGGTGCAGGTCGTGCAGGAGTTCGCTGCGCTCGGTGCCCTGGAGGATGCCCTGGGAGGACAGGGTGTCGCCCCGCTCCAGGATCTCCTTCGCCTCCTCGACCGCCTTCACCTTGGGGGCGATGTCCTTCTTGATCCGGGACTCCTTCTGGAGCCTCGGCAGCACCTTCTCGATGGTCTGCAGATCGGCCAGGATCAGCTCGGTGTTGATCGTCTCGATGTCGTCCTTCGGCGAGACCTTGCCGTCCACGTGCACGACGTTCTCGTCCTGGAAGGCACGGATCACCTGGCAGATGGCGTCCGACTCCCGGATGTTCGCCAGGAACTTGTTGCCCAGGCCCTCGCCCTCGGAGGCGCCGCGCACGATACCCGCGATGTCCACGAAATCGACCGTGGCCGGAATGATCCGCTCCGACTTGAACACCGACGCCAGCTTCGCCAGCCTGCCGTCGGGGACGCCGACCACGCCGACGTTCGGCTCGATCGTGGCGAACGGGTAGTTGGCCGCGAGCACGTCGTTCTTGGTCAGGGCGTTGAACAGGGTCGATTTGCCGACATTGGGCAGGCCGACGATTCCGATCGTGAGCGACACGTTGCGACTTCCCGTAGATGAGGAGGGCCAGAGGCTGCCAGGGGCCAGGGGCACCGGCCGATCCACCAGTCTACGGCGTCCCCGAAGACCCCCCGGCGGGAGCGTCGAACCTCCGGGCGAGCTGCCCGCACCGGCGTGTCAGACGGGCGATTCGACACATAAACAGACCTAAGTTGGTCCAATGGAGCAGCACAGAACGCGACCCCCCAACGACGGCAGGCGACGTGGCGCGCCTCTCGCTCCGCTGCCGCCGCAGGCACGTCGGCCCGTGGGCGACAACCGGCGCGCACCGGGCGCTGACGCGGAGTCCCATCCCGCCCGTGACGGTCGTCCGGCCACCTCCGGTCCCGCGGCGGGTCTGCGGCTCACCGCGCTCGGCGGCGGACTCTTCTGCGCCGCCCTCATGTTCCTGCTCGGCTACCTGGACCACCTGCTGTTCGGCGGCTCCCTCACCCTCTACGGCGTCCTCTTCCTGCCGGTGTGCGTGCTGACCGCGCTCTGGGTGCGCGGCGGCGACCTCCTCACCGCGCCGGTGGTGGTCCCCATCGCCTTCGCCGTCGGTCTGCTGCCCGTCGCCGACGGCAGCGGCGGGGTCCTCGGGCGGCTGATGGGCCTCGTCACCGGCCTCGCCACCCAGGCCGGGTGGCTGTACGGCGGGACGCTCGTCGCCGGGGTGATCGTGCTCGTACGGCGCGTGCTGCTCGTACGGGCCACCCGGCGGCGCCGCGCCTGACCCCCAGCCGCCCCAGCCGCCCCCGCCGCGCAGCGGGTGCCGGTGCCGGTGCCGCCCACCGGTGCCGCGATCGTCGTTCGTCGTGTGCCGGGGGCTTTCCCCCCGGCCACCCCTACGCCCGCTCCCCCTCCGCCGCGTGCATCGCCGCCCCCACGATCCCCGCGTTGTTCTGCAGCTCGGCGGGGACGATCTCCGCCTTGATGCCCTCGATGAAGTGCAGGAACTTGTCGGCCTTGCGGCTGACTCCGCCGCCGATGACGAAGAGGTCGGGGGAGAACAGCATCTCGACGTGGGCCAGGTACTTCTGGACGCGTCGGGCCCAGTGGTCCCAGGTCAGATCCTTGTCCTCCTTGGCCTTGCTGGAGGCGCGCTTCTCCGCGTCGTGGCCGTCCAGCTCCAGGTGGCCCAGCTCGGTGTTGGGGACGAGGGTGCCGTCCACGAAGAGGGCGCTGCCGATGCCGGTGCCGAAGGTGAGCAGGATGACCGTGCCGCGCCGGTCCTTGCCCGCGCCGAACCGCATCTCCGCGACACCCGCCGCGTCCGCGTCGTTGACGACGGTCACCGGAAGACCGCCGAGGCGACCGCCGAAGAGGACGCGGGCGTCGGTGTCGATCCAGCTCTTGTCCACATTGGCCGCCGTACGGATCGTGGCGCCGCCGGTGACCACTCCGGGGAAGGTGAGGCCGACCGGGCCGGTCCAGCCGAAGTGCTCGACGACCTCCCTGACCCCCTCGGCCACGCCGTCCGGGGTCGCCGGGTGCGGGGTGAGCACCTTGAAGCGCTCTTGGGCCAGGTCGCCCTTCTCCAGGTCCACAGGGGCACCCTTGATCCCTGACCCGCCGATGTCCACGCCGAAGATCTGCATGACACCACGTTACGACGGAGTAACCCGCCCCACTACGGCGCCGTCCCCCGGATACCCGCTACGGCGCACCCCCCACGCGCACCCCCGGCAGACCCCCGGATCAGCCAGTACGACCAGCACACCCGGCGCACGCTCCGCCGCACTACCCCACTCCGCCGCCGCACCCCGCTCCGCCGCCGTACGCGCTCCGCCGCCGTACCCACTCCACCACCGCGGCCACTCGGCCACCGCAGCCGCTTCGCGGCCGAAGCCACTCCGCCGCCGCGCCCGCCGCGCGCCCTACTCCCCCGCGCCCGACCCGCCGCGTGCCGCCATCAGGGCCGCCGCCTCGTCGCGCAGGTCGCGGCGCAGTTCCTTGGGGAGGGAGAAGATGATGGACTCCTCGGCGGCCTTGACGAGTTCCACGTCGCCGTAGCCGCGCACGGAGAGCCACTCCAGGACCTCCTCGACCAGCACCTCGGGCACGGAGGCTCCGGAGGTGACGCCGACCGTGGTGACACCGTCGAGCCAGGACTCGTCGATCTCGGCGGCGAAGTCCACCAGGTACGCCGCGCGGGAACCGGCCAGCTTGGCGACCTCGACCAGGCGCTTGGAGTTGGAGGAGTTGCGGGAGCCGACGACGATCACCAGTTCCGCCTCGGCGCCCATCTGCTTCACGGCGAGCTGACGGTTCTGCGTGGCGTAGCAGATGTCGTCGCTGGGCGGGGAGATCAGGCCGGGGAACTTGGTCTTCAGGGCGTCCACGGTCTCCATCGTCTCGTCCACGGAGAGCGTGGTCTGGGAGAGCCAGACGACCTTCTCCGGGTCGCGGACCTCGATCTTGGCGACGTCCTCGGGGCCGTCCACGAGCTGGATGTGCTCGGGGGCCTCGCCGGAGGTGCCGATGACCTCCTCGTGGCCCTCGTGGCCGATCAGCAGGATGTCGTAGTCGTCGTTGGCGTAGCGGACGGCTTCCTTGTGGACCTTGGTGACCAGGGGGCAGGTGGCGTCGATGGTGGCGAGCCGCCCGCGCGCGGCCTCCTCGTGGACGACCGGGGCGACGCCGTGCGCGGAGAACATCACGATGTTCCCCTCCGGCACCTCCTCGGTGCGTTCGACGAAGATCGCGCCCTTCTTCTCCAGGGTCTGCACCACGTACTTGTTGTGGACGATCTCGTGCCGGACGTAGATCGGGGCGCCGTACTGTTCGAGGGCCTTCTCGACGGCGATCACGGCGCGGTCCACACCGGCGCAGTAGCCACGGGGGGCGGCGAGCAGGACACGGCGGCCAGTCGAAGCGGTCATGGAACCCATCGTAAGGCCGCGTTCGGGGGGTCTGAGATCGCGTGTCCCGCCCGTCGCGGGGAAAACTGGATCTCATGTCCGAGACCGGTACGACCGCGCCCGCCACCGACACCGGGCAGGGGCTGCGCCGCAGCATCGGCCTGAGGGACGTCGTGGTCTACGGGCTGCTGTTCATCGCGCCGATGGCCCCGGTGGGTGTCTTCGGCACACTCGACGCGCGATCGCACGGCGCGGTGGCGCTGGTGTACGTCGTCGCCACCGTGGCGATGGGCTTCACCGCGTACAGCTACGCGCAGATGGTGCGGGTCGTCCCGCAGGCCGGGTCGGTGTTCGCGTACGCGCGCGCGGGCCTCGGCCGGGGCGCGGGGTTCGTGGCGGGCTGGATGGCGGCGCTGGACTACGTGCTGATCCCGGCGGTCGCCTATCTGTTCTCCGGTATCGCCATGAACGCCCTGGTCCCCTCGGTGTCACGCTGGGTGTGGACGGCGCTCGCGGTGCTGCTCACGACCGCGCTGAACGTGTGGGGCGTACGTGTCGCCGCGCGGGCGGGGTTCCTGGTGCTGGCGCTGGAGATCGCGGTGCTGCTGGTGTTCGTGGTGTCGGCGCTGGTGGTACTGGTGCGCGACGGCGCCCAGCGGGGGCTGCTGACACCGTTCACCGGGGACGGCAGCCAGGCGTTCACGGTGTCGGCGGTGGTGGGCGCGGTGTCGGTGGCCGTGCTGTCGTACCTGGGGTTCGACGCCATCGCGTCCTTCGCGGAGGAGGTCACCGGCGGGTCGGCGCGGGTGGCGCGCGGGCTGCTGGCGTGTCTGCTGCTGGCCGGTGTGCTGTTCGTCGCGCAGACGTATCTGGTCGCGCTGCTGGAGCCGACGTCCTCGGCGCGGCTGGCCGCCGATCCCGCCCTCCAGGGGTCGGCGTTCTACGACGCGGTGGACGCCTCGGTGGGGACCTGGCTGCATGATCTGGTGGCCGCGAGCAAGGCGGTCGGCGCGGCGTTCGCGGCGCTGGCCGGGCAGGCGGCGGCCGGTCGGCTGCTGTTCGCCATGAGCCGCGAGGGTCGGCTGCCGCGCGCGCTCTCCCGTACGGACTCCGGCGTTCCGCGTGTCGCGCTGCTCTGCTCGGCGGTGATCACCCTGGCCGCCGCCTGGTGGGCCGCGACCCGTGGCGACGGCCTCGACCAGCTGGTCTCGGTGGTCAACATCGGCGCCCTGACCGCCTTCACCCTCCTGCACGCCAGTGTGGTCGGCTACTTCGCCCTGCGCCGCCTGGGCGGCCCACCGGTCTGGTGGCGGCATGTGGCGGTGCCGGTGGTCGGCGCCGCGATCACGGTGGCGGTCATCACGGAGGCGTCGGGCGCGGCCCAGGTGGTGGGCGCGGTGTGGCTGGCCCTGGGGCTGGTGGTGCTGGCGGTGCAGGGGGTGCGGGGGCGGGCGTAGCTCGGGGTGCGGGAGGGGCGTCGCGGCGGCCGTGCGAAGTGCTGGGGGCGGGGGGCTGGGGGCGGAGTGTCGTGGCGGGGGGGGGGGGGGGGGGGGGCGGGCGGGGGGGCGGGGGGGGGGGGGGGGAGGGGGGG
>NZ_JAHRXF010000019.1 GCF_019104725.1 Streptomyces corallincola | reverse complement strand
CCCCCCGCCCGCGCCCCCCGCCCGGGCCCCCCCCCCCCCCCCCCCCCCCCCCCCCCCCCCACCGCACGGAGAGCCCCGCCACAAGCAACAGCCCCCGCCCGCCGTCGGCCCCCGCCCCCGGCACGCACAGCTCCGGCACCCGCGTGGAGAAGTCCGAGACGGCGACCCGAACGGTGCCGGGCGCGGGCCGCTCCACCACCACCCTGACCGACTCCCGCCGCGCATGCCGCACGGCATTGCCCACCAGCTCGGACACGACGAGCGCGGCATCCTCGGCCAGTCCCTCCATCCCCCACACAGCACAGGCGGCCCACACCAACCGCCGAGCCACACCAGCACTCTCCGGCTGCCTGGGCAGGGTCTGGCTGTAACCGGGATGCCCGGTCGGACGTACCCGAGTAGTGGGCTGCTGCATGACGGTCTGCCTCCTCGGAGCGGCCGAGCCCGGAGCGGCGCGTACGACCGCCGGGGCGCTGTGGGTCCAGACAACCGGAGGGCGTGATCGCACGGAGGAGCCACACAGGGGGCCAGGGAGGGGCCACACTGGAGACCGAGGGGGCCACATGAGCAACACCACTGAGCGGCGCCGTGAGTTCGGGGCGTACCTCGCCGGTCTGCGGCGGCACTCCGGCCGCTCGCAAAGTCGGTTCGCCGCCGCACTCTGCGCCGTGTCCGGCGCGCAGTCGCTCACCCGGAACGAGGTCTCCCGGTGGGAGCGGGGCGGACGCGTCCCGGATGTATGGCTGCCTGCGTTCGCCCAGTTGCTCGGAGTGCCCCTGCCCGAGTTGGAACAGGCCGCCGCCTACGCGCGGGGTGACGCCCGGATCACCCTTCCTGGGATCACGGCCACCCTGGCGGACCTGTTGCCCGACGGAGACGCCTTGGAGGCCCTGGCAGCCCCATCCGGCCGTCGGATCGGCGCCACCGCTGTGGACGACTTGGCGGCTCGCGTACATGGCCTCCGGCTCGCGGATGACGTGCTGTCGGGTGGGGACTTGATTGCCCCCGCCTTCCGTGAACTGCGGGCTGCCATTCGGCTGTACCGAGAGTCCGAGCACTCCGAGGAGACCGGGGGTGGGCTGCTGGTCCAGATCGGGGAGTTGGGCCAGATCGTCGGGTGGATCGCCTCGGACGCGGGGCGCGGCGGGGACGCGGAACGGGCCTACCGAATCGGTATCTCGGCCGCCCGGCAGGCCGGGGACGCGCCCCTCGTGGCACAGCTCGCGGGCAGCCTCGGCTACCACCTGACGAACACGGGCCGAGAGAAGGAAGGCCTGGAGTTGGCGAAGGCAGCCGTGGCGGAGGCCGGGCCGGACGCGCCGGCCGTGGCGCGCGCTCTGTTCCTGGACCGTGTGGCTTGGGCGCATACCCGTACCGGGGAGTCGCAGTCAGCTCTGCGGGCGCTGGGCCAGGCACACGCCGCTCTGGACTTCACGGGCGGCCCCCCGGCCCCCTCATGGGCGTACTGGGTGAACCGCGAGGAACTGGAGGTCATGGACGCGCGGGTGTTCACCGAGCTACGCCGTCCGCTGCGCGCGGTGCCGCTGCTCCAGGAGGTGCTGGCGCGCTATGACGCCACCCACGCTCGGGAAATGGCCCTTTACCGGTCATGGCTCGCCGTGGCGCTGGCAGACGCGAACGAGCCCGAGCAAGCCGCCGAAGAGGCTCGTCGTGTCATCGACACGTCCGGAGACCTCTCATCGGAGCGCACGGCGGACCGGGCCCGGAAGGTTCTCCACCGGCTGAGGGAATTCGAGGACGTACCCGAGGCACGCGAAGTGCTCAACGACTACGGCCACTTGTTGCTGACCGTCCCATGAACGGCCCAGCGGAACAACGCCCGTTCGGAGCGCACTTGGCGGACCTGCGCAAGCGAACCAGGCCGCCACAGAACAATTCGGCGGAACGCGGGCGGATCACACGCGAAGTGAGAACAGCCTGACCTGGCACCAGCAACACATATGAACAGGGAAGTTCAGAGCGGGAGACCCATCAGGTCGGCAAGTTGACGCGTCTCGTTCGTGAGGGTGCGGCGTCGGGCGATCGTGTCGGCAAGCGTGTCTCGGGCGTACGGCTGCTCGGCGATCCACTCGGGCGCCTCGGCCGCGACTTCGCCCAGCACTTCCAAGGCGCGGCCGTGCTGCCGGGTCATGGTGTACGCCTTCGCCACGTCCAGCCGATGGCGGTGGTACTCGGAGCCCTTACCGCCCTTCATCCGGGAGGCGATCTCCAGCACCTGGTCCGGTCTGTCCGTCACGACTCCCTGCTCGGCGGCCTTGTAGGCGACCGTGGCGGGCCCCCAGGTGGCAAGGCGCACGTCACCGTCGCCCAGTGGCCCGGTGGCCACGGCAGCCGACCGGGCGAGGCGCAGCATGTCGGCGGCTTCCCCGCCCCGGTTGTCCCGGAGGGCGGCCGCCTGTCCCTGGATGAGCAGCCACCCCCAGGCCGCGATCTCCTCGCCGGTCGCGCGGGACAGCCGGGGCTCCGCGTCGTCCGCCCACTTCACCGCCAGGTCACGAGCGGCGTCGAAGCGTCCTTGGCGGACCAGCAGCCAGGACCAGGTGGTGATGACGCTCGCCGCCCTGAGGCGGTCCGGGGCTTCGTCCAAAGCGCGGCGCAACGCCGTCTCGGCGGCGGCGTACTGGCGGGCGCCCGTCAGCGTCGAACCGGCGATCTGGAGCAGCTGGGCACGCGCCGCCCGCGCGGCCGGTGCGTCCCCGAGGGCTTCCGCGTCCCGCAGCAGCGGCACCAGGAGGTCCACCGCCTCCCGCATCCGCTTGCCGAAGTGGGCCGCCCGAACAGCCTCCAAGCCGTCCAGCACACCTCGGGTCGTCGGCTCCTCCTCGGGCTGCTCGGCCGGGCGCTCCACGGCATGCTGAAGCGCCTGCCACGGCTCGGGAGCGGGGTACGGCTCGGCAGGCGCCCGCGTGACCAACGAGGTCGTCGGCACCCGCAACGCACTGGCCAGCTTCCGGGCGGTCTCCATCCGCGTATCCGCGACCACACCCTGTTCGAGCTTCGTGATCAGCGAATGGCTGACCCCCGAAGCCCGCGCCAATTCTCTTGATGAGAGGCCGCGTTGCTTCCTGATCTCACGCAGCCGGTCTCCGAGTCCGTGTTCACCGGGCATGGACTGCCCTCCCTCATCCGTCACCACGGTACTGCTGCGTGCGCGTGCTCAAGGAAGCTTCAGATCAAATCAGTTGATGCCCCTCACCCCCAGAAACTCCGCCAACTCCCCCACCCCCGGCGGCCGATCCTCCAGCTCCTCCAGATCCCGCACGATGCCCACGGCCGACGTGTGATGCCGCATCCACGCGGGCGCGATTCGCCGCAGGGACTCCAGTACCCGCACCGCGCGAGCCCCGTGCCCCAGATCCGTGTGGGCCCGAGCGACGTCCAGCAGCAGCCAGGTGCGCCAGGACGGCGGGGTGTCGCTTGCCAGCCGCAGCCCCTTCGCCAGGTGCAACGCCTCCTCGGGGTGCCCGAACTGCACGGCCAGGCGGACGCGTTCGATGCGTACCGATGACGTGCTGAAGACGCTCACCCTGCGGGGGTCACCGGCGGCGGGGAGCGCGGGGACACGGGCCGCCTCGGTCTCGGCGCGTGCCATGAGACCGGCCGCGCGGTCGTGGTCGCCGCTGCGGGCCGCCGAGGTGGCGGCACTCATCGTCAGCGCGCCCCAGACCTTGAGCCCGTCGGCCGTGCCGGTGTGGCCGCCGTCGCGCAGCGTCTCCGCGGCGCCGAGCGCAATGTACAGCGCGTCCTCCAGCCGCCCCTGGCGCTGGTACGTCCACGCGACGGAGTTCACGACCACGGCCCGGAGCAGCGGATCGGCGGACCGCTCGGCCGCGTCCACGGCGCGTTCCAGGGCCGTCAGGGCGAGATCGGTACTGCCCGTGCGGACGGCCACGTGCCCGGCGAGCTGGAGCGCCTTCGCCAGGGCCCCGTGTCCGGCGGCGTCGGTCACGGCGGCGGAGCGGGCCTCCGCGATCAGGTGGGGCAGCGCCTCCAGCACGGTGTCGAACTCGGCCGCGTGGTAACGGGTCCAGCCGTCCGCTGTCCGCTCGCGCAAGCGGTCCAGCGAGAAACCCTCCCCCGGCGGCTGCGAGGGCGCCCCCAGTACGGGCATGACGGCGCGTCGTACGGCGACGAAGCGCGGCCCCTCGGCAGGGACGGCGGGCGGGTCGCCGAGCAGCGCGGTCAGCTCCACGTCGAGGCCGTTCGCCAGGGCGTGCAGCACGGGGAGGCGCGCCGAGTGGGCGCGTCCCTGTTCGAGCCGGTGGATGACCTCCACCGGAACCCCGGAGCGCTCGGCCAGTTCCGCCCGGGTCAGGGACGCCGACCGGCGCAGGCGGGCCAGGTTCCCGCCGAGATCCTGGTCGGCCACGATGCCCCCACCCCCGTACGGACTCCGCCCGGCGAGGAATCGGCCCCGCGCCGAAGCCGACCCGCGCGCGCACTCCCCCGCCCGGACATCGGGCTCCTCACTCCCCCGCGGACGCGTGCTCCGCCCCCGCCGGGACATCCATCTCGCGCCAGAACCCCGCCCGAATGGCGTAACGATCATGTTCGTCGATCTGGTCGTCCTTGTGGGCGAGGAGGCCGAAGCGGGCGGCGTAGCGGAGGAGTTCGCCGTCCACGCGGTGGGGGATGCGGGGGTACATGGTGGAGAGCTTCTGGAGGTGGTGCTGGTCGCCGAGGCGGGACATCCAGCGGCGGGCGAAGACCTGGCCGACCTCGTAGGGGTCGCCGCCGACGGTGGTGATGTCCTCCTCGCGGTCGGCCCAGCGCTGCTCGGCGGTGGTGAGCTGGGCGAGGGTGGGCATGGCGGCGGCCTCGGGGGGCTCGGCGGCCGTGCCGGGGCGGTCCACCCAGCCCTTGTCCGAGGACCACCTCAGGGTCGCGCTGCCCGGCTGCTGCACGGGGTGCGGGCCGGGCGCGCGCAGGGCGGCGAGGTCCTTGGGGGTGGGGACGCCTTTGGCGGGCGCGGGCACCCGCTCCCGTGCCCCGTGCTCGGGTGTGTCGGGGGCGGCCGGGCGGACGGGCTCGTCTTCGGGGTGCTCGGCGGGCCGCGCGGACGACGGGGCGGACTCGGGCAGCGGCGCGGAGAGGATCGCGGCGATCTCGGGCCGGGGCACGGGCGGCGGGGCGCACACCCCGGCGTGCTCCTTGGCGCGGACGGCCTGGGTGATCCAGGCCCGGTCCAGCACACGCCGCTCGTCGGCCTCGGCGACCAGGTCCTCGGACTGGTTGTAGTCGCCGTCGGCGGCCTGCACCGCCCACAGGTGTACGGCGACTCCGTGCTCCTTGGCCGCCATCATGCCCGGCAGCAGATCACCGTCGCCGGTCACCAGGACGACATCGGAACAGGCGCGGTTGCGGGCGAGTTCGGTCAGCTCGGCGTGCATCGCGGCGTCCACGCCCTTCTGCGCCCACCGACCGTCACTGCGGGTGAGGGCGCCGAGCCGGACGGTCACTCTGGGCATCACGCGGAGCCGCCGGTGCTCGGGCTGGGGCACGCGGTCGGGGGCGCCGTCGAACCAGTAGATGCGCAGCAGTGGCTGCTGGGTCTCGGCCTCGGCGCGCTCGCGCAGCCCCTGGATCAGCGCGGCGTGATCGACGGTGATCCGGGAGCGGGAGGGCTCACCGGCGAGGAGGCTCGCGGCGGCGCCCAGCAGATACCCGGCGTCCACCAGGACGATGCAGCGGTCCACGCGACTCACCCTCTTCCCCGAGGCTCTGTATGTCGGCTGTTCGTTGGCTTCCTTCGAGTCTGCCCGACCACGCGGGGGTTAACGGCCCGAACTCGATCTTCGGCGTGGCGTTTGCGGCGGGCGTCCGCCCACCACCCCTGTCACACACGGTAATTATCCGACATGCGCCTGATATCAGCCTATGTGAATCTGGTTTCGGTCCTGGCCCCCCACGATCCCCCTTCAGGAGGCAGATCATGGCCAAGAACAAGAACCGCAAGCAGAACGGCCCCCAGAACCGCGCCGCCCAGTCCGAGCAGGGCGCCGAGCGCGCGCAGCGCACCACCGAGGAGCACGAGGCCCCGCTCGCGGGCGCCACCGGCAGCCCCTCGGCCGCCGCCCGCAAGCAGCAGAAGCGCTTCGGCCACAACTGAGCCGACTTTCGGGCCGACTTCCGGGCCGACTTCATGGGCAGTTGACGCCCGCATTCTGCGAAGGTCCCGCGTTCCGCGTCGATTCCACGGTGCCACCGCGTTGATCGTGCATGGTGCGTATGCGTGAGAAGGGGCGCACCCCACTCGGGTGCGCCCCTTGTTCACGCGGCGTTCGTACGGCGGCGTTTCACCCCGCCAGGCACGACGGGCCCAGCAGCACCTTCAGGTCACCGAACAGCGCCGGGTCCGGCTTCACCCGGTGCCGGTCGAGCCGCAGCACCGTCGTCTTGCGCGGGCCCTGGAGCTTGATCCGGACCTCGCTGTCGCCCCGGTGGTGGGTGAGGATCTCCCCGAGGCGGCTGATCATGGGCGGGCTGACGCGGGTGACCGGGATGGTGAGGATCACCGGCGCGTTGGTGCCCGCGTTGGAGAGGTCCGGAACCTGGAGCTCCATCGCGACCAGCCGGGGCACGTCCTCCCGCTTGTCGAGCCGCCCCTTGACGAACACCACGGCGTCCTCGACGAGTTGGGTCGAGACGAGCTGGTAGGTCGCGGGGAAGAACATGCACTCGATGGAGCCCGCCAGATCCTCGACGGTGGCGATGGCCCAGGCGTTGCCCTGCTTGGTCATCTTGCGCTGGAGGCCGGAGATGATCCCGCCGATGGTGACGACCGCGCCGTCCGCGTGCTCGCCGCCGGTGAGCTGGGCGATACCCGCGTCCGCCTTGTCGGACAGCACGTGCTCCAGACCGAACAGCGGGTGGTCGGAGACGTAGAGGCCGAGCATCTCCCGTTCCTGCGCGAGCAGATACGTCTTGTCCCACTCGTCCTCGGAGAACTGGACGTCGAGTCCGAAGCCGGGTTCACCGGCCGCCGCCTCGTCGCCCATGCCGCCGAAGAGGTCGAACTGCCCCTCGGCCTCCTTGCGCTTGACCGCGACCACGTTGTCGATCATCGGTTCGTACTGCGCGGTGAGGCCCTTGCGGGTGTGGCCCATCGTGTCGAACGCGCCCGCCTTGATCAGCGACTCGGTGGTGCGCTTGTTGCAGGCGACCGCCTCGACCTTGTCGAGGTAGTCGGGGAAGGAGGCGTACTTCCCCTTGGCCTTGCGGCTCTTGATGATCGACTCGACCACGTTGGTGCCGACGTTGCGCACCGCCCCCAGACCGAAGAGGATCACGTCGTCGCCCTGGGCGGCGAAGTTGTGCACCGACTCGTTGACGTTCGGCGGGAGCACCTTGATGCCCATGCGGCGGCACTCGTTGAGGTAGATCGCCGACTTGTCCTTGTCGTCCTTGACGGAGGTCAGCAGCGCCGCCATGTACTCGGCCGGGTAGTTGGCCTTGAGGTAGGCGGTCCAGTACGACACCAAGCCGTACGCGGCGGAGTGCGCCTTGTTGAACGCGTAACCGGCGAACGGGACCAGTACGTCCCACAGGGCCTGGATCGCCTCGTCGCTGTAGCCGTTCTTGCGCGCGCCGGTCTGGAAGATGGTGAAGTTCTTCGCCAGTTCCTCGGGCTTCTTCTTGCCCATCACGCGGCGCAGGATGTCGGCCTCGCCGAGGGAGTACCCGGCGACGATCTGGGCGGCCTTCTGCACCTGCTCCTGGTAGACGATCAGACCGTAGGTGACGTCCAGGACCTCGGTGAGGGGCTCCTCCAGCTCCTTGTGGATCGGGGTGATCTCCTGGAGCTTGTTCTTGCGCAGCGCGTAGTTGGTGTGCGAGTCCATGCCCATCGGGCCGGGACGGTAGAGCGCGGAGACGGCGGAGATGTCCTCGAAGTTGTCGGGCTTCATCAGCCGCAGCAGCGAGCGCATCGGGCCGCCGTCGAACTGGAAGACGCCGAGGGTGTCGCCGCGCTGGAGGAGTTCGAAGGTCGTCGGATCGTCGAGCGGGAGGCTCAGCAGGTCGATCTCGACGCCCTTGTTGGACTTCACCATCTTGACGGCGTCGTCCATGATCGTCAGGTTGCGCAGACCCAGGAAGTCCATCTTCAGCAGGCCGAGCGACTCGCAGCTCGGGTAGTCCCACTGGGTGATGGTGACACCGTCCGTGTGGCGGACCCACACAGGGACGTGCTCGGTGATGGTCTCGCTGGACATGATCACACCGGCAGCGTGCACGCCCATCTGCCGGACCAGGCCCTCGACGCCCTTGGCGGTGTCGATGACCTTCTTCACGTCCGGTTCGTTCTCGTACATCCCCCGGATCTCGCCCGCCTCGCTGTAGCGCGGGTGCGAGGAGTCGGTGATGCCGTTGAGGTCGATGCCCTTGCCGAGCACGTCGGCGGGCATGGCCTTGGTGAGCCGGTCGCCCATCGCGTACGGGTAACCCAGCACGCGCGCCGAGTCCTTGATGGCGTTCTTCGCCTTGATCTTGCCGTACGTGCCGATCATGGCGACCTTGTCGGCGCCGTACTTCTCCGTGACGTACCGGATGACCTCCACGCGCCTGCGCTCGTCGAAGTCGATATCGACATCCGGCATGGAGACGCGCTCCGGGTTGAGGAACCGCTCGAAGATCAGGCCGTGCGGGATGGGGTCGAGGTCGGTGATGCCCATCGCGTACGCCACGATCGAACCGGCCGCCGAACCACGGCCGGGGCCCACCGCGATGCCCTGGTTCTTCGCCCACATGATGAAGTCGGCGACGACGAGGAAGTACCCCGGGAACCCCATCTGGATGATGACGTCCATCTCGTACTCGGCCTGCTTCTGCCGGTCGTCGGGGACACCGCCGGGGAAGCGGCGTTCCATGCCCCGGCGGACCTCCTCCTTGAACCAGGTGATCTCCGTGAAGCCGTCCGGGATGTCGAACTTCGGCATCAGGTTCCGCTCCTGGAACATGCCGGTGGTGTCCACCATCTCGGCGACCAGGAGGGTGTTGGCGCAGCCCTCCTGCCAGGCGTCCGAGGAGTCGATGGCGTACATCTCGTCCGTGGACTTCAGGTAGTAGCCGGTGCCGTCGAACTTGAAGCGGTCCGGGTCGGAGAGGTTCTTGCCGGTCTGGATGCACAGCAGCGCGTCGTGGGCCTGCGCCTCGTGGGCGTAGGTGTAGTGCGAGTCGTTGGTGACCAGCGGCGGGATGCCGAGCTTCTTGCCGATCTCCAGCAGGCCGTCGCGGACCCGGTGCTCGATGTCGATGCCGTGGTCCATCAGCTCCAGGAAGTACCGGTCCTTGCCGAAGATGTCCTGGTAGTCGGAGGCCGCCTTGATGGCCTCGTCGAACTGGCCGAGCCGCAGCCGGGTCTGCACCTCGCCCGAGGGGCAGCCGGTGGAGGCCACCACGCCCTCGGACCACTGCGAGATGGTCTCCTTGTCCATGCGCGGCCACTTCTGGAGCCAGCCCTCGGCGTACGCGTCGGAGGAGAGCCGGAAGATGTTGTGCAGGCCCGTGCTGTTGACCGCCCACATCGTCTTGTGGGTGTAACCGCCGGAACCGGACACGTCGTCCCGCTTCTGGTGCGGCTGGCCCCACTGGATCTTGCGCTTGTTGCGCCGGGACTCGGGCGCGACGTACGCCTCGATGCCGATGATCGGGGTGACCCCCGCCTTCTTCGCGGTGTGGAAGAAGTCGTAGGCCCCGTGCAGGTTGCCGTGGTCGGACATGGCGATGTGCGTCATGCCCATCTCGTTGCAGGCGTCGAACATGTCCTTGAGCCGCGCGGCACCGTCCAGCAGCGAGTACTGGGTGTGGACGTGCAGGTGCGTGAACGGCGGCTTCGACACGGTTTCGGCCTCCAGGGAGAGCGGGCGGCTGCGGTGGTCCGGCCGGGGCTGATGTGACTGGCGCGCACTCCGGGGGACAGCGTCGAAGTCTATGCCCCGGCACCGACAGCGGGAGCGGTCCCCCGCGGACCCACGTCTCGATCTTGGAACCACCTCCCAACGTTGGGAGGTGGTCCGACAAAGCCAATCAAACAAACGGCCGCCACCCGGCCTCCGGGAACCGGGCACTCCCGTGGCGCGTCGCCCGTTGGAGACAGCGGTGACACCGCCGTGACAGGTCGTGAAATGCCCTGATCGGCCGGTATGTCCCGTCCGCACCAACCGCGTCACTCGCGCACCAGGAGGCACCCCCCGATGTCGGTTCCCCAGCTCGGCGACGAACAGCGCGGCGAGGAGATCCTCGCCGTCCTCGACACCGCCTTCGGCCGGCTGCTGGCCGCCGATCCGGCCGCGTTCCGGGTGAAGTTCCGGAAGATGGCCGCATCCGCGTTCGCCTTCTACCGGGGCACGGCCTGCCTCTTCTACCACGACCTGGCCGCCGAGCGCCGGGGCGGCCCGTACCTGGACGAGCGCACCTCGCGGGTCTGGGTGCACG
This sequence comes from Streptomyces corallincola, assembly GCF_019104725.1. GTDB lineage: Bacteria > Actinomycetota > Actinomycetes > Streptomycetales > Streptomycetaceae > Streptomyces > Streptomyces corallincola. The sequence continues at coordinate 92,266 of NZ_JAHRXF010000019.1, read as the reverse complement.
GCGATCTGCACGCCGAGAACTTCGGCACGTACATGGACGCGTCCGGCCGCCTGGTGTTCAACGTCAACGACTTCGACGAGGCGTACGTCGGCCCCTTCACCTGGGACCTGAAGCGCTTCGCCGCCTCCGTGGCGCTGCTCGGGTACGCCAAGGCGCTCAGCGACGCGCAGATCACCGAGCTGATCACGGTGTACGCGGAGGCGTACCGCGAGCGGGTCCGCGCCCTGGCGACCGGCGCCAAGGACGACGAGATGCCTCCGTTCACCCTGGACAGCGCCGAGGGTCCGCTGCTGGACGCGCTGCGCGACGCCCGCGCGCAGACCCGGTTCGGGCTGCTGGAGTCGATGACGGAGATCCGGGACTTCGAGCGCCGGTTCGCGCCCGGCGGCGGCTCGGTCGAGCTGGACGCGGCGACCCGGTACAAGGTGCTGGCGGCCTTCGACGGCTATCTGGAGACGCTGCCGGAGACCTCGCTGGCCCGCCCGGACTCGTACCGGGTGAAGGACGTGGTGGGGCGCCGGGGCATCGGGATCGGCTCGGCGGGGCTGCCGTCGTACAACATCCTGCTGGAGGGGCACAGCGACGCGCTGGAGAACGACGTCGTGATCTACATCAAGCAGGCGCAGACCCCGGCGGTGTCCCGGCACATCACGGACCCGGCGGTCGCGGGGTACTTCCTGCACGAGGGGCACCGCACGGTGATCTCGCAGCGCGCGCTCCAGGCGCACGCCGACCCGTGGCTGGGCTGGACCGAGCTGGACGGCCAGGGCCAGTTGGTCGCTGAGGTCTCGCCGTACGCGGTGGACCTGGACTGGAGCGACCTGGACGACCCGGAGGAGATCGCGGCGGTCGTCGCGGACCTCGGCCGGGCCACCGCGAGCATGCACGCGGCGGCCGACGACCAGTCCGGCGAGTCCCTGGTGCCGTTCTCCACCGAGCGGGCGATCGACGCGGTGCTGGCGGCCGACGAGGAGGGGTTCGCGCCGCTGCTGGTGGACTTCGCGCACAGCTACGGCGCACGGGCGCGGGCCGATCATCAGATCTTCCTCGACCTGTTCCGCAACGGGCGGATTCCGGGGCTGTAATCTTCGGCACGCACCGCCCTCCGTCACGCACAGCCAGCCTTTAGGGGTCCCTTACCGGGCCCCGTGACACACTCCCCCTGCTATGGACATATCCGGGACCCACCTCAGAGCCGTGCGCGCGGCCCTGTTCACGGCCGTGGTCGTGACGCTCGGCACCGCGTCGCACGTCCTGCTGTCCCGGACCCCGCTGCCCGTCGCGGCCGTGGCCGCCGTCGCGGCGGGTGTCTTCGCCACCGCGTTCGCCCTGGCGGGCCGCGAGCGCGGCTTCGGCCGTATCGCGGCCCTGCTGGTGCCGCTGGAGCTGGCCTCGGACACCGTCTTCACCACCGGCCAGCACGCCTGCTACGGCGCGGCGGGCGGCCCGGTGGCGGGTCCGCTGCACGCGGTCGGCCTGGACGTGCTGTGCAGCGGCGCGGTCGGCACCCCGCTGGCGCGGGTGGCGGCCGATCCCGGTCACGCGCCCGCCGCGCTGTTCGCGCACGCCGGTCCGGCCACCGCCTGGCTGCTGCTCGCCGCGCACGTGGGCGTCGGGCTGCTGGCCGCGGCCTGGCTGCGCCGGGGCGAGCGGGCGCTGACCCAGTTCCTGCGCGCGCTGGCCACGACCACCTTCCGGCCGCTGCTGCTCGCGGTCGCCGCCGTCGCCGTACGGCCCCTGGTCCGCAGGGCGCCCCGCCCGCGCGCCTCGGCCGCCGCGCCCGGCACGGGCGGCCTGCTTCTCGCGCACTCCCTGGGACGACGGGGACCGCCGTCCGCCCCGGTGCCCGCCTGACCGGCGCGGCACCCTCCGGCGCACACCGAGTCCCCCATACGCATTCCGCGCACCCTGTGCGCGCGTCCCACATGGAGACATCCCACATGAGCAGCAGGAACAGCCAGGCGGCCAAGTCGCAGGCGCGCGAGCGGCTGCGCGTCGAGCGCGAGCGCCAGGCCAAGCGTGCCAAGGTCAAGCGCCAGGTCGTCGTGGCCGGGTCGGTCGTCGCGGTCCTCGCCCTCGCGGGCGGCATAGGCTACGCGGTCGTCCAGGCGAACAAGCCCAGCCACTGGGAGGCCGCCAAGACCGCCCCCGTCGTCGCTCCCGCCAACACCTCGGGCAAGGACGGCACCACGGTCGTCATCGGCAAGGCCGACGCCAAGAAGACCCTGACGATCTTCGAGGACCCGCGCTGCCCGATCTGCGCGCAGTTCGAGCAGACGGTCGGCCCGACGGTCAAGAAGGATCTCGATGCAGGCGAGTTCAAAATTCAGTACGTCGGCGCCACCTTCCTCGACGACCGAATCCCGGGCGAGGGCTCCAAGAACGCGCTGAGCGCACTGGGCGCGGCCCTGAACGTCAGCCCCGAGGCCTTCCTCGATTACAAGAGCGCTCTCTACTCGACGAAATACCACCCGGACGAGCAGGACGACAAGTTCAAGAGCGACGACTACCTGATCAAGGTCGCGAACACCGTGAGCACCCTGAAGAACAACACCGCGTTCCAGAAGAACGTGAAGGACGGCACCTACGACAAGTGGGCGCTGGTGATGAACGACAAGTTCGACACGGACAGCAAGAAGTACAAAATCCAGGGAACTCCGACGTTGCTCATGGACGGCAAGATTCTCACCGGCAGCGACGGCACGAACGCCCCCATGTCGGTCCCCGACTTCAATACCGCAATACAGAAGGCTCTTCAGTCCTAGCTCCGCGGCCCACAGAGATGGGAAGTGTCCTGGGCCGGCTTCCGGCCCAGGACACTTCCCATTCGAACCGCTCGGTGAACTCGTCGATTCCATCGACCAGACAGTCAGCTCCTCGACCACATGCGCGTTGATCTCGTCCCGGCACCACACCGCCGATGCCCCGAGCTGGACATGGCCATGCCGATCTGATCGCATCACCGGAAAGGCCCGAGGCGAAACATCCGCCCGATCAGCGGCCTGACCCGTTTCAGCGTCCGGCCCTGGAACTCGTCGCCCCATCCCCGTGCGAGTGGTCCCGACTTCAACTCGCCATCCAGCCGCTCCCATTCATGGGAATCGAGCATGCTCGATCCGGACAGGGGGCCGGACGGGACGCGGGTGATCGTACGCCGCGAGCTCGCTCAACCCCAGGACGAACACGATCTGAACGACTGCGGGAAGAAGACGGACCACTGCCCCCCGGGACACCGCATCGGGTGATTCTGCGGTCAGCCAACCCGCACCCATGCGTCAAACCTGATCATTTTCGGCCAGATCCTTTCCGAGAATCCTGTAGTCAGCTCCATCGACATCCGATTGAATCGAGGTTCCATAAGATCACTTTGTCAGGGAAACGGGGAAACGCATGGGATTCCGCAAGAAGCTGGCGGGGGTGCTGGGGGCGACCGCACTGGCAATGAGCGGCGTCGCGGTGAACGTGGCGACCGCAGGCACGGCGGCCGCCGCAGCCTGTGATCACGTGTCGGCCAGCAACATATCCAACGGGGTTGTCGTGGTCGTGGGCGGCGCGAAGGCGTACAAGGAGCCCGCGTCGGAGTGCACGGCGGTACAGAGCATGGCGCCGGGCTTCGACCTGAACGCCTGGTGCTTCGTCGTCAACAGCTACGGCAACCAGTGGACCCGCGTGAACGAGGGATGGATCTACAACGGGCACCTGGCCCTCAAGTCGGGCACGGTGAAGCACTGTTGACCGGCGTCCGAGTCAGCTGACATCCGGCCGTTTCCACGGTTTCCTGAATCGCCCTCTCGGAATTCCTTCAATGGGTCCGAGGGGGCGCTCTGTTGGCTGAGGACCCAAACGAAACAAAGGGCGCATCCGGGAGCTCACTCGCGAATACCACACCAATCAGTAACCTGATGTGCTGTGACCAGTCGATATAGATCAACTCGGCTTCCGAGGGTGCCAACTCGCGCTCCCGCGCCGCCGTACGATCGTCAAGGCCACGGCGGCGACGGCTGTCCTGGCCGCTCCGCTCGTCGCCGCGCCGCCGGCTCGGGCCGCCTCGGACGCGCCCGCCTTCCTGCGCGGCATCTCCTCCGGCGACCCGCTGCCCGACGGTGTCCTGCTGTGGACCCGGGTGACGCCGAGCGCCGACGCCACCCCGGGCTCCGCCGTCGCCCGCGCCCGCGCCGGACGCCCCCGCGCTAAGGCCGCGCGTCCTCGATCTCGGCGAGAAAGCCGAGCGCCACGCGCCAGGTGGCCTCGGCGGCCTCCGCGTCCCAGTCGGGGAGGCCGGGGTCGGTGTAGAGGTGGCCGGCGCCGGGGTAGCGGTGGATCTCGACGTCGGCGCCGGTGCGGCCCATCTGGAGGTACCAGGCGCTCAGCCAGTCGTCGGTCTCGAACGGGTCGGGCTCGGCCACGTGCAGCTGGACCGGGAGTTCGTCGGCGGTGGCGTTGGGCGCGATGTCCGAGGTGCCGTGCAGCAGGAGCAGTCCGCGTGCCCGCTCGTCACCGAGGGCGAGGGTCTGCGCGACGGACGCGCCCAGCGAGAACCCGGCGTACACCAGGCCGCGTTCGGAGTACGGCGCCGCCGCGAGCACCGCGCGCCGCAGGAGTTCGTCCTTGCCGACGGACTCGTTGAACTCCATGCCCTCCTCGACCGTGGTGAACGTACGCCCTTCGAAGAGGTCGGGGGTCCACACCTCGTGTCCGGCGGCGCGCAGCCGGTCGGCCGCCTCGCGGACGGCGGGCCGCAGACCGTAGGTCGAGTGAAACAGCATGATGTTCATGGGGCCATCGTGCCAGCAGGGGCGCGGGCCGGGACGCGCGCCACCGGATACCCGCTCGGCGCCGGAAGTCACATGTTCATCACCCGCCGACTCCGGTTAGGCGCGCAGGCATGGAGAACGTACTTCGCCCCCTGATCGTGCTCGGTGGCGCCGTGCTGATCACCGTGGCGATCGGCTGGGCCACCGACCGGCTGCTGCGCAAGGCCGACGAGAGAAACCGCGAGACACCCCTGTGGGGGCTGCTGAGGCGCGCCCGCGTGCCATACCAGATCGTGCTGTGCACGGCCCTGCTGAGAGGCTCGTACGACCAGACGCAGCTGCTCCAGGAGCACCGGGTCGGCATCGGCAGGACACTGTCGCTGGTGCTGATCGGCGCGGCGGCCTGGCTGGCGATCCGGATCGCGGGCGCGGTCGTGGAGACCTCGTACAGCCGTTACGCGCGGGCCCACCGGGACGCGGCGCGGGTGCGCCGGGTGCGTACCCAGGTGGAGCTGATCATGCGGGTGGTCTCCGCGGTCGTCATCGTGGTGGCCGGGGCCTCGATGCTGCTGACCTTCCCGACGATGCGCGCGGCCGGGGCCTCGCTGCTGGCGTCGGCCGGGATTCTCGGCATCGTCGCCGGTGTGGCCGCGCAGTCCACGCTCTCCAACATGTTCGCGGGGCTGCAGATCGCCTTCGGGGACATGGTCCGCATCGGGGACACCGTGGTGGTGGACGGCGAGTGGGGCACGGTCGAGGAGATCACCCTGACCTTCCTGACCGTGCGCACCTGGGACGAGCGCCGGATCACCATGCCCGTGTCGTACTTCACGTCCAACCCGTTCGAGAACTGGTCGCGCGGCACCCCGCAGATGACCGGCACGGTGTTCTGGCACCTCGACCACAGCGCGCCCGTCGCGGAGATGCGGGAGAAGCTGAAGGAGATCCTGCGCGAGTGCCCGGCCTGGGACGGGCGTTCCTACGGGCTGAACCTCACCGACACCACCGCGAACACCGTCGAGGTGCGTGCCCTGGTCACCGCCAAGGACGCGGACGATATCTGGACGGTACGGGTCGCGGTGCGCGAGCGGATGATCGCCTGGCTCACCGAGAGCCACCCGTACGCCCTGCCCCGCGTCAACACCGGCGAGGCGGTGCCCCCGCCCCGCGCGGACGCCCCCGAGCGGGACCACCGGCCCACGCTCCGCAAGGCGTACGACCTCCCGCACACGGCCCGAGGCTGACGCCTCCCCGCCACCGAGGCCCCTTCCGGACCACACCCGGAGGGGGCCTCAGCGCAGACTGCGCACGTCCAGGTGGCGCAGCACCCGGTCCACCACCTCCGGATCGGCGCCGGGCTCGCTGCGGGCGGCCAGCACCTCGTGCCGGGCGGCGCTGAGCATGTCGCCCTGGATGTGCCGGATGCGCTTGAGTCGCCGCGCGCGCTGCCGGTGCGCCTCGCGGCGTTCCTCCTCGCCCATGTCGGGGCTGATCCGGATGCCGATGTCGAAGGCGCGGCGCAGCATCTGCTCGGAGAGTTCCTCGGGCAGCTCCTCCACCTGTTCGATCTCCCGCAGCCGCCGCCTCGCCGCCTTGGCCGCGCGGACCGCGAGTTCCTTCTCGAACGCCTTCTCCCGCTCGGAGTCCGCGCGCACCCGCAGGCGCTTCACCAGCCAGGGCAGAGTGAGGCCCTGGAGGACGAGGGTGGCGATGATGACCCCGAAGGCGATGAACACGATCTCGTCGCGGTCCGGGAAGGGTGAGCCGTCGTCCACCTGGAGCGGCACGGCCAGCGCCAGCGCGACGGAGGCCACCCCGCGCATCCCGGACCACCACATCACGACGGTCTCCCGCCAGCCGGTCGGGATCTCCTCGTCGTAGTCGCGCCGGGCGTGCAGCCGTTTGGTCAGCCAGGTCGCCGGCATGAGCCACATCAGCCGTACCAGGACGACGACCGCGGCGACGGCCGCCGCCCAGCCGAGGAGTTCGGCCCAGCGCCCGGCCGCCGTCCGGATGGCGTTGTGCAGTTCCAGGCCGATCAGCCCGAACGCGACCCCGGTGACCAGGGTGTCGATGATGTCCCAGAAGGTGTGCCCGGCCAGCCGGGTCATCACGTCGTCGGCGCCGGTGGCGTACTCGGACAGGAACAGCGCGGTGGTGAGCACGGCGAGCACCCCGGAGCCGCGCAGTTCCTCCGCGAGCACGTAGGAGGCGTACGGGACGAGCAGGGTGAGGCCGATCTGGAGGGTGGGGTCGCCGAGCAGGTCCATCAGCCGGTTGGCGCCCCAGCCGAGCGCCAGCCCGATCACCACCGCGACCACGGCCGACAGCACGAGGGCGAGCCCGGCCCGCCAGGGCGAGAACTCGCCGCTCACGGCGGCGGCGATGGCCACGTGGTAGAGCACGATCGCGGTGACGTCGTTGAACAGCCCCTCGCCCTCCAGGATGGACACCAGGCGGCGGGGCAGGCCGAGCCGTCCGGCGACTGCGGTGGCGGCGACCGGGTCGGGCGGGGCGATCAGCGCGCCGAGCGCGACGGCGGCGGCGACCGGCAGGCCGGGCACGATGGCGTGCGCGACAACGGCCACGCTGAGCGTGGTGACGAAGACCAGCGCGACGGCGAGCAGGAAGATCGGCCGCTTGTTGGCGGCGAACTGCCGCCAGGAGGTGCGCCGTACGGCCGCGTAGAGCAGCGGGGGCAGCAGCGCGGGCAGGATGAGATCGGGCGGGATGTCCACGTCGGGCACGAACCGGGCCACCGCCAGCACACCGCCCAGCACGGTCATCAGCACCGGCGCGGGCAGTCCCAGCCGGTCCCCGACCGGGACGCTCAGCAGGGCTCCGAGCAGCAGCACGAACAGCAGAGCCAACTGGTCCACGGGCGGGCACTCCCCGATCGACGGTCACTTCGCGGGTCGGCGCCAGCCTGTCACGCCGTTCCCCGCGCGGCCGTCTGCGCCACCCTGATCACGGCGGTGCCCCGCCGGGACCGGATCATGTCCGCGCACGGTCCGGACAGGACCGGGATCACACCACCCGGCCCTCCGGTACGTCAGACCGCGCGCCGCATCGAGCGGTGCGGGATGCCCGCGTCCAGGTACTCCGGGCCGTACGCCGCGTAGCCGAGGCGCTCGTAGAAGCCGGTGGCGTGGGTCTGGGCGTGCAGGTCCACCGCGGTCAGTCCGAGGGCGCGGGCCGCGTCCTCGATGGCCCGCACCAGGGCCACGCCGACGCCGAGACCGCGCGCCTCGCGGGCGACCGCGAGCCGTCCCAGGGAGCCCACCGAGGGGTCACCGCCGGTCTTCCCGGCTGCCGCCGCGCCGTGCAGCAGCCGCCCGGTGCCGAGCGGCACCCCGTCGTCCCGGACGGCCAGCACGTGCAGCGCGGTCGCGTCGTACGCGTCGTACTCGATGTCCTGCGGGACGCCCTGTTCGACCACGAAGACCTCCTTGCGCACCGCGAAGCAGCTCTCGCGGTCGGCGGGGTCGTCGGCGGTGCGGACGGTGTACGCCGTGCTCACGCGTAGGTCTCCTCGCGGACCCGGTCCAGTGCCCGCTGGAGGTCCTCGGGGTAGTCGCTGGAGAACTCCACCCACTGTCCGTCGCCGGGGTGCTCGAAGCCGAGCCGGACCGCGTGCAGCCACTGGCGGGTCAGGTGCAGCCGCTTGGCGATGGTCGGGTCGGCGCCGTAGGTGAGGTCACCGACACAGGGGTGCCGGTGGGCCGACATGTGGACGCGGATCTGGTGGGTGCGGCCGGTCTCCAGCTTCACGTCCAGCAGGGACGCGGAGCGGAACGCCTCGATGAGGTCGTAGTGGGTGACCGACGGCTTGCCCTCGGCGGTGACCGCCCACTTGTAGTCGTGGTTCGGGTGGCGGCCGACGGGGGCGTCGATGGTGCCGCTGGTCGGGTCCGGGTGGCCCTGGACCAGCGTGTGGTAGCGCTTGTCCACCGTGCGCTCCTTGAACTGGCGCTTCAGCGAGGTGTACGCGCGCTCCGACTTGGCGACCACCATCAGACCGGAGGTGCCGACGTCCAGGCGGTGCACGATGCCCTGGCGCTCGGCGGCGCCGGAGGTGGAGATCCGGTACCCGGCGGCGGCGAGACCGCCGATCACGGTGGGGCCGCTCCAGCCGGGCGAGGGGTGCGCGGCCACACCGACCGGCTTGACGATCACGACCACGTCGTCGTCGTCGTACACGATCTCCATGCCCTCGACGGGCTCCGCGACGATCCGGACCGGGGCGGGCGCCTGGGGCATCTCGACCTCCAGCCAGGCCCCGCCGTGCACCCGCTCGGACTTGCCGACCACGGCGCCGTCCACCTGCACCTTGCCGGACGCGGCCAGCTCGGCCGCCTTCGTGCGGGAGAAGCCGAACATCCGGGAGATGGCGGCGTCCACACGCTCGCCCTCCAGGCCGTCGGGCACGGGCAGGGTACGGATCTCGGGAATCGTGCTCACCCGTCGAGTATGCAGGACGGGCGTGACCCACCCGACCGGGCCTGTGGACAACCGTCCCCGCCCGGCCCGCCGGGCCTGTGGAAAACCGCCCCGGAACCGCCCCGGCTCAGTCCTTGTGGACGGTCCCGTCCGGGTCCAGGCCCCGGAAGGACAGCAGCACGATCAGGATGCCGCCGCACACGATGGCGGAGTCGGCCAGGTTGAACACCGCGAAGCCCTTGGGCGCGATGAAGTCCACGACCTCGCCGGTGAAGACGCCGGGCGAGCGGAAGATCCGGTCGGTGAGGTTGCCGAGGGCGCCACCGAGCAGCAGCCCGAGCGCGACGGCCCACGGGAAGCTGTACAGCTTGCGGGAGAGCCGGACGATGACCACGATCACGGCCGCCGCGATCACCGTGAAGATCACGGTGAAGGCGGCGCCGAACCCGAAGGCGGCACCGGGATTGCGGATCGCGTTCAGCTCCAGCCAGTCACCGATCAGCCGGATCGGCGGGTGGTGCTCCAGCTTGGCCACCACGAGCAGCTTGCTGACGATGTCCAGGGCGTACGCGAACGCGGCCACCGCGAACAGCACCGCGATCCGGCGCCCGCGCCCGGTCCGCCGGGCGGCGTCCGCCCCCGCGCCGGGCGCCGCCGAGGCGGTCGCGCCGGAACCGTCGGGCACGGCGGCGGCTCCGGCCTCGCCGCCGTCCGGGGTGTCCGGCGTACCGATGATGCGCTCCGCCTCTGCCATGTGCGTCCCTCAGCCTGGAAACCTTGACCGATGACGAGGGTACGGCACGGCACGGCCGGGCCTCCCGGTCAGGAGCGGCGTTCCTGCTTCTGCTTGCACTCCACGCAGAGGGTGGCCCTCGGGAACGCCTGCATGCGCGCCTTGCCGATGGCGTTGCCGCAGTTCTCGCAGACGCCGTAGGTGCCCGCGTCCAGCCGTTCCAGGGCGCGGTCGGTCTGGTCGAGCATCTCGCGCGCGTTGGCGGCGAGGGACATCTCGTGCTCGCGGGTGATGTTCTTGGTGCCGGTGTCGGCCTCGTCGTCGCCCGCGCCGTTCCCGGAGTCCCGCATCAGCCCGGCCAGGGCCGACTCGGAGGAGCTGATCTCGGCGCGCAGCCGCTCCGACTCGGAGTGCAGCTCCGTACGGGCCTCCTCGACCTCCTGGAGGGTCCAGGGGTCCTCACCGGGGCGTACCGCCAGCTCGGCGGGGTCCACGACGCCCGTGCGCGCCTTGGGCACCCCGCCGTCCTGCTCCGCCGTGACCGTGCCAGGAGTCTTCTTCGCAACCACTGTCGTGGCTCCCGTCTGCTCCGCGGCCCGCGCCGCGCCCGCCTTCTTGGCCGTGCTCCTGCCGCCCGCCCGCGCGGTTCCCTCCGCGTGGGCGGCCTTCCCGCCCGCCGCTCCGGCGGCGGTCCTACGGGTGGTCTTCTTGGCGGTCCTCCCGGCAGCCGCCCGCGTCCCCTCCCCCGCGGCCGTCGTCCCGGCCGTCCCCTCGTGCGCGGCCCGCTTCGCCGCCGTCTTCTTCGCCGCGCCCTTCCCGGCGGCGGCTTTCCGTGCCGTCGCCTTCCCGGCCGCCGTCGCCTTCCCGGAAGCCTTCTTCGCCGTCCGCGCCGCGTCCGTACCGCTGTCCCCGGCCGCGGGCGTCCCCTCGGCACCGGCCACGGCCTTCTTCGCCGTCGTCTTCCTAGCGACCATGACCGCGGCCCCTTCACATGTGGTGATCATGTTCGTCAATCGTGCTGGGACGATAAATCGACTTGGCGCCCGCGGCAACGGGGCACACCGCCCGATTCGCCCGCCCGCACCCCCTCCCCGGCCGACTGCATCCGTTGTGCCCAGCAACCCGCCGGGTAATCGCCGCGCGCCCCGTCCCTCGCGCCCGGCCGCCGGAGCGCGGCGCATTCGGCCCAGCCGGGCGCCCTACGCGTCCCGTGCGCACATCCGGTCGGCCGCTGTCGGCGGGGCGCCGTACACTTGCGGCAGCGAGAAGCGTGGATGGGGACGAGTAGCGGCGTACGCGGCGCAGAGCGATCCGGGGACGGTGGGAGCCCGGAGGCCGGCGCGACGTGAAGATCACCCCGGAGCCGCCGGAGGAAAGCCCGCCCGTCGGGCCGTAGAACCGGCTTCGCACCCCAATGAGGGGGCCCGCCCGGGGTCAGGCGCCGCGGGATGGCCAAGGAGGGTGGTACCGCGGGAGCGCGCCGCACACGGCGTAGGCAGCACGAGGCTCTCGTCCCTCCGACGGAAGACAGCACGTCCGTTGGAGGATGCCCGCAGATGACAGCGCCGACGTACCGCCAGGTGCCCGCCCAGGTCGATTTGCCCGCGCTGGAGCACGCCGTGCTCGACTTCTGGCGCGACCAGAAGATCTTCGCCAAGACCCTGGAGCAGTCCGAGGGGCGCCCCGAGTGGGTGTTCTACGAGGGCCCGCCCACCGCGAACGGCATGCCCGGTGCCCACCACATCGAGGCCCGCGTCTTCAAGGACGTCTTCCCCCGCTTCCGCACCATGCGCGGCTACCACGTGGACCGCAAGGCGGGCTGGGACTGCCACGGCCTTCCCGTGGAGCTGGCGGTGGAGAAGGAGCTGGGCTTCACCGGCAAGCAGGACATCGAGGCGTACGGCATCGCGGAGTTCAACGCGAAGTGCCGCGAGTCGGTGACCCGGCACACCGACGCCTTCGCCGAGCTGACGACCCGCATGGGGTACTGGACGGACCTGGACGGCGCGTACTGGACGATGGCCCCCGAGTACGTGGACTCGGTGTGGTGGTCGCTGAAGCAGATCTTCGACAAGGGCCTGCTGGTCCAGGACTACCGGGTGGCCCCCTGGTGCCCGCGCTGCGGCACCGGCCTGTCCGACCACGAGCTGGCGCAGGGGTACGAGACGGTCGTGGACCCCTCGGTCTACGTCCGCTTCCCGCTCACCTCCGGCCCGCTGGCCGGTACGGCGTCGCTGCTGGTGTGGACGACGACCCCGTGGACCCTGGTCTCCAACACCGCCGTCGCCGCGCACCCCGAGGTCACCTACGCGGTGCTCACCGACGGCACCGAGCAGCTGGTCGTCGCCGAGCCGCTCGTCGGCAAGGCGCTCGGCGAGGGCTGGGAGCGCACCGGGGCGACCTTCACCGGCGCCGAGATGGAGCGCTGGACGTACCGGCGCCCCTTCGAGCTGGTGGAGTTCACCGAGCCCGCGCACTACGTCGTCAACGCCACCTACGTGACCACCGAGGACGGCACGGGTCTGGTCCACCAGTCCCCCGCGTTCGGTGAGGACGACCTCAAGGTCTGCCGCGCCTACGGCCTCCCCGTGGTCAACCCGGTCCGCCCGGACGGCACCTTCGAGGCGGAACTCCCGCTGGTCGGCGGGGTGTTCTTCAAGAAGGCCGACGAACGCCTCACCGAGGACCTCAAGGACCGCGGCCTGCTGTTCCGGCACCTGCCCTACGAGCACAGCTACCCGCACTGCTGGCGCTGCCACACCGCGCTGCTGTACTACGCGCAGCCGTCCTGGTACGTCCGGACCACCGCGATCAAGGACGAACTCCTCGCGGAGAACGAGAAGACCAACTGGTTCCCGGAGACCATCAAGCACGGCCGCTACGGTGACTGGCTGAACAACAACATCGACTGGGCGCTGTCCCGCAACCGCTACTGGGGCACCCCCCTGCCCATCTGGCGCTGCGACGAGGGGCACCTCACCTGCGTCGGCTCCCGCGCGGAGCTGACCGGGCTGACCGGCACCGACCACACGGAGCTGGACCCGCACCGCCCCTACATCGACGCCGTCACCTTCGGCTGCCCCGAGGAGGGCTGCGCGGCGACCGCGGTGCGCGTCCCGGAGGTCATCGACGCCTGGTACGACTCGGGTTCGATGCCGTTCGCGCAGTGGGGCTACCCGTACAAGAACAAGGAGCTGTTCGACAGCCGCTACCCGGCGCAGTTCGTCTGCGAGGCGATCGACCAGACCCGCGGCTGGTTCTACACGCTGATGACGGTCGGCACCCTGGTGTTCGGGGAGTCGTCGTACGAGAACGTGGTGTGCCTGGGCCACATCCTGGCCGAGGACGGCCGCAAGATGTCCAAGCACCTGGGCAACACCCTGGAGCCCATTCCGCTGATGGACCAGCACGGCGCGGACGCGGTGCGCTGGTTCATGGCGGCCGGGGGCTCCCCGTGGGCGGCCCGCCGGGTCGGGCACAACACCATCCAGGAGGTCGTCCGCAAGACGCTGCTGACGTACTGGAACACGGTCGCCTTCCAGGCGCTGTACGCCCGTACGTCCGGCTGGGCGCCGTCCGCCGCCGACCCCGCCCCGGCCGCCCGGCCGCTGCTGGACCGCTGGCTGCTGTCCGAACTGCACGCGCTCACCGACCAGGTGACGCGGGCGCTGGAGTCCTTCGACACCCAGCGCGCCGGAAAGCTGCTCTCGGCGTTCGTGGAAGACCTGTCCAACTGGTACGTCCGACGTTCGCGCCGCCGCTTCTGGCAGGGCGACAAGGCCGCGCTGCGCACGCTGCACGAGGTGCTGGAGACGGTGACCCAGCTGATGGCGCCGATCACTCCGTTCATCGCGGAGCGGGTGTGGCAGGACCTGGTGGTGCCGGTGACGCCGGGCGCCGCCGAGTCGGTGCACCTGTCGTCCTGGCCGGAGGCGGACCTGGGCGCGATCGACCCGGAGCTGTCGAAGCAGATGGTCCTGGTGCGGCGGCTGGTGGAGCTGGGCCGGGCGACCCGCGCGGAGTCCGGGGTGAAGACGCGTCAGCCGCTGTCCCGCGCGCTGATCGCGGCGTCCGGGTTCGACGCGCTCGACCCCGAGCTGCACGCGCAGATCACCGAGGAGCTGAACGTCTCGAAGCTGGCGTCGCTGGCGGAGGTCGGCGGTTCGCTGGTGGACACCACGGCGAAGGCCAACTTCCGCGCGCTGGGCAAGCGGTTCGGCAAGCGGGTGCAGGACGTGGCGAAGGCGGTCGCCGCCGCCGACGCCGCCGCGCTCTCCCTGGCGCTGCGCGAGGGCACCGCGTCGGTGGAGGTGGACGGGGAGACCGTCACGCTCGCCCCGGACGAGGTCATCGTCACCGAGACCCCGCGCGAGGGCTGGTCGGTGGCCTCCGACTCCGGTGCCACGGTGGCGCTGGACCTGGAGATCACCGAGGAGCTGCGGCGGGCGGGGCTGGCCCGTGACGCGATCCGGCTGATCCAGGAGGCCCGCAAGAACAGCGGCCTGGACGTCGCGGACCGTATCGCGCTGCGCTGGACGGCGACGGACCCGGCGGTGGTCGCCGCGCTGACCGAGCACGCCGGTCTGATCGCGGACGAGGTGCTGGCCACCGACTTCGCACAGGGCGAGGCGGACGGCGGCTACGGCGAACCGTTCACCGACGAGGGCCTGTCGCTGGTCTTCCGGCTGCGCAAGGCATAACCGGGCGAGGCGTCACCCGGCGGCGTACGGGGCCCGGTCCGGCACACGGACCGGGCCCCGACCCGTCTCCGGAGCACCGGCCGCGTCCGGGACACCGACCGTCTCCGGGACACCGGCCGCCTCCCTACCGGGCGCAACGCGCGTCAACGCGCGTAAAAAGGGCGGGACCCCGGATCTTCTCGATCCGGGGTCCCGCCCTCACGGCTGCCGACGCCGTTGTCGTACGGGTACCGCTGCCCGCTCAGGCCGCCGTCAGTTGTCGTCCTCGTCGATCAGGAACCCGCGCATCGGCGAGGGCGCCTGGCCCATCGGGGACGGACCCTGCGGACGGACCGGGGCCATCGGCTGGGTCATGGCCGGGGTCATCTGCTGCTGGCCGCCGTAGGACGGGGCCGCCGGGGACGGGGCACCCATCGACGGGTTGCCGCCGTAGGACGGGGCGCTCGCACCGGCCGGGGCCATCGAGGGCGCCGGGGACGGCGGCAGCGACGGAGCGGCCGGGGAACGCGGCGGGGCGAGGGAGTCGTCCGCCTGCGTCTCCAACTGCCGGAGCTGGGACTCCAGGTAGGACTTCAGCCGGGTGCGGTACTCGCGCTCGAAGCCGCGCAGGTCCTCGACCTTGCGCTCCAGCGTGGCGCGCGCGGACTCCAGCGAGCCCATCGCCACGCGGTGCTTCTCCTGCGCGTCCCGCTCCAGGGCGTCGGCCTTGGCGCGCGCGTCGCGCTCCAGACCCTCGGCGCGGCTGCGGGCCTCACCGACGATCTTGTTGGCCTCGGAGCGGGCCTCGGCGATCGCCTGGTCGGCGGTCTGCTGGGCCAGCGAGAGGACACGGGCGGCGCTGTCGCCGCCGGGGCCCTGACCGGGGCCGCCCATCGGGCCACCCATCGGACCGCCCATACCGCCCATCGGGCCGCCCATCTGCTGCGGCACGGGCTGCTGGCCCATCGGGCCCTGGCCCATCGGACCGCCCTGGCCCATCGGACCAGGACCCATCGGACCCTGGCCCATCGGGCCGGGACCCTGCGGGCCGCCCTGTCCGCCGGGACCGGCGGGAAGCTGCGGGGCACCGCTCGGCAGCTGCGGCGGGCCGCCCATCGGGCCGCCCATCTGCTGCTGCGGCGGGCCCGATATGCCGGCGGGCACCGGGGCGCCGGGACCGCGCATGCCCTGCTGCGGCATGCCGCCCTGCTGGGGCATCCCCTGCTGCATACCGCCCTGCTGCCCAGGCATGCCACCCTGCTGGGACTGGTCCTGCTCCGGGGGCTTGCGCATGTTCTGCTGGTTCTGCGCGGCGGCACGGGTCGCCGCGGCCAGCTTGGCGCGCAGGTCCTCGTTCTCCCGCAGCAGACGGGTCAGTTCGGCTTCGACCTCGTCGAGGAAGGCATCGACCTCGTCCTCGTCATAGCCTTCTCGGAGGCGGACGGTCGTGAACTGCTTGTTCCGCACGTCCTCGGGGGTCAACGGCATCTCTTCACCTCAACGTAGTCATCGGCAGTCGGCAAGACCGTATCGTCCACCCTCATCACACGAAGTTCCGCACGACGGCGATCAGGATGTAGACGATGATCATCAGTACGAAGAAGGACAGGTCGAGCGCCACGCCCCCGAGACGCAGCGGCGGAATGAACCGCCGCAGAAGCTTCAGCGGTGGATCGGTGACAGTGTAGGTGGCCTCCAGTACGACCACCATCGCCTTGCCGGGTTGCCACGAGCGGGCGAACTGGAAGACGTAGTCCATGACCAGCCGGAAGATCAGCACGACGAGGAACACCATCAGCGCGATGTAGATCACCTGCGCGAACACGCTCATGGTCTGACTTTCCCTCTCCCCTGTTCCGTGCTTCTTCCGGTGGTGCGTCTTCAGCTCTGGTTGAAGAACCCGCCCTCTGCGATGCGGGCCTTGTCCTCCGCCGTGACATCGACGTTAGCAGGAGACAACAGGAACACCTTCTGCGTCACCCGCTCGATACTGCCGTGAAGACCAAACACCAAACCGGCCGCGAAGTCGACAAGTCGCTTGGCATCGGTGTCGTCCATCTCCGTGAGATTCATGATCACCGGAGTGCCCTCGCGGAAGTGTTCCCCGATGGTACGGGCCTCGTTGTAGGTCCGCGGGTGCAATGTGGTGATCCGGTACGGCTCTCGTTCCGACACGACCTTGGGCATGATCACCGGCGCGTTCTTCTCCAGGGACTGGCGTTCTTGTGTGATGGATGCCACGGGCGCGATCCGTGCGGGGCGCCCGGATTCCGCGGCGAGCGAAGCGGACCGGGCCACCGGCTCGCGCGGGGCGGGAGGTTGCACGATTCGCACCTCTTCGTCCCTTTGGGGCTGGTGCGTACCGTGTGAGGAGTGCGACGGCTCGTGCCGCCGGTGGTCCCGCTCGGGTTCCGGGTCCAGTTCGGGCTCGAAGTCGTCGTCGGGATCGAATCCGCGGCCGTCGTACCCATCGTCCTCCACGAGGCCGAGGTAGACCGCCATCTTGCGCATCGCGCCGGCCATGCTCTGAGTCCTCCGCTCTGTGGTGGATCGACTGACGACTGCCAAATGCCCGCGATCCACGGGGTCGTTGCGCCCGCCTTGGACGGGCATTGACCATATTTTCTGCTGTGGTCCGACTCTTGGCGACGTTACCCGAGCCTCGGGCGGACTCCGAGTACCGCACTGCCGACGCGCACATGTGTCGCTCCGGCCGCCACGGCCTCCTCCAAATCCGCGCTCATCCCTGCGGACACCATCGTCGCAGCCGGATGGTCCCGGCGCAGGTCTGTGGACAAATCCATGAGCCGGTCGAACGCCGCGCGTTCGCGTCCGGCGTACTCGCCGGACAGCGGTGCGACGGTCATCAGACCGTCCAGCCGCAGTCCGGGGGCCGCGGCCACCAGCGCGGCCAACTCCGCGATCCCGCCGGGCGCGACACCGCCGCGCTCGCCCCGGCCGTCGGCCGCCGCGTCCAGCGCCACCTGGATCAGACAGCCGAGTTCACGCCCGGCCGCCTCCGCCTGCGCGGAGAGCGCGGTGACCAGGCGGGCCCGGTCCACGGAGTGCACGACATCGGCGTAACCGACCACGGAACGCGCCTTGTTGGTCTGCAACTGGCCGACGAAGTGCCAGGTCAGCGGAAGGTCGGCGCAGGCGGCCGCCTTGGGGGCCGCGTCCTGGTCGCGGTTCTCCGCGACATGAAGGACGCCCAGTCCGGCCAGGATGCGGACATCGCTCGCCGGGTAGGTCTTGGTGACCACGATCAGGGTCACCTCGTCGCGGTCCCGGCCCGCCGCCGCGCACGCGCCGGTGATCCGCTCCTCGACCGCCGCGAGATTCGCGGCGAGTTGGGTCCTGCGGTCGGTCATCTTCGGTCAGTCCAGCCAGACATAGCCCGCGAGCCGACCGGTGACGCGGTCGCGGCGGTAGGAGAAGTGGTCGTCCGACTCACGGGTGCACACTCCGGAAAGCGCGCGGTCGCGCACTCCGAGCCGGTCCAGCTGCGCGTGCACTCCGGCGGTCACATCGACGGCCGGGGTGCCCCAGCTCGTCTCCGCGTACGCCGCGGGTTCGGCGGCGGTCACCTCGTCGCGCATCCCGGCGGGCACCTCGTAGCAACGGCCGCACACGGCGGGGCCGGTGCGGGCGGTGATCCGGTCGGGTCGGGCGCCGAGTTCCGTCATCGCACGGACGGCGGCGGCCACCACGCCCGCGACCAGACCCGGCCGCCCGGCGTGCGCGGCGGCCACCACCCCGGCGGCCGGATCGGCCAGCAGGACGGGGACGCAGTCGGCGGTGAGGACGGCGAGGGCGAGACCGCGCCGGACGGTGACGAGCGCGTCCACCTCCGGTACGGGCCGCTCCCCCCAGGGCTCCTCGACGACGGCGGCATCGGCGCCGTGCACCTGGTTCATCCAGACCACCCGCCCGGCGTCCAGCCCGAGCGAGGCCGCGGCCAGGCCGCGGTTGGCGCGCACGGAGTCGGGGTCGTCACCGACCGCGCCGCCGAGGTTGAGCTGCTCATACGGAGCGGCGCTCACCCCGCCCCACCGGTCGGTGAAGGCGAAGTGCGCGCCGCTCACGCTCTCGCGCGTTCCTATCACTTGAGGAAGTCCGGGACGTCCAGTTCCTCGGCCGCGCTGTCCGAGTAGTTCCGGGACTGCGGGACCGGCGGGGCGACCGGGATCTCGGTGACCGGCTCGGGCGCCGGGACGGGCTCCGGCTCCTCCTTCGGGGTCACGCTGCCGAGCGAGCCGAAGCTCGGGCGGCTCTCCTGCCGCACCGGGGCCGGCTCCTCGCGCCGGGGCGCGGGCGAGGAGGCGGAGGCCGAGCCGAGGACGTTGTCCCGGCGGGCCGGGGGCTGGCCGCCGTCGAACCCGGCGGCGATGACGGTGACCCGCACCTCGTCGCCGAGCGCGTCGTCGATGACCGCGCCGAAGATGATGTTGGCCTCCGGGTGGGCGGCCTCGCTGACCAGCTGAGCCGCCTCGTTGATCTCGAACAGGCCGAGGTCGGAGCCGCCGGAGATGGAGAGCAGCACGCCGCGGGCGCCGTCGATGGACGCCTCCAGCAGCGGGGAGGAGATCGCCATCTCGGCCGCGGCCACCGCGCGGTCGTCGCCGCGTGCCGAGCCGATGCCCATGAGCGCCGAACCGGCCTCGGACATCACGGACTTGACGTCCGCGAAGTCGAGGTTGATCAGACCGGGCGTGGTGATGAGGTCGGTGATGCCCTGCACACCGGAGAGCAGGACCTGGTCGGCCGACTTGAACGCGTCCAGCACCGAGACCTGACGGTCCGAGATGGAGAGCAGCCGGTCGTTCGGGATGACGATGAGGGTGTCCACCTCTTCGCGCAGCTCCGCGATGCCGTCCTCGGCCTGGTTCGCCCGGCGCCGGCCCTCGAAGGTGAACGGGCGGGTGACCACGCCGATGGTGAGCGCGCCCAGCGAGCGGGCGATGTTGGCGACGACCGGAGCGCCGCCGGTACCGGTGCCGCCGCCCTCGCCGGCGGTCACGAAGACCATGTCGGCCCCCTTGAGGACCTCCTCGATCTCCTCGCGGTGGTCCTCGGCCGCCTTGCGCCCGACGGCCGGGTTGGCACCGGCGCCGAGTCCGCGGGTGAGTTCCCGGCCGACGTCGAGCTTGACGTCGGCGTCGCTCATCAACAGCGCCTGTGCGTCGGTGTTGATGGCGATGAACTCGACGCCCTTGAGGCCGACCTCGATCATCCGGTTGATGGCATTGACACCACCGCCGCCGACACCGATGACCTTGATGACTGCGAGGTAGTTCTGCGGTGCTGCCACGTCGAAGGCCTCTCGCCTCGAATTACGTTGCCGTCGCGGGCGGTTGCCCGCACCGGGACGGCGGATGCCGAATGGGACGGTCCGAATGCCGACCCGAACCCTAACCCTGAGGTTTAGGGTTACCAGTGTGTCTGTTTCCTGGAGTCTTCTGCACAGGACACTAAGTCGGCAAGCGGGGCGCGTTCAACGAACACGCCGAACCTCCCGTTTTTCTTTTCACCCTATGTGATCAGCCGTAGCGGTGCCCAACCAGGGGGCTGGCCTGCACCGATGTGCGTCAACTGCCCGCTGAGGCGGGGGCGGTGGGGACACTCACGTCGAGCTGCGCCGCTTTCGGCGCCGCCTTCATCAGAGCGGTCAGCGCCCGCGCCTTCGCGGGCCCGTTCTCCGCGCTCCCCCACACCACGGTCCGCCCGTGGTCCAGGTCGAGCGAGATGCCGTCGTAGGAACGGACTTTGAGGTTCTGGGTGTGCCGGGAGACGGCGGGCGGGATGTCGCCCGCGACGGCGACCGCGGCGCGTACGAGTCCGTCGGTGCCGAAGCGGCGGAAGCCCGCCGCGCCCGAACCGGTGCGGTCCGGCACGAGATCGAGCAGCGGCACGCCCTCGGGGGCGCGGGAGACGGTGGCGAACCGGACGCCACCGTCGTCCACTTCGACGAAGGTGCCCGCGTTGCGGATCAGCAGCACGGGGGTCCGCTCGGTGACCTTCAGCGCGATGCCGTGCGGCCAGACCCGGACCACGTCCACCCGGTCGATGCGCCGGAGTTGGGCGCGCAGCCGGGCGGCGACGGCCCCGGTGTCCACGGAGACCAGCGGCGCGCCCACGGGCACGGAGGCGGCCTCGCGCACGTCGGCGGGGGTCAGCACCCGGGTGCCGGAGACGGAGACGTCCCGGACCCGCAGCCACTGGGAGCCGTAGAGGGCCCAAGTGGTGCCCGCGCCCAAGAGGATGAGCAGGACGAGCAGGATGACGATCGTACGAAGGCGCGTCCGGCGCGCGCGCCGCGCGGGCGGCGGGCCGGACGACTCCTGCTGGCGTTCACCGCGTTCGGCGGTCGTCGGTCCGGCCACGCTCACTGCCCTTTCGTCATACGGTCCTAGCGGCGTGAGGCGATCGCCTCGCGCACCATGCCGACCAGGAGGTCGTCGGCGTCCCGGCGGCCGAACTCGCTGGCGGCGCGGGACATCTCGTAGAGGCGGTGCGGGTCGGCGAGTACGGGCAGCACGTTCTGCTGCACCCACTCGGGCGTCAGTTCCGCGTCGTCCACGAGGAGTCCGCCGCCCGCCTTGACCACCGGCTGGGCGTTGAGCCGCTGTTCGCCGTTGCCGATCGGCAGCGGGACGTAGGCGGCGGGGAGCCCGACGGCGGAGAGTTCGGCGACGGTCATCGCGCCCGCGCGGCAGAGCATCAGGTCCGCAGCGGCGTACGCGAGGTCCATCCGGTCCAGGTAACTTACCGGGATGTACGGCGGCATCCCCGGCATCTGGTGCACCTGCGGCAGTTCGTTCTTGGGGCCGACCGCGTGCAGGATCTGGATGCCGGACTGCTGGAGGCGCGGGGCGGCCTGCTGGACGACCTCGTTGAGGCGCCGGGCGCCCTGCGAGCCGCCGGAGACCAGCAGCGTGGGCAGGTTGGGGTCGAGCCCGAAGTAGGCGCGCGCCTCGGGGCGGGCGGCGGCGCGGTCCAGGGTGGCGACGGAGCGGCGCAGCGGGATGCCGATGTAGCGGGCGTCGCGCAGCTTGCTGTCCGGGGTGGAGACGGCGACGCGGGCCGCGTAGCGCGAGCCGATCTTGTTGGCCAGCCCCGGCCGGGCGTTGGCCTCGTGGATCACGATGGGCACACCAAGCCGTTTGGCGGCCAGGTAGGCGGGCAGGGCGACGTAACCGCCGAAGCCGACCACGGCGTCCGCCTTGGTGCGCTCCAGGACCTGCTCGGCGGCCTTGATGGTGCCGCGCAGCCGTCCGGGCACGGTGATCAGCTCGGGGGTGGGCTTGCGGGGCAGCGGCACGGCCGGGATCAGCGCCAGCTCGTAGCCGCGCTCGGGGACGAGCCGGGTCTCCAGACCGCGTTCCGTGCCCAGGGCCGTGATGCCCACGGTGGGGTCCTGCCTGCGCAGGGCGTCCGCGAGGGCGAGCGCGGGCTCGATGTGGCCCGCGGTGCCTCCGCCGGCGAGTACGACATGCACCGAAATTCACCGCTCTCCGGACGGACGCGCCACCGGGGCGCGCCGTCGCATCGTGTTCCATCTCCGAGGCCCCCGCTCCACACCGGGGCCTCCCGCCCGCTTTCTACCAAAGCGGGGTTGCCGCATCGCAAGCGCCGCCCGCGCACCGGGCTCGTCGCGCGCGAAGGCGATCAGCAGTCCGATGGCGAACATGGTCGGCAGCAGGGCGGAGCCCCCGTAGGAGAACAGCGGGAGGGGGACACCGGCGATCGGCAGCAGACCGAGCACCGCACCGATGTTGATCACCGACTGCGCGGTGATCCAGGTGGTCACTCCTCCCGCGGCGTACCTGACGAAGGGGTCCTCCGTGCGTCCGGCCACGCGGATACCCGCATAGCCTAGAGCCGCGAAGAGGGCGAGCACCGACAGCGTCCCCGCGAGGCCCAATTCCTCACCGGTGACGGCGAAGATGAAGTCGGTGTGGGCTTCGGGTAGTTGGCCCCATTTCTCCACGCTGGCTCCGAGCCCGGAGCCGAAGAATCCGCCGGAGGCGAGGGCGTAGATGCCGTGCACGGCCTGCCAGCAGTCGGCGACGCCGGTCTTCGGTTCGGTGGCGCCGATGCAGGCGAGCCGGGCCATGCGGTTGGCGCTGGTCTTGATGAGGACCACGCCGATGACCCCGGCGACGGAGAGCACGCCGACGAAGAGCCGGGTGGGGGCTCCGGCCAGCCAGAGCAGGC
The DNA here is from genome assembly GCF_019104725.1 of Streptomyces corallincola. Taxonomy (GTDB): domain Bacteria; phylum Actinomycetota; class Actinomycetes; order Streptomycetales; family Streptomycetaceae; genus Streptomyces; species Streptomyces corallincola. The sequence continues at coordinate 69,443 of NZ_JAHRXF010000019.1, read as the reverse complement.
CGAACAGGATGGCCGTCAGGATGATCGCGGTGCCCATGTCGCCGCCGAGCATGATCAGTCCGAGCAGCAGGAAGGCGACCGGGACCAGCGGCACCAGCATGTGCTTCCACTGGGTCAGCAGCCGCCGTTCCTGCTTGCGGGCCATCAGGTCGGCCGCCCACAGGACGAGGGCCAGCTTGCCGAACTCGCTGGGCTGGATCTGGAAGGAGCCGCCGAGCGAGATCCAGTTCTGGTTGCCGTTGACCGACATCCCTATCCCCGGCACCTGCACCAGCGCCATCAGGAAGACCGCACCGGCGAGGATCGGGTAGGCCAGCGCCCGGTGCAGCTTCACCGGCATCCGGGAGGCGGCGAACATCAGGGCGCCGCCGATGGTGGCGGCGAGGAACTGCTTGCGGAAGAAGTACGAGCCGGGCAGCGAGAGTTGCAGCGCGGTGATCTGGGAGGCGGAGTACACCATCACCAGACCGAGCACGGTGATCAGCAGGCTGCCGCCGAGGATCAGGTAGTACGCGGTGAGCGGCCGGTCCCACGCCTTGCGGACCCGGTCCGCGGTGCGCAGCACCGGGTTGTCGCGGGCCGGTGCCGCGGCCGGGCGGCGGGTGGCCCGCTGCACGGGCGGACGGCCGGTACGGCTACCGGGCATCGGCTCCTCCTGTGAACGTCGGCCGTGCCACGGGTGCCTCCCAAGTTCCGCCCGGCGGCGGCCGGGTCAGGCGCCGAGTCCGCGGACCGCCTCCGCGAACGCGTCACCGCGCTGGTTGTAGTTGGTGAACATGTCCATCGAGGCGCAGGCGGGGGCGAGGAGCACCGTGTCGCCGGGGCGGGCGAGCCGCTTCGCCTCGGTCACCGCCCGGAGCATCGCCCCAGTGTCGGTCCGTTCGAGGTCCACGACGGGGACTTCCGGGGCGTGTCGCGCGAGGGCCTCGCGGATCAGCGCGCGGTCGGCGCCGAACAGCACGGCGGCGCGCAGGTGCTGGGCGGAGCGGGCCACCAACTCGTCGAAGGTGGCGCCCTTGGCGAGTCCCCCGGCCAGCCACACGATCGACTCGTAGGACGCCAACGAGGCCTCCGCGGCGTGGGTGTTGGTGGCCTTGGAGTCGTCGATGTAGGCGACGCCGTCCACGTCCGCGACGTGCGCGATGCGGTGGGCGTCGGGCGAGAAGGCGCGCAGTCCGTCGCGTACGGCGGTGGCGGGGACGCCGAAGGCGCGGGCGAGGGCGGCCGCCGCGAGGGCGTTGGCGACGTTGTGCGGGGCGGGCGGGTTGACGTCGGAGACCTCGGCCAGTTCCTGCGCGCTGCTGTGCCGGTCCGCCACGAAGGCGCGGTCCACCAGGATGCCGTCCACCACGCCGAGTTGGGAGGGCGCGGGGGCGCCGAGGGTGAAGCCGATGGCGCGGCAGCCCTCCTCGACGTCGGCGGCGCGTACCAAGTCCTCGGTGCGCGGGTCGGCCGCGTTGTAGACGCAGGCGACGCGGTTGCCCTCGTAGACGCGGCCCTTGTCGGCGGCGTACGCCTCCATCGAGCCGTGCCAGTCGAGGTGGTCGGGGGCGAGGTTGAGGACGGCGGCGGAGTGGGGGCGCGGGGAAGGCGCCCAGTGCAGCTGGTAGCTGGAGAGTTCGACGGCGAGGACGTCGTACTCCTCGTCGCCGAGGACGGCGTCCAGCAGGGAGACGCCGATGTTGCCGACGGCCGCGGTGCGCAGTCCGGCGGCGGTGAGGATCGACGCGAGCATCTGCACGGTGGTGGTCTTGCCGTTGGTGCCGGTCACGGCGAGCCAGGGCGCGGCGTCGGGGCCGCGCAGCCGCCAGGCCAGCTCGACGTCGCCCCAGACGGGGACGCCCGCTTCCCCGGCGGCCTTGAACAGCGGCTTGTCCGGCTGCCAGCCGGGGGCGGTGACGACGAGGTCGGTGCCCTCGGGCAGGGTCGCGCCGTCGCCGAGGCGGACGGTGGCGCCCAGCTTCTCCAGGGCGGCGGCCTGCTCGCGGGAGCGGGCGTCGTCGCCGTCGTTGACGACGGTCACGCGGGCGCCGCGGGCGAGCAGCGCCCTGGCCGCCGGGACGCCGGAGACGCCGAGCCCGGCGACGGTGACGTGCTTGCCCTGGAGTTCCGGGGACACCGAGGAGGTCACTTGTCCGCTGCCCATCCCGCGTAGAAGAGGCCGAGTCCGACGATGACGCAGATGCCCTGGATGATCCAGAAGCGGACCACGACCAGGACCTCGGACCAGCCCTTGAGTTCGAAGTGGTGCTGGAGCGGTGCCATCCGGAAGACGCGCTTGCCGGTGAGCCGGAAGGAGCCGACCTGGATGACGACCGACATGGTGATGAGGACGAACAGGCCGCCCATGATGGCGAGCAGCAGCTCCGTGCGGGAGAGGATCGCCAGGCCGGTCAGGACGCCGCCGAGGGCCAGCGAGCCGGTGTCGCCCATGAAGATCTTGGCGGGCGAGGTGTTCCACCACAGGAAGCCGAGGCAGGCGCCCATCAGGGCGGAGGCGACCACGGCGAGGTCGAGCGGATCGCGCACCTCGTAGCAGGCGGCGGGGTTGGTCAGGGTCATCGCGTTGGCGCAGGACTCCTGGAACTGCCAGACGCCGATGAAGGTGTAGGCGCCGAAGACGAGGACGGAGGCGCCGGTGGCGAGGCCGTCGAGGCCGTCGGTGAGGTTCACGCCGTTGGACATGGCGAGGATCATGAACAGCGCCCAGATGACGAACAGCACCGGGCCGAGCGACCAGCCGAAGTCGGTGATGAACGACAGCTTGGTGGAGGCCGGGGTGTTGCCGCGCGAGTCGGAGAACATCAGCGACAGCACGGCGAAGCCGATGCCGACGATGAGCTGTCCGGCCATCTTGGCCTTGGCGCGCAGACCGAGCGAACGGCGCTTGACGATCTTGATGTAGTCGTCGAGGAAGCCGACCAGGCCCATGCCGGTCATCAGACCGAGGACGAGGAGTCCGGAGTACGTCGGCGGCTTGCCGGTGATCACCTTGCTGAGGAAGTACGCGGCGATCGTGGCGAAGATGAAGGCGATACCGCCCATCGTCGGCGTACCGCGCTTGCTGGCGTGCTCGCGCGGGCCGTCGTCGCGGATGTACTGGCCGTAGCCCTTGCGGGCGAGGAGCTTGATCAGCAGCGGGGTGCCGACCAGGGTCAGGAAGAGACCGATGACGCCCGAGAACAGGATCTGGTTCATCATCGGGTCTCGACCCCGCTCCCGGCGGCGTTCTCGGTCAGCGCCTGGGCCACGCCCTCGAGCCCCACGGAACGGGACGCCTTCACGAGTACGACGTCCCCCGGCCGCACCTCGCTGCGCAACAGGTCGATCGCCGCCTGTGCGTCGGACACGTGCACCGACTCCTCACCCCACGAACCCTCGTTGTATGCGCCCAGTTGCAGCCAGGAGGCTTCGATCCCCCCAACCGCGACGAGCTTGCCGACATTGAGCCGGACGGCGAGCCGTCCGACCGCGTCGTGCTCGGCGAGCGCCTCGTCCCCCAGCTCGGCCATCTTGCCGAGCACCGCCCAGGTGCGCCGTCCCCCGCTCATGGCCGCGAGCGCCCTGAGGGCGGCGCGCATGGACTCGGGGTTGGCGTTGTAGGCGTCGTTGACGATGGTCACGCCGTCCGGGCGCTCGGTGACCTCCATGCGCCAGCGGGAGAGGGAGCCCGCCCCGGAGAGCGCGGTGGCGATCTCGGGTGCGGACATGCCCAGCTCATGGGCGACGGCGGCCGTGGCGAGCGCGTTCGACACGTGGTGCTCACCGTACAGGCGCATCGTCACATCGCTTGCACCGGAGGGTGTGTGGAGGCGGAACGCGGGCTGCCCGGTGTCCGTGAGTCGCACGTTCTCGGCGCGTACGTCCGCTTCGGCCGACTCTCCGAAAAGGACCACCTTCGCCTGGGTACGGGAGGCCATCGCGCGGACCAGCGGGTCGTCGGCGTTGAGCACCGCGATCCCGCCCTCCGCCGCCGGGGGCAGCGCCTCCACCAACTCGCCCTTGGCCTGGGCGATCTGCTCCCGGCCGCCGAACTCGCCGATGTGCGCGCTGCCGACGTTGAGGACCAGGCCGATCCTCGGCGGGGTGAGTCCGGTGAGGTAGCGGATGTGGCCGATGCCTCGGGCGCCCATCTCCAGCACGAGGAAGCGGGTCTCCTCGGTGGCGGACAGGGCGGTCAGCGGCAACCCGATCTCGTTGTTGAGCGAGCCGGGTGTGAACACGGTCGGCGCGTGGCTCTGGAGCACCTGGGCGATGAGGTCCTTGGTGCTGGTCTTGCCCGCCGAGCCGGTCAGGGCGACGAGGGTCGCGCCGAGCCGCTGGACGACGTACCGGGCGAGCGCGCCGAGGGCGGTCTGCACGTCGGGGACGACGATCGCGGGCACGCCGACGGGCCGGGCGGCCAGCACCGCGACGGCACCGGCGGCGACGACCGCCCCGGCGTAGTCGTGGCCGTCCACCCGCTCACCGGCGAACGCGGCGAACAGGCTGCCCGGCACCACGTCGCGGGAGTCCCGGACGACGGGTCCGGTGACCTGGACCGACGTGTCCGGTATGTCGTGCGTCTGCCCGCCGACGGCGGCTGCGATCTCGGCGAGGGAGAGGGCGATCAAGATTTCATCCCTGGGTCTTCTGGATGGCTTCGCGGAGCACTTGGCGGTCGTCGAAGGGGCGGATCACCCCGGCGATGTCCTGGCCCTGCTCGTGGCCCTTGCCCGCGATCAGCACGGCGTCCCCGGCCTGGGCACGGCCCACGGCGGCGGCGATGGCGGCGGCGCGGTCCTCGAAGAGGAGCACCTCGCCCCGCTCGTGCGCGGGCACCGAGGCGGCGCCCCGGAGCATGGCGGCGAGGATGGCGAGGGGGTCCTCGGAGCGCGGGTTGTCGGAGGTCAGCACGGCGGTGTCGGAGAGCCGCGCGACGGCGGCGCCCATCGGTTCGCGCTTGGTGCGGTCGCGGTCGCCGCCGCAGCCGAGGACGACGTGCAGATGTCCCTTGGTGACCCGGCGCAGTGCCTTGAGGACCGACTCGACGGCGTCGGTCTTGTGCGCGTAGTCCACGACGGCGAGGTAGGGCTGTCCGGCGTCCACGCGCTCCAGCCGGCCGGGGACGCCCGGCACGGCGGCGATGCCGTCGGCGGCGGTCTGCGGGTCGATCCCGGCGGCGGCGAGGGCGGTGACGGCGGCGAGGGTGTTGGCGACGTTGAACGGGCCGGGCAGCGGCGAACGGGCGTGCACGCGCACGCCGTCGGGACCGGTGATGGTGAACGTCGAGTCCACCGGCCCGACCTGGACGTCCTCGGCGCGCCAGTCGGCGTCCGGGTGGCCCTCGGCGGAGAAGGTGACGACGGGGACACCGGCCTCGCGCACCAGCCGCCTGCCGTACTCGTCGTCGGCGTTGACCACACCGAGGCGGCTGCGCTCGGGGGTGAACAGCTGGGCCTTGGCCTGGAAGTAGTCCTCCATGCCGGAGTGGAACTCCATGTGCTCCGGGCTGAGGTTGGTGAAGACGGCGACGTCGAAGACGCAGGCGTCCACCCGGCCGAGCACCAGCGCGTGGCTGGAGACCTCCATCGCTACGGCCTCGACACCGCGTTCGCGCATGACGGCGAACAGGGCCTGGAGATCGGTGGCTTCGGGGGTGGTGCGCTCGGACTTGATGCGCTCCGCGCCGATCCGCGTCTCGACGGTGCCGATGAGACCGGTCTCGCGGACGGTCTTCAGACCGCCCTCGACGAGGTAGGCCGTGGTGGTCTTGCCGGAGGTGCCGGTGATGCCGATCTGGAGCAGATCGCGGCCGGGGTGGCCGTAGATGGTGGCGGCGAGTTCGCCCATGACGCCGCGCGGGTCGGGCACGACCAGGACCGGCAGGCCGGTCGCGGCGGCGCGTTCGGCACCGGCCGGGTCGGTGAGCACGGCGGCGGCGCCGAGTCCGGCGGCCTGGGTGACGAAGTCGGCGCCGTGCAGCCGGGCGCCGGGCAGGGCGGCGTACAGGTCTCCGGGGCGGACGGCGCGGGAGTCGTGGGTGATGCCCGTGATCCCGGGGGTGCCGTCGGCGGCGGTCCCGAGCTGAGCGGCCAGTTCGGCGAGCGGGGTGGCGGAGACCTGGGCCGGTCGCGGCGGTCCCGGATACGTCACGGAAGCGCCCTTCGGGGAGGTGGGGGGCTGGTCGGCGTGTGGCACGGCGGTGAGCGTACCGGGCGCACCCGCTCCGGAGCGAAGCGAGGGCGGGCCGGGCTCGTGGTTCCCGGAGTCGGGGGTGATCGTTGTCACGGGTTCGTTCCTGGTGGTGTGCGCGGGGCGTGGGGGGCGGCCGGTCAGGGCTTGTAGGAGACGGGCAGGTTGGCGGACCTGGCGCCGGTCGGCGGTACCTGGAGGGTCTTGAGCGCGAACTCCATGACCTGCTTGTAGATGGGTCCGCAGATCTGGCCGCCGAAGTAGCTGCCGGAGGTGGCGTTCTGGATGGCGCAGTAGACGGTGACGCGCGGCTTGTCGGCGGGGGCGAACCCGGCGAACGACGAGGTGTAGCCGTGGTAGCGGCCGGTGGCGGGGTCCACGCGGTTGGCGGTGCCGGTCTTTCCGGCGACGCGGTAGCCGGGGATGCGGGCCTTGATGCCGGTGCCCTGCTCGTCGTCCACGACGGACTCCAGCATCTGGGCGAGGGTGCGGGCGGTCTTCTCGCTGACCACGCGCGTCTGTTCGGGCTTGGGCGCGGGGGCGAACCGGCCGTCGGCGCCCTCGGTGCCGCGCACCAGGGTGGGCGCGACGCGAATCCCGCCGTTGGCGATGGTCGAGTACACGGACGCCGCCTGCATGGCGCTGAGCGAGAAGCCCTGGCCGAACGGGATCGTGTACTGCTGCGAGGTGGACCACTTGGCGGCGGGCGCCAGGATGCCGCGCGTCTCACCGGGGAAGTCCAGTCCGGTGGGCTGCCCGATGCCGAACTTGCGCAGGTAGGAGTAGAGGATCCGGTTGGTCTGCGCCTGGGTCCGGCCGAGCTGGCCGGTGGCCAGGATGGTGCCGATGTTGCTGGACTTGGCGAGCACGCCGTTCAGGGTGAGGTACCACGTGGCGTGGTCCACGTCGTCCTGGAAGAGCCGGTCGCCGCGGTGCAGCCGGTTGGGGACGACGACATGGGTGAGCGGGGTGGCCGCGTCCCGTTCCAGTACGGCGGCCATCGACATGACCTTGGCAGTGGAGCCGGGTTCGTAGACGTCCTGGACGGCGAAGTTGCCCATCGCGCTGCCGTCGGCCTTGGAGAGGTCGTTGGGGTCGAAGCCGGGCGAGTTGGCCATCGCCAGGATCTCGCCGGTACGGGTGTCCTGGACGATGACGTAGCCCCGGTCGGCGTGGGACTTCCGCACCTGCTCGCTGATGGCGTTCTGCGCGGCCCACTGGATGTCGCGGTCGATGGTGAGTTCGACGTCGCTGCCGGGCACGGCGGGCGTCTCGGTGGACCCGGCGGTGGGCACCTCGCGTCCGCCGGACTGGGCGTAGCGGATCTTGCCGTCCTTGCCGGCGAGCAGCTTGTCCAGTTCCTGTTCGATGCCGCCGCCGCCCTTGCCGTCGGCGTTGACCCAGCCCAGTATCCCGGCGGCCAGGTCCCCGCCGGGGTACACGCGCTGGCTGCTGGGGTCGGCGAAGACCCCGGCGAGCACGTTGGGCGCGGTCTTGTCGGTGGACGCCTTGCGGGCGAGCGTGGAGCGCAGGTCCTTGATCTGCTTCCAGACCTGCGGGGTCTGCCGGGTGGCGAGCCGGGCGTAGCGGGAGAGCGGGTTCTTCGGCCGGAGCTTCTGGACGAGAGCCGCGCTGTCCTGGCCGAGGATCGGCGCGAGCAGGGCCGCGGCCCGCTCCGGACCGTCGTTGATCTTCAGCTCCTTGGCGCTGAACATCGTCGGGTCGGCGGTGATGTCGTAGGCGTCCTCGCTCATGGCGAGGGTGACGCCGTTGCGGTCGGTGATGCCGCCGCGCTGGGCGGTCAGGGTGTGGGCGACATAGCGGTTCAGCTGGGCCTTGGCGGCGTAGGTGCTCGCGTCCACCGCCTGCACCTGGAGCAGCCGGACGGTGAAGACCAGCAGGACGAGGGTCAGGCCGAGGCCGACGGCGCGCAGCCGGGGCCGGGGGCTGCCGAGGCGGAGCGCGGGCGCGGCCGGGGGCCGGGACCCGGCCGGGCGGCGGGGCGGCCGGGAGCCGGGGCCGGGGCCGGGGGCGCGCCGGACGGGTCCGCGCGGGCGGGGCGGTTTGGCGGGGGCGGGCACGCGGCGGCGCGGCGGTTCCCTGTCGGACACTTCCGTCACCTGCCGGGGGTCGTGGTGGGTGCGGGCGGTTGGGGGGTGAGCGGTGCCAGCGCCTCGGAGGGAGCGGTGACCGGGGCCGAGGGGGTGCCGGGCGGGGCCGGGGTGCCGCCGGGGGCCGTGGTCGGGGCGGTGGGCGTGGCCGTGGGCTCGGAACCGGGGGCTCCCGGTGTGCCGGACGGTGCGGCCGGGTCCAGGGTCTCCGGGGCGGGCGGCGCGATCAGCGAGGCGGGTTCGGGCGGGGCGGGGCTGGGGCTGCCCTGGACGGTGCCGCCGGGGCCGAGGAAGGCGGGGTCGCCGCCGGGCACCATGCCGAGTTCGCGGGCCCGGAGCTGGAGGGCGCCGGGCGAGGAGTAGGCGTCGATGTCCCGTTGCAGGGCCTGTTCCTCGTCGGTGAGGCTCTTGGTCCGCTTCTGCAGGTCGGCGAGTGCGAACGAGCCCTCGCTGAGCGCCGAGTTCAGCACCAGCAGCCCGATCAGGCCGCCGCCGAGCAGCAGGACGACGAGGAGCACGAACGGGGTGCGGGCGGCGCGGGCACGCCCGGCCGGAAAGAGCCGGGCCAGCCGGGCGGCCCTCCCCCGCATCCGGGGTGTCCCGCTCACCGGGCGCCCGCCGGGCAGGCCGGGGCGGACGGGACTTCCGCAAGACGCCCTGGTGGGTGCGCTCGGCCCCACCGACCCGTTCCGCTCACTCGGCGTCCTCCCTGATGCGCTCGGCGCCCCGCAGCCGGGCCGGGGCGGCCCTGCGGTTCTGCGCGATCTCTTCCTCGGTGGGAAGTTCGGCACCACGGGTGAGCAGCTTGAGCCGCGGCTGGTAACGCTCGGGCACGACGGGCAGTCCGGGCGGGGCTGTGGTGGCCGCCCCGGCGGCGAACACCTGCTTCACCAGCCGGTCCTCCAGCGAGTGGTACGACAGCACGGCGACGCGTCCGCCGACCGCGAGGGACTTCACCGAGGCCGGGATCGCCCGCTCCAGCACGGAGAGTTCGCCGTTGACCTCGATGCGCAGCGCCTGGAAGGTGCGCTTGGCGGGGTTGCCGCCGGTGCGCTTGGCGGCCTGGGGCAGCGCGTCGCGGATGAGTTCGACCAGCCGGGCGCTGTTGCTGAACGGCTCCCTGTCGCGCTCCCGGACGACCGCGGAGACGATCCGCTTGGCCTGCTTCTCCTCGCCGTAGGCCCGCAGGATGCGGACGAGTTCGCCGGGCGCGTAGGTGTTGAGGACCTCGGCGGCGCTGATGCCGGTGCTCTGGTCCATGCGCATGTCGAGCGGCGCGTCCTGGGCGTAGGCGAACCCCCGGTCGGCCTCGTCGAGTTGCATCGAGGAGACACCGAGGTCGAACAGTACGCCCTGGACGCGGGGCAGGCCGAGCCGCCGCAGCACGTCGGGGAGTTCGTCGTAGACGGCGTGCACGAGGGTGGCGCGGTCGCCGAAGGGGGCGAGGCGTTCGCCGGACAGGCGCAGCGCCTCCTTGTCGCGGTCGAGGGCGACGAGGCGGGCCTCGGGGAAGCGGGTGAGCAGGGCCTCGCTGTGTCCGCCGAGGCCGAGGGTGCAGTCCACGACGACGGCTCCGGGCCGTTCCAGGGCGGGTGCCAGCAGGTCCAGGCACCGGTGGAGCATCACCGGGACGTGGCGACTCTCGCTCAAGGGGGGCTTCTCCGTTCCGGCGGGCCGCACCGCCGGGTCCCCGCCCGCTCGGTGAAGGGGAGTCCGCCGAGTCCGCCGGAGGCGGCAACCGGCCGGAGCGGGAGGAGGCCGAGCCGTACGTACGCGCCGCGCACGTGGTCGGACGGTCCGGCCGGTGCCGGTGTCCTTGGGGGGTTTGAACAGCGGGGAGAGCCTCGTCTCCCGCTTCGCGCCACTTTAGTCCACGGTGTCGCGCGGTCAATCAACCGGCCTGCGCGTCGCGCACCGGGTCCGGGGCGGGGTGGGGGTGGGGTGGGGGCGGGGCCGTGGCTCACCCGCTCGGCGGAGGGGGCGGGGGCCGGGGCTGGGCCGTCCGGGTGGGCAACGGGGCGGATGAGCCACGGGGCGGGTGGGGCGGCCGGGACGGGTGGGGTGGCCGGTGCGCGGGCGACAAGCCGGGATGACGTTCTTTGTCGCTTCTCCCGACAGGCCGGGCCCGGAGGCGACCAGTACCGTCGTCCCATGACGACTTCCGCTTCCGTTCCCCCCGCCCCCGAAGGCGCCATAACCGGCGACGGCTCCGTGACGGACCGTCTGCTGGACGCCAACCGCGTCTACGCCGACGCCTTCACCGATCCGGGCATGGACGCCCGGCCGGTGCTGAAGGTGGCCGTGGTGGCGTGCATGGACGCCCGTATCGACCTGCACGACGCGCTCGGCCTCCGGCTCGGCGACTGTCACACCATCCGCAACGCGGGCGGTGTGGTCACCGACGACGTGATCCGCTCGCTGACCATCAGCCAGCGCAAGCTGGGGACCAGCAGTGTGGTGCTGATCCACCACACCAACTGCGGTCTGGAGGCGCTGACCGAGGGCTTCCGCGACGAGCTGGAGCAGGAGGTGGGCCAGCGTCCGGCGTGGGCGGTGGAGTCCTTCCGGGACGTGGAGCAGGACGTGCGCCAGTCCATCCGGCGCATCCGTACCTCGCCGTTCGTGCCGCACACCGACGATGTGCGCGGTTTCGTCTTCGACGTGCGCACGGGTCTGCTGTCGGAGGTCGAGGGGGCGTGACGCCCGGACGGGTCCGGCCTCCCGCGAGGGGGGCCGGACCCGTCGGCGTTTCCGCTGCTCCGCGCGGGGTGTTTGATGTGCCCCGCCCCCGCGTTCCTGTGACGCGACCACTCGAACAGGGTCACACAAGTGGTCGAAAACCACACAGGGCCGACATCGCGGAAGCGGGTTGTCCACAGGCGAGTGACACGAATCGGTAACGGCGGCAAGAATGCGGGGGTGGGCGTCGTTCCGGAACCTTTTCGGGACGGTGTCCGTGATTCGGGGTGGGCCGGTTTCGCGTCACAGAGCGCCGGTCCTTGTGCGAGGGGCCGAGGAGGGCCGGGTGACCACCTATGACGACCGAGCGAGCCTGAACGATCCGACCGCGACCGTGGATCGGGTCCGCGGTTCGGTGGAGAGCGTGATCGAGGGCAAGCCCGAGGTCGTACGGCTGGCGCTGACCGTGCTGCTCGCGGAGGGCCATCTGCTGATCGAGGACGTGCCCGGCGTGGGCAAGACGATGCTGGCCAAGGCGCTCGCGCGGTCCATCGACTGCTCGGTGCGGCGCATCCAGTTCACGCCCGACCTGCTGCCCTCGGACATCACCGGGGTGTCCATCTGGGACCAGCAGCGGCGGGAGTTCGAGTTCAAGCCGGGGGCGATCTTCGCGCAGATCGTGATCGGCGACGAGATCAACCGCGCCTCGCCGAAGACCCAGTCGGCGCTGCTGGAGTCGATGGAGGAGCGCCAGGTCACCATCGACGGCCTCAGCCGCGAACTGCCCAGCCCCTTCATGGTGGTGGCCACCCAGAACCCGGTGGAGATGGAGGGCACGTACCCGCTCCCGGAGGCGCAGCGGGACCGGTTCATGGCCCGTGTCTCGGTCGGTTATCCGAGCGCGGAGGCCGAGTTGCGGATGCTGGACACGCACGGCGGGGTGTCGCCGCTGGAGGATCTCCAGCCGGTGGCGCACGCGCACGAGATCGTGAAGCTGGTGGAGGCGGTGCGCGCGATCCCCGTCGCCGAGGGGGTGCGGGCGTACGCGGTCGCCCTGGTCGCGGCCACCCGCACCCACCCGGATCTGCGGCTCGGGGCCTCGCCGCGCGCCACGCTGCATCTGCTGCGCGCGGCGAAGGCGTCGGCGGCGCTGGCCGGGCGGGAGTTCGTGCTCCCGGACGACGTGCGGGACCTGGCCGTCGCGGTCCTCGCGCACCGGTTGCTGCCGACCGCGCAGGCCCAGCTGAACCGGCGTACGGCGGAGCAGGTGGTGCAGGAGATCCTGCGCGACACCCCGGTCCCGGCGTCCCCCCGGGGGTCCTTCGGCGGCTCAGGCGGGGTTCCGGACCGTCCGCGGGGCCTGTGATGAGCGGCGGGGCGCCGGACGGCCCGGCGCCGGACCGCGGGGAGGCGGGCGGGCCGGGCACCGTACTGTCGGGGCTGACGACGCGCGGCCGGTCGTTCCTGGCCGCCGGGATCGCCGCCGCGGTCTGCGCCTACGTCCTGGGGCAGGGCGGGCTGCTGCGGGTGGGGCTGCTGCTGGCGGCGCTCCCGCTGGTCTGCGCGGCCGTGCTGTACCGCACCCGGTACCGGGTGGCGGCGGGCCGACGGCTCTCCCCCGGCCGGGTCCCGGCGGGCGGCGAGGCGCGGGTGCATCTGCTGCTGGACAACGTCTCCCGGCTGCCCACGGGCGTACTGATGCTCCAGGACCGGGTGCCGTACGTCCTGGGACCCCGGCCGCGTTTCGTGCTGGACCGGGTCGAGCCGGGCGGGCGCCGTGAGGTGTCCTACCGGGTCCGCTCGGATCTGCGGGGGCGCTATCCGCTGGGCCCGCTGCAACTGCGGCTGACCGACCCGTTCGGGATGTGCGAGCTGACCCGCTCGTTCGCCGCGCGGGACACGCTGACGGTGGTGCCGGGGGTGGTGCCGCTGGCCCCGGTCCGCTTCGGCGGCGACGCGCGGGGCTACGGCGACGGCAGGCGCCGTTCGCTGGCCCTGGCGGGCGAGGACGACGTGATCCCGCGCGGTTACCGGTACGGCGACGATCTGCGCCGGGTGCACTGGCGCTCCACCGCGCGGCACGGCGAGCTGATGGTGCGCCGCGAGGAGCAGCCGCGCCGCTCCCGCTGCACGGTGCTGCTGGACACCCGTGCCCTGGCCTACGAGGGTGCCGGTCCCGAGTCGGCGTTCGAGTGGGCGGTGTCGGGCGCGGCGTCGGTGCTGGCGCACATGCTGGAGCGCGGGTTCACGGTGCGGCTGCTGACCGACACCGGGAGCGCGGTGCCCGGCGAGGGCACGGACGGCTTCGCGGGCGGCGGGCAGGACGGCGCGGACACCGCCGGGCTGCTGATGGACACGCTCGCGGTGGTGGACCACTCCGACGGGACGGATCTGTCCCGGGCTCACGACATGCTGCGCGGCGGCGGCGAGGGGCTGCTGATCGCGTTCCTCGGGGATCTGGACGAACCGCAGGCGGCGACGGTCGCCGCGATGCGCAGGCGCAGCGGCGCGGCGGTGGCGTTCCTGCTGGACCCGGACACCTGGGTCGGCCGGGAGCCGACCGCGTCGGGGCCGCACGTGCCGAACCCTGACGGGCCTGACGGGCCGGGCGGGCCGGGCGGAGTGGCACCGGGCGGGCCGCGGCCGGAGCGGCTGCGGATGCTGCGGGAGGCGGGCTGGACGGCGCTGGGCGTGCCGCGCGGTGCCGCGCTGGACGAGCTGTGGCGGCAGGCGGACCGGGACAGGTCCGCGCTGGCCGCGACGGCCGGGGAGGGGCTGGGATGAGCGCGGGGGCAGGGCGATGAGCGGGCGGGCGCGGCTGGCGCTGTGCGCGGCGGCGGCCACCCTGATGGCCGGGTGCGCGCTGCTGCCACTGGTGGACCGGCCGACCTGGCTGGTCCAGGCGGTGCTGCTGGTCGCCTGTCAGACCGGTGTGGGCGCGGCGGCCCGGCGGGTACCGCTGGCCCGGCTGCTGACGGTGGCGGCGCAGGCGGTGGTGAGCGTGCTGCTGCTGACCCTGGTCTTCGCCCACAAGGAGGCCGTCGCGGGGATCCTGCCGGGCCCGGACGCGCTGGGGCACTTCGCGGACCTGTTCCGGCAGGGCGGCACGGACGTGAAGCAGTACGCCATACCGGCACCGCTGACCAACGGCATACGGCTGATGCTGGTCGGCGGAGTGCTGCTGATCGGGCTGCTGGTGGACGCGCTGGCGGTGACGTACCGCAGTGCGGCGCCCGCGGGGCTGCCGCTGCTGGCGCTGTACTCGGTGGCGGCGGGCCTGGCGGACGGCGCGGCGGACTGGCTGTGGTTCCTGGTGGCGGCGGCCGGTTATCTGATGCTGCTGCTCGCTGAGGGCCGGGACCGGCTCGCCCAGTGGGGCCGGGTGTTCGGCGGCCCGGCCCGGACGGGCGGTCCGGGCGGCGCGGCGGCTCCGGTGCGCACCGGGCGGCGGATCGGCGCGGTGGCGCTGGGCCTGGCCCTGGTGGTGCCGCTGGTGCTGCCCGCGATGTCCGGGGGGCTGCTGGACTCGGTGGGCCGTGGCGGGGTCGCGGCGAACCGGGACGGCGACGGGATCTCGGCGGTCAATCCGCTGGTGTCGCTGCGGGACAGTCTGAACGCGCAGACGGACCGTCAGGTGCTGTCGCTGCGGACCAGCGACGACGACCTGTCGGACCTGTATCTGCGGATCGTGTCGCTGGACGACTTCGACGGCACGACCTGGCAGCCGTCCGCGCAGAGCCGGGTGGACGTGCCGGACCGCTTCCCCGACCCGGTGGGCCTCGCCCCGGACGTCCGGCGGGTCACGGTCCGTACGAAGATCGCGGCGGCCCAGTGGTACGCCCAGGACTGGCTGCCGATGCCGTACCCGCCGAGCGGGGTGCGCGTGGACGGGAACTGGCGCTACCAGCCGGGCATCATGACGCTGATCGGCAACCGGGGCCAGACCACGCGGGGCATGTCGTACGAGGTCAGCAGCCTGGACGTGCGGCCGACGGCCCGGCAGCTCGCGGACGCGCCGCCCGCACCGGCGGCGCTGACCCGGGCGTTCACCAAGGTCCCGTCCCGGCTGCCCGCCGTGGTGGCGCGCACCGCCCGCGAGGTCACCGGCGGCGCGACGAACCACTACGAGCAGGCGGTGAAGCTCCAGGACTGGTTCGCGGTGTCGGGCGGCTTCCAGTACGACACCCAGGTGCGGGTCGGGCGCGGCCCGGACGCGATCGCCAACTTCCTCAAGGCGAAGCAGGGTTTCTGTGTCCACTTCGCGTTCTCGATGGCGGCGATGGCGCGGACGCTGGGCATTCCGGCGCGGGTCGCGGTGGGGTTCGCGCCGGGCACCCCGCAGAGCGACGGCACGGTGTCGGTGAGCCTGAAGGACGCGCACGCCTGGCCGGAGCTGTACTTCCAGGGCGTGGGCTGGACGCGGTTCGAGCCGACCCCGACGCGGGGCACCGTCCCGGCGTACACGGTCCCGGACGCGACCGGTTCCAGCCGACCCGACCCGGAGCTGCCGTCGCGGGGCGCGTCGTCGGCGCCGTCGGCGTCGGCCTCGGCGGGCCGGGAGTGCGTGGGGGCACACGACCCGGACGCGTGCGCGAGCACGGCGGCCGCAGTGCCCTCGGCGGGCGGCGGCGGGGGCACGGGTCCGTGGCCCTGGGTGGCGCTGGCGGCGCTCGCCGCGCTGGTCCTGCTGGCGCTGCCGCTGACGCCGATGCTGTGGCGGGCGCGGGCCCGCGGGGCGCGGCTCGGCGGGCACGGGCGGACCGAGGAGGGCATCGCCAGGCATGTGCTGGCGGCCTGGCGGGAGCTGACGGACAGTGCCTGGGACCTCGGTCTGCCGCCGGACGACGCGCTGACGCCGAGGGCGACGGCGGAGCGGCTGGTGGCGTGGGGCCGGCTGGACGCGGCGGCCGGTGCGTGCGTGCACCGGGTGGCGGACGCGGTGGAGCAGGTGCTGTACGCGCCCCGGCCGCGTCCGGCGCCGGGGGTGGCGGAGGACGTGCGCCGGGCGGTCGCGGCGCTGAGCGCCTCGGTGAGCGGCCGGACCCGGTTGCGGGCCCGGTTCCTCCCGCGCTCGGCCGTACGGCTGGTGTGGTCGCTGTCGGTGCGCCGGAGGGGGTTCCGCGAGCGCCTCGCGGCGCTGCGGCCGGTACCGCGCCGGGCGTCCGGCCAGCGGGGCTGAGCGGCGGCGGGCGCACGGGAAGGGGCGGTCACCTCGCGGTGACCGCCCCTTCCGGTGTGCTGCGGTTCGTGTCGCGTCCCGTGGCCCCGCTGGGGACGGGCTGCTGTCAGCGGCCCTGTTCGTCGCGGCGGCGCTGCCAGCGCTGTTCGATGCGGTCCATCATCGAGCGCTTCTGGCGGGGCTGGCGGCGTGCGGGGCCCGCCGCGGGCTGTTCGCCCGGCTTGGGTGCCCTGCGCCAGCCGGTGATGGCGAGAACGGCGCAGCCCAGCATGACGAGGAAGCCGACGACACTGATCCAGATCTGCTGCGCGACCATGCCGGCCATGAGGAGCGCGATACCCACGAGAAATCCCGCGACCGCCTGGTAGACCCGGCGCCGCGTGTACGTCCGCAGGCCGCTGCCCTCCAGCGCGGACGCGAACTTGGGATCTTCGGCGTAGAGCGCTCGCTCCATCTGCTCAAGCATGCGCTGCTCGTGCTCCGAGAGCGGCACGGAGTCCTCCTCATCGTGCAGTCGCCGGGGCGACCCTGGGGGGTCCCTTCAGGATAGGCAGGGAATCGCCCCCGTGAAACCCGCCCCTACGCCGATAGGCCAACCGGAACCCGTCATGACAGGTCCGGCTCGCTTGAGATCTCCATTCCCCTGCGGCTGGCCCGTCATGCCGGACGGTGTCCCTCGATCATACGGCGCAAACCGCCCGTTCGGGGGGCTTGTGGCGTACTCCATGTGCTGCCGTGTGCCTGATCCTTGGCGGCAGCCGGGGTGTGTCAGGCCCCTTCGGCCGCTCGCGCCTCACCCAGCACATGCAGCTGGGTGGCGACGGAGTGGAAGGCGGGCAGTTCGGCCGCCGCCGCCTCCAGCTTGAGAAGGGCGTCCAGCGCGCCGGGCTCGGTGTCCACCAAGACGCCGGGGACGAGGTCCGCGAAGACCCGTACGCCGTGCACGGCACCGACGGTGAGACCCGCGCGCTCGGCCAGCGCGGTGAGCTGCTCGGCGGTGAACCGGCGGGGCATCGGGTCGCCGGTGCCCCAGCGGCCCTCGGGGTCGCCGAGGGCCTGGCGGGCCTCGGTGAAGTGACCGGCGAGGGCGCGGGCGAGGACGGCGCCGCCGAGTCCGGCGGCGAGCAGGCTGAGCACCCCGCCGGGGCGGAGCGCGGCGACCGCGTTGCGGAGGCCCGCTCCGGGGTCGTCCACGTACTCCAGCACGCCGTGGCAGAGCACCGCGTCGTACCCGCCGCGCTCGGCCACGTCGAACAGCCCGAGGGCGTCGCCCTGCACACCCCGGACGCGGTCCGCGACGTCCGCCTCGGCGGCCCGGCGCTCCAGCGCGAACAACGCGTTGGGGCTGGGATCGACGACGGTGACCCGGTGGCCGAGCCGGGCGAGCGGGACGGCGAAGTTGCCGCTGCCGCCGCCGGTGTCGAGCACGTCGAGCGCGTCGCGTCCGGTGGCCTTGACCCGCCGCTCCAGGGCGTCGCTCAGAACGTCCCAGACCACGGCGGTACGCAGGGAGGCGCGGGGGCGCATCGGGTCCGACACGGCAGGTGACTCCTCGGCGGGACGGCAGACTTCCGGCGGGCCCCACCCTATGGCCTGCGCCCCGCCGCAGCTCACCGCGACCCCGCCCCGTCTCACGGCTCGGGACGCGGGCGCCGGACGGGCACGGGACGGGGCGGGGAACGGGCTTACGGCGCCCACCCGGAGGGGGGCGCGGGACGGAGCCACGGCGCACCGCACGGCTGCCGACTCCCGCCCCGCACCCCGATCCCGCACTCCCGTCCTCCTCACCCCGCGTCCGGCAGCCCCCGTCCCTCCCCCGCGCCGGAGTCCCCGCCCGGCCGTTCGCCCTCGCGCTTCTCCTGCCGGGGCGGCGGCAGGACCGGCTGGAGGACCAGCATCCGCTCGACGATGCGGAGGAACATCCCCACGTCGCGTATCAGGTCGTCGGCGTCCCGTCGGCCCGCCGCGCCCCGGATGCCCGCCTCTGCGCGGGCGCGGCGGGCGGCGCCGGAGGCGAACAGGGCGCTCCACTCGGTCAGTTCGGGCGCGATCTCGGGCAGCACTTCCCAGGCGCTGCGGATACGGGCCCGGCGGCGCGGGTTGCTCTCGGGCCGCCCGCGCGCGGCGAGCACGGCGGCGGCGGTGCGCAGCGCGGCCAGATGGGCCGTCGCGTAGCGCTCGTTGGGGGTTTCCAGGCGCTCGGTCTCCTCCAGCCCCGCACGGGCCTGGGCGAGCAGGTCGAGAGCGGCGGGCGGGGCCGTGGTCCTGCGGAGCACGGGGTGCACATCGCTCGCGGGGCCGTTCAGTGAGGGGGCAGGGCCGGTGGCACGGCGCCGGTGGGCGGCCGGGAACGAGTGGGCCATGACGAACCTCCTGTCGTCTGGGTGACGGCACGGGTGCCGTATGTGCTCATCGTGCGGTATGCCACTGACAATCCGATCCGACCTGCGGTTTTGCGTCGGCCGCATGGTCCGGGCATACTTTTGCACTGACCAGTCAGTTCAATACGTCGGTTCGCAACAGGGGGCGGTGTGGACGGTGTGCGCGTCACGGCCGGGGGACTCGGGCTCAAGGGGCCGAGGGGGTACGCGTTCCGGGGGGTGGACCTGGACGCGGAGGCCGGGGAGCTGATCGCGCTCACCGGGCCGTCGGGCTCGGGCCGGACCTCGCTGCTGCTCACGCTCACCGGGCGGATGCGGCCCACCGAGGGGGTCGCCGCGATCGACGGTCTGGAGCTTCCCCGGCGGATGCACCGGGTGCGCGGGCTGGCCTCGGTGGCGAACGTCGCCGGGGTCACCGACCTGGAACCGGCCCTCACCGTCGGCGAGCACCTGCGCGAACAGGCGCTGCTCCTGCGCCGGTTCACCGGGACCCCGCGCGCGCTGCCGCGGCCCCGCGCCGAGCGCGCGCGGGAGACGCGCGAGCGGGTGGACGCCGCGCTGGCCGCGGTCGGTCTGGACCCGGACGCGCTGCCCAAGGGCGCCCGCACGGCCGTACGGGATCTGGAACGGCCGCAGGAGCTGCGGCTGTCGCTCGCGCTGGCCCTGCTCACGCGACCCCGGCTGCTCGGCGTGGACGACGTCGATCTGAAGCTGTCGGCCGGGGAACGGGCCGACCTCTGGGCGCTGTTGGGCGCCCTGGCCCGCTCCGGCGTCACGGTCCTGGCCGTCTGCCGGGACGCTCCGGCGGACATCCGCGCCCTCTCCACGGCCCGCCCGGACACCACGACCCATCCGGACACCCCGGACCACCCGAAGGGAACCGCCCCCGATGCGCACGCCCAGCCTCGCCGCGCTTGAGCTACGGCGTTTCGCGCGGGGCAGGCTGCCGCGCGCCGCCCTCGTCGCGCTGCTGCTGCTCCCGCTGCTCTACGGCGCGCTGTATCTGTGGTCGTTCTGGGACCCGTACGGCCGCCTGGACCGCATCCCCGTGGCCCTGGTGAACGACGACAGGGGTGCCGAGGCGGGCGGACGAAGGCTGAACGCGGGCGACGATCTCGTCGCCGGGCTGCGCGACAGTCACACGTTCGAGTGGCACGAGGTTTCGGCGGCCGATGCCCGCAGAGGTGTCGAGAACGGCAGCTACTACCTCTCCCTCACGATGCCGTCGGACTTCAGCAGCCGTATCGCCTCCAGCGCGGGCGAGAACCCGGAGACCGGCGCGCTCCAGGTGCGGACGAACGACGCGAACAACTACATCGTCGGGCAGATCTCCCGCACGGTGTTCGCCGAGATCCGCTCGGCCGCGTCCACCAGGGCGTCCCGTACGTTCCTGGACCGGATCTACGTCTCCTTCGCCACACTGCACGACCGCACGCTGACGGCCGCCCAGGGCGCCGACCGGCTCCGCGGCGGCATCGGGAAGGCCGAGAACGGCTCGCGGGACCTGGCCGACGGCCTCAAGGACGCCGAGGACGGCAGCGGACGGCTCTCCAAGGGGCTGCGGAAACTCGACACCGGTTCCGGCGACCTGGCCGACGGTTCCCGCCGGGTCGCGGACGGTACCCAGGCGCTGGCGCGGACCGTGGACGGTGTGTACGCCACGGCGGGCCCGTTCCTCAAGGACAACCGGAAGACCATCGGGGACGCCGCACGTCTGGTCTCCGACTCCGCCGGGGCGGTCCGCCGCGACCTGGGCACCCTGGTCCGGCTGGCGCCCACCGCCAGGAAGACCGCGCACACCGCCCTGGACACGCTCAACGGTGTCTACGCGGCCCGCTGCACCGACGCCCCGCTGCCCGACCCGGCCTGCCCGGACCTCGACAAGGCCCGCCGGGCGGCGGCCGACACGGCGGCGGTCGCGGACGACCTCACCACACTGATCGCGGACCAGGGCGGCGACCTGGCCACCCTGCGCGAGAACCTCGGCACGCTCCAGAAGCGGGCCGACGCGCTCGCCGCCCGCGCACCCCGTCTGCACGAGGACGTGGCGGACGCGGTGAAGAAGATCGACGCGCTGAACACCGGCGCCCAGCGGGTCGCCGCCGGGGCGAAGCGGCTGCACACCGGACTGGGCACCGCCTCCGCCGGGGCGACCGCGCTGGACAAGGGCATCGGCACCGCCGCCACCGGCGCCACGACCCTGCACAGCGGGCTGTACAGACTGGCCGACGGCTCCGGGAAGCTCGCGGGCGGCCTGCACGACGGGGCCCGGAAGATCCCCGACTACGACCGTGCCCGGCGCGACGCCCGTACCGGTGTGATGGCCGACCCGGTCCGGCTCGCCTCCCGCGATCTGCACCCGGCGTCCAACTACGGCACCGGTTTCGCCCCGTACTTCATCCCGCTGTCGCTGTGGGTGGGCGCGATGGTGGCGTACATGCTGATCCAGCCGCTGAACCGGCGCGCCCTCGCGGCCGGTGCCCCGGCCCGGCGGATCGCGCTCGCCGGATGGCTGCCGGTGGCCGCCGTGGGCGTGCTCCAGACGGCCGCGCTGATGGCCGTGCTCCACTTCGCCATCGGCCTGGAGATGACGCGTACCGCCGGGACGCTCGGCTTCCTCTGCCTGGTGGCGGCCTGTTTCGCCGCCGTCGTGCAGTGGCTGAACGCCCGCTTCGGCGCGGCCGGGCGCATCCTGGTGCTCGCCCTGCTGATGCTCCAGCTGACCTCGGCGGGCGGCACGTACCCGGTGCGGACGAGCCCCGGCTTCTTCAACGTCCTGCATCCGCTGCTGCCGATGAGCTACGTCGTGGCGGCGCTGCGGCGGCTGATCACGGGCGGCGGGCTCGGCCCGGTGTGGCAGGCGTGCGCGGTGCTGGCGGCGTTCACGGCGGGCGCCCTCGCGCTCACCGCGCTGGCGGCCCGGCGCCGCCAGGTGTGGACCCTGGACCGGCTGCACCCGGAGCTGAGCCTGTGATTCCCGGCGACGCCACCGCGCCCGTACCCCCCGAGGCTCCCCGGCACCCGCGCGCACCTGTGAGAATCGGGGCCATGAAAACGAGCAGGGCCGCGTCCGGAGGCGGCACGCGCCGCGAGGCAACCCGGCAGAAGCTCTACGAGGCGGCGGTGACGCTCATCGCCGAACAGGGCTTCTCCGCCACGACGGTGGACGAGATCGCCGAGCGGGCCGGGGTGGCGAAGGGCACCGTCTACTACAACTTCGCCAGCAAGTCGGTGCTGTTCGAGGAGCTGCTGCGGCACGGCGTGGGTCTGCTCACCGCCTCGCTGCGGGAGGCGGCCGAGCGGACGGCGGCGGCGGGCGGCGGCAAGGTGGACGCGCTCGACGCGATGGTCCGCGCCGGACTGGTCTTCATCGACCGCTATCCGGCCTTCACCCAGCTCTACGTGGCGGAGCTGTGGCGCACCAACCGCGCCTGGCAGTCCACGCTGATGGTGGTGCGCCGTCAGGCCGTCGCCGTCGTGGAGGACGTGCTGCGCGAGGGCGTGGCGGCCGGGGAGTTCAGCGACGAGATCGACATCCCGCTGACGGCGGCGGCTCTGGTCGGCATGGTCCTGGTGGCCGCGCTGGACTGGCAGTCCTTCCAGCCGGAACGCTCCCTGGACGACGTGCACGCGGCGCTGTCCCGGCTGCTCCAGGGCCGGGTCAGCGGGGGCGCCTGACGGCCGTGCGGCCCGGTTCCGCCGCCCCGTGCCGGCGGTACCGGGCCGCACGCCCACTCTCCCGCCCGGGCGGCGGCCCGCCCATCCGTCCGGGTACTCGTTCCGCCCCCTGAGTACGGGTACTCACCGCCACGACGGGGCCCTCCGCCGCCGGGGTTGTCGGTGGTGCTCGGTAAAGTCGCGGTCATGGCACGGATTGCGGTGATCGGCGCGGGAATGGGCGCGATGGCGGCTGCCGCCCGGCTGGCCGTCGCGGGCCACCGGGTGACGGTGTACGAACGCGCGGAGACGTACGGCGGCGCGGTGCGCCGGTTCGAGCGGGACGGGTTCGCCTTCGACACCGGCCCCGGTCTGCTGACCCTGCCCGCCGTGTACCGGGACCTGTTCGTCAAGACCGGCAAGGAGGCGCTGGAGGACGTGGTCGGGCTGGCCCAGGTCGATCCGGCCGCCCGGCACCTGTTCGCGGACGGTACGGCGGTGTCGGTGCCGAACGCCTCGCGCGCGGGCGTGGTCTCCGCGCTGGACGAGGCGTTGGGCGCCGGGGCCGGGCAGCGCTGGGGCGATTTCCTGGTCCGGGCCCGCGAGGCGTGGGACCGCACCCGGCGCCCGCTGCTGGAGGAGCCCCTGTGGCCGAACTGGCGGGTGCTGGCGGACCGGGAGCCGTATCCGGCGGTCCCGCACAAGCGGCTGCTGCGCACCCGCCGGGCCGCCACTCTGGACGAGGTGGGCCGCTGGGAGCTGCGCGACGACCGGCTGCGCGCCCTGCTGTCCGGTCACGCGCTCGCGCACGGCCTCGACCCGCGCACCGCCCCCGCGAGCGCGGCCGTCCTGCCGTACATGGAGCACGCGTTCGGCACCTGGTACGTACGCGGTGGCGTCCGGGAGCTGGCCCGCGCGGTGTACGAGCGGTGCCTCGCGCGGCGGGTGGAGTTCGTGTTCGGCGCCGGGGTCACCCGGATCGTGACGGCCGACGGCCGGGCGGCCGGGGTGGAGCTGGCGGACGGCACGCTCGTGGACGCCGATCACGTGGTGGCGGACGTGCACCCGGCCGTGCTGGGCGCGCTGACGGACCGCCCGCTGGACGGGGACGCCGATGTGCGTGCCGGGGCCGGGCCCGCACCCGCCACCCGGTTCACGCTGCTGCTGGCGCTGCGCGGCGCGCGGGAGCCGGGCGCCGTCCACCGCACGGTGGTCCACGCCCCGGACGGAGAGCGGGAGCTGGACCTGCTGGGCTCTCCCGGCGGGGACCGGCCGGTACGGCCCACGGTGACCGTACTGCGGCCCGGCGACCCGGAGTTGGTGCCGGACCGCGACCACGAGTCGGTGGTGGTCTCCGCCGCGCTCTCCACGGACTGGGAGTGGCAGCGGGAGAGCACGGTCGCGGCGTACACCGAACTGCTGCTGGAGGCGGCGGAGTTCGCCGTTCCGGGGCTGCGCGAGCGGCTGCTGTGGCACGAGGTGCGGGGTCCGGGCGAGGTCGGCCGGGAGACGGGGGCGCCCCTCGGGGCGGTGTCCGCGCCCGCGCTGGCGGCGGGCGGCGGGCGGTTCCTGCACCCGGCCAACTCCACACGGCTGCCCGGTCTTCACCGGGTCGGTGGCTGGGCCCACCCCGGTGGCGGACTCGCGCACACGGGCATGTCGGGAGCGCTGGTGGCCGGACTCGTCGTGGAGGGACCGGAGTTCCGCGGCTCCCAGTGAGGCGTAGGGGGGCAGGGGCGGCGGGCGGCGGGTGTGCGGCCGGGGTGGGGACCCCGGCCGCCGCACGGGAAGGCCGCTCGGGAGCGGTGCTCAGAAACGGGGGCGGCGCTCAGAAACGTGGGCGGCGCTCAGAAACGGTACTGCTGCTCGTCGTACCCGGCGCCGTGCTGCTGCTGTTGCCGACCCTGCTGCGCGTCGTAGCCGTAGCCCTGCTGCTCGGGCGGGAGTTCGCCGCCGTAGTTCTCGTCGCCGCGCTGCTGCGGGACCCAGACGCCCTCGGCCGGGGTCTGGTCGTAGCCGCCGCCCGCGTACGGGTCGTGGGCCTGGCCCTGCTGCTGGCCGTACTGCTGCTGGGGGTAGCCGCCGGTGTCGTAGGACGTGCCGTAGGACTGGGCGCCGATGTACGGGTCGGAGTAGTTGGCGTAGCCCTGCTGCGCGCCGGCGTCGTAGCCGTAGCCCTGCTGCTGGTAGGCCGGGTAGTCGTAGCCGTAGGTCTGCTCGCCGGTCTGGGGCTGCTGCTGGGCCTGCTGGGCGGCGGCGTAGGCGCCGTCGCCGTAGACGCCGTAGGAACCGGTGTCGTCGGGCATCGGCTGGGGCTCGTAGACGGCGGTGGTCTCGGCGGCAGCGGCGGGGCGGGCCGGGGTGAACACGTCGTCCCGGTCGTAGTCGTCGTCCTGGCCGGGGTGACCGGACGGCCCGAAGTCGGCGGAGCGGTCCGGGAGTCCGGCGCCCCCGTCGTCGTGGGCGTCGGGCGACGGCGGGAAGCCGTCCGCCTCGGGGTCCTCGTGGCGGTCGGCGCGGCCCCGGCGGCGCTTCTTGCCGCCGCTGTCGGCGTCGTCCGCGCCCCGCTCGGGCCGCTTGACGGCCCAGCCGGACGCGAAGCCGCGCCGGAAGGACAGGGTGACGTAGGTCTGGCCGAGCGCGAAGGCGACCGCGCCCGCGCCGATCACCAGGACGCTCGCCAGCAGCACGCCCGCCACCACACCGAGGAAGCCGCCGAACGCCAGCAACCGCCAGCGCAGCCG
Organism: Streptomyces corallincola; assembly: GCF_019104725.1. Lineage (GTDB taxonomy): Bacteria > Actinomycetota > Actinomycetes > Streptomycetales > Streptomycetaceae > Streptomyces > Streptomyces corallincola. Next base: position 44,518 of record NZ_JAHRXF010000019.1, on the reverse strand, counting down.
CGCCTTGTACTGGAGCAGCACCTCGCTGAGCAGCCAGAGCGCGACGACTCCGAACGCGATGTAGAGGACCGTCAAGCCCATGTACGCCCCTCTCCCAGTTGCCGCTTCGCAGTGTGTCCCAGAGCGGTACGGCGGGTCTAGGCCCGCGAGGTGTGGTGCAGGCCCAGGTTCTCGTAGATTTCCAGGGTCGCCGTGGAGTTGTTCAGCGTGATGAAGTGCAGACCGGGCACTCCCTCGGCCAGCAGCCGGGCGCAGAACTCCGTGGCGAAGTCGATACCGAGGGAGCGTACCGCCGCCGGATCGTCCTTGGCTGTGAGCATCCGCTCTTTCAGGGCGTCGGGGAAGGCCGCGTTGCTGAGCCTCGGCAGGCGTTCCAGCATCCGCACGCTGGTGACGGGCAGGATCTCGGGGATCACCGGGGTGTCGCACCCGGCGGCGGCGACCTTGTCGCGCAGCCGCAGATAGGACTCCGGGTGGAAGAACATCTGGGTGATGGCGTAGTCGGCGCCCGCGCGGCACTTGTCCACGAAGTGCCGGACGTCGGTGTCCCAGTCGCCGGAGCGCGGATGCATCTCCGGGAACGCGGCGACGCCCACACAGAAGTCGCCCGACTCCTTGATGAGCCGGACCAGTTCGGCCGCGTACGTCAGTCCGGTGGGGTGGGCCACCCAGTCGCCCATCGGGTCGCCGGGCGGGTCGCCGCGCACCGCGAGCATGTTGCGGATGCCCGCGTCGGCGTACTGCCCGATGATGTTGCGCAGTTCGGCGACGGAGTGGTCCACGGCGGTGAGGTGGGCGACCGGGGTGAGGGTGGTGTCCGCGACGATCTGCTCGGTCTCCCTGACCGTGGTGGCGCGGGTGGAGCCGCCCGCGCCGTAGGTGACGGAGACGAAGTCGGGCGCGACGGCCTCGACCCTGCGCAGCGCGTTCCACAGGTTCCGCTCGCCCTGGGCGGTCTTCGGCGCGTAGAACTCGAAGGAGTACGTCGTCTTGCCGGACAGGAGGATGTCCCGCACGGTGCGCGCGCGGTCGGTCCTGGTGGACGGGGTTCCGAGGGCCATAACGGCAGGTTAGCCAGGGGGGCGCGGTCACCCAACCGGACGGCGGGTATTTGCCCGGATTGCCGGACGGGTGTCCATCCCTTGGGACGCCCGCCACGCGGGTGCCGCGTCCCGGCCGTGTTACGCCGTGCGCAGCCGTTCCGCGAACTCGGCCGCCGCCGCGCCGGGGTCGGGGGCCTCGGTGAGGGCGCGGACCACGACGACCCGGCGGGCGCCCGCGTCGAGGACCTCGTCCAGGGTGTCGAGGCCGATGCCGCCGATGGCGAACCAGGGGCGGTCCGTGCCGAGGGCGGCGGTGTGGCGGACCAGGCCGAGTCCGGGGGCCGGGCGGCCGGGCTTGGTGGGGGTGGGCCAGCAGGGGCCGGTGCAGAAGTAGTCCACGCCGTCCTGGACGGCGGCGGCCTCGGCCTCCGCCGCGCTGTGCGTGGAGCGGCCGATCAGGACGTCCCGGCCGAGGATCGCGCGGGCCGCGGGCACCGGGAGGTCGCCCTGGCCGAGGTGGAGGACGGCGGCTCCGGCCGCGTGGGCGACGTCGGCGCGGTCGTTGACGGCGAGCAGCTTGCCGTGCCGGGCGCAGGCGTCGGCGACGACCCGGAGGTGTTCCAGTTCCTCGGCGGCCTCCATGCCCTTGTCCCGGAGCTGGACGATGTCCACGCCCCCGGCGAGGACGGCGTCCAGGAACCCGGCGAGGTCGCCGCGCTCACGGCGGGCGTCCGTGCACAGGTAGAGACGGGCGTCGGCCAGCGCGGAGCGGGCGGCGTCGGACATGCGGGCGGTCCCCCTGGGTGGTCGGTGTGCCGGAGGCGGCCCTCCGGCCGGTGCCGTGGTGGTCACCGGCCGGGTGGGCCGCCCGCTCGGCGGTCGGTCAGACGGCGAGCGCCTGGGCGCGGCGCTTCACCTCCGTGCCGCGATTCTCGCTCAGGGCCTGGGCCGGAGTGCCGGGCAGGGTCGGGTCGGGCGTGAACAGCCACTCCAGCATCTCTTCGTCCGTGAAGCCGTCGTCCCGCAGGAGCGTCAGGGTGCCGGTGAGGCCCTTGACGACCTTGTCGCCGTCGATGAAGGCGGCGGGGACGTGCAGCGCGCGGTTCTCGCCACGGCGTACGGCGATCAGCTGGCCCTCCTTGACCAGCTGCCGCACACGTGTCACCTCGACATCGAGCTGTTCCGCGATGTCGGGGAGGGTGAGCCAGGCAGGGACGAGAGCGTCGGTCTTCGTGTCAATCTCGGTCACGGGAACAAGCCTGCCATCCCGCACCGACAGTCGGAAGCCGGGCACCGCCACCAGGAGTGCTCCGGCCCTCCCCCGGCGAGCACTGCGGGCGTCCCCCGGCGAGGACTCCGGCTGTCCCCCGCGCCCCCGGACACGCCCCTGGGACCCACCCCCGGGGCCCACCCCCGGCCACCCCCGGGGCTCACCCCAGGGCCGCGTCCTTCAGCGGGCGGGACGGGTCCGTGAGGACGCCGTCGTCCACCGGGCGCCCGGACTCGATCAGCCGCCGTCCCTGGGCGAGGTCGCGCGGTCGGCCCACGGCGAGCAGCGCCACCAGCCGGTCCCCGCGCAGCCAGCACACCGACCAGGCGGGCCCGTCCGGCTCGCCCCGCCACACCAGCCGGTCGGCGTCCGCGTGGTGTCCGGCGTACTGCACGAAGCGGCCGAACTGCTCGGACCAGAAGTACGGCACCGGGTCGTAGACCGCCGGGGTCTCGTCCAGGATGTTCGCGGCGACCGTGCGCGGCCCCTGGAGGGCGTTGTCCCAGTGGTGGACGAGCAGCCGGGTGCCGTAGCGGGCGGACGGGAAGGAGACGCAGTCACCGACCGCGTACACGTCCTCGGCGGAGGAGCGCAGCCCCGCGTCGGCCAGCACCTCGCCCTCCGCGCCCAGCTCGATCCCGGACCCGGCCAGCCAGCCGGTCGCGGGGCGGGCGCCGATGCCGACCACGACGGCGTCGGCGGGCAGCCGGGTGCCGTCGTCCAGGACGACCCCGCCGCCCCCTCCGCCCCCTCCGGGCCCGCCGGGCTCGACGCGGGTCACCCGTGCGCCGGTGCGCAGGTCGGCGCCGCTGTCGGCGTACCAGGCGGCCATCGGGGCGGCGACCTCGGCGGGGAGCGCGCCCGCGAGCGGCCGGTCGGCGGCCTCCACGACGGTCACAGCGCAGCCCGCCTCACGGGCGGCGGTGGCGAACTCGGCGCCGATCCAGCCCGCGCCGACCACCACGACGGTGTGCCTGCGGGCCAGCACCGGGCGCAGCCGTTCGGCGTCGTCCAGGGTGCGCAGCAGATGGGTGCCGGGGACGCCCGCGGTGCCGGGCAGCCGCAGCGGCTCGGCGCCGGTGGCCAGCACCAGGGCGTCGTACGGGACCGGTCCGGCCCCGGTGTCGAGGACGTGCTCGGCGGGGCGGACCCCGAGCGCGTCGCAGCCGAGCCGCAGCTCGATGCCGAGGGAGTCGAAGTCCACGTCGAAGGCGGAGCCGTCGGACTTGCCGAGCAGGACGGCCTTGGAGAGCGGGGGCCGGTCGTAGGGCTGGTGGGGTTCGGCGCCGATCAGGGTGATGTCGCCGGTGAAGCCCTGTTCGCGCAGTGCCACCGCCGTCCGCACCCCGGCCATGCCCGCACCGGCGACGACCACCCGCCGCACCCGTCCCGTTCCCGCCGCACCCGCCGGGGCTGTCTGCTCGCTCACCTGATCACCATAGACACCTGACGAAAAGTCAGTCAGGGGGCGTGACCGTGACCTGTTCCACACCACCCCGTACGGGGCCGCCGGGGGCGCTCTTACGGGCCTCCGGCGGCCGGGGCTAGGCTGGCGGGCGTACACGCACTCGCGGGAGCCCGGCGCACCGGGCTGAGAGGGAGGCTGGCGGCCTCCGACCGTACGAACCTGATCCGGGTCATGCCGGCGAAGGGAGGGGCTGGACGCCCATGCCGTCACGTACGTACGACGTCCTCGTGGTCGGAGGCGGGATCATCGGTCTGGTCACGGCCTGGCGGAGCGCGCGGCGCGGGCTCGCCGTGGCCGTGGTGGACCCCGAGCCGGGCGGCGGGGCCGCGCGGGTCGCCGCCGGGATGCTGGCCGCCGTCACCGAACTGCACCACGGCGAGGAACGCCTCCTCGCCCTCAACCTGGAGTCGGCCCGCCGCTACCCGGCCTTCGCCGCCGAGCTGGCCGAGGTCTCCGGGCAGGATCTCGGATACCGCCGCTGCGGCACCCTGGCCGTCGCCCTCGACGCCGACGACCGCGCCGACCTGCGCGAACTGCACGCCCTCCAGCTCCGCTGCGGGCTGGACGCCGACTGGCTGACCGGCCGGGAGTGCCGACGGCTCGAACCGATGCTGGCGCCCGGTGTGCGCGGCGGGCTCCGGGTGGACGGCGACCACCAGATCGACCCCCGGCGGCTGGCCACCGCGCTGCTCACCGCCTGCGAGCGGGCCGGGGTCGCCTTCCACCGGGCGCGCGCCGAGCGCCTCGACGTGCGCGGCGGCCGGGCCACCGGGCTGACCCTCGCGGACGGGTCCGCGCCCGGCGCCGGGCAGGTGGTGCTGGCGGGCGGCGCGTTCAGCGCGCTCCTGGACGGAGTCCCGGAGGAGGTGCGGCCCCCGGTCCGCCCGGTGAAGGGCCAGGTGCTGCGGCTCACCGTGCCCGCCCGGTACGCGCCCTTCCTCAGCCGGACCGTGCGGGCCGTGGTGCGCGGCAGCGGCGTCTATCTGGTGCCGCGCGAGAACGGCGAGCTGGTGATCGGCGCGACCAGCGAGGAGCAGGGCTTCGACACCACGGTCACCGCCGGGGGCGTGTACGAGCTGCTGCGCGACGCCCACGCGCTGCTGCCCGGCATCACCGAGCTGCCGCTCACCGAGACCCGCGCGGGGCTGCGTCCCGGCTCGCCCGACAACGCCCCGCTGCTCGGGCCGTCCGGCCTGGACGGGCTGCTGCTCGCCACCGGCCACCATCGCAACGGGGTGCTGCTGACGCCGGTCACCGGGGACGTGATGGCCGAGACGCTGGCCGGGGGCGCCGTCCCCGCCGTGGCCCGCCCGTTCGCCCCGGAGCGCTTCCGTACCGCACGCCCCGCCGCACGTCAGGAGCAGCACGCATGACCACCACGGGTACCGACTCACCCGGCGCGGCGGTCGCCGTGTCCGTGAACGGGCGGCTCCGGCGGCTCGCGCCGGGCACCGCGCTGGACGCCGTGGTCCGCACCCTGACCGCCGCGCCCTCCGGGGTGGCCGCCGCCGTCAACGAGACCGTCGTACCGCGCTCGCGCTGGGCCGGTACCGCGCTCGCCGACGGCGACCGGGTCGAGGTCCTCACCGCCGTGCAGGGGGGCTGAACCGTGGCCGACGATCCCTTCGTCCTGGGCGGGCTGACGCTGAACTCCCGGCTGATCATGGGCACCGGCGGCGCCCCCAGCCTCGACGTGCTGGAACGCGCTCTTGTCGCCTCCGGCACCGAGCTGACCACGGTGGCCATGCGGCGCATCGACCCCGGTACGCACGGCTCCGTCCTCTCCGTGCTGGAGCGGCTCGGCATCCGGGTCCTGCCCAACACCGCGGGCTGCTTCACGGCGGGCGAGGCGGTGCTCACCGCCCGGCTGGCGCGGGAGGCGCTCGGTACGAGCCTGGTCAAGCTGGAGGTCGTCGCCGACGAGCGGACCCTGCTGCCGGACCCGGTGGAACTCCTCGACGCGGCGGAGATCCTCGTGGACGACGGCTTCACCGTCCTCCCCTACACCAACGACGACCCCGTCCTCGCCCGGCGCCTCGAAGACCTCGGCTGCGCCGCCGTCATGCCCCTCGGCTCCCCCATCGGCTCCGGCCTCGGCATCCGCAACCCGCACAACTTCCAGCTCATCGTCGAGCGCGCGAGCGTCCCGGTCATCCTCGACGCGGGCGCCGGTACGGCCTCCGACGTCGCCCTCGCCCTGGAACTCGGCTGCGCCGCCGTCATGCTGGCCTCCGCCGTCACCCGCGCCCAGCGCCCGGAACAGATGGCCGCGGCGATGCGCCACGCGACGATCGCGGGTCGTCTGGCCCACCGGTCCGGCCGAATCCCCCGCCACCACTACGCCGAACCCTCCTCCCCCGCGTCGGGTCTGGCCGCCCTGAACCCGGAGCACCCGGCCTTCTGACAGCCCGGGGGTGCGTCACAGGTCTGCTGCAAGCGGGACGAGTGGTCCGCGGGCGCTCTTAGACTCGGTGGGTGGACACGACCCTTCAGGACCCCCTCGTCGGAAAGGTGCTCGACGGCAGGTATCGCGTCAAGGCACGGATCGCGATGGGGGGGATGGCGACGGTGTACCGGGCGGTGGACACCCGGCTGGACCGGGTGCTGGCGCTCAAGGTGATGCACCCGGCACTGGCGGCGGACCGCTCCTTCGTGGACCGGTTCATCCGGGAGGCGAAGTCGGTGGCGCGGCTGGCGCACCCGAACGTGGTGCAGGTCTTCGACCAGGGCGCCGACGGGTCGTACGTCTATCTGGCGATGGAGTACATCGCGGGCTGCACCCTGCGGGACGTGCTGCGCGAGCGCGGCGCGCTCCAGCCGAGGGCCGCGCTGGACATCCTGGAACCGGTGCTGGCCGCGCTGGGCGCCGCGCACCGGGCGGGTTTCGTGCACCGGGACATGAAGCCGGAGAACGTGCTGATAGGGGACGACGGCCGGGTGAAGGTCGCCGACTTCGGGCTGGTCCGCTCGGTGGACGCGGCGACCGCCACCACCGGCGCGGTGCTGGGCACCGTGTCGTACCTCGCCCCGGAGCAGATCGAGCGGGGCGGCTCGGACGCGCGGGTGGACGTGTACGCGTGCGGTGTCGTGCTGTACGAGACGCTGACCGGCGGCAAGCCGCACACGGGCGAGTCGGCGGCGCGGATTCTCTTCCAGCACGTGCACGAGGACGTGCCCCCGCCCTCCGCGCTGGTGCCGGGTCTGCCGTACGCGCTGGACGAGCTGGTCGCGGCGGCGACGGCGCGGAACCCGGAGATCCGCCCGGCGGACGCGGCGGCGCTGCTCGGCGCGGTCCTCGCGGCGCGCGCCACGCTCACCCCGGAGCAGCTGGACGCCGTACCCCCGCAGGCGCTGGCCGCCGGGCACGACAACGCGGAGGACCGGACGAGCGTGATCCCGCGCTCGCCGACCGTGCCCCGCCCGCTGCCGGTGAACGAGCCGGGCGGGCCGGACGAGGCACGGACGGGTGTGCTCCACACCAGCCTGCTGGAGAGCGGCCCGGTGCCACCGGCCGCCCGGCGGCGGGCGCCCCGGCGCGGGGTGCTGACGCTGGTGGTGGCGGTGCTGGTGGCGCTCGGTCTCGGGGCGGGCGTCTGGTACATCAACTCGGGCCAGTTCACGAAGGTCCCGCCGGTGCTGGGGCGGTCCGAGGAGCAGGCGCGGGCGCGGCTGGCGGACACCGGGCTCGGGGTGCGGCAGACACGCCGGGAGTTCAGCGACACGGCAGCGCGCGGCACGGTGATCAGCACCGACCCGGCGGCCGGGGCCCGGATTCGGGGCAACGGCTCGGTGACGCTGGTCGTGTCGCGCGGACCGGAGATCGTGAAGGTCCCGGACCTGGGCGGGCTCGCGCTCACCGAGGCACGGCAGCGGCTGAAGGCCGCCGGGTTCGAACCGGGCATGGTGAGCCGGGAGTTCAGCGACGACGTGGACCGGGACCAGGTGATCGGCACCGACCCGGCGGCCGGTACGGAGCGGCACGCGGGCTCGGCCATCGCGCTGAAGGTGAGCAAGGGCGCGCGGGTGGACGTGCCGGACGTGACCGGTGAGGATCTGGCGGACGCCCGGAAGGAGCTGGCGGACGAGGGGCTGAAGGTCGTCGTCGCGCCGGAGCGGGTGAACGCGGACGCCGACGCGGGCCAGGTGGCCCGGCAGAGCCCGGCGGGCGACGCGGAGGCGGCCGAGGGCGACACGGTGACGCTGACCTTGTCGAAGGGTCCGGAGCTGGTGGACGTCCCGGAGGTGACCGGTTCGGACGTGGACGACGCGGAGCGGAAGCTGAAGGACGCGGGCTTCGAGGTCAAGGAGGACCGGGGGCTGTTCGGTCTCTTCGGGGACACCGTGAAGCGGCAGTCCCCGGCCGGGGGCGACCGGGCGCCCAGGGGCTCGGTGATCACGCTCACCATCCGCTGAGGCCGGGGCGGGGTGTCCGGCGTGACACCCTGGACGGGTGAGCATCGAGCGCCCCCGCACCCCGGCCGGCCACCCCGCCGAACGTCCCCGGATCCCGGCCGGGATCTCCCGGAACCCGGTCGGCGGTCACGTCCCGGTGGCCGGTGGTCTGCACTCCGTCGGCCTGTCGTACGCCCGTGAGCTGGACGCGGAGACGGTGCAGGTGTTCGTCGCCAACCCGCGCGGCTGGGCCACCCCGGCGGGCAACCCGCGCCAGGACGAGGCGTTCCGCGCGGAGTGCGCCGAGCGCGCGGTCCCGGCGTACGTGCACGCGCCGTATCTGATCAACTTCGGCTCGCACACCGAGGCGACGGTGGACAGGTCGGTGGAGTCGCTGCGGCACTCGCTGCGGCGCGGCCGGGAGATCGGGGCGCTCGGGGTGGTGGTGCACACCGGCAGCGCGACCGGCGGCCGGGACCGCGAGGTGGCCCTCAAGCAGGTGCGGGCGCGTCTGCTGCCGCTGCTGGAGGAGCTGACCCACGACGACGACCCGTTCCTGCTGCTGGAGTCCACGGCCGGGCAGGGCGCCTCACTGTGCTCGCGGACCTGGGACTTCGGGCCGTACTTCGACGCCCTGGACGCCCACCCGAAGCTGGGCGTCTGCCTGGACACCTGCCACGTGTTCGCCGCCGGGCACGACCTGACCGGGACGCACGGCATGCACCGGACGCTGGATCTGCTGGTGGAGACGGTGGGCGAGGGGCGGCTGAAGCTGATCCACGCCAACGACTCCAAGGACGTGGCGGGCGCGCACAAGGACCGGCACGAGAACATCGGCGCCGGGCACATCGGGGAGGACCCGTTCCGGGCGCTGATGACGCATCCCGCGACCGAGGGCGTCCCGCTGGTCATCGAGACACCGGGCGGCAGGGAGGGGCACGCGGCGGACGTGGCCCGGCTGAAGCGGCTCCGGGACGGCTGAGCGACCGCGCCGCCGACGAGCCCCGCCGCCGGACGGCCCCGGGGTCACGGGTTCAGAGACCCGGCCCGTCCTCCGGTCCCTCCTGGTAGGAGTACCGCTGCTCCCGCCACGGATCGCCCACGTTGTGGTAGCCGCGTTCCTCCCAGAAGCCGCGCCGGTCGGCGGTCATGTACTCCACGCCCCGGACCCACTTGGGCCCCTTCCAGGCGTAGAGGTGCGGGACGACCAGGCGGACCGGGAAGCCGTGTTCGGCGGTGAGGAGTTCGCCGTCCTTGTGGGTGGCGAAGATCGTGCGGTCGGTGGTGAAGTCGGCGAGCCGCAGGTTGGCGCTGAAGCCGTACTCCGCCCAGACCATGACGTGGGTGACGTCGGGCGCGGGCGGGGCGAGGGCGAGGACGGCGCGGGCGGGGACACCGCCCCACTCGGCGCCGGTCATGCTGAACTTGGTCACGCAGTGCAGGTCAGCGACGACCGAGGCGTGCGGGAGTGCGGTGAACTCCTCGTGGGTCCAGGCGTGTTTGCCGCCGTCGGCGGTGGCGCCGAACACCCGGAAGTCCCAGCGTTCGGGACGGAATCTGGGCACCGGGCCGTAGTGGGTGACCGGCCAGCCGCGCTGGAGCCGCTGCCCCGGCGGAAGCTCTGACGTCGCCGCGAATCCCGACTCGCGCTCCACCGGATGCCCCATGTCTCCATCCTGACAGAACTCGGGGCATCTCCCGACCACCCCACGACCAAGCGGACAACTCACCGCAGGACGCACATTGGCGGTAAGTCTTGACTTACTGGACGATCTTCGCGTGCAGTGCAATCATGCGGGCGCCATCGACCGCCATCAGGTGCCCGTAAGGAGCCTTCGCATGCAGGGCGACCCCGAGATCATCGAGATGCTCAACGAGCAGCTCACCGCCGAACTCACCGCCATCAACCAGTACTTCCTGCACGCCAAACTGCAGGACCACAAGGGCTGGACCAAGCTCGCGGCCTACACCCGCGCCGAGTCGTTCGACGAGATGCGGCACGCGGAGATCCTGACCGACCGCATCCTGCTACTGGACGGGCTGCCGAACTACCAGCGCCTGTTCCACGTGTCGGTGGGCCAGACGGTGACGGAGATGTTCCGCGCCGACCGGCAGGTCGAGGTGGAGGCGATCGACCGGCTGCGCCGGGGCATCGAGCTGATGCGCGAGAAGAACGACATCACGTCGGCGAACATCTTCGAGGCGATCCTGGCCGACGAGGAGCACCACATCGACTACCTGGACACGCAGCTCGAACTCGTGGACAAGCTGGGCGAGGCGCTCTACCTCTCGACGGTCATCGACCAGAGCCAGCCGGACGCCTCGGGACCGGGCACGGGCGGTTTCTCCACCCACTAGCGGCCCACCGGGCGGGGGCGCTCAGGCGGCGTCGTCCAGCCGGGCCAGCACGGGCGGGCGGCGCTCGATCAGTTCGCGGCGGGGGCAGGCGCCCCGGCCGAGCAGTGCCTGGATGCGCCGCACGCAGCCGCCGCAGTCGGTACCGGCCTTGCAGGCCGAGGCGATCTGGCGGGGTGTGCAGGCGCCGTCCTCGGCATGCTGCCTGACCTGCGCCTCGGTCACGCCGAAACAACTGCAGACGTACACGCGGGTCACCTCCCGAGGGGGTCGCTCACCCCTCCGTATCTCGGTGAGGCAAACCTAACCTTACCCAGCGGGCGGGGTCCGGAAAAGCGGTACGGGGCGCGGATCGTCTGTGATCCGCACCCCATCCGCGTGCTCGGGGCCCCGGTGCGCCCGGAGCGGCCGGTTCACTGGTCCCGGTACATCTCCGCCACCAGGAACGCCAGGTCCAGGGACTGGCTGCGGTTGAGGCGGGGGTCGCAGGCCGTCTCGTAGCGCTGGTGCAGGTCGTCCACGAAGATCTCGTCGCCGCCGCCCACGCACTCGGTGACGTCGTCGCCGGTCAGCTCGACGTGGATGCCGCCGGGGTGGGTGCCGAGCGCCTTGTGGACCTCGAAGAAGCCCTTGACCTCGTCCAGTACGTCGTCGAAGCGGCGGGTCTTGTGCCCGGAGGCCGCCTCGAAGGTGTTGCCGTGCATCGGGTCGGTCACCCAGGCCACGGTGGCGCCGGACGCGGTGACCTTCTCCACCAGCTCGGGCAGCTTGTCGCGGACCTTGTCGGCGCCCATCCGGACGATGAAGGTCAGCCGCCCCGGCTCCCGCTCGGGGTCGAGCCGGTCGATGTAGGCGAGCGCGTCCTCGACGGTGGTCGTCGGGCCGAGCTTGATGCCGATCGGGTTGCGGATGCGGGAGGCGAACTCGATGTGCGCCCCGTCGAGCTGCCGGGTGCGCTCGCCGATCCACACCATGTGCCCGGAGACGTCGTAGAGCTGTCCGGTGCGGGAGTCCACACGGGTGAGCGCCGACTCGTAGTCGAGCAGCAGCGCCTCGTGCGAGGAGAAGAACTCGACGGTCTTGAACTCCTCCGGGTCGGTGCCGCAGGCCCGCATGAAGTTCAGCGCGCTGTCGATCTCGCGGGCGAGCTGCTCGTAGCGCTGGCCGGAGGGCGAGGAGCGCACGAAGTCCTGGTTCCAGGCGTGCACCTGGCGCAGGTCGGCGTAACCGCCGGTGGTGAAGGCGCGGACCAGGTTCAGCGTGGAGGCGGAGGCGTGGTACATCCGCTTGAGCCGCTCGGGGTCCGGGATGCGGGAGGACTCGGTGAAGTCGAACCCGTTGACCGAGTCGCCCCGGTAGACGGGCAGGGTGACGCCGTCGCGGGTCTCCATCGGCTTGGAGCGGGGCTTGGAGTACTGACCGGCGATCCGGCCGACCTTCACCACCGGCACCGAGGCCGCGTAGGTGAGCACCGCGCCCATCTGGAGCAGGGTCTTGAGCTTGTTGCGGATGTGGTCGGCGGAGACGCCGTCGAACGCCTCGGCGCAGTCGCCGCCCTGGAGGAGGAACGCCTCTCCCCTGGCGACGGCCGCCATCCGGGCGCGCAGCTGGTCGCACTCGCCCGCGAAGACGAGCGGCGGATACGACGCGAGGTCCGCGATCACTGCGCGCAGAGCCTCGGTGTCGGGGTACTCGGGCTGCTGCGCCGCGGGCAGGTCTCGCCAGGTGTTGTCGGCGCCGGGGCCGGTCTTAGCGTTCACGGTCACCTCTCAAACCTTACGGGGTCGCATCGCCGTCTCTTGACCCGGACCGACTGGTGAGACGCGGCGGTCACCCTGTGGACGCGGACTGCGGTAGGGTCGGCCTCATGTACGTGCCGTCGCTCCTGAACTGGTGGTGGACCGCTCCCCCGGCGGCCCGCTGACTGCGCGTATCCACACTCCGCGAAGGCCGCCCGAGAGGCGGCCTTCGGCGTTTTCCGGGGCTGTTCCTCCCGTCCGGTGACTTCCGCGCTCCCACCCCGGCAAACGGAAGAGGACCCCGCCCATGCGACTGGCAGAGCAGCACCCGGCACAACGGCTGGCACGGCTGGCCGACGACGACCGCCCCTTCGCCCTGCTCCACCGGCGCCTGCCGGGCCGGGACGATCACCCGGTGGAGGTACTGACCGGCCCGGTCTCCGTCCGCGAGCGGCTGGCCGAGCTGCCGGACGGCGGGCTCGCGCTGGTGCCGTTCCGGCAGATCCGCGAGCGCGGTTTCGACGTCCGCGACGACGGCACCCCGCTGCTGGTGCTGGAGCCCGAGGAGTCGTACGAGATCCCGGCGGCCACCGCTCTGGCCGCGCTGGAGGACCGGGCGGTGCGGGTCGAGGGCGGCGGCTTCGACGTGGACGACGAGGCGTACGGCGCGATCGTGCGGCGGGTGCTGCGGGACGAGATCGGGCGGGGCGAGGGCGCGAACTTCGTGATCCGGCGGACCTACCGGGGCCGGATCGAGGGGTTCTCCCGACGGGACGCGCTCGCGCTGTTCCGGCGGCTGCTGGCGGGCGAGCGGGGCGCCTACTGGACGTTCGTCGTGCACACCGGGGAACGCACGCTGGTCGGGGCGAGCCCGGAGGCGCACGTCCGGATGTCCGGCGGGACGGTGGTGATGAACCCCATCAGCGGGACGTACCGCTATCCCGAGGGCGGGCCCACCCCGGAACACCTGCTCGGTTTCCTCGCCGACGCCAAGGAGCGCGAGGAGCTGAGCATGGTGGTGGACGAGGAGCTGAAGATGATGTGCACCGCCTGCGACATGGGCGGGGTGGTCGTCGGGCCCCGGCTGAAGGAGATGGCCCACCTCGCGCACACCGAGTACGAGTTGCGCGGCCGGTCCACGCTGGACGCGCGGGAGGTGCTGCGGGACACGATGTTCGCGGCGACGGTGACCGGTTCGCCGGTGCAGAACGCGTGCCGGGTGATCGAGCGGTACGAGCCGGACGGCGGGCGCGGCTACTACGCGGGCGCGCTGGCCCTGCTGGGCCGGGACGCCGGGGGCGCGCAGACGCTGGACTCCCCGATCCTGATCCGCACCGCCGACATCGACGCGGACGGAACGCTCCGGGTGCCGGTCGGGGCGACCCTGGTGCGCGGCTCGGACCCGGCGGGCGAGGTGGCCGAGACGCACGCGAAGGCGGCGGGCGTGCTGGCCGCGCTGGGGGTGCGCCCCGGCCGTCCGGCGGCGGAGCGGGAGCGGCCCCGGCTGGACGGCGACCCCCGGGTGCGGGCCGCGCTGGACGGGCGGCGGGCGGCACTCGCGCCGTTCTGGCTGCGGATGCGGGAGCGGCCGTCGGCGGTGGACGGGCACGCCCTGGTGGTGGACGGCGAGGACACCTTCACCGCGATGCTGGCGCACGTGCTGCGCTCGGGCGGTCTGGAGGTGACGGTACGGCGCTTCGACGCGCCGGGGCTGCGGGAGGCGGTGCGGGCGCACGCGGGCCCGGTGGTGCTGGGGCCGGGTCCGGGTGACCCCTCGGACCCGGCGGACCCGAAGATGCGGTTCCTGCGGGCGCTGGCCGCCGAGGTGATCGCCGGGCACCGGCAGGGGGTGCTCGGGGTGTGCCTGGGGCACGAGCTGATCGCGGCGGAACTGGGCCTGGACGTCGTCCGCAAGCGGGTGCCGTACCAGGGGGCGCAGACGGTGGTGGACCTGTTCGGGCGGCCGGAGACGGTCGGCTTCTACAACAGCTTCACCGCGCGCTGCGACGACGACGCGGCCCGCGAGCTGGCCGCCCACGGCGTGGAGGTGGCCCGCGCGGCGGACGGCGAGGTGCACGCGCTGCGCGGACCGGGGTTCGCGGGGGTGCAGTTCCACCCGGAGTCCGTGCTGACCCTGAACGGCGCGGAGCTGCTGCGGGAGCTGGTCGAGGGGGTGCGGACGGGGGCGCGGGCGCGCGGTTGAGGGGTGCGGCGGCCGTGCCCCGGACACCTCGGGGCACGGCCGCGGTGGCGGGTCAGCCGAAGAAGACGCCCGCCTCCTCGTACAGCGCGGGGTCCACCGTCTTGAGGCGGGCGGTGGCCTCCGTGATGGGGACGCGGACGATGTCGGTGCCGCGCAGGGCGACCATCGCGCCCCAGTCGCCGTCCCGGACGCAGTCGATGGCGTGCAGGCCGAACCGGGTGGCGAGCCAGCGGTCGAAGGCGCTGGGGGTGCCGCCGCGCTGGATGTGGCCGAGCACGGTGGTGCGGGCCTCGCGGCCGGTGCGCCGTTCGATCTCCTTGGCCAGCCACTCCCCGATCCCCGACAGCCGCACATGCCCGAACGAGTCCAGCGTGCCGTCCTTGAGGTGCACGTCCCCGTCCCTGGGCATCGCCCCCTCGGCGACGACCACGATCGGGGCGTACGAGGCCCGGAACCGCGAGGTGACCCAGGCGCACACCTGATCGACGTCGAAGCGCTGCTCGGGGATGAGGATGACGTTCGCGCCGCCCGCGAGCCCGGAGTGCAGGGCGATCCAGCCGGCGTGCCGTCCCATGACCTCGCAGACCAGGACCCGCATGTGGGACTCGGCGGTGGTGTGCAGGCGGTCGATGGCCTCGGTGGCGATGTTGACGGCGGTGTCGAAGCCGAAGGTGTAGTCGGTGGCGGACAGGTCGTTGTCGATGGTCTTGGGCACGCCGACGCAGGGGATGCCGTACTCCTCGTACAGCCGCCCGGCGACGCCGAGGGTGTCCTCGCCGCCGATGGCGATCAGCGCGTCCACGCCCAGTTCGGCCAGGTTCTCCCGGACGCGGCGGGCGCCGTCCTGCTGTTTGAGGGGGTTGGTGCGCGAGGAGCCGAGGATGGTGCCGCCGCGGGGCAGGATGCCCCGTACGGCCGGGATGTCGAGGCGGACGGTGACGCCTTCGAGGGGGCCGCGCCAGCCGTCCCGGAAACCGGTGAAGTCGTAGCCGTACTCCTGGGTGCCCTTGCGGACGACGGCCCGGATGACGGCGTTGAGTCCGGGGCAGTCGCCGCCTCCGGTGAGCACTCCGACCCGCATGGAAACGTCCTTTCGCCGCGGTTGCCTGACGCTCACTCACGGTAAGGGTGATGCGGGTCACACGGCGAGCGGTGCGCGGGGCCGGTTTCGGGGAAATCGGCCGACTTCCCCGGTCGCCCTCCTCCGCCCTCGTCCTCGGTCGTCGTCCTCAGTCGTCGTCGAGGCCGCGCTCGATGGCGTAGCGGACCAGTTCCACCCGGTTGTGCAGCTGGAGCTTGCCGAGGGTGTTCTGCACGTGGTTCTGGACCGTGCGGTGCGAGATGACCAGGCGTTCGGCGATCTGCTTGTAGCCGAGGCCCTTGGCGACCAGGCGGAGCACCTCGGTCTCCCGGTCGGTCAGCCGGGGCGCGCCGGGCTCCCCGGCGTCCGGGGCGGGGGCGGGCTCGGCGGCCAGCCGCCGGTACTCCCCCAGGACCAGCCCGGCGAGGCCGGGGGTGAACACCGGGTCCCCGGCCGCCGTACGGCGCACCGCGTCCAGCAGCTCGGCGGTCGAGGCGGACTTCACCAGGTAGCCGGTGGCCCCGGACTTCACCGCCTCCAGCACGTCCGCGTGCTCACCGCTCGCGGACAGCACCAGGACCCGCAGGGACGGGTCGTGGGCGATCACCTCGCGGCACACCTGGACGCCGGGCTTGGCGGGCAGGTTGAGGTCGAGCACCATGACCTGCGGGGCGACGGCCCGGGCCCGGCGGACCGCCTGCTCACCGTCGCCCGCCGTGGCGACCACGTCGAACCCGGCCTCGTCCAGGTCGCGGGAGACCGCGTCCCGCCACATCGGGTGGTCGTCCACCACCATCACCCGGACCGGCTCCGCCGCCGTGCCGTCCGTGCCGTTCGTGCCCTCGCCGCCCGTGCTCATCGCCGTTCCCTCCCGCCCGGCGCCGGGGCGCCCCTGGGTACCTTCAGTTCCACTTCGGTGCCCTGGCCGGGCACCGAGATCAGCTCGGCGGTGCCGCCGAGGTCGCGCAGCCGCCCCCGGATGGACTGGGCCACGCCGAGGCGGCCCTCGCTCTCCGCGTGGGCGAGCCGCCCCTCGGGGATGCCGGGGCCGTCGTCCCGTACGGTCACGACCACCGCGTCCGGCTCGTCCTCCACGAGAATCCAGGCCCGCGCCTCCGGCCCGGCGTGCCCGCGTACGTTGTCCAGCGCGGCGCCGACGGCGGCGGCCAGCTCACGGGCGACCGGCGCGGGCAGCGGCACCGGGGCGCCCGGCTCGGCCAGGCTCACCCGCGCCCCGACCCGTGGCGCGAGCAGCGTCCGCAGGTCAACCGGCCCGTCGCCGGGCTCCTCGTCGGGCTCGTCCAGCTCCCGTACGAAGGCGCCCGCCTCGGCGTCCTCGGAGAGGCGGGACACCGGGAGCAGCCCGCCGGAGACCAGGGTGCGCAGCGCGGCCTCCTGCTCCCCCGCCATCCGGCCCAGCTCGGCCGCCTCACCGCCGATGACCGCGCCGCGCCGCTGCACCATCGCCAGCACCTGGAGGACGCTGTCGTGGATGTCCCGCGCCAGGCGCTCGCGTTCGCGGGTCGCGGCCTCGATCTCCAGGGCGCGGGCGAGGGTGCGCTCGGAGGCGCGGGCGACCTGGACGACGTAGCCGATGGCGAGGGTGGCGACCCAGACGAGGGCCACGTTGTGCAGGGTGTCCAGGGCGGGGGCGCCGCGCTCGACGAGGTTGGCGGCGGCGACGGCCGTGGAGCCCACGGCGGCCCAGCGCCAGCCGCCCTTGATGGCGAAGGCCAGCACCGAGCCCGCCGTCCAGATCGACGGCAGCGTCGGCCCCCCGGACGCGATCCGCTCGGGGGCGTCCACCAGCGGGGTCAGCAGGATGCCGCCGACGGCGACGGTCAGGTCGGCGGCCAGGAACCGCCGGGTGCAGCTCGCGGCGCTGGAGACGCGGGGCAGGGTGGCGAGCGTCCACACCACCAGGACGGCGTAGTAGGCGGCGGCGATCCACGGGCGGTGCAGCCGGTCCCAGACGACGGCGCTCAGCCCGATGGCGTAGAGCATGGTGAGCACGCGGTATCCGGCGAGCGCCCGCCACAGCGGCAGCTCCACGGACATGCGCATGACGCGTACGCGCTTGGGCACGGCCCCCGCCTCCCCCTGCTCCCCCGGCCCCCCGGCCGCTACTCCGGCCGGTCGGCCCGCTCCGCCTGCTCCGCCTGCTCCGCCTGGGCCCTGTCGGCCTTCTGCGCTTCCTTCTCGGCCTTCGCCGCGTCCGCGATCTGGCGCTTGGCGGCGGTGGCGTAGATGTCCACGTACTCCTGGCCGGAGAGCTTCATGATCTCGTACATGACCTCGTCGGTCACCGCCCGCAGGACGAAGCGGTCGTGCTCCATGCCCTGGTAGCGGGAGAAGTCCAGCGGCTCGCCGATCCGGATGCCGGGCCGCATCAGCTTGGGCATCACCTTGCCGGGCGGCTGGATCTTCTCGGTGTCGATCATCGCCACCGGGATCACCGGGGCGCCGGTGGCCAGCGCGACGCGGGCCAGGCCGCCGGGCTTGCCCCGGTAGAGACGGCCGTCGGGCGAACGGGTGCCCTCGGGGTAGATGCCGAACAGCTCGCCGCGCTCCAGCACCTCTATGCCCGACCTGATGGCCGCCTCGCCCGCGCCGCGCGCGCCGGAGCGGTCCACCGGGAGCTGGCCCACGCCCTTGAAGAAGGCGGCCGTCAGCCTGCCCTTGACTCCGGGGGTGGTGAAGTATTCGGCCTTGGCGATGAACGTGACCTTGCGGTCCAGGACGATCGGCAGGAAGAACGAGTCCGAGAAGGACAGGTGATTGCTCGCCAGGATCGCGGGCCCCTCGGCCGGAATGTGCTCCAGACCCTCGACCCAGGGCCGGAAGGCGACCCGCAGCGGAGCCCCGATGGCGACCTTCATCGTGCCGTACAACACCCGTGTGCCTCTCGTTCGCGTCGGTCAGACCTTAACCCGGAGTGCCCCCAATGAGCCCGACGACCCTGGTCGGTGTCAGTGCGGTCGCGTACGGTGAACCACATCCGCCCGTACGTCCGCCGTACGTCCGCCCGCAGCGCACGCCTCCTCGGCGCCGGGCGACGGGGCGACCCCGACAGGAACAGGAGCCCGCAAGGTGCCGGTTGTCCCCGGAGCCGAGCCGTACCGCCACGAGGGCGGTGAGGTGGGGGTGCTCCTCTGCCACGGTTTCACCGGCTCGCCCCAGTCGCTGCGCCCCTGGGCGGAGCACCTCGCGGCGCACGGCCTCACCGTGTCCCTGCCGCTGCTGCCGGGCCACGGCACCCGCTGGCGGGACCTCCAGCGCACCGGCTGGCAGGACTGGTACGCCGCGGTGGACCGCGAGCTGCGGCAGCTCGCCGACCGCTGTTCCACCGTGTTCGTCGCCGGGCTGTCGATGGGCGGCGCGCTGGCGCTGCGGCTGGCCGCGCTGCACGGCGACCGGGTCGCCGGGGTGATCGTCGTCAACCCGGCGAACAAGGTGCACGGTCTCGCCGCGCACGCCCTGCCGGTGGCCCGGCACCTGATCCCGTCCACCAGGGGCATCGCCAGCGACATCGCCAGGGGCGGCGGCGAGGAGCTGGGGTACGACAGGGTGCCGCTGCACGCGGCGCACTCGCTGCGGCGGTTCCTGAGCCGGGTGGACACCGAGCTGCCGGGCGTCACCCAGCCGCTGCTGCTGCTGCGCAGCGCGGTGGACCACGTGGTCCCGGCCGCCGATTCGGCCCGGGTGCTGAGCCGGGTGTCGTCGGCGGACGTGTCGGAGATCGTGCTGGAACAGAGTTACCACGTGGCGACGTTGGACCACGACGCGGACCGGATCTTCGAGGAGAGCCTCGCCTTCATCGGCCGGCTCGCACCCCGTGTCGGCAAGGAAGGGACGGCCGCAGTTGGCTGAGCACGACTCCGACCGCGAGGACCGCGAGCCGGAAGAGCAGGGTGTGCCCTTCGACGAGAAGGCCGCCTGGCAGGCGATCGTCGCGGGGTACGGCGAGGAACCGCCGGACCCGCCGGGCGCCCGCCCGTTCCGTCCGGTGACCGATCTCGCGCTGCCCGAGCGGGATCTGCCCGCGAGCGGCTCCGACGCGCCGGGCGCGCCCGGTGCTCCGGGCTCCCCCGGCGCCTCGGACGACGCTGACGAACCGCCCCGTACGGCACGGCCGCTGGGCAGCTCGGTCGCGTTCGCACCCGGTGTCGGGCCGCGCGACCACAGCGCGCCGGAACCCTCGGACGACGACTTCGACGAGGACGACGAGGGCCACTTCGAGCCGCCCGAGCCGCCGCCGCTGCCCGAGGCCGACACCACCGCCAAGTTCGCCTGGCTCGGTGTCGTCGGCGGGCCCGTGCTGCTGCTCCTCGCGGTGGTGCTCGGCTGGGACATGACGTGGTGGCTGGCGCTCGCCGGGGTCGGCGGCTTCCTCGGCGGCTTCGTCACGCTGGTGACGCGGATGCGGACCGACGAGGACGAGGACGACGATCCGGGGCGCGGCGCGGTGGTCTGACCGCCCGCGCCCGCGCGGGACGCGTGCTACACGGGGATTCTGAGGGCGGCCAGGACCGGGAGATGGTCCGTGGCCGCCCTCAGGTCGTCCCCGGTGACGCCGGGCAGGTCCAGGGGGACGCCCGCGCCGAGGACCTCGATGCCCTTGCTGGCGAAGACCGCGTCGATGCGCTGCCGGGGCGCGTGCGCGGGCGAGGTGAGGTCGCCGCCCCAGGGGGCCGTCGTACGGCAGTCCTGGAGGCGGGTGGCGAGCTGCCGGAACACCGGGCCCTCGGGGCGTTCGTTGAGGTCGCCGCCGACGATCACGTGCTCGGTGCCGAGGGCGGTGACACGGTCCATCAGCAGCTCGCCGTGGGTGCGGCGTTCGGCCGCGTTCAGGCTGAGGTGGGTGCTGACCACGCCCACGCGGGCCGCCCCGAAGCGGACCACCGCCGTGGCCAGGCCCCTGCGGTGCAGGCCGGGGGTGAGCGGCAGGAGGACGTCCTCCGTCCGCTCCACCGTGGCGCGCAGACCGCACAGGATCGCGGGGCCCGCCGCGGTCCCGCCGCCCGTGAGGATCACCTGGCCGGTCTCCGCGGCCAGCCGCGCGAGCTTCTTGCGCCACCGGAAGAAGCGGGGGGCCTCCTGGATCAGCACCAGGTCCGGTGCGCACGCGGTGACGATCCTCGCCAGTGCCGTCGTGTCGTCGCGCATCGAGCGGATGTTGTACGTCAGCACCCGGACCGTGGGGGAACCGTCCGGTTCCGTCCGGGAGTTGGTAAGCGGAGGGGTTGCCATACGGTCAATGTACGGTGCCCCGGGCTTCGGCGGGCAGAGAGAAGAAGGGGGGCGCGGCGAACACCGCGCCCCCCTTCTCGGTGAGCCGAGCTACATGACCGGGTCCGGTTCGCGGGCCAGGTCCGCCGCGCCGACCATGCCCGCCTTGTTGCCGAGCTGGGCGGCGATGACGTCGGCGACGGGGCGCCAGTTGCCGCCGACCAGCCAGCGCTTGTAGGACTTGCGGATGGGGTCGAGGACGAGTTCGCCCTCGTCGGAGAGGCCGCCGCCGACGATGAAGGCGGAGGGGTCGAAGAGGGAGGCGAGGTCGGCGAGACCGGCCCCGGCCCAGCGGGCCAGCTCACGGTAGGAGTCCACCGCGACCGGGTCGCCCTGCCGGGCGGCCATCGAGATGTGCTTGCCCTCGATGCCGTCGGGCGTGCCGTCACCGAGCGCGAGCAGCACCTCGGCGTGCTCGGGCGTCGCGTTGGCCCGCTGCTTGGCGTAGCGGACGAGGGCGCGCCCGGAGGCGTACTGCTCCCAGCAGCCCTGGCTGCCGCAGCCGCACATCAGCCCGTCCGGCACCATCCGGATGTGCCCGAACTCGGCGGCGACGCCGAAGTGCCCCCGACGCAGCTTGTTGCCGATGATGATGCCGCCGCCGAGCCCGGTGCCGAGCGTGATGCAGATGACGTTGCGATGCCCCTTGCCCGCACCGAACTTGTACTCGCCCCAGGCGGCGGCGTTGGCGTCGTTCTCCACGACGACCGGCAGCCCCGTACGGGCCTCGACCTTCTCCTTGAGCGGTTCCTGGCGCCAGTCGATGTTCGGCGCGAAGTACACCGTGGAGCGCTGCCGGTTGACGTAACCGGCGGCGCCGATGCCGACGCCGACGATCTCGTGCCCGGCGCGCGCGCCCTCCACCGAGGAGGCGATGGCGTCCACGATGGCCTCGGGCGTGGTGGGGGTGGGCACCGTGAAGGTGGAGAGGATGGCGCCTTCCTCGTCCACCACTCCGGCCGCGATCTTGGTGCCGCCGATATCGACGCCGATGGTGAGTCCCATGAATCCCTCAGTTCCGGTCGAGCCCCGCTACGGCCAACCGTACCCGAGGCCCCGCGCCGGAAAGGCGTCAGTCCAGGTCGATGCGCTCGCCGGGGCCGCCGGCGGGGTCGGGTCCGTCGTCGGGGCCGGGGCCGGTCCCCGGGGTGTTCCCGGTGTCCCCGGCGGTCCAGCGGCGCTCCTGTCCCTGGACGGCCGTGCGGTAGGCGGCGAGGAGTTCGGAACCCGCCGCGGCGAGGTGGTCGAAGATCTCGGGGTTGCGTTCGACCACCGGTTCGACGGCGGCCCTGGCCTGCCGCACGGCCTGCCGGACCGCCTGCTGGGCGGCGGGTCCGGCGACGGCCTGGAGGAACGGGGACTGGAGCCCGGCGAGCCGGTCGGCCACGCCGTCCATCAGGCGGCGCAGCTCGTCGGCGGCGGTGCCGGGCGGCGGGGTGTGCCGGGCCCGGCGGCGGGCCTTCTCGGCGGCGAGGTCCTCGGCGCAGGCGGTGGCCCAGGCGTCGGCGTCGGCCGCGTGCGGGGCGTCCTCGGAGGGACCGGGTGCGGGACGCTCATCGCTCATGGCGGACTCCTCAACTACGCGGAGCCCCGTACTGCGCGGGCTCCCCGGACACGGTTCGCCCCTACGACGTTACCCGAACGGGGGTACGCCGTTCAGCGTCCGCCGCCCGGCCACAGCTCCGGGTCCGGGGCGAACCTGATCCGGAGTCCGCCGTCGCGCAGCCCGGCGCCCGCCACCGTGCAGCGGCGCAGCGCGGAGGGCAGGGGGACGATCCGGCGGAACGGGCCCACGCCGACGACGAGTTCGTCGCCGCGCCGGATCAGGTCGAGTTCGTCCCGTATCGCGCCGGGCAGCGGAATGTGCCAGACGAGGACGCCGTCCTCGGCGAGCGCGTCGGTGACGGGCCACTCGACCGGGTCGGGCGCGGGGTTGACGGCGGGCACGGCGAGCGCGGCCAGGTCGTCGGGGCCCTGCGGGTCGCGCCCGAGGTGCGCCACGGTCCGTACCCGGTACGGCTCCTGCCACTCGGCGAGCGTCTTGCGCTGCTGGGCGGCGAGTCCGGCGAGCCAGGGATCGGCGGTGGTGTCGGGCAGCACCCGGTTGGCGATCACGTCGTCCACCGGCAGCCCGCGCAGGGCGAGGCCGAGGGCGGCGGTGCGCACGGCGTCGGCGCCCGCCGGGCCGGGTTCCGCGACGAGCCGTACGGAGGTGCCGCGGTCGGCGAGGACGGCGGCCACGGCGGCGAGTTCGACGTCCCAGCGGGCCGCCGTCTCGTAGAGCCACTCGGCGGGCATGGGGACGCCCGCGAGGCGGCCGAGGACCGGGCGCAGCGCGCGGGCGGCCTGCCGTTCGGGCGGCAGCAGGCGGCGCAGATAACGGCGGAGTTCGTCGGGGAGCGCGAGCAGCGCGAGCGCGTCGGGCAGCGGGGGCAGGTCCACCACGAGCAGGTCGTACCGCTCGGAGAGGGCCGCGTCCCGCAGGGCGCGCAGCAGGGTCAGTTCGGCGGCGCCGGGCAGCGGGGTGATCTCCTCGCCGTCCAGGCGGGCGGCGCCGAGCAGGTCGAGGACGGTGCCCGCGCGGTCCTGGAAGGCGGCGAGGTCGGACCGGAACTCCTCGGCGGGGTCGGGGCGCCGGACGGTGAGGTTCGCGGCGGGCCCGGCCGGTGTGTCCGCGCGGTCGGCACTCAGCAGCAGGGTGCGGGTGCCGTCGGCCGCGGCACGCAGGGCGGTCGCGGCGGCGACCGTGCTGCGGCCACCGCCGCCGGGCCCCGCGATCAGGAGGGTGCGCATGAGGGTGAACGGTAACGGAGCGGACCCGCCGCGCGGGCGGGCCGGGATGCTCCGGAGGTCAGCCGCCGGTCTCGACGCGCTTCTTCAGGCCCGCCAGCGCGCGGTCGATGATGACCTTCTCCGCCTTGCGCTTGATCATGCCGAGCATGGGGATCTTGACGTCCACGGTGAGCCGGTACGTGACCTCGGTCGCCCCGGTGCCGGTGGGGGTGAGGAGGTACGAGCCGTCGAGTGAGCGGAGCATCTGGGACTTGACGAGGGTCCAGGACACCTCGTGCTCACCGGACCAGGTGTAGGCGAGGGTCTGGTCGTCCTTGATGGCACCGGCGTCCATGACGAGGCGGACCTGCTCCGCGCGGCCCCGGTCGTCGGCGGCCAGCACCTCGGCCTCCTTGACCTCGCCGGTCCAGTCCGGGTAGCGGGTGAAGTCGGCGATGACCGCCATGACGTCGGCCGGTGCCGCTTCGATCGTGATGCTCGAACTGGTGTGTTCCGCCATCGCGGTGGCTCCTCCAGAAGCGGGCCGGTGGGTCTGCGACATGCGCGGGCCGCGCACGTCCGTGCAGCGTGAAGGCTACCGCGCCGCCGGACGCCCGCCTCCACCCCGTCCCCGCGGAACCGGGCGGGCCGGGGTGCTCACCACTCCAGCGCCCAGGGCGTGCCGGTGGCGGCGAAGTGGCCGACGTTGACGCACTCGGTGGCGCCGATCCGCATCCGGCGGGCGAGCGGCTGGTGGACGTGGCCGAAGAGGGAGTAGCGGGGCCGGGTGCGGCGGATGGCGTCCAGCAGGGCGCGGCTGCCGCGTTCGAAGCGGCGCGCGACGGTGTCGTAGACCAGCTCGGGGACCTCGGGCGGGATGTGGGTGCAGAGCACGTCCACCTCGCCGAGGGCCTCGATCTTCGCCGCGTACTCCTCGTCGGTGACCTCGTAGGGGGTGCGCATGGCGGTGGTGAGGCCGCCGCCGACGAAGCCGAAGACGAGGCCGCCGATCTCGGCGCGCTGTCCGTCGAGGACGGTGGTGCCGGGGCGGACGTACTCGGGCCACAGGTCGGGCATGTCCACGTTGCCGTAGGTGGCGTACGTGGGGGTGGGGAAGGCGGCGAAGAGTTCGGCGTACTGCCTCCGCACCCCGCGCCGGATCGCGTTGCCGTGGTCCTCGCCGAGGTCGGCCCAGAGCCGGGCACCGAAGGCGCGGGCCTCGTCGAAGCGGCGGGCGGTGCGGAATTCCACGAGACGGTCGGCGTTCTCCTTGCCGAACAGGTCGGGGAAGATGCCGCGCGCGTGGTCGTGGTAGTCCAGGAACAGGACGAGGTCGCCGAGGCAGATCAGCGCGTCCGCGCCCTCACCGGCCCGCGCGAGGTCGCGTGCGTTGCCGTGCACGTCGCTGACCACGTGGACCCGGTGCCGACGGCCGACGGGGCGTGAGGGTGACATGGCGATCAAGGGTAGGCGTGTGCGGTCCGCGTGAACAGTCGGGGTCGTGGCCTGCGGTTACTCGCCGGTCGGAGGGGGTGTGGACTACTGTCTGCGAAGGAGAGTCATCCTGTGTGACGCGGCGAACATCTCGACCGGCCCCCCTGTCGTAGACGCCATACCGGCGGGTAACGTCCGGCCCGTCCAGTCGTGCTCCGGCACGTCGGTGTCCGTCAGCGGAACCCGGCGTACGGAGCACTGCCCGAGCCTTGGACCACACCGTCGCATCACACAGTGTCGTGGCGCCGGCGCCCTATGAGGAGCAGCAGTCTTGCGCGAGTTCAGCCTTCCGGCTTTGTACGAGGTCCCCGCGGACGGCAACCTGACCGACATCGTCCGGAGAAACGCCGCGCAGCATCCCGATGTCGCCGTCATCGCCCGCAAGGTGGGCGGTGCCTGGCAGGACGTCACCGCGCGGCGGTTCCTCGCGGAGGTGCACACCGCCGCCAAGGGGATCGTCGCCGCCGGGGTGCAGCCGGGCGACCGGGTCGGGCTGATGTCCCGGACGCGCTACGAGTGGACCCTGCTGGACTTCGCCATCTGGAGCGCGGGCGCGGTGACCGTGCCGGTGTACGAGACGAGTTCGCCGGAGCAGGTGCGCTGGATTCTCTCCGACTCGGGCGCGACCGCCTGTTTCGTGGAGCTGGACGCGCACGCCGCCGCCGTGGACTCCGTACGGGAGTCGCTGCCCGCGCTGAAGCACGTGTGGCAGATCGAGGCGGGCGGCCTCGACGAGCTGGCCCGGCTCGGACAGGACGTCTCGGACGCGACGGTCGAGGAGCGCGGCTCGCTGGCCCGCGCGGACGACCCCGCGACCATCGTCTACACCAGCGGGACGACCGGACGCCCCAAGGGGTGCGTCCTCACCCACCGTGCGTTCTTCGCGGAGTGCGGGAACGTGGTGGAGCGGCTGCGTCCGCTGTTCCGCACCGGCGAGTGCTCGGTGCTGCTGTTCCTGCCGCTCGCGCATGTCTTCGGGCGGCTGGTGCAGGTCGCGCCGATGATGGCGCCGATCAAACTGGGCACCGTCCCCGACATCAAGAACCTCACCGACGAGCTGGCCTCGTTCCGGCCGACGCTGATCCTCGGTGTCCCGCGGGTCTTCGAGAAGGTCTACAACTCCGCGCGCGCCAAGGCGCAGGCCGACGGCAAGGGTGCCGTCTTCGACAAGGCCGCCGACACCGCGATCGCCTACAGCAGGGCGCTGGACACCCCGGCGGGGCCCTCGCTGAAGCTGCGCCTCAAGCACAAGGTCTTCGACAAGGTCGTCTACAGCAGGTTGCGCGCGGTGCTCGGCGGGCGGGGCGAGTACGCCATCTCCGGCGGGGCTCCGCTGGGCGAGCGGCTCGGACACTTCTTCCGGGGCATCGGGTTCACGGTGCTGGAGGGGTACGGGCTCACCGAGTCCTGTGCCGCGACCGCGTTCAACCCCTGGGATCGGCAGAAGATCGGCACGGTGGGGCAGCCGCTGCCCGGTTCCGTCATCCGGATAGCGGACGACGGGGAGGTGCTGCTGCACGGGGAGCACCTGTTCAAGGAGTACTGGAACAACCCCGGCGCCACCGCCGAGGCGCTGGCCGACGGGTGGTTCCACACCGGGGACATCGGGACGCTGGACGAGGACGGGTATCTGCGGATCACCGGGCGCAAGAAGGAGATCATCGTCACGGCGGGCGGCAAGAACGTCGCCCCGGCGGTGATCGAGGACCGCATCCGCGCCCACGCCCTCGTCGCCGAGTGCATGGTCGTCGGTGACGGGCGGCCCTTCGTCGGTGCCCTCGTCACCATCGACGAGGAGTTCCTCGGGCGGTGGGCCGCCGAGCACGGCAAGCCCGCCGGGTCCACGGCCGCGTCCCTCCGCGACGATCCCGATCTGCACGCCGCGATCCAGTCCGCCGTGGACGACGGCAACTCCGCGGTCTCCAAGGCGGAGTCCGTCCGGAAGTTCCGTATCCTCCCCGCCCAGTTCACCGAGGAGTCCGGTCACCTGACCCCGTCCCTCAAACTCAAGCGGAACGTGGTGACCAAGGACTACGCCCCCGAGATCGAGGCGCTCTACACCAAGTAGCCCCCCGGAACGGGCGCTGCCCCCAGTCGCGCAGTTCCCCGCGCCCCTGGCTGAGCTGCGGGCAGGCGTGCCGCCAGGGGCGGCACGGGTGGGCGCGGCGGCCACCTCCCAGCGAGCAGCGCCTGTTGCCCCGCCCGGCCCGCAACAACGCCGCTCACGTGCACGTCGTACGTGGCTGGTCGCGCAGTTCCCCGCGCCCCTGGGGAGTCGGTCTGCGCCCCGGCTTCATCGGCACCCCGTACCGGAGTTGCTCGCGCAGTTCCCCGCGCCCCTCAAGGGGCTACAGCAACCCCTCCAGGCGCCCCGCGAGCAGATCCCAGCGCCAGCGTTCCTCGACCCAGGCGCGTCCCCGTGCGCCCATGCGGCGGCGCAGCTCGGCGTCGTCCAGGAGGGTCACGATGCGGTCGGCGGAGTCGGAGGGGGAGGAACCGCGGACGATCCAGCCGGTCTCACCGTCGAGGACCGCGTCCGGGGCGCCGCCGGAGTCACCGGCGATGACGGGGAGGCCGGTGGCGGAGGCTTCCAGGTAGACGATGCCGAGACCCTCGACGTCGAGACCGCGCCGCCGGGTGCGGCAGGGCATGGCGAAGACGTCACCGGCACCGTAGTGGGCGGGCAGGTCGGCCCAGGGGACGGCACCGGTGAAGCGGACGGAGGCGGAGACACCGGTGTCGTGGGCGAGGCGGCGCAGATCCGCCTCGTAGGGCCCGCCGCCGACGATCAGCAGCACCGCGTCCGGCACGGACGCGAGGACCGCGGGCATGGCCCGGATCAGGGTGTCCTGCCCCTTGCGCGGCACGAGCCGCGAGACGCACACCACGACGGGCCGGTCGGTGAGCCCGAGCCGCGCCCGGACCTCGGCGCCACCGGAACCGGGATGGAAGGTCTTCTCATCGACACCGGGCGGCAGTTGGACCATCCGACCGGCGGCGGCGGGAGTCAGCGCGCCCGCGATCCGGGACCGGGTGTACTCCCCGAGGTAGGTCATCGTGTCCGTGGACTCCCCGATGCGCCGCAGCAGTTGGCGGGCGGCGGGCAGTTGCGCCCACCCCGCCTCGTGGCCGTGGGTCGTGGCGACCAGCCGCTCCGCCCCGGCCGCCCGCAGCGCGGGTGCCATCAGGCCGAGCGGCGCGGCGGCCCCGAACCACACGGAGGTGCACCCGTGTTCGCGGAGCAGCCCGACGGCCCGCCGGGTCACGGCGGGAGTGGGCAGTAGCATCGTCGTACGATCGCGGACGACGGTGAAGGGCTGCTCGGCGTCGAACGCGGCCGTGGCCCCGGTGCGCGGCTCGTCCCGCTTCCAGGTCGAGGCGTAGACGACCAGCCGCGCGGGGTCCAGGCGCAGCGCCATGTTGTGCAGGAACGCCTGGATGCCGCCCGGCCGGGGCGGGAAGTCGTTGGTCACGATCAAGGTCTTGTGCATCGCGGCCGACCCTACCGGGCAGCCCTTCGGCCCCGCCTCCGCGCCCGCGCGCGGCGGCGCGGGCACCATGACGCTCGGGACACGGGACGGACGGTACGCACGGGTGGACACGACGGCAGGGGTGGACGCCACGGCCGGAGCACCGCGGGGCACGGCACCCGGCGCGCCGGGGACGGCGGGCGGCGCGGCCGGGACCGGGACCCCGGTGCGGCCCCGCGTCGTCCCGGCCGCGCTCGCCTGGTGCGCGACGCGCGTCCTCGTCGTCCTGATGGTCCTGCGCGTTCTGCCGGTCCCCGGCGTGGACGTCACCTCGGACGTCTCGGTGATCTACCGGGGCTGGTACGACGTGCTCCGGCACGGCACCTTCCCGCTGGCGGACGTGACCTGGCAGTACCCGCCCGCCGCCGCGCTCCCCGTCCTCTCCCCCGGCCTGCTGCCGTTCCTGTCGTACCTGCACGCCTTCGTCGTCCTGGTGGCCCTCGCGGACCTGGCCGTGCTGGTGATGCTGCTGCGCGCGGGCCGCGCCCCGGACCGCTCCGGGCGCGGGGTGTGGTTCTGGATCGCGGGCGTGCCGCTGCTCGGCCCGACCGGCTACGCCCGCTACGACCTGATGGTGACGGCGGTCGCGGTGGCCGCTCTCCTCGCGGGCGTCCGGCACCCCAGGCTGCTGGGCGCGCTGGCCGCGTTCGGCGCGCTGCTGAAGGTGTGGCCGGTGCTGCTGCTGCTCGGCTCGGACAAGCCGCGCGCCTGGGCGTCGGCGGCGGTGACGGCGGCCGGGACGGCGCTGGTGTTCACGCTGGCCATGCCGGGCGCGTTCGCGTTCCTCACCTTCCAGCGGGACCGGGGCACGGAGGTGGAGTCGCTGGGCGGCCTGGTCTTCCATGTGGCCCGGTGGTTCGGCTGGTCCGGTCAGGTGCTGCTGAACTACGGCTCGATCGAGTTCGTCGGCCCGTACGTGGACGTGGTGAGCACGCTGGCGCTGGCGCTGACCGGGGCGGTGTTCGGCTGGCTGCTGCTGTGGCGGCTGCGGGCCCGCCGGTTCACCCCGCGGGTGCTGGCGGACGCGGCGTTCACCGCCGTTCTGCTGTCCACGGTGACCAGCCGGGTGATCAGCCCGCAGTATCTGCTGTGGCTGCTGGGGCTGGCCGCCGTCTGCCTGTGCTTCACCGGGAGCGCGATGGGCGGCCCGGCCCTGCTGGTGCTGGCCGCGACCGCGCTGACCGCGCTGGAGTTCCCCTCCGGGTTCGGGCACGTGGTGGCGAGCGACGCGTACGGGCTGACCCTGCTGTTCCTGCGGAACGGGCTGCTGGTCGCGGCGGGCCTGTGGTCGGCCCGCGTGCTGTGGCGGGCGACGGTGCCGGTGGCGGGTCCGGCGGTCGCCCCGGCCGTCTGAGGTGGGGCGCGGGAGCACGTCCCGTACCGCTCAGCCCAGTTGCTCCCGCACGTAGGCCCGCCACTGTGCGGTGAACGCCCGCTGGTCGGTGTCCAGCACGGAGTGCAGCGCGTCCTCGACGGCACCGGTGCGCCGCGGGTGGGTGCCGACCGCGCGGTAGAAGGCGCCGAGCCGGTCGGCGCCCCAGCGGTCGGCGATCATCCGGCAGGCCAGCCAGCCGCTCTCGTACGCCTGGGCGAGCTTCACGGGGTCGCTGCTGAACCTGAAGTCCCGGTCGGCGGGCAGGGTTTCGGGCTCGCGGTCGTCGTGGACGGCGCGGGCGAGTTCGGGGGCGACCTCGGTGGGGGTGCGGCCGGTGGCGAGGTAGCCGGTCCAGTCGGCGTAGCCCTCGGAGAGCCAGAGCGGGGTGGCGGGGCCGGTGTCGGCGCGGGTGGCGACATGGGTGGTCTCGTGGGTGAGCACGACCTGCTTGCCGACGTCGCCGAGGAGCGCGTACGCCTCGGGGTTGACGACCACCCGGTCCGCCGGGGTGCGCCCGGAGCCGCCCGCCTCGCCGGTGGTGACGGCGGCGATGCCCCGGTAGTCGGAGGCGGGCGCGCCGAGCAGCCGGGCCATGTCCTGAAGGGTCGCGGGGACCAGGACGACGACCCGGCGGGGCCAGCGCGAGCCCCACTCGCGGGAGACGGCCGGGACGGCGCGGTCGGCGAGCCGGGCGTAGGCGCGCAGCTCGGCGGCGGGCCGCCCGGCGCCCAGGACCAGGCTGTGGCTGCCGCGCACGGCGGTGACGGTGCCCTGGTCCCACAGCTGCTGTCCGGCGCCGGAGGCGGGCCGGTCGGCGGTGACGTACCAGCCGCCGTTCGCGGTGCGGGCCAGGGTGAGGGTGCGGCGGGCGTCGATGGGGGCGCTGTCGTAGCCGGAGATCCGGTAGCCGAGGTCGGCGTCGGCGGTGGCGTCGGAGCCGTCCAGGCGCAGCGCGGTGATCCGGTACGTCCAGGAGACCAGCGGCAGGGCGTGGAGCCTGGCGTACCCGGTGCGGGTGCCGGTGTCGCCGTAGGCGTGCTCGTCGTGCCGGAGCAGGGCGGCGGAGCGGCGGTCCAGGAGCCGCTGCACCTCGCCGCGCGCGGGGTCGGCCGCCGCGCGCCCGCCGCACCCGGCGAGGACGGGCGCGAGCAGGGCGCAGAGGGCCGCGGCGGTCGCGGCCCGTCGCGCACCTCGGCTGCCGGCCATTCGACGATCGTACGGGCCGGGTGCGGGTCAGGGACGGGTGACCGAGGAGATCGGCATCATGCCGACCGGGTCGTAGCGCACCGGGGCGCCCGGATAGGGGGCGTGGATGACCTGGCCGTGGCCGACGTACATGCCGACGTGGCTGGCGTCGGAGCGGTAGACGACGAGGTCGCCGGGGCGGGCCTCGGAGAGCGGGACGCGGCGGCCCGCGGAGCGCTGCTCCTGGGAGGTGCGGGGCAGCTGGACCCCGGCGTGGGCGTACGACCACTGCATGAGGCCGGAACAGTCGAAGCCGGTGGGCCCGTTGGCGCCCCAGACGTAGGGGCGGCCGAGGGCGGTGCGGGCGGCGGCCACCGCGGCGGCGGCGCGGGCGTCGGGGGCGCCGTCGCCGCTGGGCGCGGGGAGCGCGTCCCGGCCGGAGCGGGAGGCGCGGCCCCAGGCGTCGCGTTCGGCGGCGGGCAGTGCGGCGAGCAGCCGCTGGGCCCGGGCGAGTTTGCCCTCGACGGTGCGTTTGTGGGCGGCCACCTGCTTGCGGCTGCGCTCCAGGTCGGTGAGCCGGTCCTCGGCCTCGGCGCGGTCCTGGGCGAGTCCGCGCAGTGCGGAGCGGAGTTCGCGGAGCCGTCCGGCCTGCCGCTGCCCGACCCGGTCGAGGGCGGTGGCCCTGTCGAGGTAGTCGTCGGGGTGCGCGGAGAAGAACAGCGCGACGGCCGGGTCCACCCCGCCGGAGCGGTACTCGGCCCCGGCGAGTGAACCGAGCGATTCCCGCAGGTCGTTGACGCGCTGCTGCTGCCGGGCGATGCGGTCCTGGTCCTGCCGGATCTCGCGGCGCAGGACTCCGGCGCGTTCGTCGGCCCGGTCGTAGTCCTGGGTGGCGCTCTCGGCCTCGGCGTAGAGCCGGTCCACCTCGGCGCGTCCGCCGCCGGGAGCGGCGTCGGCCGGTACGGCGCCCAGGGCCGCGGCGGCGGCCGACAGCGCGCAGAGGGCGGCACCGGTGCCCCGGTCGAGACCGGACGGTGCGGAACGGCGATGGGACCCCACGGATGTCCTTCCGCTGGCGGACTGCGGCCGTTTCCCCGGCGCCGGGGAAACGCGGCAGACAGTAGCGCCGCGGAGGGGGGCGGGCCAACGACCCGGTGGCGGGGGCAAACCGGACGCCCCGTCGCTGACGCAGGTCACCGGCGGGGCGTGGAGTCGGTTCGGGTCACCGTGATTCGCCCGTTCGGGCGCTCGCCGACGTGTCGCGGCGACGGATTTCCGGGGTACGGCGGGTCAGACGCGGACGCCGAACTGGAACGGCATGTTGCCGATCGCCTCGTAGCGGACGACGGCGCCGGTGTGCGGGGCGTGCAGCACCTGGCCGTTGCCCGCGTAGAGGCCGACGTGGTGCAGGTCGCCGTAGAAGAACACCAGGTCGCCGACCTGGAGTTGGCTCATGGAGAGGTGCGGGCCGATGGTGGCCTGGGCCTCGGAGGTGCGCGGGATGGAGACACCGGCCTGGGCGTACGCCCAGGAGGTCAGGCCCGAGCAGTCGAACGAGGAGGGGCCGGAGGCGCCGTAGACGTACGGGGAGCCGATGCGGCCCTGGGCGGCGGCGAACGCGGCGGCGGCGCGGCCGGAGGCGGGCGGGGTGTCACCGAGGTCGACGCGCTCGGTGGAGGACCGGCTGGCCCGCTCCTGCTGGGCGGCCAGGTCGGCCTTCTCCTTGGCGGTCATGCTGTTGAGCAGCCGCTGCGCGTCGGCGAGCTTGCCCTGGACCGTCTTCTTCTGCTTGCCCAGCTCGGTGCGGGTGGCGTCGAGGTCCTTGAGTTTCTCGGTGGCCTCGGCGCGTTCCTGGGCGAGTTCGCGCTGCTTGTCCTGGATCTTCTTCAGCGCCTCGACCTGCTGGCTGCTCAACTGGTCGAGCGTGGACGCCTTGTCGAGGTAGTCGTCCGGGTCGGCCGACAGGAACAGCTGGACCGAGGGGTCGATGCCGCCGGAGCGGTACTGCGCGCTGGCGAGCGAACCCAGGCCGTCGCGCAGCTTGTTGAGGTCCTGCTGACCCCGCGCGACGTTGTCCTGGATCGTGGAGATCTCCTTCTGCAGCTTCTGCTGCTTCTCCTTGGCGCCGTTGTACTTCTCGGTGGCCTGCTCGGCCTGCTCGTACAGGTTGTCGATCTTCGCCTTGACCTCGTCCTTCCCCGGCTTGGCGCTCGGGGCGGCGTTGGCCGCGTTCGCGCTGAGTACGACGGCGGCGGCTGCCGCTGTGGTCAGCACGGTCACGCGTGTGCGGCTCGGCTGCTTGGATCGACGATGGGACGCCACGGAGTACGAACTCCTTCTTGTGAGTGATCACCCGCTCGGAGGTTCGAACCCAGACCCTAGTGACCTGGTTGTGATCAGTTCAAATCCCGGCGGCGAAAAATCCGCTCACGCAATGCATTCTTTGCACATAACTCACGTGTGGTGATGTCCGATTGACGCTACGTCGCGTGAAGGTTCGGGCAATTCGGACCATGCGCGGTCGAGTCGCGCCTTCAGGGACGGAATCCGGACAGGAATCCCGTATTCAGGACAAGCACGGGAGAGGCGCCGCTTCCGGTCGGGCGCCCGCTTCAGGACAGGCGCCCGCTTCAGGTCAGGCGCTTGAGAAGGACCGCGGAGGCCACCGGGCGGGCCCCGGCGCGCGCGACGCCGTCCGCGACCTCGCGGTCGGTGGAGGCGACGATCACCGGTCGGCCCGGCGGTTCGGCGCGCACCAGCTGGCGGATCAGCTCGTCGGCGGTGACACCGGGCTTGGAGAACAGCACCCGCACCCCGCGCGGCGGCGCCAGCAGCACCGGGGCGGCCAGTTCGGCGCCGTCGAAGACGCACGTCACCTCGGCGCGGGTGCGCCCGGCGAGCGCGGAGAGCTGCCCGAGGAGCCGGAGGCGCTGCTTCTCCAGCGGCATCTGCGGATAGCCCGTCTTGGTGACGTTGTAGCCGTCCACCACCAGGTGCGCCTGCGGGAGTTCGAGCAACTGGTCCAGGATCGCCGGGTCGTGCTCGGACAGCGCGCGGGCGGCGATGTCCTTCGGGGTCATCCGGCCCGGCTCGACGGCGTCCACGGTCTCGGCGGGGCGCACGGAGACCGGCGGCAGCGCCAGCTCGCGGCGCAGCCCCTGGGTGGCGTCCAGCAGGGTGTCCAGCAGCAGCCGTACGCGCATGTCCTCCACGCTGCGGCCCTCGCGGGCGGCGCGCCGGGCGGCCTCCAGCGCGGCCTCGGACTCCCCGAGGCGGGCCTTGAGCCGCCGGGACTCGCTCTCGGCGGCGGAGAGCTGCGCCTGCCCCTCGGTCCGCGCGGTCTCGGCGTCGGCGTGCGCCTTGCGCAGCGCGGCCTCACCGCGCCGTACGTCGCTGAGCGCGGCCCGCAGTTTGCGGTGCAGCGCCTCGCCCTCCCGTTTTGCCGCGTCCAGTTCGGCGCGCAGCCGCTCGGCCTCGGCGCGGGTGTGCTCGCGGGCGCGGGCCACCTCCTCGCGGAGCCGGTCCAGTTCGGCGCGGCTCTCCTCGTCGGCGCGCTCGGCGTCGGCCCGCTGCACCTCCTCACCGGCGGCGGTGACCAGCTTGACCCAGCCCGCCGGGCGCAGCACGTAGGCAGCCGCCGCGACGTCCAGCGGGTCGGCGGCGGGCGGCGGCGCGCCGGAGTCGAGCGCCCCGGCGAGTTCGGGCTGTGCCTCGCGGAACTTCTCCCCGATGCGCTGCCGGAAGAGCGTGTCGGTCTCCAGCGCCGCCGCCATCGCGTTGCCCGCGAACTTGGCGCGCCGGGTGGGGGTGAACCGGGCGTACTGCCGCAGCTGGGCCGGGAGTTCGGTGACGGTGAGGGTGCCGAAGCCGTCCGAGACGATCTGCACCACCCGGCGCCGCACGCCGTCGGGCAGCGGACGGTCGAGCACCTCGGCGGTGCCGTCGCCCGGCCCGCTCGCGGTCTGAGCCATCCGTCACACCCCACTAGTCCGCGGGGGCCGCTCCGCTCAGGAGTCGGCGCCCGGCCTGTCCACCAGTTCCACCTGATCCACCGCGTTGCACCAGCGGCAGCGGACCGATTCGATGGTCTCACTGACCACCTCGCGCTCCTCCACACCGGGCTCCCCGGCGAGGTCGAGGTGAACGTACTCCACGACACGGGAGGAACGGGTCACGTCGAACCGGGTCAGGTTGCCGCAGAGGGTGCAGCGCCAGCGCGTCGTGGCGGTCGGCAGGGGAACCGTCATCGTGCTCCTTCGCTTCCTTCTCGGAGATCCTCGTCCGCGCCGCGCGGGCGACGCGTATGGCTCGTAACCCTACGGCCTGCGGGGGTGCCGCCGCCCGTCCGTCCACGGCGGCGAGGCAGTCTGTGCGGTTGCGCCCCTTACGTCATGCTCTGTAGTCATGATCACCACTTGGCGGACGGCGGCCGTCCGCACCGTAGGCGCGGTCCGGGACGGCCGGGCGCCGATGACGTGCGTGCTGATGGGGCTGTGCGTCCTGATCTTCGCGCTCGGCCCCGCCTCCGGGCTGGTCCCCGGCTACGGCACCGGGACCGCGCTGGAGTCGGCGCAGCGGGCGTACTTCCGGCACTGGGGGGTGGTCCCGGCCGAGCTGTTCGCCGGGTCGCCGCGCGCCGCGCTGACCCCGTTCACCGCGCTGTTCGTGCACGGGAGCTGGGTGCATCTGCTGGGCAACATGCTGTTCCTCTTCGTCTTCGGTCCGATGACCGAGGAACGCATGGGCCGCGTCGAGTACACCCTGTTCTACGTCGGCTGCGGCTATCTGGCGCTGGTCGGGTACGCCGCCGCGAACCTGCACTCCGGGCAGTCCCTGGTGGGCGCGTCCGGGGCGATCGCGGCGGTGCTCGGCGCGTTCCTCCCCCTCTTCCCGCGCGCCCGGGTGACCAGCCTGCTGCCGTTCCTCTTCTTCGTCCCGGTGCGCTTCCCGGCCTGGGTGGTGCTGCCGTTCTGGGTGACCCTCCAGTGGCTCTCGGCGGGCCGCGCCGACGAGGGGCCGGGCGTCGCCTACCTCGCCCACCTGATCGGCTTCGGTCTCGGGCTCGGCTACGCGTGGGCCCGCTTCGGCCGCCCGGCTAGAGTGAGGGCCGCCACCGTGGCCCCGGCAGCCGAGGGAGAGAACCCGTCGTGATCACCGCGATCGTCCTGATCAAGACCAGCGTGGACCGCATCCCCGAGATCGCGGAGCGGATCGCCGCGCTGGACTCGGTGAGCGAGGTCTTCTCCGTCACGGGCACCTACGACCTGATCGCGATGGTCCGCGTCGCCCGCCACGAGGACCTCGCCGAGGTCATCCCCGGCAGCATCAGCAAGATCCCCGGCGTCCTCGGCACGGACACCCACGTCGCGTTCCGGACGTACTCCCAGCACGACCTGGAAGCCGCCTTCGCCATCGGGCTCGACTCCTGACGCCGGGCCCCGCCTCCCGCTGAGACCGGGCCCGGAGCACGGACCGGGCGTCAGACCGCCGGGACGCACCGCCCGCCCTCGGTCCGGTACGTCCACCGCGCGCCCCGCGTGACCAGTTCCCGCACGGCGTTGACGAACCGCTCGACGTGCTCGTCCGGGGTGCCCGCGCCGAAGCTGACCCGGATCGCGTTCAGCGACCGCTCACCGGGCGCCCCCTCCGGCGCCCCGCACTCCCCCGCCTCACCGGGGTCGCCGCCGAGCAGCGTCCGCACCAGCGGGTGGGCGCAGAACAGCCCGTCCCGCACCCCGATGCCGTACTCGGCGGAGAGCGCGGCGGCGAAGTGCGAGCTGTTCCAGCCCTCGACCACGAAGGACAGCACCCCCACACGCGGGGCGTCCTCCCCGAACAGCGACAGCACCCGCACCTCGGGCACCTCCGCGAGCCCCGCCCGCAGCCGGGCGACCAGCTCCCCCTCACGGGCGGCCAGCGCGGCGAAGCCCGCCTCGGTGAGCGCGGTGCAGGCGGAGGCGATGGCGTAGGCGCCGATGACGTTCGGGGACCCGGCCTCGTGCCGGGCGGTGCTCTCGTGCCACTCCACGTCCACGCCCCCGTCCGCGCGCCGGGCGACCGTACGGCTGGCGCCGCCGCCCGCGAGGTACGGCTCGGCCGCCGTCAGCCAGTCGGCGCGCCCGGCGAGCACCCCGGAGCCGAACGGCGCGTACAGCTTGTGCCCGGAGAAGGCGACCCAGTCCACGTCCAGACCGGTCACGGAGACCGGGTGGTGCGGGGCGAGCTGGGCGGCGTCCAGCACGATCCGGGCGCCGTGCGCGTGGGCGGTGGCGGCCAGTTCGCGCACCGGCCACAGCTCGCCGGTGACATTGGAGGCACCGGTGACGCAGACCAGTGCCGGGCCGTGCGGGTCCCGTGCGGCGAGGGCCCGCTCCAGCGTCTCGACCGCCTGCCCGGGGGTGCGGGGCGCGTCGAGGAAGGTGACCCGCGCCCCGCGCCAGGACAGCAGGGCGGCGTGGTGCTCGGTCTCGAAGACGAACACCTCGCACCCGACGGGCAGCGCGTGGGCCAGCAGGTTCAGCGAGTCGGTGGTGGACCGGGTGAAGACGACGTGGTCGGTGTCCCGGCAGCCGAGGAAGTCCGCGACCGTCCGGCGGGCGTTCTCGAACAGGTCGGTGGAGAGCTGCGAGAGGTACCCGGCACCCCGGTGCACGCTGCCGTAGTACGGCGCGTAGGCGGCCACGTCGTCCCAGACCCGCTGGAGCGCGGGCGCGCTGGCCGCGTAGTCGAGCGCCGCGTACCCGACCTCGCCGCCGGTGACGAGCGGCACGCTGACGTCCCGCCCGAGCACGGGCAGCGGGGCGACGGCGGCGGACGAGGCAGCGGGGGCGGTGAGCGGCTGGGCGGTGGCGACGGACATGGCGAACTCCCTTGTGGAAACGGCGAATCCACCCGCGAGCAGACAGGGCTCAAGCAGGGGTGGAGTGCGGAAGGACGGAAGAAAAAGGGTGTGCGGAGGCGGGGCGCTACCGGCCCTAGATCATTCGCTTCGTCACGGAAGAACTCTCCCTCGTACGACCAAGACCCCTGGCCCCGCGCTTCGCCACGAAGCGCGCGAGGGGTCCGCGCTTGCCGTAGACCTCGCTGCCTACGACCTGGTCCTCACCCGGAGCACCCCGCCACGGACGGAGGGTTGCCGGACAGCCGGCCGGGGCCTGATGGCTGTCACTCATGACCTGGCTCGTATCCTGCCACACCGCCCCACGCGCGCAAGGCGCGGTCCGGATGCTGGGACCGCGCCTCGCGCGCGTGGAGAAGCCGCGGAGCGACGGAGGCGTCAGGCGTTGCTGGCCGCCACCCACCGCTCCAGGGACCGTCCGGCCGCGCCGGAATCGATGGACTCGGCCGCGCGGTCCATCCCGGCCCGCAGCCGCTCGGCCAGCGGGGCGGTGCCCGTGGCGTCGAGGGCGACCAGCGCGGCGGCGGCGTTGAGCAGCACCGCGTCCCGGACCGGGCCGCGCTCGCCGTCGAGGACCCGGCGGGCCACCTCCGCGTTGTGCGCGGCGTCACCGCCCCGGAGCGCCTCCACGGGGACCAGGTCGAGACCGACCCGGCGCGGGTCGAAGTGCTCCTCGACCGCCTTGCCGTCCCGCACCACCCAGACCCGTGACGTGGCCGTGGTGGTCAGCTCGTCCAGTCCGTCGTCGCCCCGGAACACCAGCGAGGAGTTGCCCCGTTCCGCGAGCACCCCGGCGACGATCGGCGCCATCCGGGGGTCCGCGACGCCGACCGCCTGGGAGCGGACCTGCGCCGGGTTGGTCAGCGGGCCCAGCACGTTGAAGGTCGTACGGATGCCCAACTGGCCGCGTGCGGCGGCCACATGACGCAGCGAGGGGTGGAATCTGACGGCGAAGCAGATGGTGATGCCCGCCTCCTCGGCGACCTCGGCGACCCGCCGCGGGGTGAGCCCGAGGTTGATGCCCAGCTTCTCCAGCACGTCGGAGGAGCCGGAGGCGGAGGACGCGGCCCGGTTGCCGTGCTTGACGACCTTGGTGCCGGTCCCGGCGACCACGATCGCGGACATGGTGGAGATGTTGACGGTCCTGGCCCCGTCGCCGCCGGTGCCGACGATGTCCACGGCCGGGCCGGGCACCTCGATGGTGTTGGCGTGCGCGTACATGGTGCGGACCAGACCGGTGATCTCCTGCACCGTCTCGCCCTTGGCGCGCAGCGCGACCATGAACCCGGCGATCTGCGCGTCGGTGGCCTCGCCGCTCATGATGAGGTCCATCGCCCAGGCGGTGTCGTCGGCGGACAGGTCGCGCCCGTCCAGCAGACCGTTCAGCAGCACGGGCCAGGAGCGGCCCGCCGCGGTGTCGCCGCCGCCGGGGGTCACAGCGCTCATGGTCGCTCCTGGGTGTCGTGGGACCTGACGCCGGTCCCGTGTGCTCCCCACCCTATCCAGCGCCCCGGCCCGCCCCGGACACGGCGAAGGGCCCCGCCCGCTGGTGCGGACGGGGCCCTTCGGCGTGGTGTGGCGACGCGGAGGATCAGTGGTGGCCGTGGCCGCTCGTGATCTCCTTGTACTCCTCGACGGTCGGCTTGGGGATCTGGTTGTCCTCGCCGTAGTACGCGTTGCTGAGCTTGGCGCGCAGCTTCTCGCCCGCCGGGACCTTGCGCTCGACACCGTTCTCGTCCACCGTCGCGCCGATCTCGGCGGGCTCGTACTGGTGGTGGGCGGTCAGGGTGTGCAGCTGCTCCTGGCTGAGTCCCTCGTGGATCTCGATGAACTCACCGTGCGGCAGGCGCTTGATGATGCCGGTCTCGCGGCCGTGCAGCACCTTGTCGCGGTCGCGGCGCTGGAGCGCGAGGCAGATCCGCTTGGTGACGATGAAGCCGATGACCGGTCCGGCGAAGAAGAAGATCCGGACGAACCAGGTCACGTCGTTGATCGACAGGTGGAAGTGGGTGGCGATGATGTCGTTGCCACCGCCGACCAGTCCGATCATGTAGACCGTCACCCAGGCGACACCGAAGGCCGTACGGGTCGGGGCGTTGCGCGGGCGGTCCAGGATGTGGTGCTCGTCCTTGTCGCCGGTGACCCAGGACTCGATGAACGGGTACAGCGCGATCACGCCGAGCACCAGGCCGAAGAGGACCAGCGGGATGAACACGCCCAGGACGAGGGTGTGGCCCCAGAAGTTGATCTCCCAGCCGGGCATGTAGCGGACCAGACCCTCGGCGAAGCCCATGTACCAGTCGGGCTGGGCGCCGGTGGAGACCTGGTCGGGCCGGTAGGGGCCCATCGCCCAGATCGGGTTGATCTGCGTGATCGCCGCGATGACCGCGATGACACCGAAGACCAGGAAGAAGAAGCCTCCGGCCTTGGCCATGTAGACCGGCAGCAGCGGCATGCCGACGACGTTCTTCTCGGTCTTGCCCGGACCCGCGAACTGCGTGTGCTTGTGGTAGAAGACCAGGATCAGGTGGCCCACCATCAGGCCGAGCATGATGCCCGGCAGCAGCAGGATGTGGATCGAGTAGAACCGGGCCACGAAGTCGTGGCCGGGGAACTGCCCGCCGAAGAGGAAGAACGAGATGTACGTGCCGACGATCGGCATGGACAGGATCGCGCCCTCGGTGAAGCGCACACCGGTGCCGGAGAGCAGGTCGTCCGGGAGCGAGTAACCGGTGAAGCCGGTGAACATGCCCAGGACGAACAGCAGGAAGCCGAACAGCCAGTTGATCTCACGCGGCTTGCGGAACGCACCGGTGAAGAACACGCGCATCATGTGCACGAACATGCCCGCGAGGAAGATCAGCGCGGCCCAGTGGTGGATCTGCCGGATGAGCAGGCCACCGCGCACGTCGAACGAGATGTGCAGGGTCGAGTTGAACGCCTCGGACATCAGCTGTCCCTGGAGCGGGACGTAACTGCCGTGGTACTCCACCTCGTTCATCGACGGGTGGAAGAACAGCGTCAGATAGACACCGGTCAGGATGATGATGAGGAAGCTGTACATGCAGACTTCGCCCAGCATGAACGACCAGTGGTCGGGGAAGATCTTCCGCATGTTGGCCTTGGCCAGGGAGTAGATCCCGAGCCGGCCGTCGGCCCAGTCGGCGATCCGCTCGCCGGCCGGTGCCTTCCCGCGTGCGCGGGACTCGTCGTTGGTCGCAGTGCTCATCCGCGCTCCCAGAATGCAGGACCGACGGGCTCGTCGAAGTCGCCGAGCGCTTCGAGATAGCCCTCGTCGTTCACACCGATGCGGAGCTGCGGCAGGGCGTGACCGGCCGGGCCGAAGATCACTCGGGCACCGTCGGAAAGGTCGAAGGTGGACTGGTGGCACGGGCAGAGCACGTGGTGCGTCTGCTGCTCGTACAGCGAGATCGGGCAGCCGACGTGGGTGCAGATCTTGGAGAACGCCACGATCCCGTCGTGCGCCCAG
Source organism: Streptomyces corallincola (assembly GCF_019104725.1). Classification (GTDB taxonomy): domain Bacteria; phylum Actinomycetota; class Actinomycetes; order Streptomycetales; family Streptomycetaceae; genus Streptomyces; species Streptomyces corallincola. The sequence goes on along the minus strand of NZ_JAHRXF010000019.1, from coordinate 2,934 downwards.
TCCAGTTCGCGCTTGTCCTTGATGTCCTTCGGCTGGAGCCGGATGATCATCAGGGCGGACTTGGCGATCTCGTTCTGGAAGTCCTCGCTGGCCTCCTCAAGCCCCTCGGGCTTGGCGAAGGTGAGCGAACCGACGACGACGTCCTCGGGACGCAGCGGCTGGTTCGTGTTCATGTTGACCAGGAGCTTGCCCTTGGCCCACAGGGTGTGGCGCAGCGAGGTGCCGGGCAGCGGACCGAGGTCGCGCAGCAGCATCACACCGGAGAGCGGCACCAGGGTGAGCGCGCCGAACATCGTGTTCCGGATCAGCTTGCGGCGGCCGAGCGCCGACTCCTTGGCACCCTGCTTGAAGTCCGCGTGGACCTGCGCGCGGACCTCGGCCGGGGCCGAGATCGCGTGGCGCTCGGAGGCGACCTCCTCGTCCGACATCAGCGTGCGGGCCCAGTGGACCGCGCCCGCGCCGATGCAGAACAGCGCCGCGCCGAGGGTCAGACCGAGCGCGAAGTTCAGCGCGCTGATGTGACCGATCGGGAAGACGAAGATCGACTTGTCGTGCGGGATCGTCACGTACGACACGATGAAGCCGACGGTGGCCAGCATCGAGATCGTGAACAGCAGGGCCACGACGCGCTCGGACCGCTTGGCGGCGCGCTCGTCGATGTCCTGGATGCGGTGCTCGTGGGGCGGGAGTCCGGGGTCCGAGAAGGGGTGCTCCTCGTCCGCGACGCTCACGGCACCGTGCGGGTGGTCCTGCGCGGCGGGCAGGTTCTCTTCTGGCATGTCTTGGCTACTCATGACTTCTTGGCCTTTGCGGTCCGAGCGGCGACCCAGACGGCTACCGCGATCAGCGCGCCGAGACCGAAGATCCAGGCGAACAGACCCTCGGTGACCGGCCCGAGGCCGCCCAGGTCCATACCGCCGGGCTGCGTGGTCTCCGGGCTGTCGATCGCGTGCAGGTACGCGATGATGTCCTGCTTGTTCTTCTGCGTCAGCGTGGTGTCCGGGAAGGACGGCATGTTCTGCGGGCCGGTCTGCATGGCCTCGTAGATGTGCTGGGGTGCGACGCCTTCGAGGGTCGGCGCGAACTTGCCCTTGGTGAGGGCGCCGCCCTTGCCGGTGAAGTTGTGGCACTGGGCGCAGTTGGTGCGGAACAGTTCGCCGCCCTTGGCGATGTCGCCGCCGGCCGGGTCGTAGTCCTGCTTCGTCGGCACGCTCGGGCCGGCGCCCAGCGACGCGATGTACGCGGCGAGCTGGTCGATCTGGTCCTGCGTGTAGATGTTCTTCTTGGCGACGACCTGCGGTCCCTCGGTGGTCGCGGCGGGCATCCGGCCGGTGCCGACCTGGAAGTCCACCGCCGCGGCGCCCACGCCCACCAGGCTCGGGCCGTTGGAGGAGCCCTGGCCACCGGTGCCGTGGCAGCTGGCGCAGCCGACCTCGTAGAGCTTCTTGCCCTGCTCGATCTTCAGGGACTGGGAGGTTTCGTCGGCCTGCGCGGCGCCCGCGGGCGCGAACGCGGCGTACAGCCCCCCGGTGGCCGCCAGCGCGAGGAGTAGGACGACGAGCGCCGCCAGCGGATGGCGTCGTCGTGCGGAGAGCTTTTTCACGGATTACCCCGGTGTCAGGATCTTCTGCGTCGGTGCTTCTGGATGTGCGGGCGGTGCCCGCTACTTGATCAGGTAGATCGTGGCGAAGAGGCCGATCCAGACCACATCGACGAAGTGCCAGTAATAGGACACGACGATGGCGGCGGTCGCCTGCTCGTGGGTGAACCTCTTCGCCGCGTAGGTGCGGCCGAGGACCAGCAGGAAGGCGATGAGACCGCCCGTCACGTGCAGGCCGTGGAAGCCGGTGGTCAGGTAGAACACCGAGCCGTACGGACCGGAGGACAGCGAGATGCCGTCCTTCTTCACCAGCTCCGTGTACTCGTAGATCTGACCGCCGATGAAGATGGCACCCATGATGAAGGTGACGCTGAACCAGGCCCGGAGCTTCTTCACGTCACCGCGCTCGGCGGCGAAGACGCCGAGCTGGCAGGTGAGCGAGGAGAGCACCAGGATCGTGGTGTTCGTCGCGGAGAAGGGCACGTTGAGCGCGTGCGCCGTCTCCTTCCAGTACGCCTGACCGGTCACCGACCGGAGCGTGAAGTACATCGCGAAGAGGGCCGCGAAGAACATCAGCTCGGAACTCAGCCAGATGATGGTTCCGACGCTGGTGAGGTTCGGCCGGTTGACCGACGGGTGCGCGTGCCCGGTTTCTACTGTCGTTGCTGTCGCCACGACCGACATTATGTCGGTCGCTTATCCCGCCCTCACTCCGGGGGGTGCCGTTCGGAGTGTTGCCGGTGGTCGAACCGGTGTTGACGTGGTGTTCGGAGGAGTAGCATCCGCTGCGAACGACCCTGGTCCGTACGACGCCGACGTCCCGGAGGAAGCATGCAGCCGACCGCCACTGTCCTGGTCTACAGCGACGACGCGGGGACGCGGGAACAGGTGCGGCTGGCCGCGGGCCGCAGGCCCGCCCCGGACGTGCCGCAGGTGGAGTTCGTGGAGTGCGCGACCCCGGCGGCGGCCGTGGCCGAGCTGGACAAGGGCGGCATCGACGTCTGCGTCTTCGACGGGGAGTCCGCGCCGATGGGCGGCATGGGACTGTGCCGCCAGGTCAAGGACGAGGTGTTCAACTGCCCGCCGGTGCTGCTGCTGATGGGCCGCCCGCAGGACGCGTGGCTGGCCACCTGGAGCCGGGCGGACGCGGCGGTGACGCTGCCGGTGGACCCGGTGGAGTTCGCCGGGTCGCTGGCCTCGCTGCTGCGCCGCAAGAGGCTGCTGAGCGCCTGAGCGGCCACTGAACGACGCCGGGAGGGACGGGCGGTGGCGGCCGGGGGGGTTTTCCCCGCCCCCACCGCCCGCGTCCCGCCGGACCTCACACGGCCGTCGGC
>NZ_JAHRXF010000018.1 GCF_019104725.1 Streptomyces corallincola | reverse complement strand
GGGGGGCCCCCCCCCCCCCCCCCCCCCCCGGGCCCCCCCCCCCCCCCCCCCCAAGCGCCCCCCCCCCCCCCCCCCCCCCCCCCCCCCCCCCCCGCCACGAGCCCCCGAGCCCCCGAAATCAGGAGCCCACCCGATGCTGATGCCCCTCCCGGCCACCCTGCGCCTCCTCGTCAAGGACTACGAGACCCTGCTCGCCGAGGAGACGCTCGCCGGTGCCCCCGCGCCCAGCCCCCGGCTGCGCGACCTCGCGTACACGCTGTGCGTCTCGACCGGCACCCGTGACACCGCCGACGCGCTGCGCACCGCGCACGCCTACCTCGACACCCACTCCGGCCGGGTGGCCGCTCCGGCGCTGGCCGGGCGTTCCGGCACCGCGGTGGTCTGACCGCGGGGGGGCGTCCGGCCCGTAGGGGGTGCCCGACCCGTAGGGGTGTCGGCACGCCGCGGACCCGGCCCTCACCCCTCCAGCCGTACTTCCACCCGCCCGGACACGATCCGGACGGCGAAGCAGGGCTGGGGGGCGGTCGCCGGGCCCCGGACGTTCCAGCCGTCGGAGAGCCGGAACTCGCTGCCGTGCCAGGGGCAGCGGACGCAGCCGTCGGTCAGCTCGCCCTCGGACAGCGGACCGGCCAGATGACCGCACCGGTCGGCCAGGACGTGCACGGTCCGCTCGTCCTCGCGGACGACCAGCACCGGCACGTCGTCCAGATGGCGGCGGATCGGCTCGCCGATGGGCAGCTCGGTGAGGTCCGCCAGCCGGTGCCAGCCCGGCGGCACGACCTGCCGTACGTAGTCGGCGTGGTTGGCGCCCGCCGCCTGCCGGTAGGCCAGGTGGCCGCCGAGCGCGCCGCCCGCGCCGGTCGCCGTCAGCCCGGCGAACCCCAGCAGCTTGCCCAGCCCGTGCCGCCCGCGCAGCCGGGCGGCCAGCGAGCCGGCGAACAGCATCACCGCGACCCCGTTCGACGCGGCGTGCACCACCCCCACTCGCTGCTGCTCCGGCGACAGCTGCGCCCAGTCCGCCCACCCCGCCACCGCCGAGGGGAACGCGGTGACCAGCCCGACCCCGATGAGGACGGACTGCGCCCCGCGGACTCCGGGCAGCAGATCCAGCACACCCGCCGACAGCCAGGTACCGACGGGCACCTGCACCAGCACCGGGTGCAGGGGGTGCCCGATCTGGCGTCCGTGCAGGACATCGCGTACTCCGGGGCCGAGCGGGACGGCCTCCACCGCCTTGCGCACCGCGTCGATCAGACGGTCGGCCCCCTCCCACCGCCCCAGGCGGTCCACGGCCGACAGGACAGCTTCGGAACCGGGCTGCTTCATCGGTCCTCCCTCGTCGTCGTGCGTCCGGCCCGAGTAGCCCCAGCGGGGGCGGGGAAACGCGGGCGCCCGTCCGGGCGGGGCGGGGCGGTGGCGGCGCCGGTGGGCCGGGCGGCTCCGGGGCCGGGGCGGGCACGGGCCGCAGGGGGCCGGTGGCGGCGGGGTTAGGGTGCCGGGGACGTGATCACCGTCCCCGAGTGCCGGTCCGGTGTGTGCCGGGGCGGCGGACGAACACGAGGTGAGAGGCCGTATGTTCACCACCCGTCCCACCCTCCAGGGCACCTTCGGCATGGCGTCGTCCACGCACTGGCTGGCCTCCCAGTCGGCGCTGGCGGTGCTGGAGAGCGGCGGCAACGCGTTCGACGCGGCCGTCGCCGGAGCGTTCGTCCTCCACGTGGTGGAACCGCATCTCAACGGCCCGGCGGGCGAGGTGCCGATCCTGCTCGCCCCGGCGGGCGGGGAGGTGCGGGTGCTGTGCGGGCAGGGCGTCGCCCCTGCGGGCGCGACCCCCGCGCACTACCGGAGCCTCGGCCTGGACCTCGTCCCCGGCACCGGCCCGCTCGCCGCCGCCGTACCCGGCGCCTTCGACGCGTGGATGCTGCTCCTGCGCGACCACGGCACCAAGTCCCTCGACGACGTGCTGTCCTACGCCATCGGGTACGCCGAACACGGCCACGCCCCCGTGGAGAAGCTCGGGGAGACCGTGGCGAGCGTCCGCGAGCTGTTCACCACCCAGTGGACCTCCTCCGCGCGCGTCTACCTCCCCGACGGCCGCCCGCCCCGCCCCGGCACCCTCTTCCGCAACCCCGCCCTCGCCGCCACCTGGAAACGCCTGCTCGCCGAGACCGCCGGGGCGGGCGACCGGGAGGCCCGCATCGACGCCGCCCGCGCGGTGTGGCGCACCGGATTCATCGCCGAGGCCCTGGTACGGCAGTCCGGCCGCCCCACCCTCGACACCAGCGGCACCCACCACACCGGCACGCTCACCGCCGCCGACCTCGCGGGCTGGTCCGCCGGGTACGAGGCACCGGTGACGTACGACTGGAACGGCTGGACCGTCTGCAAGGCCGGGCCGTGGAGCCAGGGCCCCGCGCTGCTCCAGCAACTGGCGCTGCTCCCGGCCGAGTTGCCCCCGTACGGCTCGGCCGAGTACGTCCATCTGCTGGTCGAGGGATGCAAGTTGGCGATGGCCGACCGGGAGGGCTGGTACGGGGACGCGGCCGAAGTCCCGCTGGCCGAGCTGCTGTCGGACGAGTACAACGCCGCGCGCCGTGCGCTGATCGGGGCGGGGGCGTCGTACGAACTGCGGCCGGGGAGTCCGGGCGGACGGGTGCCGAGGCTGCCCGCGTACAGCCTGGTGGAGAGCGATGGCCGGGGCGGCGCGGGCTCCGGGGGCTTCGATCCGATGGGCGCGGGGGAGCCGACGGTGGCACGCGGTGACGACTCGGAGGACGCCGGGTCATGGGTGGACTCCAACGGCGCGACCCGTGGCGACACCTGTCATCTGGACGTGGTGGACCGCTGGGGCAACATGGTCGCCGCGACGCCGAGCGGCGGTTGGCTCCAGTCCAACCCGGTCGTCCCCGAACTCGGCTTCCCGCTCGGCACGCGGCTCCAAATGGCCTGGCTGGAGGAGGGGTTGCCCAACTCCCTCGCTCCGGGGCGCCGTCCGCGTACGACGCTCACCCCGTCGATGGCGTTGCGTGACGGGGTGCCCGTGCTGGCGTTCGGTACGCCGGGTGGCGATCAGCAGGACCAGTGGCAGCTGAACTTCTTCCTCGCCGTCGCGCTCCGGGCTCCGGTGCGGGGCGGCCTCGATCTCCAGGGCGCCATCGACGCGGCCAACTGGCACACCGACGCCTTCCCCAGCTCCTTCTATCCGCGCGGACACCGGCCCGGCAGCGTCACCGTCGAGTCGCGCGCGGGGGAGGAGGTGATCGCCGGGCTGCGGGAGCGGGGGCACCAGGTGACGGTGGCGCCCGCGTGGTCGGAGGGGCGGTTGTGCGCGGTGGCGCGGGACCCGGGGACGGGGATGGTGTCGGGGGCGGCCAATGCGCGGGGTATGCAGGGATACGCGGTGGGGAGGTAGCGGTGGGGAGGTAGGGGAGCCCGGGGAGCCGCCCCGCATTTCACCCTCATTCCACCCCCGGTACACCGAACCGGTGCGGATTGTCGGTGGGGCGTGGTCTCATGGACGGCATGATCGACGCAACAGAAACCATCGACGAGTTTCTCGCCCGCCATTCGGCCGACGTGGAGGCCGCGGTCCGCAAGGCCGCGGCGGCCGAGATCCTTCCCCGTTTCCGCCGTCTCGCCGCCGACGAGGTGGACCAGAAGAACGGCCCCCACGATCTGGTCACCGACGCCGACCGGCTGGCCGAACGCATGCTCACCGGGGTGCTCGGCGGCCTGCTTCCCAGCTCGAAGGTGGTCGGCGAGGAAGCCGTCCACGCAGACCCCTTCTCCTACGAGGCGCTGCGCGGCGACGCACCGGTGTGGATCATCGACCCGGTGGACGGCACCCGCCAGTTCGTCCACGGTGACGACGGCTTCTGCACCCTGGTCGCCCTCGCCCACCGGGGCACCGTCCTCGCCTCCTGGATCTACGCGCCCGCCCGCGAACAGTTCGCCACCGCCGTACGCGGCCGGGGCGCCTGGCTGGACGGTCGGCGCCTGCTCCCCGGCCCGCCCGCCCCCGGCCGGGACCTCACCGTCGCCACCTCCCACCCCGACTTCACCACCGACGCCCAGAAGCGCGACCTCTCCGTCCTCTGGACCGACGGCATCGACGCCCGTCCCTGCGGTTCCGCCGGACTGGAGTATCTGGCCATCGCCCGCGGCGAGTTGGACGCCGTCGCCTTCTCCTGGGAAGCGGCCTGGGACCACGCGGCCGGTCTCCTCCTGGTGGAGGAGTCCGGCGGCATCCACCTCACCCGCACCGGCGACCCCTTCCGCATCACCGGCGACAACGCACTCCCCTTCACGGCGGCACGGGACGCGGAGACGGCACGACGGATCGCGGAGCTGCTGCGGCACGGGTGAGTGCGTCCGGCGGCACCGGAGAGTACGCCGAGCCGTCCGCAGCGGATTTCGCGGACGGCTCGGCGTACGACCTTCCGCGGAGCGCCTGGAGCGCCTGGAGCGCCTGGAGCGCCTGGAGCGCCTACGGAGCGGCTAGAGCAACTGCGTCTGATAGACGAAGTTGTCGGAGTACAACGCGCGGAAAGCGCCGTGGAAGAGAACGACGCGCGGCCCGGAACCGCTGTTCAGGTTCCACAGTTGCCGGTGATCGGTCCAGGAACCCCAGTTGACCCGCTGGATACCGCTGGACATCACCGCGGTGCCGCCCATGTAGACGAACATGCCGGACCAGTGGTTTCCGTCGCCACGTGCCCGTACGCCGATGCGCAGGTCGTTTCCGGCCGCGGCGATCCCGGGCGCGCCCGACGCGAGCACGCTGGTGCCGTAGTTCGACGAGTTGACCACGGACCACGAGGTTTCCAGGTCCATGCTGTTGTTCGAGGCCACCCGGATGACGACCTGCGCGATGTGGCCGTCGAGCTGGGTGACCGCCATCAGCACGCGGTTGCCCGAGGGGAACGTCGCCACCGCGGGGCTATCGACCGTGACCCCGGCCGAACCGGGCACCTGAGTGGACTGCCAGTTGCCGCCGCTGTCCACGACCACGGCGTAGACGGCTCGGTTGCCGCCGACGTAGGCCACCATGAGCTGGTCCCCGTTGACCAGGGTCAGCCCCACCGGCTGTGATGTGCTCTGGCCCGGAATGGGGCCGAGCGGCCTCGACCACGGGCTGCTGCCGCCGGGACTCGGAGCGCTCTCCCAGACCGCCCAGTAGATCTGGTGGTCGCGGCCCACCCAGTAGACCGTCGGCAGGCCGTGCCACACGACGAGGGTGGGTGCCACGTCGGATATCGCACCCGGCACCGGGATCACGCCCCGCCCGTCGAGCATGGTGTAGACCTGACCGTCACCGTTGCTGGACAGCCAGCCCATCATGTCGTGCGGGGTTCCGCAGCAGTCGTCCCAGGCGACCGTCGTCGGCACCTGTCTCGACCGGACGTTCTGGTTGGCGCCGTACGCCTCCCAGCTTCCCTCGGCGGCTGAAGCCGTCGAAATGAGAGAAACGAACACCGCGATCGTCGCCGTCAAGAGGACAGCGAGCTTTCGCCATGTCCTCGTTCTCGAAGACATCTCACACCCTTCTCTTCCTGCTCCCGGGGAGAACCGGTCACCGGCGGAGGATGCTCCATGTCCCGCACCGCATCGTCCCCTCCCGCGACCTCCCTGCAACACGAAGACGCGGCACGCCCGGGTTCATCAACCGGGCCGGGGATGGGTATCGCGCGCGACTCGGCTGAGCGGTCCGAGCCCCGCCCGGGTCGCGTCCTCGGCTCATGGTGGTGGGGCGGCATAGTGTGGGAGGGGGTTGTCATCGGCTGACGAAGGGGTCTGAAGGTGTCGGCGGTGCTGGATGTGGTGGTGGTGGGGGCGGGACCCAATGGGCTGACCGCGGGGGTGGAGCTGGCGCGGCGGGGTTTCTCCGTGGCGGTGTTCGAGGCGCGCGGGACGGTGGGCGGCGGGGCCCGGACGGAGGAGCTGACGTTGCCGGGGTTCCGGCACGACCCGTGTTCGGCGGCGCATCCGCTGGGGATCAACTCGCCCGCGTTCCGGGATCTTCCGCTGGACCGGTACGGGCTGGAGTGGCTGCACGCCGGGCTGCCGATGGCGCATCCGTTCCCCGACGGGTCGGCGGCGGTGCTGTCCCGGTCGGTCGCGGAGACGGCCGCGTCGTTCGGGCCGCGGGACGCGGGGGCGTACCGCAGGCTGATCACGCCGTTCCTCGCCCACTGGGACACCCTCGTGCGGGACTTCATGTCGCTGCCGCTGACCGCGCTGCCCCGCGACCCGCTCACCCTGGCCCGGTTCGGGCTTGCCGGGCTGCCGCCGTCCACCTGGCTGACGCGGCGCTTCCACGACGAACGGTTCAAGGCACTCTTCGCCGGACTCGTCGCCCATGTCATCGCGCCGCTGAGCGGCATCGGCACCGGCGCCGTCGGCCTCGTCTTCGCGCTGGCCGCGCACGCGCGCGGCTGGCCGGTGGCGCGCGGCGGCTCGCAGGCGATCTCCGACGCGCTCACCGCGTACCTGAAGGATCTCGGCGGCGCCGTGCACACCGACTACGAGGTCAAGCGCCTCGACGACCTGCCGCCCGCCCGCGCCTACGTCTTCGACACCTCCCCGACCGCGCTGGCCCGCATCGCGGGCTTCGGCGGCCTGTACGACCAGTACCGCTACGGAGCCAGTGTCTTCAAGGTGGACTACGCCCTGGACGGCCCGGTGCCCTGGACCGCGCCCGAGGCACGCGCCGCCGGAACCGTGCAGCTCGGACCCACCCGCGCCGACATCAGCACCGCCCTGCACGCGGCGTCCCGCACCGACCGCGCTCCCGAGACACCGTTCCTGATCACCGTGCAGCCCAGCGTGGCCGACCCGACCCGCGCCCCCGAGGGCAAGCACGTGTTCTGGGCGTACGGCCATGTGCCCAACGGCTGGGACGGCGACCTCACCGACGCCATCGAACGCCAGCTGGAGCGGTTCGCCCCCGGATTCCGGGACCGCGTGCTGGCCCGCGCGACCGCGGGGCCGCCCCAACTCGCCGCCAAGAACGCCAATTACGTCGGCGGGGACATCGCGTGCGGCGCCGCCTCCGGACTCCAGCTCCTGCTGCGGCCCCGGCTCACCGCACACCCGTACCGCACCCCGCACCCGGCGGTGTTCCTCTGCTCCTCCGCCACCCCGCCCGGACCCGGCGTGCACGGCATGTCGGGACACAACGCGGCGAAAGCCGTCTGGAAGAGGCTCCGGCAGTCATGACCACGATCTCCCTCGCCCAGGGCGACATCACCCGCTTCCACGCCGACGTGATCGTGAACGCGGCCAACTCCTCGCTGCTCGGCGGCGGAGGTGTGGACGGCGCGATCCACCGCCGGGGCGGTCCGGCGATCCTCGCGGAGTGCCGCGAACTGCGCGCCGGGCACTACGGCAAGGGCCTCGCCACCGGGCAGGCCGTCGCCACCACCGCCGGTGAGCTGGACGCCCGCTGGGTCGTGCACACCGTGGGACCCGTGTGGGCGGCCGACGAGGACCGCTCGGCGCTGCTCGCCTCCTGCTACGCCGAGTCCCTCCGCGTCGCCGACGGCCTCGGCGCCCGTACGGTCGCCTTCCCGGCGATCTCCACCGGCGTCTACGGCTGGCCGATGGACGACGGCGCCCGCATCGCCGTGGAGACCGTGCGGGCGGCGGCTCTCACCTCCGTCGAGGACGTGACCTTCGTCCTCTTCGACGACCGGGCGCACGGGGTGTTCGCCGCGCGGCTGGGCGACGACTCGTAGCGCCCCCGGCCCGGTACGCGCGAGGATTGCGAGGGCCGACCCGGAATGCTCCGGCGGCGCCCTCCAGCTCGGTGGGGCGACGGGCGGAGTGGTGGGGTGGGGGCCGTCAGGCGGCCGGGACCGGTGCGGTCGGGGAGATCAGGCGCTCGTCGCGCAGGGCCTGCCAGAAGGCGGCCGGGACGGTCTCGTGCAGGGCGGCGGCGTCCTCCGCGATCCGGCTCGGCCGGGTGGCACCGGCCACGACGGCGGCGGTCGCCGGGTTGGCCAGCGAGAACTGGAGCGCGGCCGACTTGATGCCGATGCCGAAGCGGGCGCACAGGGCCTTGATCCGCTCGACCTTGTCGATGATGTCCTTCGGGGCCTTCTGGTACTCGAAGTGCTGGCCGCCCGCGAGGATGCCGGAGCTGTAGGGGCCGCCGACGACCATGTCCACGTCCTGTTCCACGGCGGCCGGGAGCAGCCGTTGCAGCGCGCGGTCGTGGTCGAGCAGGGTGTAGCGGCCCGCGAGCAGGAACCCGTCGGGCTTCGGCTCGTCCAGGTCGAGGGTCAGCTCGATCGGCTCGACGCGGTTGACACCGAGGCCCCAGCCCTTGATGACGCCCTCCTCGCGCAGCCGCTGGAGGACGCGGAAGGCGCCGGTGCGGGCGCTCTCGTAGCGGGCGAGCCAGTCGTCGCCGTGGAAGTCCTGGGCGATGTCGTGCACCCAGACGATGTCCAGCCGGTCGGTGCGCAGCCGCTTCAGGCTGTCCTCGATGGAGCGCAGGGTGGCGTCGGCGGAGTAGTCGTCCACCATCCGGTTCGGCCGGCCGTGCTCGAACAGGCCGCCCTTCTCGCCGAGTTCACGGCTCGCGGGGTCCTCGACGTCGTCGAGGACCACCCGGCCGACCTTGGTGCTGAGCACGTACGCGTCGCGCGGGAGCCCGTCGAGTGCCTCGCCGAGCCGCAGCTCCGCGAGTCCGGCGCCGTAGAACGGGGCGGTGTCGAAGTAGCGGATTCCCTGGTCCCAGGCGGCGGCGACCGTGGCGGCGGCCTCCTCGTCGGGGATGGCGCGGAACATGTTGCCGAGCGGCGCGGTGCCGAAACCGAGCGGGCCGGGGAGGAGGGGCTTGATACCCATGAGACGAGATCCCTCTCTGTGGTGCTTTCACGGAGTACCGCACGTTCTGGTGCGAAGTGCGGACTACGCCGTGCTTGCCCTGTCGAGGCTAGGATGCGAAGTTGAGACTGTCCAAGACTCGCTTGGACGCGGTTGAGTCCTGAAAGGTCTGAGATGCTCGACCTCCGGCAACTCCGGTACTTCGTGGTGGTCGCCGAGACGGAACACGTCGGCCGCGCGGCCGAACTTCTGCACATGTCCCAGTCTCCGCTCAGCCGCCAGATCGCTCAGCTGGAGAAACACCTCGGTCTGGCCCTGTTCGAGCGCAGCCAGCAGCGCATCCGGCTCACCGCCGACGGCCGGGTCTTCCTCACCGAGACGCGGGCACTGCTCCGGCACGCGGACCGGCTGGAGAACCTGGGCCGCAGACTCGGCCGGGGTGAGGAGGGCGGGCTGTGCATCGGGTACGTCAGCGACGCCATGAACGCGGGCGTGCTGCCCTCGGCCCTGCGCGACCTGCACGGCGACCGGCCGGACGTCCATGTCGCGCTCTACCGGATGACCGGCGCCGAGCAGTTCGAGGGACTGCGCCAGCGCAGCCTGGACATCGCGTTCGTGCCCGAGCCGCCCGCCGAGGACGACCCCGACCTGACGGCCGCGCTGCTGCTGGAGGATCCCCTGCTGCTCGCGCTGCCCGCCGGGCATCCGCTCGCGGAGGCGGCGGAGATCCGGCCCGCCGACCTGGACGGGCAGCCCTGGATCGCGGTCGAGAACAGCCAGGACCCCGGCTGGCGGGACGACTTCGTCGCCGCCTGCGCCGCCTCCGGCTTCACCCCCGACATCCGGCTGGAGGCGACCGAACCGCTCACCGCGCTCGGCCTGGTGGCCTCCGGCCTCGGTCTGGCCCTCGTCCAGCGGAGCATGCGGCACGGCTCGTCGCAGGACGTCGTCGTCCGTGAACTCCCCTGGCTGCACAGCTCGTTCCGGCTCTGGGCGGCCTGGCACCGGGTGGACCTGCGCCCGGTGGTGTCGTCGTTCCGGGGCAGGGTGCTGGCACTGGCCGAGTGAGCCCCGTCGCCCCGCCCCGTGCTTCCTACGGGGCCGGGCTCGGGGACGGCAGACCGGCGCACACGAACGGCAGCCGGTCGCAGAATCCACCGGGCACGGCGTCGTCGCGCGCGGCGATGTGCAGCGCGATCAGGACCCCGGCCAGCAGCACCAGCAGCACGACCAGCACCCACGGCCACGTACGGCGCCCGGTACGGCGCGGCTCCGGCACCGGCCCCGCCGACCGCCCGGCGGCCGTACGGCCACTCCGCTGGGCTTCCCGTCGCTGGGCGGCCCGGCTGGTGTGCGGCGACGGGTCGGAGCGGCGCGGATACGGCGGGGGCTCGGCGGCGGCCCTGCCGCACGGGGATGCGGGCGCGGCTTCCCGTACGGGCCCCGGCGCTGGTGTCGGACCGGGGGTGTGGGGCCGGGCCGGGTCGGGCGCCGGGGGCCGGGTCCCGGTAGGTCCGGAGGGCGTACCCGGGGCGGAAGCCGGGCCGGGAGTCCGGGTCGCCCCAGGCGCACCGGCCGCCCCGTGCGCCCCTGACGCCTCACACGTCCCGTCCGCCCCCGGTGTGCTGTCCGGCGCCGCGCGCTCGGCCGGGGGCGGTTCCCCGAAGACCGGTGCCGTACGGGGTGTCTGTGCCGGGATGCGCCGGACGACCGGCCGGACCCGCTCCAGCGGCGGGAGGGCCCGCGGGTCGGCGGCCAGGTCGCGCAGCACCTGGGTGGTGAGGTCCCGTACCTCCGGATCGGCGCTGCGGGAGAGCGTGTCGAACGCCCTGGACGCGGCCGGGTCCGCGAAGTCCTCGGTGCCGAGCAGTAGCCGCTCGTCCTCCTCGTCCCGCAGGTCCGTCCACAGCTCGGGCGACGCGGCGACGGCGAGCAGACTGAGCTGGATCACCCGGGCCGGGAACCGGTCCATGCGCGGGCCGAACAGGGTTCCGGCGCGCGGGTGCTGGTAGTGCCGGTGACCGCCCTCGGGCCGGGCCGCACCGGCCAGCCCCGGCACGTACATCGCGTCGTAGTCCACCAGCCGCACCCGGCGCCCCGCCGACACCAGGATGTTGCCGTGCTGGAGGTCGCCGTGCGCGATGTCCAGCTCCTCCAGCCGCAGCACGACATCGGTGAAGTCCCCGGCCAGCTTGCGGAGATAGGTGCGGTTCGCCACGTTGCGGTCGATCCACTCCAGGAGACCGGGGGCGCGTATCCAGGACATCTTGGCGATGGGCCAGTGGTCGTCCCCGACCCGGATGCCCTCGGGCACGAACTCGATGGGCACGTACCAGCGTTCGACGTCCGGGTCCACCGAGGCGAGGTGCGCGCAGATGCTCCGGTAGCGCTCCGGGCGGATGTCGGAGGCGCGGGTGAAGCACTTGACGCCCCACTCGCGCTGACCGTCCGGGGAGTGCAGGTGGTACACCCCGCCGAAGTTGCCGCTGCTCGCCATCGGCCCGAGCAGGATGTCCTCGGTGACCTCCGCCGACCGCAGATCGGGGTCGCCGGGGAAGCAGAGCCGGGGGTGCTGGAGCGCCGTGCTGTAGTCCCCGAGCGTGGGGAAGCGGCGCATGGCCGTGGTCTCGGACTCCGTCATCGCACACCCCCCGCCGCCGGACCCCCGCGCCCGCCCGCCGTCCCGCCCCCGGCCCGCCCGCCGGTCCCCGTGCCGCTCTCCATGCCGGTCTCCGCGCCTGCCCCCGTGCCGGTTCCCCCGCCGGTTCCCGCGCCGGGCGGGACGCCGAGCACCGCGGTCGTCAGGGTCACGTCGTCGTTGCGCAGCGCGCCCCTGGCCCGCAGGCCCGACACGAGGTCCTCGAACGCGCCGGTGTCCCGCGCGGCGGCGGCCAGCCGCTCCCAGGGCGGCACACCCGCCTCCTCGGCCTCCAGCGCCCAGAGCGCCAGCGCGTCGCTGGCCAGGTGCAGCACATCGCCGGTGACCGCCCGGCCGCCGGTCAGCGCGATCCGCCGGTCCCCGTCCGGGCCCAGCACGTTCAGGCTGTGCACCAGCGCCGGGGTCCGGTTGAACTCCTCGGCGCGGGTCAGCGGGAACGCGGTGAGCAGCACACCGTCCCGGACATGGAACAGGTCGCAGTCGCCGACGGCGGCGGCCCGCCAGTTCCACGCGGCGGTCCGCCCGTCCCCGTCCGGTTCCGGGACCACGGCGACCGCCTGCACGGTGGCCGCCGCGCCCGCCGCGAGCAGCCGGGGCTCCCAGTAGTGCAGGTCGCGGCCGAGCGCGCGGACATGACAGCGCAGCCGGGCCGGCCACCCGTCCGCCAGCCCCGTCAGCAGCTCGCGCAGGGCGTACGGGTCGGACAGCGTGCGCAGCGGACACGCGCACAGCTCACCGGCCAGCATCCGCGCCCACTCGCCCGACATGGCGCTCTCGGTGGCACCGTCCGCGACCGCCAGCCGCCAGACGGCCGGAACGTCGTCCGCCCCGGCCCCGCCCTGGACGCTGCTCGCGGCGGCGTCCTCGTACTCGTCCGGGGTGTTGCCCGCCTTGTGCAGCCGCCGGACCGTCACCGTCGTCACCGTGCGTGCGCTCCGGCCGCGGGCGGTACGAACCGGGTGCCGATGTCCAGCAGGTTGATCACGTCCACGACGTTCCCGTTGAACACCAGACCCCGGCTGCCGTACCGGGCGCGTACCCCGAGCGAACCGGCGATCTCCCGTACCCGGTCCGGGAGTTCACTGGACATCTGGAACAGCAGCTGCCCCTCCGGGGGCAGCGTGTCGTGGTTCTCCGGATACAGCATCGGCTCGTGCCGGTCGGCCGTCACATGGGCGTTGAACAGCAGCACCTGGCCGTCCTGGGTGGCCAGCGAACGCAGCCGGGTGGCGGCGGCGACCGGGGACTCCCCGGTGGCCAGGCCGTCCGTCAGGTTGATGACGATGGGCGGGAAGCTCCGCGTGTTCTGGCTCACCCACTCCGACACGAGGTCGTGGGCGTAGTCCAGGGCCGCGCTCATGTCGGTCAGGCCCAGCGCGTCCGTCTCGACCCACACCGGGAACCGCACGGGTACGGGCACGACACCCCCGGCGTTGTCCGGGCGCATCTGGGTGCGCTCCTCGATCCGGGCGGGGTGGTCGCGCAGTTCGCTGATCGTCACCATGTCCTTGTCCGCGAGCGCCCCGCAGAACAGGGAGCGGACCGTGTCGTTGTAGCCGATGATCGAGATGTCGTAGAGGTTCTTGATCTTCGACGGGTCCTCCTGCGCGGCCCGCTGCACCAGCTCGTGGACCAGCCGGTTCAGCGCGTCGGCCACCTCCTCCGACTTGGGGCGGTCACCGCCGAAGAACGGCGTCTCCATCGAGCCGGACTGGTCGATGAGCAGGACCACGTAGGCCCGCTGGGTACGGCTGATCTCGGCCTCGTACGGCATGGGATGTCTCCGCTCGGTGACTGGTCTCTGTGTGCGATTCGGGTCGGCGGTACGGGGGCGGTGGTGCGGCGGTCCGGAGCGGTCAGCCGGGTCCGTTGAAGTGGATGGCGAGGGTGGCGTCCAGGTCAGGGTCCATGCCCAGCAGCCCCGGCGGGCCGCCGGAACCGTCCCGGACGGCCACCGCGTGCAGGTGGCAGTCGGACGCGCCGGTGAACACCCGCCCGGCCGCGACGAGCAGACCGGAACGGCCGAACCGTCCGCCCGCGCGCCACGACCACAGCGACCGCCCGTCCTCCGCCGCGACCGCCCGCAGACGCCGGTCGCGGGTCGCGGCGAGCAGCGCGCCCTGGCCGTACGCGGGTGGCCCGGTCACCGGTGACGGCAGCCCGAGAGTGCGCAGCGGGCTGCCCGACACGGCGTCGAAGGTGTGCAGGACGCCCGCCGTGCCGACGGCGGTGCCCACGTGCACGACTCCGTGCGCGGCGAGCGGGGGACCCACGGTCCGCTGGTCCGTCGCCCGGACCCACACCGGTTCGCCCGAGGCCGCGTCGTGCGCGTGGACCCGGCCGTCGGGCGTGGTGCCGAACAACAGGCCGTCCTCCAGCGCGAGTTCGAGGCCGCCCAGATCGCCGAGTTCGTACCGGGACCAGATCACCGAGCCGTCACCGGCCAGCCGGTGCAGACCGCCCGCCGTCGTCACCCAGAGGCAATCGGAGCCCGCGAGCGGTGAACTGGCCGCCACATCGGCCGGGTTGCCGGGCGGGCGGACCCGGCCCAGCCGCCCGTCGCGCAGATCGACCGCCTGGAGCAGGCCGGTGATCCCGCCCAGCCAGACGTGGTCCCCCAGTACGGCGGGCGCCGAGCCGAGCGGATCGTCGATGGGCACCGCCCAATCCGCCTGCCCCGTAAGCCTGTTGACGCTGTGCAGCATGCCGTCCCGGCTCGCCAGCAGCACCCCGCCCTCGTACGGCACCGGCCGCGCCCGGCACGGTCCGGCCGTCCGGAACCTCCACAGCACGCTGCCGTCCCGCACGTCCACGGCACAGAGCGCGCCGGTGTCGCGGTCGGTCCCGGCCGCGTAGAGCACGCCGGACTCGTGGGCGAGGGGGGCGTCGGGCAGGAACCCGAGGTCCGTGGTCCAGCCGGGGGCCGGGGTGGTGGCCGGTGCGGTGGTGTGGAGCGGCATGGTCGAGGTGGAGCGCGATGTGCGGTGCGAGGGAACGGAGTTGCGGGCGGCCAGGGCGGCGCGGGGGTCCACCCCGGCGGGCATTCCCCCGGCGAGGTACGGGCGTTGGCGTGCGGGGTGCGGGACTGGCGGGGGGTTCGGCTCAAGGTGGGGCTGGGGCTGGTGGGCCGGGTCGGGCTTGGGGCCGGGGTCGAGGCCGGGCTCGGGATCGGCAAGCTCGTGGGTCGGGTGGTCGCCGGGCTCGTCGGAGAGCGGCCCGGATGTATCGAACTGGGTTTTCCGATAAGCGAGTTCACCCGAGTTCGGCCCCTGGCTCGGCATCTCGGCCGTCGCGGGAACTGCGGGTGTCGCAGGGGCCGCAGGAGTCGCGGGGACCTGGACCGTCCGAGCGATCTCGACCGTCCCCGCCGACTGGACCGTCTCCGCCACCTCGACCGTCTCGACCGTGTGCACCGTCTCGGCGGTCGCGGCCTCCCGGTACTCCCCGTTCTCCCCGTACTCCCCGCTCTCCCCGCTCGCCCCGGGCTCTTCGAACTCCCGTGCTTCCCCTGGCTCTTCGAACTCCTCGCTCTCCAGTGCCCGGGTCGCCGGTCCGTCCGCCGGGGCCGGTGTGACGGTCTCGGGTGACGGGGTGAGCAGCACCCGGTGCTGCCATTCCGCGCGCAGCCACTCCTCGCTGAACCGGGCGGCCTCCAGGGCGTTGGCCGCCATGCGGGCCACCCGCTGGGCCGAGGGCCGTCTGCGGGTCTGGGTACGCAGGCAGCGCTCGACGAGGTCGTGGACCGCCTCCGCGCCCTCGTAGGGGGCCTTGAGGTTGGTGCTGTGGCGCAGCACCATGCCGAGCGCGAACACGTCGGCCGCCGTGCCGCCGCGCCAGCCGGTCCGGCCGGCGAGTTCGGGCGCGAGATGGCGGAGGCCGAACTCCGGGTGTCTCGGCAGTGGTTGGAAGTGGTTGAGGTTCGCGGCGGCCCGGCGCAGCGGCCCGGCCAGTGAGTGGTCGGCCAGGACCGGACCCTCGCTCGTGCACAGGATGCTGGTCGGGTCGAGCGCGCCGTGCTCGCGGCTCTCCAGGTCCAGCAGGTGCAGTGAGCGGGCGACCCGGTGGGCGAGCCAGAGGGCCAGTGGCGGCGGCAGCAGCCCGGCGCGCTCGGTGAGCCTGCGCAGGGTCGGCGACGGGACGTACTCGGTCACGACGCAGAGCCCCCCGGTGTCCAGCGGTGCCACTCCCCGGACGCGGACGGTGCCGGGCACGGAGCGGTCCCGTGCCAGTGCCGCCGCGCGCTCCAGGAGGCCCGGCAGTACGGCGTGGTCCGTCCAGTGCGGTTCCATCCGCACCAGCGTGACCAGCGAGCCGTCGCGCAGATGCCCGGCGCGGCTCTCCCCGAGCAGGCTGTGGCGCAGCAGCCGTCCCTGCCGGAACGCGGGCACCGGGCCACGGGCCGTGCCGTCCCGTTCGCCCGGTGGCGCGCCGTCCTTCGTCCGGCGGTGCGAGCGGCCCATCATGGCCGCTCCGCGCCGTCGAACGCGCGGGTGCGGCCCGCGCCCAGGTCCACGGCGTGCACACGGGCGTCGGAGGTGCCGACGTAGACGAGACCGCCCGCCACCGCGACGGCGGACTCGATGGCGCCGTCCGCCTCGAACCAGGGCCAGAGGTGGCCGGTGCTGGGCCGGACGACGTGCAGTACGCCGTCCGCGCAGCCGACGTACAGGCACGCGCCGTGCGCCACGGGGGTGCTCCGCACGGCGGCCCCGAGGGAGTGGCGGCGGACCTCGGTGCCGTCGGCGGGGGAGAGGCCGTAGAGGAGGCCCTCCGTGCAGCCCGCCCAGACCAGGCCGTCGTGCACGGCGGGCGAGGCGACGACCCGGCCCTCGGTGCGGAACGTCCAGCGGGGTGCGCCGGTCGCCGCGTCGAAGGCGTACAGGTGCCGGTCGCCGCTGCCGACGAGGACCGTGTCGCCCGCGACGACGGGGCCGCCCTGGAGTTCGCCGCCGGTCGCCGTGCGCCAGCGGACGGTGCCGTCGGACGCGTCGAAGGCGTACACGAAGTGGTCCCAGGCCGCGGCGTAGACCGCGCCCCGCCGGGAGCAGAGCGCGGGTGCGGCGAGCACGGCGCGGCTGCCCGCCCCGGCCTGCCAGCGGACCCGTCCGCTTCCGGCGCCGAGCGCGGTGACCCGGCCGTCGCGGTCGCCCACGCAGACCAGCGGACCGGCCGCCGCCGGGGTGGAGGGCGCGGTGTCGCCGGTGCGGTGGCGCCACCGCACCTCGCCGGAGGCGGCGTCCAGGGCGTAGACGCCCCGGTCGGCGCAGGGGACGACGACCGTGTCGCCGGTCGCGGCGAGGCCGCACTCGATCCGGCCGGGCAGCGGGCGGCTCCACACCGGCTGCCCGGTCGTGCCGTCCAGCGCGTGCACGGTGCCGTCCAGCGAGGCGACCAGCACCCGGTCCCGGTACGGCAGCGGGGTGCCGTAGTAGCCGTGCCCGGTCAGGGCGAACGACCAGCGCGGCGCGATCCGCGTCCTGGCCCGGCCGGACGCCCGCGGGCCGGGCCGGGTGGGGGTGTGCGGGCGGCGGGGGCGGGGCTCCGGGGCGCCGCCCGGCTGGGGGAGGCGGACGTTCTCGTACCGCTCCAGCACCTCCTGGGCGCGCGGGGGCAGCCATACCCGTGCGCCGAGTCCCGCCACTCCGCCGGGTCCGCCGGGGCCGCGCCCCGCGGTGGCGAGCCGGTCGGCGCGGGCCAGCAGGGTCGGGGCGGTGGCCCGGTCCGCGACCTCCGGGGCCATGCAGGCGGCGGCCAGCGCGTGCGCGTCGGGGGGCAGCCCCGGTACGTCCGGGGTGCCGTCCGCGCGGCGGGCGACGCGCAGGCCGCTGTCGTCCAGCGGGGGGTTCTCGCCGGTGAGGGCGTACAGCAGGACCGCGCCGAGGGCGTAGACGTCGGTGGCGGCGCAGATTCCCCGGTCGCGCATCTGCTCGGGTGCCGCGTAGCCCAGGGTGCCCATCGGGGTGAGGGCGCGGGAGGGCTGGTCTATGTCCCGGACCAGTCCGAAGTCGATGAGGCTCGGGCCGTCGGAGGTGACGAGGATGTTGGACGGCTTCAGGTCGCGGTGCACCAGGTGCAGATCGGCCAACCGGAGCAGGATGCGGGCGAGTTCGCGGACCAGCGCCATCGCGGCGGGCAGCGGGAGCGGGCCCGACTCCTCCACGAGGTCCTTCAGCGTCGGCGCCTTCACGTAGTCGATGGCCAGCCACGGCCGGTCGTCGTCCAGGCTGTACATCTGCACGGCCGGGGTGGAGTGACCGCCGAGCCTGCGGCAGGCCGCCACCTCCCGCGCGAACCGGCCCCGGAACACGGTGTCCCACTGCTGGTCCGTACGGATCGTCTTGATCGCGGCGGGGCGGCTGCCGCGGGCGAGTTCGCCGAGGTAGACGGTGCCCATGCCGCCCCGGCCGATGACCGCGTGCAGCCGGTAGTCACCGATCGAGAGCGGGTCGTGGTCGCCCAGGGGCAGGAGGACTTTCGCAGCCGCGGAGGTAGCCATGACCGAAACCGCCTACAGGTTCGAAGCCGACAAGTGCAGTCCCAGTCGAAGCAGCTTCAAAGCAGCTCATACGTAAAGGAGTTGTGCAGGATGGATGTTAGTAGACCTGAATGTCCGTGATCAATGCAAAGCCTGTTTTTCACTGATGGAATACGTGATCGAATGAGGTACGGCTTTTCGAGCGAAATGAGGATTCCGGGATTCCGGGATTCCGGCCGGCCCGGTCCGGTCCGTCGCCCCCGTCACCCCGGCCCTCCCCGTCACCCGGCTGCTCGGTCGCCCGCCCGGGCGATCCGGTGTGCCGCGCATCACATGGAAGGGGAGGTGTGAAGTGCGGGAACGGGGGCACCTCCACGCCTGCCCTTAAGGTGCGGGCGGGTAGGCAAATCGAGATCTTGGGTGAGGACGACGTGGCGATCGAGAGCAGCACACGACTGCTGGCCGAGAAACTGACCGCAGAGCGTGAGACGTTCCTCTCGCAGTGGGTCCGGACGATCGGTGAGGACCTCCAGGGCCGACTGAGCATGGCCGAACTCGGCCGCGAGCTGGGCGAGTTGTACGAGGCCATCCTCCAGGCCCTCGGCACCGGCGGCCTCGACGGCCGGGGCGAGCGGTACGGCGAGGTGCGCAGCCTCCTGATCGAACTCTCCCGCAACCGGGCCCGCCAGGGCTTCACGCCCACCGAGACCGCCCGCAGCGTCTTCGCGCTCAAGGAGGTGCTGGAGCCCTCCCTCACCGGGGACCAGGAAGGGGCCCGCGCCTACCTCCAGTTCGCCCGCCTGCTCGACGACCTCGGCCTGCTCACCACCGAGGCGTACGTCCGCACCCGCGAGGAGATCATCTCCTCGCAGGCCGAGCAGCTCCTCGAACTCTCCACCCCGGTCGTGAAGCTGTGGGACGGCGTGGTCGGTGTGCCGCTGGTCGGCACCCTGGACTCCGCCCGCACCCAGGTCGTCATGGAGAAGCTCCTCCAGACCCTGGTGGACAGCGACTCCACCCAGGCCATCATCGACATCACCGGTGTCCCCACCGTGGACACCCAGGTCGCCCAGCACCTGCTGAAGACCGTCGTCGCCGCCCGCATGATGGGCGCCCAGTGCACCATCTCCGGCATCCGCCCGCAGATCGCGCAGACCATCGTCGCGCTCGGCATCGAGTTCGGGGACATCCCGACCAACGCCTCGCTCGCGGACGCGCTGCGCCAGGCCGTCGCCGAGGTCGCCAAAGAGTCCGAGAACGACGCGCGGGGGCTGCTGTGAGCGACCGCGTCCCCGTTCTCAAGATTGGACGCGTCCTCCTCGTCTCGATCCAGCAGGACCTGGAGGACCAGATGGTCATGGACCTCCAGGACGACCTGTCCCGGCGCATCGTGGACACCGGCGCCAAGGGCGTCGTCATCGACATCTCCGCGCTGGAGATCGTGGACTCCTTCGTCGGCCGGATGCTCGCCGACAACGCCTCGGTGTCGCGGCTGCTCGGCGCCGAGACCATCGTCGTCGGCATGCGCCCCGCCGTCGCCATGACCCTGGTCGAACTCGGCCTGTCCCTCAAGGGTGTCCGCACCGCCCTCAACCTGGAGCGCGGGCTGAAACTGCTCCGGCGGCTCGGCACGGACCCGGCATGAAGGACGACCCGGCATGAAGGACTACGGAGCCTCGGCCACCCCGGCCGAGACCGTCCAGGTGGCCACCAGCGGGGACGTCGTGACCGCACGGCAGATGGTGCGCACCCTCGCCCAGCGGGGCGGACTGGGCCTCGTCCACCAGACCAAACTGGTCACCGCGGCCAGCGAACTCGGCCGCAACATGCTCGTCTACGGCGGCGGCGGCGTGGTCCGCGCCGCCGCGCTGAGCGACGCCGGACGCTCCGGCATCTACGTCGAGTTCCGGGACGAGGGGCCCGGCATCCCCGACGTGGAACTCGCCCTCACCGACGGCTGGACCTCCGGCAACGGCATGGGGCTCGGGCTGAGCGGCGCGAGACGGCTGGTGGACGAGTTCGACATCGCCTCCGGGCCCGAGGGCACCACCGTGCGCATCGTGAAGTGGGCACGGTGAGCACGACCGTCGTCACCGAGGCCGGGGACGTGCACTGGCTGCGCGCCGGTGCCGCGCTCGCCGCCGCCGCCCGCCGCCAGGCCGGTCAGCTCGCCCGGGGCATCTGCATGTCCGACGAGCGCGTCGCACGCGTCGAGCTGTGCGTCACGGAACTCGCCACCAACCTGCTCAAGCACGCCACCGACGGCGCCCTCGCGCTGCGCGTCGTACGCGCCCGTGACCGGGTGGCCGTGGAGTGCCTGTCCCTGGACAGCGGGCCCGGCATCGACGACATCCCGCGCGCCCTGCGGGACGGCACCTCCGCCACCGGCAGCCTCGGCATCGGCCTCGGCGCCGTACGCCGCCTCGCCGACTCCTTCGGCGTGCACTCGCTGCACGGCCGGGGCACCGCCGTGCACGCCCGGTTCTGGGCCGGTGACACGCCGCCGCCGGGCCCGGTGGAGACGGGCGGCCTGACCCGGCCGATCAGCGGGGAGCAGGTCTGCGGGGACACCTGGGCGGTACGGACGGTGGGGGGCGGCACGCCGGGGGCGGGAGCGGCCTGCGGCACGGGCCGTACGGAGGCCGCGGACCTTAGGGGGAGCGGCGACACCGGGAACGGCTCCGGTTCGCTGCTGCTGATGTGCGACGGGCTCGGACACGGGCCGCTCGCCGCCCGTGTCGCCGACCGGGCCAGGGGCGCCTTCCGGGACAGTCGGCACACCGACCCGGTGGCGGTCCTCGCCGACATCCACCAGGACCTGCGCGGCACGCGGGGCGCCGCCGTCGCCGTCGCGTTCGCGGACCCGGTCGCCCGTATCGTGCGGCTGGCCGGCGTCGGCAACATCAGCGCGCTGGTCGTGCACGAGGGCGGGCGCAACGGGCTGATGTCCCTGCCCGGCATCGTCGGCGGCCAGATGCCCCGCACCCGGGCCTTCGAGGCACCGTTCCCGCCCGGCGCCGCCCTCGTCCTCCACTCCGACGGGCTCAGCGACCGCTGGAAACCCGCCGACTTCCCCGGTCTCTTCACCCAGGACCCGGCCCTGGTCGCCGCCCAGCTGCTCAACCAGGCGGCGGTACGACGGGACGACGCGGGGATCGTGGTCGCGGTGCACCGGCGGCACTGACGGCTGCTCTCCGGGTGCCGGGCCGGGCGCGGGACGCCAGGCTGGCCGCAGGGAGAGGACCAGAGGAGTGGTGCCGTGCCGATCACCGGGTGGACGCCGTACCCGGCCGCCCCGCGCCGCAGATGACGACCGGCGGGCACGGCAGCCGGGGCCCCGCCGGGCGCCCGCGTCCGGCCGCGGGAGTGCGGCGCAGACCCGTGCGGCGGGCCGGACGGTGGCAGCGCCGGACCGCCGCGTGGCACCGCGCGAGCCAGGCGCTCGTCGCGCGGGCCAGGGCCGCGCACCGGGCGGCGGAGCGCCGGTTCCCGGTCGTCACCCACCTCGCCGACCGGCTGGTCTCCGTCAACGTCTTCGACTCCGCGACCCGGCTCGCCGCCCAGTGCTTCCTGACCGCCGTCCCCCTGCTGTTCGTGTTCGCCGCCTACGCCCCGCCCGCCGTACGGCGTCAGGTGGTGGACTCCGCCAAGGCGGTGATCGGACTGCGCGGCCCCGCCGAGGCCCAGCTCCAGCACGTGCTGCAACCCGCCACCCACGACCTCCAGCAGGCCACCGGGGTCATCGGCGGGCTCATGGTGCTGCTGTCCGCCACCGCAGTGAGCCGGGCGCTGCAACGGCTGTGCAGGCGGGCCTGGCAGATCCCGCGCGGCACGACCCGCGTCGCGCCCTGGCGCTGGGTGGCGTGGCTGGCGCTGTGGCTGGCCGCGATGGTCCTCCAGGGACTGCTGCGGGACGGCCTCGGACTCGGCGCCTGGCTCGGCGTACCGCTGCTCGTGCTGATGCAGGCCGGGCTGTGGTGGTGGACCCAGCACCTGCTGCTCGGCGGCACCGTCGGCTGGAAACCCCTGCTGCCGGGCTCGGTGCTCACCGCGCTCGCCCTCACCGCGCTGACCGCCACCGCCGCGCTCTACATGCCCCGCGCCCTCGACCGCGCCCTCTCCGACTACGGCCCCGTCGGCTCCGTCTTCGTGCTGCTGTCCTGGCTGATCGTGGTCTGCGTCGCCGTCGCCGTCACCCTCAGCACGGGCGCCGTCGCCGCCCAGGAACCGGCGCTGGCCCGCAGACTCGGCAGCCCGCCCCGGCGCGGCGGCGGGACGTAGGGCCTGCCCTCACACTCCCCTCCGCCCCGCGACGCCCGGCACGGGGCGGAGGGGAGCCTCGTCCGTTCGGACCGTCCAGCGCGCGGCACCCGCCGGTGGCTGACGCAATGGGGAGGTCCCCAGCAGATCCGCCCGCCCCGCGCCGGAGGCCCCGTGACCGCGCCGCCCGAACCGACCTCCCCGTCCCGCGCGGGCCGCCGCGCGGGACGGGTCGCGCGCGCCACCGCCTCCGCCGTGCTGACCGTGCTGACCTGTGTGCTCGTCCCGGTGGCGCTGCTCGCGGTCTGGGTGCACGACATCGTCCTCGACACCGACCGGTACGTCGCCACCGTCGCCCCGCTCGCCACCGACCCGGCCGTCGAACAGGCCGTCGTGCACCGCGTCACCGAGGCCGTCGGCGACCAGGTGGACGGGCCCGCCGTGGCCGGGGACTTCGCGTCCTGGCTCCAGTCGCTCGGCCTGCCGCCGCGCGCCGCGAACGCCGTACGGGGACTCGGGCCGCAGATCGACACGGCCGTGGACACGGCGGTCACCAAAATCGCCACCAAGGTCGTGGACAGCGACGCCTTCGCCACCACCTGGCGGGGCGCCAACCGGGTCGCCCACCAGGCCGTCGTCCGCGCCCTCACCGGCGAGGGCCGGGGCGCGCTGGACATCGACGACGGCACGATCTCCCTCGACCTCGGCACGGTCGTGGACAAGGCCCGCACCGAACTCGTCGATGCGGGGCTCACCCCGGCCAAGAACATCCCGGACATCGACAAACAGTTCACGCTGTTCCACTCCGACCAGTTCGCCGAGGTCAGGAAGGGCGCCCACCTGCTGAACGTGGTCGGCAACTGGATGCCCGTCCTCGTCGTCCTGCTCGGCGCCGCCGGGGTGTTCCTGGCACGCGGCAGACGGCGCGCCCTCGCCCGCACCGCCCTGGGCGCGGCCCTCGCCTCGCTGGTGGTCGCCGTCGCGCTGGTCGTCGTACGGCACCACCTGCTGGACCATCTGCCGCCGCAGGTGCAGTCCAAGGCGGCCGTCGCGGCCGTGCTCGACACCCTGCTGCGCTTTCTCAGGGCCGCGCTGGTGACGGCGGTCGTGCTCGGGGTGGTGATCGCGCTGGGCGCCTACTTCACCGGGCCCGGGCGGCTGCCCGTCGCCGTGCGGGGCGCCTCCGAGCGCGGGGCCGACACCGCCGCCCGCTGGGCCGCGCGGCACCATGTCCGCACCGGGCCCGCGGGCACCTGGACGCTGGCGTGGCGGCGCCCGCTGACCGTGGCCGTGCTGCTGGTCGTCGCCTGCGTCTTCGCCTTCTGGAACCACCCGACCGCGCCGACCGTGCTGCTGCTCGTGGGCGTTCTGCTCGCCGCCCTCGTGGTGATCGCGCTGCTCGCGGCGGGCGGGCGCGTGGAACGGGACCGGCCCGCCGCACCCGTACGGCACTGAGCCGCGCCCCAGGGCCGCCCCCCTGCTCCGGCCGTGCCCGCCCCCTGCCCGGCCCGCACCCCCGCGACCTGCGCGCCGACCCGAACCCTGCGATTCTGATCAGGTGGAACGCCGCCCCGGACGGACGGCGGACGCCGGACACAGCCTCACGAACCGTGGTGGTGACCAGTGGCCACGAGGGACGCCGACAGCACACGCGAACCGGGAGACGACACCGGGACACGGGAACCGGACACCCCCCGCACCGACCCCCTCGGGGAGCCGTTCCTGCACACCCGGTTCGCGCCACCCGCCCGACCCGCCACCTTCCTGCACCGCCCGCGCCTCACCCAGCGCCTCGACCGCGCCCTGGACACCCCGCTGACGATGGTCAATGGCCCCGCGGGCGCGGGCAAGACCCTGCTGGTCGCGGACTGGGCGGCGCGGCTCGGGCAGCCGGTCGCCTGGTACACCGGCGAGGCCGCCGGGCAGGGCGCCGGGATGTTCTGGGCGTCCGTCCTGCACGCGCTGCGCACCGCCGGGGTCGAACCGCCCCCCGGCGTCGGCCGCCCCGCCGACGCCGGACGCGTGGACCACGGGCTGCTGGCCCGCCTCGCCGACGGGCTCAGCGGCCGGGACCGGCCCGCCGTCCTCGTGCTGGACGACTTCGACCGGCAGACCGCCCGCCAGGTCGCCGACCAGCTGGAGTTCGTACTGCACCACTCCGGGCCCGGCCTGCGGCTGGTCCTCGTCACCCGCACCGAACCGCTCCTCCCGCTGCACCGGTACCGCGCCGCCGACGCCATGACCGAGATACGGGACGCCGACCTCGCCCTCACCCCCGAGGAGGCCGCCGGACTGCTCGCGCTGCACGGGCTCCACCTGCCGGACGACGCGGTTCGCGGGCTGGTCGCCCGTACCCGTGGCTGGGCCGCCGGGGTGCGGCTGTGCGCGATGGCCGCCGGGGAGAGCGCCGACCCGGTGGCATACCTGCGGGAGTTCGAGGCCGGGCGCAGCACCGTCGCGGACTTCCTGCTCGCCGAGGTACTGACCCGGCAGCCCGCCCGCACCCAGGAACTGCTGCTCCGGGTGAGCGTCCTGGACCGGTTCCGGCCTGAGCTGGCCGAGGCGCTCACCGGACGCGCCGGACTCGAACCGGCGCTGGCCGCGCTGCACCGGGAGAACGCCTTCGTGGAGGACCTCGGACACTCCTGGTACCGGCTGCACCCGCTGTTCGGGGAGATCCTCCGCGCCCATCTGCGCGCCCGGCACCCCGGTCTCGAACCGGAGCTGCACCGCCGTGCCGCCCACTGGCTGGGGGCCGCCGACGCCGTACCCGAGGCACTCGTCCACGGAGCCGCCGCCCGGGACTGGCACTTCACCGCCGCCGCTCTCGTCTCCGACCTCGCTCTCGGGCAGTTCTTCACCGCGCCCCGCGCCGGTGAACTCGCCGCGCTGTTCGCCCCGTTGGGCCCGGACACCCGAGGTCCGGCACCCGACCTCGTCCGCGCCGCACGCGACCTGGCCGGGCCCGATCCGGCACGCGGCCTGGCCCAGCTGCGCCGGGCACGCGCGGGGGTGGGGCCGGGCGGACCGGCCGGGGTGGGTGCCGGGGCCGCCGCGGTGGGTCCGGCTTCGGCGGGTACGGCTCCGGCCGTGGATTCCGCCGCACCGGCCGTCCCGCGCCTCACCCCCACCCCGGCGCCCCCGGCACTTTCGTCCCCGCTTTCCGGCACCGCCCCCGAACTCCTCCTCGGGCACGCCCTGCTCGAAGCGGTGGCCGCGCGGCGGGCCGGGGCGGTCGGGCGGGCGGAGGCGGCCGTGACCGCGGCGCGCGAGCTGCGGTGCGAGGTGCCCGCCCGGCTGCTCGACAAGCACCCCGAGCTGTCCGCCCTGCTGCTGGCACAGGTGGGGGCGGCGCGGACCTGGGCCGGGCGGTTCACCGACGCGCGGGCCGCGTTCGCCGAGGCGACGGCACGGCCCGGCGGGGTGGCGACCGCGCTGCCCCGGCAGGACTGCCTCGGGCAGCTCGCGCTCATCGAGCATCTGGAGGGGCGGCCCGCGAAGGCCGAACGGACCGCCACCGCGGCCCTCGCGGAAGCTGAGCGGTACGGGCTCGACCGGCCGGGGAGCGGCACGCTCGCCCGCCTGGTGCTGGCCGCCGTCGCGGTGGACCGCGCCGACCTCACCCGCGCGCGGACCCTGCTGGACGGCACGCCCGTACCCGCCGCCCCCGACCCGTCCGCCACCGCCTGCCGCGCCCTCGTCACCGCCCGGCTGCTGCTCGCGCGGGGAGATCACCGGGCCGCCGCCGAAGCGGTCGGCACCGCCGTGGCCGCCGACACGCCGTCCCCGTGGGCGGAGGTGCACTGGGCGCTGGTGGCGTCCGCCGCGCACCTCGCCGACGGCCGCCCCGACAGCGCCGTCAAGGTGCTGGACGACGTACCGTACGCGGCCGGACCCGCCCACGCGGCGGAGGCCGCCCGCGCCCTGCTCGCCGCCGGTGACACCGTGCGGGCCCTCGCCCTGGCCGGGGAACCGGACACCGGGAGCCGGGCCGCACCCGGCGTCCGGATCGCCGTCGCGCTGGTCCGGGCCGGGGCGGCGCTGGAGGCGGGGGACACGGCGACCGCCTGCGGGCTGCTGGCCCGCGCGCTCCCGGAGGCCCGCCGGGAGGGGCTGCGCCGCCCGTTCCTGGAGGCCGGTCCCGGCGTACGGCGGCTGCTCGGGCGCCCGCCGCTGCACGCCCTGGCCACCGGCTGGCTGCTGCCGTCGGCCGGGCCACCGCCGCCCGCGCGGGTCGGCGGTCGGCCGCCGGTGGGCGGTCGGCCGGAGGGCGGGCCGCCGGTCGTCGAGGAGCTGAGCGGGCGCGAACGCGAGGTGCTGCTTGGCCTCGCCCAACTGCTGTCCGCCGAGGAGATCGCCGCCGAGCTGTACGTCTCCGTGAACACGGTGAAGACCCACCTCAAGAGCGTCTACCGCAAACTCGGCGTCAACCGGCGGGGCGACGCGGTACGGCGCGGCCGGGAACAGGGGCTGCTGTGAGCCGCGCGGGCGCCACACCGCGCGAGCGGACCGGGCGCACTCCGGCCGACCACCTCGCCGACTACACCGGTGCCGTCTACGGCTCGATGCTCGCCGCCTCCGTCGTCATCGGGGCCGGGTCGCTCGGTGAGTTCCCGCGCCTGCATCTGGTGATCCTGCTGCTGCTCACCGGGGTGGTCTTCTGGGTGGCGCACGTGCACGCCCAGCTGTTCGGCGCCCGGCTCGCGGAGCGCACCCCCGACCGGGCGACCGTGCTGCGGGTGGCGCGGGAGGAGTGGCCGATCGTGAAGGCGGCCGTGCCCCCGGCGGTCGCCGTCGCGGTGAGCCCGCTGCTCGGTCTCGACCTGGACGGCGCCCTGTGGCTCTCGGTGGCCGTCGCCGTGGCCGGACAGGTCGGCTGGTCGGCGTACGGGGCGTGGCGGGCGGGCGCGTCCTGGCGGCTGGTGGCCGTCTCGGCGTCCGTCAACCTCGTCCTGGGACTGGCGATCATCGTCTTCAAGCTCGCCGTCACCCACTGAGCGCCCGTACCGGCCCGCACCCGAGCGCCCGGCCCGCACCGCGCCACGGTTCACCTGTAGCGGGTGAGGCCGGAGGGCCCGTGCGCGGAGCAGGATCGCAGCACCCCCCGGCGGGAGCGGCACATGCGCTACGAGATCCGCGTGGACGGCCTGATGTCGGAGACGCTGGCCCACGCCTTCCCCGAGCTGGACCACGTCACGATGTCCGGCCAGACCGTCCTGTACGGCCCGGTCGTGGACGACGCCCATCTGTACGGCCTGCTGACGCGCTGCCAGTCCCTGGGCCTGCGCGTGGTGGAACTGCGCCAGCTCCCGGAACCACCCCCGGAACCTCCGCGACCCCCGGAATCCGGGTGATCACCGCTGCCCCGGAGCCCGCCGACTGAACATCCGTCCCGGGCCAGGGTCACCCGTCACGGGTGAGGCCGCTCCCGCCGGGCGTGTGCACGCTGAGAGCCGGGAGGGACAACGTCCCCCGGACGGAGGAGAGACATGAGCGCCCCGACCTACCTCGCGTACGACTACCCGCTGCTGAGCGCCTTCTGGACCATCCTGGTGTTCTTCCTGTGGGTCATGTGGTTCGTCCTGCTGTTCCGCGTCATCGTGGACATCTTCCGCGACGACTCGATGAGCGGATGGGCCAAGGCCGGCTGGACCCTCTTCGCCATCGTGCTGCCGTTCCTCGGCGTCCTCGTCTACGTCATCGCCCGCGGCAAGGGCATGGGCAGGCGCGAGGTGGAGCACGCCCGCGCCCAGCAGAAGGCGTTCGAGTCGTACGTCCGGGACACCGCCCGGTCCGGCGGGAGCAACGTGGACGAGCTGTCGCGGCTCTCCGAGATGCGGCGGCGCGGCGACATCACCGACGACGAGTTCCGCCGCGCCAAGGAGATGCTGCTCGGCGGCGACGCCCCGGAGCAGCGCACCGGTGCGGCCCCCGGCGGTCCCGGGGCCACCGGCGCCGGTACCACCCCGCGCACCCCGACCCCGCACTGACCCGGCCCGGCACCCCGAGCCCGTACCCGACCGAACGAAACGAGGCAGCCGATGACCGCGTCACCCACACCCGAGCCCCGCGCGCACGCGCACAGCGCCCGCCAGCAGTGGGCCTTCGGGCTGACCGCCTTCGCCGGGGTCATGCTCCTGCTCGCCGGACTGCTCAGCATCTTCCGGGGCATCATGGCGATCGCCCAGGACGACGTCTTCGTCACCACCCCGAACTACGTCTTCAAGTTCGACCTGACCAGCTGGGGCTGGATACACCTGGTCCTCGGCGTTGTCGCCGTCGTCATCAGCTTCGGGCTGTTCGGTACGGCGATGTGGGCGCGGGTCGCGGGCGTGGCCGTCGCGGCGCTGGTCATCATCGCCAACTTCCTCTCGCTGCCGTACTACCCGGTGTGGTCGGTCGTGATGATCGCGCTGTCCGGGTTCATCATCTGGGCCCTGTGCGTGGTGCGCCGGGACGACCCCGGCCGCGCCGCCTAGGACCGCGCGTGGACCGGCTCCCGCCGTCGGCCGACCCCGGCCCGTACCCGCCCATCGCCGACCACGGCATGGTGGGCGACCTCCAGACCGCGGCCCTGGTGTCGTCCGCCGGGACCGTGGACTGGTGGTGCGCCCCGCGCTTCGACTCGCCCAGTCTGTTCGCCGCGCTGCTGGACCGGCGGCGCGGCGGGCACTGCCGCCTCACGGCGCACCGCACCGGCGGCAACGGCGTACGGGCCCGGCAGCTGTACCTCTCCGACACCGCCGTGCTGATCACCCGGTTCATGGGGCCCGGCGGGGTCGGGGAGGTCGCCGACCTGATGCCGCCGCTCGACGGCCCGGACCCCACCGACCGGCACACCCTGATCCGGATCGCCCGTGTGGTGCGCGGCAGCCTGCCCTTCGCCTTCGACTGCCGCCCCCGTTTCGACTACGGCCGCGCCCCGCACACCCTGAGGCTCGGGGACGACCGTACGGCCGTCCTCCGGGGGCCGGACCTGGACCTGCACGTGCGGACCACCCCCGGTGTCCGGCTCCGCGCGGACGGCGACGACGACGTCACCGCCCGCGTCACGCTGAGCGCGGGCGAGGCCGCCGTGTTCGTCCTCACCACCACGGCGTCCGGGGCGCCCGCCCCGCCCGCGCCGACCCTGCCCGGCATCGCGGACACCGTCGAGGACTGCCGCCGCTTCTGGCTGGACTGGCTGCGTCCCTGCACCTACCGGGGCCGCTGGCAGGACATGGTGAACCGGTCCGCCATCACCCTGAAAGTCCTCACCTACGCGCCCAGCGGCGCCCCCGTCGCCGCCCTGACCACCGGCCTGCCCGAGCAGATCGGCGGCGAACGGAACTGGGACTACCGCTACACCTGGGTCCGGGACGCCTCGCTGTCCGTCCGCGCCCTGGTCGAGCTGGGCTTCGAGAGCGAGGCGTACGCGTTCCGGCGCTGGCTGCGCGACCGGGTCGAGGCGGGCGGCACCGCCACCGGCGACCCGTTGCAGATCATGTACCGGGTGGACGGCGACCCCCGGCTCACCGAGGAGGAACTGCCCCACCTGGAGGGCTACCGGGGCTCCCGCCCGGTGCGCGCGGGCAACGCCGCCGCCGACCAGCTCCAGCTGGACATCTACGGCGAGGCGTCCGACGCGCTGTCCGTCGGCGGCGACATCGGCGCGATCCGGGGCTGGCGGGCGCTCAGCGGCGTACTGGACTGGCTGGCCGGGAACTGGGACCGGCCCGACGAGGGCATCTGGGAGACCCGGGGCGGGCGCCGGGACTTCACCTACAGCCGTCTGATGAGCTGGGTCGCCTTCGACCGGGGCATCCGGGCCGCCACCCGGTACGCCCGCCCCGGCGACCTCGGCCGCTGGAGCGAGGCCCGCGACGCGGTGTTCCGGCAGATCACCGAACGCGGCTGGCACGAGGGGCGCAAGGCGTTCGTCCAGCACTTCGACACCGATGTGCTGGACGCGTCCCTGCTGCTCATGCCGCGCGTCGGGTTCCTTTCCCCGCACGACCCCGACTGGGTCAGCACCCTGGACGCGATGGACCGCGAGCTGGTCAGCGACAGCCTGGTCCACCGGTACGACCCGGCGGCGTCCCCGGACGGCCTGCGCGGCTCGGAGGGCACCTTCAACCTGTGCAGCTTCCTGTACGTGGAGGCGCTCGCCCGCACCGGGCGGCTCCACCAGGCCCGGCACGCCTTCGACAAGATGCTCACCTACGCCAACCACGTCGGCCTGTTCGCCGAGGAGATCGGCCCCTCCGGCGAGCAACTGGGCAACTTCCCCCAGGCGTTCACCCATCTGTCGCTCATCACGGCCGCGATGGCGCTGGACGAGGAACTGGGCCGCGACCGCGCCCACCCGGACACCGGCGGCACCCGCCACCCGGCGAGCCACGGCGTGAACCCGCCCTCGGAGCCCCAGCCGGAGCCCGAGCCGGAGCCGGAGGCCGGTGGGGGAGCGGGGGCCGGGGACGGGCCGCGCTGACCCCGTGGCATCATCGGCCGGGGCCGCCCGCGACGGACGCGGGGCGGCCCCGGTGCCGTGAACAGCACGGCCCGGAGCCGTGAGGAGCCCGATGAACCCCGCCGTCACCGCGCCGCCCACGGCCCCCGCCGCCCTGCTGGACGGCTTCTCCCTGGAGATGACCGGCAAGGACGTGGCCGCGCTGGAGGAGGCCCGGCCGGGCATACCGGACGGCACCCGCGTCAACATCACCTTCCTCGCGGGCGAGGACACCCCGGCCCGGCTCGCCGCCGCCCGCGCCGTCAAACACCTCGGGCTGGTCCCCGTACCGCACATCTCGGCCCGCCGCCTCGGCCACCACCGCGACCTGGCGGAGTTCCTGTCCGGCCTGGCCGCCGACGGCACCGGCGAGCACGTCCTCGTCGTCGGCGGCGACCCCGCCACCCCCGAGGGCCCGTACGAGGACGCCCTCGCCGTGCTCCGCTCCGGACTGCTGCCCGCGCACGGCGTACGGCACGTCGGCATCACCGGCTACCCGGAGGGCCACCCCGCCATCGCCGAGGACGCCCTGTGGACGGCCCTCGCCGACAAGAGCGCCCTGCTCGACGCCCAGGGCCTCACCGGCGAGATCGTCACCCAGTTCGGCTTCGACGCCGACACCGTCCTCGACTGGATCGCCGCCGTCCGCGCCCGTGGCGTGCGTCTGCCTGTCCGCGTCGGCGTGCCCGGCCCCGCCGGAGTACGGCGCCTGATGACGTACGCCACCCGGTTCGGCGTCGGCACCAGCGCCTCCATCGCCCGCAAGTACGGCTTCTCGCTGACCCACCTCATGGGCACCGCGGGGCCCGACCGCTTCCTGCGCGCCCTGGAGGCGGGCCACGACCCGGCACGGCACGGGCGGGTGCGGGCGCACTTCTACACGTTCGGCGGGCTCGCGGCCACCTCCGCGTGGGTGCGGGAGTTCCGGGCCGCCCACGGGACGCGCTGAGGGAGCCGGCCGGGGATCGCGCCGCGCACCGGGCGAACGCGTGTACGGCACGGGGTTGCGCACCCCGCCCGGCACGGCACCACCGCAGGCCGGGCCCACGTCCATGTCGGATTTCCGCCAGCCGGCCGCCCCCGCTCTGACGGATGCTGGACCCATGCAGAGCACAGGGACCGCCATCGGGGCCGGGACAGTCCTCGACCGCGAACACTGCGTACGCGCCGTGCGCTCCAAGGACGCCCGGTTCGACGGCTGGTTCTACACGGCCGTCCGCACCACCGGGATCTACTGCCGTCCGAGCTGCCCGGCGGTGACCCCCCGCCCCGAGAACATGACCTTCCACCCCAGCGCCGCCGCCTGTCAGCAGGCCGGGTACCGCGCCTGCAAACGCTGCCGACCCGACGCCAGCCCCGGCTCACCGCGATGGAACGAACGCGCCGACCTCGTCGCCCGCGCCATGCGGCTGATCGCGGACGGCGTCGTGGACCGCGACGGCGTCACCGGCCTCGCCGCCCGTCTCGGCTACAGCCCCCGCCAGGTCGAACGCCAGCTAAGCGCCGAACTCGGCGCCGGACCCCTCGCCCTCGCCCGCGCCCAGCGCGCCCGCACCGCGCGGCTGCTCATCGAGACCACCACGCTGCCGATGGCCGAGATCGCCTTCGCCGCCGGGTTCTCCTCCATCCGCACCTTCAACGACACCGTCCGCGAGGTCTTCGCCACCGCCCCCGGCGAGCTGCGCGCCCGCACCCCCGAGCGCCGCGCCGCGACCACCCCCGGCACCCTGGAACTGCGGCTGCCGTTCCGGGCCCCGCTCACCCCGGACAACCTCTTCGGCCACCTCGCGGCCACCGCTGTGCCCGGCGTGGAGGAGTGGCGCGACGGCGCCTACCGGCGCACGCTGCGGCTGCCGTACGGGCACGGCATCGTCGCGCTCTCGCCCCGCCCCGACCACATCGCCTGCCGCCTCACCCTCGGTGACCTGCGCGACCTCACCGTCGCCATCAGCCGCTGCCGCCGCCTGCTCGACCTCGACGCCGACCCGGTCGCCGTGGACGACCGGCTGCGCGCCGACCCGCTGCTCGCACCGCTGGTGGACAAGGCACCCGGCCGCCGGGTGCCGCGCACCGTGGACGAGAACGAGTTCGCGGTCCGCGCCGTACTCGGCCAGCAGGTGTCCACGGCCGCCGCCCGCACCCACGCCGCCCGCCTGGTCACCGCGCACGGCGAACCGATCGACGACCCCGAGGGCGGACTCACCCACCTCTTCCCGTCCCCGGAGGCGCTCGCCGCCGTGGACCCCGCGACCCTCGCCATGCCCCGCACCCGGCGCACCACGCTCACCACCCTGGCCGCCCGGCTCGCGGACGGCGGCCTGCGCCTGGGCGCCGGGTCCGACTGGGCGGAGACCCGCGCCCTCCTGCTCGGCCTGCCCGGCTTCGGACCCTGGACCGTGGACACCGTCGCCATGCGGGCCCTGGGCGACCCCGACGCGTTCCTCCCCACCGACCTCGGCATCCGCCGCGCCGCCCGCGACCTCGGCCTGCCCGCGACCCCGGCCGCGCTCACCGCGCACGCCGAAGCCTGGCGCCCCTGGCGGGCGTACGCCGTGCAGTACCTCTGGGCCACCGGCGACCACCCGGTCAACTTCCTCCCGGCACCGGGAACTTCAGGAACTTCAGGAACGTCACGAGGAACCTCATGATGAAACGGCACACCGTCATGGACAGCCCCTACGGCCCGCTCCATCTGGTCGCGGACGACGGCGTCCTGTGCGGCCTCTACATGACCGACCACCGCCACCGCCCGCCGCTGGAGACCTTCGGCGACCGCGACCCCGGCGTCTTCACGGAGGCGGAGGAACAGCTCGGGGCCTACTTCGAGGGCGAGCTGACCGAGTTCACCCTCGAACTCCGGCTCCCCGGAACCCCGTTCCAGCGCAGCGTCTGGGACCAGCTCACCCGCATCCCGTACGGCGAGACCCGCTCCTACGGTGAACTCGCCGCCGCCCTCGGCAATCCCGGCGCGTCCCGCGCGGTCGGCCTCGCCAACGGGCGCAACCCGGTGAGCATCGTCGTGCCCTGCCACCGGGTGATCGGCGCGGGCGGCGACCTCACCGGGTACGGCGGCGGCGTGGCCCGCAAGCGCCGACTGCTGGACTTCGAGCGGGGATCGGCGCTGTTCTGAGCCCGGTCGGCCGAAGAGCGGGGGTGCGTGGGGACCTGCCCCGCACACCCCCGCCGGTCAACGGCGGTCCGGGATCACACGTCGAACAGGTTCGGCAGACCGGCCGCGTACCGCTGCTGGTCCCCGACCTTCAGGAGTTCGAGTTCCGGCGCCTTGGTCAGGCCGAAGACCGGCACGCGGGACGCCTGCGAACCCGCCGCGTCCAGCACCACGTTCGCAGCCTGACGGCCGGAGGAGTTCGCACCCTCCATCGACGCGCCGTTGATCGGCACCCGCACGTAGTCACCGGCCAGCGCCAGGTTCGGGATGGCCGTGCGCGAGGTGGGCCGCCGCGCCCAGGAACCCACCGGGTGCACCATCAGCTCGTCGGCGCTCTGCGGGTTCGGCCCGCCGAGCCCGGTCACTCCGGAGTCCAGGAACCACGTCAGCAGCGAACTGTCGGTGAGCACCGTCTGACCGGTGTCGTTGAGGCTCAGCTTGAGCTGCGCCCACACCTCGCGGGAGATCTGCTCCGCGGTGAGCTGCTTGGCGGGCTTGCCGTACAGCACGCCCGGCACGTCCCACTCGGCGATGATCGTGGACACGATCTCCTTGACCTGGCCGTCGCCGTACTGGGCGGGCAGATCGCGGTCCCAGAACTCGGCCTGCGTGGTCGTGGTCAGCTTCCACGGCGAATCGACGTAGAACGTGTGGCCGTTGGCGAGCGGGGTGCGGCGGTCCAGGTAGAACTGGATGCCCGCCATCCACTCGGTGTCCAGCGTCGCCGCCGTGGCCAGCTGGGGATCGGCCGCGCGTACGGCCTTGTTCCACACGCGCGCGGCGGAGCGGACGTCCAGCGCGCAGACGAAGTAGTCCGCCTTGGCCTGCTGGGCCACGCCCTGGGGGTCGCGGACCTGCGCCGCGCTGATCCGGCCGCCGCTCAGCACCAGGTCCTCCACCGACCAGCCGACGCGGAACCGCACCCCGAGCGAGGTGAGATGGCGCTCCCACGGGTCGATGAACGCCTCGTTGGTGGGGGCGTTCATCACCCGGTCCACCGCACCCTCGTTGCCCCGCCCGAGAATGTTGAACAGCAGGTTCTCGAAGACCAGACCCGTGGTGTGGGCGCTGGCGTCGGCGGTCTTCGTCGCGGACAGCGCACGGGTGAAGGTGTCCACCAGGACCCGCCGGTAGTCCTGCGACTTGCCCTCGGCCCGCAGGAAGTCGGGCCAGGTGGTGTTGTCCCACTGCCCCAGTCGGCGCTGCTCGCTGCTGGTCATGTAGACCAGCACCCGCTGGGCGAAGACGGCCGCCTCGTCGGGCGGCAGCTGGAGACCGCCCGCCGCGAGCCCCGTCGCCACCGCCAGCAGCGCGTCCGGCGTGATGGCGTCCAGCTTGTTGATCGTCAGCGGGACGTGCAGGTCGGCGCGGCCGCCGTCGTGCGCGAACACCAGCTCACCGGCGTCCACGAGGTTGTCGTGGACCCCGTTCACCCGGCCGGGGACCGGGATGCGCTTCAGGGTGTCCGGAAGGTCGTGGTAAAAGCCGAAATAGATCCGCAACGAGTGCTCGCCGGGCAGGTCCGCACGGCCGCCCCGCGCGGTACCGGGCACCGGGATGCTGCGCGCCATGCCGCCCAGCACGCGGCGCTCGTAGACGGTGACGTCGAAACCGCGCTCGACGAGCTCGTGCGCCGCGGTCATCCCGGCGATACCGCCGCCGAGCACGGCGACCGTGGGACGGGTCGTCCCCCCGGCCGACGGCGCTGCCGCGGCGGACTCCGCCGACAGCCCCATCCCGGCCATCCCCGTCATGCCTACGACACCGGCTGCCGCGGTGCCTCTCAGAAAAGTACGACGGCTGGACTTGGAGTCCATCACACACCACCTCAATCTCGATCAGTGACCGATGAGTCACACGTCGCCATGTGAGGTGAAGGTTCAGTGGAATCACGGGAGTTGAAGACGCGGGCCCGTCCCCGTCCCGGAGGGGGCCCGGCGCACCGGCGAGGGCACGGCGGTTCTTACCGGTACGGCGCGGTGGGCGGCGGGCATGACGGGCGGGTCGGTGAAGTGGTTATGGTCGCTGCGGCGCGGCCGGTCCCGTACTCGGCGGGACCACGAGAGCGAGGGACGGGCGACGTGACGCAGGCTGCACGGAACGGGGGCCGCGGGGTGCTGATCGCCGCGGACAAGTTCAAGGGCTCCCTGACGGCCGTACAGGTCGCCGAGCGGATCGCCGCCGGACTGCGCGAGGTCGTACCGACGGCCGCGATCGAGTCGCTGCCGGTGGCCGACGGCGGCGACGGCACGGTGGACGCGGCCGTCGCGGCCGGGTTCGCGCGCCGGGAGGCACGGGTCACCGGGCCCACCGGGCGGGAGGTGACCGCCGCGTTCGCGCTGCGCGGGGAGACCGCCGTGGTGGAGATGGCCGAGGCGAGCGGGCTCCAGCGGCTGCCGGACGGGGTGCGCGCACCGCTCACCGCGTCCAC
Organism: Streptomyces corallincola; assembly: GCF_019104725.1. Taxonomy (GTDB): domain Bacteria; phylum Actinomycetota; class Actinomycetes; order Streptomycetales; family Streptomycetaceae; genus Streptomyces; species Streptomyces corallincola. Next base: position 68,751 of record NZ_JAHRXF010000018.1, on the reverse strand, counting down.
GTACGGGTCAGGGGAGCTGCTGCGGGCCGCGCTGGACGCGGGGGCGCGGACCATCGTGTTCGGCGTCGGCGGCAGCGCCACCACCGACGGGGGCGCGGGCATGCTGACCGCGCTCGGCGCGCGGTTCCTGGACGCCGGGGGCAAGCCCGTGGGACCGGGGGGCGGCGGGCTCGCGCGGCTGGCGCACGCCGATCTGTCCGGGCTGGACACCCGGCTGTCCTCCGTCGGGCTGGTGCTCGCCAGTGACGTGGACAATCCGCTGACCGGGCCCACGGGCGCGGCGGCGGTGTACGGGCCGCAGAAGGGCGCCTCCGCGGCGGACGTCGCCGTCCTGGACGCGGCTCTCGGGCGGTACGCGGCGGTCCTGGCCGACGCCGCCGGGCTGCGGGGCGCCGCGCTCGCCTCCGCCGCCGGAGCGGGGGCCGCCGGGGGCATCGGGTACGGCGCGCTGCTGCTCGGTGCGCGGTTCCGGCCCGGCATCGCGGTGATGCTCGACGTGCTGGGCTTCTCCTCAGCGCTGGAGCGCGCCTCGCTGGTCATCACCGGTGAGGGGTCGCTCGACGCGCAGACGCTGCACGGCAAGGCTCCCGCCGGGGTCGCCGCCGCCGCGCGTGCCGCGGGCAGGCGGGTCGTCGCCGTCTGCGGACGCCTCGCCCTCTCCCCGGCCGACCTCCGCGCCGCCGGGATCTCCCACGCCTACCCCCTCACGGACCTGGAACCCGACCCGGCCCGCTGCATCGCCCAGGCCGGCCCCCTCCTGCAACGGACGGCCGCCCGCCTGGCGACCGCCCACCTGTCCTGACCCGCCGCTGCCGCCCGCCCTCCGCGCCGGAAGACAACCGGCCCCGGAAGCCTCAGGCTTCCGGGGCCGGTTGTCACAGACGGCGACTACGACTACGACTGCGCCGCACGCGCCTCGCGGCGGTTGTCGCGGAAGTTGTTCACCCGGCGGGCCGTGGCGAACAGGGGGATGACGGCGCCCATGACGAGCTGGAGGGCGCAGCCGGTCTGGAGGAGGAGCTGACCGCCGGGGGCGTCGAGGGCCCAGGCGGCGAGCAGCCCCATCGAGAGGACGATCCAGCCGAGGACGGCCCCGGCGAGCCGCCCGCGCGGCTTCGGGTACTCGACCCGGCTCACCATCAGCCAGGCGGTGCCGAGGATCGCCAGCAGGGTCGCCACGAACGGCAGCTCCAGCAGCACGATGGAGACGACGGTGAGCGCGCCGAACGGCGAGGGCATGCCCTGGAACATGCCGTCCTTGAGCGTCACGCAGGAGAACCTGGCCAGCCGCAGCACCACCGCCAGCAGCACCACGATCGCCCCGAGCGCGGCCACCCGCTGGTGCGCGTCGTCGGCGACCATGCCGTAGACGAGCACGAAGTACGCGGGGGCGAGCCCGAAGCTGATGAGGTCGGAGAGGTTGTCCAGCTCCGCGCCCATCGGGGACGAGCGCAGCTTGCGCGCGACGAGCCCGTCGAACAGGTCGAAGATCGCCGCGCACAGCATCAGGATGACCGCCGTGGCCGCGCTGTGGCGGGCCATGCCGGACTCCTGGCTTCCGGTGAGGTGCGGGATCAGGATGCCGGTGGTGGTGAAGTACACCGCCATGAAGCCGCACGTCGCGTTGCCGAGGGTGAGGGTGTCCGCTATCGACAGACGCAGAGAGAGCGGCATCTCCTCCTCGTCGTCGGACGCCTCCGCCTCGGGCACCCAGCCCGCCTGGGTTTCAGGATCAATCACGGTCAATGCGAGTCACCCCAGCCACGGTCTTCTGTCCGACCTCGACCGCGATCTCCACACCTTCGGGCAGGTAGAGATCGACACGCGAGCCGAAGCGGATCAGACCGATCCGGTCGCCCTGTTCGACCTTCGTGCCCGACGGGAGGTAGGGCACGATGCGACGGGCCACCGCGCCGGCGATCTGGATCATCTCGATGTCGCCGAGTTCGGTGTCGAAATGCCAGACTACGCGCTCGTTGTTCTCGCTCTCCTTGTTGAAGGCGGGAACGAAGCCACCGGGGACGTGCTCGACGGACGTCACGGTACCGGCCAGCGGTGCGCGGTTGACGTGGACGTTGAGCGGGCTCATGAAGATCGCGACGCGGGTGCGCCCGTCCTTCCAGGGCATGATGCTCTGCACCACGCCGTCGGCGGGCGAGATGACCCTGCCGGGCGCGATCTCGCGCTCCGGGTCGCGGAAGAACCACAGCATGCCCGCCGCGAGAGCGGTGACGGGCACGGCGACGGCCTTGGCGGCACCCGAGCGGCGGGCGCGTACCAGACTGAGGGCGGCGGTGGCGACGGTCGGGAGAAGCCACGGCGATGCTCCGCGCGCGAGGCGTGCGCCTACCAGGCGGTCGCGGTGTGCAGAGGTTTGGCTGTGGGGCATGGATGACCTTCGTAGCGGATGATGCCGCGCAGGACGGGGGACGGCGGCTTTCCGGGATCGTACCGTTCGCGGGCCACAACTGGGCAAGCCAGGAAGCCGAGTCGGCGGCCGAAGACGGTCTACGGGGTGTGATCTTCTTCTCGGAAAAAACACCCCATACCGGGATAATCAGCCCTGGAATCGATACTCTTCGAGCAACCTCCGTCCGATGATCATTTTCTGGATCTCGGCGGTACCCTCACCGATCAGCAGCATCGGAGCCTCCCGGTAGAGGCGTTCGATCTCGTACTCCTTGGAGAAGCCGTAGCCGCCGTGGATGCGGAACGCGTCCTCCACGACCTCCTTGCAGTACTCCGAGGCCAGGTACTTCGCCATGCCCGCCTCCAGGTCGTTGCGCTCCCCGGAGTCCTTCTTACGTGCGGCGTTGACCATCATGGCGTGCGCGGCCTCGACCTTGGTGGCCATCTCCGCCAGCTTGAACTGGATCGCCTGGTGCTCCGCGATCGGCTTGCCGAAGGTGTGCCGCTGCTGTGCGTAACCGACACCGAGTTCGAAGGCACGCTGTGCGACACCGCAGCCGCGGGCGGCCACATTGACGCGGCCGACCTCCACTCCGTCCATCATTTGGTAAAAACCTCGGCCGGTGGCCCCGCCGAGCACCCGGTCGGCGGGCACCCGCAGACCGTCCATGATCAACTCGGTGGTGTCAACGCCCTTGTAGCCCATCTTGTCGATCTTCCCGGGGATGGTCAGACCGGGCCGGACCTCACCGAAACCGGGCTCCTTCTCCACCAGGAACGTCGTCATCGACCGGTGCGGCGGGGTCCCCTCGGGGTGTCCTTCGTCACTGCGCACCAGCACGGCCACCAGCGAGGACGTACCGCCGTTGGTCAGCCACATCTTCTGGCCGTCGAGGACGTACTCGTCACCGTCCCGGACCGCCTTGGAACTGATCGCGGACACGTCGGAACCGAGCCCCGGCTCCGACATCGAGAACGCGCCCCGGACGTCGCCGAGTGCCATGCGCGGCAGGAAGTGCTCCTTCTGCTCCCGCGTGCCGTGCCGCCCCAGCATGTACGCCACGATGAAGTGGGTGTTGATGATCCCCGACACGGACATCCAGCCGCGCGCGATCTCCTCCACGCACAGCGCGTAGGTGAGCAGCGACTCCCCGAGGCCGCCGTACTCCTCGGGGATCATCAGCCCGAACAGCCCGAGTTCCCGCAGACCGTCCACGATGGCCTGCGGATACTCGTCGCGGTGCTCCAGTCCGGTGGCGACCGGGATGATCTCCTTGTCCACGAAGTCCCGGACGGTGGAGACGATCTCCTGCTGCACGTCGGTCAGACCGGCGGTCTGCGCGAGACGGGCCATGTCTACTTCTCCTGATCCGTCGGCTGCGGCCGGCCGGGCTGCTCCCCGCCGCGCTCCTCGATGTACGCCCGCGTGGGCACCATGACCTTGCGGCGGAACACGCAGACCAGCGTGCCGTCCTGGTTGTGACCGCGGGTCTCCACGTGCACGATGCCCCGGTCGTCCTTCGACTTCGACGGCCACTTGTCGAGCACCGTCGTCTCGCCGTACAGCGTGTCGCCGTGGAAGGTCGGCGCCACGTGCTTCAGCGACTCGATCTCCAGGTTGGCGATGGCCTTCCCCGACACGTCGGGCACCGACATGCCCAGCAGCAGCGAGTAGATGTAGTTGCCGACCACCACGTTGCGCCCGAAGTCCGTCGTCTTCCCGGCGTAGTTGGCGTCCAGGTGGAGCGGGTGGTGGTTCATGGTGAGGAGACAGAACAGATGGTCGTCGTACTCGGTGACCGTCTTGCCGGGCCAGTGCTTGTACACCGCGCCGACCTCGAACTCCTCGTAGGTGCGACCGAACCGCATGCTCACGCCTCCGGGATCTCGAACGTGCTGGTGCGCTTCAGGCCCGCCGCGCGGCCCTTGCCCGCGACGACCAGCGCCATCTTCCGGCTGGCCTCGTCGATCATCTCGTCGCCGAGCATCGCCGAGCCCTTCTTCCCGCCCGCCTCGGAGGTGCAGTGGTCGTAGGCGTCGAGGATCAGTTCGGCGTGGTCGTAGTCCTCCTGCGAGGGCGAGAACACCTCGTTCGCGGCCTCCACCTGGCCCGGGTGCAGCACCCACTTGCCGTCGAAGCCGAGCGCGGCGGCCCGGCCGGCGACGGTGCGGAAGCCGTCCACGTTGCGGATCTGGAGGTACGGGCCGTCGATCGCCTGGAGATCGTTGGCGCGGGCGGCCATCAGGATCCTCATCAGGATGTAGTGGTAGGCGTCCGCGTCGTAGCCGGGCGGCTGCTCGCCCACCACCAGCGACTTCATGTTGATCGACGCCATGAAGTCGGCCGGGCCGAAGACGATCGTCTCCAGCCGGGGCGACGCCTCCGCGATGGCGTTGACGTTGTTCAGCCCGCGCGCGTTCTCGATCTGCGCCTCGATGCCGATCCGCCCGACCTCGAAGCCCATCGTCTTCTCGATCTGGGTCAGGAGCAGGTCGAGGGCGACCACCTGCTGGGCGTCCTGCACCTTGGGCAGCATGACGCAGTCCAGGTTCGGGCCCGCGCCCTCGACCACCGTCACGACGTCGCGGTACGTCCACTCGGTCGTCCAGTCGTTGACCCGCACCACCCGTGTCTTGCCCGTCCAGTCGCCCTCGTTGAGGAACTTGACGATGGTGTGCCGCGCCTCGGGCTTGGCCAGCGGCGCGCACGCGTCCTCCAGGTCCAGGAACACCTGGTCGGCGGGGAGGCCCTGAGCCTTCTCCAGGAAACGCGGGTTGCTTCCGGGTACCGCCAGACAGGAGCGCCGGGGACGCAGACGATCGACGGCCGGGGCGGTGTCGGTGGACGGGCGGCTCATGCGGGGACCTCCAGGGGTTCGAGCTTGTTGGCGGTGCGGATCTCATCGACGATACGGCCGATGATCCCGGTGATGTCGAAGTCCTTCGGGGTGAACACGGCCGCCACACCGGCCGCCCTGAGCCGCGCGGCGTCCGCGTTCGGGATGATCCCCCCGGCGATCACCGGGATGTCGGCGGCGCCCGCCTCGCGCAGCCGGTCCAGCACGTCCGGAACCAGTTGCGCGTGCGAGCCGGACAGGATGGACAGGCCGACCGCGTGCACGTCCTCCGCGAGGGCGGCGTCCACGATCTGCTCCGGGGTGAGCCGGATGCCCTGGTAGACCACCTCGAACCCGGCGTCGCGGGCACGCACCGCGATCTGCTCGGCGCCGTTGGAGTGCCCGTCCAGGCCCGGCTTGCCGACCAGGAACCGCAGCTTGCCGACGCCCATTTCACGCGCCGTGGCGGCCACCCGTGCCCGTACCTCCGCGAGCGCCGAGCCGGACTCGGCGGGGACCGCGACCGGCGCGGAGGACACCCCGGTGGGCGCCCGGTACTCCCCGAACACCTCGCGCAGCGCGCCCGCCCACTCGCCGGTGGTCACCCCGGCGCGGGCGCAGTCGAGCGTGGCCTCCATCAGGTTGGCGGTGCCGCGCGCGGCCTGTTTCAGCCGCTCCAGCGCCTTGCAGGGACGCGGGTGGTTGAACGGCGGCTGGTAGCGGGTGTCCCGCCAGTGGCCGATCGCCTCCACCGCGTGGGCCTCGACCGCCGGGTCCACCGTCTGGATCGCGGTGTCCAGGTCGGCGGTGAGCGGGCTGGGCTCGCTGGTCTCGTAGATGTTGACGCCGACGATCTTCTCGGCGCCGCCCTCGATCCGGGCCCGCCGCTCGGCGTGCGAGGCGACCAGCCGCGACTTGAGGTAGCCGGACTCGACGGCGGCCATCGCGCCGCCCATCTCCTCGATGCGCCCGATCTCCGCGAGGGACTCCTCCACCAGCGTCTCCACCTTCGCCTCGATCACGTGCGACCCGGCGAAGATGTCCTCGTACTCCAGCAGGTCGCTCTCGTGCGCCAGGACCTGCTGGATGCGCAGCGACCACTGCTGGTCCCAGGGCCGGGGCAGCCCCAACGCCTCGTTCCAGGCGGGGAGTTGCACCGCGCGGGCGCGGGCGTCCTTGGAGAGCGTGACGGCCAGCATCTCCAGCACGATCCGCTGGACGTTGTTCTCCGGCTGGGCTTCGGTCAGGCCGAGGGAGTTGACCTGCACGCCGTAGCGGAACCGGCGCTGCCGGGGGTCCTCGATGCCGTACCGCTCGCGGGTGATCCGGTCCCAGATGCGGCCGAAGGCGCGCATCTTGCACATCTCCTCGACGAAGCGGACGCCCGCGTTGACGAAGAACGAGATCCGCGCGACCACGTCCCCCATCCGTTCCTCGGTCACCTGCCCGCCGTCGCGGACGGCGTCCAGCACGGCGATGGCGGTGGACATCGCGTACGCGATCTCCTGCACCGGTGTGGCCCCGGCCTCCTGGAGGTGGTAGCTGCAGATGTTGATCGGGTTCCACTTCGGCAGGTGCGCCACCGTGTACGCGATCATGTCGGTGGTCAGTCGCAGCGAGGGGCCGGGCGGGAAGACGTGCGTCCCGCGCGACAGGTACTCCTTGACGATGTCGTTCTGCGTGGTGCCCTGGAGCCCGGCGACGTCCGCGCCCTGCTCCTCGGCGACGACCTGGTAGAGCGCCAGCAGCCACATGGCGGTGGCGTTGATCGTCATCGAGGTGTTCATCCGCTCCAGCGGGATGTCCTGGAACAGCCGCCGCATGTCACCGAGATGGGAGACGGGCACCCCGACCCGGCCGACCTCGCCGCGGGCGAGGACGTGATCGGGGTCGTAGCCGGTCTGGGTCGGCAGGTCGAACGCCACCGACAGACCCGTCTGGCCCTTGGCGAGGCCCTGCCGGTACAGCTCGTTGGACGCCTCGGCCGTGGAGTGGCCCGCGTACGTCCGCATGAGCCACGGGCGGTCCTTCTGACGCTCTGTCATGCCCGTCTCTCAGACGTTCCGGAAGCGGTTGATGGCGTCGAGGTGCGTGGCGCGCATCGCGTGGTCGCGCACACCGAGCCCTTCCTCGGGGGCCAGGCACAGCACGCCGACCTTGCCCTGGTGGGCGTTGCGGTGCACGTCGTGCGCGGCCTGCCCGGTGTCCTTAAGGGCGTACACCTTGGACAGCGTGGGGTGGATCTTCCCCTTGGCGATCAGGCGGTTGGCCTCCCACGCCTCGCGGTAGTTGGCGAAGTGCGAGCCGACGATCCTCTTGAGCGACATCCACAGGTACCGGTTGTCGTACTCGTGGTGGTAGCCGGAGGTGGAGGCGCAGGTCACGACGGTGCCGCCCTTGCGCGTGACGTACACGGAGGCGCCGAAGGTCTCGCGGCCGGGGTGCTCGAAGACGATGTCCACGTCCTCGCCGCCGGTGAGTTCGCGGATGCGCTTGCCGAACCGCTTCCACTCCTTGGGGTCCTGGGTGTGCTCGTCCTTCCAGAACCGGTAGTCCTCGGCGTTGCGGTCGATGACCAGCTCGGCGCCCATGCTCCGGGCGATCCGCGCCTTCTCCTCGCTGGAGACGACACAGATCGGGGTGGCGCCCCCGGCCAGCGCGAACTGGGTGGCGTACGAGCCGAGTCCGCCGCTCGCGCCCCAGATCAGGACGTTGTCGCCCTGCTTCATCTGGGCGCCGTTGCGGGAGACGAGCTGCCGGTAGGCGGTGGAGTTGACCAGGCCGGGCGCGGCGGCCTCCTCCCAGCTGAGGTGGTCCGGCTTCGGCATCAGCTGGTTGGACTTGACGAGGGCTATCTCGGCCAGCCCGCCGAAGTTGGTCTCGAAGCCCCAGATGCGCTGCTCGGGGTCGAGCATCGTGTCGTTGTGCCCGTCGGAGGACTCCAGCTCCACCGAGAGGCAGTGCGCGACGACCTCGTCACCGGGCTTCCAGGCGTTGACGCCGGGTCCGGTGCGCAGCACGACGCCCGCGAGGTCGGAGCCGATGATGTGGTACGGCAGGTCGTGCCGCGCGGCCAGTTCGTTGGTGCGGCCGTAGCGCTCCAGGAAGCCGAAGGTGGACATCGGCTCGAAGATCGAGGTCCACACGGAGTTGTAGTTGACCGAGGAGGCCATGACGGCCACCAGGGCCTCGCCGGGCCCGAGTTCGGGCAGCGGCACCTCGTCGAGGTGGGTGGACCTGCGCGGGTCCTTGTCGCGGGTCTCCAGGCCCGCGAACATCTCCGTCTCGTCCTTGTGCACGGTGATCGCGCGGTACGACTCGGGCAGCGGCAGGGCGGCGAAGTCGGCGGACGTGGCGTCCTGCGACTGGATCGCTTCCAGGATGTCCTTCACGGTCACGGTGTTGCCTCCGGCGGTGAGCGGTCCCGCTGGGGGGACGCCTCGATGGGTCGGCGGTGCGGTGTCGGGTGCTGGGTTCTCGGTGGCGCTGTGCGGCGCGGGAGGTTGCCTGTGACGCAGGCGTCCGGGCGCACGGGCGACAGGGCCCGCGGGGACAGTCGGCGCACCTGGGATGCGGTGCTCCGGCCGCCCGGACTCCTTCAACGTATGACACCGCGTGTCAGGTGGCAAGGCACTGAGTGCCACCTATTGATCTCAGATGAAATCTTTACGTAACAAATGAGCGATGATCGATCAGACGGGGTCGCCGAGCGGGTGGAAAAGCGCCCCTGACATGGCAAAACGGCCACCCCGAGGGGTGGCCGTCAGCCCAGCGGAGAGAGCGCCGCGCGGGGGAGCCGGGCAGCGCCGACCCGGTCAGCGCTCCTTCAGCGCCTCCGTGATGGTCCGCATCACCTCGTCCAGCGGGGCATCGGTCCGGGCCACCGTGACCAGCACCTCGCCGTGCGCGGACACCGTCGCGGGCGCGGAGTCCGGACCGGTGCCGCCGCCCGTGCGCGGGGCGGTGGCGCGTCCGGCGCCGATGCCGGTGCCGAACGTCTTGCGCACGATGGCGAACGCGTGGTCCAACTGCGCCTCCACGTCGCCCTGTCCGCCCGCCCGCAGCCAGCGGCGCAGCACGTGGTTGTGGGCGGTGACCACCGCCGAGGCGGCGACCTCGGCGAGCAGCGGGTCGTCGTTGGCGTCGTCGGCGTGCGCGTGCTCGTCGAAGTGGCCGAGCAGGTAGCGGGTGAACAGCCGCTCGTAGCGGGCCACCGAGGCGATCTCCGCCTCGCGCAGCGTCGGCACCTCACGGGTCAGCTTGTACCGGGCCACCGAGATGTCCGGGTGGCCCGCGTACATCCGCATGACCTCCTTGATGCCCCGGCACACCGTGTCGAGCGGATGCTCGTGCGCGGGCGCCGCGTTGAGCACCGCCTCCGCCCGGACCAGGGTGTCGTCGTGGTCCGGGAAGATCGCCTCCTCCTTGGAGCGGAAGTGACGGAAGAAGGTGCGCCGCGCCACCCCGGCGGCGGCGGCGATCTCGTCCACCGTCGTCGCCTCGTACCCCTTGGTGGCGAACAGCTCCATCGCGGCGGCGGCCAGTTCCCGGCGCATTTTCAGCCGCTGGGCGGCGGCGCGACTGCCCGCGGCGCTCTCCGGGACGTCGGTCGGGGCGCTGGCACGGGCTGACTTGGCAGGCTGGGGCATGTCCTGAACGTACTGCATGCGCCCGGCCCGGTGCGCGGTCCGGCGCCCCCGGCCACGGGCGCCCTCCCGCCGCCCGCCGCCCCGGCCGGACGGCGGGAAGCCGCCCGGCCGGAGCAGCCCGCACCGGTCGGCGGGGCCGCCGGACCGGGCGTCGGGCCCTCAGGGGCGGGCATACTCGCGGAAGCCCCGGCCGGTCTTGCGGCCCAGGCAGCCCGCGGCCACCAGATGCTCCAGCAGCGGCGCCGGGGCGAGGCCGGGGTCGCGGAACTCGCGGTGCAGCACCTTCTCGATCGCCAGCGACACGTCCAGGCCCACCACGTCGAGCAGTTCGAAGGGGCCCATCGGATAGCCGCCGCCCAGCTTCATCGCCGCGTCGATGTCGTCCAGTGACGCGTAGTGCTCCTGGACCATCTTCACCGCGTTGTTCAGATACGGGAACAGCAGCGCGTTCACGATGAACCCGGCCCGGTCGCCGCAGTCCACCGGGTGCTTGCGGACCCGCGCGCACACCTCCCGGGCGGTGGCGTGCACGTCGTCGGCGGTCAGCACGGTGCGCACCACCTCGACCAGCTTCATCGCCGGGGCCGGGTTGAAGAAGTGCATCCCGATCACGTCGGCGGGGCGCGAGGTCGCGCGGGCGCAGGCGATCACCGGCAGCGAGGAGGTGGTGGTGGCCAGCACCGCGCCCGGCCTGCACACCTTGTCCAGCGCCGCGAACAGCTCCCGCTTGACCTCCAGGTCCTCCGCGACCGCCTCCACCGCCAGGTCCACGTCCGCGAACGCGTCGTAGGAGTCGGCCGGGGAGATCCGCGCCAGCACCTCCCGCGCCGTCTCCCCGGTCAGCCGTCCCCTGGCCACCGAGCGGTCCAGGGACGCCGCGATCCTGGCCTTCGCCGCCTCCGCCTTCACCGCGCCGCGGGCGGCCAGCACCACGTCGTACCCCGCCTTGGCGAAGACCTCCGCGATGCCCGACGCCATCGTGCCCGACCCGGCCACGCCGACCGAGCGGACCGGGCGGCCGGGGGTGCCGGCGCTGTCCGGGGTCGGGGTGAGCGCGTCCGGGACGACGGTGGCGCTGCCCGGTGCCTCGTACGTGTAGAAGCCCCGGCCCGACTTGCGGCCGGTCAGCCCGGCCGCGCCGAGCTGCTTCAGGATCGGCGCGGGGGCGTGCAGCCGGTCGCGGGACTCGGCGTACATCGCCTCCAGCACGGTGCGCGCGGTGTCCACGCCGATCAGGTCCAGCAGCGCGAGCGGGCCCATCGGCAGGCCGCAGCCCAGCCTCATCGCCGCGTCGATGTCCTCGCGGGAGGCGTAGCGGGCCTCGTACATCGCGGCGGCCTGGTTGAGATAGCCGAACAGCAGCCCGTCCGCGACGAATCCCGGCCGGTCCCCGACCGCCACCGGTTCCTTGCCCAGCTCGATCGCCAAGTCCGTGACGGCGGCGACGGCGGCCGGGGCGGTCAGCACCGAGGAGACCACCTCGACCAGCTTCATCGCGGGTGCCGGGTTGAAGAAGTGCAGACCGAGGACGCGTTCGGGGTGCGCGGAGTCGGCCGCGAGCCTCGTCACGGACAGCGCGTTGGTGCCGGTCGCCAGGATCGTGTCCGGCCGCACCACACCGTCGAGTTCGCGGAACACCCGCTGCTTGACCTCGTACGACTCCGGGGTCACCTCGATCACCAGATTGGCTCCGGCCGCCGCGCCGAGGTCGGTGGCCGTGCGCAGCCGGGTCAGCGCCTCGGCGCGTTCGGCGTCGGTGATCCGGCCGCGCTCGACGGCCCGCGCGGTGGCGGTCTCCAGCGCGGCGGCGCAGCGGGCGGTCTGCGCCGGGTCGGTGTCGATGCCGATCACCGTACGGCCCGCCTTCACCAGCACCTCGGTGATGCCGGTGCCCATCGTGCCCAGGCCGACGACGGCGACCGTACGCAGCGGGGTGGTGCCGGAAGGGGTGGGGCCGGAGGGCGCGTGGTGGGAGGGGGAGCTGGGGGACAGGGGAGCGTCCATCGCGGGACTCCAGGAATGAGGGTGACGACGGGGGACGCGCCGGTGCGCGAGGAGGCGCACTCGGCGTGGAGGGGGCGCGAAGGCGCGCGGAGCCGCGTGGGCGGCCTGTCGTGCGCGCCGGTGCGTGTGCGGTCGGAGCCGGGGGCGCGGGGCGCCCGCGAGCGGTGCGGCGGGCCGGCCCTGTCCCGGAGCCGGATCGCACCACTCGTACACCGGTACCAGGGCACCGGACCTGCGAGGCTTCGGACGGCCGCGTCACCAGACCGTCGTCGGCTGTGGAGCACGAGCCGGGTGGGCTCGCTCGTATGAGCTTAACTCGCCAGTAACGAGCGCGCCAGGGGCGGAGGGTGCCGAATCCGGTACGGCGACGGGGCGAGGTTTTCCACAGGCGTGCCCGGCACGGGGGCGCGCGGCCTACCCTGTGGTCGTGAACGAAGAGTCGCGCTCCGTGACGGAACGCCTACGGCACGAGTCCCAGGGAGCCGCCGCCTACGACGTGTTGGCGGCCACCGGGGACCTGGACGAGCTGGCCGACGTACTCACCGCGCCCGGGCAGCCGCTCTGGGCGCGGGAGTTGGCCGCGTACCGGCTCGGACTCGCCGGGGACCGGCGCGCGTTCGAGTCCCTGGTGCTGCTGCTCAACCACCGCGACCCGCCCCGCTGCGCCGCCGCCGCGGAAGCCCTTGCCCGCCTGAACGACCCCCGCACCGCCCGCGCCGCCGCCACCCTCGCCACCAATGAACTCCGCGTCGCCTACGCCCTCCAGCCGGTACGGCTGCTCGCGGAACTCGGCGCCCCTGAGTCCGTCCCCGCGCTCATCACCACCCTGGAACGCAGACTCCGCCCCCACGACCCGTACCGCAGAGTGGCGTTGGCCTGCGTGGAGGGCTTGGGCACCCTCGGTGACGACCGGGCCCGGCGGGTCCTCACCGAGGCTCTGGCCCACCCCACCCTGGCCGAGGCGGCGGTCCGTGCCCTGTCCCGCATCCCGGCCCAGCGGCGCGGCTGAGTGGACGGTCAGCCACCGAGCGCGTACCGCACCTCGGGCACCTCCACCCCGCCCGCCTCGTACGGCTCCCGCGCCCCGTCCGCCCGGAACCCGGCCCGCTCGTAGAACCGCCGGGCCCGTGTGTTCCCCTCGACCACCCAGAGCAGCATCCGCCCCCGCCCGCCCCAGTCCCGCAGCACCGTCTCCAGCAGCGTCCGCCCGACCCCGGTCCCGACACAGTCGGGCTCGGCGTAGAGGGCGTACAACTCGCTGTCCCCGGTGGTCGCTTCACCGTCCCGGTACGGCCCCCAGCTCACCCATCCGACGACCCGGCCGTCCCGCTCGGCCACCAGATCGACGCCGTCCCCGCCACGGGCCAGCCGTTCCCGCGTCCGCTCGGCGTGCCACTCCGGCTCCAGCGCGTCCAGGAACGCCCGCGGCATCAGCCCCCGGTAGGCGAACCGCCACCCCCGCACGCGCAGCGCGGCGACGGGGGCGCAGTCGGAGACGGTCATCGGGCGGACGAGAAGCGGCTGTTCACTCATGACCGGACTCCAGGCATCCGGCCACCGCGATCTCCTCCGCATTTCTCCCAGCGCGCGTTCTCACCGCGCGCGTTCTCCCCGTGCGGCCGGGTCAGCGGCGGAAGCCCAGCAGGTGGTGGAGGGCGGAGCCGCGCGAGGTGGTGGAGGCCGCCTTGGCGGTGAGGGGGGCCGGGGCGGGGGAGTGGGGGCAGACCGCGTCGGCCGTGCCCCGCCCGCCTGGCAGAGTGCCGTCCAGGAGATAGGCGGCGAGATGGCGGTCCAGGCAGGTGTTGCCGCTGAGGGTGATGCCGTGGTTGCCGCCGCCCTCCTCGACCACGAGACGCGAACCGGCCAGCATCCGGTGGACGTTGACACCGCCCTGGTACGGGGTCGCCGCGTCGTCGGTCGCCTGGAACAGCAGCGCCGGGGGGAGTTCGGTGTTGGACACGTCCACCGGGGTACGCGAACTCACCGGCCAGAACGCGCAGGGTGCGTTGTACCAGGTGTTGTTCCAGGCCATGAAGGGTGCCTTGGCGTAGACACCCCAGGTGTCGGTGCGCCAGCGGTCCCAGGCACGCGGCCAGGACGCGTCCCGGCACTGCACGGCGGTGTAGACGCTGTAGCCGTTGTCGCCGGACCCGTCCACCGCACCGTAGTTCCGGTACGCCTCCACCAGCGGCTCGGTCTCGCCGTCGTGGACGTACGCCGCGAACGCCGAGGCCAGGTACGGCCAGTAGCCGTCGTAGTAGCCGCCGGGGAGGTAGGTGTCCTCCAGCTCCGAGGCGCCGACCACACCCCCGGCCGGTCGCTTCGCCAGCGCCGACCGCATCGCGTACCAGGCGTCCTCGACCTTCGCCGGGTCCGTGCCGAGCCCGTACGCGCCGTCGTTGCGGGCGATCCACGCCATCAGCGCGCGGTGCCGCTCGTTGAACGCGTAGTCCTGGCCGATGTTGTCCTCGTACCAGACACCGGTCGGGTCCACCACGGAGTCCAGCACCAGGCGGTGCACCCGGCGCGGGAACAGCTTCGCGTAGACCGCGCCGAGGTAGGTGCCGTAGGAGTAGCCGAAGTAGCTGATCCGGTCGGCGCCGAGGGCCGCGCGGACGCTGTCCATGTCCCGCGCCGACTGCTCGGTGGTGAGGTACGGCAGCACGTCCGCGTGGGCCTCGCCGCAGGCGGCGGCGAAGGCGCGGGCGCGGTCCAGGTTGGCGCGCTCGGTCTCGGGGGTGGCCGGGACACTGTCCGGGCGGACCGGCTCGAAGTGGCCCGGCGCGCAGTCCAGGGCCGGGGTGCTGCGACCCACCCCGCGCGGGTCGAAGCCGATCACGTCGTACCGGGAGGACACCGTCGCGGGCAGCGCGGAGGCCACGAAACCGGCGAGCGTCAGTCCGCTGCCGCCCGGTCCGCCGGGGTTCACCAGCAGCGGACCCTCGGACGTCTTCGCGGTGTGCGGGACGCGGGACAGGGCCAGGGTGATCTGGCGGCCGGACGGGTCCGCGTGGTCCAGCGGGACGCGCAGGGAGCCGCACTGGAGGGTCGGGGAGTCGTCGGTGGCGCACTTCTTCCAGGCGACCGGGTCGGCCGCAGCGGCTGTGGCGGACGGGTTCGCGGGCGCCGCGGCGGCCGGGCGGGCCGGCAGCGCGGTGACCGAGCCCGCCAGCACGGCGGCGGTCGCGCACAGCACGGCTGCGCGAGTTCTCATGAGTGCTCCCCTGGGACGGAGGGTGGCGTGAACCGCGCGGGTCACGGTCCACGCCGCATCGTCCCTACGCGGGAACCCGGAAGAACCTGATTGGCCGATAGTTGACCCGGATGGTCCGAGGGTTGCCCTCCAACGCGGGCCCTCCGGGGAGGGCCCGGGTCCCGTCGGGGTCGGCCCGCCACGAGGGGCCGGGGGTGGGGGGTGCGACGGGGTGCGGGGGTGGCCAGGGGTGGGTGGGGATGTCATGCGGTGCGGGGCGGCCAGGGGACGGGTGCGGGGAGGACCGGGCCCGCCGTTACATCAGCGTCAGCTGCGTGGGCTCAGTCGCCGTGCCGTCCTCCTCCGGCCCGTCCACGGGTGCCTGGCGCGGCCGTCGCGCCTCGCCGGGCCGTGACGGGCCGATGCCGTACTCCCGTGCCAGCTCGTGCACCTGGCGGGTGATCCGGCGCTGGTACCAGCGCGGTGCGTACGCGCCCTCCGCGTAGAGCCGCTCGTAGCGGCGGACCAGATACGGGTGGTGGGCGGCGAGCCAGGACATGAACCACTCGCGCGCGCCGGGCCGCAGATGCAGCACCAGCGGGGTCACCGAGGTAGCCCCGGACGCGGCGATCGCCCGGACCGTCTCGCGCAGCGCGTCCGGATGATCGCCGAGGAACGGCACGACCGGCGCCATCAGCACCCCGCACCCGATACCCCGCTCGCCCAGCGCGCGCACCACGTCCAGCCGCCGCTCCGGAGCCGGAGTACCGGGTTCCACCGTGCGCCACAGCTCCGGGTCGGTGAAGCCGACCGAGACCGACACACCCACGTCCGTCACCTCGGCCGCCCGCTGGAGCAACTCCGTGTCCCGCAGGATCAGCGTGCCCTTGGTCAGGATGGAGAACGGGTTCGCGCGCTCGGTGAGGGCGCCGATGATCCCCGGCATCAAGCGGTAGCGGCCCTCCGCCCGCTGATAGCAGTCCACGTTGGTGCCCATCGCCACGTGCTCCCCCTGCCAGCGGCGCGAGGCGAGCTGGCGGCGCAGCACCTCCGGCGCGTTCACCTTCACCACGATCTGCGTGTCGAAACCGATCCCGGTGTCCAGGTCCAGGTAGCTGTGCGTCTTGCGCGCGAAGCAGTACACGCAGGCGTGCGAACACCCCCGGTACGGGTTCACCGTCCACTCGAACGGCATCCGCGACGCCCCCGGCACCCGGTTCAGCACCGACCGGGCCCGCACCTCGTGGAAGGTGATCCCTTTGAACTCGGGGGTGTCGAACGTCCGGGTCGTCACGGCGTCCGCGCCGAACAGCGCGGCGTCGGCGGCCCGGCCGTGTCCGCCGTCGTCGTCGTCCGGTTCCCCGGCTTGCACGGCGAGGTTCTCCCAGCGCATGACGCCTCCTCGGTGTCGCTCGACTTCAGAATAGAACATACGTTCGCATGATCGTGCGACCCGATTTGAGGGCCCGGTCGCCGGGGTGGTTGGCTTGCCGTACAGCCCTTGGAGCGCAGGTCCTTAAGGAGAGCGATGGCGCAGGTCGAGGCCACTACGGAGCGGGTCGTCACAGCGGACGCGGAGAAGGTGTTCGACGCGGTCGCCGACTACCGCGGCACCCGGCGGGAGCTGCTCCCCGAGCACTTCAGCGAGTACGAGGTCCGCGAGGGCGGCGACGGTGAGGGGACCGTCGTGCACTGGAAGCTCCAGGCCACCAGCAAGCGGGTCCGCGACTGCCTGCTCGACGTGACGGAGCCCGTCGAGGGCGAACTGGTCGAGAAGGACCGCAACTCCTCGATGGTCACCACCTGGCGTGTCACCCCGGCCGGGGAGGGCGCCTCCCGCGTCGTCGTCACCACCGTCTGGGACGGCGCCGGTGGCGTCGGCGGCTTCTTCGAGCGCACCTTCGCGCCCAAGGGGCTCGGCCGGATCTACGACGCGATCCTCGCCAACCTCGCGGCCCACGTGGAGAAGTAGCCGCCTCCTGTCACGGGCGGCACGCCAAGTGCAGTCCCGCACAAGGGAGTTGACCCTCACCGGTTCGAGTGAGTCCGGGCCCGGACCGCTTCTGTGCCGTAACTCGCCGTACTTGTTCGCAGTTGTCGCCTCGCGCGGGAAATGTGCGAACAGGTGCGACGAGGGGAGCGGTACGTGGGCGGGACGACACTGGTGCAGCACGAGTCGGCGGACCCGTCGGCCGGACCGCCCGGAACGGCACCGGCGGGCGGCCCGGACCCGACGGCGCCGGGGGAGACGGCGGAGACGGCCGCACCCCCCGGCGGGGCGGGCGTGTCCGACGTGCCCGACCCGCGCCGCGTGCGGCTGATCTTCGCCGGGCTGATGCTCGCCCTGCTCCTCGCCGCGCTGGAGCAGATGATCATCGCCACCGCGCTGCCCAAGATCGTCGGTGAGCTGCACGGCCTGGACCGGATGTCCTGGGCGATCACCGCGTACCTGCTGACCTCCACCATCGGCCTGCCGCTGTACGGCAAGCTCGGTGACCTGCTCGGCCGCAAGGGCGTCTTCCAGTTCGCCATCCTGGTCTTCGTCGTGGGCTCCGCGCTCGCCGGGCGCGCGCAGAGCATGGACCAGCTCATCGCCTTCCGCGCCGTCCAGGGCATCGGCGCGGGCGGTCTGATGATCGGCGTACAGGCGATCATCGCGGACATCGTGCCGCCCCGGCGGCGCGGCCGGTACATGGGTCTGATCGGCGCCGCGTTCGGCCTCGCCTCCGTCGCCGGACCCCTGCTCGGCGGCTACTTCACCGATCATCTTTCGTGGCGCTGGTGCTTCTACGTGAACGTCCCCTTCGGGCTGCTCACCCTCGCCGTGATCAGCGTCGTCCTGAAACTGCCGAAGCCCACCGGACGCGCCCGCCTCGACGTACCCGGCGCACTCCTGCTCGCCACCGCGTCAACCTGCCTGGTCCTGCTGACCAGTTGGGGCGGCACCGAGTACGCCTGGGGTTCGCGGGAGATCATCGGTCTCGCCCTCGGGGCCGTCGCGGCGGCCGGGCTGTTCGTGTACGCCGAGCACCGCGCGGCCGAACCCGTCATCCCGCTGCGCCTGTTCCGCGACTCCGTCTTCAACGTCACCGCGCTCGCCGGACTCGTCGTCGGCATCGCCCTGTTCGGCGCGGCGAGCTATCTGCCGACCTTCCTCCAGATGGTGGACGGGGCGAGCGCCACCGAGTCCGGGCTGCTCATGCTGCCGATGATGGCGGGCATCGTCGTCGCCTCCATCGTCAGCGGCCAGCTCATCAGCCACACCGGCCGCTACAAGCTCTACCCGATCGCGGGCGGCGCGCTGTCCGCGCTCGGCATGTGGCTGCTGTCCCGGCTCGAAACCGACACGCCCCGGCTCCAGTACAGCGTCTGGATGGCGGTCCTCGGCGCCGGGATCGGCCTGGTCATGCCGGTGCTCGTGCTCGCGGTGCAGAACTCGGTGCGCCCGGCCGACCTCGGCACCGCGACCAGCGCCAACAACTACTTCCGGCAGATCGGCGGCAGCGTCGGCGCCGCCGTCTTCGGCACCCTCTTCGCCGGGCGCCTCACCGACGCGCTGCGCGCCGAACTCCCGGCGCGCACGGGCGGCGGCGCGCTGCCCGACCCCGAGTCCCTGACCCCGCAACTGGTGCACGCGCTGCCGCCCGCGCTGCGCGACGCCTACATCCGCGCCTATGCCGACGCGATGCCCCGGATCTTCCTCTACCTCGTTCCGGTGCTGCTCCTCGGCCTGTTGATCGCCTTCTTCCTCAAGGAGAAACCGCTGGTGTCCCACCACGCCGAGACCGCCGAGACCGCCGAGAACGGCGCGAGCGCCGAGCATGCCGAGAACGTCGAGAACATGCCCGGGGAGGGCACGGTGGCCGGTGCGGACCCGGCGGCACCCGGCGGCTCCGCACCGCCCACCGTGCCCGTGACCCGGGCCGCCCCGGCCGCCCGGACCGTTCCCGCGTCCGCCGTTCCGGCCCAGCCCCGTACCCCGCTCGCCGCCGCTCCGGCCGCCACCGCCGCCGGTGTCCCCGTGCGCGGTGGGGTGCAGCATCCCGACGGGACCGCAGTGCCGCGCGCCGCCCTCACCCTGATCGACGTCTCCGGACGGCAGATCGGCCGGGGCGCCAGCGGCGACGACGGCCGCTACGCCCTCACCACCCCCGGTGCCGGGTCGTACGTACTGATCGCGGCGGCGGGCGGGCACCAGCCGCAGGCCGTCACCGTCACCGTCGGGGACCGGCCCGTCGAACTCGACGTGGTGCTCGGCGGCGCCGGACGGCTCGCGGGCAGTGTGCGGGCCGCCGACGGGACCCCCGTGCGCGACGCCACCGTCACCCTCACCAATGTGCAGGGCGAGGTCGTCGCCGCCGTCCGCAGCGGCCACGAGGGCGGCTACGTCATCAGCGAACTCGTCGCCGGGGAGTACACCCTCGCCGCCGGTGCCCCCGCCCACCGGCCCGCCGCGCTCCCGGTCACCGTCCAGGCGTCCCGCGAGACCCGCCAGGACATCGAACTCGCGGGCGGCGCCTCGCTGAAGGGCACCGTGCGGGCGGGCGGCGGACGTCCCGTCGAGGACGCGCGGGTCACCCTGCTGGACGCCGCCGGGAACGTCGTGGACACCCTCACCACCGGAGCCGACGGCACGTTCCGCTTCGTGGACCTGTCCTCCGGCGAGTACACGGTGATCGCCGCCGGGTACCCGCCGGTCGCCACCGTGCTCCAGGTCGCGGGCGGCGGACGCACCGAGCGGGATCTCCAGCTCGGCCACGAGGACTGAGCCACGAGGGGCCCGGCGGCCCCTTCGGCGGCCCCGGTGCGCGGGCGTGCACCGGGGCGCGGTAAGAGGAGTGGCGGGCGGCGCGGGCAATTCCGTGATTGCCCCACATCGCGGACGGTCCCGCCCGTACGGTAGGGAGCGGCGGCACAGATCGTTTGCGGAGAGCCGCGGGAGAGAGGGCCTGGTTCATGGACCGTGGCAGCGAGCGGGACACGCCTCCCGGAGGCGGCGCCCCCGGCGCCGACGCGGGCCGTATCCCACTGGCCGTGGTCGTCGTGGACCGCGACGCCCGGGTGTCCCACTGGAGCAGCGGCGCGCACCGCCTCTTCGGCGTGGCCCGGCAGGACGCCGTGGGCCGTCCGGCCGCCGACCTCCTCCCGGTCTCCGGCGCCCTCTCCGACGACACCCACGGCACACCGGCGCCGGACGCCCGCGGCGGCGCCGTGGCCGACGACCTGCTCGCGGCGGACGGCGGTCTCGGCGGGGTCGGGCTCGACGCCGGTGGGCCCGGGTCCGGCCTCGCCGCCCTCCTCGGCGGCCACTCCGCGTACCCCGTCTCCGGCTGCGCCCGGTTCGACCCGGCGGAACCGGCCGACCCGGCGGGCCGGGGCACCGGCGGCCCGGCGGAGGGTGCCGAGCGGGTCGAAGTGCTCTGGTGGGCCTACCCGTTGGTCGGTCCCGACCCCTCCCGGCTGCTGGTCCTCGCCGCCGACGCGACCCGGCTGCGGCGTGAACGCGGCCCGGAGGACGGCACCGACGAACGCATCTCGCCCGGCTTCGCCCGGTACACCGAACTCCCGGACCCCGAAGCCCTGGAGCGCAGGCTTCCCGAGATCCTGCCCAGCATGGGCCCCGGACTCAGCGGCCGGATCGTCTCCCAGGTACTCGAACTGGGCTATCCCATACTGGAGTTCAGCCAGTACGAGCGGGTGCCCGTCACCCCGCACTGGGGTGTGCCCCGGCGGCCCGGCCGACTCCCGCTCACCGCCGAGCCGCCCCGGCAGCGCGGTGCCGCGCCCGTCGTCCCGTCCGGCGCCGAGTACGACCTGGAGTACGCGGCCGTCCGCGAGCGCCTGGAGTTCCTGAACGAGGTCAGCTCCCGCATCGGCTCCTCGCTGGACCTCGGTGAGACCATCCGCGAGGTCACCAGCGCCGCCGTGCCCCGCTTCACCGACTTCGCCGGTACCCATCTGCGGTCCGCCGTGCTCGCCGGGGAGGGCTTCCCGGACGGCCCGCCCGACGCCACCACCCTGATGCACCGCGTCTGGGTCGAGCACAACGACGAACCCGGCCGCTGGGACGACACCGTGCCCGTCGGGGAGGCGTTCGCGTTCCCCGAACACACCCCGTTCCACCAGTGCATGGTCACCGGCGAGCCCGTGCTGATCCCCAGGGTCGGCGACGAACTCGGGGACCGGATCTCCGGCGAGTTCGAGAAGCGCGACCTGCGCCCGCTGATCAACGGCCGCTCCCTGCTGATCGTCCCGCTCAAGGCCCGTAACGTCGTCCTCGGCTTCATGGTGCTGATGCGCCGCCCCGACCGGCCGCCGTTCGACGACATGGACCGCACCACCGGCGCCGAACTCGCCGCCCGCGCGGGCCTGGTGCTCGACAACGCGCGCATGTACACCTACCAGGAGAACGTCGCCGAGACCCTCCAGGACAGCATGCTGCCGCAGGTCGCGCCACGCATGCCGGGCTGCGACATCGCCACCCGCTATCTCCCCGGCACCCTGCTCGGCCGGATCGGCGGCGACTGGTTCGACACCGTCAAACTGCCCGGCTCCCGTACCGCCCTCGTCGTCGGTGACGTCATGGGTCACGGGCTCAACTCGGCGGCGATGATGGGCCAGTTGCGCACCGCCGTCCAGACGATGGCCGCGCTGGAGACCCCGCCCGCCCAACTCCTGCGCAATCTGGACGACCTGGCCCGGCGCCTCGGTGAGAACTACCTCGCCACCTGCCTCTACGCCGTCTACGACCCGATCCGGGGCGAACTCCGCATCGCCAACGCGGGACACATCCCGCCGGTGCTGGTCCGCGCCGAGGACGGCCGCAGCGAACTGCTCGATCTGCCCACCGGGGCGCCCATCGGCGTCGGCGGGGTGCCGTTCGAGTCCACCGTGGTCCGGGTCGCGCCCGGCGACCGGCTGGTGCTCTGCACGGACGGGCTGGTCGAGGTGCGCGGCTCCGACATCGGGGACGGCATCGCCGCGCTCTGCGAGTCCGCCGCCCACCCGGCCGCCTCGATGGACGCCGCCTGCGACACCATCATCCGCGCCCTCAACACCCGTGGCGGACGCAAGGACGACGTCGCCCTGCTGATGGCCCGGCTCAACGGCGTCCCCGCCGACCACGTCGCCGAGTGGACCCTCGACGCCGACCCGCGCGAAGTGGCCCGCGCCCGCCGCCTGGTCCGCGACCGGCTGCGCGAATGGGGGCTCCCGCAGGCCGTCGAGACGGCGGAGCTGCTGGTCAGCGAGGTCGTCACCAACGCCGTACGGCACGGCTCCGGCCCCGTCGGACTGCGCGTCGTACGCACCGACGCCCTGCTGTTCGAAGTCACCGACGGCGAGCCCGCGCTGCCCGACATGCGCGAACCCCGCCCCGACGACGAGGCCGGCCGTGGACTCCGCGTCGTCAGCCGCCTCGCCCGCGAGTGGGGCGCCACGACGAGCGGACACCGCAAGACGGTGTGGTTCGAACAGAACGTGCCCGGCGCCTCATAGCCCCCGCGCGTCCGCCCGCCGAGAGGCGCCCGAGGTGTTTCGCGCGCCCCCACCGCGCGCCGGGAGCCGCTGTTCACCCGGCGATATGCGCCCACCCCTTGCCTGACGACCCGTCAGCACGGTATCCGGATCACGGAACCGACCCTGGGGAGACCGTATGAACGTGTCCGACAACTACCGTGCCGCGTGGGAGAGTTACTGGAGTTCCACCTCCGACGCGACCGGTGAGGCCATCTGGGACGCCGATCCCTCCCTCACCGCCGCACCGCACAGCGCCCTGCTGCTCCCGCACGCCGACCCCGCGCGCACCGTCGTGGACCTCGGCTGCGGCAACGGCACCCAGACCCGCTACCTCGCCACCCGGTTCGCCCGCGCGGTCGGCGTGGACCTCTCGCACGCGGCCGTCGAACACGCCCGGAGCGCCGCCGAGGGCACCGGCGTGGAGTTCGAACAGCTCGACCTGACCGACCTCGACGCGGTCCGCGCGCTGCACACCCGGCTCGGTGACACCCACGTCTACATGCGGGCCGTCATCCACCAGAGCGAACCGCCCGCCCGGCCACTGGTCGCCGCTGCGGTGGCCGAGCTGATCGGCGCGGACGGCCGCGCCTTCGTGGTCGAACTGACCCCCGCCTCCCGTGACGTCCTCGCCCGTGCCGCCTCCGGCCCCGACGGCCCCCCGCCCAAGCTCCGCCGCGTCTTCGACCACGGCCTCAAGCCCGCCGCCGCCCCCGACGGCGAGATCACCCGCCTCCTGGCCGAAGCCGGTCTGACGGTCCTCGCCGACGGCGACACCACCCTCCCCCAGACCGAACACCACACCGACGGCACCCGGATCGATCTCCCGGCCCACTGGTACGTCCTGGCCCGCGAGTAGCCCCCCTGACGAGCCGGGGCGCCCCCTCGCGGGGGCACCCCGGCCCGGCGGGCGGGGTCGAGGGGTGCGGGGAACCGCGTGAGCGGCCGTGGTGGGCCCGCGGCGAAAGGCCGGCGCCGCCTCACCCCCGCCCCTCGTGACTCGCGGAAGGCATACCGCGTAACGTGCCCCGCATGAAGATCCTCATCAGCGCCGACATGGAGGGCGCGACCGGCGTCACCTGGCCCGCCGATGTGCTGCCGGGCACCCCGCAATGGGAACGCTGCCGCGCGATGTTCACCTCGGACGTGAACGCCGCCGCACTCGGCTTCTTCGACGGCGGCGCGGACGAGGTCCTGGTCAACGAGGCCCACTGGACGATGCGCAACCTGCTGCTGGAGCGTCTGGACGACCGGGTCGAGATGCTCACCGGCCGCCACAAGGCACTGTCGATGGTCGAGGGCGTACAGCACGGCGACATCGACGGCATCGCCTTCGTCGGCTACCACACGGGCGCCGGTATGGAGGGCGTCCTCGCCCACACCTACCTCGCCAACCAGATCACCGGCGTCTGGGTGAACGACGTACGCGCCAGCGAGGGCCTGCTCAACGCGCACGTCGTCGCGGAGTACGGCGTACCCGTCGTCCTGGTCACCGGCGACGACCTGGCCTGCGAGGACGCGCTCGGTTACGCGCCCGAGGCGCGGAAGGTCGCGGTCAAGGACCACGTCTCGCGGTACGCGGCGGTCTGCCGCACCCCGGCCCGTACCGCCGCCGAGATCCGGGCCGCCGCGAAGGACGCCACCCAGCTGGCGGTCCGTCAGCAGCCGCTCCAGGCAGGCCCGTTCACCGTGGCCGTCGAGTTCGACGCCGAGCACCTGGCGATGGCCGCCACCGTCGTGCCCGGCGTCGCGCGCGTCGGGGAACGCAAGGTCGCGTACACCAGCGACACCATGTACGAGGGAATCCGCACCTTCAAGGCGGTCACGACGATCGTCTCGGCCGCGGTGGAGGAGCAGTATGGCTGACCAGCAGGCACTGGACGAGGTCGTCGCGTTCACGTCCGACCTGATCCGGATCGACACCACCAACCGGGGCGGCGGCGACTGCCAGGAGCGTCCGGCCGCCGAGTACGCGGCCGAGCGGCTGGCCGGTGCCGGGCTTGAGCCGCTGATGCTGGAGCGCACGCCGGGCCGTACCAACGTCGTGGCGCGCATCCCCGGCACCGACCCGTCCGCCGACGCCCTCCTCGTCCACGGTCACCTGGACGTCGTCCCGGCCGAGGCCGCCGACTGGAGCGTGCACCCGTTCTCCGGGGAGATCCGCGACGGCGTGGTCTGGGGGCGCGGTGCCGTGGACATGAAGAACATGGACGCGATGATCCTGGCCGTGGCCCGGCTGTGGGCGCGTGAGGGGGTCCGGCCGCGCCGGGACGTGGTGATCGCGTTCACCGCCGACGAGGAGGCCAGCGCCGAGGACGGCTCCGGGTTCCTCGCGGACCGGCACCCCGAGCTGTTCGACGGGGTCACCGAGGGCGTGAGCGAGTCCGGGGCGTTCACCTTCCACGACGGCTCGGGGCGGCAGATCTACCCGATCGCGGCGGGGGAGCGCGGCACCGGCTGGACGAAGCTCACCGCGCGCGGCCGGGCCGGGCACGGTTCCAAGGTCAACGCCGAGAACGCGGTGACCCGGCTCGCCGCCGCCGTGACCCGGATCGGCGAGCACGAGTGGCCGCTGCGGCTCACCCCGACCGTGCGGGCCGCGCTCACCGAACTGGCCGCGCTGTACGGCCTGGAGCCGGACTTCGACGACGTGGACGGGCTGCTGGCCAAGCTCGGCCCGGCCGCCAAGCTGGTCGAGGCGACCATCCGCAACAGCTCCAACCCGACGATGCTGGACGCCGGTTACAAGGTCAACGTCATCCCCGGCGAGGCCGTCGCCTTCGTGGACGGACGCTTCCTGCCGGGTGCCGAGGACGAGTTCCGGACCACCCTGGACCGGCTCACCGGGCCGGACGTGGACTGGGAGTTCCTGCACCGGGAGACCGCGCTGGAGGCGCCGGTGGACTCGCCCACGTTCGCCGCGATGGGCGCCGCCGTACGGGAGTTCGCGCCCGAGGGACACGTCGTGCCGTACTGCATGTCGGGCGGCACCGACGCCAAGCAGTTCTCGCGGCTCGGCATCACCGGGTACGGGTTCGCGCCGCTGAAGCTGCCCGAGGAGTTCGACTACCAGGCGCTGTTCCACGGCGTGGACGAGCGCGTGCCCGTCGAGGCGCTGCACTTCGGCGTCCGGGTGCTGGACCGGTTCCTGCGGACGGTGTGAGACATGGGGGAGCACAGGGTGGCGGACGTGGAGGACGCGGACGTGACGGACACCGAGAAGCAGGCGTACGGCTCCTGGCCGTCCCCGATCGACGCGGCACTGGCCGCCGCGCACGACGGGCAGCCCGAGTGGGTCGGGTTCGTCGGGGACGAGGTCTGGTGGACCGAACCCCGGCCCGCCGAGGCCGGTCGCCGGGCGCTGGTACGCCGCCGGGGCGACGGCACCGAGGAAACGGTCCTGCCCGCACCGTGGAACGTCCGCAACCGCGTCCACGAGTACGGCGGGCGGCCCTGGGACGGCGTGCCGGACGCGGGCGCCGGGCCCGGTGGGGCGGACGGTGACGGTGGTACGGACGGTGACGGTGGGCCCCTGGTGGTGTTCACCCACTTCGCGGACCAGCGGCTGTACTCCTGGCGCCCCGGTACCGACCCGGTGCCGCTGACCCCGGCCGCCCCGGTGTCGGCGGCCGGAGGCGCCCTGCGCTGGGCGGAGCCGCGGATCGACCTCGGGGGCGGCGAAGTCCGCTGTGTGCTGGAGGAGTTCACCGGGGACGGCCCGGACGACGTACGGCGGCTGCACGTGGCCGTGCCGTTGGACGGGTCGGCGGCCGGGGACCGTGCGGCGGTGCGTGAACTCACCGACGGGCGGCACCGGTTCGTCACCGGGCTGCGGGTGTCGCCGGACGGGCGGCGGGCCGCCTGGCTGGCCTGGGACCATCCCCGGATGCCGTGGGACGGCACCGAACTGCTGGTCGGTGAGATCGGGGCCGACGGCACGGTGCACACCGTCCACACGGTGGCCGGGGGGCCGGACGAGTCCGTCGCGCAGGTCGAATGGTCCTCCGACGGCGGTCTTCTGTACACGAGCGACCGTAGCGGCTGGTGGAACCTCTACCGCGACGGCACCCCGCTCCACCCCCGCGAGGAGGAGTTCGCCGGTCCGCTGTGGAAGCTCGGCCTGAACTGGTTCGCCCCGCTGGACAACGGTCTCGTCGCCGTCGTCCACGGCCGGGGCGCGACCAGCCTCGGCATACTCGACCCCGAGTCCGGCGACCTGGTGGACGCCGCCGGGCCCTGGACCGAGTTCGCGGGCACCCTCGCCGCGCACGGCGGCCGGGTCGCCGCCGTCGGCGCCGGACACCACACCGCCCCCGAGGTCGTCGAGCTGGACATCCGCAGCGGACGCGCCCGCGCGATCGGCTCCCGCCACCACGACCCCGTGGACCCCGCGTACTACCCGCGCCCCCGCGTCCGGGTCTTCACCGGCCCCGACGGCCGCGAGGTGCACGCCCAGGTCTACCCGCCCCACCACCCGCACCGCACCGCCCCCGACGGCGAACTCCCGCCCTACGTCATCTGGGCGCACGGCGGCCCCACCAGCCGCATCCCCGCCGTCCTCGATCTGGAGATCGCCTACTTCACCTCGCGCGGCATCGGTGTCGCCGAGGTCAACTACGGCGGCTCCACCGGCTACGGCCGCGCCTACCGGGAGCGGCTGCGCGGGCAGTGGGGCGTGGTGGACGTCGAGGACTGCGCGGCCGTCGCCCGCGCCCTCGCCGACGAAGGCACCGCCGACCCCGCCCGGCTCGCCATCCGGGGCGGCAGCGCGGGCGGCTGGACCACCGCCGCCTCCCTGACCACCACCGACGTCTACGCCTGCGGCACGATCATCTACCCGGTGCTCGACCTCACCGCCTGGGGCCCCGGCGACACCCACGACTTCGAGTCCCGCTACCTGGAGTCCCTGATCGGCCCGCGCGAGACGGTCCCCGACCGCTACGCCGAACGGTCGCCCGTCACCCACGCCGACCGGCTCACCGCGCCGTTCGTGCTGCTCCAGGGCTTGGACGACGTGATCTGTCCGCCCGCCCAGTGCGAGCGGTTCCTCGGCCGGATCGCCGGACGCGGGGTCCCGCACCGGTACCTCACCTTCGAGGGCGAGGGCCACGGCTTCCGTCGCGCCGACACGATGATCCGCGCCCTGGAGGCCGAACTCTCCCTCTACGCCCAGGTGTTCGGCCTGGACGTACCGGGCCTGCCGGAACTGGAGCTGCGACCGTGAGAGAGCTGCGACGCCCGCGCAGGCTCGCTCCCGGCGCCCGTGTCGCCGTCGTCGCGCCCAGCGGGCCGGTGCCCGGTGAACGCCTCGCCGCCGGACTCGACGTGCTGCGGAGCTGGGGGCTCGACGCCTTCGCCGCACCCCATGTCCTCGGCCGCCACCCGGAGTTCCGCTACCTCGCGGGCACGGACGCCGACCGCGCGGCCGATCTCCAGCAGGCGTGGTGCGACCCGTCCGTGGACGCCGTGATCTGCGCGCGCGGCGGCTACGGCGCCCAGCGGATCACCGGGCTGCTGGACTGGGACGCGCTGCGCGCCGCCGGGCCCAAGGTGCTGGTCGGCTTCAGCGACGTGACCGCGCTGCACGAGGCGTTCGCCGTCCGGCTCGGCCTCGCCACCCTGCACGGACCGATGGCCGCGGGGCTGGACTTCGTGAAGAACGAGCGGGCACAGGCGGGTCTGCGGGCCACCCTGTTCGCCCCGGAGACCGTCCGCACCCTCACCTCCGGCGGGCGGGCCCTCGTCCCCGGCCGGGCCCGCGGTGTCACTCTCGGCGGCTGCCTCTCCCTGCTCGCCGCCGACATCGGCACCCCCGACGCCCGGACCTCCGCGCGCGGCGGCCTGGTCTGCCTGGAGGACGTCGGCGAGGAGACGTACCGTCTCGACCGGTATCTCACCCAACTCCTGCGCTCCGGCTGGCTGGAGGGCGCGCACGGTGTGCTGCTCGGCTCCTGGGCGCAGTGCGACCCCTACGAACGGCTCCGGCCCATGCTCCTCGACCGGCTCGCGCCCCTCGGCGTACCGGTCGCGGAGGACTTCGGCTTCGGACACGGTGACGGGGCGACGACGGTGCCGTTCGGGGTCGCGGCCGAACTCGACGCGGAGGCGGGCACGTTGACCCTGGACGAACCGGCGCTGCGCTGACCGGGGCGGCTCCGTGCCGACCGGGACCGAGGCGGCGGGGGGAGTCTTCCGGCGCGGTGGATAGGCTGGCCGGATGTCCCACGCCACCGCCCCCCACCTCGCCGAAGGCCCCCGCACGGCCATCCGGCCGTTCACCCCGGACGACGGCCCCGAGTTCACCGCGCGGGCCCGCGAGAGCGTCGGGCTGCACCGGCCGTGGCTGTTCCCGCCGGGCACCGAGGAGGCGTACGCCGCCTACGCCCGCCCGCTGATCGAGGACCCGGCGCGGGCGGGGTTCCTGGTCTGCGAGCGGGACGGCGGGGGCATCGCCGGGTTCATCAACATCAACAACATCGTCCGGGGCGCCTTCCAGTGCGGCGCCCTCGGCTACGGCGCGTTCGCGCACGCCGCCGGACGCGGGCTGATGCGGGAGGGGCTCGGCCTGGTCCTCGGGCACGCCTTCGGGCCGCTCGGGCTGCACCGGCTGGAGATCAACGTGCAGCCCGCGAACGCCGCTTCGATCGCGCTGGCGCGCGGCGCCGGGTTCCGCCTGGAGGGCTTCTCACCCGCCATGCTGTTCATCGACGGTGCCTGGCGCGATCACGAACGCTGGGCGCTCACCGCCGAGATGCGTACGGAAGCCTGACAACGCCCGTCGCTTTCAGGCCACTTGGCCGCCGGTGCCGAGGTGATCGACGTACTCGTAGATCGAACCGTCCGGGTGCATGGCCAGCAGCGTACGGCCCACCGGCGACGGCACCGGGCCCGCCAGGATGTGCCCGCCCAGCTCGGTCAGCAGCCGGTGCGCCTCGTCCACGTCCTTCACCGCGACGGTCGCCGTCACCTTCCGCAGCAGCTCCAGCTCCTCCGGCGGCCCGCTCATCAGAAGGAACGGCCCAATCGCGGCGACCGTCACGCCCCCGCGCTCGAAACGCAGCGCAGCGGCGCCCGCGAGACGCTCGTAGAACGGGACGGCGGTGTCGAGGTCCGTGACGCAGACGCGCAGCGAGGTGCCCAGAATCTCCATGCGGGCGAGCCTAGTTGGGGTCGCCGCGCCCGCACAGGGCACCCATGTGCCCGGTGCGGCTCCCGGACGGCCTCGGTACAGCCCGTCCCGGCGCGCACGGCCGGGCACCGCACGCGGCATCGCTGGTCGTCCCGGCCCGCGCCCGGTCTGCCCGCCCTCCCGGCGAACCCGCGCCCACCGTGACCCACCGCGCCCGCCGGTCCGCGTTTGGGTGGCATCCGCCTGGTTACGCGGAATGCCTCGCCGTGCGGGGCGTGCTGCCGCTCCGGTGACCGTACGCGCGGCGGCGCACGCGGGCGAGCACGGGCGCCCGGACCCGGACCGGCTCCCCCCAACGAAGGAGACCCATGAACACCGACCAGCTCGTGGAACTCGGACGACAGCTGCGCGTGGACAGTGTGCGGGCCGCCGATGCCGCGGGATCGGGGCATCCCACGTCCTCGATGTCGGCCGCCGACCTCGTGGCGGTCCTGTTCGCCAACCATCTGCGGTACGACTTCGAGCGGCCGGACCACCCGGCCAACGACCGGTTCGTGCTGTCCAAGGGGCACGCCTCGCCCCTGCTGTACTCCGCGTACAAGGCGGCGGGGGCCGTCGAGGACGCCGAACTGCTCACGTTCCGCAGGCTGGGGAGCCGTCTGGAGGGGCACCCCACACCGCGTCGGCTTCCCTGGGTGGACACCGCCACCGGGTCGCTCGGCCAGGGGCTGCCCGTCGGGGTGGGCCTGGCGCTGGCCGCGAAGCGGCTGGACCGGGGAGACGCGCGGGTGTGGGTGCTGTGTGGGGACAGCGAGATGGCGGAGGGCTCGGTGTGGGAGGCGGCCGAGCAGGCCGGGTACGAGAAGCTGGACAACCTGACCACGCTGGTGGACGTGAACCGGCTCGGTCAGCGCGGTCCCACTCGGCACGGTCACGACCTGGACGCCTACGCCCGCCGCTTCGCCGCCTTCGGCTGGCACACCGTACAGATCGACGGCCACGACGTGGACGCCATCGACCGCGCCCTGGCGGAGGCCACCGCCACCACCGGCCGCCCCACCGCCGTCATCGCCCGCACCCTCAAGGGGAAGGGCGTCGCCGCCGTCGAGGACCGTGAGGGCATGCACGGCAAACCGCTGCCCAGGGCGGACGAGGCCATCGCCGAACTCGGCGGCCCCGGCGACGCCCGCGTCAGCGTGCACGAGCCGCCCGCCACCGCCGTACCGCACTCCGCGACCGCCGAGGCGCTGCACCTGCCCCGCTGGGACACCGGCGAGGAGGTCGCCACGCGGGACGCCTTCGGCAAGGCGCTCGCCGCGCTCGGCACCGCACGCGGCGACGTCGTGGCGCTGGACGGCGAGGTCGGGGACTCCACCCGTACCGAGATGTTCGCCGAGGAGCATCCGGACCGGTACTTCGAGTGCTACATCGCGGAACAGCAGCTCGTCGCCTGTGCCGTCGGGATGGCCGCGCGCGGCCGGGTGCCGTTCGCGGTGTCCTTCGCCGCGTTCCTCACCCGCGCCCACGATTTCGTGCGGATGGCCGCCGTCAGCGGCAGCGGCATCAACCTCGTCGGTTCGCACGCGGGCACCGCCATCGGGCAGGACGGCCCCTCGCAGATGGGCCTGGAGGACCTGGCGATGTTCCGGTCCGTGCACGGCTCCACCGTGCTCTATCCGTGCGACGCCAACCAGACCGCCCGGCTGGTCGTGGAGATGGGCGACCTCGACGGCATCCGCTATCTGCGCACCTCGCGCGGCGACACCCCCGTCGTCTACGGCCCCGACGAGGAGTTCCCCGTCGGCGGCAGCAAGGTGCTGCGCTCCGGCGACCGGGACCGGCTGACGGTCGTCGCCGCCGGGGTCACCGTGCACGAGGCGCTGGCCGCCGCCGACCGGCTCGCCCTGGACGGCATCGACGTACGGGTCATCGACCTGTACTCGGTGAAGCCCGTGGACACCGCGACGCTGCACCGGGCCGCCGAGGAGACCGGCTGCCTGATCACCGTCGAGGACCACCACTCCGAGGGCGGCCTCGGGGACGCCGTCGCGGAGGCGTTCGGCGACGGCCGCCCGGTGCCGCGCCTGGTCCGGCTCGCCGTCCGCACCATGCCCGGCTCCGCCGCCCCCGACGAGCAGCTGCACGCGGCCGGTATCGACGCCATAGGCATCGCCACGGCGGCGAAGCTGCTGGTGGAGGAGGCGGTCGTGCGCTGAGGACGGCACGCGGCACCCCGCTCCGCCCGCGCGGCGGAGGGGGTCCGAAGACACGTCCTGGGGCCTCGGGCACCGGCATCGGCCGGTCGCGCCGGGGCCCTTTCCGTTCGCGCCGTCGTACGCCCCCTCCGCCGTCCCCCGACACGGCACATCCGGAGGTTTGGCCTCAGGTCACCTGGCCACCCGCACGGAGAGGTGGGACATGTCGAACATACGAGATATATCGCAGTCGCAGCGTTCGCGGGAGCCCGAGAAACCACCGGCCGGTCGGCGCGACAGTCCGCGTGACAGCCCTCGGGGCGGACGCGGCACGGGCGCCCGACGTGACGGTTCCGAGAGCCGTGACACCGGGCACCGCGAGCCCGCCCGCCCCCGGCCCAAGCGCCGGACCGCCCGTCCCAAGCCGACGGAGATCCTGCGCGACGCCCGCGCCCAGCTCGCCGAACTCACCGGCATGCGACCGGAGTCGGTGTCCTCCTTCGAGCAGACCGGCGACGGCTGGGCGCTGGAGGTGGAGGTCATGGAGCTGGAGCGGGTGCCCGACACGATGAGCCTGATGGCGAGCTACGAGGTGGCGCTCGACGCCGACGGACAGCTCACCGGCTACCGGCGGGTCCGCCGCTACGAACGGGGCCGGGCCGACACACGCGGCCCCGGCGGTCGCTGAACCCCGGACCCCCCGGCTCCACCCCCGGTCCCCGCCCCGTACCGGCACCCGCCCGCACAACCGAACCGTCCGACCCCGCACGAGAGGAACGTCCGGCATGACCGTAGTCCCGGCACAGCAGAGCGGCGGCGGAGGCGGCGGAGGCAGTCTCTACGACGTTCTGGAGCTCATACTCGACAGGGGACTCGTCATCGACGCGTTCATACGGGTGTCCCTGGTCGGTATCGAGATCCTGAAGATCGACGTCCGGGTCGTGGTGGCCAGCGTCGATACCTATCTGCGCTTCGCCGAGGCGTGCAACCGCCTCGACCTGGAATCCGGCCCGCACAAGGACCCCGGCCTGCCCGACATCGTCGGCAAGATGACCGAGTCCGGCGCGCACGGCAAGACCAAGGGCGCCCTGTCCGGCGCGGCGGAGACCATCTCCGACGCGTTCCAGCAGGCCCGCGGCGACGAGGACGGCGAGCGCGACGGCGAGCGGGAAACCCGGCCGCGCGCCCGCAAGACCGCCACGCGCCGCAGGAAGGAGCCGGAACAGTGAGCACGTACGTCTACGGGATCACCTCCCGCTCGCATCCGGCGCTCCCCGAGGGCATGTCCGGGGTCGGTGAGCCGCCGCGGCCGGTACGCCTGCTGACGTCCGGCGAGCTGACCGCCGTGGTCAGCGACGCCCCGGAGGGCCTGCGGCCCAAGCGCCGTGACCTGCTCGCCCACCAGAACGTCCTGGCCGAGACCGGCGCGGGCGGCTGTGTGCTGCCGATGCGGTTCGGCAACGTCGCCCCCGACGACGCGGCCGTCACTCACGTCCTCGACGAGCGCGCCGCACACTACGCGGAACGGCTGGCCGAGCTGGACGGCAAGGTCGAGTACAACGTCAAGGCGAGCCACATCGAAGAGGCCGTCCTGCACCGCGTGATGGCCGAGCGCGGAGACCTCCGCGCGCTGGCCGAGGCAAACCGGCAGGCGGGCGGCGGGAGTTACCCGGACAAGATCCGGCTCGGCGAGCTCGTCGCCGGTGCGGTCAAGGCCAAGGAGGCCGAGGACGCGCTGGAGCTGCGCGGGCTGCTGGAGCCGGGTGCGGCAGCGGTCGGGGTCGGCCCCGAGTCCACCGGGTGGCTGCTCAACGTGTCGTTCCTGGTCGCCCGCGACGAGGCCGAGCACTTCGTCGCCCTGGTCGAGCGGGCCCGCGAGACCCACCCGCACCTCGACGTGAGCGTGCACGGCCCGCTCCCGCCGTACAGCTTCGTGGAGCCCGGCCCGGCGGAGCCCGCGGGCAGCACGGCCCGCGCCGACACGGGGACGCCGTAGCGGCGAGAGGAGAACGACATGGGACTGATCGGCGAGGTGCTGCTGCTGCCGTTCGCGCCGGTGCGCGGCGGTGCCTGGGTGCTCGGTCAGGTGCTCCACGAGGCGGAGCGCGTCTATTACGACCCCGCCACCGTGCGGGCCGAACTCGGGGCACTGGAGAGACGGTTGGAGGCGGGCGAGATCACCGAGGAGGAGTTCGACCGTGCGGAGGACGAACTGCTCGACCGGCTGGAGACCGCCATGCGTTCGACCCACACGACCGGCGACGGGACGGCATCACCATGAATCGCACCGCACTGGGCCTCGCCATCGGGGCCGGATATCTGCTCGGACGCACAAAGAAGCTGAAGGTGGCCCTCGCGGTCGGCTCGGCGGTGGCGGGCAAGAAACTGAACATCACCCCGAAGGCCATCGGAGACCTTCTCCAGCAGCAGTTGCGTGACAACCCCCAGTTCAAGGAGATCGGGGACCAGTTGCGCAGCGATCTGACGGGTGTCGGCAAGGCCGCCTCCGGTGGGCTGGCGGAGCGCCAGATCAACGCGCTCGCCGACCGGCTGCACTCTCGTACCGTCAAGGTCCGCGACCAGTTGGCCGGGGTGCCGGCCACCGGCGGCGCGGGCGCCGGGAAGGACGGGCCGCCCGACGACGAGGACGAGGACGAATACGGCGTCGAGGGCGAGGAGTTCGACGACGAGGCGCAGGAGGACGAGGAAGAGCCGGAGGAGGACGAGGAGTTCGAGGACGAGGAGGAGGAAGCGGGCGAGGAGGAAGAGGAGCCCGAGGACGGGGAGTTCGAGGACAGGGACGAGGAGTTCGAGGACGAGGAGGAGCCCGAGGACGAGGACGACGAGGAGGGCGAGGAGGAGGAAGAGGAACCCGAGGAGGACGAGGAGCCGGAACCGGAGGAGGAGCCGGACGCGCGGCCTCCCCGGCGGAAGACCACCCGGAGGGCTCCGGCGAAGAAGGCACCCGCCGACAGGACCCCCGCGAAGAAGAGCGCCGCCCCCGCCAGGAAGAGCGCGCCCGCGAAGAAGTCCGCCCCCGCCAAGAAGGCAGCCGCGAAGAAGTCCGCGCCCGCCAAGAACACACCGGCCAGGACGGCCAAGAAGTCCGCGCCCGCGAAGAAGACCGCGACGGCGAAGAAGTCCGCCCCCGCGAAGAAGACCGCGCCCGCCCGGAAGAAGGCCGCCCCGGCCAAGAAGACCGCCGCGAAGAAGGCGGCCGGAGCCGGTGGCTCACGGGCGGGCCGCTCCCGGCGGTCGAAGGGTGATGACGACCGATGACGGACAGTTCCGCGCAGGAGAACGGCAAGGTCACGGGCAACCCGCTGTCCACGCTCGTGCACAGCGAGGCCGCCGACCGCCTGAAGGCGGAGGGGCAGGACTATCTCGCGGCACAGGCACAGCGGATGCTGGGAGGGCTGGGGGGCAAACTCGGCCAGGCCACGCAGAAGCTGACCGGCATGGCGGAGGAAGGCGGCGGCACGGCCAAACTGGCTCTCGACGGTGGCCGCAAGCTCGCCGAGGGCAAGGGCCCGGTGCGGTCCGCGCTCGAACTGGGCGCCGGCCGCGTCAAGGACAAGGTGAAGAGCGCCTTCGGCGGACTCGGCAAGGGCGGCAAGGGCAAGAGCGGCGGCAACAAGCCCACCGTCATCGTCGAGTCGGTGGACGTGGGGGTGCCCCTGCGCACCGCCTACGACCAGTGGACGCAGTACCAGGACTTCAGCACCTTCGCCAAGGGCGTCAAGAGTGCCAATCGGGCCGACGACACCCACTCCGACTGGCAGGCCAAGGTGTTCTGGTCCAGCCGCAGTTGGAAGGCGACCACCACCACGCAGGTCCCCGACCAGCGCATCCAGTGGACGTCCGAGGGCGCCAAGGGCAGCACCAAGGGCGTCGTCACCTTCCACTCGCTGGGCGACAACCTCACACGGGTCCTCCTCGTCGTCGAGTACTACCCGAGCGGCCTGTTCGAGAAGACCGGCAACATCTGGCGCGCCCAGGGCCGCCGCCTCCGGCTGGACCTGAAGAACTACGTCCGCTTCATCAGCCTCCGCGGCGAGGCCAAGGACAGCTGGCGCGGCGAGATCGAGGACGGCGAGGTCGTGCGCAGCCACGAGGACGCGGTCGCGGACGAAGAGGCCGAGCAGGAGGAGTCGGAGGAGGGCTCGGAGGACACCGAGGAGTACGAGGACGAGGAATCGGAGGACGCCGACGACGAGGAGTACGAGGACGCCTACGACGACGGGGACGCCGAGGAGGAGGAAGGCGACGAGGACGAGTACGAGGACGAGGAGGACTACGGCGACTCCGGTGAGGACGGCTACGAGGAGGGCGAGCCGGAGGACGACGACGAGGACGCCGCGGAGTACGAGGAGGAGTACGACGAGGAGCCCGAGCCCGCCGGTGGCGGGAGTCGTCGATGACCACGGCCCCCCGGTTCCCCGAGCCCTACGGGCAGGGCTCGGGTGCCAACCTCGCCGACATCCTGGAGCGCGTGCTCGACAAGGGCATCGTGATCGCCGGTGACATCCGGATCAACCTCCTCGACATCGAACTGCTCACCATCAAGCTCCGGTTGATCGTCGCCTCGGTGGACAAGGCCAAGGAGATGGGCATCGACTGGTGGGAGACCGACCCGGCGCTCTCCTCCGGTGCCCGCCGGGACCAACTCGTCCGGGAGAACACCGAGTTGCGGGAGCGGCTGGCCCGCCTTGAGGAGCTTCAGGGGCTGGAGCCCGGCCGGTCGCGCTCGCGCAAGGAGGTCCCGTGAGCGGTCTGCGCTACGTGTACGCCGTCAGCCGGCCCCTCGGGGCGCCCCTTCAGGCCGAGTTGGCCGGTGTCGGGGGTGCCCCGGCCGCGCTGCTGCACCACCACGGTCTGGTCGCGGTGGTCAGCACCGTCCCGGAGCACGACTTCGCCGAGGGCGCGCTGCGGGGCAACCTGGAGGACCTGGACTGGCTCGCGGCCACCGCCCGCGCCCACCAGGGTGTGATCGACGCGCTGACCTGCGTCACCACCCCCGTACCGCTCCGCCTCGCCACCGTCTTCCGTGACGACAGCGGAGTGCGGGCCATGATCGAGGCCCGCGAGGACGACTTCCGGCGTCTTCTCGACCGGCTGGACGGCCGGGTCGAGTGGGGTGTCAAGGTCTATCTCGACCGCGAACCCGCCGAGGCGGCGGCGCCGGTCGCCGCGAGGCCCGCCAGCGGCCGGGACTATCTGCGCGGGCGGCGCGAGAGCGCCCACCGGGGCGAGGAGCGGTGGCACACCGCCGAGACGTTCGCCACCGTCCTGCACGACCGGCTCGCCCACTTCGCGGAGGACGCCCGGCTGCATCCGCCGCAGAACGCGCGGCTCTCCGGGGAGTCGGGCCGCAACGTGCTCAACGCGGCCTATCTGGTGGGCCGTTCGCAATCCGAGGCGTTCGTGGAACTCGTGGACCGGAGCAAGGACGAGACGCCGGGCCTGCGCGTGGAACTGACCGGGCCGTGGGCCGCGTACTCGTTCGCGGGCGAGGCGCCCGCCGGGAGCGCGGGGGAGGAGCGGTGACCGTCGTGGAGCGCCGAGAGATCGCGCTCGTGGACCTGCTGGACCGGCTGCTCGCGGGCGGGGTCGTCATCACCGGCGACATCACTCTGCGCATCGCGGACGTGGACCTCGTACGCATCGACCTGAAGGCGCTGATCAGCTCCGTCAACGAGAACGTGTCCTCCCCCTTCGAACCGCCCCGTGTGCGCGGGCTCCCGCCGGGGGAGGAGGGGCGATGAGCGGCGGCCGCGGGGCGGACGGGACCGCCGCGCGCCGGGCCGACTCCGAACTGTTCTCCGCGCTCGGTGTGCCGGGCGGCGACCCGGCGTCCGCGCGGACGGGCTCCCGGCGCCCCGGCCGTACCCGCGCACTCGATCTGGAGCCGGACACCGTCGAGCGGGACCTCGTCGCACTCGTCCTCACCGTGGTCGAGCTGCTCCGCCAGCTCATGGAACGGCAGGCGGTGCGCCGCTTCGACACCGGGGAGCTGACCGAGGACCAGGAGGAGCGCGTCGGGCTCACCCTGATGCTGCTGGAGGACCGCATGGCCGAGCTGCGCGACCGCTACGGCCTGCGCCCCGAGGACCTCAACCTGGACCTTGGCCCGCTGGGTCCGCTGCTGCCCCGGGAGTGACCGGCCGCCTCCCGCGCGGGTGCCTCACGCGGGCTTGCGGCACAGGATCTCGCCGTGCAGCACCGCGAACCACCCGTCCTCCCGCGCACCCCACTCCCGCCACGCCTCCGACACCGCGCGCAGCCGCTCGGGCGTGGCGTGGCCGCCCGCCACGGCCCGGTCGGCGTAGGCGGAGGCCAGGGTGCGGTCCGCCCACAGCCCGCTCCACCAGGCGCGTTCCTCGTCGGTGGCGTAGGTCCAGGTGCTGGAGGTGGCGGTGATGTCCCGCGCGCCCGCCGCCAGCGCCCAGGACCTCAGGCGGCGGCCCGCGTCCGGTTCGCCGCCGTTGGCCCGCGCGACCCGTTCGTACAGGTCCCGCCAGTCGTCCAGACCGGGCACCGCCGGATACCAGGTCATCGCCGCGTAGTCGGCGTCGCGCACCGCCACGTATCCACCGGGCCTGGTCACCCGGAGCATCTCGGAGAGCGCGCGCACCGGGTCACCGACGTGCTGGAGGAGCTGATGGGCGTGGACGACGCAGAACGTGTCGTCGGGGAAGTCCAGCGCGTGCACGTCCGCGACCGCGAAGTCCACGTTGGTCAGCCCGCGTGCCGCCACCGTCGCACGGGCCCGGTCCAGGATGCCGGGCGCGTGGTCCACGGCGGTGACGTGCCCGTCCGGGACGCGTTCCGCGAGGTCGGCGGTGATGGTGCCCGGACCGCAGCCCACGTCGAGGACGCGCATGTGCGGGCGGAGCACCCCGAGCAGGTGGGCGGCCGAGTTGGCGGCGGTCCGCCAGGTGTGCGACCGCAGCACCGACTCGTGGTGCCCGTGCGTGTAGACGGCCGTCTCCCGCGCCTTTGGCATGGCTCTGCCCCTTCACGTCGTCCTCGCCCCGCGCTCCGTACGCTACGCGCCCGTGCCGCATGATGAGACCCGTGTGTCACCATGCGGACGACGTGCGGCGGGGCGGCGCGGGAGGGACGTCAGGACAGCGGGCGGTACACCGTCAGCGCCTCGGGGAGCTTCTCGATCAGCACGTCCCCGCCGATCTCGGTGACCTCGCCGTCGTAGGCGAGGGGGGTGCCCGGGGCCAGGCCGGTCAGGCGGAGCCGGTTCACCTGCTCCGCCGCGTGCGCGGGCGAGCGGGTCAGCGGACCGGCCGCCGCCGCGCCCAGCAGCCGCAGCGCGGGCCGCCGTCCGCCGTGCACCACCCGTACGTCCAGCAGTCCGTCCGCGAGGTCCGCGCGCCGTCCGGGGGCCAGCCCCATCCGGTGGTAGACGCCGTTGCCGACGAACAGCATCCACAACGGCCGCTCCTGGCCGCCCAGTTCGACCCGCAGCGGATGGCGCCGGGCCCGCAGCACCTTGTACGCGCCGAGCACCCCGGCCGGCCAGCTGCCGATCCGGGGCGACCAGTGCTCCCGCTCACGCACCAGATCCGGGTACACCCCGAGGCTCAGCGTGTTCAGGAAGATGCCCTCGCGGTCCCCGGCCCGGAACCGGCCCAGGTCCACCCGGACCGCCTCGCCCGCCCGCACCGCGTCCGCGAGCTTCCGCTCGTCCTCGATGCCCAGGTCGTACGCGAAGTGGTTCAGCGTGCCGCCGGGCAGCACCGCCAGCGGCAGGCCCCGGCGCAGCGCGACCGCCGCCGCGCTGTTCACCGTGCCGTCACCGCCGCACACCCCGAGCACCCGCGCACGCGCCGCCGCCTTCTCCAGCTCCGCGCCCACGTCCTCGGGGTCGCACTCCAGGATCTCCGCGCCCGGCAGCGCCTCCCGCAGCACCCGCACCCGGTCCGAGGTGCCCGACGCCTTGTTGGCGACCATGACCAGGCCCGCCCCGTCGGCCAGCGCGGGCGCCTCGGTGCGCGGCCGGGGCGGCGGCGCCACCTGGCTCCGCGTCGGCACCAGCCCGCGTACCGCGTATGCCGCGCCCACACCGAGCGCCGCGCCCGCCAGTACGTCGCTCGGGAAGTGCACCCCGGTGTAGACACGGGACGCGGCCACCGAGAACGCCACCGGCGCCACCACCGCGCCCCAGCCGGGCGACTCCAGTGCCACGCCCGCCGCGAACGCGGCGGCGGAGGCCGCGTGCCCGGACGGGAACGACGTGGTGATCGGCTGCCGCTTCAGCTGCCGCGCGGTCGGCACCGGGTCCAGGACCGGCCGGGCGCGGCGCACCGAGCGCTTGCCGAGCGTGTTGATGGTCAGCGAGGCCAGGCTCAGCGAGGCGATCCCGCGCGTCGCGGCCCGGCGGGCGCGCGGGCTGCGGCTCGCCGCGATCCCGGCCGCCACCGCGAACCACAGCACCCCGTGGTTGGCGCTCCGGCTCAGCCTCGGCAGCACCCCCTCGGCGCCCGGCCAGTGCCAGGCGGCGGCGGCCTCGAACAGCCGGGCGTCCGCGTCCAGCAGCCCGCGCAGGGCGGTCCGGCCGGACTTCGGGACGGCGGTCAGGTCCACATCTGCTCTCATGCGGGTCCGGTTACCCTGAACCAGCCGGTTCTTGTGCGCCGTGTACGCCGAGCGGCGGCCCCGGCCGACGCCAGGAGACCCCGGATGCGCCTGATCCTCGTCCGCCACGGCCAGACCCCCTCCAACCTGGAGGCGCTGCTCGACACCGCCGTTCCGGGGCCGGGTCTCACCCCGCTCGGCACCGAACAGGCCGCGGCGCTGCCCGCCGTCCTCGCGGACGAGACGATCGACGCCCTCTACGTCTCCACCCTGACCCGCACCCACCTCACCGCCGCCCCGCTCGCCGCCGCGCGCGGTCTCGCCGTCACCGTCCGCGACGGCATCCGGGAGATCGACGCGGGCGACCTGGAGATGCGGCCCGGCGCCGGACCCGACGGCGCCCGCTATCTGCGGACGGGGTTCGCCTGGGCGGACGGCGACCTCGACGCCCGGCTGCCCGGCGCGGAGAGCGGCGCCGACTTCCTCGGCCGGTACGACGCGGTGATCCGCGAGGCGGCCGACAGCGGTGCCAAGAGCGTCGTCATGGTCAGCCACGGCGCCGCGATCCGCGTCTGGACCGCCGCCCGCGCCACCAACGTCGGTGTGCCCTTCGCCGCCGCCCGGCCGCTGGAGAACACCGGCGTCGTCGTCCTGGACGGCGACCCGGACACCGGCTTCACGGTCCACACCTGGGCCGGAGCCACCGTCGTCCCGGCCGGTGAGGGCGGCCCGGCGGGCGAGCCGGTGGACCCGGAGCGCTGAGGAGCCGCCGTACGGGCCCCGGGAGCGGCTCCCGCATAACGGTTTGCCCCCGCCTCCGTGCGCCGCACAGAATGCCGGACATGGGACATCTCGAAGCCGCGCACCTGGAATACCACCTCCCCGACGGGAGGACGCTGCTCGGCGACGTCTCCTTCCGGGTCGGTGAGGGCGCGGCCGTCGCGCTGGTCGGCCCCAACGGCGCGGGCAAGACCACGTTGCTCCGGCTGATCTCCGGCGAGCTGAAACCGCACGGCGGCACGGTCACCGTCAGCGGCGGACTCGGTGTGATGCGCCAGTTCGTCGGCTCCGTGCGCGACGAGTCCACCGTGCGCGACCTGCTCGTCTCCGTCGCCCAGCCCCGGATCAGGGAAGCGGCGGCGGCCGTGGACCGCGCCGAGCACGCCATCCTCACCGTGGACGACGAGGCCGCCCAGATCGCCTACGCGCAGGCCCTGTCCGACTGGGCCGAGGTGCGCGGCTACGAGGCCGAGACCCTGTGGGACATGTGCACCACGGCCGCGCTCGGCATGCCGTACGACACCGCCCAGTGGCGCGAGGTCGGCACCCTCTCCGGCGGCGAGCAGAAGCGTCTCGTGCTGGAGGCGCTGCTGCGCGGCACCGACGAGGTCCTGCTCCTCGACGAGCCCGACAACTATCTCGACGTACCCGGCAAGCGGTGGCTGGAGCAGCAGCTCAAGGAGACCCGTAAGACCGTCCTGTTCGTCTCCCACGACCGTGAACTCCTCGCCCGCGCCGCCGAGAAGATCGTCTCCGTGGAGCCCGGCCCGGCCGGCGCCGACGCCTGGGTGCACGGCGCCGGATTCGCCACGTACCACGAGGCCCGGCGTGAACGCTTCGCCCGCTTCGAGGAGTTGCGGCGCCGCTGGGACGAGAAGCACGCCCAGCTGAAGAAGCTGGTGATCAACCTTCGGCAGGCCGCCGCCGTCAGCCACGAGATGGCCTCCCGGTACGCCGCCGCGCAGACCAGGCTGCGCAAGTTCGAGGAGGTGGGGCCGCCGCCCGAGCCGCCGCGCGAGCAGGACATCACCATGCGCCTCAAGGGCGGCCGTACCGGCATCCGCGCCGTCACCTGCGCGCACCTCGAACTCACCGGTCTGATGCGCCCGTTCGACCTGGAGGTGTTCTACGGCGAACGGGTCGCCGTGCTCGGCTCCAACGGGTCGGGGAAATCGCACTTCCTGCGTCTCCTCGCGGGCGAACAGGTCGCGCACACCGGCGAGTTCAAGCTCGGCGCGCGCGTCGTCGCCGGACACTTCGCGCAGACCCACGCGCACCCCGAGCTCAACGGCCGTACGCTGCTGGACATCCTGTGGAAGGAACACGCGCAGGACCGGGGCGCCGCGATGTCCCGGCTGCGCCGCTACGAGCTGACCGGCCAGGCCGAGCAGTCCTTCGACCGGCTCTCCGGCGGCCAGCAGGCCCGCTTCCAGATCCTGCTGCTGGAACTCCAGGGCGTCACCGCGCTGCTCCTCGACGAGCCCACCGACAACCTCGACCTGGAGTCCGCCGAAGCGCTCCAGGAGGGACTTGAGGCGTTCGACGGCACGGTCCTCTCCGTCACCCACGACCGCTGGTTCGCCCGCTCCTTCGACCGCTTCCTGGTCTTCGGCAGCGACGGCCGCGTCCGCGA
This sequence comes from Streptomyces corallincola, assembly GCF_019104725.1. Classification (GTDB taxonomy): domain Bacteria; phylum Actinomycetota; class Actinomycetes; order Streptomycetales; family Streptomycetaceae; genus Streptomyces; species Streptomyces corallincola. The sequence goes on along the minus strand of NZ_JAHRXF010000018.1, from coordinate 25,815 downwards.
GACCACCGAACCCGTCTGGGACGAGCGCCGGGTCGAGCGCGCCCGGTAGGGCCCGCAGGTCGGGCCCCGGGCACGCGGTACGGCGGGCGCGGTCCGGGTGGACAGGCCGCGTCCGCCGGTTGTTCGTACAGTGGTCCCAGGAGCCCGGACACGCGGAGCCACGAGGAGCGGGGTGCCACCATGACCGGAGTCAGCCCCAGTCGCCTGGACGACCAGCAGCTCATGAAAGAGCTGGCGACCATCCACCGCACGCGCCACGACACCCTCCTGTACGGCTCCAACGACGCGCTGCGCGTCCACAACGAACGCATGGCCCAGCTGGAGGGCGAGTACCTGCGGCGCAACCCGCGCCGCCTGGTCAGCGCCGGCCGCACCCGCGAGGGCGCCCGCGAACGGGTCTGCGGGGAGACGGCACCGGGCCCGGTGGACCGTATGGCCACCTGAGCGCACCCGTGCGGGCCGGACCGACCCCAGGGGCGGTCCGGCCCGCACGCGCGCCGCGCCGCGGGTCCGGGCGTCGGCGGCTCAGGCGCCCGCCTCGGAGAACACCCGGACGAACGTGGCGCAGAACGCCTTCAGATCGTCCGGCCTGCGGCTGGTGACCAGGGTGTTCGGCCCGCCCTCGCAGACCTCGACCTCCGCGTCCACCCAGGTGCCGCCCGCGTTGACGATGTCGGTGCGCACGCTCGGCCAGGAGGTCAGCGTCCGCCCGCGCAGCACGTCCGCCTCCACCAGCGTCCAGGCCGCGTGACAGATCGCCGCGACCGGCAGACCCCGGTCGAAGAACTCCCGCGCGAACGCCACGGCCTTCTCGTCGGTGCGGAGGAAGTCCGGGTTGGCCACCCCGCCCGGCAGCACCAGCGCGCCGAACGACGCGGCCGACGTCTCGCCGACGACCTCGTCCACGGTGAAGGTGTCCGCCTTGTCCAGGTGGTCGAACGCCTGGATCTCACCGGCGTCCGTCGAGACCAGCACCGGTTCGTGGCCCGCGTTCACCGCCGCCTGCCACGGCTCGGTCAGCTCCACCTGCTCGACGCCCTCGGGGGCCACCAGGAACGCGATACGCATGAAACCTCACCTCTCTCGTCGTCAGCGGCCCGGCGGGTGACCCGGCCGGGCCGCCGGAAAACCTCCGAGCGCCGTGCCATGAGTCACCCGCCCGGCCGTTCGCGTCCCGCGAATGGGGCACGGCCGCGCGCGCCCCGCCGCCCGGCGGGCTCTCATGGCACCGGGGACGCGACGGAAGCGTCCCCGCTCCGCACGGCACGCGGCGCGTACGGCGTCCGGGCACGGCGGAGCCCCGCCGGTCCCGAGGACCTGAGCCCCGCCTCGCGCACCGCCCCAACGCCGTCTCGCCGAGGAGCCCGCCCCATGCGCCGCACCGCCCGGCCCCAGCGCCCCGCCGCCCGCGCCCTGTCCGCCGCCGTCCTGGCCGGGACGGCGCTCGTCGTGGCGGGGCCGGTCAGTACCGCGTCCGCGTGGACGCCCGCGGCGGAGACCGCGGCCGCGCCCGCCCGCGTCTGCGACGACCCCGCCGCCCCGGCCGCCGACGCCGGGGACGTCCCCGTACCGGTGCCTCCGCCGGGGAACGGCGACGCCGGGTCCTGCGACGTGGGCCCGCCGCTCGCCGACGAGCCGGGCGCGGCGCGCGAACCCGGCCCGGTGGCCGAACCCTCCGGTACGGGCCGGGTCCCCGCCCCCACCCCGACCCGCCGCCCCGAACCGGCGGCACCCCAGACCCCCGGCGGCGGCCAGTGGCAGCCCTCCGGCACGGGCCAGGAGTCCGGTACGGGACACACCGGGCAGGACTGCCGCCAGGACCGGGACAGCGGCGGCGACAGCTGGGACGGCGGCGACGACTGTGGTCCCGGCACCGTGCAGGGCGGCGTACAGGCCGGTCAGGGCGGGGCGCACACGCCGTCCGTGCCCGCGCTGGCCGCGGGCGGCGCCCTGATCGTCGCCGCCTGCGCGGGCGCCGCCCACCGGCTGCTCGGCCGCCGGAGGCCCGCCGCCCGCTGACCGCCCGGCGGACGGGACCCACCGTGCGGTACGGAACCCCGCCCCCCGCCCGCCGCACTCACCGGCCATGCAACGGCGCGGGCCGGGTACACACCTTCCCGGGGGCATCAGCGGCGGACACCCGGCCCGCGCGTCACAGGGGCCGGGCATCCGGACGCCGGGGCGGGTGAGGGCGGGACCACGGGACGGCACCACGGACTGCGCGGAGGCGGAGATGCGGCGGACGGGCGAGGAGGGGCACGGCCCCGTCCGCTACGGCCCGCCGCTGCCCGGCGACGGACTGCCCGTGCTGCCCGAACTCGCCGCCGTGCTCGCGGCGGCGGCCCACCGCGCCGACCCCACGCCGGTCGGCGGCACCCCGGTACTGCTGGAGGCCGCCTGCGGCCACTGGACCCGGCGCGGGCTGCCCACGCACCCCGGCCGGGTGGCCGCCGCGCCCGGCGCCGCCCCGCTGCTGCTCGCCGTCACCGCCGCGCTCGCCGGGGACGACGGCGACATCCTGCTCCCGCGCCCCTCGCCCGCCTGGTGGACGCCGTGCGCCCGGCTGCTGGGCCGCCCCGCCTTCCACGTACCGACCCCGCCCGAGAGCGGCGGCGTACCCGACCCGTACGCCCTGCTGGAGACGGTACGGCGGGTGCGCGCCGAGGGCGGGCGGCCCCGGCTGCTGGTGCTGTCGCCCGCCGACGACCCCACCGCCACCGTCGCCCCGCCCGAGCTGCTGCACGAGACCGCCGAGGTGGCCGCCGCCGAGGGACTGCACCTGATCAGCGACGAGACCTGGCGGGACACCGTGCACCGCCCGCACGACACGGCCCCGGTCGGCCCGGCCGGGATGCTGCCCGGCCGGGTCACCGTCGTCACCGACCTCGCCGGTGCCGCGCTGCCGCCCGGCTGGCCCGCCGCCGTCGCCCGGTTCCCCGAGGGACCCGAGGGCGCGGCCCTGCACGCCCGCGTCCTCGATGTGCTCACCGCGCTCGGAGCCCGGATCGCCGCGCCCGTCACGGCCGCCGCCGCGTACGCCCTCGACGAGCCCCGGCCCGTCGTCCACCGCCGCGAGTCCGCCGTACGCCTGCACGCGCGGCTCGCCGGAGCCCTGCACCGCGCGGTCGTGGACGCCGGGGCGCTCGCCCTGCTCCCGCGCGCCGGACGGCACCTGTACGCCGACCTCGAACCGCTGCGCGCCCCCCTCGCCCGGCGCGGCGCGGGCGACGCCCAGGAGCTGGAGGACCTGCTCACCGGGCTGCTCGGCGTCCCCGTCGCGGGCGGCCACCGCTTCGGGGACGACCTCGGCGCGCTGCGGGTACGGCTCACCACCGCGCCCCTGACCGGCACCGGCGACCGGGAGCGGGTGCTGAGCCTCACCTCATCGAATCCGCTGGAACTACCCCATGTACGCGGTGCGTTGGCGTCCCTGACGTCCGCGCTCGACGACCTTCGCGACGAAGCCCGGCGATAGGGAGCCTCCCCGATGACGCAGCAGACGCACGAGCCCGAGCCCGCCACCACGGCCCCGAGCCCGGTCGGCGGCGAAACCGGCGCGCCCCTCGACTCCGTGCCTCTCGACTCCGTGCCTCTCGACTCCGTGCCTCTCGACTCCGTGCCCCTCGACACGGCGGCCCCGGACACCCCCGTCTCCGCCCCCCACGCGGAGGCCCCGGACGCCCCCGCCCCGCCGCCGCCCGCGCCCCACCCCCCGCTCGCCGAACCCCGCCCGCTGGGCGAGCACCGGGTGTGGCCGCGTGCCTTCCACGACCGGCTGACCGCGCCGCTGCCCGACCTGAAGTCGATGGCCCGCTTCGCCCGCGAGGGTGCCGTACGCCCCGGTCCCGAGGGCCTCGCGGACGTGCCGCTGCTGCCGTACGAGCCCCGGCCGCTGCCCCGCACCGGTACCGATGCCCTCTCCATCACCTGGGCGGGGCACGCCAGTTGGGTCGTCCGGATCGGCGGCCTCACCGTCCTCACCGACCCGGTGTGGTCCCGGCGCATCCTCGGCACCCCGGCCCGGGTCACTCCGGTCGGCGTGCCCTGGGACAGCCTGCCGCCGGTGGACGCGGTGGTCATCAGCCACAACCACTACGACCACCTGGACGCGCCCACCCTGCGCCGACTCCCGCGCGAAACCCCGGTGTTCGTGCCCGCCGGGCTCGGACGCTGGTTCCGGCGGCGCCGGTTCACCCACGTCACCGAGCTGGACTGGTGGGAGGGTGCCCAACTGTCCGGTGTGCGCTTCGACTTCGTGCCCGCGCACCACTGGTCCAAGCGCACCCTCACCGACACCTGCCGCAGTCTGTGGGGCGGCTGGGTGCTCACCGACACCGACGGACGGCGCCTGTACTTCGCCGGGGACACCGGGTACGGCCACTGGTTCTCCCGCATCGGCCGCCGCTACCCCGGCATCGACGTGGCCCTGATGCCCATCGGCGCCTACAACCCGCGCTGGTGGCTCCGCGACGTCCACTGCGACCCCGAGGAAGCCGTACGGGCCACTCTGGACCTCGGCGCCCGCCGGATGGCGCCCATGCACTGGGGCACCTTCGTCCTCTCCGCCGAACCCGTCCTCGAACCCCTCACCCGGGTCCGCACGGCCTGGGAGAAGGAGGGGCTCGACCGGGCAGACCTGTGGGACCTGCCGGTCGGGTCGTCGCGGGTGCTGGAGTAGCAGGAGGTCCGGGGCAGACCAAGTGGCCCCGTAGGCACGAGAGTTGGGGAATCGGAGCCGTTCACGCGCGGGCACCGCGGCACCGCGCCGTGAACGCACCGTCCCTCTCGGCTACTTCCCGCCCGCCGCTCCACCGGCGTGTCCCGCCTCACCGGCCCCCGTACGCCCCGCTTCCCCCGTACGCTCCGTGTCCCGCTCCCCGCCCCGCACCGCGGCCCTGACCCGGCGCACCAGCGCCGGTACCGCGCCGACCGCGAGGGTGAGCAGGATCGCCGCGACCACGCCCTCCCAGGGCTCCTGGAACAGCGAGCCGCCCAGGATGCCGATCACCTGGTACGTCAGCGTCCAGGCCAGGCACGCGGGCAGGTTGCCCCGGCAGAAGCGGCGCAGCGGCCACTCGGCGAGCAGACAGGCCAGCATCACGGGTATCCGGCCCGCCGGTATCAGCCGGGACAGCACCAGCACCGCCACCCCGTGGTCGGCCAGCTTCACCTGGGCCTGCGCCAGCCGTTCCTCCGGCGCCCGGGACCGGATCGCGGCCAGCCAGCGGGACCCGTTCCTGGAGTGCAGGCCGCGCCGCCCCAGCCAGTACAGCGCCGCGTCCCCGAGGAACGCGGCGAGCGAGGCGGTGACGAACACCAGCAGCAGGGCGAACGGCGAGGTCTGGTGGAACGCCACCACCGCCGCCGAACTCACCAGCGCCCCCGTCGGCACCACCGGCACCAGCGCCCCGATCAGCACCAGCAGGAACAGCGAGGGGTAGCCGAGAGCCTGCTGCGTCGCCTCGGCCGGGGTCACCGGCACGGGCAGCGCGGCGAGCAGGACGACGGCGGCCGTCGGTCTCACCGGGCGACCTCCAGCCGGAAGCTCTCCCCGTGCCCCAGCCGGTGCACGGCCACCTCGGGCGCCGCCTCGGCCGACAGCCGCACGAACTCGTCGCCGGGCGTGTGGAATTCGTGCGGGCGGACCGCGTCCATCCCGATCGGCCAGTACGTGCCGTAGTGCACCGGCACCGCCGCGCGCGGGGCCAGCCGCGCCAGCGCCCGCGCCGCCCGGCCCGCGTCCAGGTGCCCCTCGCCGAGGTACGGCCCCCAGCCGCCGACCGGGAGCAGCGCCACGTCCACCGGGCCGACCTCGTCGGCCATCGTGTCGAACAGGCCGGTGTCCCCGGCGAAGTAGGTGCGCGCCTCGCCCTCCACGACGTACCCGAGCGCGGGGGAGCGGTGCGGGCCGACCGGCAGCCGCCGACCGTCGTGCAGCGCGGACACCACCCGCACCCGCAGCTCACCGACCCGGACCGTGTCGCCCGGCACCACCTCGGTCACCCTGAGGTCCCGCAACCGGCGCAGGCCCGGCACCGCGCGCGGCGCACCGCGCGGCACCAGCAGCCGGGTGCCCGGCGCGAGCTCGGCCAGCGACGGCAGGTGCAGATGGTCGGCGTGCAGATGCGAGACCAGCGCCAGGTCCGCCCGCCGGTCCCCGGCGGGCGGCAACCCGCCCCGGCGGCGCCGCAGATGGGCCAGCCTCCGCGCGAACAGCGGATCGGTGAGCACCCGCGTGCCCGAGTCCCGCAGCCCGCAGGTCGCATGGCCCCACCACGTGATCTCCACCGGCACCGACCCCGCCTCCTCCGCTCGACTCCCACGAAGCCTACGCGCGGGGGTAGGGTCGGCGGCGAACCCGGAGGTGAGGGGACGCGATGGGACAACTGCCAGACACCGGCGGCGGACCCGCGACGCCACGGGTCACCGCGATCGCGGGCCTGACCCCGCTGGAGGAACTGGAACGCGACCCCTTCCTCGTGGACTCCCGCGGCCAGCACGCCATGTGCGCCCGCTGGGCCGCCGAGCACGGGTACGTCGTCGCCCGTGAACTCCTCGTGCACGGGCTGCGGTTCGACCACGCCGCGCTCTGGGACGGGGTCCGGCCGGGCCTCGACCTGTTCGTCGCGCCCAGTCCGCGGGTGCTGCGCCGCGCCCTGTCCTCGGTGGAGGACTTCACCGCCGAGTGCGCCCGGCGCGGGGTCCGGGTGGAGCTGGCCGGCCACCCCGAACCCGTCTACGACGCCCGGATGAAGGCGTGTGTGCACCGCAGGCTGTCCATGCCGACCGCCGGTTACGACGGCCGCTGACCTCCGCCGGGCGCGGCGGGTGTGGCAGGGTGGGGACGGCCCGCCGCCCGAGCGGGCAGGGACATGAGGTGGGCGGTCGTGCGGGGCGTGCGCTGGCGGCGGATCGCCGTCCGGGTCGGACGGGGTCTCACCGTGTGGGCGGTCTCCACGGTCACCCTGCTGGTGCTCGCCGGGCTGCTGCCCGACTTCCGGCTCCAGTCGGCCGGGGGCGACAGCGCCACCCGGACAGCGGTCACCGCAGCCTGCGGCGCCGGGGCGTTCGCCCTGCTGTCGGCGCTGGTCTGGCCGCTGCTGGTGCGGCTGCTGCTCCTGGTGCCCGCGCTGGTCCTCGGGGTGCTGGTCTTCTTCCTCAACGGGTCGCTGCTGCTGCTCGCGCTGCGCGTCAACCCCTCCGGACGCGCCGAGGTCGCGCCCGAGACCGCCGTCGTCGTGGCCGCCGTGATGTCCGCCGTCGCCTCCGCGACCGGCGGCGCGCTCGCCGTCCGCGACGACGACGCCTACCGGCGCCGCCTGGCCCGCCTCGCGCTGCGCCGCCGCAGAACCGGGCCGCCCTGCGCGACCACGCCCGGCCTGGTCTGCGTCCAGCTCGACGGCGTCGGCCACGACGTGCTGGTGGACGCCGTCCGCGCCGGACGGATGCCGACCGTGGCCCGGTGGCTCGGGGCGGCACCGGGGGGCCTGCCGCTCGGGGTGCCGGGCCAGCCGCCCGACGGCGTCCGGGTACCGGCGCGGAACCCCGCCCCGCCCGCACCGGCACCGGAGGGCCCCGCCACCCACACCCTCACCGCCTGGCGCACCGACTGGTCCAGCCAGACCGGCGCCAGCCAGCTCGGCATCCTGCACGGCAGCACGTACGACATCCCCGCGTTCCGCTGGTACGAGAAGGAGCGCGGCGAGGTCGTCGTGTGCAACCGGCCCACCAGCGCCGCCGAACTGCAGCGCCGGGCCGTGGAGCGCACCGGCGACGACGGACTCCTCGCCCTGGACGGCGCCAGCCGGGGCAACCTCTTCGGCGGCGGCGCGGCCGAGCAGGCGCTCGTGCTGTCCATCGCCGCCCGCCGCCGGGGCCGCGGCACCCGCTCCCGCGCCGGGTACTTCGCCTACTTCTCCGACCCCGCCAACGCGGTGCGCACCGCTCTGTCGTTCGGCGCCGAAGTCGCCCGCGAGATCGGTGAGTCGCTGACCGCCCGCGCCCGCGGGCAGCGCCCCCGCGTCGGACGCGGCGGCCTCTACCCGCTGGTCCGCGCCTTCGCCACCGTCGTCGAACGGGACGTGGTGGTGGCCGCGGTGATGGGCGACCTGCTCGCCGGACGCACCGCCGTCTACGCCGACCTCGTCGCCTACGACGAGGTCGCCCACCACTCCGGGCCGTGCGGCGCCGACGCGGCCAAGGTCCTCCAGCGCCTGGACCGGTCCCTCGCGCTGATCGAGCGGGCCGCCGAACACGCGCCCCGCCCCTACCGGCTGGTCGTCCTCTCCGACCACGGACAGAGCCCCGGCGAGACCTTCCACGCCCGCTACGGCCTCACCCTCGCCGACCTCGTCCGGGCGGGCTGCGGACTGCACGTGCCCCGCCGCGCGGAGCGCACCCGCAGCGGCGCCGAGGCCCGCAACGCCGTACGCGCCGCCCTGGGCCGCCCCGACCCCGCCGACGGCGCCACCCCGCGCGAACGCCCCGCGCACGGCACCGAACCCGTCGTGCTGGCCTCCGGCAACCTCGGTCTGGTCTCCTTCCCGGACGTCCCGCACCGGATGAGCCGGGAGGAGATCGACGCCCGGCACCCGGCGCTGCTCACCACCCTCGCCGACCACCCCGGCATCGGCTTCCTGCTGGTGCGCAGCGAACGGCACGGCGGGGTCGTCCTCGGGCCGCACGGCACCGAGATCCCCCTCGCGGACCTGGACGAGAACCCCGGACCGCTGGAGCGGTTCGGGCCCGGCGCCGCCGACGCGGTGCGCCGCACGCACGGCTTCCCGCACACCGCCGACATCATGGTGAACTCCGCGTACGAGCCCGAGGACGGCGAAGTCCTCGCGTTCGAGGAGCAGATCGGCTCGCACGGCGGCCTCGGCGGCGCCCAGTCCCACCCGTTCCTGCTCTCCCCGCTGACGCTCTCCCCGCCGGTCGCGCCCGGGGAGGAACTGGTCGGCGCCGAGCAGGTGCACCACCTGCTGCGCCGCTGGCTGCGCGAGAGCGACGGCCCGCGGGTCCGCGTACCCGGCAGCCGCACGGCGGAGCCCGCCGCCCGCGAGCAACCGGAGGAACCGGAGGAACCGGAGGAAGCGGGGGAACCGGAGGGGCCGGACGGCCCCGAGGAGCCCGAGCCGGAGCGCGAGCACGCCGCCTGACGGCCGCCGCAAGCCCCAACTCGCCCTGCGGCGGCCCGGTCCTGGGACCGCCGGGGGTGCGGATGTGATCGGATGGGGTACCGGGACCCGCACACGGGACCACACGCGAAAGGAACCACCGTGGCCACCACGCGCACCGCGCACACCGTCTGGGAAGGCGACCTGCTCAAGGGCAACGGAGTCGTCACGTTCGACTCCTCCGGCATCGGCGAGCAGCCGGTGTCGTGGCCCTCGCGCGCCGAGCAGGCGAACGGGAAGACCAGCCCCGAGGAGCTGATCGCCGCCGCGCACTCCAGCTGCTACTCGATGGCCCTCTCGCACGGCCTGGCCGGCGCCGGTACCCCGCCCACCCGGGTGGAGACCAAGGCCGACGTCACCTTCCAGCCGGGCACCGGCATCACCGGCATCCACCTGACCGTGCGTGCCGAGGTCCCCGGCCTCGACGAGCCGGGCTTCCAGGCCGCCGCCGAGGACGCCAAGAAGAACTGCCCGGTCAGCCAGGCGCTCGCCGGTACGACGATCACGCTCACGGCCGAGCTGGCCTGACACCCCGTCGCGCGCCCGGCGCCCGCGCCCCGGCACCCGCCGGGACGCGGGCGCCGGGGGCTCAGAGCCGCTCGCGGAACTCCAGCAGCAGCTTCCGGGTGCGCTGCGCGGACGCGGCCAGCGCCGTCATGTGGTCCAGCACCTCCAGGTGCGTGGCCACCTCGCGCCGGGCGTCCAGATACAGCGCGCCGGTCAGGTACTCGGTGAACACCATGTCCGGCAACTCCGGCTCGGCGAACCGGAACAGCGTGAACGGCGCGTACGTCCCCGGATGCGGGCCCGCCGCGAACTCCGCGATCTGCAGGGTGACCCGGTCCCGCTCGGCGTACTCCAGCAGCCGGTCCAGCTGGTCGCGCATCACCTCGGGCCGCCCGCTGATCGGCCGCCGCAGCACCGTCTCGTCGATGATCACCCACAGGTGGGGCGGGTTGTCGCCGTCCAGCAGCCGCTGCCGCTCCATCCGCAGCGACACGTGCCGGTCCACCACCTCGGGACCGAGCCGCCCGACCGTGCCCGCCTCCATCACGGTCCGCGCGTACGCCTCGGTCTGGAGCAGGCCGGGCACGAAGTGCGGCTCGTAGGAGCGGATGACGCGGGCCGAGCCCTCCAGGCTGACGTACAGGCTGAACCAGTCCGGCAGGGCGTCGTGGAACCGCTGCCACCAGCCCGGCTGGTTCGCCTCCTCCGCCAGCCGCACGAACACGGCGGCCTCGTCGGCGGGCACCCCGTAGGTGGTGAGCAGCACCTGCACGTACGGGATCTTCAGGGCGACCTCGGCCGTCTCCATCCGCCGCACGGTCGCCGCCGTGACCCGGAGCACCCGCGCCGCCTCGTCACGGCCGAGACCCGCCGCCTCCCGCAGCTCCTGCAACCGCCTGCCGAGCACCACCTGACCCACGGTGGGTGCCGTCCGACGCTCACTCACGCCACGCCTCCCCTGCGTACCGTTACAGATCCTCGCAGTCTGTCATGTCCCGGCCCGCTCGCACACCCGTCCTGGCCGGATCGTGTCCTCGCCGGTGTCCGCATCTCAACCGGCCAGCGTGTGCAGGTACTTGGCGGTCGCCGGGTCGGCCGGGAGGAACGTCTCGATGGCCAGCTCGGACACCGTGACGTCCATCGGGGTGTTGAAGGTGGAGATCGACGACACGAACGACAGCACCCGGCCCGCGTGCTCGATCCGCAGCGGCAGCGCGAAGTACGCCACCGGCCCGGCGGGTTCCTCGTCCGCCGGGCCCTCGGGCACTGGGTACGCGACGACCTCGTCGTACAGCGCGCGCAGCCGGTCCGAGCGGTGCAGCGCGATGTCCCGCTCCATCTGCGCCAGCAGATGCCCGCGCCACTGACGCAGGTTGCGGATGCGGGGCGCCAGCCCCTCCGGGTGCAGGGTGAGCCGCATCGCGTTCGGCCCGTCCGCCGACAGCCGCTCCGGTACGCCCTCCAGCAGCAGGGCGATGCCCCGGTTGGCGGCGACCACCGTGTACCCGGCGTCCACCACCAGCGCCGGGTACGGCTCGTAGCCCTGGATGAGGCGTTCCATGCCGTCGCGCAGCGCTTCCAGCGCCGGGTCGTGCAGCGGGGTCTCCGGGAAGCGGGGCGCGTAACCGGCCGCCAGCAGCAGGGCGTTGCGCTCGCGGACCGGTACCTCCAGGTGCTCGGCCAGCCGCAGCACCATCTCCTCGCTCGGCCGGGACCGCCCGGTCTCCACGAAGCTGATGTGCCGGGCCGAGGAGTCGGCGCGCAGCGCCAGTTCCAGCTGCGGCATCCGCCGCCGCTCCCGCCAGGCCCGCAGCAGCGGCCCGACCCCGCCCTCCGCCTTCCCTGCGGCGCCCCGCGCGGGTGCGGCGCGTCCGGTGCGGGCGGCGGGGGAGGCGGCGGCGGTGCCGGTGGCGACGGGGCTCATGCCCCTGACCGTAGCCGAGCCGACCCCGCCGCGTACCGGCCCGTTCACACCCCGTACCGGCCCGTCCGGCGCGGGCACCCGGTGCGGGCGGTCACGGTTCACCCGACCGTGGGAGGCTGGGACGGGGGTACCCGGCGCACGAGGACCCCGCGTACGCGACCCCGCACCGGCGCACCCCTCGCGCGCGAGGACGTGTGTGTGACGCGAGGACCTGCGACGCGAGGACGTGTGAGGAGAGGCAGGAACCGTCATGGCCGACGCACCGCTCGCCCCGGAGGAGATCGCGGACCTGCTTGCCGCGCTGCCCGGCTGGACCGTGGAGGAGGGCCGCCTGACCCGCGCCTACCGGGCGGCCTCGCACCGGGCGGCCGCTGCCCTGGTCGCCCATGTCGCCGTCATCCAGGACGAGTTGGACCACCACGGCGACCTGACCCTCAGCTACGACACCGTCCGCCTCTCTGTGCACACGCACAGCGCGGGCGGCGCCCTCACCGCACGGGACTTCGCCCTCGCACGCCGAGTGGCGGACATCGCCCCCGCCCACTTGCCACACTGAGAGCGTGCTGGACTACGACAAGGAAGCCGACGCCTACGACACCCTGCGCGGCGGCGCGGCGCGGGCGCGGGCGGCTGCCGACGCCGTCCTGGGTCTGCTGCCGGCCGTGCACGCCCCGGCCGACCGCCCCGGCCGACTGCTGGACACCGGCTGCGGCACCGGCATCGTCACCCGCCTGCTCGCCGGGGCGCTGCCCGCGCTGCGGGTGACCGGGGTGGACCGCTCCACCGGCATGGCGGCCCGCGCCGCCGCCCGGCTGCCCGGTGCCGTGCTGCTCGCGGACAGCCGCCGACTCCCGTTCCCCGACCGGACGTTCGACGCCGTCACCGGTGTCTGGCTGCTGCATCTGTTGCCCCGCCCGGCCGGGGTCCGTGCCGTCCTCGCGGAGTGCGCGCGGGTGCTGCGGCCCGGCGGCACCCTGGTCGTCACCGTGGACAAGTCCGCCGCGCACGACGTCGGCAGCGACATCGACACCGTGCTGCTGCCCCGCCCCCGCCGGACCGCCCCGGACGACGCCGGGGCCGTCACCGCCCTCGCCGCCGAACAGGGCCTCACCCTCACCGGACGGGCCGAGTTCAGGGCCGCAGTCCCCGCAGCACCGTCGCCGACCTGAACCGGGGCTGGTTCACCCTGCTCCCGCCCGGTGAGGCGCGCACCGAGGAGTTCGCCGCCCGCCTCGCCGCACTCCCGGACCAGGACCGCCCGCGTGCCGACCCGGTGTTCCGGCTCCGGGCGTTCCGCAAGGGCGACGGCTGACGGGGCGGACGGGGGAGCGAGCGCCTGAACCCCGGGGCGCCGCCGTCACGTGTGCCCTTCCGTTGTCACCCGGTGTCCGGGTGAGCCATCGGCGGAACAGGAGCACACCATGTCCGGCCCCAGCCCCAGCCCCGCTCTCGACCTCAGCGGGCGGAAGGTCGTCGTCATCGGCGGTACCAGCGGCATCGGCCACGCCGTGGCCCGGCACCTACTGGACGCCGGGGGCGGCGCGGTCGTCACCGGGCGTACGCGGGCGCGTGCCGAGGAGGCGGCGGCGGCCCTCGCCCCGCACGGCCCGGCCGTCGGCCTGGCGGCGGACCTGGCCGATCCGGAGGCCGTTGACCGTCTGCGCGCCCTCCTCACCGAGGAACACGCCGACGCGGACCTCCTCGTCAACGCCGCCGGTGTCTTCGCCCCGAAGCCCTTCCTGGAGCACACGGCGGCCGACTACGACCGCTACCAGGCCCTCAACCGGGCCTTCTTCCTGCTCACCCAGACCTTCGCCGCCAACGTGATCGCCCGTGGCGCGAAGGGCTCCGTCGTCACCATCGGCTCCATGTGGGCGCACCAGGCCGTCGCCGCCACGCCCTCGTCGGCGTACTCGATGGCCAAGGCCGGACTGCACTCCCTCACCCAGCACCTGGCGATGGAACTCGCCCAGCACGGCATCCGCGTCAACGCGGTCGCCCCGGCCGTCGTCCGCACCCCGATCTACGAGGAGTTCATCCCGGCGGCCGACCTGGAATCCGCGCTCGACGGCTTCGCCCCCTTCCACCCCCTCGGCCGCACCGGCACCCCCGACGACGTGGCCGCCACCGTCGCCTTCCTGCTGTCCGACCGCACCGACTGGGTCACCGGCGCGGTGTGGGACGTGGACGGAGGCGTGATGGCCGGGCGCAACTGACCCGCCCCGGGTCCGTCCGACCACCCGTGCCCGTCCGACCGCCTGTGACCGGGCCCGCCGGTGACCGGGCCCGCCCGTGCCGGTTGCACGTGCTGTTTCCGCCGGGCCGTTTGCCGTACCGGCAACAGGACTGGCTCTCGCGCGGTGTGCCGTCGCACGCTGGCGGCACACCGACGAGAGGCTGACCTCATGGCGCACGACGAGCACCACCCCGACCACCCGGACCACGCCGGTCACCGCCCGCGCCCGCACGGGACGCACGCGCACGGCGAGGGGCACGCGCACGACATCGACTGGTCCGAGATGGCCCCGATGCTGGAGTCCCAGGCCGAACTGTTCGCGCCCCTCTACGAGCGGGTCACGGCCTGGCTGGCGCAGGAGGTGACCGAGCCCGGTCTGATCGTGGACGCGGGAAGCGGTCCCGGTGTGGTGGCGTGCGTGTTCGCGGAGGCGTTCCCCGGCGCGAGGGTCGTCGCCGTGGACGGCACCGGTCCGCTGCTGGAGCGGGCGGCGGAGCGGGCGGCCCGGCAGGGGCTCGCCGACCGCTTCGACACGCTCACCGGTGATCTCCCCGACGTGCTGAAGTCCCTGGCGTACCCGGCGGACCTGCTGTGGGCGAGCCGGAGTGTGCACCACCTCGGGGACCAGCAGGCCGCGCTCACCGCGTTCGCGGAACGGCTCGCGCCCGGCGGCACCCTCGCGGTTCTGGAGGGCGGACTCCCCGCCCGCTTCCTGCCCCGTGACCTCGGCTTCGGACGCCCCGGTCTCCAGGCCCGGCTGGACGCGCTGGAGCAGGAGTGGTTCGAGCGGATGCGGGCCGGGCTGCCCGGCTCGGTCCCGGTGACCGAGGACTGGCCCGCGCTGCTCACCGCCGCCGGACTGCGGCACACCCGCAGCCGCACCTTCCTGCTGGACCTGCCCGCCCCGGTGAGCGACCACGCCCGCGCCCACATCGCCACCACCCTGACCCGGCTGCGCGACACCGCCGCCGAGGACCTGGACGCCGACGACCTGGCCACCCTGGACCGGCTCCTCGACCCCGCCGACCCGGCGGGCGTCCACCGCCGCCCCGACGTCTTCGTCCTCGCCGCCCACACGGTCCACACCGGCGTACGGCCCGTCTGACCGGCGCCGGGGCCACCTGGTCGGGCGGACACGACAGCGGCCCCGCTGCCGCGTGTCGGCGGGGCAGCGGGGCCGGTGCGGTCGGGTGACGACCGGGGAGGGGGGTCAGTTGGCGGCGAGGAACTGCCGGGCGAGCTGGTCGCCCTGCGAGACGGCCGCGCCGTGGTTCTCGATGGGGGAGACCGAGGAGTTCTTGAACAGGATGTACGTCACGCCCGACTCGGCCCCGCCGGTCGCCGGGTCGGGGTCGATGCCGAGGGCCCGCGCGGTGGCGTAGGACGCCTCGCCGATGATGCCGGTGGGGCCGGTGTCACCGACGACGGCGTACTCCACCTGGTTGTTGTAGATCACCGCGACGACCCCGCCGCCCCGGATGCCGGCCCCCGCGTAGTTCCAGATCGAACTGGAGCTGGGGACCACCACGTACGGCAGCGACTCGGCGCTCAGCGGGCGCCCGTCGGACTGGTGGAACGCCGTGTCGTCCTGGTACCAGGGGTCGCGGCTCTCGTTGCAGTTGGCGGTGCGCTGCCCGTCGCAGTCGATGTCCATGTCGGCCTTCCAGAAGACCGCGCCGTTCTTCCCGCAGACCGGGA
Organism: Streptomyces corallincola; assembly: GCF_019104725.1. Taxonomy (GTDB): domain Bacteria; phylum Actinomycetota; class Actinomycetes; order Streptomycetales; family Streptomycetaceae; genus Streptomyces; species Streptomyces corallincola. The sequence continues at coordinate 10,274 of NZ_JAHRXF010000018.1, read as the reverse complement.
CGGACGGCGCCGTCTCCTCGTCGGTGCGGTACAGGCCGTTGGAGATCTGCTGGCAGGAGGTCACCTTGGCCAGCAGGGCGGCGGCGCTGACCGAGCCCTCCTGGGCGGAGGCGGGCGTGCGGTGGGGGGAGGTGGCGTGGGCGGGCAGCACTCCGGCCGCGAGCAGAGCGGCCCCGGAGGCGGCGGCGAGGGTCAGTGTCCGTAAGCGCACTGTGGGGGGACCCTTCTATTAGGAAAGTTTCCTTACCGGGTGCCGTACAAGGTGGCCCCTGCCGCATGTCCCCGTCAACCCCCGCGCGCCAATCCGCCCGGCGCCCCGGAACAGCCGAACGGCCGCCCGCCCCGCCGGTACGGCGGAACGGACGGCCGGGAAACCGCACCCGGACGCGCGTCCGGGAACGGATTCAGCACGTGGCCTCGGCGCGTGGCGTCAGGACACGGCTTCGGGGCACGGCTTCGGAGCGCTGCTTCAGGACATGTCGAAGGCGGCCGGGTCCGGGCCGATCCGGCGGTCCTCGTTGAGGGCGCTGATCGCGGCCAGGTCCTCGTCGTCGAGGCTGAAGTCGAACACCTCGATGTTCTCCTTGATCCGCGACGGCGTCACGGACTTCGGGATCACCACGTTGCCGAGCTGGAGGTGCCAGCGCAGCACCACCTGGGCCGGGGTGCGGCCGTGCTTCTGCGCGATGGCGACGATCGCGGGTACGTCCAGCAGGCCCTTGCCCTGGCCCAGCGGCGACCACGCCTCGGTGGCGATGCCCTGCTCCGCGTGGAACTCGCGGGACACGTGCTGCTGGAGGTGCGGGTGCAGCTCGATCTGGTTGACCGCCGGGATGACCGAGGTCTCCCCGATGAGCCGCCGCAGGTGCTCGGGCAGGAAGTTGGAGACACCGATGGCCTTGACCCGGCCGTCGGAGTACAGCTTCTCGAACGCCTTGTACGTGTCCACGTACAGGTCCTTCGAGGGGAGCGGCCAGTGGATCAGGTAGAGATCCACGTAGTCCAGGCCCAGCTTGGCCAGCGAGGTGTCGAACGCGCGGAGCGTCGAGTCGTACCCCTGGTCGCTGTTCCAGAGCTTGGTGGTGACGAAGACGTCCTCACGGGGCAGTCCGGAGGCGGCGATGGCCTTGCCGGTGCCCTCCTCGTTGCCGTAGATGGCGGCGGTGTCGATGCTGCGGTAGCCGGCCTCCAGCGCGGTGGCGACGGCGCGCTCGGCCTCGTCGTCCGGCACCTGCCACACGCCGTAACCCAGTTGGGGCATCTCGACGCCGTTGTTCAGGATGATCGGGGGGACCTTGCTGCTCACGAGCTCGTTGATCCTTCGTTCGTGGACGAGTGGGTACTGCACATGGTCAACGATCGGATGCCCCGCCGCATTCCCCGGCACGCTTCCCGGTCAGCCCCGGTACAGCGCGTCCACCTCCACGTCGTACGCCTTCTCGATCGCCCGGCGCTTCAGCTTCAGCGACGGGGTGAGCAGGCCGTGCTCCTCGGTGAACGGCCGGGCCAGCACCCGGAAGGTACGGATCGACTCCGCCTGGGAGACCAGCGTGTTGGCGGCCACCACCGCGCGCCGCACCTCCGTCTCCAGATCGGTGTCCCGCACCAGCTGTTCGGCGGTCAGCCGGGGCTTGCCGCGCATCTGGAGCCAGTGGTCCACGGCCTCTTGGTCCAGGGTGACCAGCGCGGCCACGTAGGGCCGGTCGTTGCCGACCACGATGCACTGGTTGACCAGCGGATGGTCCCGCACCCGCTCCTCCAGCACCCCCGGCGAGACGCTCTTGCCGCCGGAGGTCACCAGGATCTCCTTCTTGCGGCCGGTGATGGTCAGATAGCCGTCCTCGTCCAGCGCGCCCAGGTCGCCGGTGGCCAGCCAGCCGTCGTGCAGGGCGCCGTCGGTGGCCTTCTGGTTGTTCAGATAGCCCTGGAAGACGTTCGGGCCGCGCAGCCAGATCTCGCCGTCGTCCGCTATGTGCACGGTCATACCGGGCACCGCCTGCCCGACCGTGCCGTACCGGGTGCGGGTCGGCGGGTTGGCGGTCGCCGCCGCCGTGGACTCGGTCAGCCCGTACCCCTCGTAGATCTGCACGCCCGCGCCCGCGAAGAACAGGCCGAGCCGCCGGTCCATGCCCGAGCCGCCCGACATGGCGTTGCGGATACGGCCGCCCATCGCCGCGCGGATCTTGCCGTAGACCACGGCGTCGAAGAACTGGTGCTGCATGCGCAGCGCCGCGGACGGGCCCGGGCCGGTGCCCCACGCCTTCGCCTCCACGGCCTCCGCGTACCGCACGGCCACGTCCACGGCCTTCTCGAACGGCCCCGACCTGCCCTCCTTCTCCGCCCTGCGCCGGGCCGCGTTGAACACCTTCTCGAAGATGTACGGCACGGCCAGGATGAAGGTCGGCCGGAACGCGGCCAGGTCCGGCAGCAGGGCCGCCGCGTGCATCTGCGGCTGGTGGCCGAACCGCACCCGGCCCCGGATCGCCGCCACCTGCACCATCCGCCCGAAGACGTGCGCCAGCGGTAGGAACAGCAGGGTGGACGCCTCGTCGCCCCGGCGGGAGTGGAACACCGGCTCCCACCGCTCGATCACGGTGTCCGCCTCGAACATGAAGTTGCCGTGCGAGATCACACAGCCCTTGGGGCGCCCGGTGGTGCCCGAGGTGTAGATCACCGTGGCGACCGACTCCGGGGTCACCGCCCGGCGGTGCCGGTGCACCACCTCGTCGTCCAGGTGCGCGCCCGCCTCGTACAGCTCCTGCACACAGCCCTCGTCCAGCTGCCACAGCTCCCGCAGCCGGGGGAGACGGCCGATGACCGTGGCGATGGTCATCGCGTGGTCCTCGTGCTCCACGACCGCCGCCGTCACCTCGGCGTCGTACAGCATCCAGAAGCACTGCTCGGCCGAGGAGGTCGGATAGACCGGCACGACCTGGGCGCCGATGGTCCACAGCGCGAAGTCGAACAGAGTCCACTCGTAGCGGGTGCGGGACATCACCGCGATCCGGTCGCCGAACTGGACGCCGCGTGCCAGCAGCCCCTTGGCCAGCGCCAGGACCTCGTCACGGAACTCGGCGGACGTCACGTCCCGCCACTCGCCCGAGTCGTCCTTGCGGCCCAGCGCGACGTGGTGCGGGTCCGTCCGCGCATACTCGAACACGACGTCGGCCAGGCCGCCCGCGGGCGGCGCCGATGCCGACGGAGGGGTGGTGTATTCGCGCAAACCCTCGCTCCTCGGTCACGCCGTGATGCTCGACACAGCGCGGTGAAAGCTACCTCACACCCGTGGCGGGCGCGGGAGGCGTGGAAGCCTGGCAAATCGCACGCTTCCGTACCGGTGGGCGCCGGAAAATGCGTGCACATGGGGAAGGGTCGGACACGGGGGTGCGTGGGTGGTGTGACGGCAGGCGTCGATCTCCACTGAATCTGTACGGCCCGCTTACCGGCCCTGCCCGCGGCTCCGCGGGTTCGGCGGGTTCGGCGGCTTCGGTCGGTCGCCGGGTGCGGGTGCGGGTGCGGGTGCGCTGCGGCCGGTCACGCGCATCTTCCCCGGGGGGAGTGTTCCGTCGCGTCAGTGGGGTGTGCGGCGATCTCTGTGCAGGCGGTCCGCGCCGGAGAGGATGGCCGCCGCCAGGGCGTCGGCCGCTCCGTCCGCCGCGCCGGGGCGTCCGCGTACGACGACGAAGTCCACCTTGCCGACCTCCGGCAGCCCCGCCCGCTCCGGGACCCGGACCAGGCCCGGTGGGATCAGGCGGCGGGCGTGGGCCATCACCCCGAGTCCGGCACGGGCGGCGGCGACGAGGCCGTTGAGGCTGCCGCTGGTGCAGACCACGCGCCACTCGCGGCCCTGTCCCTCCAGCGCCTCCAGGGCGCGGGCGCGGGTGAGGCCCGGTGCCGGATACACGATCAGGGGGACCGGGCGGGCCGGGTCGAGCCGCAGGTGCGCGGAGCCGATCCACACCAGGTCGTCCCGCCAGACCAACTCGCCGGACCGGTCCTCGGGGCGCCGCTTGGCCAGGACGAGATCCAGCTTCCCGGCGGCCAGCCGCTCGTGCAGGGTGCCGGACAGCTCCACCGTCAGCTCCAGATCGACTCCGGGGTGGTCGTGCCGGAAGCGCTCCAGGATCTCCGGCAGCCGGGTCAGCACGAAGTCCTCCGACGCCCCGAACCGCAGCCGCCCGCGCACCCGGGTGCCGGTGAAGAACGCCGCCGCCTGCTCGTGCACGTCCAGCAGGCGCCGTGCGAAACCGAGCATGGCCTCGCCGTCCTCGGTCAGCTCCACCGAGTGCGTGTCACGCGTGAACAGCGGTCGTCCGGTCGCCCCCTCCAGCCGCCGCACATGCTGGCTGACCGTGGACTGGCGCAGCCCCAGCCGGTCGGCGGCCTGGGTGAAGCTCAGCGTCTGCGCCACCGCCAGGAACGTGCGCAGATGGGTGGGGTCGTACACCCGTCCAGCCTAACCGGTCATCATGAACCGTGATGACAGTCAGAAGGGTGTACGGGATTCCCGATCAAGGTCGGCGGGAGGATCATGGAGCGGGGCCCTACGGGCTCCGGCCGGTGCCGCGCGCGCCGCCCGTACCGAACGCACCGTGACTGGAGCCCTGTGAAACGCCTGCGCTGGCCGAGCTGGATGCCGATCGACCCCTACATCGTGCTGCTGCTCGCCACGGTCGGCCTCGCCGCGCTGCTCCCGGCCCGCGGTGCGGGCGCCTCCGTCGCCTCCGGTGCGTCCACGGCCGCCATCGCCTTCCTCTTCTTCCTCTACGGCGCCCGGCTCTCCACCCGCGAGGCGATGGACGGGCTGCGCCACTGGCGGCTCCACATCACCGTGCTGGCCAGCACCTTCGTCCTCTTCCCGGTGCTCGGACTGGCCGCGCGCGGACTGGTCCCGGTCCTGCTGGACCAGCCGCTCTACCAGGGCCTGCTGTTCCTGACCCTGGTGCCGTCCACCATCCAGTCCTCCATCGCGTTCACCTCGATCGCGCGCGGCAACGTGCCCGCCGCGATCTGCGCCGGGTCGTTCTCCTCGATCATCGGCATCGTGCTGACCCCGCTGCTCGCCGCCGCGCTGCTCGGCAACGACGGGGGCGGCTTCTCCGGCGACTCCTTCGTGAAGATCGTGCTCCAGCTGCTGGCGCCGTTCCTCGCCGGGCAACTGCTGCGCCGCTGGGTCGGCGGCTTCCTCACCCGGCACAAGAAGGTGCTCGGCCTGGTGGACCGAGGCTCGATCCTGCTCGTCGTCTACACCGCGTTCAGCGAGGGCATGGCGCAGGGCATCTGGGGCCAGATCAGCCTGCCCCGCCTCGGCGGACTGCTGGTCGTGGAGGCGGTGCTGCTGGCCGTGATGCTCGCCGTCACCTGGTACGGCGGACGGGCGGCCGGGTTCGACCGGGGCGACCGCATCGCCATCCAGTTCGCCGGGTCCAAGAAGTCCCTCGCCTCCGGGCTGCCGATGGCGAGCGTCCTGTTCGGCGCGCACGCCTCGCTGGCCGTGCTGCCGCTGATGCTGTTCCACCAGATGCAGCTCATGGTCTGCGCGGTGCTCGCCAAGCGCCGCTCCCGCGACCCCGAGGCGGTGGCGCTCGCGGCGGCGGAGGCCGAGGCTTCCGGCACGGCCCCGGTGCCACCCGCGACCCCGTCGAACGTGAGCAGTTCACAGGCCTGTTGATCCGGATTTCCGGCACGGACGGCTGGCGAAGGCTAACGTTCCGTCATGACCGCAGCTCCCGTGCTCGATCCGCAGCGCACCGCCCTCGTCCTCGTCGATCTGATGGACCGCGTCGTCGCGCTGCCCCTCGAACCCCGCAAGGGCACCGATGTGCTGGCCGCCGCCGAGGACCTGGCCACCGCCTTCCGCGCCGCGGGCGCCCTCGTCGTCCTGATCCGCGTCGAACGGCGCGGCGCGCCCGAGCAGCCGCCCGGCAGCGGGCTGGTGGCCGGGCTGCTCCGGGACGGGGACGCCGAGATCGTCAAGCAGACCATCGGCGGCTTCCAGGGCACCGGCCTGGACGAGCTGCTGCGGGCCCGCTCCATCCGCACCCTGGTGTTCGGCGGTATCGCCACCAACCTGGGCGTGGAGTCCACCGCCCGCGCCGCCGACGACCTCGGCTACGACCTCGTCTTCGTCGAGGACGCGATGGCGGCCCTCACCCACGCTGAGCACGACGCGTCCGTCCGCCTCGACTTCCCGCGCCTCGGCACGGTCGTCAGCGCCGCCGACGTACGGTTCGCCGCGCGCTGACCCGTCGTACCGAGCCGACCGCCCCGCGCCGCCGAGCGGTCGTACCGGCCGCCGTCGCGGCTGGTGGCGGCGGCCCGGACGGCGGGGGCGTCAGCCCTGAGCGGGGGCCGGCCGCAGGGCCATGCGGTCCTCGCCCGCGTACACGTTCATCGAGCTGCCGCGCAGGAAACCCACCAGCGTCAGCCCGGTCTCGGCCGCCAGGTCCACCGCGAGCGATGACGGCGCCGACACCGCCGCCAGCACCGGGATCCCGGCCATCACGGCCTTCTGCGCCAGCTCGAACGACGCCCGGCCCGACACCAGCAGGATCACCCGCGACAACGGCAGCCGGTCGTCCTGGAGCGCGCGGCCGACCAGCTTGTCCACCGCGTTGTGCCGCCCCACGTCCTCCCGGATGTCCAGCAGCTCGCCGTCCTCGGTGAACAGCGCCGCCGCGTGCAGGCCGCCGGTCCGGTCGAACACCCGCTGCGCCTCCCGCAGCCGGTCCGGCAGCTCGGCCAGCAGCTCGGGGGAGACCCGGACCGGGGGGTTGTCCGCGATCGGCCAGCGGGCCGTGGTGCGCACCGCGTCCAGGCTGGCCTTGCCGCACAGCCCGCACGACGACGAGGTGTACACGTTCCGCTCCAGCGTGAAGTCGGGCAGCTCCACACCGGGGCCGGTCTTCACGTCCACGATGTTGTACGTGTTCGAGCCGTCCACCGTCGCACCCGCGCAGTACACGATGTTCTGCAGATCGGACGCCTTCGCCAGCACGCCCTCGCTCACCAGGAACCCCGCCGCCAGCGCGAAGTCGTCGCCCGGCGTGCGCATGGTGATCGCCAGGGGTTTCCCGTTGAGCCGGATCTCCAGTGGCTCCTCGGCCACCAGGGTGTCCGGGCGGGTGCTGAGCGCGCCCTCCCGAATCCGGAGGACCTTCCGACGTTCCGTGACGCGTCCCATGATCTGATCAGCCCCGGTTCTGTACGTGCTGGTGGCCGAAACGGCCCTTGATGCGGAGATTGCCGTGAGTCACCCGGCCGTCGTGCGGCGAGGTGACCTTCACGTTCTCATTGTCCTGCACGGGGAGCGAGAGCGAGCGGCCCACACCGCAGTATGCGCACACCGGGGTCGTCTCCGTCCGCCGGGACTCCGCCCGGGTCCCGGCCGCACGCGTGGCGAACACGCTCCTGAAGGACAGAGCACCGGCCGCTCGCGGCGAGGCGGGGGACGCGCTTGGCGTAGTCGCGGAGGTGCAGCTCGCTGTCCGCCTCCGCCTCCAACCGGGGGTACCACGCGACGCCGATCGCCTCCACCGGCGCGTACCGAGGGGAGCGGGAGTCGGCGGGGTCCGGGCTCCGACCGTTGGCCGCTTTCGGCCTACCGTTCGTCGCATACGGTCTGCCGCGCACCTTCTCTTTCGCCGGGCCGCGTCCTACCCTCCCGCCCCATGAGCAGTCCCCCTGTCGCACCCCCCGGCTGGAGCCGCTGGCTCGTGCCGCCGGCCGCGCTCTCCGTCCATCTGTCCATCGGTCAGGCCTACGCCTGGAGCGTGTTCAAGCCGCCGCTGGAGTCCGCGCTCCATCTCGACGGCACGCAGAGCGCGTTGCCCTTCCAGCTCGCCATCGTGATGCTCGGCCTGTCCGCCGCGTTCGGCGGCACCTTCGTGGAACGCAACGGGCCGCGCTGGGCGATGACCGTCGCCCTGATCTGCTTCTCGTCCGGCTTCCTGATCTCCGCGCTCGGCGCCCAGACCCAGCAGTTCTGGCTGATCGTCCTCGGCTACGGCTTCGTCGGCGGCATCGGCCTCGGCATCGGCTACATCTCCCCGGTGTCCACCCTCATCAAGTGGTTCCCGGACCGTCCCGGCATGGCCACCGGCATCGCCATCATGGGCTTCGGTGGCGGCGCGCTGATCGCCTCGCCCTGGTCGGCGCAGATGCTCGACTCCTTCGGCACCGGGCACAGCGGGATCGCGCTCGCCTTCCTCGTGCACGGCCTCGCCTACGCGGTGTTCATGTCGCTCGGTGTGTTCCTGGTCCGGGTGCCGCGCACCGCGAAGCCGGTCGCGGACGCGCCGAGCGCCTTCGAGGGGGTGCAGGTCTCGGCGCGCAGCGCGGTACGCACCCCGCAGTTCTGGTGCCTGTGGATCGTGCTCTGCATGAACGTCACCGCGGGCATCGGCATCCTGGAGAAGGCCGCCCCGATGATCACGGACTTCTTCGCGGACACCTCGACGCCCGTCTCGGTCTCGGCCGCCGCCGGGTTCGTCGCGCTGCTCTCCGCCGCCAACATGGCGGGCCGGATCGGCTGGTCGTCCGCCTCCGACCTCATCGGCCGCAAGAACATCTACCGCGTCTACCTCGGCGTCGGCGCCCTGATGTACCTGCTGATCGCCCTGTTCGGAGACACCGCCAAGCCCCTGTTCGTGCTCTGCGCGCTGGTCATCCTCTCCTTCTACGGCGGCGGTTTCGCCACCATCCCCGCCTATCTGAAGGACCTGTTCGGCACCTACCAGGTCGGCGCCATCCACGGTCGGCTGCTGACCGCCTGGTCCACCGCCGGGGTGCTCGGCCCGCTCATCGTCAACTGGATAGCCGACCGGCAGGAGTCGGCGGGCAAACACGGCTCGTCGCTGTACACCCTGTCCTTCTCCATCATGATCGGCCTGCTCGTCGTCGGCTTCATAGCCAACGAGTTCGTCCGCCCCGTCAACGCCCGCCATCACCACGTCCCTGCCCCGAGGGAGGCCGCCGATGCCCAGCGACAGCAGCCCGCCTGACCGCCGAGGTCTGATCGTCCTCTCCTGGGTGTGGGTGGGAGCCCCCCTGGTCTACGGCGTGTACCAACTCGTCCAGAAGGCAACCCAGTTGTTCACGGGCTGACACCCGTCGGCACGGGCGCCCGGAGCACCGGTCATGGACCGTGGTTCCGAGCGCCCGTGCGTGTCCGCCCCCGACCCGCACCCGGCCGCCCACGAGGGGCACACGGTCCCTCTGTCCAGCGGGCGGCACACCCTGGATCAGGAGGGCCTGAGCACCTTGGGGATCCGGGACCACTTGAACGAGGAACACCTTCGTCGCCGCCGTCCCCAAACGCCTCGACCGCCTACATGCCCGCGGTACGCCGGGTCTGCGTCGCCATCACCGCCCCCTGGCGAACACCTCCCCGAGGCTCCGACAAGCCCGTGGTGAGCGCCCCGTAGCCCTCCGTGGTCGGGGCTCGCCGCCCACCCCTCCCGGCGGGCCCCCACCCCCTGTACGCAGGTGAAACGCACTCCGAAACCTTGGTATGGTTGTCCACGTCGCCGCAGGGACAACACCCCGCGAGCCGACACCACCGGTCCGGGTGGCGGAATGGCAGACGCGCTAGCTTGAGGTGCTAGTGCCCTTTATCGGGCGTGGGGGTTCAAGTCCCCCCTCGGACACCAGCGGGAACCCCAGTCGATCTGGGGTTCTTCTGTTTTCCGGCCCCCTCGTCCATGAACACCCGGTCGGCCGGGGCAGCGTGATCACAACCCGCCCCTGCGGCTCCTCGCGTTGGCCTCGGCGACCTTGCCGCTCAGCCCCGCTGTCGTCCCGCCCGGCAGCGCCTTGTCATCGGGACACCTCGGGCTGCCGCACTCGCACGGCGGCCAGCGCAAGGCCGCCTCGGGTGCGATGTCCGCCCCTTCGGGACCGGGGCTCCGCCGCACCGTGAGCACGCCGTCCACTCCGACATCCGGGAAGTGCGGCGGTTCTCCGCGTTGTGGACGCGTGGTCCTGTTCTGGCGTGGAGCGGGTGGTGGACGGTCGTTGTCAGTCCCGTTCGCGGGCGTTCAGTCGTGCCGCCTGGCGGGTCAGGTGGTTGCGTTCCGGGATGTTGGTCGCCTGGTGGGCTGCTTCGGCGTAGAGCCTGGCCGCCAGGTCGAGGTCGCCCGCGCGTTCGTGGAGGTAGGCGGAGGCGGCGGTGTGGCGGGGGGGGGGGGGGGCGGGGGGGGAGAGGGCTTTCAGGCCGGCTTGGGGGCCGTCGGCTTCGCCCACGGCCACCGCGCGGTTCAGGAGGACCACCGGGG
>NZ_JAHRXF010000017.1 GCF_019104725.1 Streptomyces corallincola | reverse complement strand
CCCCACCTCCCACCGCCCCCCGCCCCCCCCAGCCTCCGACCCCCCCGCCCCCCCTCTTCCGCCCGCCATTGACCCGCACTTGCTTTGCTCAAGGAATGGACCACATCACCTTCCTGGTGGCGGTCGTCATCGTCACCGCGCTCGCTTTCGACTTCACCAACGGATTCCACGACACGGCGAACGCGATGGCGACGTCCATCGCAACGGGGGCGCTGACGCCACGGACAGCGGTTCTGGTGAGCGGTGTGCTCAACATCGTCGGGGCCTTCCTGTCCACGGAGGTGGCGAAGACGATCTCCGGCGGCATCGTGGACGACACCCTCGTCACCCCGGCGATGATCTTCGCCGGGCTGGTCGGGGCGATCCTCTGGAACCTCGTGACCTGGCTCGCGGGGCTGCCGTCCAGCTCCTCGCACGCGCTGTTCGGCGGACTCGTCGGCGCCGTGTGGGTGGGCGCGGGCGCGGACGGCGTACACCTGGACAAGGTCGTGGAGAAGGTACTGATCCCGGCCGTGCTCTCGCCGGTCGTCGCGGGCGCCGCCGCCCTGATCGCCACCTACCTCGCCTACCGCCTCACCCGCCACGCCCACGAACGCGGCGTGACCAGGGGTTTCCGGCTCGGCCAGATCGCCTCGGCCTCGCTGGTCTCCCTCGCGCACGGCACCAACGACGCACAGAAGACGATGGGCGTCATCACCCTCACCCTCATCTCGGCGGGCGCCCTCGGGCACGCGGCCGGGCCACCCGTGTGGGTGATCGCCGCGGCGGGCCTCGCCATCGGACTCGGTACGTACATCGGCGGCTGGCGCATCATCCGCACGATGGGCAAGGGCCTCACCGAGATCCAGTCCCCGCAGGGTTTCGCCGCCGAAACCGCGTCCACCACGGTCATCCTCACCTCCGCCCACCTCGGCTTCGCCCTGTCCACCACCCAGGTCGCCTCCGGCAGCATCCTCGGCGCCGGGCTCGGCCGACGACTCGCGGAGGTCCGCTGGGGTGTCGCGGGCCGGATGGCCGCCGCCTGGCTGATCACCCTGCCCGCCGCCGCGCTCGTCGGCGGACTCTCGGCCGCCGTCGTCAAACGCGGCGGCGACACCGGTACGGCCGTCATCGCCTTGGTCGCGCTCGCCGTGGCCACGGTCGTCGTGCTCGCAGCGCGCCGCAACCCGGTGGACGCGACGAACGTCAACGACACCCACGAAGTCAGCGTCCGCACCCCCGCGCCGACCGACGTCGGCAGCGCCGTCTGAGCCCGGAGACCGTCATGCATCTCGACTGGAACGCCCTCGGACAGGTCACCGCGGTAAGTATCGGCGTCACCGTCGCCGTGGTCGCCGTCTTCACCCTCGGCGTCCTCTGCCTCGCCCGCTCGGCAGAGGCGAGGGACCACAACTCCACTTCCAGTACGACGAGTTCACCGGAACCGTCCGGTACGGCACGGTCCCTCTCCGGCCAAGTGCAGGCCACGCTCTGCTTCCTCGCGTGCGCGGCGGTGGTCGTCTACGGCATCTACCTCATCGTTCCGCAGTTCCACTGACCCGAGTCGTACGACCTGCTCCGTACGACCTGCTCCGTACGACCTGTGCCGTGGGCGCGGGGCCGCTCGGCAGCTGGGCTGCTTCCTGCCTCCCCCCGCCGACGGCACCTGCCGTCGAACCCCGGTCAGACCTTGCAGAACCCGCTCGACCGCAAAGCCTGGTTGATCTGCCTGCCCTGCGCCTCGGTCGTCTTCACGTCCTTGTAGCTGAAGCGCTGCGCGGCCGTGTGGTCCAGGCGCGCACCACCCCCGTTGATCGACGAGCACTGGTTACGGGCCGCCGCGACGGCCTTGTCCTCGTACTTCACGATGTTCGGGCTGACGGCCGAGAGGTCGTGCAGCAGCCGCGCGCGCTTCGGGCCGCTGGGCTCGGGCGGGATACCGGCCGCCTTCGCGGCCGAGTGGCCGGGGGCCGCCTTGCCGTCGGCGGGCCGGGCGTTGTCCGGGGTGCTGGAGGCGGCCGAGGCGGCGGCTTTCGGCACCCCGGTACCTGTGCCGCTGCTGCTTCCGGCGGACGTGGTGGAGCCGTTGGAGCCGTCCGGATCGGCGGTGCCGGTGGACCCGGCGGACGCGGAAGCTGCCTCGCCCGGTACGGATGCGCTCCCGGCCGGTGCGGAACCGGGCTTGTCCCCGCCAGACTCGGACTGCCCCGGCCCGGAGCAGCCGACGACGGCGAAAGCGCCGACCGCGAGCAACGCGGCAGCGGTGATACGGGTGTTCATGTCCCCCCTGGGATCGTGCGGAGGGGTCATCATCCCCCGCCCCACGCACCCGGCGCCGTGATCGGCCGAACTCGGCCACATACCGCAGGAATTGGAGCACCAAGCAGGCGGCGACGGACATGCGGGCGGACATGGGCACACACATGCGCACACACATGCGGGCGGACATCCCCCTCACCTGAGTGACCGCCGCGACCACACCCCCCGTATGACCCCGGCCACGGCAAGGAATTCGCGTGTCCGGCGTCATACAAACGCCCTTCCCACAGCGTCAACGTGTCGTAATCAGCGACCTGTTGGGACCGCACCCCAGGGGAGGGAGACCCATGAAGCGCACCGATGCCGTCACGCGCCGCCCGGCGGTGGCCGTGGCCGCCGCCGGACTGTGCCTCGCCGCCGTCACCGTGTCCGCGCTGACCTCCTGCTCGACGGGCGCCGACGTCTCCGCCACGGCACGCGCCTCCACCGGCTTCAATTCCGGCTCCGGTTCCGGCCGCGACCTCACCTGGGCCGAGGACCTCCGCGTCTCCGACGCCGAACAGCACCTGATCACCCAGTGCATGCGCCGCCACGGCTTCCGTTTCCAGGACGAGCGACGACCCGGCCTCGCCGAGAGCCGCCCCCTCGGATACGTCCAGGACGACGTCAACTGGGCCCGCACCTACGGCTACGGCAGCCGGATCACGGCCCAGGAGGACCGCGCCCGCCTCGCCAACCCCAACGTCGCGTACCGCAAGGCCCTTTCACCGGACCGGCAGCGCGCCTTCGACACCGCGATGGACGGCGGCACCAGGAGCACCCAACTCCGGACCATGTCTCCCACCGGCGGCACCATCACCAAGATGTCCGGCGGCTGCACCGGCGAGGCCGAGAAGCGGCTCTACGGCGACCCGGCGCGCTGGTTCCGTACCGACACCACCGTCAGCAATCTCCGCCCGCTCTACGTCAACAAGCTGCTGAAGGACGGGGAGTTCACCCGCGCCGTGCACGCCTGGTCGGCCTGTATGAGACGTGCCGGGCACCCCTACCGGGACCCGGCCGCCGCCCGGCAGTCCACCCGCGAACACGACGCCGAGCGGACACCGGCCGAGGAGGCCCGAGGCTTCACCGCCGAGACCCGTCTCGCCGTCGCGGACGCCACCTGCGCCCGCTCCGTCCACCTCCGCACGATCGGCGAGCGCCGCGAGGCCCACTACGTCGATCAGCTCACCGGAAAATACGGCGCCCAACTCGACCTGTACCGGCGGATCAAGCAGGACGCCCTCACCCGCGCCGAGAAGACGGTGCCCGCCCGCACCTGAGCCGCCCCGGACCGCACCGGCCGCCGTCCGAACCCACTCTCCTCATCTCCGCACACCGCACACCGAACGGGGCTTCGCCATGCGCAAGTTGACCCTCTCCCTGACCACGCTCGGACTCGCCTCCCTCGGATGCGTCGCCCTCGGACTCGCACTGCCCGCCACCGCGCACGCCGGGCCCGGCTGCAACGCCAACTGGAACGCCCACGGCCGCGACGGCAACGTCCGCGCCTGGCGCGACCTCGACTGCCAGGGCGAACTCCTCGGCGTCACCCAGGGCAACGACCCCGACTGGTGGGACGCGTCCGGTCCCTTCCAGGGCAGCGACGGCGACGCCGCCACCTCCGTCATGAACAGCGGCTTCGTCGGCGGCAAGGACGTCGTCGCGTTCTACTACCACGTCCAGTACAACGACACCGCCTACGGCTGCCTCAAGCCGGGCGAGAAGTACGTGGACGACCTCACCCGGAACCACTTCACCAACGGCGCCAGGATGAACGACAACATCGTGTCGCACGCCTGGGTCCAGGCCAGCGCCTGCGCACCCAACTCGTTCATCAGCTAGGGCTATTACGCCGTAATAGGCGTCCGGCGCATCCACGCGTCCACGCGTTCACGCATCGGGGCGTCCGGACGGTCGGGCGCTCGGGCCCGCAGCGTCCGTGGGGCCGGTCCCCTCCGCGCGCCCTCCCCCCTTCACGCCTCCGTATCACCGCAACGCCTCCTCCGAGAGGCAGAACTGGAGTCCGTCATGCGCAAGTTGGCCGTCTCACTGGCCACCCTCGGCCTCGCCGCCCTCGGCGTAGCCGTACCCGCCACCGCCGCCCACGCCGGTACCAACTGCAACGCCAACTGGAACGCCCACGGCCGTGACGGCAACGTCCGGGCCTGGGACGGCACCGACTGCACCGGCACGCTGCTGGGCGTCACAGCGGGCAACGACCCCAACTGGGGCGACAGTTCCGGCCCGTTCACGGGCTCCGACGCCAACACGGCGTCGTCGGTCATGAACAGCGGCTTCGTCGGCGGCAAGGACGTCGTCGCCTTCTACTACCTGCCCAACTACGACGACAGGGCGTACGGCTGCCTCAAGCCGGGCGAGAAGTACGTGGACGACCTGGGGCGCAACCACTTCACCAACGGCGTCACCATGAACGACCGCATCGAGTCCCACGTCTGGGTGGCCAGCAGCGCCTGCGCGCCCAACTCCTTCATCAGCTGACCGCACGCACGGCTCATGCCAGCCCCGCCCCAACAGCCGTACAGGGAATGCTGGTTGAGCCTGGCCCGACCCGAACTCGCTGCCCCGCCGGTGTCCGTCCCGGCGGGGCAGCGCCATGTTCCGCGGCCGTCCTCGCGCGCGGCGGTGGCGCGGTGCCGTCAGAACGCCCCGGCCCGCTCCGCCCCCGGCTCCTCGTGGGCCCGCAACTCCTCGATGACGCTGTCCAGATGGGCGCGGGCCGCCGCCTCCGCAGCCTCGGGGGAGCCGGAGACCACGGCGTCGATGATCGCCAGGTGCTGCGGGAGGGACTGCGCGGGGCGGCCGGGGCGCAGGGCCAGCCGGAACTGGTAGCGGACCATCTGCCCCTTGAGCCGGTCCAGGAGTCCGGAGGCGACCTGCTGGCCGCTCATCTCGGCGACGGTGGCGTGCAGTTGGCGGTTGAGCGCGGAGTAGGTGTTGAGATCGCCGCCCGCGACCGCCTCGCGCATGGCGGTGCCGATGGCGAGCAGGGCGGCCCGGTCGGCGGCGGAGGCGTGCGTGGCGGCGCGCCGCGCGCACAGCGCTTCGAGCGCGGCCCGGCACTCGGTGATCTGTACGGCCTCCTCGACCGAGACCACGCGGACCCGGGCGCCCCGGTTCGGTACCAGCTCCACCAGTCCCTCGGCGGCGAGGTCCTGGAGGGCCTCGCGGACACAGCCGCGAGTGGCGCCGAGGGAGTCGGAGAGTTCCTGCTCGACCAGTCGTTGTCCGGGCACCAGATCGCCCCTGGACAGCGCCCGCCGAATGGACTCACTGACCAGACGGCGCCCCGCCTGCCCGCTCAACCTCTGATCCGCCACTGCGGCCCCTTCCCTTCCCCTGTCGCCGGCGTCGTCGGGAGTCTATCGGCCCTCCCGGAGATGGTGGAAATTCTCGTCCACATTATTGTCAACAATCTCGTTGATGGTTATGTTGGCGTGCGTTCCACCGTTTGGACGCGACGAAGGAGGCCACGATGACGCCGACCGGCCAGCCCCTGCCGCAAGGCCCCCAGGCCCCCACCCCCTACGGGCCGCAGGTCCCCGTCCCCTGCTGGTTCATGCGCGGTGGTACCTCGCGCGGCCCCTTCTTCCGGGCCGCCGACCTCCCGCTCGGCCGCGCGGCGCGCGACGCCGTCCTGCTCGCCGCGCTGGGCTCGCCCGACCCCCGGCAGATCGACGGCCTCGGCGGCGCGCACCCCCTGACCAGCAAGGCCGGGATCGTGGACCGCAGCGACCGGGACGGCGTTGACCTGGAGTTCCTGTTCGCCCAGCTCCAGCCGGACACCGACACCGTGGACACCACCCCGAACTGCGGGAACATGCTCGCCGCCGTCGTCCCCTTCGCCGTCGAGTCCGGGCTGCTGCGCCCCGACGCCGACACCACGACCGCGCGGGTGCTCACCCTGAACACCGGGACGATCGCCGAGATCACCATCAGTACCCCCAAGGGTCCTCAGGGTCGCTACGTCGAGTACGCGGGGGACACCCGCATCGACGGCGTACCCGGCACCGCCGCTGCCGTCAGCATCGGGTTCCTCGACACCGAGGGCGCGGTGTGCGACGGCCTGCTGCCCACCGGGAACGTACGGGACACCGTCGAGCTGGACGGCACCCGCGTGGACGTGACCTGCATCGACAACGGCATGCCCCTGGTCGTCGTCGCTGCGGCCGACCTCGGCCGCACGGGGCTGGAGACGCCCGAGCGGCTCAACGCCGACGACGAGCTGAAGGCCAGGGTGGAGACGCTGCGGCTGGCCTGCGGACACCTCATGGGCCTCGGGGACGTCAGCGCGCGGAACTACCCGAAGATGACCCTCGTCGCCCCGCCCCGCGCGGGCGGCACCCTCGCCACCCGCAGCTTCATCCCGCACGTCTGCCACGAGTCCATCGGCGTCCTCGCGGCCGTCACGGCGGCGACCGCGTGCGTACTGCCGGGCACGGTCGCCCACGAGGTGGCCGCGCTCGGCCCGTCCGGGACCGCCTCCGGCACCGCACCCGACGCCACCACCACCGACGCCACCACCCCCGCCGCCGACACCCCTGACGGCACCCCTCCGGGAGAACCCGGACCCTTCCGGGACATCTCCGTCGAGCACCCCTCCGGGTCCTTCGACCTCCGCCTCGGCCTCGACCCCGACAACCCCCTCCGGGTCACCCGCTCGGCCCTGCTCCGCACCGCCCGCCTGATCATGACGGGCAGCGTGCTGGTCCCGCCCACGGCATGGCCCCACCAGGAACGGACACGGGAGCCGGAGCATCCGCAGCGGGACAACCCCACACCCTGAACCCGGACCTCCCCACCACAGAACAGTCACCACGCCCCACATATGGGCCCGCACCACATGTGCGCCCACCACATGGGCCCGCACCACATGTACGACTCCACACGTCTCCCCCTCCGCGCGTCGTCCCCCCCGTGCACACGCCCCCACATGTACGCCCGCCACATAGGCCCCGCACACACACGTCCCCGCGCCCCACGCCCAGCGCCCCCACCCCCCTCCAGGAGCCACCCGCATGATCATCGACTGCCACGGCCACTTCACCACCGCGCCCGGTGCGCTGGGGGAGTGGCGTGACCGGCAGATCGCCGCCCTTGCCGACCCGTCCGCCACTCCGCCGGACCCGGCGGGACCCCGTATATCCGACGACGAACTGCGCGCGAGCGTCGAGCCGAACCAGCTCCGCCTGATGGACGAACGCGGCATCGACCTGACGGTCTTCTCGCCGCGTGCCTCCTTCATGGCGCACCACATCGGGGACTTCGGCACCTCCGCCGCCTGGGCAGCCGTCTGCAACGACCTGTGCGCCCGGGTCGCCGCGCTCTACCCCGAGCGGTTCGCCGTCGCCGCGATGCTGCCCCAGTCGCCCGGTGTGGACCCCGCCACCTGCGTACCCGAACTCCGACGCAGCGTCGAGGAGTTGGGTGCCGTGGCGATCAACCTCAACCCGGACCCCTCCGGCGGCGGCTGGACCGCGCCCCCGCTCACGGACCGCTCCTGGTACCCGGTGTACGAGGCGATGACCGAGTACGACATCCCCGCGATGGTGCACGTCAGCACCAGCGTCAACCCGGCCTTCCACACCACCGGCGCGCACTACCTGAACGCCGACACCACCGCGTTCATGCAGCTCGTGACCGGTGACCTCTTCGCCGACTTCCCCACCCTCCGGCTGATCGTCCCGCACGGCGGCGGCGCCGTCCCCTACCACTGGGGCCGTTTCCGGGGCCTGGCGATGGCGCTCGGCAAGCCGCCGCTGGAGCAACACGTCCTGGAAAACGTGTACTTCGACACCTGTGTCTACCACCAGCCCGGCTTCGACCTGCTGCTCGACGTCGTACCCCGCCGGAACATCCTGTTCGCCTCCGAGATGATCGGCGCCGTCCGCGACATCGACCCGCGCACCGGCCGGTACTTCGACGACACCCTCCGCTATCTGGAGGCCGCCGGTCTGCCCGCCGACGACGAGCACGCCGTGCGCGAGGCGAACGCGCGCGCTGTCTACCCCCGCCTGGACGCCCTGCTCAAGCGGCAGGGACGCTGAGATGAAGGAACCCGCCATGTACGAACTCGGCGTCGTCCACCAGGACATCGACCGCGCGGACCCCGAAGCCGTCCGGGACCTGTCCGGACTCGGCGTGGCCACCGTGCACGAGGCGATGGGCCGCACCGGTCTCCTCCGCCCGTACATCCGGCCCGTCTACCCCGAGGCCGACCTGTGCGGCACCGCCGTCACCGTGCTCCTCCAGCCTGGCGACAACTGGATGCTGCACGTCGCCGTCGAGCAACTCCGGCCCGGCGACGTGCTGGTGGCCGCCTGCACCACCGAGTCCGAGGACGGTTTCTTCGGCGAACTCCTGGCCACCTCCGCCCGCGCGCACGGCGCCGTCGGCCTCGTCATCGACGGCGGCTGCCGGGACGTGACCGAGCTGCGCCACATGGACTTCCCCGTGTTCAGCCGGGCCGTCAACGCACGCGGCACCGTCAAGGCGACCCTCGGCTCCGTGAACGTGCCGGTCGTCTGCGCGGGCGCCCTCGTCCGTCCCGGCGACGTCGTACGGGCCGACGCGGACGGTGTCGTCGTCGTCCCCGCCGAGCGGGCCGCCGAGGCCGCCGAGGCCGGGCGGCGCCGTGAGGAGAACGAGGCCGGTAAACGGAAACGCCTGGCGGAGGGGGAGCTGGGGCTCGACATGTACGCGATGCGGGAGAAGCTGGCGGCGGCGGGCCTGCGCTACACCGGCACCGGCCCGGTCACCACCGGCACCGGCCCGGTCACCACCGGAGCGGTCCGGACGCCGGGGGAGTCCTCGTGACCAAGCCCCCGCAGACCAGTGGCCCCTTCCAGAAGACCCCCGGCTGGCTCGACTGGTACCAGAACCCCTCACCCTCCGCCTTCACCCTCCCGCCCGGCACCGTGGACACGCACTGCCATGTCTTCGGCCCCGGCGCCGAGTTCCCGTACGCCCCGGAACGCAAGTACACCCCCTGTGATGCGAGCAAGGACCAACTGGATTCCCTGCACGCGCACTTGGGTGTGGCCCGCCGGGTTGTCGTCCAGGCCACCTGCCACGGCGCCGACAACTCCGCGATGGTGGACGCCGTACGGGCGGCCGACGGGCGGGCACGCGGTATCGCCACCGTCCGCCCCGACGTGACCGACGCCGAACTGGCCGGGCTGCACGCGGCCGGGGTGCGCGGGGTGCGGTTCAACTTCCTCAAGCGGCTGGTGAATCGCTCACCCAAGGAGGACCTGGCCGTCATCGCGCGGAAGATCGCCCCGCTCGGCTGGCACGTGGTCGTCTACTTCGAGAGCCAGGACCTGGCCGAACTCGCGGACTTCTTCACCGCGTTGCCCACCCCGCTGGTGGTGGACCACATGGGCCGACCGGACGTCGAACTCCCACCGGAAGGACCGGAGTTCGCCCGCTTCCTGCGGTTCGCGGAGCGTGCGGACGTGTGGGTGAAGGTCACCTGTCCCGAACGCCTCAGCCGTACCGGCCCGCCCGCGCTCGACGGGGAGCGGGAGTCGTACCAGGACGTGGTGCCGCACGCCCGCAAGGTCGTGGAGGAGTTCCCCGACTCCGTGCTGTGGGGCACCGACTGGCCGCACCCCAACCTGACCGGCCACATGCCCGACGACGGCCTGCTGACCTCGTGGATTCCCCGCATCGCGGTCACGGACGAGTCCCGCCGGAAGCTGCTGGTCACCAACCCGGCCCGCCTGTACTGGCCGGACGACCCCGCCTGACCCAACTCCCGCGCACAGCAGGGGAATCACCGCTCTCCGCACAACGCCCCACCCCATCCCCACACCACCCCGCCCGCCCACCTCCTTCGACGACGAGGGCCGCCATGCTCACTGTCAACGCCAACGCCCGGAACCGGCTGGACCGGTTGCCGATCTCGCGGTTCCACAGAATGACGCTGCTGGCCGTGTCGTTCGCGTACTTCTTCGAGTTCGCCGACATCAACAGCTTCGCCATCACCGCTCCCCGCCTGGTGAAACTCTGGGGTGTGACGGTCAGTCAGATTGCCTACGTCACCTCGCTGTCGTTCGTCGGCATGTTCATCGGCTCGGTCGCGGCGGGCCGACTGGCCGACCGGTGGGGCCGCAAAAGGGCGTTGACGGCGACCACGCTGTTCTTCAGCGTCTCCTCGCTCGCCGCCGTCTTCTCCTGGAACCTCGTCTCACTGAGCGCGTTCCGCATTCTGACCTCGGCCGGGCTGTCCGCGATGACGGTCGTCGCCGTGATCTACGTGGCCGAGGTGTTCCCGGCGGCCGTGCGCGGCAAGTACCAGGCGTACGCGATCGTCATCGGCATCTGCGGCACCCCGGTCACCAACTTCGTGGCCAGCGCGGTCGTACCGCTCAACGACTGGTCGTGGCGGCTGGTGTACCTGTGGGGCGCGCTCGGCGTGCTCTACCTCTTCTTCCTGCCGAAACTGCGGGAGTCGCCGCGCTGGTACGAGAGCCGGGGCGACCACGCGGCGGCCGACCGCGTGCTGCGCGAACTGGAGGCCGAGGCCACCGCGCAATCAGGCCGCCCG
This sequence comes from Streptomyces corallincola, assembly GCF_019104725.1. Classification (GTDB taxonomy): domain Bacteria; phylum Actinomycetota; class Actinomycetes; order Streptomycetales; family Streptomycetaceae; genus Streptomyces; species Streptomyces corallincola. The sequence continues at coordinate 98,558 of NZ_JAHRXF010000017.1, read as the reverse complement.
CTCCCCGAACCCGCCCCGCCCGTCGCCGAACCCCCGCGTATCACCGCCCCGTTGAAGCTCCTCACCCAGCGCCGCTATCTGCTCCCCACCCTCCTGCTCACCGTCCTCTGGGTCACCCAGACCATCGGCTTCTTCGGCTACTCCAGCTGGGCCCCGACCCTGCTCGCCCAACAGGGCTTCAGCGTGGAGAAGTCCGTCTTCTACGTCGCCCTCACCACCGTCGGCGCCCCGCTCGGCTCGTACCTGGCCGCCCTGGTCACCGACCGCTTCGAACGCAAGTGGTGCCTGGTCGTGTTCGGCACCGTCATCGCCGTCTGCGGCCTGCTGTACGGCCTCACGTTCAACCCGGTGCTGATCGTCGTGTTCGGCTTCCTCGTCAACCTCTTCGAACGCGGCTACACCGCCCTCGGCTACGCCTACTCCCCGGAACTCTTCGACACCGCCGGACGCTCCCTCGGCACCGGCGTCTCCTACGGCCTCGGCCGCCTCTCCAACGCCTTCGGCCCCCTCATCATCGCCGCCCTCTACAACACCTCCGGCTACCGCAGCGTCTTCATCTTCATCGCGGCGACCTGGCTGGTGGGCGCGATGGTCCTGGCGGCCTTCGGACCACGGACGATGCGACGCCGACTCCTGGAGAAGGAAGCGGCCGGGGTAGGAGGCACCGCCTGACGGGTCACCCCTCCCGGATGGCAGAAAAGGTGGGGTACTCGTCATTGCGGCCACCGCGCCCTGGGCGAAGGATGGACGCCATGACGCAGCGATCCGTGCTGGTCGTCCTCTTCGACGGCGTGCAGAGCCTGGACGTGACCGGTCCCCTGGAGGTCTTCACGGGAGCCGGTCGCCACACTGGCACTTCGTATGCGGTGTACACGGCCTCGCTGGACGGCACCCCCATCCGCACCTCCAGCGGCCTCACCCTGGTCCCCGACGGCCCCCTCCCTCGCCTCCGTGTGCAGCGGGGCGCTCCTGCTCGCTGCCGCCGGACTGCTGGACGGCCGCCGAGCCACCACCCACTGGGCGCTCTGCGACCACCTGGCCCGGACCCACCCCGCGGTGGAGGTCGATCCGGACCCGATCTTCGTCCGCGACGGACACATCGCTACCTCCGCCGGAGTCACCGCCGGTATCGATCTCGCGCTCGCGCTGGTCGAGGAGGACCACGACCGGGCCACCGCGCTCGCCGTCGCCCGGCACCTCGTTTCTCCCCGCGCCACTTCGCCCGTGCCTTCCACATCGAGACGGGCACCACACCCGGCCGCTACGTCGAGCGCGTCCGCATGGAGCACGCCCGGCGGCTCCTGGAGGACACGGCCGACGGGGTCGAGCGGATCTCCCGCGCCAGCGGCTACGGCACCCCGGAGGCGATGCGCCGTGCCTTCGTGAAGACCCTGGGCACAGCCCCGGCCGAGTACCGCCGCCGCTTCCGTCCGCACCCGCTCAAAGCCCGACAGATCGACGATATTCGTGACCGTCGGCAGAGTCCGCCGCGAGCCCGCTGAGAGGCAGCCCATGCAGATCGCCATCGTCCTCTTCGACCGCTTCACCGCACTCGACGCCGTCGGCCCGTACGAGATGTTGTGCCGCATTCCCGACGCCGAGACGGTGTTCGTCGCCGAGCGCCCCGGACTCGTACGTAACGACCGTGGAGACCTCGCACTGGTCGCGGACAGAGCACTGAGCGAAGTGCGTTCCCCCGACGTGCTGTTGGTTCCCGGCGGACCCGGCCAGTCGGACCAGATGGAGAACGAGGTCCTGCTCGACTGGCTGCGTACCGCCGACTCGGCCACCACTTGGACGACTTCGGTGTGCACCGGCTCCCTTCTGCTCGCCGCCGCCGGGCTGCTCACCGGCCGCCACGCCACCTCCCACTGGCTCGCCCTGGACACCCTCGCCCGCTTCGGCGCCGTACCGACTTCCGAACGCGTCGTCACCGACGCCAAGTTCGTCACCGCCGCCGGTGTCTCCGCCGGCATCGACATGGGCCTCACCCTCGTCGGCCGCCTCACCGACGACCTCCACGCCCAGGCGGTGCAACTGGGCACGGAGTACGACCCCCAGCCCCCGTACGACGCCGGCGCACCCCACAAGGCACCGGCCGAGGTCGTGCACGCCCTCAGGTCTCGGAGCCGCTTCCTCCTCCAGTAGGGGGCGTCCGGGACGCACGCCGTCGCTCGTGGCGCTCGCGCGCGGCTTCGTGGGCGTTTCGCAGCAGCCGCAGCGCGGCCGCGCCGGTGCGCTCGGCGGGGGCGAGGACGGAGACCCAGCCCTGGGGGGCGTAGAAGGGGTGAGGGTGGAAGCGGTCGGGCGGTGTGGGGTCGGGGAGGGGATCGGTACTGGTCAGAGCGGTCAGAGCCGAGCGGCCCACGTGGATGTTCAGGGTCCACGGAGCGGGGTCCGGTCCGGCCGTGGTGATCGTGGCGTAGGGCTGGGTGGTGCGGGGGAGGCGGCCGTCGGGCGAGTAGTAGAAGAAGGCGTCGCCCCAGGATTCCTCGGGGTACTCCCCTCCGGGTTCCGGGAGGAGGACGAGGGCGCCGGGGAAGCCGCGTACCGCCGCGATGATCTGTTCCATACTCATGGTTCAACCATGACCTTCAAGTGCTTGTGTGGGGTTTCGATGGACGACGCCCGGTGCCGGCCCCTGCGTACGGCCGACGTGGCGCGGCAGTCCGGGTACTCACCCCAACAGGTACGGGACCTGGAGCGGCTGGGCGTCGTACCGCCAGCCACGCGTGCGGGCAACGGGTACCGGGCGTACACCGCGCTGCACGTCCGCGCACTGCACGCGTACCGGGGCCTCGCCCGCGCGGCCGGGCCGGTGGAGGCCCGGCGGGTGCTGGCAGGGTTGCGCGGGGCCGGGATCGGGGACGCTGCGGCCGCCGTGGGCGCCGTGCATGTGCGGCTCGCCGCCGAGCGGGACGAAGTGCTGCACGCCCGGCGGGCGTTGGCGGCGATCCGGGCCGAGTGCGAAGGGGGCGGCGCCGCGCGCGAGGGGGACGACGGCGCGCGTGAGGGGGATTCGATGACGATCACCGAGCTGGCCGGGGCGCTCGGTGTACGGCCTTCCGCGCTGCGTTTCTGGGAGCGGGAGGGGCTGGTCGCGCCCGAGCGGGTCACGACTCTGCGGGCCCGCAGGTACGGCCCCGCGGCCGTGGGTGCCGCACGCATCGTCGTCGCGCTGCGCGGTGCCGGGTACGGGGTGCCGGCCGTCCGGGAGATCATGGGCGCTCTCGGCCGGTATGAGGGGCTGGAGGAGACCGAACGGGTCCTGGGCGTGCGTCTCGACGCCATCGCGGACCGTACCGTCGCTCTGCTCAGGGCGGGCTCCGACCTCGCCGCCGTCATCAGCGAAGCCGAAGTACTGCTCCAAGGAGACCAGTTGGCGACAGGTTTCGTACGCGATCCGGCGGACGGTGAGGGGGGTGAGCGGGCGCCCGGGTAAAGGCAAAATCTTCGTTGTTCACAGTGGCTTTACATATTTCCGACCGTACGCGCACAGTTGGCGGACGTTGGGTCGATCATCCATGCACGCAACGTGATCATCGCAGCCCGTCCCGGGTGGCCCACCGAAACACGTGGGTTATCTTGCGGCCACACGGGTGCCCCGCCCGCTGTCTCGCCCTTCCCCCTACGCACGCAAGCCGCAGCACCGAGCCCCACCACATGGCTGCGCACCACACAGCAACAGCACAAACCACAGCACACAGCCCACCTCACGACCCAGGAGACCGACGTGCTCCGCCGTACCCTGCTGCCCGCAGCGGTCGCGCTGATCGGGCTGCTCGCCCCGGCCGCGTCCGCCGCCCCCGCGATGACGGACGCCGCCGCGCCCGCCGCACCCGGCAAGCTGACCAACCTCGCCCACCTCGACGCCCTCACCACCAGCGTCAAGCCGCCCGCGCAGACCGGGCACACCACGTACCGCCTCGCCGAGGACCCCTCGCTGCGGATGCTGTGGGTCTACGCCAACGCCCTGCCCGGCGGCGGCTACCAGCCCACCGGCGGCGGCGATTTCGACGCCGCGCACAACACGTACGGCCAGGGCGCCTACGACGCGGACGACATAGCCCGCGCCGCCGTGGTGTACCTCCGCCACTGGCGCGCGGACGGCGACACGCACAGCCGCGCCCAGGCGTACGGGCTGCTGCGCGGCCTGACCTACCTCCAGACCGCCAGCGGCAAGGACGCCGGCAACGTTGTCCTGTGGATGCAGCCCGACGGCACCCTGAACCGCACCCCTACCCCGCCCGACACCCCCAACCCCTCGGACACCGGCGCCTCCTACTGGCTGGCCCGCACCGTCTGGGCGCTCGGGGAGGGCTACGCCGACTTCAAGAAGTCCGACCCGAAGTTCGCTGACTTCCTCAAGTCCCGTATGGAACTGGCGGTTGGCGCCCTGAACCGCCAAGTCCTCGGCTCCTACGGCACGTACGACACAGCAGACGGCCACCGTGTCCCCGCCTGGCTCATCACCGGCGGCGCCGACGCCACGTCCGAGGCGATGACCGGCCTGAGCGCGTACGTCGGGGCGGGTGGCGGCGGCGCGGCCCGTACCGCGCTCAAGGAGTTCGCCCGGGGCGTCGCGGCCCTCGGCGGCGGAGACGCCCGCCAGTGGCCGTACGGCGCGCTGTTGCCGACCGCCAACTCCGTCTCCAACTGGCACGCTTGGGGCGCGCATATGCCCGAGGGCCTCGCCCAGGCCGCCGCCGCGCTGCACGACCCCGCCCTGCTGGCGCCCGCCGTCTCCGACGCGAGCGTCTTCACCCCGCACCTGCTGACCTCCACCGGCCCGGACAACTCCCTCGCCCCGGCCCCCGTGGACGGCAGCCAGATCGCCTACGGCGCCGACTCCCGCGTGGAGTCCCTGCTGGCCGTCGCCGCCGCCACCCGCACGCCCGGCCCGCGCCGTCTCGCCGGTATCGCGGCGGGCTGGTTCTTCGGCCAGAACCCGGCGGGCACGGCGATGTACGACCCCGCCACCGGCGTCACCTTCGACGGGGTCTCGGCGGACGGGACCGTCAACCACAACTCCGGTGCCGAGTCCACCATTCACGGCCTGCTGAGCATGGAGGCCCTGGACGCGGCGCCCGACGTGGCCCGCACCGCGCTGGCCGCCGGACACATCACCGCCCGCGACGGCCAGCGGGTCGTGGAGGCCGAGTCGGCCCGACTCGGCGGCGGCGCGACGAAGACGACCCCGTCGTCCGCGTGGACCGGCGAGTCCCAGTGGAGCGGTGGCGCCTACGTCTCCACCGGCCCCGGTTCCACCCTCACCTGGAAGATCCCGGCGGGCGACGGCCCCCGCCTGCTCGCCCCGGTCGCGGACCTCACCGACGGCGGCACCGGCACCCTCTCCTTCACCGCCGACGACCGCCACCTCGGCACCCTCCGCTACGGCACCGGCGGCCCCCAGGGCATCTCCCCGGCACCCGGCGCCCTGCTCCCGGTCACGCTGAACGGGGAACTCCCGGCCAAGTCGGTCCAGTTGAAGGCGACCGGCACGCACGGCACGGGCGCGCTCGACGCCCTGCTCATCCAGCCGGAGGTCTCCCGGCTGGTCACCGGCGCCGACGGCCACGGCACCGCCCTGCTCGCCTCGGCGGCCACCGCCTCCCGCACCGTCACCGTCCAGCTCCCCGGCTCCGGTCCGGCCACGGTCACGTCGTACGACGCCACGGGCCACGCCCACCAGACCCGCGAGGTGCGCGGGGCGAGCGTACGCGCGGAGGTGCTGCCGGGCGGATACACCATCGCCGCGAGGTAGTCGGGGCCCGACGAGGGACAGCATCGCCCGAGTGCGGGTCAAGTCTCCTGCCTGCCCGGTCGGTTCGTGGGAGAACCGACCGGGCAGGCGCGGACGAGCGGCTGGCGGACGAGCGGCATGGCGGAAGTGCGGCGAGGCGCACGGCAGGTGAGGGGACCCGCGCGGGTTGCCTGCCCTGGAGAACGGCTCAGGGACGCAGAGCGTTGATCACCATCTCGCCGTAGCGGTGCCAGGTGGCGGGATCGCGTTCCGCCGACCGGACCAGTTGCAGTGCCGTCCCGCACAGGACGACCAGGAGATCCTGCCGGGAGGCGTCGGGACGCAGCTCGCCGGTGGCCTTCGCGGCGTTCATCGCGTCGAGCAGGGTGCGCAGTACCGAGGCCGCCGCCGGTGAGCCCGAGTCCGCGAGGCGTTCCGCGAGAAGCCTGTCGTGGGCCAGCGCGTCGAACAGCCTGAGGACGTAACCCCGGAAAGCCCCGTAGGGGTCGCTGTCGCGCAGCGCTTCGGCGGTGCCTCGCTCCAGTTCGGCCAGGCTCAGCCGGGTCACCGCCTCCAGCAGGTCCTCCTTCGTGGGGAAGCTGCGGTAGACGGTGGCCTTGCCGACCTCGGCGCGCGCCGCGATCTGCGGTACGGACCCGAGAGTCCCCTGCTCGCGGAAGACCGCGACCGCTGCCGCGACCACGCGTTCATGGTTGCGGCGCGCGTCCTTCCGCCTCGGTGTGCCGGGCCGGGTCTCTCCGGGGCCTGCGGACGGGGTGGCGGGAGCCAAGGTGGGGACCTGTCTCGGGAGAACGGTCACGGACCGGTGGTCCGGCCGCGCCGCGCGTTCTGGGGCAGGCGTGAGCGTACCCGGCGGTCTCAGGGTTTGCCCGTACGGGCACCGGTTTACTCCAGGATCGGTTCGTCGCCGTAGACCCGCGTCACGGGGACGTCCAGCACCGTGGAGATCCGCCCGAAGGTCCAGTAGTACCCGATGACTTGGAGTACCTCGACCAGCTCGCGGTCGCTCAGGTGCCGCCGGGCCGCCTCGAAGACGTCGTCCGGCACGCTCGGGCCGGACAGAACCTCGTCGGTGAAGCGGAGCAGCGCACGGTCGGCCCCGGCCAGTCCCGGGCCGTCGAAGACCCCTTCGCGGACGAGTCGCCGCACGTGCTCCTCCACCCCGGCCGCGTCGGCCATCGGTTCGTGCTGCGCGCCGACGAAGGTGCTGCCCGTGCGTGCCGCCACCGCCAGGATCACCAGCTCACGGGAGCGGGCGGGCAAGTCGAGGGCGGTGAACTGGGCGCGGGCCAGTTCGACGAAGGGGCGCACGGTGCCCGCCGAATGGGACAGCATCCTGACCATAGGGTCGGGTGGCAGCGCGGTCAGGAAGTCCCGGACCGGTTCGGGGAGTGCGCTGGGGGAGGGGTCGGGGAGGCGGGTCATACGGGTACTCCGGTGGTCGTGAGGGGCGCGTTTGGTGGTGCGGGACTGGCAATGCTGGGGTTTCGGGGGTGCCGGTGTGCCGGGGCTCGCGGTGGTTCCGGCGGTGCGGACGCCGCGTGTCTCGGGCGTCAGGCAGGAGTGATGTCGAAGCCGGTCTCGCTCAGATGCCGGAACCTGCCGTCCTCCGCGAGCGTGCCGAACAGGGCGACCTCCCGGTGCTGGGTGGTGCCGTCCTTGAGGCGGATGTGGAACACGTGCCGCTCGGCGTAGACGGAGCCGTCGCTGACCTCGTCCAGGACGGTGACCGTGCCTTCCTCGATCAGATCCCGGAAGCCGGCGGCCATCCGCGTGAAGCTCTCCCGGTCGATGGTCCGGCCGTCGGCGCGGTGCGTGTAGTCGGGGGAGTAGAAGCGGTCTACGGCCTCACTCAGCTCGACGCCGGGCTCGGGTGCGAAGACGAGTGCGCGCAGCGCCTCGCTGATCCTGGCGTGGGACATGGGAAAACCTCCTGGTGGGAGCGGACGACAAAAAGCGGACTCAGGGGTCCGGTATCAAGGTTACCGGACCCCGGAGTCCGCTTAATGGTCCATCCGGGCTGGGGTCTCCGCGCACAGGTCGCCGTCCGCCGCCCTCATCCGAGGCCGGGCGCGCGACGCCGGGCGGGCGACGCCGGGTGCGCGGCGGCGGGCCTCGGTAGTGGGCCTCGGCGGTGGGCCTTGGCGTTGGGCCTTGGTGGTGGCTGTCAGGCCGCTGCCCTCGGGGTCGGCCCCGCCCGCCTCCGGAATGCAGAGGTCAGACCGACGCCGCCGCTCCCAGGATGAGGCGGCTGATCTCCTGGGGGTGGGTGATGAGGGAGAGGTGGCCCGCGTTGACCTCGATGGTGCGGGCTCGCATCCGGTGGGCCATGAAGCGTTCCAGGTCGGGATTGATGGTGCGGTCCTGGCGGGAGACCGCGTACCAGGACGGCTTCTCGTGCCAGGCGGCGACGCTGGTGGTGGGCGGGGCGGTGGACAGCAGGCCCTGGGCCGCGTACAGCGTCAGCGCCTCCTCGCGCGGTACCCCGTTGGCGAAGTCCCGCAGGAACGCGTCCTGGTCCAGCCAGCGGAAGCCGCCCGAGGAGACGATGCCCGAACTGACCGGCGGAGTCGGGAACTTGGCCGCCAGCGCCGCGAAGTCCTCCCCGGCCTCCGGGGCGCGGGCGGCGACGTAGACGAGCCCGGCGACCTTGTCGTCCAGGCCGACCTCCGAGATCACCGTGCCGGCGTACGAGTGCGCGACGAGCAGGGTCGGGCCGTCCTGCCGCGCCAGTGCGAACCGGGTCGCGGCGGCGTCGTCCGCGAGCGAGGTCAGCGGGTTCTGTACGGCGGTCACCCGCATCCCGGCCCGTTGGAGCAGCGGGATCACCTTGCCCCACGAAGAGCCGTCGGCGTAGGCCCCGTGCACCAGGACGATGTTGCGCACCCCCTGCGAACGGCCGGGCCGCCCGCTCGCGTGCGCCGAGGGCGCCGCGACCACCGCCGAAGCGGCGGCGACGGTCGCGCCCATCATCGTGAAACGGCGTCGGCTGATCATGGCGAGTCCTCTTTCGATCGTGGATGTGCCGCGCGGGCCCGCGGCCACGGGTACCGGCGGATGCCGCACGGTCACCCTGGATCAAGGCATCAGGCGATGGATCGGTCATATGACTGCCCTGGTATCCCCGGAACCTTGGACATCAACTCGTCTGTGGAATACAGAACTTGAAACCCCTCCGATGCCGCGACCCCCGTCCCCGACCGAGGTCAGAGCTGGCTCGCCTCCTGGCTGGTGACATGCGCGGCCAAGAGGGCGGTGATCTCCGGGAAGTGGTCGGTCAGGTAGAAGTGGCCGCCGGGGTAGGTCTTGAGATCGAACGCCGCTGTGGTGTGCTGCCGCCACACCTGGACCTCCGGAAGTGTGGCGCGCGCATCCATGTGGCCGACGAGTGCGGTGACCGGGCACGGGACCGTCGCGTCCGGTGGGCAGGAGTACGTGTCCACCGCCTCGTAGTCCGCCCGGAGCGCCGGGAGCGCCAGGGCCATCAGCTCGGGGTTCTCCAGCGCGCTCGTGTCCGTACCGCCCAGTGAGCGGATCTCCTCGACCAGACCGGCGTCGTCCAGCTTGTGGTGGCTCTCCTCGCGGTAAGTGGACGGCGCCCTGCGCCCCGAGACGTACAGGCGTACGGGCCCGTCCGGATCGTCCCCGAACCGCCGGGCCACCTCGAACGCCACCAGCGCGCCCATGCTGTGCCCGAACAGGGTCAGCGGCCTGTCGGTCCAGGGGAGCAGGTTCTCGTACACCTCGTCGGCGAGCGCGCCGATCCTGGTCAACGGGGTCTCGGCGTAACGGTCTTGGCGTCCGGGGTACTGCACCGCGAGCACGTCCGCGTGCGGTGCGAGTGCGCGGGCCACCGGGAGGTAGTAGCTCGCGGAGCCGCCCGCGTGCGGGAAGCAGACCACGCGGTGGTCGGCGTCCGGGGCGGGGGCGTACCGCCGGAACCAGGGGTTCTCGGCTGCGGGCTGGGCGATGGGTCCCACGGGTCTCCTCGGTCGTCTCTGTCGTCGGGGCGCGCGCTTCTCCTCATCGTTCCTTGTGGAGCGTGCGGCGTGGGGGAATCGGCGCAGCTGATGGACATTGGGCCGTGCGCGCGGTGAGAATGGCCGCTCACAGTGGATCGAAAACACGAGATCGACTGGATCAGCCAGACCAACCAGGTCAACAAGATCAACGAGATCAACGAGATCAACGATCAACGAGATTTCTGCCCGGTGATGGAGTCGGTGCGGGGCGTGTGTTCCCTCTCCGTGCCAGAACTGGACGGTTCCAGGTGGTGACCACGGGTCCGTACGTCGGACACCGACGACTCAGGTGGGCCGCCCCGTCGGGCAGCGAACAGGACTCGCCGTGTCGTCGGCGAACTACCGTTCCCTGCTGCGGACTTCGGGCGCCGTAGCCTTCTTCCTGCCCGCCTCGCTCGGACGCGTCGGCGTGGCGATGACCAGCCTCGGCATCGTCTGGCTCGTGCACAGCCGTACCGGCACCTTCGCGTCGGCGGGGCTTGTCGGCGGGGCGTTCGCCGTGGCCGAGGCCGTGGGGGCACCTCAAGTGGCCCGACTGGTCGATCGGTTCGGGCAGACCCGCGTTCTGCCGCCCGCGCTCCTCGCCCACGCCCTCGCGGTCGCCGCACTCGTGTGCTTGGTCACGGCGGACGCCTTCGACGGCCTCCTCGTCCTCGCCGGTGCACTGGTCGGAGTCAGCGTCCCCCAGCTCGGTGCGATGTCCGCGGCGCGCTGGGCCGCACTGCTGCGCGGAAAGCGTGCGGCGGAACTCCCCACCGCCTTCGCCCTGGAGTCCCTCACCAACGCCGTGGGCTACCTCGTGGGTCCGGCCGTGGTCAGCGCGCTAGCGGCGGACGGGCGGGCCGTACTCGGGACGGTGCTGGCCGCTTCCCTGTCGGTCGGGGGTGGGCTGGTCCTCGCGGGTCAGCGGGGGAGCGCACCGCCGCCCTTGAGGGACGGGGAATCCGAACAGGGGTTTCGTGGAAGGCCGTTGATGAACGGCGGACTCATCCTCCTGATGGGCCTCAACCTCGCCATCGGGGTCTACTTCGGCGCCATGCAGGTCTCGGTGACGGCGTTCACGGTGGCCCATGACGCTCCCGGCGCCGCCGCACCCCTCTTCGGCGTCTCCAACTTCACTGGATTGCTGATGGGTTGGCTGTACGGGCTGCGCCGATGGCGGATGAGCACGGTGCGGCAAATGGTTTTGTTCAGCGGGGTGTTGACCGTCAGCGCGCTGCTCCTGCCCTTTGTCGGCTCACCGGTCGGGCTCGGAGCGGTCCTCGTGCTGACCGGTGCGACCGTCCCGCCCCTGCTCGTGCTCTTCTCCGTCCTCGCCGAATCCACCGTTCACCCGACCGTCCTGACACAGGCGTTCGCCTGGCTGGGCTCGGCAGTGCGGCGGGCTCGGCTGTCGCGGCGGCGGCTTCGGGAGAGGCGATCGACGTGTTCGGGGCGCGGGGCGGATTCGCGCTCGCCGCGCTGGCGGCCACGTTGATGCTGGCCCAAAGTCTGCTGGCTCAAAGTCCGCCGGGCGGGGTCCGGGGCGCGGGATCATGAAGCATGCTTCCCGAAGACTGGCATATCACCCGAGACATCGATGAATTCCTTTCCCGAACAGGGGAGTTCCTGTGTTCGCGCCCTGCCGTGCACAACACGGCGTTGACGGACATCGAGAAGCTGCGGGCCGACAGAAGGGCTGAAGGGGAGTCCGGCGCGGATCTGTTCGGGTGGTTGGGATCAGGAGGTGAGGTGCGTGCGATCTGCTATCTCACCTTGCGGGGACGCCTGGGCCTCACCGCCCTCGCGGCCGAGCAGACGGACACCCTCGCCGCTCGCCTGGCCGACATCGGCCGGTCCCCGGCCACGGTCATCGCGAACCGCGACACCGCCGGGGCCTTGGCCGAGTCATGGCAGCGGGTCACGGGCGCGGCGTCGGAGCCGTTCTGGCGGACGCATCTCTACCGTCTCGGCACGCTGACCCCTCCCGACCCGCGCCCGGCCGGTCAGGGACGCGTCGCGGGCGGCGGCGACCATGAGCAAGTCGTGCGCTGGTGCCGCGAGTTCTGCGTCGAGGTCGGGGAGCAATCGTCCATCGACCTGATCGACGCCGGTTCCTGGGGTGACTCGCGCTTCGGTGACAGGCGCTTCACCCTCTGGCAAACGCCGGAGGGAACCTCCGCCTCGATGGCGGCCACGACCGCGGTCATCGGCGGCATGGTCCGGGTGGACCCCGTCTACACCCCCGCCCCCCTCCGCGGCCACGGCTACGCGGCAGCCGTGACGGCCCACGTCAGCAGAGCCGCACTCGCCGCAGGCGCGACGGCCGTCGTCCTGTTCACAGACCCCGACAACCCCACCAGCAATGCCCTCTACCAACGCATCGGCTTCGTCCACGTCGCCGACTTCGCCGGGCACAGATTCTCCTACGCACCACAACACACCTCCGTAGAACGCACTCCGTAGAGCGCGCACGCGGCCAGGCATCCCGGCCGGTAAAGCCCCGGTTCCGCCGCGTACGGTCCGGGGCCCGCGTCCGTCCCCCGAGCCTCCCCCCAACGCCCCAACCACCCCCACCAGCCCAAACCCACCCCACCCGCTTGCTCCCCCCACCCCCGGCCCCCTACAGTGAATGCGCTTTCATTACGCACGTACCCCCCCGCCCCCGACCGGCGAACGGACCTGAAGACGTGACTGCCTCCCCCACCGTGTACGACGTGGCGGAGCGCTCCGGTGTCTCCATCGCCACCGTTTCGCGGGTGTACCGCACCCCCGACACGGTGCGGGAGGCGACGAGGGAGCGGGTGCTGGCGGTGGCGCGGGAGCTGGGGTACGTGCCGAGCGGGAACGCGCGCGGGCTGGCGAGCCGGTCCACCGGGGTGCTGGGGCTCTGCTTCCCGGACTACGCCGACCCGGACGCGGACACCGATGACGACGACGCCGCGATGCTCTACTCCGACCAGATCATCCGGGGCATGGAACGCGCCGCCCGCCGCCACGGATACGCCCTCCTCATCGCCGCGTCCCTCCAGGGCGGCCCCGAGAGCCTCGTCGCCAAGGTGGCCGGGCGGGTGGACGGCTTCGCCGTGATGGCCCGTACGGTTCCTACCGGGGAACTGGAGGTCATCTCCCGCCGCCGCCCCGTCGTCATGCTCGCCGGGCCCCGCGAGGGCACCGACCACCTCGACCACCTCGACCACATCGAGGTCGCCAACGAGGACGGCCAGCGCGAACTCACCCGCCACCTCCTCGAAGACCACGGTGTCCGCCGCCCCGCCTACATCGGCACCGCCGAGGAGTCCCCGGACGTGCGGGCCCGCTTCGCCGGGTTCCGGCGCGCCTGCCGGGACGCCGGGGTGGAGGTCGGTGCCGAACCCGCCGTACGCGTCGGCATGATGACCCGCGCCGAGGGTGCCCGCGCCGCCGCCCTGCTCTGCGACGGCCCCGGCGAGCGGCCCGACGCGTTCGTCTTCGCCAACGACCAGATGGCCGTCGGCGCGCTCCGCGAACTCGAACGCCGGGGGCTGTCCGTACCGGGCGACGTGCTGGTCACCGGGTTCGACGGCATTCCGCTCAGCCGCCTCGTACGCCCCTCGCTCACCACCGTGCGCCAGCCCACCGTGCGGATGGGGGAGGAGGCCGTCGAACTCCTCGTCCGTCGGCTCGCCGCCGCCCAGACCGGCGGCTCCGGGGGCGCGGCGAACGGTACGCCCGGCACCGAGCCCGTCTCCCGCATGCTCCCCGTCACCGTCGCCCGGCGCGGCAGCTGCGGCTGCCCCGACGGCGGTACGCCCGCCTCCTGAGCGGACGCCCGCCGTCCCGGTTGCTTCAGCGAACGGCCCGGCCGGATCGCCGCCCTGTCCCAGCACTGAAAGTGGGAAACCTTTCACTTAGCAAAGGTTTCATCCTGCATCAATCCCGCTTACGTTGCTGCGGTGATGTCCTCGGTCCCATCCCCCGCCCGTTACCCGAGTGTGACCAAGACCCCCCTTGTCAGCTCCCAACTCTCTGGAACAGAGTGATGTATGCGCTTACAGACAGCGCATACATTCGTGCCGCGAGCCCCGTGCTCCACGCGGGAGCGAGCCGCGCGGGACAGCACGTCACGCACCACCGCACCACCCGCAAGACCCAAGCAGGAAGCTCAAGGAGGAGCCGTCCATGAACCGCGTTGCCGCTATCGGTTCGATCACCCTCACCCTGGCGTCAGCGCTGACCCTCACCGCCTGCGGTGGTTCGGGTGGCGCGGGGGTCGCCGCGAACGCCAAGCAGACGCTGACCGTCTGGGCGATGGGGACCGAGGGCGAGAAGCTGGGGGACGTCGCCAAGGAGTACGAGAAGACGCACTCCAACATCGACGTCAAGGTCACCCCGGTCGGCTGGGACGTGGCGCACCAGAAGCTGGTGGCCGCCGCCGCCGCGGGCAAGCTGCCCGACGTGGTGCAGATGGGCAGCAGCTACCTCGGTGAGTTCGCCGACATGGGCGTGCTGGAGCCGGTGGACACCAAGACCTTCCACCAGGGCGACTTCTTCCCCGCCGCCTGGCAGCAGGGCAGCTACGACGGCAAGACCTACAGCGTGCCGTGGTACGTGGACACCCGCGTCCTCTACTACCGGACCGACCTCGCCAAGAAGGCCGGCATCAAGGCCGCCCCCACCACGATGGCCGAGCTCCAGCAGGACGCAGAGGCGTACCAGTCCAAGGCGCACACCAAGTGGGGCATGGACCTCAAGCCCTCCGGTCTCGACACCGTGCAGAGCTTCTACCCGTTCCTGTACTCCGACGGCGGCGGCATCCTCAACGCCCAGGGCAAGCCGGTCATCGACTCGCCGCAGGCGGTCAAGGCCCTCGACTACTACGGCAGCTTCTTCAAGAAGGGGCTCATCGCCAAGTCGGAGCAGCCGGGTTACGACGTCACGAAGGACTTCAACACCGGCAACGTGCCGATGTTCCTCGGCGGCCCCTGGATGACCGGGCTCATCGCCGACAACTACCCCGGCCTGAAGGGCAAGTGGGCCGTCGCGCCGCTGCCCGCCGGGGACAAGGGGTCGGTGTCGATGGCCGGTGGTTCCAGCCTCGCCGTCTCCGCCGACAGCACGCACAAGGCGGCGGCGTCGAAGTTCATCCAGTACCTGACCGGCGCCAAGGGCCAGGCCGACTGGTTCAAGCGCACCGCCGACCTCCCGGCCAACCGCGCCGCCTGGGACAGCGGGACGCTTGCCACGGACGCCGAGATGAAGATCTGGCGCAAGCAGATGGAGACGGCCCGCACCGAGCCGTCCGCCGCGAAGCTCACCGAGATCACCTCCAAGGTGGACGCCGCGATCGGCGCCGTCACCCAGGGCAGCGCGGACGCCAAGACCGCGCTCACCCAGGCCCAGAACCAGATCGCAGGACTGACGAAGTAGCCCCCATGTCCCTCACGACAGGACCGGCCGCGTCCGAGGCGGCCCCGACGAAGACCCCCGTGGCCGGGAAGCGCAGCGCCTCCCGGCCCGGCCGGGGCCCGGTCGGCCGCCACAATCTGCACGGATGGCTGTTCTCCACGCCGTTCCTCGTGCTGTTCGGCGTCTTCATGCTGTTCCCGATCGTCGCCACGCTCGTCATGAGCTTCACCGACTTCGGGGCGCGCAACGTGACCCGCCCGCTGGACGCCCGGTTCGTCGGGCTGGACAACTACACCCAGTTGTTCCAGGACGACACGTTCCTCAAGTCCCTCTTCAACACCGGGTACTTCGTGGTCGTCGGCGTACCGCTGACCATCGTGCTCGGGCTGCTGGCCGCGCTGTTGCTGAACAACGGCATCGACCGGGCCCGTACGTTCTTCCGGATCGGCTTCTACGCCCCGGTCGTCACCACGATCGTCGCGGTCGCCGTGGTGTGGCGGTTCGTGCTTGACCCCTCGGACGGGCTGATCGCGGGGCTCGCCTCCGAACTCGGCTTCCACGCACCGGACTTCCTCGGCTCCTCCACCTGGGCGATGCCCTCGCTGATCGCGATGGGCGTGTGGCGCAACCTGGGCACCGTCATGGTGCTGTTCATCGCCGGACTCCAGGCGATCCCGAACGAGGTCCGCGAGGCGGCCCGGCTGGACGGCGCGAGCGGCTGGCAGGAACTGCGCCGCATCACCGTGCCGTTGCTGCGTCCGACCCTGCTCTACGCCACGGTCATCACCACCATCGGCTACCTCAACGTCTTCGAGGAACCCTTCGTGATGACCCAGGGCGGCCCCAACAACGCCACCCTGACGGTCTCGCTGGACATGTACCAGCAGGGCTTCAACTTCTTCCACATGGGTTACGCGAGCGCGATGGCCTACGTGCTGTTCGTCATCATCATGGCCGTCACGGTCCTCCAGCTCCGACTGATGAAGGACAACACCCGATGACCGCGACCCTCCCGGCCGCCGGGACCCGGCCGCACCGCCCGAGCGGCGGAGGACCCGGGAACCGTACGCGCAAGATCCTGCTCTACGTGGTCGCCGCGCTCAGCCTGCTGATCATGGCGGCGCCCTTCCTCTGGATGGCGCTGTCCGCCTTCAAGACCCGGCAGGACCTCACCGCGAGCCCGCCGGTGTGGATTCCGACGCACTGGACGCTCGGCAACTTCACCGGGCTGCTGCGGCAGTTGGACATGCCGCGCTACTTCGTGAACTCGCTGGCCGTCGCCGTCCTCACCACGGTGTGCAACCTGCTGTTCTGCTCCATGCTCGGCTACGCCCTCGCCAAGCTCCGCTTCACCGGCCGTTCCAAGGTGTTCGGGATCGTGCTGGCCGCGCTGATGGTGCCCGCCAACCTGATGATCCTGCCGCTGTACGTCCTGATGAACCAGCTCGGCCTGATCGACACCTACGCCGGTCTGGTCCTGCCGTTCGCGGCGAGCGCCTTCGGGGTGTTCCTGATGCGGCAGTTCATGCAGGCCATCCCGGACGAGCTGCTGGAGGCGGCCCGGATCGACGGCGCGGGGGAGTGGTACATCTTCTTCCGCATCGTGCTGCCGCTGGTCAAGCCCGCCCTGGCCACGCTGACGATCTTCACCTTCCTGGCCTCCTGGAACAACTTCATCTGGCCGCTGATCGCGACCAACGACCCCGGCAAGTACACCCTGCCGGTCGCACTGGCCACCTTCGCCAACGACCCCAACCGCACGGTGGCGGGCGGCAACGGCGTGCTGATGGCCGGTTCCCTGTTGGTCGTGCTGCCCGTACTGCTCGTCTTCGCCGTCCTGCAACGGCACTTCACCCAGGGCATCGCCACCGCCGGGCTCAAGTAGCCCACCAGGTAAGCGAGTTCGGGCGGACCGCCGCGCCGCGCACGGCAGTCACCGACGGCCCACCCGACGGCCCGAGAACCCCCACACCACCAGAAAGACAGAACGGACGATGACGCAGACCTCGACCCGCTTCCCCGACGGCTTCCTGTGGGGCGCATCCACCGCCGCCCACCAGATCGAGGGGAACAACGTCAACAGCGACTGGTGGCGCAAGGAGCACGACCCGGCCGCCGGGATCGCCGAGCCCAGCCTCGACGCCTGCGACAGCTACCACCGCTGGGAGCAGGACATGGACCTGCTCGCCGAACTCGGCTTCACCGACTACCGGTTCAGCGTCGAGTGGGCCCGCGTCGAGCCGGTGCGCGGCACCTTCTCGCACGCCGAGATCGCCCACTACCGCCGCATGGTGGACGGTGCCCTCGCGCGCGGCCTGCGCCCGATGGTCACCCTGCACCACTTCACCGTGCCGCAGTGGTTCGAGGACCTCGGCGGCTGGACCGCCGACGGCGCCGCCGACCTGTTCGCCCGGTACGTCGAGCACTGCGCGCCGATCATCGGTGAGGGCGTCACGCACGTCTGCACCATCAACGAGCCCAACATGATCGCCGTGATGGCGGGCCTCGCCAAGTCCGGCGACAAGGGGTTCCCGCCCGCCGGGCTGCCCACCCCGGACGAGGAGACCACCGAGGCGATCATCGCCGCCCACCACGCCGCGATGAAGGCCGTCCGCGCCATCGACCCCGCCATCAAGGCCGGCTGGACCATCGCCAACCAGGTGTACCAGGCGCTGCCCGGCGCCGAGGACGTCACCGCCGCCTACCGGCACCCCCGCGAGGACGTCTTCATCGAGGCCGCGCGCGGCGACGACTGGATCGGCGTCCAGTCGTACACCCGGACCAAGATCGGCGCCGACGGGCCGGTGCCCGCGCCCGAGGACGCCGAGCGCACCCTCACCCAGTGGGAGTACTACCCGCGCGCCGTCGGCCACGCGCTGCGCCACACCGCCGAGGTCGCCGGGCCCGACCTGGCGCTGATCGTCACCGAGAACGGCATCGCCACCGCCGACGACAGCCGCCGCGCCGACTACTACGCGGGCGCCCTCGACGAGGTCGCCGCCTGCGTCGAGGACGGCCTCAACATCCAGGGCTACCTGGCCTGGAGCGCGCTCGACAACTACGAATGGGGCTCGTTCAAGCCGACGTTCGGCCTGATCGCCGTGGACCCGGTGACCTTCGAGCGCACCGCGAAGCCCTCCGCCCACTGGCTCGGCGGCCTCGGCCGCACCCGCGAACTGCCGCGCACCTCTGCCTGACGCGCGGCCCCACGACCCGGGCGCCGGCGGTCACCTGACCCCCGCCGGCGCCCGACGGCACACCCGCCACGGGCCGCGGCCCCTTTGGCCGCGGCCCGTGGCGCGACCGACCACACCCCGTACACCTCGCACACGACCATCAACCGGTGCACTTCTCAAGGGAGTTCGGAGCCGCATGAACCGCCGTCGTTTCCTCGCCGCCACCGGGACCGCCCTCGCGGCCACGTCCCTCACCCCCGCCGCCGCCCACGCCGCCACGCCCCCGGCCGCGCCGTCCCCTTCCGGCCGCCCGTCGTCCTCGTACCGGGGCGGGTCCTCGCCCGCCGTGCTGCGCGAATGGTTCGCCGCCACCTATCGGTCTGTCATGGCCATGACCAGCGATTTCGGGCTGGCCGCCGACAAGATCGACGTCAGCGGGAGCGGCACCCCCGTGCCCTCCCCGCAGACCTCGCCCACCAACATCGGGTGCGGCCTGTGGTCCACCGCCGCCGCCGGTGGGCTCGGCGTCATCTCCGCCGCCACCATGCGCGAACGCCTGGCGCACACCGTCTCCGCCGTCGAGAAGCTGGAGCGCGCGCACGGCTTCTGGTTCAACTGGTACGACATCCACGACGGTTCGGTGCTCACCAGCTGGCCCGAGACCGGCGACACCGTCCGCCCGTTCCTCTCCACCGTGGACAACGCCTGGCTCGTCACCGGTCTGCGGATCGCCGCGTACGCCTCCCCCGAACTGCGCCCCCGCGTCGCCGCGCTGCTCGCCGACGCCGACTGGTCGTACTACTACACCCCCTACGACCCCAGCGACCCCGTCGCCGGACCCGGCCAGCTCCGGGGCGGCTTCTGGCCCGACAAGCCCGGCAAGGGCGAGCCGACCGGCCACCATTACGGCGCCCTCAACACCGAGCCGCGCATGGCCAGTTACCTCGGCATCGCGGACGGCTCGCTGCCGACCGAGCACTACTGGCACCTCTTCCGCACCCTGCTCCCCGGCATGGGTCAGCAGCAGGAGCCCGAGGGCGCCTACGCCACCATCGACGGCGTGAAGGTCTGGGAGGGCCACTACACCTACCGGGGCCGGAAAGTCGTCCCCACCTGGGGCGGCTCGATGTTCGAGGCCCTCATGGTCCCCCTCTTCGTCCCCGAACCCGAATGGTCCCCGCACTCCTGGGGCCTCACCCACCGGCGCTACGTCCGCAGCCAGATCGAGGACGGCCTCGACCAGCAGAAATACGGCTACTGGGGCTTCTCCCCGGCCAGCATCCCCGCCGGTGGCTACGACGTGTACGGCGTCGATGAGATCGGCATGCAGCAGGACGGCTACTTCCCCGGCGGCGTCGTCACCCCGCACGCCTCCTTCCTCGCCCTCCCGCAGGCCCCGGCCGAGGCGCTGGCCAACCTGCACGCCCTGGACCGTGACTTCGGCGCCTACGACGACCGGTACGGCTTCCGCGACTCCGTGGACGTCAAGACCGGCCGGGTCAGCGACTTCGTCCTCGCCCTGGACCAGGGCATGATCGCCGCCGCCCTCGCCCAGCAACTGCGCCCGGGACTGCTCCAAGTCCCCTTCCGCACCGGCGGGTTCCGCAGCCGGGTGCGGCCGCTGCTGGCGAAGGAGCGGTTCAGCATCTGAGGCGGAGGGGGCGGGGGCGGTTCGGCGCTCCGAGCTGAACTGAGCCACTGGAAAGCCCAGTTGGCCGGGGCCCGGACGGGCGCCCCCGTACCCTCCGGTTCGGCGCCCCTACGCCTCCGGGCCGACGCCCGTCCCCCAGAGGAACACCTCGGTGTCCGGCTGCCGTTCGTGGAACACCCCCGGTCCGGACACCTCCCGCAGCAGGGCCCGCGACTCGGCTTCGAAGGAGCCGAGTCGCGGGCCGAACAGATGCGGCGCGGAGTACGACAGCGAGAACACCCCGGCCATCACGTCGTCCGCCGACCGCTCCAGCACCTCCCCACCGGGCACGACCAGCCGACGCGGCCCGGAGTACCCGGCCGCCGCCAGGATCTCCCGCTCGCCGCCCGGCGTCCCCTGCGGCAACAGCTTCCGCCCGGCCCGCCGTACCGGCCCGAGATACCGGGCGACCAGCTCCGCGATCCGGTCCCGCGGCACCGGCGGACCCGGCAGCCCCGCCGCGGACCGGGTCTCCGGCTTCAGGTCCGACACATGCACCAGCACCCCGCCGGGCCGCAGCAGCTCCCGCGTGGCCGCCGCCACCGCCGCACGGTCCATCCAGTGGAAGGACTGGGCGAAAGCGGCCACCGTGAACGTGCCGATGTCGTGCGGGAGTTGTTCGGCACGTGCCCGGACCCACCGCACCCGGCCGGTGAGCCCGCGCGCCGCCGCCTCGCGGGTCGCCTCGGTGAGCATCCCGGCGTCCGGGTCCACCCCGACCACCTCCGCGAACAGTTCCGCCAGCTCCAGCGCGAGCGTCCCCGGCCCGCACCCCATGTCCAGCAGCCGCCCCCGGCCGTCCAGTCCGAGAGCCTCCGCGAGCGCGGCCGTCAGACCGGGCGCGTACGGCAGCCGCCCGCGCCGGTAGTAGGGCGCCGCCCCCGCGAACAGGTGGTCGTCCCCGAGCCGTTCCGTCACCGCTGCCTCCCTGTCGTGCCGGGCCCGTTCTCGATTGAACTCGACTACCTCGACGGGTCGTTGCATCTGTGGCGGCGCGCCACCCGTACGCGGCGCCCAGGAATGGTCCCGACCCTGAGGAACGTGAGCGCACATGACCGACCCCACCCTTGGCCGCAGGCGGCTGCTGAAGATGTTCGGAGTGGGGGCGACCGCGTCCACGGCCGCTCTGCTCCAGGGCGACCCGGTGCTCGCCGCGACACTCGGCCACGACGAGAAGACCGGTGTGTACGACGGGAGTTACCGCGCGCCCACCGGACTGGCCCGAACGACGGACGCCAAGCGGACCGCGCTCGGCTGGATAGACGCCAACCAGGACGCCGTCACCAAACTGAGCGACGACGTGTGGCAGCACGCCGAGCTGTCGCTGCGCGAGTGGAAGTCCTCGCTCGCCACGGCGGAGTTGCTGCGCGCCAACGGCTTCAGCATCCAGTGGGGCTCGGCCGGTTTCCCCACCGCGTTCGTCGCCACGTACGGCAACGGCGGCCCGGTGCTCGGCTTCAACGCCGAGTACGACGCGCTGCCCGGCCTGTCGCAGAAGAAGGGCGCCGGGACGCACGACCCGCTGGTCTACAACCACGACGCCTACGGGCCGACGTACGGCGCGGGGCACGGTGACGCGCACAACGCGCTCGGCGCGGGCGGCACCGCCGCGGCCATCGCCGTCGCCCAGGCGATCCGCGCCCACAACCTCAAGGCCACCGTCAAACTCTTCGGCAGCGCGGGCGAGGAACAGCTCGTCGGCAAGGCGTACGCCGTGAAGGCCGGGGTCTACGACGGGCTGGACGCGTTCCTCGACTGGCACCCGTTCAACATCACCGTGCCGTTCTGGAACACCACCAGCGCCCTGATCTCGGCCACCTTCACCTTCCTCGGCGCCTCCGGGCACGGCGGCACCCCGCTCGGCAACAAGAGCGGCCTGGACGGCGCCCTGCTGATGGCGACCATGTCGGAGTACCTGCGGGAGAAGAACGTCGCCCCCTCCGGCCGCTTCCACTACGCGGTCATCAATGGCGGCGGCGCCCCCAACGTGACCCCCGACATGTGCTCCATCTGGTTCTTCGTCCGCGAGGGCAGCCCGGCCCGCGCCCAGGTCCTGTACGACAAAATCGTGGAGTGCGCGAAGGCGGCGGCGCAGGCCAGCCAGACCCGGCTGGTGCACAAGTTCCACTCCGCGACGTGGAACCTGCTCGCCAGCAAGGCGGGGGCGGAACTCCTCAACGACAACATGCGGCAGATCGGCGCGCCGAGGTTCACCGACGCCGACCACACGCTGGCCAAGGCGATCCAGAAGTCCCTGGGCCGCCCGGAGATCGGCATGCCGACCGACCTCACCCCGCTCGCTCCGCCCGCGAGCGCCTACACCGGCGGGCTGTCCACCGACACCGCCGACATCAGCTGGCAGGCGCCCACCGCGGTGCTGCTGGCCGCCGCGTACCCGCCCGGCCTGCCCAACCACAACTGGGGTGTCACCTCCACCGCCGGGACCAACATCGGTCACCAGGCGGCGCTGTCCGCCGCGCGCTATCTGGCCGCCGCCGCCGTGGACCTCATCCAGCAGCCGGAGCGCCTGGCCGCGATGAAGGACGAGTTCAAGGCCCGTAAGGAGGGCACGACCTGGGCATCCATGATCCCGGACGGGACGCAGCCCCCGCTCTACGAGCCGCCCGCCGACTTCCTCAAGGAGACCGGGCAGAGCTGGCCGCCCAAGGGAGTCACCTGGCCGGTGCCCCCGGTCCTCGCCACCGAGCAACTGGGCACCACCGGACCGAACATGCCCCCGGTCACCTGAGCGGCGCCCCCCGGATCGCATTTATGCAATTCCCGGAACACGGTCCGCCGGAAGAAGTGTGCCGGGTGAATGTATTCTCCGGGGAATTTCCCGAGCGATCCGGGCTGTCTGGTTGAGCGGTGAATAATCCGTCGGGATACAGGCTGACATCGCGCTGACACGGGGCTGACGCGCCGCTGACATGGCGCTGACGCGCGGCTGACGTGCATGTTCGCCGAGGCGGGTCATGGCTGGAATCCGCGTACGGAAAAGCGGGAAAGTGCCGGTGCGGTGGCACGCGATGGACAGGCATGGATTTCCTGGGCCATAATTCTGCGCGACTGAATCGCGGTCGAATCGCGGCCCGCGGGAGAATCGCGCAAGGGGGACGTGTCATGGCGACCGAGGAATTGTCCGAGCCGGACATCGCGGGGGTCTCCGGCGCTCCGGCGCCGGAGCCGCCCATGCGCTGGAGCCCGCTCGTCCTGGTCTCGCTCGGCACCTTCATCACCGTGCTGGACTTCTTCATCGTCAACGTGGCGGTGCCCGACATCCAGAGCGGTCTGCACGCGAGCGCCGTCCAGGTGCAGTTCGTGCTGGCCGGTTACGGGCTCCCGCTGACCACGATGATGATCACGGCCGGGCGGCTGGGCGATCTCCACGGCCGCAGAAGGCTGTTCGTGATCGGGCTCGCCCTGTTCACCGCCGCCTCCGCCTGCGCCGGACTCGCCCGAAACCCCGAACAGCTCATCGCGGCACGGGTGTTCCAGGGCATCGCGGCCTCCCTCATCACCCCGCAGGTGCTCGCGCTGCTCGGCTCCATCTATCAGGGCCGGGCGCGTGTGGTGGCGTTCAACGTCTACGGCCTGGCCATCGGAATGGCGGCGGTTTTCGGCCAGTTGATCGGCGGCTCGCTCATCACGCTCAATCCGGGCGGGCTCGGCTGGCGGGCCATCTTCCTCGTCAACGTGCCCGTCGGACTGATCGCCGTCCTGCTCGTGCCCCGGCTGGTGCCCGAGTCGCGCGGCGGCGGCCGTACCGGACTGGACGTCGTCGGCACGCTCCTCGTCATGCTCGGCCTGGTCGCCATCGTGCTGCCGCTCACCCAGGGGCGTGAGACGGGCTGGCCCGCCTGGTCGGTGGTGTGCCTCGTCGCGGCCGTACCCCTGCTCGCCGTCTTCGCGTACCAGCAGCACCGGGCGACCCGGCGCGGCGGCTCGCCGTTGGTCAACACCGGGCTCTTCAGGTCCCGTTCGTTCTCCTTCGGGCTGCTCGCGATGGTCTGCTACTTCACCACGATGGGCGCCTGCTTCCTGGTGCTGTCGCTCTACCTCCAGCAGGGGCGCGGCATGACACCGCTCGGCTCGGGGCTGATGTATCTGCCGATGGGCATCGGGTTCTTCGCCGCGACTGCGCTCGGCGGCACCGTGGCCGCCCGGCTCGGCCGCCAGGGTCCCGCCCTCGGCGCGTTCCTCGTCGTCGTCGGCTACGGCGGACTCGCCCTGCTGGTACGGGAGATCGGCGCCGGAGGACACGCGCTGTGGCTCGCGGCGCCGCTGCTGGTGGCGGGCGTCGGCATGGGCTTCACCACCGCCCCGCTGTCCTCGCTGATCCTCGCCCCCGTCGGCCCGGAACACGCGGCGTCCGCCTCCGGGGTGCTCAGCACCGCGCAGGAGATGGGCGCGACCGTGGGCGTGGCCCTGACCGGCGGCATCTTCTTCCACATGGTCGCCGACCGGCCCGGCCCGCTGAACAGCCCGCACGCCTTCACCGTCTGCCTGCTGATCATGGTCGTGATCGACCTGCTGGTGGTGGGGCTGGCGCAGTTCATGGGGCGCGACACCGAAACGGTGTAGCCCCCGCGCGCGCCCACGGCGTGCGAGCCCGAGGGGGCGCCGTACGGGATGACGCCGTGCTGGATGACGCCGTACGGGATGACGCCGTACGGGATGACGCCGTAGCCCCGCGCACGCCCAGGGCGTCCGCGGGGCGCGCTCCGCGTACCCCGCGCCCCGCGTGCCCCCGCGCTCAGCCCGCCTCGCGCGTCTCCGCCCCGTGGTCCAGCCCCTTCAGCGCGCCCAGCCGGTGCGCGTCGAGCAGCTCGATCACCCGCTCCGCGTCGCCCGCCTCGGCGGCGGAGACGATCGCCTCGTGCTCGTGGTGGTTGCTGTGCCGGGTGGCACTCTCGCTGAGGACCTTCGCCCGGTAGTGGTCGGAGCGGTCCCACAGCGAGGTCAGGACGCCGTACATCTGCGGGCCGCAGCCCGGCCCGAGCAGCGAGAAGTGGAAGCGGCGGTCGGCGTCGAGGAAGGCGATCACGTCGGCCGCCGCGTCCGCCTCGCGCATCCGCGCCTCTGCCTCCCGCATCTCCGCGAGCACGGCCGGGGTCAGCAGCGGCACGCCCCGCCGGATGGCCATGCCTTCCAACGCGGCCCGGATCGAGCAGATCTCCAGCAGGTCGTCACGGCTGTACTCGCTGACGAAGAAGCCCCTGCGGGGTACGAAGACCACCTGGCCCTCGCCCTGGAGGGACTTCAGCGCCTCGCGCACGGGGATCACCGACAGGCCCAGCCGGGCGGCGACCGTCTCCTGTCTGATCGGGGCGCCGGGCTGGTACTCGCCGGTCAGGATCAGGTCCCGGATCTCACGCAGCGCGACGTCGTGCGCGCTCACGGTCCGGCGGGGTACGGAAATGGCCATGTCCACGAGTAAAGCACAGCCTCTTGTTTTTTCGATTTTATAAGATCTAAGCTCTGTCCCGTGGACATCACCAACTTCGTAGGAGGCCGGTTCCTCGAGACCGGCCGCACCTTCACCAAGACCAGCCCCGTGGACGGCTCGGTGGTCGGCCAGGTGCACGAGGCCGACGCCACGACCGTGGACGAGGCGGTCCGGGCGGCCCGCGCCGCCCTGGACGGGCCCTGGGGCAGAAGCTCGGTCCCCGAGCGGGCCGCCCTGCTGCGCCGGATCGCCACCCGCGTCGAGGAGCGGTTCGACGATCTGGTGCGGGCGGAGTCCGCCGACACCGGCAAGCCCCTGCACCTCGCCCGCACCCTCGACGTGGCACGGGCCGCGGCCAACTTCCGCGCCTTCGCGGACACGGTCGCCGCCCACGGCATGGACTCCTTCCTCACCGAACTCCCCGACGGGCGGCGCGCGTTGAACTACGCGTACGACAAGCCGCTCGGTGTGGTCGCGGTGATCGTGCCGTGGAACCTCCCGCTGCTGCTGCTCACCTGGAAGGTCGCCCCCGCGCTGGCCTGCGGCAACGCCGTCGTGGTCAAACCGTCGGAGGAGACCCCGTCCAGCGCCGCGCTGCTCGCCGAGATCATGGCGGAAGCGGGTGTCCCGGACGGCGTGTTCAACGTGGTGCACGGCTTCGGACCCGGCTCCGCGGGCGAGTTCCTCACCACCCACCCCGGCATCGACGGCGTCACCTTCACCGGCGAGTCCGCGACCGGCTCCGCGATCATGCGCGCCGTAGCCCCGCGGGTACGGCCCGTCTCCTTCGAACTCGGCGGCAAGAACGCCGCGTTGGTCTTCGCCGACGCCGACCTCGAACGCACCGTGGACGGCCTCGCCCGCTCGGTGTTCACCAACACCGGCCAGGTCTGCCTGTGCACCGAACGCGTCTACGTCCAGCGTCCGGTGTACGACGAGGTGGCCGCCGCGCTCGCGAAGCGCGCCGCCGAACTCCGCCCCGGCCGACCGGAGGACCCGGACACCACGTTCGGGCCGCTGATCTCCACCGGTCACCGGGAGAAGGTCCGTTCCTACTACGACCTCGCCGTGCGGGAGGGCGCCCGGGTTCTCACCGGCGGGGGAGTGCCCGACCTGGGGGAGGACCTGGCCGGGGGCGCCTGGATCGAGCCCACCCTGTGGACCGGGCTCACCAACACCGACCGCGTGGTGCGCGAAGAGATCTTCGGCCCGGCCGCCGCCCTGATCCCGTTCGACGACGAGGACGAGGCCGTACGCCTCGCCAACGACACCGAGTACGGGCTCGCCGCCGCCGTCTGGACCTCCGACCTGGAGCGCGCGCACCGCGTCGCGCAGCGGATGCGAGTGGGGCTCTCCTGGGTCAACACCTGGTTCCTGCGCGAACTCCGCGCCCCGTTCGGCGGCGCCGGACTCTCCGGCATCGGACGCGAGGGCGGCACCCACTCCCTGCACTTCTACCGCCAGCCGACCAACGTCTGCGTCCAGCTCTGACGCCCGGCTCCGACCCGTATCCGTTTCTCCGAACCCAGCTCAGAGGAGACGACGCACATGTCCGACGACGTCATCACCCGAGCCGCCGAGCGACTGCGCACCGCCCAGCGGACCAAGGTGGCCTGCGCCCCGGTGCGCGATCTGATCGGGGACGACCTGGACGCCGCCTACGCGGTCCAGGCAGCCCTGACCGGCGCGCTGATCACCGACGGCGAACGCGTCGTCGGCCACAAGATCGGCCTCACCTCGGCCGCCGTGCAACGCCAACTCGGCGTTGACCGGCCCGACTTCGGGACGCTCACCGCGAGCATGGCGTACGCGGACGGCGAGCCGGTGCCGCTCGGCCGGTTTCTCCAGCCGCGGGTCGAGGCGGAGGTCGCCTTCGTCCTCGGCCGGGACCTCGACACCGAGCGGTGCACCGTCGCGGACGTGCTGCGCGCCACCGAGTTCCTGCTCCCGGCCGTCGAGATCGTGGACTCCCGGATCGCGGACTGGGACATCACCCTCACCGACACCGTCGCGGACAACGGCTCCTCCGGCGCCTTCGTCCTCGGCACCACCCCCGTCAGGCCCGGCGAGGCCGTCCTGTCCGACATCGGCATGGTGCTGGAGCACCGGGGCGAGGCGGTCTCCACCGGCGCGGGCGCCGCGTGCCTCGGCTCGCCGGTCACCGCCGTGGCCTGGCTCGCCGGTGAACTCGCCCGCAGGGGACAGCCGTTGCGCGCCGGACACGTGGTGCTCTCCGGAGCGCTCGGCCCCGTCGTCCCGGTGTCCGGCGCGGGCGTCCACCGGGCCCGCCTCGAATCCCTCGGCGACGTACGCGCCGTGTTCGAGGGAGCGGCGGCATGACCCCCGGCACCACCCCCGGCACCGGCACGGCAGCGACCGTAGCGACCGTGTCCGGGACACGCGCCGCGCGGCTCGCCGTACGGCAGATGCTCGCCGTGCGGCAGCGGACCACCGTACGACCGCTGCCCTCCACCCCCTCCCCCGACTCCACCCCCTCTGCCGACCTCCACCCGACCCCCTCCACCCCTGGCAGGACGCGATGAACCTCGAAGCGCTCGCCCGGACCCTGGCCGACGCGGCGGCGGACCGCAGCGCCGTCCCGCAGCTCAGCCGGGAGTACGATCTCGACCTCGCGGACGCCTACGCGGTGCAGCGCCTGGTGGTCGATGCCCGCAAGCGGGCCCGTACCGGTGTGAAACTCGGCCTGACCAGCCGGGCGAAGGCCGTCCAGATGGGCGTCTTCGACGTGATCATCGGGGAACTCACCGAGGACATGGCGGTCGCGGACGGCGGCCGGCTCGACCCCGGCCGGTTCATCCACCCCAGGGTGGAGCCGGAGATCGCCTTCCTGCTCCGGGGCGGCGAGGTGGCCGCCGTCGCCCCCGCCCTGGAGATCATCGACTCCCGGTACCGGGACTTCCGCTTCAACCTCGTGGACGTCGTCGCGGACAACACCTCCGCCGCCGCCTACGTGCTCGGCCCCTGGCGGGCCGCCGACACCGACACCGCCAACCGGGGGGTCGTCATGGAGATCGACGGGCGGGTGGCCGAGACCGGCTCCACGGCCGCCATCCTCGGTGACCCCTGGCGCGCGGTCGAGACCGCCGCCCGGCTCGCCCGCGCCACCGGGCTGCACCTGCCCGACGAGACGGTCGTCCTGGCCGGTGCGGCGACCGCCGCCGCCCCGCTCACCCCCGGCTCCACCGTCGAGGCCCGCGTCTCCACCCTCGGCCGCGTCAGCTTCACCTTCGACGCCTAGCCGTCAAGTGCCTTGCCGGACAGGGCACTTGGCATCAGCTCTACGGCACCAGCCCCCAGGAGGACCCCGTGGCCGTTCCCCAGGTTTTCAACTTCACCGAGTGGGTCGCCGAACACGAGCACCTGCTCAAGCCCCCGGTCAACAACCAGCAGATGTGGGAGAAGACCGGCGACTTCATCGTGCAGGTGGTCGGCGGCCCCAACCAGCGGACCGACTTCCACGTCGATCCGTACGAGGAGCTGTTCTACCAGATCAAGGGTGACATGCACGTCAACGTCATCACCGAGGACGGTCCGCGGCGGATCGACATCCGTGAGGGCGACATGTGGCTGCTGCCCCGCGACACCCCGCACTCCCCGCAGCGCCCCGAACCCGGCTCCATCGGCATCGTGGTCGAGCGCATCCGCGAGGAGGGCACGCTGGAGAAATTCCAGTGGTACTGCCTGTCCTGCGCCGCGCTCGTGCACGAAGTCGTCCTCCAGGTGCGGGACATCGTGACCGACCTTCCCCCCGCCTTCGAGGCGTTCTACGGGAGTGAGGCCGCTCGC
The DNA here is from genome assembly GCF_019104725.1 of Streptomyces corallincola. GTDB lineage: Bacteria > Actinomycetota > Actinomycetes > Streptomycetales > Streptomycetaceae > Streptomyces > Streptomyces corallincola. The sequence goes on along the minus strand of NZ_JAHRXF010000017.1, from coordinate 69,283 downwards.
ACGTGTTCCGCGTGCGGTGCCGTCCACCCCGGCAAGTCGGCACTCTGAGCGGCACGTCAGCGCGCTCCGCACAGCAAGTCACCTTTTCCAGAAGCAAGTCGGCGCTCTAAACAGGAGACTCCCATGTTCGACTCGCACTACCTCCCCCTGATCAACGGCGAGTTCACCGCCTTCACCGAGGAGACGTTCCCGGCGACGGACGCCACCACCGGCGAACGGCTCGCCGTGATCACCCGGTCCGGCGCGGCCGAGGTGGACGCCGCTGTCGCCGCCGCCAAGGCCGCCTTCCCGGCCTGGTCGGCCACCCCGGCCGCCGAGCGGGCCAAGCTGCTGCTGAAGGTCGCGGACTGGCTGGAGGAGAACACCGAGCGACTGGTCCGGATCGACGCGCACGACATCGGCCGTACCGTCTTCGAACTCCCGCAGGACTACCGGCAGGCCATCGGCCAGTACCGCTTCTTCGCCTCCGCGATCTCCACCCACGACGGCTGGAACAACGTCACGCCGGGCGGCTGGGCCATCGCCAAGCGCGAGCCGCTGGGTGTCGTCGGCGCGATCATCCCGTGGAACGTGCCCGCGATCATGGTGAGTTTCAAGCTGGCGCCCGCCCTCGCGGCCGGTAACACCGTCGTCCTCAAGCCGGACGAGAACGCCTCGCTGTCCACGCTGGAACTGGCCAAGTACCTCGCGGAGATCTTCCCGGCCGGTGTCGTCAACGTCGTCCCCGGCTTCGGCGAGGAGGCCGGTGCGGCGCTCACCGGCAACCCGGACGTCGCCAAGCTCGCCTTCACCGGCTCCACCGAGGTCGGCAGGATCATCGCCCACGCGGGCGCCTCCCGGCTGGTGCCCGTCACCCTCGAACTCGGCGGCAAGAGCCCGAACATCGTCTTCCCCGACATCGACGACATCGACGCCGTCGTGGACAACGTCACCTTCGCCGCGACCTTCTGCAACGGGCAGTCCTGTCTCGCCGGGACCCGGCTGTTCCTCCACGACGACATCTACGACACGTTCATGGAGAAGCTGGTCACCGCATTCCGGAGCATCCGCGTCGGCTCCCCACTCGACCCCGAGACCCGGCTCGGCAGCGTCGTCTCGCCCAAGCAGGGCGAGCGCGTGCTCAAGTACATCGAGACCGGCAAGGCCGAGGCCAAGCTGATCACCGGCGGCGAGCGCGTCGAGGTGCCCGGCCACGAGGCGGGCTGGTTCATCGCGCCGACCATCTTCGAGACCACCAACGACTCCACCATCGCCCAGGAGGAGATCTTCGGCCCGGTGCTCTCGGTGATCCGCTGGAACGACTTCGACACGATGATCGAGCAGGCCAACGACATCCGCTACGGCCTCGCCTCCGGCGTCTACACCTCCAACCTGCGCAACGCCATGCGCACCGCGGACCGGCTCCAGGCCGGGCAGGTCTGGGTCAACCAGTACGTCAACCTCGTGGACGGCTCCCCGTTCGGCGGCTACAAGGAGAGCGGTCTCGGCCGCGAGGTCGCCAAGGAGACCCTGGACGCGTACACCCAGCTCAAGTCCGTGATGCTCGCCGAGCAGGTGCCGCCGCCCTTCTACGTGTGAGCCGCATCCACACGTGAGCCTCCGCGCGTGTGCGGCGCCCCCATGTGGGCCGCGTCCATGTGTGCGGCACCCACGTGTGAGCCGGGCGCCCGTGACCCCCACGGGCGCCCGGTGACCTCAGCCCGACAGGGGGCCAGCCCCCCCGCCACCCTCCCCGAGGACCCCACCATGACCGACACCAGCTCCCACACGGTCGCCGCCCTGGCGACCCCCCGAGGCCGCTACCCGCACGTCAAGGTCTCCGGGGACCTGATCCACGTCTCCGGCACCAGCGCCCGCCGCGCCGACAACACCATCGCCGGTGCCGAGGCCGACGCGATGGGCACCACCACCCTGGACATCCGCGAGCAGACCCGCGCCGTCATCGAGAACATCCGCGCCATCCTCCGCGAGACCGGCGCCGACCTCTCCGACATCGTCCAGCTCACCACGTACCTCATCGCCATGAACGACTTCGGCGGCTACAACGAGGTCTACGGCGAGTACTTCGACGAGAACGGGCCCGCCCGGACCACCGTCGCCGTCCACCAACTCCCGCACCCGCACCTGCTGATCGAGATCCAGGCCGTCGCCCGCCGGAGCCGCTCATGACCGGCCTCATCGACATCCACACCCACTACGTCCCGGACGGCTGGCCCGATCTGACCGGTTGGGCCGGACCGGACGCGCCCTGGCTGCGCGACGACAAGGTGATCATGACGGGCGCGCGGGAGTTCCGCGCCCTCACCGCCCACTGCTGGGACGCCGCACTGCGCCTCGCGGACATGGACGCCGACGGGGTGGACGTCCAAGTCGTCTCACCCACACCGGCGTTCTTCCACTACGGCCGCTCGGGCGCCGAGGCCGCCGAGATCGCCCGGATCTTCAACGACCTCGCCCTGGAGATCACCGCCCCCGCGCCCGACCGGCTCCTCCCCTTCTGCCAGGTCCCGCTCCAGGACCCGGACGCCGCCTGCCGCGAACTGGAACGCAGCGTGGCGGCCGGCCACCGGGGCGTGGAGATCGGCAACCACGTGGGCGACGACGACCTCGACAGCGAGGGCGTCGTCACCTTCCTCCAGCACTGCGCGGCGCTCGGCGTCCCCGTGTTCGTCCACCCCTGGGACATGCCCAGCTCCCCGCGCGCCGAGCGGTGGATGGCCCGCTGGCTCACCGGTATGCCCGCCGAGACGCACCTGTCGCTGATCTCCCTGATCCTCGGCGGCGCGTTCGACCGCATCGACGAACGGCTGCGGATCTGCTTCGCCCACGGCGGCGGCTCGTTCGCCTTCTGGCTCGGCCGTCTGGAGAACGCCTGGCACCGGCGCCCGGACGTCATCGGCACCTCCGAACAGCCGCCCTCGCACTACCTGTCCCGCTTCTCCGTGGACTCCGTCGTCTTCGACGAACGCGCCCTGCGCCTCCTCGTGGACACCCTCGGCGCCGACCACGTCATGACCGGCAGCGACTACCCCTACCCCCTCGGGGAACGCCCCGTCGGCTCGGTGCTCGCCAAGGCCGGCTTCCTCACCCCGGACCAGCGGGCGGCCATCTCCCACGGCAACGCCCGGCGGTTCCTGACCGGCACCTGAAGCACGCCCGCCGGAGCGCCGGGCTGGCCATCAGAAAAACGTCAGCGTTGCGGAAGTACCCGTTCCTAGGCTCAACTCCCCACACCAAAAAGCGTGTTCACCGGAAATCCCCGCGCCCGGACGGCATCCGTCCGGCAGTGGGAGGGAGCGACCTCGTGTCCGGACCGAACGCGTCCGAGCGAGCGGACAGCGGAGCAGATGACAGCACTCGGCACGTCCTCCCCTCCGGTCCACACCTGGAGCGCGGCCCAACTCACCACCGCCCTGCGGGAGACCGGCGCCCTCACCGGCACGGCCAGCGTGACCGAGGCGGCGGCCGAGCCGGTCGGCGGCGGGCTGCTGGCGGACACCTTCCGGCTCCGCCTCCGGTACGCGGGGGAGGGAACCGGCCCCGCCACACTGGTGGCGAAGATGCCCTCGCTCGACCCCACGGCGGCCCGGACCGCCGCCGCTCTGTCCGCCTACGAGCGCGAAGCCGTCTTCTACCGCGAGCTGGCCCCACGCCTCGCCGTGCGCACGCCCGCGTTCCACGGCACGCTCCCCGGCCCCGGCGGCACCCCGCCGGGTGTCCTGCTCGAAGACCTCTGTGGCATCGCCGTTCCCGGCGACCAGCTCGGCACCGCGCCGGTCGGCCGCCTGGAACGCGCACGCGCCCAACTGGCCGCGCTCCAGGCCCCGTCCTGGGGCGATCCGGAGACGGCGGGCATCCCGTGGCTGCATCGGCGGACGGGCGTGCCCATCCCCGCCCAGGCCGAACGGTACGCCCGCTCCTGGGCGTCGGTCCGCGACCGCTTCTCACCGGCCCTCGGACCCGCCGCCCGCCGCCTCATCGAGCGGTTCGGCCAGGTCTGCTCGGACTGGGCCCAACACCTGCCGGGCCCGTTCTGCCTGACCCACCACGACTTCCGCTACGACAACATGATGTTCTCCGCCGACCGTACCTGGGTGCTGGACTGGCAGATCGTCGGCTGGGGAGTCCCGCTGTGGGATCTCGCCTACCTCGTCGGCAGCTCCCTCGACCCCTCCCGACGTCGGCGGGCCGAGCGGGACGTCGTCCGGCGGCACGCGGCGGACCTCGCGGCACGAGGGGTTCCCGCCGTCACCGAGGAGTGGACGTGGGCGGAGTACCGCAGGCTCTCCCTCGCCATCCTGCTGGTGATCGTCCCGGCCGCGGGCACCGTGATCTCGAACGGACGGGGGGACGCCATGATGCTCGAAATGCTCCGGCGCGGCACCGCGCAGGCCCTCGACCTCGGAGCCGAGGAGTTCCTGCCCGCATGATCACCCCCTGGGACGACTATCCCGTCCACCAGACCCCGATGCCCGTCGCCCATCCCGCCTCCGGCGACCCCGCCCACTACGAGCGGTACTGGTTCGGCTTCTTCGACCGGGAGGCGACCACCGCCGTGGGCTTCGGGCTGAGCCTCCACCCGAACCTCGGCGTCGCCGACGCGGCGTTCTCCGTCTCCCACGCGGGCCGCCAGACCTCGCTGTTCGCCTCCACCGCCCTGCGCCCCGAACGCCCGCTGTCCGTAGGCCCGTTGTCGATCGAGGTCGTACGTCCGCTGCGCACCCTCCGGGTGGTCGCCGACGAACACGAGGGTCTGGGAGGCGAGTTCGTCTTCCACGCCCACACCGACCCGGCCGAGGAGCCCCGCACGGTGCGTACCGCGGGCCTCCGCACGGTCTCGGACGTCACCCGTGTCGTGCAGTTCGGCTCGGTCGAGGGCACCCTGACGACCCGTCAGGGCGGTACCACCGTGCTGGACAGGTCCCGGTGGCTCGCGGTCCGCAACCGCTCCTGGGGCGTGCGGTCCCTGCACGGCGGTGCCGGTGGCGGCACCCCGGCCCGGCCCGCCGCTCCGCCGGAGGCGTACTTCGTGTGGTCGGTGCTGCACTTCGACGACGAGTGCCTGCACACCACCTGGCACGAGGACCCGGCGGGCAACCGCTCGGGCGTCGTCGCCACGGCGCTGCCGGTGTGGGGAGCGGACCCAGCCCGGCAGCCCCTGCGCGGCACCGAGGCCGCGTGCGCGATCCGCTATCTGCCCGGCACCCGCAGGCCCGCACATGCCCGGCTCCGGCTCGGACCGGCCGGTGGTCCGTCCCGCGAGGTGGAGATCGAGGCGCGCGTGCCGTTCCTCATGAAGGGGCTCGGCTACGGACACCCCGACCACGCCTTCGGCGCCTGGCACGGTGGCGAGACGGTCTCCCACGAGAGCTGGAACTTCGCCTCCCTCGGCCCGGCCGACCGGACGACACCGCACACCCAGAGCCTCTCGCTCGTGCGGACCGCCGACGGCCGGACCGGCACCGGCCTGTTCGAGCACGGGGTGTTCGGACGGCACACACCCTCCGGTATGCCGGACGGCACGGCGGCGCCCACGGGAGAGTGACCGTCCGTACGGGGGCGTGCGTACGGGGCCGTGCGTACGAGGGCCGCGTGCACCCCCGTACGCGTGCACCCTCGTAGACGGCATCCCGTACGCCTACGGCACCGGGAGAGGCACCGGCGTCCTGTCTACGCCGAGGTCCGCCCGGACGTCAGGTCCAGCGCGATGTCCGTCAGCATGTCCTCCTGGCCGCCCACCATCCGGCGCCGCCCGGCCTCGACCAGCAGGGACCGGGTGTCCACGCCGTAGCGCGCGGACGCCTGTTCGGCGTGCCGGAGGAAGCTGGAGTAGACGCCCGCGTAGCCGAGGGTGAGGGTCTCGCGGTCCACCCGGACCTCCCGGTCCTGGAGTGGGCGTACGAGGTCGTCGGCCGCGTCCATCAGCGGGAACAGGTCGCAGCCGTGCTCCCAGCCCATCAGGTCCGCGACGGCGACGAATGCCTCCAGCGGGCAGTTGCCCGCGCCCGCGCCCTGCCCGGCGAGGGAGGCGTCCACGCGGGTCACGCCGTTCTCGACGGCGACGACCGTGTTGGCCACCCCGAGGGCGAGGTTGTGATGGGCGTGGATGCCCAGCTCCGTACTCGGGTCGAGGACGTCGCGGTAGGCGCGCAGCCGGTCGCGGACGCCGTCCATCGTGAGCCGCCCGCCGGAGTCCGTGACGTACACGCAGTGCGCGCCGTACGACTCCATCAGCTTGGCCTGGCGGGCGAGTTCGGCGGGTTCGGCCATGTGGGACATCATCAGGAACCCGGCCACGTCCATGCCCGCCTCGCGGGCGGCGGCGATGTGCTGGGCGGCGATGTCGGCCTCGGTGCAGTGCGTGGCGATCCGCACCGAGCGGATGCCGAGCGCCCGCGCCTGCCTCAGATCGCGCAGCGTGCCGATGCCCGGCAGCAGCAGGGTCGTCGGGACCGCGTTCCGGGTGACCCCGGCGACCGCCTCGATCCACTCCCAGTCGGTGTGCGCGCCGACCCCGTAGGTGACGCTGGAACCGGCCAGCCCGTCGCCGTGCGCGATCTCGACGGCCGCGACCCCGGCCGCGTCCAGCGCGGCGGCGATCGTACGGGCCTGCTCGACGGAGTAGCGGTGCCGGACGGCGTGCATGCCGTCCCGCAGGGTCACGTCCTGGACGTACAGACGGGTCATCGCGCCGCCACCTCCGAGATGCGTCGGGCGGCCATGCGCTCCGCGGTGCGCAGCGCGGCCGAGGTCATGATGTCGAGGTTCCCCGCGTACGCCGGGAGGTAGTGCGCGGCGCCCTCGACCTCCAGGAACACCGAGACGCGCAGCAGGCCGCCGGTGCCGGGCGCGAGCGAGCGCAGCGGGTCGTCGGCGGCCACCGTGTCGTACTGCACCCGCTGCTTCAGCCGGTAGCCGGGGACGTACGCCCGTACGCGCTCCGCCATCTCCTCCACGGACGCGGTGATGGCGGCCTCGTCGCTCGCGGAGACCAGGCAGTGCACGGTGTCCCGCATGATCAGCGGGGGTTCGGCCGGGTTCAGCACGATGATCGCCTTGCCGCGCGCCGCGCCGCCGACCTTCTCGATGGCGGAGGCGGTGGTCTCGGTGAACTCGTCGATGTTGGCGCGGGTGCCGGGGCCCGCCGAGCGGGACGAGATCGAGGCGACGATCTCCGCGTAGTGCACCGGCGCGACCGCGCCCACGGCGGCGACCACCGGGATGGTGGCCTGGCCGCCGCAGGTGACCATGTTGACGTTCGGCGCGTCGAGATGCTCCGCGCCGTTGACCGGCGGCACCACGTACGGGCCGAGCGCGGCCGGGGTCAGGTCCACCACGGTCTTGCCGTGCGCGCGCAGCACCTCGTCGTGGCGCCGGTGCGCACCGGCGGAGGTCGCGTCGAAGACGATGCCGACCTCGTCGAAGCCGTCCATGCCGACCAGGCCGTCGATGCCCTCGTGCGTGGTGGCCACCTTCAGCCGACGCGCACGGGCCAGCCCGTCGGACTCCGGGTCGATGCCCACCAACGCGGCCATCTCCAGGCTCTCCGAGAGGCGGAGCACCTTGATCATGAGATCGGTGCCGATGTTCCCCGAGCCGATGACGGCGACTTTCGTACGGGGTGCGGATGAGGCGCTCACTGCTCGGCCCTCCGGTCGGATGCGGGCGGGATGACCCCGTACTGGTACGAGGCGGATGACCCCTGCTGGTACGGGGTGGGTGACCCCTGCTGGTGACCCCTACTGGATAGACGACCGGGGTCCGACCTGGCAAAATCCGTTCCATGTCACGGAACAGCGCCAACGGCACCATGCTGGAGAAAGCCGTATTCCTCCTGGACTGCTTCGTCCCCAGTGGTGGTCCGTTCCGTCTCACGGAACTCGCGGACCGGGCGGGCCTCGCCAAGAGCACCACGTCCCGGCTGGTCGCCTCGCTGCTCGGACTCGGCCTGCTGGAACACGGCCCGGACGGCTACCACCTCGGCGGCAGGCTCTTCGAGCTCGGCTCCCTCGTCCCGCGCCGCCGGGACCTGCGCGAGGCCGCCCTGCCCTTCCTCCAGGACTTGTTCGAAGCGACCCGCGCGACCGTGCACCTCGGCGTCCGCGAGGGCCACCACGTCGTCTACGTCGAACGCATCCACGGCCACGACTCCCTCGCCCTGCCCTCCCGCATCGGCGGCAAACTCCCCCTGACCTGCACCGCCGTGGGCAAGGCCCTGCTCGCCTTCTCCCCGCCCGAACTCACCGACGAGGTCCTCACCGCCCCGCTGCCCCGCCTCACCCGCCACTCCCTCACCGACCCCGCCCGGCTGCGCACCGCCCTCGAACAGACCCAGGTCTCCGGCCTCGCCTACGAGGAACAGGAAGCCGCCGAGGGCGTCGCCTGCGTCGCCGCCCCCGTCTTCGGCCCCGGCGGCCGTGCCGTCGCCGCCCTCTCCGTGGCCGTCCCCCGCGCGGGCTTCCACCCGGCCCGCCTGGCCCCGGCGGTGCGGACAGCGGCGCTCGGGCTGTCCAGGACGCTGCGGGCGGGGAGTTGAGCGGCGGACCGGGCTCACCGGGGTCAACGGGCCTGCCGGTGAACGGAGTCGGGAGCGGCCGAGGAACGGAGTCGGGGTGACTGGTGAGAGGAGTACGGGGGGCGGCCGGTGAGCGGAGCACGGGGGCGTCCGGTGAGCGGAGCACGGGGGTGACCGGGGAATCGGAGGCGCAAAGAGCCTGTCCGTGAACGGAGTTGAGGACGAGCCGTGACGGCCGGGTGATGCCTCCCGTGATCGGGGTACCCGCATCCGCATGGCAGCGAAGACCGAACCCCTCACCCTCCTGCGGGCCGTACGCCAACTCCGCCGCGTCCGCGCCTTCTACGCGGCCGGGGCCCTGCTCTGGGCCCTCGCGGCCGCCCTCACCGGCTGGACCGAACCGGGCAGCCGCCGTATGTGGGTCGCCGCCGCCCTGCTGGCCGTCTTCACCGGCCTGCTCCTCACCGCCTCCCTGTGGCTGCGCCGTCTCGTCCCCGCTTCGTCCGCGGCCCTGCCCGCCCACCACGCGGCACCCCGGCCCGCCCTCGCCCACCGGAGCACGGCGAGCGCCTGAGCGAACCCGTCACCGTCCAGCAGGTGAGGGAGCTGGGGCTGCCCGGCGCCGAGTGTCCGGCTCGGTGTCCGGGACGCTGGCGGCAACCGGAGCAACTGGTTTTCCGGGGCGTCCCGTTCGTGCCGCGCACCGGGATCGCCGGGACGTGGCCGTCTCCGCCTTACCGGCGTTCCAGGAACACCACGTCGGTGTAGCACCAGGCCCAGTGCTCCGACGGTTCCAGGGCGGCGGCCACCGGGTGGGCGGTCCGCTCGTAGTGGGCGTTGGCGTGGGCCGCGGGGGAACTGTCGCAGCAGCCCGTGTGGCCGCAGGTCAGACAGACGCGGAGGTGGACCCAGGAGCGTCCCCGCGCCGCGCACTCCTCGCAGACCGGGCGGCCGGTGGGCGGCGGAGGCGCGGGCTGGTCCAGATGCGCGCAGCGGGTGCTCTCGGGCCTGCCACCGTCGGGCCGGACCGTCCATGTGGTCATCGTCTGCTCCTTCCTTCCTGCTGTCGGGCCTGCCGATGTCCGGCGCCGTACGTGATCAGCCGGTGTGCCGCGAGGTGCCCGTGCTGACGTCCCGTCCGGTCGGCCCGGTGTCCGTGGGACCGGTGTCCGTGGGCCCGGTGGTGTCCGGCCGGGCGGTGCCGGGGCCGCCGGTGCTCCGGCTCAGCGCGCCCGGCCACCACGTCCAGCGGCCGAGGTCGCGGACCAGGGCCGGGACGAGCAGGGAGCGGACGACCAGTGTGTCCAGCAGCACGCCGAACGCGACGATGAACGCGATCTGCACGAGGAACACGAGCGGGATCACCACCAGAGCGGCGAACGTCGCCGCGAGCACCACACCGGCCGAGGTGATCACGCCTCCGGTGGTGACCAGACCCCGGCGCACCCCCTCGCGCACCCCCAGCCGCAACGATTCCTCACGGACGCGCGACATGAGGAAGATGTTGTAGTCCACCCCGAGCGCGACCAGGAACACGAACCCGTACAGCGGGACCGAGGGGTCGGTGCTGGTGAAGTCCAGCAGGTGCTGGAAGACCAGCGCGGACACACCGAGCGTGGCCAGGTAGCTGAGTGCCACGGTGGCCACCAGCAGGACCGGGGCGACCAGCGAGCGGAGCAGGCCGATCAGGACGACGAGGATGACCGCGAGGACCACCGGGACGATGACGGAGCGGTCGCGTTCGGCGGTCTTCACCGTGTCGTAGCGCTGGGCGGTGAAGCCGCCGACCAGGGCGTCGGCGCCGGGTACGCCGTCCAGCGCGGTGCGCAGCCGGGCCACGGTGGTGCGGGCCGCGTCACTGTCGGCGCCGTCCCGGAGGGTGACGTACAGCAGGGCGCGGCCGTCGGCGACCACCGGCGGGGCGTCCGCGCCGGGCCTGCCCGCGCGGGTGAGCGGCGCGACCGCGGCGACTCCGGGGGTGCGGCGGGCCGTGTCGGCGACCTGGGAGAAGCGGTCGGCCTGGGCGATGACGACGGTCGGGTTGCCGGAACCGCCGGGGAAGTGGCGGCCGAGGGTGTCCTGGGCGGCGACGGACGGCGCGTCGTTGACGAAGATGCCGTTCATGGGGACGCCCTTGGACGCCAGCGTCGGGGAGAGCGCGGCGAACACGACCAGGGGCAGCAGGGCGACGGCCCAGACCCGGCGCGGGCTGCGGTCGATGCGGTCCGCGACCCCCTCCCACAGGCGTCGGCCGTGCCCGCGCGTGCGCTGCCTGGCGGGGGTGGCCGGCCAGTAGGCGGCGCCGCCGAGCAGGGCGAGCACCGCGGGCAGGAAGGTCAGCGCGGAGAGCAGCGCGCACACGATGCCGATGGCACCCACGGGGCCGAGGGCGCGGTTGTTGGTGAGGTCGCTCAGCAGCAGGGCGAGCAGTCCGGCGACGACGGTGGCGGCGCTGGCGACGACGGCCCCCGAGGACCGTCGCACGGCGGCGCGGACGGCACTCTGCCGGTCCTTGCCCGCCGCGAGTTCCTCGCGGTGCCGGGCGGTGAGGAGCAGCGCGTAGTCGGTGGCGGCGCCGATGACGAGGATCGACAGGATGCCCTGGATCTGTCCGTCCACCCGTACGACGCCCCGTTCGGCCAGGACGTAGACGACGGCGCAGGCCACACCGAGCGCGAACACCGCGCCGAGGATGATGACGAACGGCAGCAGGACGCTGCGGTACACGAGGAGGAGGATGACCAGGACGCTGAGGAGGGCGACGAGGAGCAGGATGCCGTCGATACCGGCGAAGGCGTCCGCGAGATCGGCCTGACTGGCCGCCGGTCCGGCCAACTGGACGGTGGTGCCCGGCACCTGCCGGGCCGCCGCGCGGACCCGGTCGAGGGCGTCGGCGAGGCCGTCACCGAGGTCGGGCCGGAGCGGGACGACACCTTCCAGGGCGCGGCCGTCGCCGGACGCGATCGGCGCGGACACGGGTCCGGCGAGGGCGGGGTCCTTCGCCAGCGAGGCCAGGGCGCGGGCGGCGCGCGGTCGCAGCGCGGCGGCGTCCGTCCCCTTCCCGGTGGTCCACACGACGATGGCGGGCAGGGTCTCCTTCTGCGCGAACGCCTTCTGCTCCCGCAGTACCTGGGTGGAGGCGGCGTTGCGGGGCAGGAAGGCCGCCTGGTCGTTGCTCGACACCTCGCCGAGCCGTCCGGCGTACGGGCCGAAGGCGGCGCCCGCTCCGAGCCATACGAGGAGCAGGGCGAGCGGGACGAGCCAGCGGGCGCGCCGGGCGGGGGTCATCGGTCTCCTCGGGTGGTGACGGGGGCGACGCGTGTCGGCGAACGCCTGCGTGGTTCACACGCGTTTACCGATGTTTCCTCATGCACGGATGCACCGCGTGCCCGGACCCGGGTTCACGGGCCGCCCGTCACCCGACCGTGTCTTTGTCGTCCGGTGCCGGTGTCGTCCGGTGCCGGACGTCCGGGTTCCGAGGCCGCGCCCGTGTTCCGGCACGCCGTCCACGAAGCCTTCCCCGGCCTCGGACACGTACGTATCCGCCGACGAGGCATGAGGTCGCTCTCCCGGCGGTTCGCGGTCCGAGGTGATCCGAAGCGCCTTGGGGGGACGGGGAGTTCAGCCGGTGCTGGGGTGGGTTGCGCCAGGACGGTGGTGCCGGGGCGGTGGTGTAGGGACGGTGGTGGTTTGGTTCCCGGCGCCGTCCGGTGGCGATGGCCGAGCGCCGGGGTGCGGGGTCCTCTGGGGCAGGCCGATGGCCGGGGCGGCGGTGGGACGGCAGTCTGCCCCTCACGACGGCGTGCGGCCTACGGCCCCGGCCCGTCCCTCCGCGAGATGCGCCTCCCAGTCCGCACGTCCCCCGGCGCCCAACACCTCCGTGTCGGAGCCGAGTTCGGTACGGGAATGGGTGCGCAGCTCGTGCCGGGTCATCCGGGAGACGACGGCCGGGAAGAGAGGCCGCAGGGGCTGGCACCAGCGCAGCCAGGGCGGGGCGTAGATCTGGTGGGCGCGGCGGGTGATGCCGGTGGTGAGCCAGTCCGCGACACGGTCGGTGCTGTGCACGCGGCGCGCGAACCCCGGCTGGTTACGGCGCAGGGCGCGCAGTACGGGGTGGTCGTCGATGCCGGAGACCATGTCCGTGCCGGTCCAGTGCAGGTAGGCGATGCCCACGGTCACGCCGTCGGGGGCCACCTCGCCGCGCAGCGCCTGCGCGAAGGACTCGGCACCGGCCTTGGATGCGCAGTACGCGCTCATCATGGGCGCCGAACCGAACGCGGCGGTGGACGCGATCTGGAGGAAGTACCCACGTTTGTCGATGAGTTGGGGAAGGAAAGCCCGGGCGGTGTTGGCGGCGCCGATCAGGTTCACGTCGATGACGCGCTGCCACAGCTCGGCGGGCGTACCGCCGAACGGGCCCCCGGCGGCGATGCCAGCGTTGGCCACGACCACGCTCGCCGGACCCAGTTCCGCCGCGATCCGCCGGGCCGCGTCCGCGAGCGCGTCCCGGTCGGTGACATCGGCCTCGACACACATGCTGGGCTCCGGCAGCGAGGCGGCGGCCCGTGCGAGGCTCTCCCGCTCCCGCCCGAGCAGCGCCACCCGCATCCCGGCCCCGGACAGCCGCCGCGCGAGCGCCTCCCCGACCCCGCGCGCGGCCCCGGTCACGACGGCGACGCGGCCACGCAGGGGGGCGTCGGGGGTGGGGTGGTCCCGTAGGGGGGTGGGACGAACCCTGTCGGGGGTGGGGTGGTCCCTGTCAGGGGTGGGACGGTCTCCCTCGGGGGTGGGGCGGTCCCTGTCGTTCTCCGAGATCTCGGCCACGGCGCTCTCCTCGCTGTTCCTCGGGGAAAAATCAGGGGTTGGGGGACTGGCGGACTTGTCCAGTACCCCCGATCCGCACCTCCGGAATCAGCCGCCCCGCCGTTCGGGCGTCATCCCGGTTCGCCCGAATCATCCGTACCGGCAGAGTCGTCCGTACTGGCGGGATCGTCCGTACGGACCGGGGTCGTCGGTCCCGGCCGAATTGTCAGTGGTGCCTGCCACACTGCCCGCATGACCGAGACGAACCAGAAGGCGGACCTCCTCAAGTACCTCCAGGACGCGCGTGACGCCCTGCTCTGGAAGCTCGACGGGCTCTCCGAGTACGACATCCGGCGCCCGCTGACCTCGACGGGCACCAACCTGCTGGGCCTGATCAAGCACGTCACCGCGGTGGAACTGGGCTACTTCGGGGACACGTTCGGCCGCCCGTTCTTCACGGACGGCCCGCCGCCCGCCTGGTACGGCATGAACGCGGAGTACAACGCGGACATGTGGGCAACCGCCGAGGAGTCACGCGAGCAGGTCGTCGGCCTCTACCGTCAGGCGTGGCAGCACTCCGATGCCACGTTCGCCGCCCTCCCGCTGGACGCCCTGGGCCACGTCCCCTGGTGGCCCGAGCACCGTAGCGCCGTCACCCTCAGCCACGTCTTCGTCCGCGTCCTCTCCGACACCCAGCGCCACGCCGGCCACGCCGACATCCTCCGCGAACAGCTCGACGGCAGCACCGGCTATGTGCGGGGCAACGAGAACATGCCTCCGGGGGGCGAGGAGTGGTGGCAGGAGTACCGCGAGCAACTGGAGGGGGCGGCGAGGGCGGCACAGGGGGAGTGAGGGGAGCTGCGCGCGGCGCGGGGGAGTGGGGCGTGCTGCGTGCTGCGTGCTGCGTGCTGCGTGCTGAGCGCTGAGCCGCCCGCCGAGCGCTCAGGCCGCCCACTGGGCGCTGAAGCTGCCCGCTGAAGCCGCCCGCTGGGCGCTGCCCGCATGAGCCTCGCTGCTGGGCGCGGACGCTTCACGCCCGGCCGGTCCCACGCGCCCGACCCCGACCCCCGCCCCGGGCCAAGTGCACCCCCACCCCCGCGCTGACCAGGCTCAACCCGGCCGCGACAGCCCAGGCCGTGCGGAACTCCGCGCGGGATGCCGCACCCGTGCGGGAGCCGAGGAGGGCGACAAGGACGGCGACGCCTACAGTGGCCGAGATCTGGCGGACCGAGTTGACCAGTGCCGAGCCGGTGGCCGCGCGGTCGGGCGGCAGGGCGTGGACACCGGCGGCGACCAGGGTGCCGAGGGCCAGGCCGACCCCGATGCCGCCGAGCAGCTGGCTGGGCAGCAGGTCACCCACGTAGTCGGGCCGTACGGAGACGAACGCGACCCGCCACAGCATCGCGCCCGCGAACAGGAGCCCGCCCGCCGCGACCAGCGGACCGTGCCCGAAACGGTGGGCGGCGCGGGCGGTCAGCAGGGTCACCACCGGGACCAGCGCGGGACCCGGCACCAGCGCCAGCCCGGTGCGCAGCGCGCTCCAATGCCACACGTCCTGGCACCACAGCACGTTGGAAAGCAGCATGATCGCGAAGGCGACGCCGAACACGAGCGTGCCGAGGCTCGCCCCGCCGAACCGGGGCAGCCGCAGCAGGCGCAGTTCGAACAGCGGACGCGGATGCCGCAGCGACCGTACGGCGAAGCCCGCTCCGGCGAGCACCGCCAGCGCCAGCAGCCCCACCGTGCCCCCGCCGAGCCAGCCCCACTCCGGCCCCTGGACCAGCGCCCCGGACAGTGCGGCGACGGCCACCGTGACCAGGACCGCGCCGAGCAGGTCCGGCATCGGCCCCGTCTCGCGGGCGGCGGCGCGCGGCAGTACCGCCCGCCCGGCCAGCAGGGTGGCCAGCCCGATCGGCACGTTGATCACGAACACCCACCGCCAGTCCACCTGCACCAGCAGCCCGCCCGCGACCGGCCCGGCCGCCGCCGCGAGGCCGCCGACGGCGGCCCACCCGCGCGTGGCGCGCGTCCGGCCCTCGGCCGGGACCGTCGCCAGCAGCAGCGCCAGCGAGGTCGGCAACTGCGCGGCGGCTCCGGCGGCCTGCACCACCCGCGCGATGACCAGCACCGGCAGGGACGGCGCGAGCGCGCACGCCAGGGAGGCCAGCGTGAACACGGCGACCCCGGTCAGGAACACCGGCCGCTGCCCCACCCGGTCACCGGTCCGCCCGGCCACCACCAGCAGCGCGGCCAGCGTGATCGCGTACGCGTTGAGCACCCAGGACAGCGAGGCGAGGTCCGCCGGGCGGCCGGGCCCGGAGAACGCGGTGCCGAGTGCGGGGAGCGCGACGTTCACGATCCACAGGTCGAGGTTGGTCATGAAGACCGCGAGCAGGACCACGACGGTGGCCGCGCGGGCCCGGACCTGACCACGGCCGGGGTCACGGACAGAACCCGTCCGCCTACGGTTTGAAAATCCAAGCGATGAGGCCATGAGGGCAGTCAAACAAGCATCAGTTTGGAAATCAAACCCTCGGTGCGGGACACTGGCCCGGTGACCGCTCGCATCGACCCCCAGGACCTGCCCGGCCGCCCCTGCTCGCTCGCCGCCGCGCTCCAGATCGTCGGCGACCGCTGGGCGCTCACCGCCGTCCGCGAGGTCATGCTCGGAAACCACCGCTTCCGGCAGATCGCCAAGAACACCGGCGCCCCCACCGACCGCCTCGCCGCCCGCCTCAAGGACCTCGTCGAGAAGGGCGTCCTGGAGCGCCGCCCGCTGCCGAACGAACCCCACCGCGACGGCTACTACCTCACCGACGCCGGGCGCGAACTCGCCGTTGTCACCCGCGCCCTCATCACCTGGGGCGACCGCTGGGCCGTCACCGCCCCGCCCGTCCGCTTCCGCCACCACGACCACGACTACGCCCCCCGCACCGTCTGCGCCGTCTGCGGCGAGGAGACCCACCCGGCCGACCTCCACCGCGAGGAACGGACACCGGGCTGGACCCTGAGCGGCTACGAGGAACCGGTCGAGCAGAGCTGATACGCGAGGTCGGCGGAGCGGCGCCGACGGGGAACCGCCGAGGCGGGGCCGCTACGGAAAGGCGGCGGAACCGGCGGAACCGCCGGAACGGGCCCCGAC
This sequence comes from Streptomyces corallincola, assembly GCF_019104725.1. Classification (GTDB taxonomy): domain Bacteria; phylum Actinomycetota; class Actinomycetes; order Streptomycetales; family Streptomycetaceae; genus Streptomyces; species Streptomyces corallincola. The sequence continues at coordinate 52,823 of NZ_JAHRXF010000017.1, read as the reverse complement.
CAGGCAACCCGCCCCGGCCCCAACTCCCTTGGAAACAAGTCGAGTAGAAGTGCACAACCCTTTCGGTGGGGAGCGAGTCTGACGTGTCGGGAGCAAGGCGCTCCTAGGACGACAAGGGGGAAAAATGCGATTCAACCGTTCTGTCCTGACCGGTGCCGCGATCGTGGCGCTGGCGGTCGCGGGGACGACCGCGCTCGCGGGGCCCGCCTCCGCCGCGCCGAACACCACCCCGCAGAAGGTGTGCGGCAGCGCCTACAAGACGGTGAACTCCGCGCCCATCGGCTCGCTGGGCACGGTCTACCTCACCTACAACTCCGCCAACGGCAAGAACTGCGTCACCACCATCCGCAAGAACACCGGCACTGCGGTGGACGTCAGCGCGTACCTCAACGTCGCCGACACCAACGCCTACGCCGACGACTACGGCACCTACACCTCGTACGCCGGACCCGTCACCCTCATCGGCAAGGGCCACTGCGTGAACTGGGGCGGCCACATCGACAACGTCTACGTCAACGTCAACAACACCAACTGCGCCTCCCTGAAGGAGCGCCGGGTCACCACCGTCCGCTGACCCGCTCCCTCCCCGCACCACCCCACCGGCCCGGCTCCCCCGACCAAGGAGCCGGGCCGGTACGGCATTTCACCCCCGCAGCCGCCCGGTGCGCCGCATAACACCCGTCCCCGCCCGCCCGGCCCAAGCACGCGGAGCGCCCCGAGCGACCGAAGCGACCGTGCTCCGCCCACTCCCCAACTGCCGTTCGCCCGCCCTGGACGAGTGAGTCCGATGCCCGTGCTGGTCGCAACCATCACGAAGGGCGCCCGTTGGTCAGTGTGTGAAGGCGGACCTGGACGCCCTTCTGACGGCGCTGTGCGTGCTCATCGACGACCATGTGGCCCCATGTCGCCGGATCGGGCGCCCCCCCCGAAACTGAGGGCGCCGAACTGGACCACGGATCAGCCGTGTGATCGAGGCGCTGGCCCGGCAGGTGCCGGATACGGCTACTGCCCCAGCCACTCCCGCTTCCTCTGGGGCCCGCGCCTCTACCTGGTCACCACCGCCGAGGGCAGCCCGTCACCTCGCCCGGACCGGAACGACGAACCGGAGACTGGGCTGCACTACAACCACTTCCGCCACTGCGCCCCGGAGACCGCGCGCCATGTGTCCCCGGATCCGTTCGGCCTGACGCGGTGCGATGACGCCGCCAAGAACGCCAAGGGCAATAAGTCGACGCCCCTCGGCAAGGAGATCCCGACCCGGGAGGAAGGCTCTGTCGGCGGCATGTCCGACCACAAGTACAAGCGGACCGTCTTCAACAAACACCCGGAACTCAAGGGGAAGGTCGTCGTCCACCACACCATCGAGCAGCAGGTCCTCAAACGCTACCCGGGCCTTTTCTCCCCTGACGAGATCCACTCTCTCGAAAATCTGTGTGGAATTCCCAAGGGATACATAAACAGCAGGGTCCATCACCCACGTGGATGATACGCTCGGCAATTGGCTCAGCCCGCGCATCAGATAAAGGTCAGATCGGTGGAACGAGGAAATAATGTGGCGAGAAATCGCAGCGGAGTTCCCGGGCGCCGGCCTCACGAACCCGGCCGACGAGACGTCCCTGGCCGCCATCGAGCGGCAGTTGGGTCAGGCCGTACCGCAGTCCCTGCGTGAACTCCTCCTTGAAACCGACGGGATCACTGACGACTACGGAACAGATGTCGTCTGGAGTTCCGAGAAGATCCTCTCCGAGAACGAGGTTTTCCGGCACAACGCGCAATTCCGGAAGCTCTACCAATCCTTCGACGCGCTCATGTTCTTCGGAGACAACGGTGGCGGCGATCAGTTCGCATTCATCCGCGAACCAGCACGCGAAGGGGACGTCCTCGTGTGGGACCACGAAACTGACAGCCGCACATGGGTATCGGCTTCCCTCGAGAACTATCTCCGCAGCGCGCTCGGTAGCGATGGCGAGGACTGGTACCGCGACTGACCGCGGCACTGGCTTTATTCACCAGTAGCGCCGTCTGTACGCGGCGATCCGGCGTGATCACCATGCCGGTATGAAGATGCGCGAGCTTGAGCGCAAGTACAACGTGTCATGGCGGACCGTGAAGAAGGCCGTGGACTCGGTCTGGCCGAAGCCCCGCAAGAAGCTTCCGCCGCGGCCGACCGCGCTTGATCCGTACAAGCCGGTCATCGACGAGATACTGCGGACGGACCTCGACGCGCCGCGCAAGCAACGGCACACGATCACCCGGATTTTCCACTGGTTGACCGAGGAGCATAGCGCCGACGTCTCTTACCAGATGGTCCGGTGCTACGTCTCCGACCGGAAGCCGGAGATCCTCGCAGCCTCGGGCAAGGCCCTGGTGGAAGTGCCTCAGTCCCATCTGCCCGGTCACGAGGCTGAGGTCAACTTCAGCGACGTGACGGTGCGCTTGGTCGGCGAGCTGGTGACCTGCTATTTGTTCTCGCTTCGCCTGTCTTACTCGGGCAAGGCCGTTCACCGGGTGCTCGCTTCGTGCGGTCAGGAAGCGTTCTTCGAAGGGCACGTGCACGCGCTTCGGACGCCGTGCGGGGTTCCCCGGACCAAGACCCGCTACGACAAGCTGAAGTCGGCTGTCGCCCAAGTGCTGGGGCTGAGCCGGGCGAGGGTGGAGCCCGACCGGTGGATCGCTTTCCGCTCGCACTTCAACATCGAGGGCTTCTACTGCCGCACGGGCATCGGGGGCGCCCACGAGAAGGGCGGCGTCGAGGGCGCGCCGAGCACGCTGAAGCCAGCTGACCGGAGTCCGCTGCTGGTCCGCTGCCCCAAGGGGCAGCGGACCAGCCAAGCCTCATGACCTGCTTCATTTTCCGAGTGCGAACGACGCCCGTTCTTGCCACTTCATGCGTCGTGCACGATGAGTTCAACCGACGAGATGCGAGACGTGAACGGGAGCTTGCTGGCGAGGCCAGCCTCGATCTCCTCCAGGACGGCGCTTTCCTGACCCTGAGCGATGGTCAGGTGCGGAATGACCTCGGCGAACCGGCCGCCATACGGCGGAGCCTCAGGCCAACGATCAGCGATCGCCTCCGTGAGTTGCCGCAACTGCGTGTCAGGCTCGGGGGCGAGATATAGCACCCCGGGGAGCCGTCCGCATCTCTCGAACCGCAGGTCAAAGGTCTGGTGGCTTCCCAGCACACCCGCGAGAGCCGAGTAGACGAGCGCATCTATTCGGCTCTCGTCGAGGAACGGGAAAAGCACGGTGACATGGGCTGGAACCCCGGCCTGGGCTGAGAGGTCGAGCCGTTCACGCCACCTGTGGACGGCCGGCTCCGCCTCTGGGATCCGGACGATGAGCCCCGTCTGGCCCGCCTGAAACGCACTGGTGCTGTCATCTGCCATGACACCGCATGGTGTCACCTCTGCCTCAGACAGCACGGTTCCTTTCCGCAGAACGATCACGACGATCTGCGAAGCAGGTCTACGAGCGGAACGCCCACGACGCTGCCGCGCCGCTATTTTTCGGGCTCTGGCACAGCTTTTGTGGTGAGGCCCCGCGCCGAGTGCTCGGGGCCTTCGGGCTTGGGACCCAGGACGTAGTTCAGTGACCGGGCGTCACTGAACTGCCGGAGTGGTCGATGATGTTGCCGTTGGAGCAGTTGTTCTTGTGGTTGCCCGTCCAGTCGCTCAGGGCAGGGACAACGGCCAGTTCCTGGATGCACACGTCGGCGGCGGTGAAGTTCCAGCTGTTGGCCGCGTCGATGCCGCTACCGAAGTTGCTGTCGTTGTCGGCGAATGCGGGAGTGGCGGCAGACAAGGCCGCAGCGGCCAGCAGACCGCAAGTGATGATCTTTCGCATACCGCATGAACGCGTGCGCGTCCTATCAGGTCACGAGGCAAACGGCCGAATGGTGAAGGAGCCGTGCGGCTTCGAACGCCTAAGTCACTGCCACAGAAGTTGAGCCAAAACCATTTCTGAGTGCCCAACTCGGTTGAGATCTCCAGGCGGTCACCGGGCTGGAGGTCCTCGGGAAGGACATCGATGGTCGTGGTGGGGACGGTAGGGCTTTACCCCGAGATGGATCAGCGAAGGATGGCTCTGAGGCGCCCGAGTAGACGGGCCAAGGTGGGATGATCTTCTGGTGGCTGGTGCGATCACGGCGTCACAGTCGTTCTGGATAGCCCCGTTCACCGGACTGATCCCGCGACAGTTCGGGAAGTTGGTGACGATTCCGCGGTGACAGCGAGGGTACGGACGCGGTTCGCAGGAGCCGACCGTGGAGACTGCCGTTGCCGGAGCGGGCGCTGCTGGTCGCTGCGTACTGGCGCACGAAACTGACCATGCGCCAGCACCAGGTCGTCATCGATGCCGACACCCGCCTCGTCGTTGTGGTCGGTCGGCCACTGCCCGGCAACCGCAACGATTGCATGGCCTGGGAGGAGCCCGGTGCGAAGGCCGCCGTCGGCAAGACGCTGACCATTGCCGACGGTGGCTATCGGGGCACCGGACTCGTGATGCCCCACCGCCGCCGTAAAGGCGAAGAGCTGCCCGGCTGGAAGCAGGCTCACAACAAGTCCCACAAACACGTCCGCGCCCGCGTCGAACACGTCTTCGCCCGCATGAAGACCTGGGAGATTCTCCGCGACTGTCGCCTCAAAGGCGAGGGCGTCCACCACGCCATGCTCGGCATCGCACGGATGCACAACCTCACTCTCGCCGAATAGACCGGCCACACGGCAGCCCACCACGCCCGAACCCACTCAGAGATCATTTACGGGAAAACGCTCAGCAGAAGTTTGGATTCCTTCGAGTCAGACGGTTGGGCCAGACGCTTCAAGTGAGGAGTGGCGAAGAGCACCACGGCCACAGCCACTTCACCCAGAGCTGCGAACGCAACCAGGAGAGCCGGTCCACCGCTGGGTCCTGCAAGCCGACTGTCCAGATGGGCGGCAGCCTTCGCCAGTGTTCCCGATGCCTGAAAAAGGTGGTCGGACAGAAACCCTCCGAGGAGAACTGCAAGGGGGAACGGGCCCTGTCCGAGCAGTCTGCGCGCTCCGAAAACGGTTCCCTGGATTTCATTTGGAATTCGTTCCTGCCAGATAGCCGTGAGCGGGGCGTTGGTCAACTGGAGGAACGCGCTTCGTGTGACATAGCAGATGATCCAGATGACGGGGATGATTGTTGCGACTAGAGCCACCCTTCCCAATAAAGCACCAGTAGCGAGACTGGCTACAATGAGATGTCTGCGATCGATCTTTCCACCGGTAACGATAGTCAGCGATGAACCGAGCAACAGTCCGGCTGACCCAGCGACGCTAACCGCTGCCAAATTCCATGAGGCATGACCAGCGCTGCTCGCGGATGCAACGTAGGCGGTGGTAACAGCTGTACCCAGTCCGACAAAGAAGTTCGAGGCGGCAAAAGAGAACTGCAGGAAACGGAGCGAAGGGTTACGCAAGATGAGAAGCAGACCCTTCTTGGCGCCAGCAAACGGGCGCAGCGAACGTACCGAGTTACTGACGGCCTCTGGCCATCGCACGACGGAGACCACTGCGGCCCCCACGAGAAAGCTACCTGCGTCAACCATAAATACAAGAGCAGGAGAGGCTACGGCATATATGGCCGCACCCAAGAGTGGCCCGATGAGGGTCGGGATGTTTTCCAGGAGCGATGTTATTCCGTTGATGCGAGTAAGGTCCGCCTCGCTCCTGATTTGTCGCACTGAGGCGGAGAGGGTCACCGTGAGAGCGGCACTGAAAACTCCCGAGAGAAACACCAGAATCACGACTAGAGGCAAGTGGCTACCGACACCGTCCCTAGCCGTCAGGCCGAGAGCCGCTGCAAGTAGTCCGAGTATGGCGTTGGATACGATAATAACGGTGCGCCGGGAGAAATGATCCGCAATCGTTCCGGCGAACGGGGAAAGGTAAATGCTACTGAGTGTTCCGATACTGGCGATGAGAGCCAGATCGGATGCTCGTCCCGTCGATGAGTAGACGGACAGTGAAAGCGCAATGGCAGCCGCTCCGGAGCCTAATAGTGAGACAAGTTGACTACCCCACACAAGGGCGAAAACCCATGCGCTGCAGGACGAATTATCTTGGTTCACGCGCAACGCCCCACTCTCTTCGGAGCGACCGAAAGAACAGCACTCGGGATATCTGCATGGGTCTGCGCAGCCTCAACTGGCCTGTCCACGAACGTTGAACCCTCCTTGGGAAGAAGCTGATGTTCTTGGTCGGTGCCTCGCGGAGTCCGCGTAGTGCGCCGATACTCTCACGCGTGCCAGCATAAATTGCCAGTAGATGGGGACTTCGGGGGCTGGGAACGGAGTGGGCACAGAATACGAGGCGAAGGGCGCCCGCAGCGCTCCCACTCTGTGTCCTGAACCTCACCCCTGGACTGCTGCTCGCACCTTTTCAGTGTCGGCACGCGCGTCCGTCGTGTAGGGATTCTGCGAGGCAGCAAGGCCAAACAAGCCGTAGATCCGAGACGGTGATTTGAATGCGTCGGTCTCCGGGCTGCCGGTGGCCGGCCATGCGCGGTCCCACAAGCCCGCACTGGCCTGATTCTGGAGGCCGATCATCGGGAACTGAGGGTTGTGTCCCGGCCCCAGCAGACACAGCTCCTTCCCGGCGAACCGGTCAGCCGTCACCCGGTGCTCCCACCGGCCTTCCGCCGACGGCAGGAGGAAGCGGTCCACCCAGCGGAAATACTCCAGGTTCATCTCGGAGAGGGTGATGACGTTGAGGCGCGCCGACTCGGCGCGCTGGCTCATCGCGTGGCACAGCATGCTGTCAGTGGCAACAGCGGCGGCTATGACGCTGGCATCGGGGCGCACCCAGATGGCGCGGCGGGAGTCGGAGAGCAGCAGGCCTCCCTCGTGTGCCTTGGGGGCGCGTAGCAGTGGCTCGACATCGATGACGAGGTAGCCGTGGCCCTCCTCGGCAGGTTCGTCGTACCAGCTGAAGGTGGTGGCAACGGGAGGGTGGTCGTGCTCGGTGATGACGTCCCGACAGCTTTGAACCTTGGCGTGTTCCTCCGGGAACGCCGTCAGCGCGGTCACCACATCCTTTGCCTCCGTGGTCAAGGGCGTTGTGAGGGCTCCGCAGACCAACAGGCCGCCCTGAGCGTTGGCGAGCGCCGCGACGTCCTTGCACAGCTCGAAGAGCGGAGACGATCTCGGTGTGGCTGGCCACCGTCATGCCACGGGAGTGCAGAGCGGGCGTGAGAGGCCCTATGTACAAGCCCCCGTACGGGGGTGTGAGCAGACACCTTCGTGACCCCCACCGAACCGGCGCTGGTCGGACAACGGCAGCCACCTGGTCACCTCATGACAGCAGCCCGCCACCTCGATCCGCTCCACTCGGGGCCGCAGACGGCTCACCGCACCAGGACGATCCGCTCGCCCGGCCCCGTCGCGGTGTTCCACGCCCGCTCCACCTCGGCCAGCGGGACCGGTACGGGGTGTACGGGGAGGGTGCCGGAGGTGATCTCCTTTGCGAGGGCGGGGAGTTCGGCGACGATGTCGGCGGTGGAGACCGAACCCTGGCCGCTGCCCAGGAGGGTGAGGTTCGCCTTGCGCAACAGGGCGGAGGGGAGGGTGAGTTCGGTGCCCGACATGGAGCCGACCTCGATCCAGCGCAGGGGGCGGGACCGGTCGGCGCGGGCGGTGAGCAGGGCGGGCAGCGCGCGCTCGGTGACCTCGCCCCAGAGGTAGTCGATCACCACGTCCACGTCCGCCGCGCTCGCTGCCAGCCGCCCGGCGACCTCCTCGGGCGTACCGCGCAGCGACACCACCTCGTCGGCCCCGAGCGCGGGCAGCGCCGCCAGGCGCTCCGGATCGCGTCCGGCCGCGACGACCCGCCCGGCCCCCAGGTGCCGGGCGATCCGCATGGCCAACTGCCCCGCGTTCCCGGTGGCGCCGAGTACGAGGACATGGGCGCCCGGCGCGAAGTCGGTACGGCGGCGCAGCGCCACCCACGACGACATGCCGGGGTTCATCGCGGCGGCCACCGCGACCGGGTCGGCATCGCCCGGCAGGGGTACCGCACGGCGCCGGTCCACCACCGCGCGTTCGGCCATCGTGCCGACGGTGTCGTCCAGGGCGACGAAGTACAGCAGCTCGCCGTCCTCCGTACGGCCGACCCCGTCCACGCCGGGCACCATCGGCAGCGCGCCCCCGGAGGAGTAGTGGCTCCCGTCCGCCCCGGACCGCACCCTCGGGTGCAGCGCGGCGGCCAGCACCTCGACCACCACCTCGTGCGGGCCGCGCGGCACGGGGGTCTCGAAGGTGTCGTAGCGGGGCGGGGAGCCGAAGGAGTGGACGACGGCGGCGTACATGGGGACTCCGGGGTGGGTCGGGGATGAGTGTCGGGGTGGGCCAGGGGTCTGCCCGTAGGGGAGCGCGCGTCGGGCGGGCTCGCGGGGCTCGGCCGATTTAGTTTGTGTCGCGTACTACTTCTCCGAAGGTAGTTTGCGCCGCGTACTACGTCAAGCGGAGACTGTCCCCATGACCCCGCGCAGCACACCGCCCGACGCCTCCGACCCCGCTCCCGCCCTGGACGGCCGCACTCCCACCGACCCCGCCCTCGACGCGCCCCGCACCACCGTGGACGCCCTCGTCCAGCTCTCGTTCCTGGTCCAGGGCATGCTCGCCCGCGTCGCCACCGCCCACGACCTGTCCCTCGTCCAGGTCCGCCTGCTCGGCATCCTGCGCGACCGCCGCCCCGGCATGCTGGAGCTGGCCCGGCATCTGGACCTGGACAAGTCGTCCATGACCGGACTGGTCGCCCGCGCCGAGAAACGCGGCCTGGTCCGCCGCGAGCCCTCCCCGCACGACGGGCGCGCGGTCCTGGTGGCCCTCACCCCGGAGGGGAGAACCCTGATCGACCGCTGCGCCGCCGAAATGGACGCCCGCGTGGCGGAGTTGACCTCTCCGCTCTCCGCCGGACAGCACACGCAACTGCGCACACTGTCGGCCACCCTGCTGAGGCCGCACGCGGGCTGAGGGGCCACCGCCACAGGTCTACGGCCCGCCGACACGCGTCCGCCGGGACACGTCCGCCGACACGCATCCCCCGACACAGCGGACCCGCCGCATCCGGGGAATGACCCGCGTTGCGATGAGTCCCGCGCGGCCCGGCGGTCTTACGGTCGGACCCCGGCCCCGGACTGGAGGAGACCTCCGATGCGCAGCGTGACGTACTCGATGAGCATCTCGCTCGACGGCTACATCGTCGGCCCCGACGGCACGTTCGACTGGTCGGTGCCCGAGGACGACGTCTTCCGCATCGCCATCGAGGAGATCCGGGGCGTCGGCATCCACCTGATGGGGCGCCGCCTCTACGAGACGATGCTCTACTGGGAGACCGCCGACCAGGACTCCGCGCTCGACGACTCCGAACGCGAGTGGACCGCCCTCTGGAACCCGCTCCCTAAGCTGGTCTTCTCCACCACCCTCACGGCGGTCCAGGGCAACGCCCGCCTGGCCACCGGCACCCTCGCCAACGAGATCGCCCGCCTGCGCGCGGAACCCGGCGAGGGCGCAATCGCCATCGGCGGCGCCACCCTCGCCGCCGAAGCCGCCACCCTCGGCCTCATCGACGAATACCTCATCCGGGTCTACCCCGTCCTCGTCGGCGGCGGCATCCCCTTCTTCGCCCACCACCCCCACCGCACCGACCTCGAACTCCTCGAAAACCGCACCTGCGCATCGAGGGTCGTGTACCTCCACTACCGCGTGGTGCGCTGAGGCTGCCGCCGCCCGCCGCCCGCCGCCCGCCGCCCGCCGCCCGCCGCCCGCCGCCCGCCGCCCGCCGCCCGCAGCGCCACCCCGCCGAGCACGCGAATGCGCGGCGGCCCGCCGGGGGCACGGCGAACCGCCCGCCGAGCGCCACGGCGACCGGCCGTCCGCGGGCGGCGAGAACCACCGCTCTCCGGCCGCCCGAGCCGACCCGGCCATCGCTGAACGAGATGACTGACATCTCGGACCATCGCCCCGGAGGGGGAAGCGCACGCCGACCCGCGCTGTTGTGACAGGAGGTCCACGTTCCTTCCCCCCTGTCGAGGATGCACATGTCCGTGAAGCCCGGCCCCTCCGCCCGGCCCCCCGCCCGGCCCGCGACCGCGCGCGCCGAGAGCGCCGCGGGCGCCGCGCGCGCCGAGGGCGCCGCGCGCGCCGAGGGCGCCGCCACCGGAGTGCCCGGCTGGCTGGTCGTGCTGCTCGCCGCCGCCTCCGGCGCGACGGTCGCCAACCTCTACTACGCACAGCCCCTGCTCGCCACCCTGAGCAGGACCTTCGGCATCAGCGTCTCCGCCGTCGGCGGGCTGATCACCGTGACGCAGATCGGCTACGTCATCGGCATGCTCTTCCTGGTGCCGCTCGGTGACCGGCTGGAGAAGCGGAACCTGATCACCGCCCTGCTCGTCGTCACCACCCTCGCGCTGACCGCCGCCGGGCTGTCCACCGGCTTCCCGATGCTGCTCGTCGCCTCGCTGATCGCCGGTTCCACCTCGGTCGTCGCGCAGATCGTCGTCCCCTTCGCCGCCTCCCTCGCCCCCGACCACGCGCGCGGCCGGGTCGTCGGCCGGGTGATGAGCGGCCTGCTCACCGGCATCCTGCTGTCCCGCACCGTGAGCAGCCTCGTCTCCGACCTGGCCGGGTGGCGCGTCGTCTTCCTCGGCTCCGCCGTGCTGATGGCCGTACTCGCCGTGATCCTCCGCTTCGCCCTGCCCCGCCACGCGCCGACCACGGCCCTGCCGTACCACCACGTCCTGCGCTCCACCGCCGCGCTCGTCCGACGGCACCCCGCGCTGCTGCGGCGCGGCCTGTACCAGTCCGCGATGTTCGCCGCGTTCAGCGCCTTCTGGACCACCGTGTCCTTCGTCCTGACCGGACCCGGCTTCCACTACTCCCAGCTCGGCGTCGGCGCCTTCGCGCTGGTCGGCGCGGCCGGTGCCGCCATCGCGCCGTTCGCCGGACGCTGGGCCGACCGGGGCCTGGCGCGTCCGCTCACCGGAGCCGCGTTCGGCGTCGTCGCCCTCGCCTTCGCCGTCGCCGGGTTCGGCGCGCACAGCGTGATCCTCATCGGCCTGGCCGCGATCCTCGTGGACATGGCCGTACAGACCACCCTCATCCTCGGCCAGCACACCATCTACCAGCTCGACCCCACCGCCCGCGCCCGCCTCAACAGCGCCTTCATCGCCATCTTCTTCATCGGCGGCGCCATCGGCTCCCAGCTCGGCTCGGCCGTCTACCACGCCGCCGGATGGACCGGCCTCACCGTCCTCGGCGCCGCCCTGCCACTCGTCGCCCTCCTGTACTGGACGACGGAACTCCGGCGCGGCCACGGACGCGGGCGCGGGACCTCGGCCACCGGTGACGAGGGCGCGGAGCGGGAGGCGCACGCCCCCGAAACGGCGACCGCCCCCGCCCCCGATCCCGCAACCGCCCCAGACCCCGCGACCACCCCAGACCCCGCAACCGCCCCCGACCCCGCGACCACCCCCGACACGGCGACCGCCTGAACCAGGTCCCGGCCGCCCGGCCCGCCAGGCACCCTTACGATGGCACGCCGACCGAGCCCCCGACCAGGAGCGAAGCATGGATCTGCGGCAGATGGAGGTCGTCGTCGCGGTGGCCGACGAAGGCGGTTTCACGGCCGCCGCCCGTCGGCTGCACGTCGTCCAGTCGGCCGTCTCCGGAGCCGTACGCTCCCTCGAACGCGAGCTGGACACCCCGCTGTTCGACCGCACCACGCACCGGGTCACCCTCACCCCGGCCGGTGAGGCGTTCGTGCCCGCCGCCCGCGCCACGCTGCGCGCCGCCGAGCACGCGCGCGAGGCGGTCGATGCCGTACGGGGGCATCTGCGCGGCCGGATCACGGTCGGCACCATGCAGGGCGTCTGGGCCGGACTGCACCACGCCCTGGCCGCACTGCGGGCCGAACACCCCGGTGTCGTCGTCCAGTTGAGGCAGGCGGCGGTGGCCGACATCCGGCAGGCGCTGCGCGACGGCACCGTGGACCTGGCCGTCGTCGCGCTCGACCGGCAGCAACAGCGCGGCCTGGTCACGCGGTTGCTCGCCCACGAGGAGATGGTCCTCACCGCCGCACCCGCCCGGAGCGTCCCCGGCCGCACCCCCGCCGGTGCGGCGAACCTCTCCGGGGCCGCCGCGCTGCCGCTGATCGACTTCGCCCCCGGCTGGGCCATCCGCTACGAGACCGACCGCGCCTTCCGCGCCGCCGGGGTCGAACGCGTCACCGCCTTCGAGGTGAACGACATCGTCGCCGCCTCCGAACTGGTCCGCAACGACCTCGGGGTCTGCGTCATGCCCAAGTCCATCGCGGACCGCTTCCCCGACCTCGCGCAGTACCGCTTCGACCGGTACGCGCCCCACTGGAAGATCATGGTCGTCCGCCCGCCCGGCGACCCCTCGCCCGCCGTCGCCGCCCTGCTCCGGCACATCCGCTGACCGTCGCCCCTCTCACGTTCAGCGCGGGCCAAGCTCCGCCAACTCCCCTTCCAAAGCGCGCAGTTCAGTCGCCGAAATCCCCGGTGTCCGCGCCGCCAGCCCGTACGGCGACTGCTCCGCGACGCTCCGGGCGAACGCGGAGTTGGCCACCAGGGGAAGGTGCCGCAGTACGGCGGCCCGCGCGGGCCCGTGCGCCAGCAGCTCCCCGAGCGGTGTGGTCACCCCGAACCTCCCCGGCGCGGGCGGCGCGAAGGCACTCTCCGGCGGGAGCACCTCACCGGACGCCAGCACCAGCGCGTACTGCGCGCGGGCCAGCAGATGTTCCGTGCCGACCGGGCCCGCGACCGGCAGGCCCAGCCGCTCGAACTGGCTCTCCGGCGCGTCCGCCGCCCGCATCAGCTCCACCAGCAGCCCCGCCATCCGAAGCTCCAGCTCGTCCGAGAGCAGCGGATGCGACTGACCTGGATCGTCCACCAGGTCGAACAGCAGCGTGCCGAACGCGTGCGGATTGCCCCACGGGCGGCCGGGGACACGCAGCACCGGCGCGTTCCGCGTGAACGGCAGCGGCTCCACCAGCTCCGCGCCCGCCAGCTCCTCCGGGTCGAACCGGCTCGCCATGTGCGTCGGCATCAGCGTGTACTCGTACAGCGGATCGTTGGACTCGCGCAGCGGCGCGCGCATGTAGACGTACCGGCCGTCGGTGACGTTGACGTGCCCGCCGAACGAGCCGAACAGCCCCGCCTCGCGCACGGCCGCGTCCCGCGCGACCGTACCGGCCAGCGGTACGCCCGCCATCGGGCCCGGATCGGGCACGCCGAAGAAGTCCAGCAGGGTCGGACCGAAGTCCACGGTCTGCACCAGGCTGGAGCGCCGCTCGCCGCGCACCCGGCTGCGCGGGTCCCAGACGAACAGCGGCGTGTGGATGTTCTCGTCGTACCAGGGCTGCACGTTCTTGCCCCACCAGCCGTGCTCCCCGAGCAGCAGCCCGTGGTCCGTGCACACCATCAGCAGCGTGTCGTCCCACAGCCCGTGCGCGTCCATCGCGTCCAGCACCCGTCCCAGCGAGGCGTCGCACATCGTCAGCAGCGACAGGTACTCGGCGCGGACGCGGTCCGCCTCCGCCCGGTCCTCGGTGACCCGCCCGTACGCGGGCCAGTCGGCGCCGGGGGCCGGGTCCGTACGGTCCTCGGCGGTGCCGGGGCTGGTGCCGGGGTCGCCGACGCCCCGCACATAGTGCCGCCGGTACTCGTCGTAGGTGAAGAACGGCTCGTGCGGGTCGAAGCACTCGATCTGGAGGAACCACGCGTCGGCGCCCGCGTTCGTGGCGACGAACTCCAGGCCCGCGTCCACGGTCCGGGTCTGCGGATGCTGGTCCTCGGTCGCCATGTGCTGCCGGTTGACCCAGTCCTGGCGCCGCATACGGTCCGGTCGGCGCCCGATCACCGGGGGCATCACGGGGTCCGCCACCTGTCCCTTCCACTTGTCGCCCTCCTGCCCCCGGAAGAACTCGTAGGTGTCGTACCGGTTGTGGTACGTCGCCCCGCCGTCCTCCCAGTAGTGCTGGTGGTCGGTGACGAGGTGGGTGTGCACGCCCGCGCGGGAGAGGAGTTCGGGCACGGAATGGTCGAACGGCTCCAGCGGGCCCCAGGAGCGGTGCAGGAAGTTGTGCCGCCCGGTGTGAATCTCCCGCCGGGCCGGCATGCACGGCATGCTCCCGGCGTACGCGTTGTCGAACACCGCCGTCAGCTCCGCCAGCCGCTCGAAGTGGGGCGCGTGCACGCCCCGCGCGCCGTAGGGGGGCAGGAAGCGGCGGTTGAGGGTGTCGAACATGAGCATGATCGCGCGCATCAGGTGCCTTCCGGGACGGGAGGGGAGGGGACGAGGAGGGGTGGGGGAACCGAGGGGTGGGGGAGAGGTACGGGCGGGGGCGCGGGCCGGGCCGGGGGCCGGGGCGTCGCATAGGGTCGGGGCGGGTTCCGGTCACGGCGGCCGGGCGGTGCCGGTGCGGGGAGGTGGGACATGACCGGGGGACGGCCGTGCTGCTCCCCGCCACCGTCGAGTGCGGGCCCGGCCATGACACCCAGGAGGGCCCCGGCCACGGACGCCTGCGCCGGTCAACTCACGCCCGGTGAGCACCAGTCGCACCAGGTCCGCGTCCCCGCCGGTCGCTTCCTCATGGGCGACGCCTTCGGCGAGGGCTACCCCTGCGACGGCGAACTCCCGGTGCACCCGGTCCGGTTGGCGTCCTTCACCATCGACACCACCCCGGTCACCAACGACGCCTTCGCCGCCTTCGTCACCGCCACCGGGTACGTCACCGACGCCGAACGCGCGGGCCGCTCGGCCGTGTTCGCGCCGCATCTGCGCCTGACCGGACCAGCCGACGTGCTCTCGGTGTACCCCGGCACCCCCTGGTGGGCCGAGGTGCGGGGCGCGGACTGGCGGCACCCGTACGGACCGGGCGGTGATCTCGACGGGCTCGGGGACCACCCCGTGGTGCAGGTCAGCCGCGCGGACGCGGAGACGTACTGCGCCTGGGCCGGACGCCGACTGCCCAGCGAGGCGCAGTGGGAGTACGCGGCGCGGGGCGGCGCCGCCTCCCGGCGCTTCCCCTGGGGCGACGACCTCACGCCCGGCGGACGGCACCACTGCAACATCTGGCAGGGCGCCTTCCCCGTGGCGAACACCGAGGAGGACGGCTGGAGCGCCACCTCCCCGGTCGGCGCCTATCCGCCCAACGGCTACGGCCTGTACGACACGTCGGGCAACGTGTGGGAGTGGTGCGCCGACTGGTTCGACCCCGGCTACTACGCCCGCTCGCCCGAACGGGAGCCGCGCGGGCCGGAGTTCGGCACCCTCGCGGTCACACGCGGCGGTTCCTACCTGTGCCACGCGTCGTACTGCCACCGCTACCGGGTGGCCGCGCGCAGCGCCAACGCACCGCGCGCGACCGCCGCCAACTGCGGTTTCCGCACCGTGTCCGCCTGACCGCACCCGTACGGCACCGTCCGCACCCCGGTGGCTCAGGCCGCCGTACGCACCACGAACAGTGCCGCCCGTGCCGCCTCCGCGTCGGCGCCGTCCCAGCCGGTGACCCGGATGGCCGCGCTCTCGCCGGGCAGCAGGGTCAGCAGCCCCCGGTCCGCCTCGGCGGTCGGGGCGAGCCGGTCGGCCTGGAGCAGCAGGTCGCGCAGGAGGGTGCGCGCGGTGACGGTCACGGTGACCGCCTGCTCGGCGTCGCCCGCTTCGGCCTGCCGCACCGAGACCTCGAACTCCGGTTCCGGATAGGCGAATTCGAGGTCCCGCACCGGGAAGTGCACCGCCCGCAGCCCGTCCACGTCCGCGACCAGATACTCGTCCCGCGCACCCTCGGCGGGCCGCAGCTCCTCCGGTACGGCCACCGTGGCGACGGAGTCCGGGTCGGCGTCCAGGGTCAGAGTCCGCTCGGCCAGCACCCGGCCCCCGGTGTCCAGCCGACGCAGCCGCACCTGGGCCCGCCACGGCTCGGCACTCTGATTGACGGCGCACAACGCGGGCTCACCGGAACGGAGTTGGACGGTCAGCAGCCGGTCGGCGTACAGCTCGCGCAACGCGTACCAGAGCGGTTTGCGGCGTTCGTCGCCGTCCACGGCGGCCCAGGAACTCACCGGCCAGCAGTCGTTGATCTGCCAGACCAGCGCACCCGCGCACACCGGCCAGTGGGAGCGCCAGTGCGTGACCCCGGTGGCGACCGCCCGTACCTGGTTGACCTGCGTCAGGTAGTGCCAGGTGTCGAAGTCCTCCGGCACCGCGAAGTGCCGGGCCAGCCCGCGTTCCAGCTTGCCGGTGCCGTCGTCGGCCTTCTGGTGGTGCCGGAACCCCGGTGCGTCGGACCGGAGTTCCTCCCCCGGCAGCGCGCGGCGCAGCGTCGCCCAGGCGCACGGTGCCTGCCAGCCGAACTCCGCGACGAAGCGCGGTACCGAGTCCAGGTAGTCGGTGTAGTCCGAGGTGTTCCACACCTCCCAGGAGTGGAAGCAGCCGTGCGCCGGGTCGTCCGGGTGGTGGTCCCACGAGCCCGACCAGGGGCTGCCCGCCCAGTACGGCCGGGTCGGATCGGTCTCCGCGACCACGCGGGGCAGCAGCGCGAGGTAGTAGCCCTCGCCCCACGACTCACCCCTCAGCTGCTCCTCCCAGTTCCACAGCAGATACGTCCACAGGTTCTCGTTGTTGCCGTTCCACAGCACCAGGCTGGCGTGCGGCATCAGGCGTACGACGTTCTCGCGGGCCTCCGCCTCCACCTCGGAGCGCAGCGGCTGCCCCTCGGGGTAGGGGGCGCAGGCGAACAGGAAGTCCTGCCAGACCATGAGGCCGAGTTCGTCGCAGACGTCGTAGAAGTCGTCGCTCTCGAAGAGGCCGCCGCCCCACACCCGGACCATGTCGCAGCCCGCCTCGGCGGTCTGCTCCAGGCGCCTGCGGTAGCGCTCCGGGGTGACGCGGGACGGGAACACGTCGTCCGGAATCCAGTTCACACCGCGCGCGAAGATCCGCCTGCCGTTGACGACGAACGTGAAGCCGGTGCCGTGCTCGTCGGGCGAGGTGTCGAGCACGACCGTGCGGAAACCGATGCGCCGCGACCAGGTGTCCAGCACCGTGCCGTCGCTGTCGGAAAGGGTGATCTCGCAGTCGTACAAAGGCTGTTGGCCGTGGCCGCGTGGCCACCACAGGCGGGCGTCCGGGACCTCGGCGGTAATGGTGGCGCCGTCGCCGTCGAACGGCACGGTCACCGTCCGGTCCCCGACGCGCAGCTGGGCGGTGAGGGTCCGCCCGGCGCCCGTCGCGGTGCGCTCGACATCGAGGTGTGCCTCGACCCGGCCGGTCGTGCCGTGCACGGTCACCAGCGGGCGCACCCGGCCGAGCCGGGCCGTGGACCAGCGCTCCAGGCTCACCGGCCGCCAGATCCCGGCCGTCGCCAGTGTCGGCCCCCAATCCCACCCGAACGAGCAGGCCATCTTGCGGATCATGGACGCCGGATTCGGATACGCCTCCGCGGTCACGCCCATCCGCTCGCGCGCCTGCCGCGCGGCGGTGTACGCGTCGGTGAAGCGCACCGACAACTGGGCGCTGCCACCGGCGGCGAGCCGGTCGGACACGTCGAACCGGTAGGTGCGGTGCATGTTGGCGGTCCGGCCGAGGACGTTGCCGTCCAGCAGGACCTCCGCGACCGTGTCCAGGCCCTCGAAGACCAGCTCGGCCCGCTCGTACCCGGAGTCGGGGGCGTCCACGACCGTGTCGTACCGCCAGTCGGTCTCGCCGACCCACCGCACGTCCAGCTCGTTGCGGCCGAGGAACGGGTCCGGGATGCGGCCCGCCGCCAGCAGGTCGGTGTGCACACAGCCGGGTACCTGGGCGGGCAGCGCGTCCGGGCCGTGCCGCAGCGTCCAGCCGTCGGTGAGCGGGAGGACCTCGCGGGTGCGGGGCGGGGGAGTGGGGGTGTTCATGCTCATCCCTGGGTGTGGTCGGTCCTGGGGTGTGGTCGGTGCTGGGGTACGGATGGTCCCTGGGTTGTGGTCGGTGCTGGGCGCGCCGGGTACCCGGTGCGGTGCCACCGGGTCGGTGTGCGGCCGTGTGGGTGACCGTGGCGTCGGGCTCAGTCGGTCGGCCTGAGCAGCTTGCGGCTCTCCTCGGTCATCTGCGGGAACACGCTGGCGCTGCGCTGGTGGGCGAAGAACTGCTGCATCAGCGGCAGCAGGGCCGACTGGAGCGCGGTGCCGTTGGCGTAGGGGGAGTTGGGCAGGAGCTGGTGGGTGCGGCTCTGCTGGAGGAAGACGCGCAGGTCAACTCCCTGAGCGGCCATCGCCTTCACCGAGGCGTCCGTCGCGGCCGGGATGGACGGCAGGAAGGTGCCGGTGCGCGAGGCGGGCGTCTGGCACGCGGCGGAGCCCATGTACGACACCCACGCCCAGGTCTCGTCCAGGTGCCTGGTGCCGGACCAGATGGTGTTGCCGTTGGCGTTGCTGACCGTGGCGCGGGTGCCGTCGGGACCGGCGACCAGCGGCCCGGTACCGACCTTGAGCCCCGGCAGCTTGGCCAGGGTGGCCGCCTCCCAGGAACCGCCCGAGTAGATGGCCACCTTGCCCGAGCCGAGCAACTGCCCGCCGTCCGGGGCGTTTCCGGCGGAGGCGAACTGGCCGGGCGCGGGCGCGAACCCCTTGTCGGTCAGCTTCCGGACATAGTCGAAGGTGCGCACGAGGCGCGGATCGTCGTAGCGGAACTCAGTGGGCCAGTTGGGCTTGTTGCCGATGCGCCAGCCCAGTGACGACGCCAACGGCCGCCAGGTGGTGAGCCCGTTGAAGTCGTTGCCGACGGCCACCATGCTGCTGATGCCGTACGTCTTCACATGCCGCTTGTCGAAGCCCTTCTCGTCGCCCCGGACCCCGTCCCGGTCCACGGTGAGGTGGGCGACCATCCGCTCGAACGAACCGCCGTCGTCCGGGTTCCACTTCAGGTGGTCCACGTCGGCGGCGCTGTAACCGGCCTTCTTCAGCATGCCGGTGTTGTAGTAGAGCGCGGCGGACGCCCAGTCCATCGGCAGCCCGTACTGCTTGCCGTCGGTGTACTTCCAGTCGTCCACGCCGACGGAGAACCGCTTCGTGCCGTACCCCGTCTTCTTCATCAGGCCGTCGAGCGGCATGAGTTGCTTCAGCGAGGCGTACTGCTGGAGGTACTGCACACTGTTCATGAAGGCGTCCGGCGCGGTGTCCGAGACGAAGCCGGAGAGCAGCTTGGTGAAGTAGTCGGCCGAGTTGTACTGGGTGATCCTCACATGGATGCCGGGGTGCGCCTTCTCGAAGGCGTCCGCGCAACTCTGGTAGGCGACGGCCTGCTTGTCGTCCCAGGTCCACCAGTTGATGGTGGTCCGCCCCGACCCCGCCCCGTCGCCGGAGGCGCAGCCACCGAGTACGGCGGTCAGCTCGAGCGAGGCGAGGAGGGCGGCGGCCCGGCGTACGCGTCCTGTGCGCGAACTCTTCATCGTGGTCCCCCGGAGTGTGCGGTACGGACGCGGACGGTTCTCAACTCCCGCTGGAAACAAATCATTTGATCCCCGTAAAGCCGATGGAGTTGACGATGCGGCGGCCGAACACCATGAACAGCACGAGCATCGGCAGGGCGGCGATCATCGTCGCGGCCATCAGGCCCGCCCAGTCCGGCGCGGCCTGCGGCGAGGACTGCTTGAACACCCCGAGCGCCAGGGTGAGCGGGCGGGCGTGGTCGTCGTTGGTGACGAGCAGCGGCCAGAAGTAGTCGTTCCAGGTGTTGATGAACGTCAGCAGGGACAGCGTGGCGATCGGCGCGGACGTCATCGGCAGCGTGATCGTGAAGAAGATCCGCAGCTTGCCCGCGCCGTCCATCAGCGCGGCCTCCTCCACCTCGGTGCTCAGCCCGAGCATGAACTGCCGGAGGAAGAAGATGTTGAACGCGGAGAAGAACGCGCCGGGCAGGATCAGACCGGTGAACGAGTTCAGCTGGTGGATGTCCCGGACGAAGATGAAGTTCGGCAGCAGGGTGAGGATCGCCGGAACCATCAGCGCGCCGAGCAGGATGTTGAACACCGTGTTGCGGCCCCGCCAGTGCAGCCGGGAGAACGCGTACGCGGCCGTCGCCGAGCAGAACACCACGAGCGCGGTCTGCACGGTCGCGTAGATCAGGGAGTTGCGCAGAAAGAGCGGGGTGTCGATGGCGGCGCCCGAACCGCCCTGTGCCTGCGCCTCGGCGCGGGAGGCGAGCCCGAGGGCGCGCTCGAAGGCTCCCCAGGTGAAGTCCACGGGCAGCAGCGACGACGGATCGGTGGGCAGCGCCACGTTGTCGGAGAACGCGGTGCGCAGAATCCAGTAGAACGGGAACACCGTCACGATCAGGACGACGACGATGAACACCCACGCGGCGATCCGGCCCGGCGAGACCCGTGAGCGGGTCCGTGCGGCGGTGGCCGGGCCGCCCCGTCCCGTCGCGGGGCGTGGGCCTGCGGTGGCGAGGTCGGTCATGTGCGGCTCTCCTCGGCTCGGAGCGGAGCGGAGCGGAGCGGAGCGGATCGGCTCGGAGCGGCGATCGGCTCGGAGCGGTTACGGCGCTGCGGGGGCTCAGCTCAGGTCGGTCTCGTTGGCGCGGGCGAGCCGCATCTGGGTGAAGGTGATGGCGATGAGCAGCACGAACAGGGCCAGCGACATGGTGGAGGCGTAGCCGAAGTCCAGTTCCCCGAAGCCCTTTTCGTAGATGTACATCTGGAGCACGTTGGAGGCGTTCGCCGGGCCGCCCTGGGTGGTGACCGAGACGATGTCGAAGACCTGGAACGAGCCGATGACGGTGAGGATGACGACCATCACCAGGATCGGCCGGAGCAGCGGCACGGTCAGCCGCCGGAACATCTGGAACCCGCTCGCCCCGTCGAGCCGCCCCGCCTCGTACACGGAGGCCGGGATGGTCTGGAGGCCCGCGAAGATCAGGACCGCGTTGTATCCCATCGACTTCCACACGCTCACCGCGGCGAGTGAGGGGATCGCCCAGTCGCTGTCCCCGAAGAACAGCAGCCGCACGCCGGTGAGACTCTCCAAGAGTTGGCTGATGATGCCCAGTTGGGGATCGAGCATCCACTGCCAGACGAGGGCCGCGACCACACCGGAGATCAGGAACGGCAGGATGATCAGGCCCCGGACCACGGTGGAGCGGGTCAGCCGGTGCAGGACCACCGCGATGAGCAGGGAGAGCAGCACTCCGACCACCACGGAGAGCGCCACGAAGTACACGGTGACCAGCAGCGAGTGCCAGAACACCGAATCACCGGACAGCTCCCGCCAGTTGGCGAGTCCGGTCCAGCGGGGCGGGGTGAGGATGCGGAACGACGTGAAGCTGTAGTACACGCCTCGGACGGTGGGCCAGGCGAAGAAGACCAGGAACCCGGCGACCGCCGGTGCGATCAGCAGCCACGCCAGTCGTCCGTCCCCGCGCCGGGGCGCCGACGATCCCAACGCCCCCGGTGCCGTAGCCATGTTGACTCCATTCGCTCAGGAGACGCCCTGACCTGGAACACGGCGCGGCGGACCCTCCCGGCACACACACCGGGCCCAGGGGCGCACCGCCCGCTGTCAGGAGCACGACGACCCTAGGGAGGGTGATGGCCGGAAACAAGACTCGGAAACATAATTTATGAATTAACCCGGCCGGGGTGGACGGCGAAACACGGGGCACAACCGCCGGGCACGACCGCGGGCCGGGTGCGGCGACGGACGGCTCCGCCTCTACCGTGCCCGCTCCCAGCTCTCCGGGCTCCACAGCCCCGACCGCTTCAGGGACGCCGGGCAGTGGAGGTAGATCTCGTCGATGTGGAGGAGCAGGGCCAGGGCCGGGCGGCGGCCGTGCTGTTCCATCGCGTCGAAGAAGGGCGCGTCGGTGAGGAGACGGGCCCGGCCGTTGACGCGGAGCACCTTCGTGTCGCCCGGAATCAGGTAGAGCAGTCCCGCGTGCGGGTTGGCGAGGACGTTGTGGAAGCTGTCGGCCCGCCGGTTGCCGGGGCGGTCCGGGAGGGCGAGGGTGCGGTCGTCCAGGACATGGGTGAAGCCGGGGCCGTCACCGCGCGGGGAGACGTCGCAGTTGCCGTACGCGTCCGAGGTGGCCAGCGCGCAGAAGGGCGAACGGGCCAGGATCGCCCGGTCGTCGTGGGTCAGCCGGTCGTGCACCTTGTCGATGACCAGCGGCATCGGCTCGCCCAGCAACTCCCGCAGCGCGGACGGCGAGCGCAGCTCCACGCACCCGTCCGGCAGGGCGGAGCCGAACTCGGCTGCGGTGGCGGACGGTTGCGCGGGTGCGGTGGTCGCGTACGGCAAGCCGGGGCTCCAGAGGTCGTAGCGGGCCGTTCAGCGGGGGGTGTTGGTCCGTCCCTCCGTGCTTGCGAGCCGCATCCAGTGTGATGTTAGGTTTACCTTACCTAAGTCGGACGCACCCGCTCCGCATGAGTACGGCTGCCGCCGCGCACCCCGAGGACCCCGCGATGAGCCCCACTCCGTCCCCCGTTCCGAGCCGCGCCCCCGGCGCACCGGATGTCCGGGATGAAGGCACTCACCGGCGTCCCCCGTCCGGCCGGACACACCCCGCACGGCGAGCACGACCACGCCGACGCCGCCCCCGCGCACCGCCGCCACGGCGGGGCGCTCAGCGCCGGACTGGTCGTCATGCTGCTCCTGCTGCTGGGCGTCACCGTGCTCAGCCTGGCCATCGGCTCCGGCCAGGTCTCCGCGCACGACGTACTGCACGGCGTCCTCGACCCCGACCTCTCCGTACGCGGCCAGCTCGTCGTCCACCAGGTACGCGTCCCGCGCACCCTCGCCGGACTGCTGGCCGGTACCGCGCTCGGCCTCGCGGGCGCCGTCATGCAGGGCGTCACCCGCAACCCGCTGGCCGACCCCGGCCTGCTCGGCTCAACGCGGGCGCCGGTGTCGCCGTCGTCCTCGCCATCAGCGTGCTCTCCCTGACCGAGCCCCAGCAGTACATCTGGTTCGGCTTCCTCGGCGCCTGCCTCGCCGCCGTCGTCGTCTACGGCATCGCCGGCCTCGGCCGCGAGGGCGCCACCCCGGTCAAGCTCGCACTCGCCGGAGCGGCGGCCAGCGCGCTGCTCGTCTCCCTCACCAACGTCATGCTGCTGACCGACAGCCAGACCTACGACCAGTTCCGGTTCTGGCAGGTCGGCGCGCTGGACGGACGCGGCTACGACGTGCTCGCGCAGGCGCTGCCGTTCGTCGTCGCCGGAAGCCTGCTCGCCCTGAGCCTCGGCCCCCGCCTCAACGGCCTCGCCCTCGGCGACGACCTCGCGCGCGGTCTCGGCCACCGGGTCGGCACCGTACGGCTGCTCGGCGCGGTCAGCGTGGTCCTGCTGTGCGGAGCGGCAACCGCCATCGCCGGACCCATCGGCTTCGTCGGCCTCGCCGTACCGCACGCGGTCCGCGTCTTCACCGGCCCCGACCACCGCTGGCTGCTGCCCTACAGCGCGCTCGCCGCGCCGGTCCTGCTGCTCGTCGCGGACATCGTCGGCCGTGTCGTCGCCCGCCCCGGTGAGGTCCAGGTGGGCGTGGTGACGGCCGCCATCGGCTGCGTGCCGTTCATCGTGCTCGTACGGCGCAGGGGGCGGGGAGAGCTGTGAGCGGCACCAACACCCGTACCGGGACGCCCACTTCCCTCCTCGACCGCGCCGCGTCCGCCCCCGTGGACGCCGTGGCCCGCGTCAACCGGCTGCACCGGCGCCGCCGTACCCGCTTCGCGCTCGTCTGCGCCGCGCTGGCGCTGGTCGCCGCGGCGGCGCTGACGCTGTCGCTCGCGGTGGGCGACATCTACGTCCCACCGACCGACGTGTGGGCGGTGCTCACCGGCGGCGGTGACCCCGGAAGCCGGTTCATCGTGCATGAATTGCGGGAGCCACGCGGCCTGTTGGCCCTGGCCGTCGGCTGCTGCTTCGGGCTCTCCGGCGCCGTGTTCCAGGCGCTGCTGCGCAACCCGCTGGCCAGTCCGGACATCATCGGCGTCAGCTCCGGCGCCAGTACGACGGCGGTGCTCGCGTCGATGCTGTTCGGGCTGAGCGGACTCGCGCTGTCCGGGGGCGCGCTGGTCGGCGCGCTCGTCGCGGGCACCCTCACCTATCTGCTCGCGTGGCGCGGCGGGGTGAGCGGCGGACGGTTCGTGCTCATCGGCGTCGGGGTCGGCACGGGGCTGGTCAGCGTGCGGTCGTATCTGATGACCCGCGCCGATGTCACCGAGGCGCAGAACGCGTTCCTGTGGCTGACCGGCAGCCTCAACGGCGGCCGCTCCTGGAACCAGCTCTGGCCGCTGCTGGGCTGCGTGGCACTGCTGGTGCCGCTCACGCTGCTCGCCTCGCGCGGTCTGCCCGCGCTCCAGCTCGGGGACGAGGCGGCCGGGGGGCTCGGCGTCCGGGTCGAACGCGGTCGGCTCGCGCTCCTCGCCTGCGCGACCGCGCTGGTCGGCGTGGCGACGGCCGCCGCCGGGCCCATCGGCTTCGTCGCCTTCGTCTGCCCGCCCGTCGCCCGCCGCCTGCTGCCCGGGCACGGCGCCGCCCTGCTCCCCTCCGCCCTCACCGGCGCCGCCCTGACCTGCCTGGCCGACTTCACCGCCCAGCACATCCTTCCGGGCACCCAGCTCCCGGTGGGCGTGGTCACCAGCGTCGTCGGGGCGCCCTACCTGCTGTGGCTGCTCTCCCGCACCAACCGCGCGGGACGGGGAGGCTGACGGTGCCCGACCCCTCCACACCGCCGCGCGGTACGACTCCGCACTCCGCCCGCGCCACGACGGGTCATGCCAGCCCCGTTGACGACCTCGCTCCGGCCGATGGCGATGCCTCGGCGGGTGGGGATGCCCTGGCGGGTGCCGGTACGTCGGTGGGTGTGGGCGCCCCGGCGGGTGTGGGTGCCCCGGCGGGTGTCGGTACCTCGGCGGGTGCCGGTGCCCTGGCGGGTGCCGATGCCCCGACCACCAGGACCCGGCCCACGCCCACGCCCATGCCCACCCCCACGAGTGCCGAATCCGGCAAGGAGAAGACGGTGACGAAGGTGCCGACCGGGAGTACGGGTACGGAGGCCACGCCGACGACCGAGCACACCCTCGGGGCGCGCGGCCTCGGCCTCGGCTACGGCGAGCGGCGGATCGTCCAGGACCTCGACGTGGACCTGCCGCCCGGCCGGTTCACGGTGATCGTCGGCCCGAACGCGTGCGGCAAGTCCACGCTACTGCGCGCCCTGGCCCGGCTGCTGAACCCGACGGCGGGCACCGTCCTGCTGGACGGCCGCGACATCCACGCCACGCCGACCCGCCAGGTGGCCGCCACGCTCGGGGTGCTGCCGCAGACGCCGGTGGCGCCGGAGTCGATCACGGTGGCCGACCTCGTCGGCCGGGGCCGCCACCCCCGGCAGGGCTTCTTCCGGCGCTGGACCACCGCCGACAGCGAGGCCGTCACCGCGGCCATGCTCGCCACCGACGTGCTCGACCTCACGGACCGCTCCGTGGACGAACTGTCCGGCGGGCAGCGGCAGCGGGTGTGGATCGCGGTGGCGCTGGCGCAGGAGACGGAGATCCTGCTGCTGGACGAGCCGACGACCTACCTCGACATCAGCCACCAACTCGACGTACTGGACCTGCTGACCGACCTCAACCGGGAGCGCGGCGTCACCCTCGCCGTGGTCCTGCACGACCTCAACCTGGCCTGCCGGTACGCGGACCATCTGATCGCCATGAAGGACGGCCGCATCCTCGCCGAGGGCGCGCCGTCCGAGATCGTCACGGAGTCCCTGGTCCACGAGATCTTCGGACTGCGCTCGACGGTGATCCCGGACCCCGCCTCGCAGACCCCGATGGTGGTGCCCCTCGGCCGCCACCACGTTCCGGGCACAGCCGCCGACGTCACGGGCGCAGCCCACGACGCCACCGGCACTGCCCACCACTGAACCGCGTTCACGCACGCACGAAAAGAGTTCCCCATGTCCTCGACCTCCCCCAAGTCCCGCCGCAGAGTGCCCCTTTGGACCTCGGCGCTGGCCGTCACCCTGCTGGGTCCGCTGCTCGCCGCGTGCGGCACGTCCGACGACTCCGCGTCCAAGTCGTCCGCCCCCAAGGGAAGTTCGCCGTCCGCCGCGTCCGCCGGTGCCTTCCCGGCGAAGGTGGCCACCAAGTTCGGTACGGTCACCGTGCCTTCGCGGCCCCAGCGGATCGTCGCGCTGGGCTGGGGCGACGCCGAGACCGCGCTCGCCCTCGGTGTGCAGCCGGTCGGCGCCAGCGACTGGCTCGCCTTCGGCGGCGACGGCGTCGGCCCCTGGGGCAAGGGCCTCTACACCAGGAAGCCCGAGATCATCGGCACCCTGGAGCCGCAGTACGAGAAGATCGCCGCGCTCAAGCCCGACCTCATCCTGGACGTCAAGTCCAGCGGCGACCAGACGCGTTACGACACCCTCAGCAAGATCGCGCCCACCATCGACGTGCCCAAGGGCGGTGACCAGTACAAGATCTCGTGGCAGCGGCAGACCACGATGATCTCCCAGGCGCTCGGCCTCGCCGCCAAGGGCAAGGAGCTGATCGCCGCCAACCAGCGCAAGTTCGACGAGGCCGCCAAGGCGCACCCCGAGTTCAAGAACAGGACGATCACCGTCGGCTCCCGCACCTCCAGCGGCTGGGGCGCCTACGTCAAGGGCACCGACCGGGTGAACTTCGCCCAGCAGCTCGGCTTCGTCAACAACCCCAAGGTGGACGCCAAGGCGGGCGCCGGCTTCTCCGTCCCCGTCTCGGAGGAGAACCTCCAGATGCTGAACGCCGACCTCGTCGTCATGGCCCCCATCGGCATCAAGGCCCCCCGGATCACCGGCGACCCCCTCTACCAGTCCCTCCCCGCCGTCAAGCAGGGCCACTCCGTGGTCTTCGCCGCCCCCGCCCTCAGCCAGGCCTTCGCCATGAACTCCGTCCTGTCCGTCTCCTACGCGATCGACAAGGTGGTCCCACTCTTCGCAGCGGCCATGAAGTAGGCCCTGGCGAAGGGGAGTTGTTGTCATGCCGTGTGCCGGACGAGCGAACGTCCGGCACACGGCCGTGCTGCCGGAGGAGAAGTTCAGCCGCGCTGTCGGCGGCTGCCCGCCAGGAGCCTGATCGCCAGCACGGAGCCGTCGGCATGCACGGAGACCGGCCCGCCCCACGTCTCGTCCCAGGCCAACCGGGGGCGAGTGTGCCGGGTCGCGTGCACGATGGCCTGGTACCTCTCCACTCCGCCCGCCCGGAGCACCCGGAACAGTTCCGTCTCCACTCCCGAGAACGCCTCGACACGGGGTCCGTTCAGCCGGAAGACATGATCGGTACCCGCGTACGACTCACCGAGCAGCTCGTGACCGATGTCCTGGACGCTTCCGCTGGCGGCGTGCTCGAAGCCGTCGAAGCGCCTGCTTCCCTGGCGTTCGGTCAGGTGGCGGCCGGTCGCCCTGCCGGACCCGGTGAACGCCATCAGCCCGGCCGCCGCCGTGTGCCCGAGCGTCTGCTGGAACCATGCCTGCTCCTCCGGCCGCACCTGGCAGCCGGGCACCGGCTCGGGTGTCGTACCGTCACCGGGCGGCGGCTGGATGCCCGGCATGAGGTTCATCTGGACCGGCTCCGCATCGTGATTCGCTCCCGGGCCCTGTCCTCCGCCGGTCAGCCAACCGCCCCGGCCCCGCGCCTGCAACGCGTGCACCGCCACGGTCCCCTCGGTCGGCAGCTCCGTGCTGAACAGCAGAGCGGGAGTCTCGTTCCACGCGCCCACGTGCACCGCTTCGGCGTGGACCGACGCGGACGCCAACTGCACCGCTGAGGCAGCGGCGTTACCGTGATTTCCCTTGCACGCGACGGGAACGACGAGGGACGGCTCTCCGGGGCGCCACACCTCCGCGAAATACTGCGGACGATAGCGGTATCCCACCTTGCTGCCCTTGTCCCTGCTGGTGAGAGCCCACCCCGCGCGCAGCGCCGTGTCGGCGGGGACGATCGTCACCGAGTGCTCCGGGAACCGTCGGCGCAGCAGGTGCTCGGCGAGCGTGAGAGCGAAACCGGTACCCAGCTCGCCGGACTGCAGGTTCTTGTACTGCTCCGCGATCTGACGGCCTTCGTCGGTCAGCCCGAGGAAACCACCGGGTCCACCGGCGAGAGCCTGGTTGTACTTCAGCGCTCCCCAGTGCTCGGCCAGCCCGCGCCCCGCACCCCGTCCCGAGAGCGCCGTCGCCCGGCCCAGCGTGTGCAGTACGTCCCAGAGGTTGACCTCCAGATGCGCGGCCAGCTCCGTGCGGGGGATCGCGGTGAGTTCCGGTTTGCGGCGGAGGAGTTCGTCCTTCTTCTCCTCCCTCGCCTTGTTGTCGGCGGCGACGGCCGCGTTGACCCTTCCGATCAACTCGTCGCCCGAACGCACGGAGATGTTCGACGACTTCACCAGGTCCAGCAGGACCTTCTTGGCAGGCTTCAATGAGTCCCCCCACGGCTCGCGTCGGTGCTTGCGTGAACGCGGCGAAGGTACGAGCACGGCGGGAGGATCACGCAAGTACGCAAGGGCGCAAGCCAGTTGGGACACGACGGCCCAGGCGACGCGCTGGGCTCAGCGGGTCTCGTCCGGCAGGGATGCCAGGGCCTCGTTCAGGGTGGGGTGGAGGCGGAGGCCGGGGCGGGGGGTGTGGGCGAAGAGGCGGTGGATCTCGGGGGAGGGACTGACGACGAGGACGGGGGAGAGGGCGAGGTGGCGGGTGCGGGTGTCGAGGACGTCCAGTGCGGCCTCGCTGAGGAGGGTCAGGTCGCTCAGGTCCAGGACGAGGCGCTGACCGGCGGCGGCCGAGCGTCTGAGGTGACGGTCCACGTCGTGCGCGAAGGCCCCGGCGCTCGCCGGGTCCAGGTCACCGGTGAGGCAGAGGACCAGGGTCTGCGGGGCGGGGCGTTCGGCGGCCGGGCCGATGGGCTGCACGACGGAGCCGCTCGTACTGCGGGTCCGGGCCGTGGGGACGCGGGACGGCACCGCGACCGCCGCCGCCTGCGCGGACGCCTCCACCGCCAGTGCGCGCCCGGCGTCCAGCAGCAGATCCGCCGCCTCCTGCACACTGCAGCGCGCCTCGAACTGGCCACCCAGGCCCAGCTTCTTCACCAGGCTCCGCAGCTCCAGTTCGCGGGCCAGGACCTCAAGTCGTAGATGTGTGGCGGCAGATGCCGGTTCCTTGTCCATTTCCGTCACGCTAGCGACACCTTGAGTCCACAGCGCGCTCCCGGAAGCGATTCACCCCCGGAAATTCAGCCGATGCCATTGGCATATGCGCATGGCCAGAAATCGGTGATGTGGCTGAAGATCGTTGCTCCGCGTCGCCTCGGGCTTCGCGCATGTCAACGGGGTTCCCGACGGCGCGGGACGTGTTTCCCGCAGTCGAATCGGTTGTAATGGGCACACGTCAACACGTTTCACACCCCGAGTGCGCCCGGCGCGTCGCCCCGGCCCGCACCCACGGCCGACCGCCCCCGGCCTCCCCAACCCACGGCTGCTCCCCAGCCTCCCCAACCGGAGCCCAGCCCCCCCCCGGCCAACATCCTCAGCCGTCCCGCGCCCCCTTCCAGCACGCCCCGGCGCCCCTCACCAAAGGCCCCCGTGCTCCGGAGCGCCGACGGAGAGACGCTGGAGGAAACGACGCCACGCGGACACCGGCCCCGCGGTCCCCGCCCGTGCCAGGAAGGAATCCGTGCTCATGCCTGCCCGTCCCGTCCACTCCACCAGCACCGCCCTCGCGGCGCGCGCCCACGCCGCCCAGCCCTACGTGATCGCCGCGTTCCGTGTCATCGTGGCGCTGCTCTTCCTCTGCCACGGCCTCGCCAAGCTCTTCGGCATCTTCGGCGGCACGAACGGCAGCGGTGGCACCGTCCCGGTGGGCGCCTGGCCGCTCTGGTACGCGGGCCTTCTCGAAGTCGTCCTCGGCGTCCTCGTCATGATCGGCCTCGGCACCCGCCTCGCGGCCCTCCTCCTCTCCGGAGAGATGGCCTACGCCTACTTCTCCGCGCACCAGTCGGGCGGCCTGTGGCCCCTGCAGAACGGCGGAGAGACGGCAGTGCTCTTCTGCTGGATCTTCCTGCTGCTGGCCTTCATCGGCCCCGGCGCCTTCTCCGTGGACCACCTGATCGCGGAACGCCGGCGTGCCGACGCGGACGCCGACGCGGAAGCGGACACCGGCCGGGACCGGCGCTCCAGTACGACCTGAACCCGCCCCGCCCTGCTCGCCTGGCACCGACATGTGCGCGGCGCACACAGGTGAGGCGCACATACGTGAGCCGTACACATAGGGGCTGCGCACATGGGAGCCGCACACATGTGGGCCGCACACACGGGGGGCGACTCGCCCCGCCCCGGCCGGGTACCCGTAGCCGCGTGACCCACGTGAACGAGGACTCCTCCCGCCCCGGCACCGCCGTATGGACCGTGTGCGCCGCCGCGGCAGTGACCGCCACCGCCGTGGCGGGCGCCCGTGCCGTCGAAGCGGACAGCGACTGGTACCGGGCGCTGCGCAAACCACCGTGGCAGCCCCCGCCCTGGGCGTTCGGCGCGGTGTGGACCCCGCTCTACGGCACGATCGCCTGGTCGGCGGGGCGTGCCCTCGGCCGGGCCCGCGGCCGTGACCGGGCCCGCCTCATCGGCGCGCTGGCCGCCGATCTCGCCCTGAACGCGGGTTGGAACCACCTCTTCTTCGCCCGCAGAAACCCCCGCGCGGGCCTCGCCGGGACCGTCCTGCTCGACTTGGCCAACGCCCACCTGATCCGCCGTACGGCAGCGGTGGACCGTACGGCAGCGGCGTCCCTGACCCCGTACGCCGCCTGGTGCCTCTTCGCCACGGCGCTGAACCTGTCCCTGGTCCGCCGCAACCGGACACCCGGCGGCAGCCCCGGCCACTGACCGACGCACGCCCGCCCACCGCCCGGTGAATCGTGGCCCGCACCTGTCCCCCCCCCGGTTGCACCTCGTGCCGCGCCCCCCCCGCGACGCGCGGCGGCAGGGGGCGCGGCACGAGGGGGGCGCGGCGGAAACGGCAGTCAGGAAATCAGCGGTGGCCCAACGCGGGCGGCCCCGCGTTCACTCCCCAACTCGTGGGCCGATCAGCCAACGTGACCTTGATCGTGCCCGCCCGCAGCAGCTCGTCGTGCGACAGCCAGCTCCGGTTCAGCGCCCCCTTGTCGGTCCGCACCGAGGACACGTACTGCAACGTGGACGCGTCCGCGCCCGGCGCCTCGATCCGCACCGTCCGCCCGTGCTCCGGCCGGATCTCCACCTTCTCGAACATGGGGGAGGTGACCACGTACGCCGCCGAACCCGGCTGCGCCTCGAAGACACCGGTCATGGCGAACACCAGCAGCGACGAGGTCGCCCCGAGATCGTCGTTGCCCGGCATGCCGTACACGTCGTCGGTGAACAGCGTGCGCAGGGCGCGCAGCACGGCCGAGGACTTCCACGGCGCACCGGTCCACGCGTACATCCAAGGGGCGTGGAAATCAGGCTCGTTGTTCGGGTTGAAGGCGTAGTTGTCGTGGTAGTCGTAGGCGCCGTTCACCCACGACTCCGAGGCAGCCTTCGCCGGATCGGCCAGCAGCGTCGGCATGTCGAAGAACGTGTCGAGCCGCTGCTCCGCCTTGTCCGCGCCGCCCATCAGCGCGAACAGCCCCTGTGGGTCCTGCTGCGCCAGCCACTGGTACTGCCACGCCGTGCCCTCGTGGAACGGCGCCGCCTGCGTCGGGTCGGAGGTCCCGGCGACACTGCCGTCCGCGTTCCGGGCGACGGGGAAACCGGTGAACCCGTGCGAACTGACGCCCGGCTCCCACAGCTTGGCGAAGTTGTCGCAGCGCGCCGCGAGTTGAGCACCCTTGTCCCGGTGCCCGAGCCCGTCCGCCATCGTCGCCAGCGCGCAGTCCGCGAGCGCGTACTCCAGCGTGGCCGACCCCGCCTGCCGACTGTCGCCGTACTTGTAGCCCGGCAGATTCTGGTAGGCCACCCAGCCGTTCTTCAGGTACGACGGATTCCCGTCCCGCCCACGGAAGACGGACTGGTCGGCCGGTACCTCGTTCGCGTTCCTCCACAGCGCGTCGAACAGCCCGCGCGCCGTACGGTCGTCCAGCAGATGCCGGTTGTAAAGGTCCACGATCCACGGCGTGACCGGGTCACCACTCATCACGTTGGTCTCGCCGTTGCCGAGCGCCCAGCGCGGCAGCCAGCCGCCGTCCTGGTACACATGCAGCAGCGACCTCGCCATGTCGGCGGCCCTGTCCGGATTCAGCAGCGCCACCAGCTGGTTCTGCGAACGGTAGGTGTCCCACAGCGAGAACATCTGGTAGTACGGCGAGTCCGCGCGATGCACCCGATCGTCGAAGCCCCGGTAGCTGTTGTCCACGTCGGAACCGAGCGACGGATGCAGCAGCGAGTGGTACAGCGCGCTGTAGTACGTCCGCTGGTCGGCGGTGCTGCCACCCGCGACCCGCATCCGGTTCAGCTCGTCCCGCCACGTCCGGTGTGCCGTGTCCCGCGCCCGGTCGAAGGAACCCGGCTGCTCCGCACGGCGGTTGAGCCGCGCGCCGTCGATCGAGGTGTACGAGAGCCCGACCGAAGCGCCGACCTGCCGCCCCCTCGCCGGGTCGAACGACACCCAGGCACCGGCCCGTTTCGTACCCCGCGAGGCGTCCCGCTGCCCCGGCGTGAGCGTGTCGTCGCTCCAAGTGCCGAAGGTCGAGAACGTACGGCTGAACTTCGCGCTGAAGAAGACCCGGTAGCGCTCCTTGCCGGTCTCCCCGCAGAAGTTGCCGCCCTGCAGCCAGCCCTCCACGGTGTCGTTCCCGACCACGTGCACATCGCCCGCGTACGTACTGCCGTTGCTCTCCCCGGCCTCGATCAGCACGTTCTCCGTAACCGACCCGGCCGGGTACGTGTAACGGTGCTGCCCGGTGCGCTGCGTCGCCGTCAGCTCGGCCCGAATGCCGTCGTCCAGCTTCACCCCGTAATAGCCGGGCGCCCGCGTCTCGTTGGCGTGGCTGAACGTCGCGCCGTAACTCGCCGGGTCGGAGGAGGTGACCGCCCCCGTCGTCGGCATAAACCGGAAGTTGCCCATCGTCTGACAGCCCACACCCGACAGATGCGTGTGGCTGAAGCCGAGGATCTTGTTCTGCGCGTAGTCGTACGAGGCGTACTTGTTCAACTGCGTATCGGGACTGAGCTGCACCATCCCGAACGGCACAGCGGCACCGGGAAACGTCGTCCCGTCCCCGTTGTTCCCGATCGAGGTGTCCACCAGCGACGTCGGATCACCGGCGAACCGCGCCCCCGATCCCTGCGCGTTCGCCACCCCGCCCGTCAACGACCCGGCCACCACCGAGGCCGCCACCAGCACCCCGGCGAACACCCGTTTCGACACTCGCATCGCGTTCCTTCCGTGTGACAACGTTGTCTACATCGAAGCGCTCGATCTTTTCTCTTTGCGGGGTGAATAGTCAATGCCTTTGCGGGCGGCCGACTTTGAGGTGAATTCGCATTAACTGGCGAAGGATAAAGGGATTTACGGGGCGAGGGCGGACCGGTTCGGTGACGTGCCCCGAGGGGCCGCGCCCCGCGCGTCCAGTCAGGTGGGCAGGGGCAGTTGGGGCGGCGATGTCACAACTCCGTCACCATCTTCACCAGTTCCTCACATCATCGGGCTGGTCCAGGTAGGTTCACCCCGCACGTACGTACACAGGGGGAGTCCCGTGAGCAACCGCCAGCCGCAGCCGCCGTTCCAGCCGCCCTTCCCGCCGCCGCCCGGACCGCCGTCCGTCCGGCCCGCGCCCAGGTGGGCCCGCAAGCGCTTCGTCCTGCCCGCCCTGGGCCTCGCGTTCGTCATCGGTGTCGGCAGCGCCGGTGCCGACGGCCAGAAGTCGGACGCGACGAAGACCGTGGCCAGCGAGAAGGTGCGGCCCACGGCCACGGCCACGGTCACCGCGACGGCCACGGCCACGGCGACGGAGACCGCGGAGCCCGAGCCCGCGCCGACCGTCACCAAGACGGTCAAGGTCAAGGTCAGGGTGACCGTCACCGCGCACGCTCCGGCCGGCGGCTCGGGGACGAGCGGCGGCTCGACCTCCGGCGGCTCGTCGTCGGGCGGCTCCAGCTCCTCGGGTGGTTCCACCTCGGCGGGCGGCGGCGCGACGGCCCTGTGCAACGACGGCACGTACTCGTACGCCGCCCACCACCAGGGCGCCTGCTCGCACCACGGCGGCGTGAAGATCTTCTACCGGTAGGCCGGTATACCGGTGGCCGACGCCCCGGCACGTGACCGAAGACCTCGCCCCCTGGCACGTACGCCGGGGCGCGAGGTCTTCGGTCGTCCGGCGGAGCGGAGAGCCGAAGGCCCGAGCCCCAACCGCTGCTCCACGCAACCCCGTTGATTCGACCATGTTCTCGTATAGCTGCCGCCACCCGACAAGTACCAGAGAGTGACTTACCGTCACTTCTGTTGATGGGGCTGGGTGAGGATGACGAAGTCGGCGTGGGCCTGGGCGACGGCTTCGGGGTACGCCTGGGCCTTCCCGTGCTCGGCCAGCGCTCGGTAGATGCTGGCCAGACCGGGGTTCTGGCCCTTGCGTTTGCCGGTGGGGATGATCAGGTCGGGGCGGATTTGCTCGACGGACTCGCCTGCTGCCCGGCGCCGCAGCACGGTGTGCAGCATGTCGTCGGTGATGACGGGGGGTCGGCCGCCGTGCTTGCCCTTGCGCGAGGCGGCGTCGAGTCCTTCGAGGGTGGCTTCGCGGATGCTTTCGCGCTCGGTCTCGGCCATCGCGGCAAAGAACCCGAACAGCATCCGCCCGGGACCGGACGGGTCGTAGATGCCGGGCAACGGGCCGGCCAGCATCTCCAGCACCAGGCCGTGGGCGGTGAGGTGGTCGGCCAGCGCGGTGAGCTCGGCGGCGTCCCGGCCGAGGCGCTTCATCTCGTACACGGTGAACAGCACGCGGCAGTGCGGGGCGTGGGCCTTGATCTCGCGGGCCAGGGTGAGCGCGGCCTCGAACTGCGGGCGGACCCGGACCCGGCTGCCGATCTTCTCCGAGAAAATCTTGTCGCGGGGAATGCCGTGCGCGCTGAGCGCGTCCGTCTGTGACTGAAGCTCCTGGGTGAGGTGGCTGCACCTCGCGTACCCGATGCGGATGTCGGCGCCGGGGGAGGTCCGTCTCGGGCGCGGCCGGCGGCGGGGTGCCGGGCCGCCAGGGCTGGCCAGGGCCGCGGTCGGCCGGGGTCGGCACCCGCAGCAGCTTGGCGAGCCGGGCGACCTTCTGGATGGGTGGTCGGGGCGTAGGGTCGGGGCGTGGCTGATCAGATACAGAAGATCGTGAGGGGGTTGCCGGAGCTTGCGGATGTCACCAGCGTGTGGGCGGTGGCCGATGGCCGGGTAGCGCAAGGGGATGCTGCCTTTGCTGCTGACCTTGGCATCGCTCTCGCCAGGACGTACGGCACCGGGGGGCAGATGCGGCAGTACCGAAGTGTCTTCGACCATCTGCTTCGGCTGTTGGCCACCACCGCTGGCCCCGACAATGTCACCCAGGCGCTGCGGCTGGTCTCCTCTGCTGAGGTCACCGGCAGGAAGCTGGATCGCTACACGGCCTCGTTGCTGGCTTCCAGCCATGAGGCGGCGGACCTGGCTGCGGCGTTCACCGGCCGGGCTTCGGAGGAGCTTCGGGCCTGTCTGGTCCATGAGCTGGTTCTCAGGGGTGTGGTCGTCGGGGAGGTGCCGGGGATCGCTGGGTGGGCGACGTCGCCGCATTGGAGTCATCACCCGCTGGGCTGGCTGCCCCTGATGCGGTCCGGTTTGGAGGAGGGCGCGGATCTGCCGAGCTACAGCGTCCGCGGCAGTAGCCACGCGATGCCGTACGGACCATTGGAGAGTCGCGAACTGGTGGTGGACACCGACGCGCGTGTGCCGGCGACGGAGGAGACGACCACCCCGGCCACCGCCACCGCGATGGGCACGGCCGTGGCGAACTGGGCCAAGGAGTCCAACGGACGCATCGAGGCGCGCGCGTTCGACCTCGCCGAACCCCTGGACGTCGAGTCCGTCCCGGCCGTGCTCCTGGCACTGGGGCTGGAGTGTCTGCACGGGGCGGGGAAGAAGACCCCTCTGTCAGTTGCTGTCCGTCCGCCGGCCCAGGCATGGCGGGTGCTCTTCGCTGCGGCGTCAACGGGAGGGGCGTACAACTCGGGCTCCTACGGTGCCTACGGCCGTCTGGCGGCCTGGCAGTCCCTGGCCGCGCTGGCCGGAAGCCCAGAAGGAACCAGCGCTGCTGAGGTCGAGGCACACGTACTGGACTGCGTCTGGCACGGCTTCGGCGCCGACACCAAATGGTTCGAGCAGGTGGCCTGGGACATTGGTCTGGCCGCGCTCTCCCCAGGTCGACGGCGCCTGGCCGTGCTCGCTGCGACCGACACCGACTGAGTCGGCATCTGTTCGTGCGTCGAGGAGTCGGGCAATGTGAACTGCGCGTACCCTGCCGGGATCAGCGCGTCTCCAGCGGGTCAGCCTGGCCGAGCAGCTTGGCGAGCGGGGCGCCGGTGCGAGCGGCGACCCTGCGGCGGGCGTGAAGCTGGGCACGGGTACGGGGGCGGAACTTCGGGTCCCGCCCGCAACCGCATGGCTCGAAGCCCTCGTAGCGCAGCCCGGAGTTGAGGACCACGGCGACGACCGACCATGCCCTCCGATTGCTGCGTCGGGGTGTCGCGAAGTCGTGGCCGGTACACAACAGCGGCCCGGTGCAGCGCGGGCATGCCGCACGTGGCACAGCGTCGCCAGCAGTGTCAGGCGCATCGGCGGCTTCATCCGCGCCAGGTTCGCCGGGTACTCCTTGGACGCCCTCGCCCGCCAGGCGTCCACCATCTTCTCCGACACGTCACCGAACAGGTCCGCTGGCAGGTCCAGCGTCCGCACCCGCTCCAGCTTGTTGACCTTCGCCAACAGGCTCTCCAGGCCCCGCGCCCCGGGGTCTGTCTTCAGCTCGCTGAAGAACGACCGGCCACCGCCCGCAACCGCTCCCTCGCCCGGCTCGCCGTTGGCGACCAGGTCCTCCAGCCCCGAGCGGGTCATGTGCGACAGCCGATCCACGGTTGTCCGACAGAACCGGGTGTCGAAGTCCTTCATCGCCTTGCCCACAAGGCGCCGGACCCTCGCCGGGGCTGGCGGTTCGATGTGATCGTTGCGGCACCGGGCCACCACCGCCTCGGCCAGGCGATCCGGGACAGTTCCACCGGGCACAGCTCCGTCGTCAGCCACTCCGCCAGCTCTCCTGGTCCTCCTCGGCGGACTCCCGAAAGCCGAACGCCGTGCGGATCTCCGCCCGGTGACGGGTGACCGCCCGACCCTGCCAGTCGTAGGATGCCCAGTCCTCCGCCGGTACCTTCACCCGCTGGGCGACATACGCCCGGCACGACTTGGTCCCGGCCGCTGGCGTCCGCACGGCCTCCGCCGACGAGCCGACGACCGAACACGACCGCCACGAAGCGCTGTTGCGAGAAACGGCGTCCCGCGTAGCGGCACCCTGAGCGCTCGACGCGCCTCCCGAGTGCACGCACCCGTCAACGGGAGACGCTCAACACGCTTGCCGGGCAAGCGAGTTGCCCCGGACAAGGCCCGAATCGTCCCGATTCCACCGACGTTCGGATATGACGTAGATCACGTGAAGGAAATGTAAGCTCATGGGCAACTCTTTGCGGGACCTGTCGGTCTCCTTTGCGTACTCATCGCTGACGTCCCGCCATTTGAGGTTTCCTTCATGAAGATTCGCCGTTCCCTCGCGCTGGCCGCCGCGACGGCCGCCGTCGCCCCGGCCATGTTCCTGTCCGTCCCGGCCGCCTTCGCGGCGGACGGCCAGAGCACCGCCGTCACCGACACCACTCCCACCGACGGGGAGACCGAGGGGACCGACACCACGGCGCCCGGCACGGAGGACACGACCCCGACCGGCGAGCAGACCACCGAGGCCACGACGGAGACGTCCGCCTCCGAGACCACCCCGGCCGACGACACCGCGTCGGAGAGCGCCACCAGCACCGCCTCCACGTCGGCGTCGGCGTCGGCGTCGGACGAGCCCAGCGCGTCGGCCTCGACCTCGGCGTCCCCCTCGGCCTCCGTGTCCCCGTCCGGGCTCCCGGAGTGCGACGACAGCCGCGAGCCCTCGGTGGACGAGCACCTGCGCACCGGCATCTCCGGGCTGCCCTCGAAGATCGTCGCGGGCAGCGGCTTCCACGGGTTCGAGCTGAACGTGAAGAACACCGGCGAGAACAGCTACAAGCGTGTGGACCTCGGTGTCTTCGCGGCCCAGGTCAACCACGACGACCTCGACGCCGACACCAGCCACCTCACCCTTCAGTACAAGGACCCCGAGTCGGGCCGCTGGGTCAACATCTCCCTCGACGAGAACGACGAGGGCGCCGGTTACCTCGGCTACACCGACGTCCAGGCCCACGAGTCCTTCTCCATCGACCTGCGCCTCGCCGTGGACAGCAAGGCCCCGGCCGGCCAGGGCTTCGCCATCAGCATCGGCATGTACGCCGACGACAAGGGCAACTGCGTCTACGCCGACGACGAGAGCTACTACGAGTTCAACATCCTCGCCGCCGGTTCGCAGCCCGGTCACCCCGGTGACGCCAAGCCCCAGGGCGGCCGCAAGCCGCTGCCCACCAAGAAGCCCACCGGCAACACCCAGATCGACCCCCAGGGCACCCTCGCCTCCACCGGCTCCAGCTCCGCCCTCCCCACCCTCGCCCTCGCGGGCGGCGCCGCCGTCGCCCTCGGCGTCGGCGCGGTCTTCATCGTCCGCCGCCGCAAGACCAGCGGCACCAACACGGCCGTCTGACCGACCGGTTGACCCCAAGCGGGCCGCACCCCCGACCCAGGGGTGCGGCCCGCTCCGTGTTCGTACGGGGCGATGGCGGCGCATGGCCGGTACGCGGCGGTGTCGGCGCGGGACCCGTACGGGGCGGCGGCACACGCGCGCGGGACGCGCGCGATGTCGTCGCCGTGGAAGAAGTGATCGGAACCGACCTGGCGGTCACGAGGTGGACGTGCCGCACGAAGTCGGCGTACACGGCGAGCGAGCGCAGCGAATACCTCGGCTCGTCGCGGCTGGTGCAGCGGGAGGCGTTGGTCTCCCTGGTGAGGATCTCGGCGGTACCGCGCTCCTGGTACCGGGCGCTCGGAGCGGCAGAGCGGTCGAGCAGCCGGGGTGGAGCAGTCGAGGCCGGGCAGCATGGGGCGGGCAGCCGTCCGGCCGACCGGCCCCGGAAGGCGTGGCTCAGCCCTCGCGGACCGCCAGCTCCAGTTCCTCGCGGAGCAGGGCCGCCGTCTCGGCGGGGCGGACCAGGAAGGGGGAGTGGCCGGTGTCCATGCGGACGACGCGCTCGGCGCGCCCGGAGAGGAACTCACCGGCCTCGGCGGGGACGGCCGCGTCGTTGACGCCGATGACGTAGGTGCTCGGGATGGCGTGCCAGGCTGCCCGCGTGACCGGCTGCTCCATCGACGCGACCGAGTGCGGGCCGAGTGCCCCGGCAGCCGCCCGCGCGGCCTCGGGGGTGAGGTCGTTGTAGAAGTGGTGCTCGGCGTTCAGCATCTCGTAGTAGCCCTCGCCCACGTGGTCCATGCCCCAGAAGGGCGGCGGGGTCCCGCCGACCACCTTGAGCACCGACTCGCCGACGTCCAGCATGAACGCGTTCAGGTAGACCAGCCGCTTCACGGCGCTCACCCCGGCGAGCGCCTGGGTCAGGGGCACCCCGCCGTACGAGTGCGCGACCGCGACCACCGGACCGCCGACGCTCTCCACGGCCGCGCGGATCGCCGCCGCGTCGGCGTACATGTCCCCGAGCCGCGACGGCGCCACCGGCGCGCTCGACGGGTTCTGCACGGTACGGACATCCAGGTCGGACAGTTCCTCGCGGAGCAGGTGCCACATGCTCTCGCGGTGCCAGGCACCGTGCACGAGGACGAGCGTGGGGGTTTTCGTTGCCATTGCGTGTCTCCACAGGCCGAGGAACACCGGCCGTGAAGACCGGAACCCCCAAGGGGCCGCCGGGCGAGGGCGCCGATCGGGAGGGTGATTTTAAACCATTTAACGGCATATTCGGGCACTGGTGGAGGCGATCCCACGGAGGGGCGAGAGTCGCCGAGAGGTCGCCATTGTTGCCGTCGCCACTGCCGTTGTTGCCGCGTGCCTGTTCTGCGGTCGTCAGACGTTCAAACCGGCGTGCGGACGCGTTCGTCGCCGCGCGGTGGTGCGGGAGCCCGGACCCGCGCCCTCGGGCGCCGTTGGCGGTCGGCGTGTCGTGGACAGCATCCCGGCAGCACGGTCCGGCACGGGTCCGTACGACGGGCTCGGCACCATGATCCGATCGGGAGACGCGAGATGGCCACGGAGTTCCAGCGGCGCAAGGTCGAGGCGATGTTCGAGGCGTTCGACGCCGACGACAACGGGTTCCTGGAGGAACAGGACTTCGAGGCGCTCGCCGCCCGCTGGGGCGTACTTCCCCGCGTGGCAGCCGACCCGGAACTCGCCGCGCGGGTGCGCCAGGTGATGCTGGGCTGGTGGCGACACCTGGCGTCGGTCGCCGACACCGGCGGGGACGGCCGGATCGACCTGGACGAACTGCTCGGCATGGTGGACCTGCTCCCCTCGATGCCCGAAGCGGTGACGGCCACCGCCGACACCATCTTCGACGCCGTTGACGAGAACGGCGACGGCCGCATCTCCCGCACCGAACACCGCCGCCTCATCGACACCTGGCACGGCCTGCCCATCGACACTGCCGACGTCTTCGACCGGCTCGACCAGGACGGCGACGGCTACCTCGACCGCTCCGAATTCGCCCTCCTGTGGACCCAGTTCTGGATCAGCGACGACCCGGCGGAACCGGGCAACGTGATGTGCGGCCCGGTACCGGAAACGTCACACACGTAGACCGGGCAAGCGGCGATTCTGGCTGGGCGTACAAATGGGTCAATGGTCCACTTGGAAAAATATCCATACTTCTAATCCACTGTTGAGGAAAACCCGACACATCCGTGTGTCCCGTGTCCGATCATGGGTCCGTCGGTCGGATCGGCGGGATGGGCGCCGGGAACGGGGGATCGGATGGCCGGGCGGGACACGCACGCGACCACGCTGGAGGACATCGCGCGGAATCTGCGCGAGCTGGCGGACACGGTGTCGGCGGAGGCGGAGGTGGAGCGCACGGGAACGGCCACCCCAGCGCCGTACGGTTCCGCGCCGCACCGGTCCACGCAGTACAGCTCTACGCGGTACGCGTCCCCGCCGTACGACTGCGCGTCGCGCGAGACTTCGCCGTACGAGAGCTCGCCGTACGACACGTCGCCGTACGGTCCCGCTGCGGGACCAGGCCCCGCCGCCGCTGTCCCGGACCGTCCAGGCGTCACGTATCTGCACGGCACGCCCGAGATACAGGCGGCGATCGACCACGCGGTCGCGCGCGCCCGCTCCGAGATCCTCACCGCCCAGCCGGACGGCGCCCGCCCCGCGAGCCGACTCGCCGCGGACCTGGACAGCGTGCGCGGACGCCTGCTCGCCGGGGTGTCGATGCGCACGCTCTACCAGCACAGCACCCGCTTCGACGAGCCCACCAAGGCGTACGTCCGCGCGGTCACCGGCCACGGCGCCCAGGTACGTACCCTCGCGGAGTTCTTCGACCGCATGATCATCATCGACCGGGCCACCGCCTTCGTCCCCGGTGCTACGGAGCGTGTCCCCGGACGCACCACCGCGGTCCGTGTCTGCGAACCCGCCGTGGTGCGCTTCCTGACCGACGTCTTCGAACGCGCCTGGGACCGCGCCGAGCCCCACCCGTTCCTGCCGGTCCGCGCCGCCGAGGCCGCCATCGACGTGGTCCCCGCGCTGCGCACCGCCATCCGCAAACTGCTCGTCGAAGGCAGGACGGACCGGGAGATCGCCCGCCGCCTCGGCATCAGCCTCCGCTCACTCCAGTCCCACGTCGCCCACCTCAAACACCGCTACGGCGCCGAACACCGTCTTCAGCTGGGCTACTTGATGGGCAGAGAGGAGGAGGCTCGCCCACCGCCCACTCCTCGCCCACCGCCCACTCCTCGCCCAGCCGCCTCCGATGTCGCCACCGCCACCGCCGCCCGCCGCCTCAGTCGAAGTCCAGCCCTCCCGTACGCGTCCTCTTCAGCTCGAAGAAGCCGGGATGCGCGGCCAGAGTCCGCGTAGCGTCGAAGAGCCGAGCGGCTTCCTCACCACGGGGGATCGCGTTGAGCACGGGACCGAAGAAGGCGATCCCGTCGATGTGGATCGTCGGCGTCCCCACATCCTCGCCCACCGGGTCCATGCCCTCGTGGTGACTCTTGCGCAACTGCTCGTCGTAGACGTCGCTGTCGGCCGCGGCCAACAGACGTCCGGGCAGGCCGAGCGCCGCGAAGGACTCGGCGGCGACCGCCCGGTAGTCCTTGTTCCTCCCCTGGTGGATACGCGTGCCCAACTCCGTGTAGAGATCGGCCAGTACCTCCTCACCCAGCTCGTGCGCGGCAGCCGTGCACACCCGGTTCAGGGCGAGCGAGTTGTCCACCAGCGTGCGATACCACTCCGGCAACTCCCGTCCCTCATTCAGCACATAGAGGCTCATCAGCCGGAACCGCAGCTCGATGTCGCGCAAATGGGCGACCTCGGTGATCCACCGGGAGGTGATCCAGGCGAAGGGGCAGGCCGGATCGAAGTAGAAATCGACCTTCGGGACACGGGTGTCGGACACAGGACTCCTCGGCGGTGGCGACCGTGCGGGTTCGCACACCCCACCCTGCAAGGCCGCGCCCCCGCGAAACCACCACCCTCATCGTTCACATCCCCGCACTGCACAAAATCCGGGGATGCATAACGCCCATACCGGTACGGCCACAACTGCCCGACAGGAGACGGCTTCCCACGCGAATACTCGACGGACGACCGCTCGACCGCTCACGGACGGAGCACGAAACTCCGCGTACGGCCGCCGCTCCCGCCTGCTGCCCCGCCCGTCGCCCCATTCCTCCAACACCACCCGGACACGCCCCAGATGGGCGGGGGTGAGTTCGACCGGGGGCCCGTCCGACTGGTGGGTCGTACGCACCGGACAGCCCACGCCGGGTTCGCCGGTCATCTCGACATGGCAGCCGAGCACATGGTCACCGTGCGCATGTGTGTGCAGCACCCATAGGGGATACGCACACACCTCTGCTGCCGAGCGACCCGTTCGGCGAGGGTCCCGTCCATCATCCGGGGCGTCGGGAAGAACTCCGCCCACACCGTGGCCCCGGTGTCGATCAGCACGGCCCGTTCGGCGCCGCACAGCAGATACAGGAACGGCGCCTCGTAGTGCACCGCCGTGCTCTGCCGCCGAACGAACGGGTGCTCGTCGCCGGCGTGCACCTGGATGTCGGGGTCCGTGTTGTGCTTGGGCGACGGAGATCCGTGGATTCAGCGCACCCCGAGCGGTCGCGCGACCCGCGGACAGCCCCCGAAACCGCCCACACCCCGGCACCCTCCACACCTCGGCACCCTCCACACCTGCGCCCATGTCGCCTCCGCACACACATTGCCGCGACCGTCCGGGTGCGGACCACATGTGGTCCGAAACGGACACCGCACGCCTCCGCCGGGCGCTACTACCCCCAGTCGCCCCGACAGCGCTACCGTGACCCCGTGAGTCAGAAAAGCGAATCGACCAATCTGGGTTCCCCCCGCGTCTGCTCCATCGCCGACGCGCTCGACGTCGTGGGGGAGCGCTGGAGCCTGCTCGTCTTGCGCGAACTGGGCTTCGGTGTGCACCGGTTCAAGGACATCCAGATCAACACTGGCGCCCCCCGCGAAACCCTCGCACTGCGCCTCCGCAAGCTGGAGGACGCCAGCGTCATCGAGCGCCGCCCCTACTCCGAGCGCCCCCCGCGCGACGAGTACCACCTCACACCGATGGGCCGCGACCTCCTCCCCGTCCTCCGCGCCCTGCGTGAGTGGGGCGAACGCCACGTGACCCCCACCCACGACCACCCGCCGACCCTCGAGGGCTGACGGCCGCCGCCCCGGCGCTGGCGACCACTCCTGCGGCGAGCCCCCTGCCGTCCCTCCTCTCAGGGTGGGTTTGATTTTCGAACCGACTGTGCGAAGCTTGACCCAGTGAGTCAGATAATCGAACTCACTACACCTTGGCCGCTCCGGCCACTCAAGCCATTCCGACCACACTCCGGGAGCCCCGCATGGCACCCACGCCTACGCCCGCGACCACCTCCACCGGCCCGACCGGCCTCCCCCTGCAAGGCGCCACTGCCCTCGTCACTGGCGGCGGCCGGGGCATCGGCGCCGCCGTGAGCAGCGCGCTCTCCGCGAGCGGCGCCCACGTCGTCCTCGTAGGCCGCGACAAGGCCACCTTGGAACGCCACGCGGCTGGACTCCCCGGTCCCGTGACCGTCCTGCCCGCCGACCTCGCCGCCCCCGGCGCCCCCGAACGACTCGTGAACGACGTGGTCGAACGCCTCGGCGGCGTGGACATCCTCGTCAACAACGCCGGAATCG
Organism: Streptomyces corallincola; assembly: GCF_019104725.1. Taxonomy (GTDB): domain Bacteria; phylum Actinomycetota; class Actinomycetes; order Streptomycetales; family Streptomycetaceae; genus Streptomyces; species Streptomyces corallincola. The sequence goes on along the minus strand of NZ_JAHRXF010000017.1, from coordinate 8,245 downwards.
GGTCCGGCGGCCCCAGCGACACGGTGACCGCCGAGGACATCGACGCCGTCCACGCCCTCAACGTCCGCGCCCCGCTCCTCCTCGCCGGCGGCCTCGCCCGCGTCATGGCCGGACGCGGTGGCGGCGCGATCGTCAACGTCTCCTCCGCCCTTGCCGAACGCGGCATCCCCCAGAACATGGTCTACGCCGCCTCCAAGGCCGCCCTGGAAGCCGCCACCCGCTCCCTCGCCGCCGAGTGGGGCCCGAGCGGCGTCCGCGTCAACGCCGTACGCCCCGCCGTCACCCGCTCCGACATGGCCGCCGCCATCACCGAGAACGAGGCCGCCGCCCGCGCCTACGTCACCTCGGTCCCCCTCCGCCGCGTCGCCGAAGCCGAGGAAGTCGCCCACCTCGTCCACTTCCTGGTCTCCCCGGCCGCCTCCTACGTCACCGGTCAGGTCATCTCGGCGGACGGCGGCTGGGGCGGCACAGCGGCGTCGATCTTCGGAGGCTGAGGGGAAGCCCGCGGTACGACCGAAATGTTTCCACCGGACACCGGCGCGGAGATACAGTCCCGCCAGGGCGGATCGGGGACCAGGAGGGCCGACGTGCTGGAGGTCGTGGCGCTCAGCGCGCTCACCGCGTTTCTCGCATCAGTGGGGAACGGTGTCGCAGGGGAGATGGGCAAGCAACTCCTGGTGTCCACCGGCACGTTGGTGCGGCGTACGACAGGACGCCCGGCGGCGCTGCCGTCCGCGCCGGACGAACAGGCGTCCCTGGCCGATTTCCTGCACACCCGACTGGGGCACGACGCCCGGCTGTCGGACGAGTGGGCCCTGCTGCTGGGCGCCTCCCGGCACGCGCCGGGAACGCTCCGCCGGGGCGCCTGGCTCCCGCCCGCGCCGCGCCACTTCACCAACCAGCAGAAGGCCCTGAAGCAGCTCACCAAGGAGGCGGCCCGCCCCGCCGCCGGGCGACCGCGCGTCGCGCTGCTGTACGGCCCGCCCGGCATCGGCACCACCTCCGTCGCCCTCAACTTCGGTGCCGCGCACGGCGACCGCTTCCCCGACGGACGCTTCCACGTCGATCTGCGCGACGCGGCGACGGACGGCGGCCCCGGCCCCGCGGCCGTCCTCTCCCGCCTGCTCACCCAGATGGGCGTCTCCCGCGACGAGATGCCGTCCTCCGGGGCCGACCGGGAACGGCTCTACCGCCAACTCACCGACGGCCGCCGGGCCTTGATCGTGATCGACCACGCGACGACCCTCGCCCAGGTCCGCAGCCTCACCCCCGCCACCCCGGACGTCCTCCTCCTCGTGGTCGTCTCCGGACAGCCCTTCGCCCTGGAGGCCGAACGCGTCGAGGTCGGACCGCTCAGCGACCGCCACGCGACCCAGCTGGTCCGCCAGCTGGTCCGGCAGACGGCGGGACCGGAGAACCTGGCGCGCTCCGACACCCAGATGCCCCAGCTCCTGCGCCGCTGCGCCGGAAACGCGTACGCCCTCGCCACGGCGGCGGCCCAGTTCGGCACCCCGGCCCTGACCGCCGCCGGGCCCGCGGGAGACGGTCAGGAGATCCCGCATCCGGTACGCGAGGCGGCCCGCCGGGCGGCCGGTCTGCTCCCGGCGCCCACCGCACGCCTGTGTCGGCTCGCCGCGCTCGGCGGCTGGCCGACCCTGGACGCCGACCTCGCCGCAGCCGCCGCTGGCAGCGGCACCGGCCCGGAGGAAGCCGTGGCCATGCTCACCCAGGCGGCCGAGGCAGGCCTGCTGGAGTCCGTCGAGATCGGCACCTACCGCTTCCGGCCCGAGGTCCGCCGCTATCTGACGGACACCGCCGGACCCGAGCACGGGATCGCGGAGTGCTCCGCCGCCGTCCACCGCACCCTTGACGCCGTACTCCTACGGGCCCTGCACGCCGCGCACGCCGCCCTCCCGCAGAGCTGGCGCACCGAAGCGGCACCCGCCGAGGGCACCCCGTACCGGGACGAGACCGAGGGCCTGAAGGTCCTGGAGGCCACGGCGGGCAACGTGATCCGTGCCGTTTCTCTCGCCGAGGAGTACCAACAACCGACCACCGCACTCCGGTTGGCCCGTGCGTTGTGGCCGCTCCAGCTCAAGGTCGGGCGCTGGGACGACATACTCCCCGCACTGCGCGTCGCCGTACGGGTGGCCGGGACCCACCAGCCGGACACCCGCACGGCAGGCGGCCTGTACTTCCAACTCGCCCACTGCCTGGACCAATTGGGGCAACGGCAGGACGCCGACCGCGCCGCACTCGCCGCCGTGGAGAGCGAGCGCGCGGCCGGACACCCGCGCGGCGAGGCGTCGGCGCTTGAATTCCAGGGCCTGCTGAGCCTGTACCGCTGGAAGTTCGAGGAGGCCCACGAGAGCTTCATCGCGGCGGGCCGCGTGTACGCGACGATCACTTCCGGCCAAGAGGGCGCGGCGGACCTGCCCCGCGCGCTCGCCCTGCTCGAACGCCACAAGGGACGCGCACTGCGGGGCCTGGGCCGACTCGACGAATCGCGTCAACTCCTGCTCTCCGCCATCGATTTCTTCAAGAACCAGGGCGAGGACTACAACCGCGCCCGCTCCCTCACCGACCTCGCGGAAACCCTCCACGACACCGGCGAGGACGCGATGGCCCTGGAACGGATCACCGAGGCCGAGGGACTGCTCACCCCGTCCGCCGTGCCGCACCTCCAGTACCTCAGCGACCTCCGCCGCCGCTGCGAAGCCGCGAGGTGAGCGGTTCCACGGCCACCCCGTGCACCTGCCCGGCGGCATGCGTCCGCAGGACGACCCCGTCCGGCGGGACCCGCTGCCCCGACGACAGCCACGCGTACAGGGACGAGGCGTAGGCCGCCGGGTCGGCGTCCGCGCCGTCCAGCGCGGACAGCAGGAACGCCGCGCCGTCCCGCGTCCGTACGGCACAGGCGTCCGGGCCGCTCACGAACACGGCCATCCCGCACTGCGTATGCCGGGCCAGCACCTCCGCCGTCCATGTCTCCCAGCCGCCCAGACGGGGATCGTCCGGCCGCCCGTCCCGCACGATCACGTCCGCCACGTCGAGACCGCCCGGATCACGGGTGTCCTCGTGCACGGCCACATGCGCGTCCCCCTCCGCGCCGTACGGCGTCACCACCGACCGCTCGATCCGCACGTCCACACCCTCGGCCCGCGTCCGCACCCGCAACATCACCGTGTGGCGCGGCGGTTCGTACGCGGGCAGCGGCAGCGGCTCCAAGAGGGCGGGCGCCACCGGCTCGGGAAGGTCCATCAACTCGTAGAAATGGCGCCGCAGCAGCAGCGCCGACTCACCCGGTACCGACGTGACGAACTCGGCGGCATCGGTCAACTCGTCTTCCTTCAGTACGAGTTCCTCCACCTGGGCACGCAGCGAACCGTGCGGGTCGAGGCGCGGCGTCCGCCGTACGAAGTCCGCGAGCGGCGCCTCGGGATCGAGCCGGTCCTCTCCGCCGTCCGCGAGCAGCACCGGCACCCCCAGCGCCGCCGCGTAGTACGGCACCGAGCCGAAGTCGCCCACCAGCGCGTCCGCCGCCACCAGGGCCTGACGCCAGCCGTGCACGGGATCGATCAGCGCCAGCCCGCTGCGGCACGCCTCGTCCAGCCAGGCCCGAATCTGCCCCGGCCCGTGCCCGTACCAGATGTTCGGGTGGAGCACCGCCGCCAGCCGGTAGTCGTCGGCGGGCAACTCGGCTGCCAGGCGCGGCAGTAGCGCGGGCAGGACATCCGGCCCACCACTGCCGAAGAGACCCTCGGGGTTCCAGGTGGAGTTCAGGACGACGAGCCGCTGCCCCCGCCGGACCCCCAACGCCCGCCGCTGACGCTCCCGGTACGGGCGCGCCGCCAGCATCCGGTCGTAACTCGCGTCCCCGGCGACGACCCCGGTGTGCAGGGCCTCCGGACAGACCCGGCCCAGCCGCTCCAACTGCTCCGGATGCGAGAGCAACAGCCCGTCCACATAGGGCTCACCGTCGTGGAGCAGCCACTCCCGAGACAGCCCGAAGGTCGGTTCACGGCCCTCGACTCCCGGCACGGCCAGCTTCTTGGTGTAGCCCACACCGTGCGACAGAACGCTCAGTTTCCCTTGTAACAGCGGCAGTTGACCACCGAAACTGGCCGATATCGCCAGATCCGCCCCCACCTCGACCGCCTGCTCCCAGGGCACCACAGGCAGCCCCAGTTCGGCGAACAGCTCCCGCACCCCGCCCTGGAACGCGGACGAACCGGTCGAGGTGACCAGCAGCTGCACCCGGAAGTCGTTGTGGAACAAAGGGAGTACGTCGAGCAGCCGCCCCGCGGAGGTGACGTTGTGGACGACCAGCAGCACGCGACGGGAGACCTGCCGACTGGTCCACCGCTCGGAGCCCTCACCGATCGGCACGCGCAGCGGACGAGGCTCGCCCGGCCCCATGAGTCACCTCCAGAACGCGCACCACCCGACCAAGGCCCCAACTCTATCCAGCCCCCCGCCACCCCACCGGCCCCTCGCACGCACACCACAAGGACCACCGCCACCAGGAGGACCACCATGCACCCCGACCGCGTACAGCTCTGGTCCGGAGCAGCCGCCCTGGGCAGCCTGATCCTCCCCCTGGTGGACCGGGAGACGTGGCGCCGCCCCCGCCGCCACGAGGAACTGACAGCCTGGGGGCTGCACATCACGGCAGGCGAACGCATGATCACCCTGATCGCCGCCCTCACCACCTACGCGACCGCGCTCGACGAGGACCTACGGGCCGACGAACTCGACCAACTCCCGCTGAAGGCCGTCCTGGAGGCGGCAAGCACCAATCAGGCGCACGAACTCCTCACCGGTCTCCCCGCCCCGCTGCCCGCCACCGAGGACCAACTGGTCCTCTCCGCCTACCGCTTGTGCGTCCACCGAGGTGACCGCGACCTGACCGCCCTCAGCCTCCACCGCCTCGCTGCCGAGACCCGCCGCGCGCTGACCACCGTCACGAACAGCCTCCACCCCCCTTCCCCCACCTGCGGCGACCTCTTCCGCGAGGCCGCCGCGTCCGGCACCGTCGGTGTCCGGTACGGGCCGTCGTAGGCGCATCAGATCAGCGTGTACTTCGGGAGCAACTCCTTCTGAATCCGCCGCGCGTAATGCGCCGCCTCCTCGGTCGGCGCCGTACCGCCCGCGTCGATGGTCGCCTGGAGCCCCGCGTTGTACGACCACAGCGCGAAGTCGATCGGATTGCCAGAGAGTCTGGTGGTCCGGAGCCGGGTGAAGAGGTCGCACATCATGCGGGCCTGCGCCGGGATGGCGTCCTGGGGGTCGAACGGACTGTTCACCCCGTCCCCGTCGGCATCCCCGCCGCACTCCGCCCAGATCTCCGGCCTGAACTGCGCCAACCCCTGTGCACCGATGGGAGATTGCGCATCCGGGTCCCAGTCGGACTCCTGCTCCAACTGCGCCGCCAGCAGAGGAGCGGAGGCCAAGTCGCACGTCCGCCCGGCGGACTCGACAGCGGAGACGAACTCTCCAGGAACGAAAGCCGTGTTGAGATTCGAGGCACCGGAATCGAGCGCCGTGAGTCCACCCGGTCCGCCCCGCTCACCGGCGGCACGCTGCCCCTCCCCGGCGGGCGCGTGCGCACCGGCCGCTGCTCCCGCCCCCGGCCGTCCTCCTGCCTGCCCACCGCACGCGCTCAGCAGCAGACCGCCCGCGACGGCGGCGACGACCACGAGTCCCGCACGCTTTCCCGCCATGCCCGTACTCCCGCGTCCCGAGCCCGGTGTGTCCGGGGCTTCGGAATGCAGCACGGCTCAACGACGGACACGGGTCGTCACCGTACGGTGCGGTAGCGGTCCCGTGGCAGAACATGGACGCATGAACACCCAGGCTCCAACCCCGACCGACTGTTCAGCCCCCAACCGACTGTTCAGCCCCGGCAGTCGGGCTTCCAGTAGACGGGCTTCGAGCAGACGGGCTTCCGGTAGGCGGACTCACACCCCGCTGCCCCCCCCGCCCCCCCCCGCGAGCAGCCGCTCCAACGGCCCCGGCACTCGCCCCGCCTCCAGCCGCGCGACCAGCGCCCCCGCGTAGAGCGCCTTGCGCCCACTGTGCGTCCCCATGAAGCGCCGGAGCTGGTGCTCAACGGGCCTGTCCCGCTGGGCGGGTTGCCCCTGGAAGGTACGGAAGGGCCGCGTCTCGCCCTGCTCCTCGATCACCCGCTGTACGGTCTCGGGACCGAGGGCACGGATCAGCTCGTCCTCCAGATCCGCGACGCAAACCTGGAACCCCAACTCCGCCAACTCGTCCCGGTCCACCGGCGATCCGAGTCCGACCCGCGCAAGATGGCGGCGGAAGTGCCGCTCCTCCCCGATGTCGCAGAGCCCGGCCAGCGGCAGCCCGAGCCCCGGCGGACCGCAGACGTCCAGGAAGTGCCCGATGCTGGTGGCACCCCCGAGCGGCACCACCGCCACCCCCTCGGCACCCAGATCCCGGCCCCGCCGCGCGGCCAGCGCTTCGAGGGCGACCTCGTCGCTGGCCCCCTCCACGAGGACCACCACCGTTACTCCACGGGCCAGTTCACGCGCAACGACCGCGCCCGCGGCGGCCTCCTGCCCACCGGCCGCCCAGACGGTCACCGCCCGTCGGAATCGCCTCAGCTCGTCCACGAGACCTCGCTTCCCAAAGCCATCGTGGCACGCCCCAACCGCCGTACGCACTCGTGTTTCACCGCCCCGGAACAGCCCCGGCCCCGCCCCCTCCCGGCGGGGATCAGAGGTTGGCGTACCCCGGAACACTCGCCTTGATCCGCTCCAACTCCCTGGCGTCGGAGACACCTTGGAGGTCGTGCCGGGGCGTGTACGGCGCTTCAAGCCGACGTGCCTCCTCGTCCGTGAGGTCGAGATCGAGGGCGGCGACGGCGTCGTCGATCTGCTGCACCGTACGGGCGCCGACGATCGGCGCGGCGACCACGGGGTTGCGGCGCAGCCATGCGAGGGCGACCTGGGCGCGGGTGACGCCGTGAGCGTCGGCGACGGCGCCGACCTCGTCCAGGATGGCGCGGTCGCTGTCGGCGGTGGCGCGGGTGTACAGCATGTCGGCGTATACCCCGTCGGTCGCGGCACGCTCGGTGCCGCCCGACTGGTCGGCGGGCCGGGCGAGCCGACCGCGCGCGAGCGGGCTCCAGACCATCGTGGCGACACCCTCGTCCGCGCAGAGCGGCAGCATCTCGCGCTCCTCCTCGCGGGCCAGCAGGTTGTAGTGGTCCTGCATGGTGACGAACCGGGCCCAGCCGTTCCGCTCCTGGAGGTGCAGCACCTTGGCGAACTGCCAGGCGTGCATGGAGGAGGCGCCGAGATAGCGGGCCTTGCCCGACTTCACCACGTCGTGCAGCGCCTCAAGGGTCTCCTCCAGCGGCGTCTCGTTGTCGAGCCGGTGGATCATGTACACATCTACGTAGTCGGTACCGAGCCGCCGCAGGCTGTTGTCGATCTCGGTCATGATCGCCTTGCGGGACAGTCCGCCGCCGTTGGGGCTGCCGGGGCGCATGGTGTGCCGCACCTTGGTGGTGACGACGACCTCGTCCCGGCGCGCGTAGTCCTTGAGCGCCCGCCCGAGAATCTCCTCGCTGGAGCCGTACGAGTACATGTTGGCGGTGTCGAAGAAGTTGACGCCCGCCTCCAGCGCGTGCCGGATCAGCGGCCGACTGGACTCCTCGTCCAGCGACCAGACGGGATGACCTCGGTCGGGTTCGCCGTAGCTCATGGCGCCGACGGCGACGGGGGAGATGTCGAGGCCGGTCCTACCCAGTTTGATGTAGCGCACGGGCGCTCCTAAAATCCGGATCGAGAGAAAGCGGAGAACTCTCCGAATGGCTACCGAAAAGCTAACGGAGAGATCTCCGCTTAGCAAACGGCACCCGCCCCACCCCACATAGCCCCACCCCACATGGGCCCACCCCACATGGGCCCACCCCACATGGGCCCGCCCTGCATAGGTCCGCTCCACATGGTTCCGCCCCACATAGCCCCGCCCCACACCCGCACCACCACGGAAGTAGGGCGAACGACCACAGCAAGCACCCGTCACCGACGACCACCAGGAAGCCCGCCCCGCAAAGCCGCCCACCCCAACCACCTCACCCGAGCGCCGGGGGAGCACCAGCACCCCGTTAAACCACCGGGAGCCACCCCCTGGCCTAGCTGTCACCACCGAAGAACCACCCTCTAACCTCCGCCACCCCCCCCCCCCCCCCCCCCCCCCCCCCCCCCCCCCCCCC